>JBGAJR010000020.1:0-128032 GCA_044224815.1 Polyangiaceae bacterium
CTCCGCCGCACCGCCCATCCACTCGAGCTCGAAGTTCGCCTTCATCCGCCGTCTCCGGCGTCGCCGATGGAGGTGCCCGCGTCGACGGTCACCACGTCGGGACCGGCATCCTGAACGAAGTCGCCGATGGGTCCGGCGTCGGAGATCGTCTTGCCGACGGCCGGCCCGGCGTCAGAGACCTGGGTGCCGACCACCGGAAGGCCCGCCTCGGCGGGTGGCAGTCCTGCGCTGGTGTGCGTTGGATCGTTCGAAGTGCCCGAGGACGAGCAGGCAGTCAACGCAGCGCTAGCCCCGATGGCAGTGACACCGAGGAGCAGTCGACGAGCGCGAGGATTCTTCTTGGGCATGGCTAGACCCGAGCAAAGCACACGCCAACGCGAGCCCCGTAGTTTCCGGCGGCGGCGCGGGCCGCGCTGTGTCACGGCCGGACGAAGCGATCACGGTCGGCGCCTCGGGGTCAGAAGTGGAAGCCGAGCCGCCCGGCGAGAACACCGCCGAAGCCGACCGACGAGCCCGACTGTTGATAGAGCGGATTCGACGTGATGGCCGCCTGCTGCGCGGGCGTGAGCCCCGCCGGAAGCGCCGGCTTCGGACGGGTCAAGAAGAGCAGATCGGCGCTGCCCTCGACGCCCAGCGTCACGTTGTCGCCCACGAAGTAGTCGAAGCCGATCGCGCCGCCCGCGTTCCACCCCTTCACGTCGACCTTCACGTCGCCCACGGCGTTGCCGAGCGCCTGCGAGAAGTTGCCGATCGTGTCGTAGCCGCCGCGGAAGGCGATGTACGGATCGATGCGGTTGACCTTGAGGTGGAGCCCGGCCTCTCCCATCACCTGCCACATGCCCATCGCGAAGTGATGGCGCGCACGCACGCCGAGGGTGAGGAACACGAGCCTGATGCCGGCGCCAGCGCCGACCATCGCGCCCGACTTGCTCGAGTCGACGATGGCGAGGTTGGTCTCGCTGAAGCTCTTCAGGTTGATGTACGAGTAGCCGACCTCCGGCACGAGGTAGACCCACTTGAAGCCGACGCCTTCGTCCTTCTCTTCCTCCTTCGGAGGTGGCTCGGCCGGCTTGGGCGTCTCGGGTGTGCCTTCCGGTGCGGGCGCCGCTGGCTCGGCGGCGGGCTCTGCCGGCGGCGGCGGTGGCGGCGGCGTGGAGGTCAATGGCGGCGCGGGCGCCGGCTCCATGGGCACGGGCGCGACGGGCAGGTCGCTCGTCGGCGTGGGCGCGGGCGCCGGGCTCGTCGGCTCGTCGGCGAACGCCGGAGCGGCTGCGAACGAGAGGAGAGCGGCGAGGAGCGACGAAAAGCAGGTCCTAAGGCGCACCTCCAAAGGTTAGACGAAGCCGACCGACCGCGCGAATCGCGCTGGATCGGCCGTGAGCTTGCGCTTCGGCGGGAAGCTCTTATGGTGCACGGCTTCATGTCGGCCGAGCACCCGTACGCATCATTCGTTCACCTCGTGAACAAGCCCGCGCGGTACGTGGGCGGCGAGTTCGGGGAGCGCAAGAAGGACTGGGACGCGGTCTCGGCGCGCGTGTGCCTCGCCTTCCCCGACGTCTACGACATCGGGATGAGTCATCTCGGCTTCAAGATCCTCTACAAGATCTTGAACGACGATCCGCGCACGCTCGCCGAGCGCTGCTACGCGCCGTGGGTCGACATGGAGCGCGAGCTCCGCGCGCGGAAGCTGCCCCTCGTCTCGCTCGAGAGCGCGCGGGCCCTCCGCGACTTCGACGTGGTGGGCTTCTCGCTCCAGTTCGAGCTCACGTACACCAACATCCTCGGCATGCTCGACATGGGCGGGATTCCGCTCCGCAGCGAGGCGCGCGGCGAGGACGACCCGCTCGTGATCGCCGGCGGTCCGGTCGCGACGCACCCCGAGCCGATCAGCGACTTCATCGACGCGATCGTCATCGGCGACGGCGAAGAGCGCACCACCGACCTCGCGCTCACCTGGACGGCGCTCAAGAAAGAGGGCCGCTCGCGCAAAGAGCGCCTCGTCGCGATCGCCAAGCTGCAAGGCGTCTACGTCCCGAGCCTCTACGACGTGGCCATCCAAGAGGACACCGGCTTCGCGGTCGTCACCGGCCCCAAGGATCCGGCGAGCGGCATCCCGAGCGTCGTGCGACGCAACCTCGTCGCCGATCTCAATCGCTTCCCGTTCCCCGACGACAGCCCGGTCGGCGGACCGGAGGCCATCTTCGATCGCATGTCGATCGAGATCGCGCGCGGCTGCACGGAAGGCTGCCGGTTCTGTCAGGCCGGCATGATCTATCGCCCGGTGCGCGAGCGCGATCCCGACGCGATCATCGAGTCCGTCACGTCGGCCATCAAGAAGTCCGGCTACGACGAGGTGAGCCTCACCTCGCTCTCCACCGCCGACTACTCGTGCATCGCTCCTTTGATCCAAAAGGTGAGCGAGCGCATGTCCAAGGAGCGTGTCGCGCTCGGCGTCTCTTCGCTCCGCGCCTACGGCCTAGAGGAGAACGTCCTCGACGACATCCAGACGGTCCGCGCGAGCGGCGTCACCTTCGCGCCCGAGGCCGGCAGCCAGCGGATGCGCGACGTGGTGAACAAGAACGTCACCGAAGAGCAGCTCATGACCACCGCCGAGCGCATCTTCGCGCGCGGGTGGAACTCCATGAAGCTCTACTTCATGATCGGCCTCCCCACCGAGGAGGAGAGCGACGTTCGCGAGATCGTCCGCGTCGGTCAGCGCGCCTGGGAGACGGGCAAACGCGTCAAGAAGGAGAAGAAGGCGGGCCCGCCGAGCATCACGGTGAGCGTGTCGACGCACGTGCCCAAGCCGCACACTCCGTTCCAGTGGGCCGCGATGGACCCGCCCGACGAGGTGCGCAAGAAGCAGGGCTGGCTCCGCGAGGAGACGCGCCGCTCCAAGGTGAACCTCCGCACGCACGACTCCGAAGGCTCGTGGCTCGAGGGTGTGCTCGCGCGGGGCGATCGCCGCTTCGGTCGTGTCATCGAGCGCGCTTACCGAGACGGCGCGCACTTCGACTCGTGGGACGAGCACCTCGATCTCGATCGCTGGCGCCAAGCCATCGCCGCCGAAGGGCTCGAGCCGGCCATGTTCCTCGGCACCATCCCGGTCACGGCGCGCCTTCCCTGGGATCACATCGACGTCGGCCTCGAGGAGGGCTTCCTCGCCCGCGAATACCGCAAGGCGCTCAAGAGCCGGCTTTCGCCGCCGTGCGGCAAGGTCGCCGGGCAGTTCGTGCACGCCACCAACCTCGCTGCCGCGCACGCAGAGACCCGCAAGCTCGTCTGCTACGACTGCGGCGTCGCGTGCGATCTCGGCGCGATGCGCAGTGAGCGCCTCGATTACCTGCAGAAGCTCGGCGCCGAGGAGCCGCGCGTTCGGCTTCCGCTCGTCGCGCCCGCACCGCCCGCGACGGACGGCGCCCTAGCCGCGGGCCCGCAAGCGGCAGACGCGGCCACCACGGTCGTGGCCACCCCGCCGCGCAACAAGGGCAAGAAGCAGCACGAACGGCCGCCGGCCGCGTTCGAGCAAGGCGAGCCGCGTCGCTACCGCTTCGCGTACACCAAGCTCGGCCCGAGCGCGCTGCTCTCGCACCTCGACTTGATCCGCGCGCTCCCGCGCGCGTTCCGTCGCGTCGACGTGCCGCTCTATTACACGGTCGGCTTCCACCCCAAGGCGGACATGTCGTTCGCGCCCGCGCTCGCGCTCGGCACGAGCAGCACGGCCGAGATCGTGGACGTGAAGATCACCGCCGACCTGGATCCGGCGGCGCTCCTCGAAGCGCTCAGCGCGGGCGCGCCGCGCGGCCTCGATTTCGTCGGCGCCACGCGCCTCGGTCCGATGGACCCGTCGATCACCAAGGTCACCAACGCTGCGCGCTACATCCTCTCCTTCGCGCGCTCGGCGCTCGACGCGGTGGGCGGTGAGGCGGCGCTCGACGCGCACATCGCCACGTTCCTTGCGGCGAGCGAGCTGCCTCAGCTCCGCGTCGTCGAAGGCATCAAGAAGTGGGTCGACGCCCGCAAGTTCGTGCGCTCGATGGTCCGCGGCGGTGACGACGCGCGCGCCGAGATGCGCCGCGCAGGGCACCTCGGCGATCTCGTCCCCATCGTGGTCGACGTCGAGATTCGCCAAGACGGCGCGGTGCGCATCGACGAGATCGTGCGCGCGCTTTTGGGAGAGAGCCCGATCGAGTGCGTGTCGATTCGCACGGCGCTCGGCGTGCGTGTGACCACGCCCGATGGGGCGGAGCGCATCGCCTCGCCGCTCGAGCTCGACGTGGTGCGCGAAGCGGTGAAGAAGCCGCGCTCGAGCCCGACGGCCGACGAGACCGCACCGGCGAGGGCGAGCGCGCCCGAGATCACGGCGTCCGCGGAGTAGTCCCGGTCACGTCGTGACGCGGATGACCTCGTCGACGGTGGTGAGCCCGCGTTCGACCTTCTGAATTCCGTTTCGCCGCAGCGAAACGACGTGGCGCTCCTTGAGCTCGCGGCGGAAGTCGGTGGCGGAGGCCTTGCGCTTGATGAGCTCGCGAAGATCGTCGTCGAGCTCGAGCACCTCGAAGATGCCGGTGCGGCCTTTGTAGCCGATGCCGTGGCACGCCGGGCAGCCGCGCGGCCGTACGATCTTGCTGCCCGCCGGGTAGACCACCTCGTCGCCGTCCCATACGTCCGACGCGAGCTCGGCGGGCTCGAGGCACTCCTTGCACGCGAGACGCACGAGGCGCTGCGCGACCACGGCCGTGAGCGCGTTGGCGACGATCCACGGCTCGACCCCGAGGTCGACCAAGCGAACGACGGTTGCCACCGTGTCCGAGGTGTGGAGCGTCGAGAGGACCATGTGACCGGTGAGCGCGGCTTGGAGCGCGATGGCCGCGGTCTCGGTGTCGCGCACCTCGCCTACGAGGATCACGTCTGGGTCTTGGCGCAGCACCGAGCGGAGGCCGCCCGCGAACGTGAAGCCCGCGCGCGGCTGAATCTGCCCTTGAGTGACCTGCGGAAGCTCGACCTCGACCGGATCCTCGAGCGTCACGACGTTCTTGCCTTGGACGTCGACGAGCTGGAGCGCGGCATAGAGCGTCGAGGTCTTGCCGGAGCCGGTGGGTCCACACGTCACCACGAAGCCCTGGGGCTTGGTGATGAGCTCCTTCAACCGGACCTGCATGGCCGACGAGAGGCCGAGATCGGCGAACGGGATGACCGCCTGCCCGCCGAAAAGACGGAGCACGACCTTCTCGCCGTGCTGGCTCGGGAAGGTCGAGGCACGCATCGGCACCGGCTTGCCCAGGCCGACCTCCATCGACATCTGGCCATCCTGGGGAATGCGCTTCTCGGTGATGTCCATGCGCGCGAGCACCTTGATGCGCGAGATCACCTGCGGGACGAGCTCCAGCGGGACGACGGTGTGCTCGATCATCCAACCGTCGACGCGCACGCGCACGCGCATGTCCTCGGCCTTGGGCTCGAGGTGGATGTCGCTGGCTTTCATGGTGACGGCGCGAAAGACGATGTCGTTCAGCAAGCTGACGACGTCCATTGGCACCGGCTCTTTCGGGGGCGTGGATCCGAACGGAAGCCGCATCGGTCCATCGTCGCACGCGCCGCGGCCGGGCGGTCAAGAAGCGCCCGCCGCGCGCGCTACGTTCTCACGCCGAGCTCACGGCACGCGATCGCCACGCGCGAGCGGCCCGTCGCCGAACACGACCGGGATACCTTCGCCGAGAGAAGCGAGCTTCTCGGGAGTGCTGACCTGACCGCGAACCGCGAAGATGCGAAGGCGCGCCTCGCCACCGCTGCCGCTCGCCCCGACCGAAGCCACCGCCTCGCCCACGCGCACGCTGGTGTTCTTGGGCGTCTTGAGCGATCCGCGCCGGAGCTGCGCGAGGACCACGGTCACGTCGGGACAACCGATGGCCGCGAAATTCCCCAGCGGAGTGATCGAATCGGTCTGGCTCGGCGGGAGGTCCGGGCGGTCGTCTTCGGCGGCGAGCACCGTGCCGTCGCAAGGTGCGCTCACGGGCTCGTCGAACACCGCAAAGGCGCGCGGATCGGTGGGCCAGAGTGAAGACGCGCGAAAGCCGAGCGCGTCGACTTTGACCAGATCGAGCCCGTAGCGCTGCGCGGAGCCGTCGACCGCGAGGCCGAAGAAGCTCCCGGTACCGCCCTCGAGGACGAGGAATGTGCCAGGGCCGCGCAGAGGGAACGTGAGGTGGGCCGGGTTCGGGAGCGGTGCGTGGGCCTCGCTCGCGAAGTAAGACCCGAGGAGGGCGAGGACCACGCCGGCCGCCGCCGTTCCGCCTGCGCGCGCGAGATCGCGCGTCCCGTCGAAGAGCGGGACGTGACCGAGGGTGGGCACGACGGCCACCGCCCCGGCGATGACGCCGACCGCCCAGAGCCACGGCGCGTAGACGCCGTATTTCGTGAGCCACGCCATGCGGCCCATGAAGATCACGAAGCCCAGAAACAGCAGCGCGCGACCGAGCACGTCGACCTTCGCGGCCGGCGACGACCAACGAAACCAAAAGAACGCCGCGAGCGGCGGCAGCAGATAAACGAGCGCGACCTGTAGCGCGGTCCCCACGCGCGAAGGATCCAACGGTTCTCCGCCCGGGCCAAGTTGGCGACCTCACCCGACCACGTGCTACGACCGCGACCCGTGAGCCAAGCGCACTCCGAGCTCCCCGCGCTCCTCGATTCGATCGCCCGAGAGGTGCGCGCCGAGCCCTCGCGCGGACGCGTCGCTGACTACATCCCGGCGCTCGCCGGCGTCGATCCGTCGCGGTTCGGCATGGCGCTCGCGCTCACGTCGGGCGAGGTGCACGCCACCGGCGATGCCCTCGAGCCCTTCTCGATCCAGAGCATCGCGAAGGCGTTCTCGCTCGCGCTCGTGCTCGGCCGCGACCAGGAGGCGCTCTGGAAGCGCGTGGGCCGCGAGCCCTCCGGGACGCCGTTCAACTCGCTCGTCCTCCTCGAGTACGAGCACGGGATCCCGCGCAACCCATTCATCAACGCCGGCGCGCTCGTGATCGTCGATCGCATGCTCTCGCTCTTCGGCGACGCGACCGCAGCGCTGCGCGACTTCCTGCGCGCCGAGTCGGGCAACGACGCCATCGACGTCGACCCGGTGGTCGCGCGCTCGGAGGCCGAGCACGGTCACCGCAACGCATCGCTCGCGCACTTCATGGCGAGCCACCAAAACCTCGAGCACCCCGTGGAGCAGGTGCTCGATCATTACTTCCGCATGTGCGCGATGCGCATGAGCGCGACCGACTTGGCGCGCGCTGGGCTCTTCCTCGCAAGGCACGGCGTCCGTCGAGACGGCAGTCAGTTTCTCACCCGCAGCGAGGCCAAGCGCATGAACGCGATCCTCCTCACCTGCGGCACCTACGACGCCGCCGGCGACTTCGCGTACCGCGTCGGCCTCCCCGGAAAGAGCGGCGTCGGCGGCGGCATCTTGGCCGTGTTGCCGGCGCGCGGTTGCATCGCCGTGTGGGGACCCGAGCTCGACAAGAGCGGCAACAGCGCGCGCGGCGTCGACGCGCTCGACGCGTTCACCACGCGCACGGGGTGGTCGATCTTCTGAGCGGCGTCAGGGTCCCGAGATGTTGTCCAAGGCCGGCTTCTTGGACGGGCTCGGCTTGTGCTTCACGCCGCTCGACGCGGTGGTCGGCACTGCGGTCGACGCAGGCTTGGTGGGCGACTCGGACGGCATGCCACGCAACCTCCCGGGAGGCGCGATGCTCGGATCGGGCGCGGTGACCGGCGGCGGGGCGAGCGGCGCTGCGGACGGCAGCGGCGCCGTGTCGGTCGCCGGCCGGTTCTCGGGCGGGGCGAGCTCTCGCGTGGGAGGCGGCGCCGGCACGAGATCGGGCTTGAGCTCGTTCGGCGTCTTCGGGTTCGCCATGGGCGGCGGCGCGAGCGCGGCGCGCACGATGAACCAGCCGAGCACGACCAGCACGGCCACGAGCGCGGCGAGGACGAGCTCGCGATGCCAGCGCTCGCGAAAGAACGCGCGGAGACGGCTCACGCGCTGACGCACGCGCGTCGCGGGCATGCGCTCGCGCTCGGCGATCGCCTCCAGCTTCTCGCCGTCGGCCTCGTGCATCATCCACTCGAGCGTCTGTTTGGCGTCGTCCGACGGAAGCTCGCCCTCGGCCCACCTGAGGAGATCGCGCTCCTCGTGCGCCGGCACTTCGCCGGCGTCGGGGACGACGTCGACCGGCACCTCGCGGCGATGCTTGCGATGGAAGTCGGCGACCTTGTGACGAACCACCCCGGCGAGCCAGCGACGAAACGCCTCGGGGTCGGCGGGCGCGTCCTTGCTCGCGACCGCGTCGGCGAGCGCGGCCTGCACCACGTCGTCGACGTCCGATGCCGGCACGCGCTTTCGCACCATGGCCTCGACCGCCGTGAGCACCGTTCGACTCTCGAGCTCGGATCGCATCATCCCTTCTGTCGCTCGAGCCACGCCGAGTGTGACGAGTGAATCGCGATTTTTATTGGCTGTCACGAACTCGCCCCGACCACCGACGGAGCACGGGAGAGGTGCGAAATGACGACGGTTTGGCGGCGCGTGCTCTTGGGTGTGGTGTTGGGCGCGACTTGTCTTACATCGGCCGAGGCCGCGATCGGCGAGGGCATGACGCCCCTCCCGAGCCGCTCGGGGCTCACGGTGCGAGGCGCGCTCGCCGTGCCCGCGGCGCCGGAGCCGGCGCCGATCGTGCTCTTGCACGGGATCTGCGGCGAGCCGCGAAACTCGTGCGCCGTGCTCGGCGAGATCGCGCGCGGCGACGTGGTCTGTGCGCGCGCCGACCTGGCGTGCCCGGCCGGCGGCGCGATGTGGTCGGGCGGCGGCGCGGCGATCGCGCGCATCGAAGCCGCGGTCGAAGACGCGGCGCGCGTCAGCGGCCGCTTCGACCCCGCGGGGCCGCGCGTGATGGTGGGCTTCTCACAAGGCGCGTACGTGGCCATGCGCGCGATGAGGAACCAGCCCGGCCGCTACCCGGCGGCACTCCTCATCGGAGCCTTCGTGAAGCCGACTCGCCGCGAGCTCGAATCGTTGGGGCTCAAACGATTGGCCCTCGTGGCCGGCGACTACGACGGGGCCGCGCCGACCATGCGCGCGTCAGCGGCGCAGCTCGCGGCCGAGGGCTTCGACGCGCGCTACTTCTCGCTCGGCAAGGTGCCGCACACCTACGTCGGCGATGATCCGCAGAAGCTCCGCGATGCGCTGGCCTGGACCGAGGCGGCGGTCGACGACGTGACTGGGGGGCCGGCGCCGGGCAGCGACCGATCCGCGCACGCGGCCCGGTGAGCGCGCTATCCTGGTCACCTCTGCCCGTGACCAGCGTCGCGCCGCCCAGCCTCCGCTCCCCCCATCCCTTTTGGGATCCGCGCCGCGCGTCGGGCCGTTTGCTCATCGCTGCATCCGTCGGAATCGGGCTCGGCGTGGCTTGGCCATCCCACGTCGACTGGCACCTCCGCGGGGTGGCCGCGCATCAGCACCGCCGACGCGGAGTGCACCCGCATCCACGCCGCGGCCGAGGATCCCGGGCGGACGATGGTGTTCCTGCTCGCGGTCCTCTCGAGCCTGTTCAGCCTGTTCGCCGGAGTGAGCGTGCTCCGTCGCGCCCACGCGTTCGATGGCGCATCGTCGGCCCTTTGGAGCACGCTCGCCGTGGTCGCGGTCGGGCTCTCGTGGACGCTGACCCACACGGCGTACACGCTCCGCTACGCGCACCTCTTCTACCGCCGCGGCCGCCAGGGCGGCCTCACCTTCCCCGGCACCGAAGAGCCCAACGAGCTCGACTTCGCCTACTTCGCCTTCACGATCGGCATGTGCTTCCAGGTGTCCGACGTCGCGGTGTCGAGCCGCCCGTTGCGGCGGACCGCGCTCATCCACGCGCTCCTCTCGTTCGTCTACAACACGACCATCCTCGCGCTCGTGCTGAATCTCGTGTTCGGCTTCCTCACCTGACCTGCACTGGCGCGCAGCCGACGACGCAGTGCGTCTCGGCAGGCACGTGAACGACGCTTCTCGCTCGCGCGGAAGCCCGCGAAACCACGCAGCCTGGAATGAGGCACGCCCCTCGCACGTCGAGAGAGCGCGATGCACAAGGCGCTCACGCGCGGGACCGTGATCGGGGCGCTGGCCACCCTCGCCGATCTCGTCACCCTCGTCGTCCTCGTCACGTTCGGCGTACCCAAGACGCAGGCGAGCTGGCCGGCGCTCGCGGTGGGCGTCGCCGTCCAGTTCGTCGGCTCGAAGCGATTCACCTTCGAGAGCCGCGCCTCGCGCTGGGACGAGGCGCGCGAGCTCGCGCTGTTCCTGGTGGTGGAGGCAGCCGCTTTCGGCCTCAACCTCGCGGCGTTCGACTTCGGCGTTCGACACACGGCGCTCCCCTACGTGATCGTGCGAATCGCGGGCTCTAGCGCGGTCTATTTCGCGTTCTCGCTTCCACTTTGGTCGCTCGTGTTTCGCCGGGGCGCGCGCGACGGGAGGCACTCGTGAGCCCGCTCGTGAGCGCCATCCCGCTCGCGCTTTGCACCGCGTGGACGCTCCTCGGCCTCGCGGCCACTGTGCGCGTGCGCCTCGGACGAGCCCCCCTCGAGGGCGACGCGCCGGTCACCATCTTGAAGCCGCTCGCGGGCGCGGACGCGGACCTCGCCGAGAACCTCGCGTCGTTCTTCGAGCAGGATCACCAGGCGATCGAGATCGTGCTCGGCGTCACGCGCGCCGACGACCCCGCGGTCGCGATCGCCGAAGGCGTGCGCGCGCGTTACCCCCAGGTGCCGAGCAAGCTCGTGGTGCACGACGGGCGCCAGGGCTTGAACCCCAAGGTCGCGAACCTCCTCGGCATGCTCCCCGCGGCGACCCACGATCTCGTGCTCGTGAGCGACAGCAACGTCCGCGCGCCACGCCACGCGGTCCGCGAGATGGTGCGCGTCGCGCTCGCCGGGGCCACCACTACATCCCCGGAGGCGCCGGGGCTCGTGACGCACCTCTTCGCCGGCGCCGGCGAGGACGGCGTGGGGAGCGCGCTCGAAAGCGTGCAACTTGCAGGCTTCTGCGCCGGCGGGATGGCATTCCCCACGCTCCTCGGCGATGCGCTCGTCGTGGGCAAGTCGATGATGTTCTCGCGACGCGTGCTCGGCGAGCTCGGCGGTCTCGAGCGCGTCGCCGACGTGCTCGCCGAAGACTTCATCCTCGGAAAGATGTTCCAGCACGCGGGACGGCCCGTGCGAATCGCGCCGACCATCCTCGCCAACGTGACCCGCGGGACGCGCGTCACGGGCTTCCTCGATCGCCAACTTCGCTGGGCCATGATCCGCTCGCGGCTTCGCCCGGCGGCGCAGACGCTCGAGATCGTGACGAGCCCGCTCGCGCTGCTCCCCTTCGCCGTATCGCTCTTCGGCCTGGGCGGCGGCCTCGCGTGGGCGCTCGCGGCGCTATGGCTCCGAGACGTGGGTGGGTGGCTCGCGCTTCGCGGCCCGGCGCGCGCGTGGATACCGCTCGGCCTGGCGCCCCTCCGCGAGCTCATGATGCTGGGCGTCTGGGTGCGCGCGCCGTTCAAGCGGCACGTCGTATGGCGCGGGCACCGCGTGCGAGTCGGGATGGGAACCTTCGGCTATCGCGCCGCGCCGCGGCGATCGCGCTCGCTCAGCGGTGGCACTCGGGGTTCGTGACCACCGCGTCGTTCGCGCCGACCTGGTTCCACTCACCGAAGACGCGGGTCGCGAGATCGTAGCTGCGCGCGGCGAGCGATCCCGGCTTCTCGTCCTTGGAGGTGGGGCGCGCGTAGATCGAGCCGTCGGTCTCCATGAAGAGCGGCACGTACTTCACGCCATTCACCCAGGCCTTCTTGCCGGGCGCCTTCGAGAGGCCGACGTACATCGCGAGCGACGTGCGCTGCGCGAGGAGCGGCGTCCCGTTGGACGAGATCTGGCCGGCCGCGAAGTTGCCGAACGAGTAGAGGATGAAGCCCTCACGGCCGTCCTTGGTCACGACCTTGTCCCACGGCTGAATGACGTGCGGGTGCCCGCCGAAGACCGCGGTCGCGCCGGCGTCGAGGAAGGCGCGACCCACGCTCACTTGGAAGTCGCGCGGCTTGTACTCGTACTCGATGCCCCAGTGCGGCGTCACGATGACGGCGTCGATGCTCGGATCCGACGAGAGCTGACCGATGACGCGGAGCATCTCGGGGTTGGGCTTGGCGCCGTTGCCCTGCTCGCCGTCGAAGCAGCGGAGGACCTGCGCCTTCGGATCGGGAATGCCGTTGGTGCTGAACGCGCACGCGAGCCAAGCGACCTTGAAGCCCTTGGCCTCGGTCGTCGTGTGCCAGGCCTCCTGCGATGCGGCGCGCTTCGACCCGGTGTGCGGCATTCCGCGCTGCTCGAGCTGAGCGATCGTCTCGTCGGCGCCGCCCGTAGCGCGGTCCATGGCGTGATTGTTCGCCGTCGAGACCACGTCGACGCCGCTCGCCTTGAGATCGTCGATGAGCGAGGGGTGATAGTTGAAGGTCGGGTAGCTCGAGTAGACGACGTCGTCGTAGACCTTGCCGGGATCAGTGCCGCGCGAGCCGCCCTTCTTGAAGCCGGGAGCCGTGGGGCCTTCGAGGTTCGCGTACGTGAGGTCGGCTTTGCCGAGCAGCCCCATCGCGCCCTTCCACGTCGACTTGAAGCCCTCCGGCGAGGCGTACGCCTGCTTCTGCAGCGGCGTGTGCATCAAGACGTCGCCGAACGCGCCGAGGGTGATCGAGCTCGTGCCGGCGCACGCGTCCTTGAACGTGAGCGCGCCCGCTGCCTTGGGCGCGGTGTTCGGGTCGGGGCTCGTGAGCGCGCCCTCGTCCTCTTCTTCGCCACCGGCGCCCTGCTCGGAGGCTTCGTTCGACGAGCAACCGAAGGCGACGACACCGGCCAAGACTCCAAGAGCCGCGAACAACGACAAGCTAGCGCGCGTCATGCTCGGTCATGCTGCATGGACCGGACCAACACAGCGCGCCGGCTCGCGCGGGAAACACGCTGGATCGTGAACGCCCCACCGGTCCATCGCGGGTCGTACGCACCACCCTCGACGAGGGAGTGTGGGCGGCGATCGCCCCGGCGTGGGCGCGCGTCAGGCTGGCGCGTCGCCGCCCGCGCCGCCGTACATCGACTCGGCGATGGCGAACGTCATGGCCTCGAGCTTTTGATAGGCCTCGCGAATGGCGTTGAGATCGGTGCCGGCCTTGAGGAGCTCCCGAAGGTCCGCCGCCTGCTGCTTCGTGTTCGCGAGGACCTCGGGGTCGACGAGATCGGCGTAGCCCTCGAGCGCGGCGTCGGTGGTGTAGAGGAGCGTCTCCGCTTGATTCTTGAGCTCGGCGAGTTGCTTGCGCTGCTCGTCGCCCGACTTGAACTTCTCCGACTCCTCGATCAACCGATCGACCTCTTGCTGCGAGAGGCCGCTCGTCGGCTTGACCTTCACCTGCGTCGAACGACCGGTGCCGAGGTCCTTGGCGTCGACGTCGACGACGCCGTCGGCGTCGATGCGGAACGTGACTTGGATCTTGGGCACTCCGCGCGGCGCCGGCGGGATGCCCGTCAGCTCGAAGCGCGCGAGGCTGACGTTGTCGGCCGACATCGGGCGCTCGCCCTGGAGGACGTGCACCGGAACGAACGACTGATTGTCGACGCTGGTGGTGAAGATCTCGCTCTTCTCGGTGGGGATGGTCGTGTTGCGCGGGATGAGGGGCGTGAAGACGCCGCCTCCGGTCTCTACGCCGAGCGAGAGCGGCGTGACGTCGAGGAGGAGCACCTCGATCGCGTCGTCGCCGCCGAGGGCCGCCCCCTGGAGCGCCGCGCCCGCGGCCACGACTTCGTCGGGGTTGACCCCGCGCTGCGCTTCCTTGCCGAAGAACCCCTTCACGGCCTGCTGCACGGCGGGCATGCGCGTCATGCCGCCGACGAGCACCACGTTGTCGATGTCGGTGACGGCGAGCTTGGCGTCGTCGAGCGCGCGCTTGCACGGCTCGAGCGACCGCTCGATGAGATCACCGGTGAGGAGCTCGAGCTCGCTCCGCGTCATGGTGCGGACGAGGTGGAGCGGCTCACCCGACGGGCTCACGGCCACGAACGGCAAGTTGATCTCCGTCTCGAGCGACGACGAGAGCTCGTGCTTGGCCTTCTCGGACGCTTCCTTGAGGCGCTGGAGCGCCATCTTGTCGGCGCGGAGATCGATCTTGTTCTCTTCCTGGAACGCGCTCGCGAGCGCGTCGATCACGCGGAGGTCGAAGTCTTCGCCGCCGAGGTAGGTGTCACCGTTCGTCGCCTTCACGTTGAAGACGCCGTCGCGGATCTCCAAGATCGAGATGTCGAACGTACCGCCGCCCATGTCGTAGACGGCGATGCGCTCGGACTGCTTCTTCTCGAGCCCGTACGCGAGCGCAGCGGCGGTCGGCTCGTTGATGATGCGCTTCACCTCGAGGCCGGCGATGCGCCCGGCGTCCTTGGTGGCTTGCCGCGCCGCGTCGTCGAAGTACGCGGGGACGGTGACGACCGCCTCCACGATGTCTTCGCCGAGGAACGACTCCGCGATCTCCTTCATCTTGGCGAGCACCATCGCGCTCACCTCGGGCGGCGACATCGGCCGCCCGCCGACGTCGACCCACGCGTCCCCGTTGGGGGCCTGGGCGATTTTGTAGGGGACGAGCCCGCGCTGCCGCGACACTTCCGGCGACTCGTACTTGCGCCCCATCAGGCGCTTGACCGCGTAGACGGTGTTGACGGCGTTGGTGACGCTCTGGCGCTTGGCGGGCTGTCCGACGAGGCGGTCTCCGCCGCCGGTGAACGCGACCACCGACGGCGTCGTGCGCGCGCCTTCGGCGTTGGGGATGATGCGGACGTCGACCTTGCCCGTCGGCGACGTCTCGACGACGGCGACGCAGGAGTTCGTCGTTCCCAAATCGATCCCGATCACCTTCCCCAACGCTCGATCCTCCGTATCCCTGTTCGCGCCGCCGCCCGCCGATCAGTTCGTCGGGCCCGCGGGATCCGCCTTGCCGTCGTTGCCGCCGGCCTTGGGCTTCGCCACCACCACCATCGCCGCGCGGACGAGGCGGTCTTCCTGTTTGTAACCCGGTTGCACTTCGGCGACGACCGTTCCCGGCGGGTGCTCGTCGGTTTCGACCTGCTGGATCGCCTCGTGGACCGACGGGTCGAAGCCCGATCCCACGGTGGGGACGCGCTGGATGCCGATACGCCCGAGGGTGCCCTCGAACTGCTTCAGGATCATCGTGAGCCCGTCGGCCACCGCCTTCACGTCGGTGGCGCGCTGGGCGCTCTGGATCCCGCGCTCCAGGTTGTCGAACACGGGGAGGAGCTCCTTGAGGAGCTCCTCGCGACCCGATCGGCGCGCGTCTTCGACTTCTTTGCGGGAGCGCTTGCGGAAGTTGTCGAAGTCGGCCGCGGTCCGCATGAAGAGCTCTTTGTTCTTGGCGGCTTCGGCCTTGGCCTCGGCGACGGGATCGATGGGATCCGCGGCAGCGGCCGGCGCCGCGCCCTCCCCGACTTCTTGCCCGCCCTTCTCTTCGTTCTCGGTCGTCACTGCCTCACTCCTTGGAACCGTCCACGAGCCGGGGCCCGCGGGGGCCGTATCATCCCACAGCTCATGCCGCGCACACAGCGCTCCGGGTGGTCAACCCGGCGGCCGCCGCTCCGACGCCGGGCGCTCTGGGAGCGAGGCGCGAAAATCGCGAAGCGCCACCGGCTCCGTGAGCGGCGCTCCCCCATGCTTGTGCCGAAAAATGCGCTGCGCCGGGTAGATCCCGCGATGGCCCGTGGCGAGGTAAGCCACCACGGCGACCACGACGACGTGCGGGAAGACCGCGCCGCCGAGGAGCTCGACCGCCATCACCGAGAGCGCGATCGGAGTATTGGCTGCGGCGCCGAAGACCGCCGCCATGCCGAGCCCGGCCGCGAGCGCGACCGGCAGCCCGAGCGCGCCGCCGACGGAGCTCCCCAACGTGGCGCCCACGAAGAAGAGTGGCGTCACCTCGCCGCCGAGAAACCCACTGGCGATCGTGACGGCCGTGAACACGAGCTTGAGCACGAAGACGTGCACGCCCGCGCGCGGCTCGCCGAACGCCGCGACGATCCGCGGGACGCCGAGCCCGAGGTAGTCGGTCGTGCGAAAGACCTTGGTCATGACGACGAGGAGAGCGCCGCCGAGGAGCATGCGGATCGGGAGGCGCGGCACGTGACGCTCGAGGAGCGCCTTCAATCGATGCGTGAGCTCGACGAAGGCGAACGTCGCGAGGCCGCACGTGAGGCCCAGGACGATGAGCTTGGCCAGCACGAGCGGCGTCAAGCCGAGCGCCGGCGCGATGGGGTAGACGGTGTGGACGACGCCGAGGCTGCGCGTCACGAAGTCCCCGACCACCGCCGCGACGAGCGCGGGCGCGAGGGCGTCGGTCTCCATTCGTCCGAGACACACCACCTCGAGCCCGAAGATCGTTCCGGCGATGGGGGTGCCGAAGACCGAGCCGAAGCCGCCGGCGATCCCGGCCGCGAGGAGCTGACGGCGAATCGCACGGCCGGTGTCCCAGCGATGAGCGATCGCATCGGCCAAGCTCGCCCCCATCTGCACGGCGGTGCCCTCGCGGCCCGCGCTCCCGCCGAAGAGATGCGTGAGCACCGTCCCCACGAGGACCATCGGTGCCATGCGGAGCGGGAGCTGCGGCGCGGCGCGGTCGGTGCCGACCAGCGTGTCGATGATGAGGCTCTGCCCCCCCTTGATCGACGCGCCGAAGCGCTCGTAGAGCGCGCCGATGGCGAGCCCCGCGATCGGGAGCAGATAGACGAAGAGGAGCCCGTGCGCCTCGCGCTCGCGCGTCGCGCGATCCAGGAGCAAGAGGAACACCGCCGAGGCGGCGCCCGACGCGACGCCGACGGCCGCGCCCAGCCAGATCCAATCGGCGAGCGCGAGGAGAGGATGTCGCGCCTTCACGGTCGTCGAGTCAACGTCTCACCCGTCGCGCACCCTGTCAAAGTCGCGGCCGACATCGCGTCCCGACCTCACTCGAGGAGCTTGTCGGCGATGGTGCTCGATAGATAGAGGCCGCGCGCATAGACGCGCCGACGCTCCGCCTCGGGCAGATCTCCCGCGCGCCCGCGCGTCGCGGCGGCGAGGAGAATCGCTGCCGTCACGCTCACGTTGAGGCTCTCCACGAAGCCGCGCATGGGCACCCGCACGGCCTTGTCGCACGCGGAGCGTAGCTCCTCACCGATGCCGTCACGCTCGTTTCCCAAAATGATCGCGAGCCGGGGAATCTCGGCCAAATCGTGCGGCTCGAGCGTGCCGTCGGCGTCGGCCGCAACGAGCGTGTATCCGCCGGCGCGGAGCGTCGCGACGGCCTCGACGACCGTGGGATGCGGCACGACGTCGACCCATTTCTCGGCGCTCCGCGACACCGAGCTCGCCGCCAAGAAGGGCTCGATCTGCTCGATCACGTGGAGCGTCTGCACGCCGAAGGCCTCGCACGAGCGCATCACGGCCGCGCCGTTGTGCGGGTCGTGCGGCGACTCGAAGGCCACCACCACGCTCCCCAGGCGCCTCTCCAGCATGTCCAAGATGCGCCTCCGCCGCGGCTCCGACACGAAGGGCTCGAGAGTACGGATCACCCGTTCCGGGTCCTCACGCTCGAGGCGGGCGATTCGGGCCGCGAACAGCTCGTCTTTGGAAAGGACTCCGACCGAACGACGTCTCATGGAGAAAAGGGACTCGGAAAATAGGCACTGTTCACCGAGGAAGCTACCCTGAGAGAGCCAGAGAAGGCCGATTTCCCAGGCGTTTTTGAAGCCGCCTGCCCCCGCCATGACCGCCGAGCACGTCCCGACCAGCCTCTACGCGCATGCGCGGCGCCGCCGCCGTCGTCGCGATTTCGGTCGGATCGTGGCCCAGGTCTTGTGCGTGGTCCTCGCGATCTTGGCGGTCCTCCCCTTCGCGCTCGCCGCGGGCGTCCGCTCTTCGCGCGTTCGCGCGTGGGCCGAGACCACGATGGCTGCGCTCGCGCGTCGCGAGAACGTGACCGGCGCGTGGAAGGTCGACGTCTCGTTCCTGCCGCTCGCCGTCGTCTTGAGTGACGTCCGCGTCGACGCGACCGACGGCGGCAGCCCCGCGCTCACCGCGCGGCGAGTGACCGTGAAGCCGAAGCTCTTTGGCCTCCTCTCCGGCAAGATCGGCATCGACCAGATCGAGGTCGACACGCCGCGCGTACGCGTCGTCATGGAAGGCGGCGCGCTCAAGAACCTCGCGGTCAAGCTGCCCGAGAAAAAGAAAGAATCGTCGGGGCCGTTCCACGCGCCCTTCCGGACGGTGTCGGTCACCGACGCGTCGATCGACGTCACCGTCGACGGCGTGCACGGCACCGCCGAAGGCCTCGATCTCGACGTTTCGGCAGAGGACGACGCGCGCGCCGGATCCTCGTTCGAGGCCTCGGTCTGGCTGGCCGGCGCCACCGTCGATCGCACGCGCTCCGAGCCGAGCGCCGCCGTCGACGAGGACGTGGTGTGTCGGCTCGACGGGCGCCTCCGCATCGACCCGGACGCCATCACCGTGCACCGCCTCGCGCTCTCGGCAGCGGTCGACCTCGACGACGCCCCGAATACGCGACCGAGTTGCAAGTTGCCGGATGACGATCGGCGCAAGATCGAAGCCTCGCTCGCGCACCTTCGGGTCCGACTACCGAAGGAAGAGGGGCAACTCCCGCAGGTGTCGGGTCACCTCCGCGCGCGCGCCCCGATCGCCATCGGCGGTCGCTTCGTGAAGATGCCGGACAACGACGGCTGGGTGGGCGCCGACCTCGAGCTCCGCTTCGTGGAGGGCATGCGTCTCCCGGAGGTCGACGGCCGCATCGAGGGGCACGACATCCGCATCACCCACTACACCGTGGGGCGCCGCGTCGAAGGCGAGGTGCGCACGCGAGCCGACGCGGTGGAGGTCCCCAAGCTCAAGGTCGCGATCGGCGACGCCGACGTGACGCTCGTCGACGTTCACGTCGAGCCGCTCACCAAGGGCGTGCCCATTCGCGCCGGCGTCGACATCCTCGGGCTCAACTTCACCTCGCTCCTCCGAGATCTCGGCGTTCACCCGCACTCGCACGTGCAGTGGGACGTCAAAGAGGGGCACGTGCCGGTTCTCTCCGGGACGGTGGCGCCGCTCAAGCTCGACGGCGAGCTCACCGCGCGCTCCGACACCTTCGCGGTCTACGACGCGCCCGCGGACGGCGCCGTCAAGAGCCGGATCATCGGGCTCTCGTCGGCGCTCGTGAATTCGCACGTCGCCATCCGCCCTGACGGCGTGAACTTTCAAAAGACGCGCGTCGTCGCGCCGCGGAGCTTGGTCGAGAACGCCAACATCACGCTCCAGTACAACGAGATCCTGCACATCGACATCCCGTCGGCGAAGATCGAGCTCGGCGATCTCTCCCCCCTCGGCAGCGTCCCGGTCGCCGGCCAGGCCGAAGCGCAGGTGACGGTGAGCGGCGCGTTCGGCGACCCGCAGCTCGAGGGCGACGTCGCCATCCAGAACTTCTCCCTCGGCGCGATCCCGTTCGGCAACATCGGCGCCGCGCACGTGAAGTTCCGCGATCTCGTCGTCGACCTCTCCAACGTGAAGGCGGTGAAGGGCAAGAGCCACTACGAGATGCCGAGCGGCTCGGTCGACTTCGGCGGGCGCGCCAACCTCGCGATGGACGCCGTGGTGACCTCGCCGGCCTTCGACGTCCGCGACTTCCTCTCCCTCTGGCACATGGAGGACGACCCGCGATTCGCGGAGATCGAAGGCACCTTCTCCACGCGCTCCAACGTCCACGTCGCGCTCGGCGGGCCCCAAGACAAGTGCGGCACGGGATTCATCGACGTGGACGCACACGCGCGCGTCAGCGACATGACGCTCTTCGGAGAACGCTTCGACGACGGCGATCTCGATCTCGACTACGAGTGGACCGATCGTGACGCGGGCCTCTACGGCGCGAACGTCGAGATCCACTCCTTCAACTTGCGCAAGCTCCGCAAGAGCGGCGTGGGCGGGAGCCTGCTCGGAACGGCGAGCCTCGACAAAGGCAAGGTGAGCGGCAACGTCGTCATCCAGAGCATCCCCCTCACCAAGGTGCAGACGCTCGGCAAGATCGGACAGAAGCTCGAGGCGACGGCGTCGGGCTTCGCGCGCTTCACCGGCAACGTCGACGAGTGGGCCATCGAAGGCGATCTCGACGTGAGCCCGGCGCTCGTCCGTGGCACGCGCTTCGGGCCCTCGCAGCTCCACTTCCGAATGAACGAGGCGCCGTCGGAGAAGGCCAAGGTCATCGGCAAGACCCGCTGCGGCGGGCCGATCGGCGCCCCGTTCGACAAGGAGGCGTACCTCAAGAACAAGGCTCCGCACGGGGAGCTCCGCGCCACGGGAGCGCTCTTCGCCAACCAGATCCGCATCGGCGAGCTGGTGATGATCCGCGCCGACGACCCGGGCTTCAAAGGCACGCTCGATCTCGAGCGCTTCGATCTCGGCGCGGCGGCGCGCCTCTTCGAGGATCCCGACCAAAAATCCCAAGACGCCGAGCCCAGCGTTCCGATCGAAGGTGCCGTCTCGGGAACGCTCACCTTCGACAAGCTCAAGAAGAGCGACTACTCGCACGCCGTCGTCGACTTCGTCCCGCGCGAGCTCTCGGTGGCGCAGGCCGGTC
Source organism: Polyangiaceae bacterium (assembly GCA_044224815.1). Lineage (GTDB taxonomy): Bacteria > Myxococcota_A > Polyangia > Polyangiales > Polyangiaceae > JADJCA01. The sequence continues at coordinate 20,712 of JBGAJR010000020.1, forward strand.
AGGAGCTCGCGCTCAAGACCACCGGCGTGCGCTTGGCGGTGCGCGAGGACGCGCTCACGCTCCCCACGATGGGCTTCGCGCTCAAGTCGAAGAGCGGCCTCTCCGGCGAGATCTCGCTGAGCGGGTCGGCGAAGAAGATCACGCGCGCGCCCGAGCTCGATCTCCGCGCCGAGCTCGCGCCGATCGACCTCGGCGTCCTCACGGGCATCGTGCCGCGCGTCACGCGCGCGCAAGGCACGCTCGCCGGCGCGGTGCACATCGGCGGCAAGGCGCTCGCGCCCACCGTCGACGGCAAGCTCAGCGTGAAGGGCGGCGAGTTCGTGGTGCAGGGCCTGCCGAGCGCGGTCACCAACGTCGACATCGACGTCGAGGCCGACGCGCAGGAGATCCGCATCGCGCGCGGGTCGGGGCGCTTTTCCGGCGGGACGCTCGCGCTGAGCGGGCGCCTCCCCTTGCGCGGCTTCTCACTCGGCGCGGGCGAGATCGGCGTGGCCGCCCGCGGCGTCCGCTTCGCACCCGACGACGGCATGCGCCTCGCGGCCGACGCCGATCTCACGCTCGCCCTCGCGGCGCTCGATCCGAACGGCCAAAAGACGCGGCTCCCGCACCTCGCGGGCGACGTCACCATCACCTCGTTCGAGTACTCGCGGCCCATGGCCCTCACGGGGTCGCTCGGCGATCTCAAGACCAAGCGCGCGACGGTCGACGCCTACGATCCGTCGCTCGACTCGCTCACGCTCGACGTGAACGTGCGCGCCAAGACTCCGCTCCGCGTCCACAACAACATGATCGAGGTGCAGCTCGGCGTGGAGTCGAACGTGCTCCAGGTCACCGGCACCAACCAGCGCGTCGGCTTGCGCGGCGAGCTGAAGAGCCTCCCCGGCGGGCGTTTCCACTTCCGCACCAGCGATTTCGACGTAAAACAAGCCATTTTGCGCTTCGACGACGCCACGCGCATCGCGCCCAACATCGACGTGCTCGCCGTCACCGAGTACCGCCGCATGGGCGATTCGGCCAACGTCGCCACCGGCCTCGGTCGGCAGGCCGGGCTCTGGCGCATCAGCCTCCACGCCTACGGCGAGAGCGACAACCTCCGGCTCGACATGACGAGCGATCCTCCGCTCTCACAAGAAGACATCGTGCTCCTCCTCACCATCGGCATGACGCGCGCCGAGGTCGATCAGCTCCAGGCGGGCGCGCTCGGCGCGGGTGCCGCGCTCGAAGCGCTCGCGGCGGCGAGCGGCGCCGATCGTGCGGTGAAGAAGGCCGTTCCGGTGATCGACGACTTCCGCTTCGGAAGCGCGTACTCGTCGCGCACCGGCCGCACCGAGCCGCAGGTCACGCTCGGCAAGCGCATCACCGACAACGTGCGCGCCAACGTCACCACCAGCCTCGCCGAAGATCGCGAGCTCCGCTCCAACGTCGAGTGGCGACTCAACCAGCGATGGAGCGTGCAGGGCTCGTACGACAACATCAACGACGTGACCTCGTCGACCGTCGGTAACGTCGGCGTCGACGTGCGCTGGCGCGTCGAGTTCCGCTGAAATCGCGCTTTCGGTCGGAGTATGCTGCCGGGCATCGATGCGCCGGCTCGCCATCCTCGCGCTCCTCGCGAGCTCGCTCGCGCTGACCAGCGCGCCGCGCGCGCGCGCCGAGGGCTCGGGCATCGAGACGCTCACGCCGCCGTCGCCACCTCCCCCCGCGAGCGCGCTCCCGGTGGTGCCGCCGGCGCCGGACCTCGCGCCGTTCGTCGGTAAGCGCGTCGCCCGGGTCGACGTCGAGATCGAGGGCGAGTCCTGGGGCAACACCAGCCTGCCGCGCCCGACGGCGATCAAGGCCGGTGACGTCCTCTCGATCGCCGCCGTACGCGCAGGCTTGGAGGAGCTCACGCGCACCGCACGCTTCGCCCGCGCGACGGCGTCGGGCACGCTCGAAGCGGCCGGCGTGCGCGTCGTCTACCGCGTCGTCGCACGCAAGGTCATCGAGACGCTCCGCGTCGATCTCGGCGGGGCCAAGGTCGAGCAAGGCGAGCTCCTCCGGGAGGCGGATCTCGCCGAAGGCGGCGAGCTCGTGGGCGCCGAGCTCTACGCGCAGCAAGAGCGCATGGAGACCTTCCTGGCCCGGCGCGGCTATCCCGACGCGACCGTCGCCATCGAGGCCCGCAGCACCGACGACCCCCTGCGCGTCGTGGTCATGCTCGAGGTGACGCCCGGCGACGCGCGCATCATCGAAGAGCGCGCGTTTTACGTGGTCTCGGGCAAGGATCGCGAGCTCCGCGCCGCATCCGCGTCGTACCGCGTGAAGACCAAGGACCGCGCCGACGAGACTGCGCTCGACGCCGCCGACGCGGAGCTCGAAGGCAAGCTGCACGCGCTCGGCTACTACGGCGCCAAGGTCAGCCACGACGTCGTGCGCTACCGCGGGCGCGTCACGCTCCGCGTGAGGCTCGACGCGGGCCCGCGCATTCTCCCGCGCTACGAAGGCAACGACTCCTTCGACGAAGACGCGCTCACCGAGGCGCTCGAGCTCGACAAGGAGACGGACCTCGCCGCCGGTCACTTGGTCGACAAGCTGCGCGAGTTCTACCTGAAGCACGGCTTCTACGACGTCGAGATCGGGGTCGAGGAGCGCGGCGGCGCCAAGGACCCGGTGCACCACCGCGTGTTCAAGATCGTGGAGCACCGGCGCGTGACGGTGACGAGTCGCGCCTACCCGTGCCTCAGCACGAGTGAGATCGCGCGGCTCAAGAAGCGCGTACGGGTCCTCTTCTTGGGGCCGCTCCTCGACGACGACACGGTCTCGAGCCCCACCGCCATCGGCCGCGAGATCGACAGCTTTCTCGAAGAGGAGCTCCCCGGCGCCGACCTCTTCAAGAGCCCCGACCCGAGAAGCGTCGACGACCTCCTCGCGCCCTCGGAGCGCGACGTCGCCCACCCGGCGCCGATCGATCTGGATCCCGTGGCGACGTACGTGCCGGCGACCTACGAGCGCGCGCTCGAGCACCTCCAACAGCTCTTTCGCAACGAGGGATATCTCCACGCCCAGGTCGGCCCGGTCCAGGTCGTGCGGCGACGCTGCGACCCGAAGTCGCCGGCGGGTCGGTGCATTCCCCTGCCATTGCCGAAGAAGCCGACCAACGCCTGCGCCTACGACCCGTCCGGTCTTCCGCTCCCGGTCCAGCCGCTCGATCCGGCGCTGTCGTGCGTGCCGGACCCGAGCCGCGGCGTGACCTGCGAGTCGAACGTCGCGCTGCGCCTCCCCATCAAGCTCGGGCCGCGCGTCACGCTCTACGACCTCCGCCTCCGCGGCGCGCACTACCTCACCGAAGAGAAGCTCGCGAACGAGGCCGGCATCGACCTCGGCCGGCCGGTCTCCACGCGCGACATCGACGACGCGCGAAGACGCGTGCAGGATGCATACAAAGAGGAGGGCTTCGCGTACGCCGACGTGAACGTGACCCTCGACGAGTCACCCGACCACACCCGCGCCCGCGCCACGCTCGACGTGCAAGAGGGCGAGCAGGTCATCGTCAAGAGCATCGTCATCCAAGGAAACGATCTCACCAGCGAGAAGGTCATCCGGCGCCGCGTCGCGCTCCAAGAAGGTCGGCCCTATCGGCTCAGCGACGTTCGAAAGACGCAGGAGCGCATCGCGACGCTCGGGGTCTTCTCCAGCGTCACCGTCGGCCTCAGCGATCCGTACGTCCCGCAGCGCGACAAGACCGTCGTCATCACCGTGACCGAGGTCGAGCCCAAGTACGTCGAGGTTCGGCCGGGCTTCTCCACCGGTGAAGGTTTCCGCATCGCCAACGAGTTCGGCGACCGCAACCTGTTCGCTTCGGCGATCGGCTTCTCGACCCGGCTCCAGCTCTCGTTCTTGCCGAGCGAGTTCATCATCGATCCCGAGGTTCGCAAGACGTGGGACGCCGAGCTCGGCAAGAGCATCAGCATCGAGCGCGTGGCCGGCCGCGCCACGGCGCGCATGGATTTCCCGGAAATCGGGCTCGGTCCGCTCATGCGCATGAGCGTCGAGGGCGTCGGCAGCCAGACGCCGCGCCGCGACTTCCGCCTCCGCAAGGTCGCCGGCATTCCGACGTTCGTCTATCGGCCGTACCGCGACCTCCTGCTCTCGCTGTCGCAGACCATCGAGTACAACGAGGCGCTGATCTTCCATCAGCAGACCATCCAGCAGTACCTCGAGAACGGAAGCACCAACCTCGACGTCGCGCGCCTCCTCCGCGTGCCCGACGGAAAGAGCCAGGCCTTCGCGCAGCGCCTCGTCGTCACCTGGGACCGGCGCGACAGCTCGTTCAATCCGCGGCACGGCACGTTCTTCGTGAGCGGCGTCGAGCACGTCGATTGGTTCAGCCTCAACAAGAACGACGCCGCGGGCACCGCCACCGAAGGGCACACGCTCCGCTTCACCGAAACGTTCGCGGGCTACGTGCCCGTGGGGCGACGCCTGACGTTCGCTGCCGAGATTCGCCTCGGGTGGAACGCGCAGCTCACCAACCCCAAAGGACTCGCGACCTACCCCGATCGCTTGTTCTTCTTGGGCGGCTTCGAGTCGATGCGCGCCTGGTACCAAGACACCTTCATCCCGCAGGAGTCGATGGACAAGATTCGCGCGGACGCTCGCAACCCGAACCTCGCCGACGCGGATCGCCTGAAGCCGGAGAAGCTGCCGATTCGCGGCGGCAACCTGATGATCAACCCCAAGGCCGAGCTTCGCATCCCGCTCGGCGGCTCGTGGGAGACCGTCGCGTTCGCGGACATCGGCAATCTGTGGGGCGATCCGTCGACGCCCTTCGACAGTGGACGCTTCCCGATCCGCGCCGCCGTCGGCAGCGGCATCCGCTACCAGACCCCCATCGGACCGGCTGCGCTGGACTACGGCATCAACGTCACGCGCTACCGGCCCGAAGAGGATTTCGGCGCGGTGCAGTTCAGCATCGGCATCTTCTGACCGCAGCCCGTCTGCGCACGGCTCCCTCACCAACGACATCCGCCCCACTCCACCCACCGGGCGGAGCGGTTCTCCATGCGGTTCAGCCAACTAGCGACCTACCGGTCGTGAGACCCTGGTCGTCTTTGGAGGGAACCCGATGAATCGTGCACATTCGGTCCTATTCGCGGCCATGGCGCTGATCGCCGCCGCCGGGTGCGGGAAGAAGAAGCGCTCACTCGAAGCCGAGCCCGAGCCGGCCGCAGCCGCGTCCGCCGCAGCATCGGCACAGAGCTCCATCGAGCGCTTCCCGGCCGATCCAGCCGTGCTCGGCAGCAAGAGCTACCCCCTCAAGACCATCACGACGGCGAACCTCTCCGGCCGGACGAAAGAAGGCGCGGCGAACACGTGGCCCTTCACGCTCATCGACGCGCGCTCGCGCGTCGAGTTCGAGAACGAGCACATCGCCGGCGCCGTGAACGTGCCGGCCGAGAAGGTCGAGGCCACGCTCGCCAGCGTCGTTCAGGACAAGAGCCGGCAGATCGTTTTCTATTGCAACGGCCCCGCCTGTACCAAGAGCCACAAGGCCGGTCGCTCCGCGACGGCAAACGGCTTCCCCAACGCGGTCGTCTACGACGAAGGCATGCCTGCGTGGAAGGAAGCGAAGCTCCCCGTCGAAGGCAACCCGCTCCCGCAAGTCGATCTCGTAAAGATCGCACCGGCAGCGCTCAACACTGCGCTGCAGTCGAAGTCGATGGTCGTCGTCGACATTCGCCCGCGCGACGAATTCCTGGTCTTCCGCATCAAGGGATCGATCAACATCGAGCTCGACCAGCTCGAAGCTCGCCTCAAGGACGAAGTGAAGCCGACGCAGGCGATCTGCCTCGCCGACTACACGGGCCACCAACAGAAGGTCGCGGTGCGCCTCCTCGCCAAGCTCGGGTACACGAACGTGAAGGGCCTCGACGAAGGCCTGCGCGGGTGGCAGTCGGCCAACCTCCCCGTCGAGAAGGGCCTCGAGGCCGCCGCGGCCGCCGGCTCTGCGAAGCCCGCGGAGAGCGCGAAGCCCGTGGCCAAGGCCGGCGCACACTGAGCCCGTGACGTTCCTCGCGACGCGCGCGATTCACGTCGCACGCGCGTCGCGAGGGAGGCGCGGTGATCGGCTCGACGGTCGCTGGCTCACGGAAGCTTGCGATGGATCACGATGCCGCCGTCACCGACCATCCATGCCTCTTTTGCCGAGGGCGCCCAGCCCGCGCGCAGCGGCGTCGTCGTTCCGCTGGCCACCGCGCTCCACGCGCTGCCGTTCCAGTGCTGGAGCGCGCCGGCGTAGCCGAAGCCCCACACGTCGTTCGCAGCCGAGCCGGCGACGCCGTAGTCGTACGCGTTCGCGAGCGTCGACGTCGTGGCCCACGCGCTGCCGTTCCAGTGCAGCCAGTAGGAGCCGGCCGCGGCCCAGACGTCGTTCGTCGCGCTGCCCCAGATCGACGTGGCCTCGTGAGAGACCTGCTGCTCGGTCCACGTGGAGCCGTTCCAATGCGCGAAGAACGGTCGCCACTTCTCGACCATCCAGTAGTCGTTCTTGGCGGCACCCCAGAGGCCCGCTGCCACCGGATACGTGCCCGGACAGATCTCACCGAGGATCGCCCAACCCGCGTGATGGCACGTGTAGAACTCGTCGCTGACCCAAACGTCGTTCGCCGCCGTCCCGTAGACGGACCACACCATGCTGAGCGCGCTCTGCTCTTTCCACTGGGTGCCGTCCCAGAACATCTTGAGGTGATCGCCGACGACCCATACGGCCGACGGGCCGCTTCCCCAGATGCCGAACAGGTCCGCGGTGCCTTGGACCGGCGCCGAGGCGATCGCGAACGACGTCCCGTTCCAGTGGAAGATGGCGTGGTCGTCACCGACGATCCACACGTCGCTCGGAGAGCTGCCCCACACGCCGTTCAGGTCCCGATCGGAGAGCCGGGTCGCACAGAAACCATCGACGCTGCACCCGAGCGACTGCGGGAGCGTCGGCCCACCGTCTCCGACGCTCGCGTCGCCCATCGATGCGGATGCGTCTTTCGAGCTCCCTCCATCGCCCGGGGGTGATGCGTCACCGAACGGCGCGGCGTCGAACGCGCTCGCGTCGTGAAGCCCGCCGTCCTTGCCGCCATCGCGATGCCCGCCGTCTTTGCCACCGTCCGGCGACGCGTTCGCTTCGGCGCCGCCGTCGTCCTGAAGCGGATCGGCGCTCTCGCTTGCATCTTCTTCGCGCGGGCCCTCAGCGTCGGCCCCGACGGAGCTCGAAGAGCAGGCCGCGAGCAGAAGAGCTGCCAGCGTGACGCGAGAGGCGCGACGGAGGAGAAGCATGCGCATCGGACGGGGACCGTGGCGCGAGCATCCAGCGCGGGCAGGTAAAACGTGGCGCGCAGCGTTATTCGCGAGCGTGACACGCGCGCGATGCGATGGCTGGACGCCGATCCGTCGGGGCCCCCTTGCCGGCGGCGGTTTGTCCGCTATAACGGACGTACCGTCATGGCGCTCTCCTTTCTTGGTCCGCTCGCGGGGGGCGTCCTCATCGGCGCGGCCGCGTCTTTGATGCTGCTCCTCCACGGTCGGGTGGCCGGCATCAGCGGCATGATGGCCAAAACCGTGGGTGTCGTGACGGGGCGCGGCCCCACCGACGGCCGGTGGCTCGCGGTCGCGTTCGTCGCGGGCCTCGCGCTCGGCGGGCTGGCCCTCGCGCTCTTTGACACGACGACGGGAAGCGCGACGATGACCGCGGCGACCGCGCCAGCTCCGGTCGTCGCTGTGGCGGGCCTCCTCGTCGGCGTCGGCACCCAGCGCGGCAGCGGGTGCACCAGCGGCCACGGCGTCTGCGGCGTGAGCCGTCTCTCGGTCCGGTCGATCGTCGCCACGATGACCTTCATGGCCGCCGCGATGGCGGTCGTGTTCGTCACCCACCACGCGCTCGCGGGCGGGAGCGTGCGATGAGCCGCGTCGAGAACAAAGCGAGCGCGAGCGCCTTCGCGCTGGGCCTCCTCTTCGCGGTCGGGCTCGCGCTGGCGGGCATGACCTCGCCGGCGAAGGTCATCGCCTTCCTCGATCTCGCGGGCGATTGGGACCCGAGCCTCGCGTTCGTGATGGCCGGCGCCATCGCCACCCACGCGATCGCCTCTCGGTTCATCCTGACTCGGAAGGCGCCGGTCCTCGCGGAGAAGTTCGATCTACCGGAAAAAAAGAGCGTCGACGCACGGCTCGTCACCGGAGCCGCCCTGTTCGGCGTAGGCTGGGGTCTCGGTGGCTATTGCCCCGGCCCGGCGCTCGTGACGGCAGCGGCGGGCGTGCCCTCTGCGATCGTCTTCGTCCTCGCGATGGCCGCGGGGATGTTCTTGGAGTCGGTCGCGCGAGGGCAGAAGTCCCCCGCCGCGCCCCGACTCCCTGCATGATCTTTCGCCAGCTCTTCGACGCCGCCTCCAGCACGTACACGTACCTCCTCGCCGACGAGACGACGCACGAGGCGATCCTCATCGACTCGGTCTTCGAACAGCACGCGCGTGACGCCGCGCTCATTCGCGAGCTCGGGCTCAAGCTCGTCGCCACGCTCGACACGCACTGTCACGCCGACCATGTCACCGGCGCGTGGCGCATGAAGCAGGCGTTCGGCTCGCGCATCGGGCTCTCGCCGATCTACGGCGCCAAGAACGTCGACTTGCCGCTCCAGAACGGCGACCGCATCGCGTTCGGCGCACACGCGATCGTGGTGCGCGCCACCCCCGGGCACACCGATGGCTGCCTCTCGTTCGTGATGGAAGACCGGAGCCGCGTCTTCACCGGCGACGCGCTCCTCGTGCGCGGCACGGGCCGCACCGACTTCCAGAAGGGCGACGCCGGACTCTTGTATCACTCGATCCGAGAGCAGCTCTTCAGCCTGCCCGACGCCTGTCTCGTGTGCCCGGGACACGACTACGACGGTCGCACCGCGAGCACGATCGGCGAAGAGAAGCGCCTGAACCCGCGCATCGGCGGCGGCGCGCGCGAAGAGGACTTCGTCGGCACGATGAAGAACCTGGCATTGCCGCACCCCAAGCAGATTGACGTCGCGCTCCCGGCCAACCTGCGCGCGGGTGAGCCCGAAGCGCCGCTCCCGAGCGACGCGTGGGCGCCGCTCGTGACGACGTACGCGGGCCTGACCGAGATCGAGCCCGAGTGGGTCGCGCAGCATCGCAGCGAGCTCCAGCTCGTCGACGTTCGCTCGGCCGCCGAGTGGGACGGCGAGCTCGGTCACCTCGAGGGCGCGCGCCTCGTTCCGCTCGACGATTTGCGCGCGCGGCTCGGCGAGCTCGATCGTGAAAAGCCGGTCGTCACGGTCTGCCAGACGGGCAAGCGCTCCGGGCTCGCGTCGCTCATTCTGCGCAAAGCGGGTTATGCGCGCGTCGCGAACTTGGCCGGCGGCATGGTGCGCTGGCGCGAGCTCTCGCTCCCCACGTGATTCGCGTCGAGCGCTTCAGCCGATGAGCCCCGCGCGGATCGCGCCGAGCGTCGCGGCCGCGACCGTCACCCACAAGATCACGCCCATCACGAGCGGGCGCACACCCACCGCGCGGAGCGCGCCGCGCGAGAGGTTCGCGCCGATCAAAAACAGCGTGAGCACGAGCGACTGCCGAGCCGCGCGCGCCACCATCGGGCCCACGGCACCGACCTCCGGCACGTAGGTCGCGAGCGCCGCGGCCGCGAGGAAGCCGAGCACGAACCACGGCTTCTTCGCGCCGGAGCGTCCACCGTCACGGCCTTCTTGGCGCGCGCGGAGCGCACCGATGACGAACGCCAAGGGAACGATCCAGAGAGCGCGCGCGAGCTTCACGGTCGTCGCGACCTCGAGCGCCTCCTTGCCGTATTGGCTCGCGGCGCCGACGACCGAGCTCGTGTCGTGGATGGCGAGCGCAGCGAAGAGACCGAACGCGTGCTGCCCGAGCCCGAACGCGTGACCGATCAGCGGGAACACGACGAGCCCCGCCGCGTTGAGCAAAAACACGACGGCGAGTGACACGGTCGCGTCGTCGTCGCGCGCGCCGATCGCCGGCACGACCGCCGCGATCGCGCTCCCACCGCAGATGGCCGTCCCCACGGTGACGAGGAGACCGACGTCGCGCGGCACGCCGAGCGCGAGCCGAAAGAGAAAGCCGGCCGCGAAGCACCCCGCGATGCCGACCAGCGTCATGCCGATCCCCTGCACGCCCACCGACAGGACCGCGCGGAGGTTCATCCCGAAGCCGAGCCCGATCACGGAGAGCTGGAGGAGCTGCGTCGTCGCCTTCTTGGTGAACGCCGCGTAGGGGTTTCCCACGACGAGGGCGAGCAACACCCCGGCCACGAGCGCAGCGCTCGCGCTGACCACCGGGACGAGCGACGCCGCGGCCAAGAGCGGCACCAAGATCTGCCCGATCACCCGGAGCGCCCGACTCTCAGCCATGGCCGCTTCTTCGCCCGGGCCGGGAGGGGTGTCAAACGAGCGTCCGGGCGCCGGACTGCACGTCTGGTCACCTGGAAATCCTCGGACAGGAAGGGTAGATGGGCCCCGTCGGTCGGGATCCTTTTCCTTCCGTCACGCGCTCGCTTGACAGAGCGAGCCCCGTCCCGTAGTTTCCCGCCCCCCTCGGCGTCCGGACACTTTTGGCCGTCGATCAGTGGAAAGGCTCTCTCCGATGTCTGCCCAGCCCGCACCGCGCAAGGTGACGAAGTCGTTCAACCAAACGTCCGAAGCCGCCAGCACCAGCCGTGCTTGGTGGGTCGTCGACGCGACCGACAAGCCCCTCGGCCGCCTCGCCAGCGAGGTCGCGGCCGTCCTCCGCGGCAAGCACAAGCCGACCTTCACGCCCCACGTCGACTGCGGTGACTTCGTCATCGTCGTCAACGCCGACAAGGTGAAGCTCACGGGCGGAAAGCTCGACAAGAAGTTCTTCTACCGCCACTCGGGCATCCCGGGCGGGTTCAAGGCGGAGAGCTATCGCCACCTCATCGAGCGCAAGCCCGAGCTCCCCATCGAGAAGGCCGTGAAGGGCATGCTCCCGAAGAACGTCCTCGGTCGCGAGATGTTGACCAAGCTCAAGGTCTACTCCACGCCCGACCACCCGCACGCGGCGCAGAAGCCCTCGCCCCTCACCGTGAAGAGCTGAGTAGAACATCATGGCCACCGACACCCGCACCTACGCCACTGGCAAGCGCAAGACCGCCGTCGCGCGCGTTTGGATCAAGCCCGGCTCGGGCACGATGACGATCAACGGCAAGCCCGCCGACGAATACTTCGAGCGCGAGACGAGCCGCATGATCGCGCGCCAGTCGCTCGAGGTCCTCGAGCAGCTCGACAAGTACGACGTCACGGCCACCGTCGCCGGCGGCGGCCACTCGGCTCAGGCCGAGGCCATGCGCCACGGCGTGGCGCGCGCGCTCTGCCTCGTCGCCGCGGACAACCGCCCGACGCTCAAGCGCGCCGGCTTCCTCACGCGCGACGCGCGCAAGAAGGAGCGCAAGAAGTACGGTCAGCCCGGCGCCCGCAAGCGCTTCCAATATTCGAAGCGCTGACGAGCGGGGCTTCGCCCGCTCGCCTGCGCTTCTTTCGGGTTTGGAGGAGGGCTGCGCCCTCCTCGCCGACTTCGTCGGCTCACCTCCTGCCTGCTTCGCTCGGCCTTCGGCCTCGGCTCAGCAGCGGGGGTTCCCCCCGGACCCCCACGGAGAGAGAGAGAAGAAGCCGCCGACTCGACAGGGTCGGCGGTTTTGCTTTGTGGGATTGACTGGCAGAAGATGACGGCGATGCAGATGGGGCGCATCGGGTGGGCGGTGTTCGGCGCGGCGGTGATCGTCGCGTTCGGGCGCGCGGCCACCGTGAAGCCGCTCACCATGCCGCCGCCGGCCGACGAGCGCGCGCGCAAGGCCGCCTACGTGCTCATGGTGACCGAAGAGCAGAACATGCGGCGCGAGGCGCTCAAGGACTTCCCGGCCGATCCTTGGTCGCAGGACGACGCGTTCCACAACCTCGAGTACAAACGCGCCAAGCAGATCGCGGGGCCCCGCAACATGAGCGTGCAAGACGTCCTCCTCTCGATGGATGAGGGTATGCGCGAGCACTGGCCTAAGCCGACCAACATCCACCAAAAGCCCACGGTGCCTCCGTGCCGACCGCGCCCGATTCACTGATCGCGTCGCTCAAGAGCGCCATCGCGCTCCTCGGCTCGCTCGTCGCCAAGACGCCCGTGCGCCTCGCGGCCTACGCGGTCATCGCGCTCGTCACCGCGTGGCCGATGCTCGGCGACGCCGCCAACTTGAACAACTACCGCGACTCGCACCCGCTCGTTCAATACGAGGAGAGCGCGCGCCGCACGGTGCTCGAGTACGGCCAGGTCCCGCTGTGGGACCCGTACTACTGCGGCGGCATGGACGGGCTCGGCACGCCGCAGAGCCGCTTCGCGTCGCCCACGTTCCTCCTCACGCTCGCGTTCGGAACGCTGCGCGCCGAGCCGCTCTTCGTCTTCATCTTCTTGCTGATCGGCCTCGAGGGCGCGTTCCGATATGCGCGCGCGCGCGGAGCGTCGCACCTCGGCGCGGCGCTGGCGGCGCCGACCTTCGCGCTCTCCGGATTCTTCGCGGTGTCGCCCGCCCTCGGGTGGGTGCACTTCATGGGCTTCGAGCTCGTGCCGTGGATCGTGTGGGGCCTCCGCCGCGCGATGCGCGGGAGTCGCGTCGGCGCCGCGGTGGCCGCGCTCGGGCTCGCGTGGATGGTCGGCTTCGGCGGAACGTACCCCGCGCCGATGACCGCGCTCTTCTGCGCGTTCGAGGTCGGCGACGCCCTCTACGCGCGTCGCCGTGATCCACGGCGCCTCTCGCTCGCCGCGTCGATGGCCATGCTGGTCGCAGTGCTCTCGCTCGGCCTCGCCGCCGTGCGCCTCTGGCCGGTCGTGCAGACGCTGGTCATGGCCCCGCGCATCATCGGCGGCGCTCCGATGACCACGCCGCAACGCATCGCGGCCGGCCTCTTGGGTCGCATCAAGCCCGACGAGCAGGGCGACTTCCCGATCGCGGGCAACTACTTGGTCGGCCTGTTCCCCGCCCTCGCCTTCGCCGCCGGGATCGCGCGTCGGCGCACGATGGCGCTCACCGCCGCCGCATTCCTCACGCTCTGGCTCGCGTCCGGCTACGCCGCCAAGGTCTCGCTCTTCGCCGCGCTCAAGGTCCTCCCGGTCTACTCGACGCTCCGTTACCCGGAGCGTTTCCTGGTCCTCTTCGCGCTGACGGCCGCCGCGCTCTCGGCGCTCGGCATCACGCGCCTCCAGTCGCTCGCGCGGCTCCCGGCCACGACCAAGCGCAAGGGCCAGATCCGCATGCTCGGCGGCCTCGCGCTCACGCTCGCCGTCACGCTCCTCCTCGCCAACCTGGGACCGCTCATCACCAACCAGCACGTCGCCGAAAAGGGCCGGCCCATGGTCGCGCCGCCGCGCGAGGTGCCGCAGGAGTTCCACCAAGCGCGTGGAACGCGTTGGGCGCTCGCCAACTACGGGCCGATGTCGCGCGGCGTCCTCTCTTGTTACGACGCCTACCCGGTACCGCAGTCGCCGCTCCTCCGCGGTGATCTGCAAGCAGAGGAGTACCTGGCCGAGGCCGACGCCGGCACGGTGAAGCGCACGTTCTGGAGCCCGAACCGCATCGAGCTCGACGTCGACGTCACGCGCCCCACGCGTGTGCTCGTGAATCAGAACTGGCACCCGGGCTGGCGGGCGAGCGTCGGCACCGTGGTGAGCTCGCTGGGCCTCCTCGCCGTCGACGTGCCGGCGGGCAAGAACCACCTCGTCGTGAAGTTTCTCCCGCGCGCTGCGGTGGGCGGCGCGATGGTGTCGATCGCCGCGCTCGCCGCGCTCGTGTGGATCGTTCGCCGCAAGCGCGTCGGCCTCGACGTTCGCGAGCTCGGCGTAGCCCTCGCCGCGACGCTCGTCCCGGTGGGCCTCGCCTTCGTGCTCGTGAAAGAGCCGCCCTTGCCGCCGCACGAGCTCAAGACGCCGGACGGAACGCCGGCGGTGCTCGACGCGCTCCCGCCCAACGTGCCCGCGCTCGGCGTCCAATTCGATGCCGACCTCACGCTCGAAGGCGGCCGCGTGGCGCGCGCCGTGGTCGCTCCCGAAGAGACGCTGACCGTCGACCTCTATTGGCGCGTCGGCCCCAAGGTCGATCCCAAGCTCGGCATCTTCGTGCACCTCGAGCCCAACGAGGGCGAAGAGATCCGCGCCGATCACGTCATGTTCTCCGAGGCCGTCGAGCCCGAGCGGGCGCCGGTCGGCAAGATCATCCACGACGTGGTCCAGATCACGCTCCCCCACGACGTGGCCGGAAAGCGCTACCGCGTCTTCACCGGCGTTTGGCGTGTCCGCGGCGACACCAAGCGCATCGCGGTCACGAACGAGGGGAAGGGTCTGGTCGACAAGAACCGCGTCGAGCTCGGCGGCTTCGAGGTTCATTTCCCGGGCCGCTGAGCGTTCTCGGGCCCGCGCCGAGATCGTGCTAGGACTGCCTCCGTCATGCGTCTCGGTCGCTCCCTCTTGGCCGCCGCCCTCTCGGTCGGCTTCCTCGGCATTGCGTGCACAGCGCATGCAACGATCATCGAGCGCGTGGTCGCCGTGGTGGGCGAGCGCCCCATCCTGCTCACCGATCTCCGAAAGCGCGCCCGCCCGTACTTGATTCAGATCTTCGCCTCGTCGCGCAACGCCGCGCAGCAGGCGGCGCAAGAGAGCGAGATGTACCGCGAGCTCTTGAACCGCATGATCGACGAGCGGCTCGAGGAGCAGGCCGCCGACAAGTCGCGCCTCTCGATCACGAGCGAGGAGCTCGACCGCACGCTCAAGCAGAAGGCGGCGAGCGTCGGGCTCGGGATCAACGACCTCTACGAAGAGGCGCGACGTCAGGGCATGAGCGAGCAGGAGTACCGCGACGAGGTGCGCCGCCAGCTCCTCGAGGGCAAGCTCATCCAGCTCCGCGTCATGAACCGCGTGCGCGTGACGGACGAAGACGCGCGCAACGCGTACGCGCGATGGGCGCAGGAGAACGAGAAGACCGGGACCGTGCTCGTCGCCGAGCCGCGCCTCCTCGCGCGCCGACTCGAGCCGGGGCTCACCACGACGCAGATCGAGGCCGAGCAGAAGCTCGCCCAGAGCATCGTGGCGCAGGCCCGCGGCGGCGCCGACTTCTGCGAGCTGGTGAAGCAGTACTCGCAAGACGTGCAGACCAAGGCCACGTGCGGCTCGCGCGGCCTTCAGACGGTCTCACAGCTGGTCGCGCCGCTCGATCAGCTCGTGGACAAGATGAAGAAGGGCGAGATCTCCGATCCGGTCGACGTCCCCGGCCAGGCCATCATCATCATGCAGCTCTGGCAGGCGCCGCACGTCCCGTCGTTCGAAGAGGTGCGGCCGGTGATGGAGCAGCGCGCGATGGGCGAGATCATCGATCAGCAGCGCAAAACCTGGCTTCAAGAGCTTCGCCGCGGCGTCTACATCGACGTTCGCCTTTGACCCGACGCGCGCGTCACGGCGCGCCGCACGCGAGCCAGTCGGCGAGCTTGTCACGCTCGGCGGCCGACGGGTCGTTGGGCCCGGGCGGCATGCTCACGTTGGCTCCCGCGGCCCGGACGAAGATGCGCGCACGAAGGCGACGCACGTCGTCGGCCGTGTCGAACGCGTAGCCACCCGGCGCGCCGTATCGCTCCGTCGCGTGGGCGGCGTGACAGCTCTGGCAGTACGCGTCCATGAAGCCCTTGCCGAAGCTCTCGTACGTGAGCGACGTGCCACCGGGCGGGCACGGATGGTCGTCGAGCGTTTCGGGTGCTCCGCAGCCGACGCTGGCCGTGAGCGCTGCGCCGGCGAGCGCGAAGACGAGCATCGAGGGAACGAAGAATCGTTGGGCGGTGCGCATGGTGACCTCAGAGGCCTTGGTGGAGGGTGACCCAGAGGGTGCCCGCGACGTACGTGGCGGGACCACGCGGATCGGGGAAGTGCGTCGCCGCGACGTCACCGCCGAGCGTGAAGTAGCTCGCGCCCTGATGGCCGACGGGCAGATCGAGCCCGAGGGCCGTCGTGAAGCCGGCGCGATGGCGAATGCCCGGGCCGACGCCGAGCGCGGCCTGACCGGGCCCGTCCTCGATCGCCGCGCGCGACTCCTCGTGTTGATGCACGAAGCCCGCGCGGGCGTACGGGCGCACGACGCGAAGCGGGACGTACCCCGTCACGCCGAGCGAGAGGTACGTGAGCATCCGATCGTCGACGAGCGAGTACTGGAGTCGCGTCAAGACGTCCGGAGAGACGACGCCGAAGAGGAGGAGCCCGAGCCGCGCCGACGCGCCGGCCCCCCCGTCACCGCGCCACGTCGACGCAACGCCGGTCGGTCCGACCCCGGCCTCGAGCGCGGTCCGCGGAAAGCCGCCGACGAGCTTGGGTGAGGTTGCGGTCTGGGGAGCGTCCGCGGCGTGGGCCGGGCGAGCGAGCGTTGCGACCATGAGGAGCGCAGCCGCGCCGAGAGAAAAAGCCATTCGCATGGCGCGCACGGGCAGCAACCGAGGTGCCAGCCGCGTCAGCGAGCGAAATCAACGCGCCCGGCCGATCGCGTGAATGCGGCGTCACACGAGCGCTACCAACGCTCGTAGACAGACGCCACGCTCGCTCACGTTCGGGGCCGCGCCGGAGCACGAAGAACCGTGCTACGACCCGGTCATGCTCGTCGACGACATCAAGAAGCGCATCACCCAGGCGATGAAGGACAAGCGGGATCTCGAGAAGGAGATCTTGCGCGTCGCGCTCGGCGAGATGCAGGTCGTGGGCGCGCGACACAATCGCGATCTCACCGACGACGAGGCCGCGCAGATCGTCCGCAAGCTGGTCAAGTCGAACGAGGAGACCCTCGCCGGCACCACCGACGCGGCGAAGCGCGCGACGCTCGAGCAGGAGAACGCCATCCTCTCCTCGCTCCTCCCGAAGGGCCTCTCCACCGAAGAGATCGCCGAGAAGCTCGCCCCCGTGAAGGACGCGATCCGCGCCGCGGGCAACGACGGTCAGGCGACCGGCGTGGCCATGAAGCACCTGAAGTCGCTCGGCCTGAACATCCCTGGCGGCGACGTCCAAGCCGCCGTCAAATCGCTCCGCGCCTGACCGCCCGACTTCGCTCCGACTCGCCAAAGGCCGAGGGAGGTCTCGGCCCTCGATGACGTAAGATGGTGGGCGATGCCGCGTGTCCTCGTCCTATCGCTCCTCTTCTTCGGGGCTTGCGCGACCTGGAACAGCACGGGGAGCGACGACCGCGACGGTGGCGCGACGGATGGCGGTGGAGCGAGCACCGACGGCGCCACCGATCCCGAAGGCGGTGGCGCGAAGAGTGACGCCGCGACCTCCACCAAAGACAGCGGCACGAAGAGCGACGCCGCGGCCTCCACCGACGCGGGGTCCTCGGATGCGGGCGCCGCGTCCGATGGCGGCAGCACCGCCGACACCGGCACGGGGATCGATCCGGACGTCGCGTTGCCTTCGCCGGCGGGCGCGGCGTGCTCGACCCCGGGCAGCGAGAACGGCTGCCCGCTCGCGTCGGTGTGTCGCATCGCCTCGGCGAGCGGCGGGCGCTGCGAATCGTGCACGAACTGCGGTCATCTGAACGATCTCTGCACCGCCAGCGACGAGTGCGACATCGTGTTTCAGTGCTTCCGCGGTCACTGCACGAACTTCTGTCATTTGGGGACGTACGAATGCGGGCCGATCACGAGCTGCATCAACGTCGGCCATCCGACGATCGGCATGTGCCTCCCCTGACGCGCGCCGCTCAACGGAGACGCACACCGAGCCCCACGAAGAGCAGCGAGCCGACCTGAGCGAGCTGGTAGGTCGTGAAGTTTGAGCGCTCGGCCTCGGGGCTCTTGAGCTCGAAGGTGCGGAGCCCAAGCGGCACGATCGCGCCGACTCCGCCTTCGACGACCAGCGCATGGAGCACCGTCCAGTCGACGAGCGCGACCGCGCGCCCCGCGAACCAAGGCGCTACGGTCGTGTATTGCGGAGCCGCATCGATGAGCCCCGCACGCACCGACGCCGCTCCGCCCTCGGCGCCCAAGCACGCGCCGACCGTGAGCACAGGAAGGGTCGGAAGTCGCGCGCACCCCGCGAGGTCGACCGCGGCGACGAGGATGGTTGCCGCGCCGACGGACCCCGGGTCGGAGCTCCGGTAGATGACGGACGGCGTCGCGCGGAACGAGAGCGCGGGCGAGAAGCTCCGCTCGACGAACAGCGCGAACAACGGCGCGGGGCGAGCGGCCGGGCTCCCCGCGATCCCGCCATTCACGCCGAGCATCCAACGCGGCGGGCTCGCGGGCTCGCGCTCTGGCGGACCGAGCGTCGATGGACCGCTGCCCGGCGGCTCGCTCGCCGGTGGCACGTCGGCTCGCGCCTCACGCATGCCGAGGAGCAACGCGACGACGAACCAGATCGAACGTGCGAGCGACGACCTCCGAAGCATCGGTCCGAAGCTCAGCGCGGTTTTCGCCCGGCGACCACGTACGTGACGTGACCGCCGCCCGCCGACCATCGCTTCTCGGCGATCGCGGAGCGAATGCGCGTGCGCTCGCGGCGCGCGAGCTCCCAGAGCGCAGGAAGCTCTTCGCGCTTTCCACCCCCGGCGACGTAGTACCGCTCGGTGTCCTCGTATCGCCACACGAAGTGCCCCGCATCGGTGAGGCGCTCGAGATCCGCGAGCTCGGCGCGCTCGTGCGGGCGCACGTACGGAGGGATCATCGAATAGGCGCGATCGTTCAGCGCAACGTCGACGAGCTCGAGACCGAGCCGCGCGAGCGCACCCGGGAGCTCCGCGCCGAGCGAGTTGTCTCCCTCGCCGAGCGCCTTCTTTCCGCGCTCGCAGAGGAGCTGCAAGCGGAAGAGCGCGACGATCTCGTCCGCCGTCGCGCCAGTCGCGCGGCTCTCGAACGCGAAGCCGGCGGCGAGGTTGTCCGGCTCGACGACGACGAGGAGCCCGCCCGGTGCGAGGACGCGAATCATCTCGCGGAGCGCGACCTCCGGATCGCGTACGTGGATGAGCACGGTCTGACAGGCGACGAAATCGAACACGCCGTCGTGGAACGGAATCGCCTCGGCCCGACCGAGCCGAAACCGAGCGCGCCGCGCGAGCTCGGGGCTCACGGCGAGCGTGCGCGCATGCGCCTCTTTGATCGACTCGGCCTCGGGGTCGATCCCCACCCATTGCGTCTCGGGCGGCAGCGCCGGAGCGAGCGCGCGCATGAAGTGACCGAAGCCGGTGCCGACGTCGAGCGCCATCCGCGAAGCCGCACCGGGGAGTGCCGCTCCGCCGGAGACCTTCCAGCGCTCGCGCGCGAGGAAGGCGAGGTAGTCCGCGTTCCACCAGTAGTCGCGACCGTCACCGAAGTAGTCTTCGGAGTGCACGCGTGAGCGCGACTCATCGCCGGGCATGTGCGCTCCCCTTCGACAAATGGCTCACCGCTTCGCCGAGGCCGTCGAGCGTGAGCTGGTACATCGGGAACACGTCGGCGAGCGCCTTGGCGGTGCCCGCGCGCCAGTACGACGCGGGCTCTGGGTTGAGCCACACGCTCCGCTTGAAGTGATCTTTGAGCGTCTGCATCCACTCGATGCCGCGCCGCGCTTCTTCGGCAGGCCGATACGAGTAGTACTCCCAATCGCCGCCGCCCAAGAGCTCGGCTGGATGCATCGAAGCGTCGCCGACCAAGACGAGCTTCCACTCCGCGCCGCACTGATCCATCACGTCGCGTACGCGCGTGGGCTCGGTGAACTGCTCGGTGGCGTAGAGCCGCCCGTAGATGCAGTTGTGGAAGTAAAACGTCTTGAGCTCACGGATGTTCGAGGCGCGCTTGGCGGCCGAAAAGAGCCGCGACACGAGCTCCGCGTACGGGTCCATCGAGCCGCCGACATCCATGAGAAGGAGCACGCGCACGTTGGACTTGCGCGGCGGCCGGAGCACGATCTCGAGCTCGCCGGCGTTCTTCGCCGTTTCGGCGATCGTCTCGTCGATGTCGAGCTCGAGGAGATCACCTTCGCGCTTGAGCGCGCGGAGCTTCCGCAGCGCGACCTCCATCTGCCGAATGTCGAGCACGAGATCCGAGCGATACGGGCGATAGCGACGCGCATCGGCGATGCCCATCGCGCTCCGTCCGCCGCCGCGCGACCCGACGCGGATGCCGGCCGGATTCTGCCCGCCCGCGCCGAACGGGCTCGTGCCGCCCGTACCGATCCAGCGGTTGCCGCCGTCGTGCCTCTCCTTCTGCTCGCGCAGGCGCTCTTCGAAGAGCTTTCGCACCTCCTCGAGCTCCATCGCCTCGATGGCGGCGAGCTCCTCGGGCGAGAGCTCGCGCCGCGTGACCGGATCCGCGAGCCACGACTCGAGCTCGTCGAGAATGGCGATGGATGCCGTCTCGATGCCGCGAAAGTGCGACGAGAACGCCTGATCGAACGCGTCGAGATCGGCTTCGCGGTGGACGCAGAGCGCGCGCGCCACGTGATAGAAGCCATCGAGCGAGCTCTCGTGGAGCCCGCGCGAGAGCGCGTGCGCGAGGGCGAGCGCCTCCTGCGCGCCGACCTTCACCTTGCGCGCGCGGAGCTCGTACAAGAACGGGACGAAAACGTTGCTCACTGCGATGCCCCGCAGCGAAGGTCTCCCTCGGTGCGCGCGACGAGCTCGTAGTTGCCGACGAGCATCGTCGGAGGAACGACGATGCTGCCCGAGAAGGCGCCCTGAGCGTCGGTCGCGACCGCGCCGACGCGGACCTCGTGCCTTCCCTTCTCTTCGCGGAAGACGAGCTCCACGGTGACGAAAGCGCACCGCTCTTTGGCCGACGTCACGACACCGCTCACGGTGACCGCATCGCCGCGGCGCGCCGCATCGCGCGCGAGCGCGAGCCCTTGGATCGTCGACGGAGGACGCGAGTCCTTCTCTCGACGGCGCGTCCCGTCCTCTTCGCTGCCCTCACCGCCTTCGGCCGGACCGCCCGCCGAAGAGACGGGCGCGCTGACGGCGTTCGGTCCCCTCGCGCCCGCGCTACCGGCAGGGCGGGCGCCGGGGCGCTGCGCGGTCGCGGCGGGCGTGGCCGAGCGGTTGATGCCCGCGATGTCCTCGCCACGCGTCGCGTCGGGAGGCCAGCCGAAGGCGTCGTTGGGCGGGATGTGACTGGTGCGCGCCGCGAGCGGGTTCGAGAGCATGCGACCCGCGCCGCCGAGGTCGATCCGGCGCCACAGGCGACCGTCGTGAACCTCGACCCACGCGTGCGCTTCGTTCAGGATCATCCGCGACGGGATCCCGAGGCCGAGCGCGGTGACGAGGAACGCGAAGGCGCGATGCCGGCACACGCCCTTCTGAGAGAGCGCGAGGTCCAAGTAGACGTCGCGCTGGACCTTGGGAATCTCTTCGGAGTCCTTGAACGCGCGGAAGTACGCGACGAGCCGCTTGATGACCTCGTACGGCGCCTGCTCGCGGCTCACTCCGATCTTTTCGGCGACGATCTTTGCGGACGCGGCGACGTTGGCCGGGAGCGGGGCGACGCGCGGCAGCTCCGACCAGCTCGACTTGGCGATCTCGCCGCCGAACGCGGCGCGACGAATCGCGAGATCGATGACGAGGCGTGCGCGCGTGGGCTGGAACACGTCGATGAACCAGTTGTCGGCGTCGTCGCGCGAGAGCTTGAACTTGAGATCCTTCGCGCCCGCGGCGAGGTGGGCGTGGAGGACACGCGCGTCGGGCCCCACGGTCGGGATGCGAACCGACATGCCAGGCTGCGCGTCGACGACGATGTCGCCGAAGAAGCGATCGTCGGCGCCGTCGACCGGGCTCCCGGTGGGGAGGGGACGCTGCTGCGGCCTGTTCACGGTGAGCGAGAAGTCCGCGCGCACGGCGTCGTAAGCGACGAGGCGCTTGAACGGCGCGGTGGAGGGAGTGAACGGATCGTCGTACGGGAGCGTATCGGGTCGGCGCGTGTCTCGATCCGGCAAGAACGAAGCGTCGGGCTGCACGCCTGGCACCGACGACGACTTCCCTGCTCCATATGCGTTCTCGCTCGCGCCGGGCGGCCTCCGGGGATCCGGCGCGCCGATGAGACCCGCCGGGGTCTCGACGATCGCGGGAATGTCACCGGCAACGACGGCCCCCATCGCGAGATCGCTCTCGGCGTCGTCCGCGATGTTCTCGTGGAGCACCGGCGCTGCGTGAGCGCGACCCGCGACGACCACCCCCACGGCGAGGAGCGCGAAACGGAAGAAAGACGATCTCATCGCACTCATCGAAGCGCGTTCGCGTTCGCGGGCGGAGCGTGCGGCGGGGGCGGTGCGCCGGGCCGGAAACCTCCGGGCTCGTACACCGTGCGGCCGTCCGTCGTCGCCGCGTAGCTCGGTCCGTACCAGGTCATTCCCGGCGGCGCGTTCTCCCAGTGACCCGGAATCCACGCGTATGTGGCGCCCGTCCAATGCCAATAGCCCGCGACCCACGCGGCAGCCGGGCTCGGAGGCGGCGGACGCGTCTCGGGCAGCGGCGCCGGCGGAGGACCGCTGACGATCACTCCGCGCGACGGCGTCGACTGCGATACCGGAACGCAGGCCGCGAACGCGACGAGCGAACAGGCGAGCGCGACGTTGAGCATCCGGCGTTCGATCACGTTCCCGCCTCTCTCTCGTAGGCTACCATCCCCACGCGATGACGTCCCAAGGCCTGGCGGCCGAGCTCGCCGCGCTCCCCTCCGATCTCAGACAACGCCTCACCCACCATGGTTTCGACGAGCGTCGGCTCCTCGCGCTGGCGGGCACGCTGACGGGTAGCGGCTCCGCTGGCGCCGACCGGAACCGGGTCAAAGGTCCAGTACGCGCGCCCGACCCGAACGAAATCCTTCCGTTTCCCTCGGGCGCGGAGCGCGACGCTTGCCGCGCGAGAGGAGAGGCCGCACTCGCCGCCGGTGAGGTGGCCATGTGCGTGCTCGCCGGAGGGATGGCCACGCGGATGGGCGGCGTGGTGAAAGCGCTGGTCGAGGTCTTTCCCGGCACCACGTTCCTCGACCTCCGCCTGGCGGAAAATCGCGCGCTCGCGGAGCGGTACCACCACCCGTTTCCGCTGTGGCTCATGACGAGCGACGCGACCGACGCGCCCACGCGCGAAGCGCTCCGCGCGCGCAACGCAGCAGCGTCGATCGCGCCGTTCGTGCAGGAGCTCTCGCTGCGGCTCACGCCAGAGGGCGCGCTCTTCCGCGACGACACCGGCATGCCCAGCACCTACGCGCCGGGCCACGGCGATCTCCCCGACGCGCTGCGCCGCTCGGGCTTGCTCGGGGAATTCCGCAAGAAGTCACCGAACGGCGTGGTCGTGCTCGCCAACCTCGACAACCTGGGTGCGACCGTCGACCCCGTCGTGATCGGCGTCTTCTTGCGCGAGCGCGAGGCCCACGGCGCGAAGGTGATGGTCGAGGTCTGCGACAAGGTCGCCGGTGACAAAGGTGGCGCGCCCGTGCACGCCGAAGGCCGCCTCCAGGTGCTCGAAGAGTTCCGCATGCCGGAGGGTTTCGACCCGAGCCAGGTGCGCGTCTTCAACTCGAACACGTTCGTGGTCGATGCGCGTTCCCTCGACGAAACGCCGGTCGATTGGAGCTTCTTCCACGTCGAGAAGACGGCGTTCGGGCGCAAGGCCGTGCAGTTCGAGCGCCTGATCCAGGAGCTCACCAAGGCCATGCCCGCCGCATACCTGCGCGTCCCGCGCGACGGCGCCGAATCGCGGTTCCTTCCCGTGAAGGACATGGGCGAGCTCGAACGCCGCCGCCCGGAAATCGAAGCGGTCGCCCGGTCTCGGGGTTTCCTATACGCTTCGCCCCGATGAGCTCGCTGGATTCGTTCGCGGAGGCCAAGGAGCTGGTGAAGCTCCTCGACGTGGTCCAAGAGTCGACCCGCGAGAACGCGAGCCTCGGCCTCGAATCGGTGGTGCGACCGCACCCGCTCGTCGTGCTCATGTCGCGCGACGGTCTCTCGGTGCTCGTGGTCCCGGCGATCGTTTGGGATCGCGGCCGCGACATGCTCGCGCCCTTCAGCGAGAAGCTCGCGCAAGGCAGCGCCATGCTCGTCGTGCTCGGGCACCCCACCACGGCCGACGGCCGCGCCGCGATGTCGAAGGGCGTCGCCAGCATCGTCTCGGGCGAGCCCTCGCACGAAGAAATTTTCGTCGCCGTCGCGCGAGCGTTCGAGCTCCTCGAGGCGCGCACCCGCGCCGAGAGCCGCGGAAAATCCCTCGATCGCTACCGCGTCGAGCTCGGCGAGCTCCTCGACATCGCGCGCTCGATGACGACCGAGCGCGACGTGAACAAGCTCCTCTCGGTCATCCTCGAGAAGAGTCGCTTCGTCACCGGCGCCGACGCCGGCAGCATCTACGTCGTCGAGGGCGACGAGAAGCGGCCCATGCTCCGCTTCAAGCTCACGCAGAACGACTCGGTCACGTTCGACTCGCGCGAGTTCGTGATGCCGATCTCGAACCGCTCGATCGCCGGCGCGGCGGCCCTCACCAAAAAGCCGATCAACATCGCCAACGTCTACGAGCTACCGCCCGGCTCGCCCTACTCGGTCGACAAGAGCTTCGACGAGAAGATCGGCTACGTGACGCGCTCGATGCTCGCCATCCCCCTGGTGTCACAGCGCGACGAGGTCATCGGCGTCATTCAGCTCATCAACAAGAAGAGCGATCCGTCGCGCAAGCTCGCCGGCAAGGCCGACGTCGAGGCCACCGTCATCCCGTTCGATCAGAGGAGCGAGGAGCTCCTCGGCATGCTCGCCGCGCAAGCCGCGGTCTCGCTCGAGAACGCGATGCTCTACGACGAGATCCACAAGCTGTTCGAAGGCTTCGTCCGCGCGAGCGTGGAGGCGATCGAGTCGCGAGATCCCACGACGAGCGGTCACTCGCGCCGCGTCGCCGATCTCACCGTCGGCCTCGCCAAGATCGTCGACGGAGTGTCGGAGGGCAGCTACTCCGACGCGCGTTTCAGCCGCGAGGACCTCCGCGAGCTCGAGTACGCGAGCCTCCTCCACGACTTCGGCAAGATCGGCGTCCGGGAGAAGGTGCTCGTCAAAGCCAAGAAGCTCTTCGACGAGCGGCTCGACATCATTCGCGCGCGCTTCGACTTCGTCATCCGCTCGCTCGAGGCCGAGATCCTCTCCCGCAAGGTGCGCGCGCTGGAGCGCGGCGCGCCGCAGCGTGAGCTCGAAGCGCTCGACAAAGAGCTCGTGGAGCGTCGCGCCGAGATCGAGGCGGCGTTCGCCACCGTGCTCCAAGCCAACGAGCCCACGGTGCTCCAAGAGGGCGATTTTGCGATGATCGAGCGCCTCGCGCGCGAGACGTACACCGACCTGCGTGGCGAGGTGCGCCAGCTCCTCGAAGAGGACGAGGTCATCTCGCTCAGCGTGAAGCGCGGCTCGCTCACGCCCACCGAGTTCGACGAGATCCGCTCCCACGTCTCGCACACGTTCAAGTTCCTCTCCGAGATCCCGTGGGGCAAGGCGTTCCGCCGCGTCCCCATCATCGCTGGTGCGCACCACGAGCGACTGAACGGCACCGGATACCCGAATCGCCTGCGATCCGAGGAGATCCCCGTGCAGTCCAAGATGATGAGCATCTCGGACATCTACGATGCGCTGACGGCGAGCGATCGACCGTACAAGAAGGCGATGCCGGCCGAGCGGGCGCTCGACATCCTCGAGTTCGGCGTGAAGGACGGTCACCTCGATTCGGACTTGGTCCGGATCTTCCGGGAGGCTCGGGTTTGGGAGCACGTCCCCGCCGGTTGAGGGGCATCGTCGCCTCGCTCGCGTGCGCAGCGGCGATCGCCGTCGCTCCGCGCGTCCACGCCGAGCCCGAAGCGGCGGACGGCGGTGGCGCTCCCACGGACGCCGCCGCGGCGCCGACCGCGCCTCGCGAAATCGATCCGGCGCTGGGTCCCGATCCGTTCACGCGCCCTGCGACCTCGGCAGCTCCATCGCCCGACGACGCCGGCACGCCGGTCCCCATCGCGGCACCGCCAACACCGCCACCCCGTGAGCCAGGGATCACGCCACAACGCGAGCGGGACGAAGGCCGTCGTCACGATCGCGACGACGACGCCCTGGTCTTCCGATCGGTGCACGGCTCGCTGCGGCTCTTGGTCCTCCTCCAACCGCAGCTGGCCTGGGACTTCGCCAACGCGGCCGCGTCACCCAACGCCGCGGCCGACGGCTCGCTCGCCGACGGGGTCTCGGCCAACGCAACGACCGGTCGCCCCGACCGCTCCACAACCAACCGCGGCACGTTCCGCCTTCGACGCGCGCGCGTCGGCTTCTTGGTCACGCGAGGCATCGCCAACGCGGCGGTGGAGGTCGACCCCAACCTCGCCGACCGCGAGAACCCGGCGAGCGGCTCCGTGGTGCGACGCCTCGAGGTCCTCCTCGCCGATCCGGCGCGCAAGCCGCGCTGGGAGATCGGCGCCGGTGTCTTCGACGTGCCGTTCAGTCGCGATCTCGCGGAGCCGCACGGAAAGCGCATCTTCGTCGACCGGGCCTACGGAACCCGCGCCATGTTCCCCGACGACGCGGACATGGGCGTGCGCGTGCGGCGCGCCTACCCCGTGCTCGGCTTCGACGTCCAATTGGCGCTCTTGAACGGCGTCACGCTGGGCGAGCCCACGTTCGGGCGCGCGCCCGATCTCAACAAGACCAAGGACGGCTCCTTCCGCATGGCGCTCGCGCGACCGCGGTTCGAGGTCGGCCTCGGCGGATACGTCGGCCAAGGGCAGGCTGTCGATCCGGTGGGGCTCCGCGTGCAGCAGCGCCCGCGCGCGGCTCTCGCCATCGACGCGCTCTTCCGCATCCCGTTCTTCCGCGCGCGAGGAAGCGAGACGCGCCTCTCCGGCGAGGTCGTCGTGGGTCGCAACATGGACCGCGGCGTCGCTTCGCCGTTCGTCAACGCCCTCGCACCGGTGGCGGGCACGTCGCTCCCCAATTTCGATCCGCGAAGCGCCTGGATCCGGCTCGAGCAGGACTTCCGCGGCGGCACCGTGGGCGTGCGCTACGACGTCTACACGCCGGAGAGCGGCGCCGAGGACGACTCGCGGCACACCATCGCTGCCGCCGTCGCGCGCGCCGTGACCAAGAACGTGCGCGTGATGCTCGAGTACGATCACGTCATCGATCGCGTCCACGCACCCGACACGCCCGCGCCGGTGAAGCTCGTCGATCGCCTGAGCGCGATGGTTCAGCTCGCTTACTGAGCGCCCGGCGCATGCACGAGCTCGACGAACGCGTCGAGCGCACGGACGCCGAAGAGCGCGACCTCCGGGCGTGCGAGCGCGCGCTCCACCGCGGCTTGAATGGCAGCGACGTCGGCGCGATCGATTTCACGGAGCGACGTCTCCAGCGCCGCGAGCGCGTCGAACGAGGCCATGAGCTCGCCCCCGAAGCGGAGCGTGCCGTCGGCGTCGGGCCCGCCGCCGATCGGTCCGATCGCGTCCTCGTGCACGTTGGTGAGCGTCGGCCGAGCGGCGAACGTCGGCGCGGCCGCGAGCTCCGCGTCGTCCGGTAGGTCCCGCGCCTCGGGCGCGAGGCCATACGCATCGAGCACCGCGCGGGACACGCGATCGGCCACCTCACTCACCGAGATCGGACCGCCGAGCTCCTCGAGCGTGGCCGGCGCCGCGCCGCGATAGCTCGCGCGCGCCCGTGAGATGCACGACTGAGAGACCGACACCGAGACCTCGACCAAGGTCCGTTGCGTGGCCGCTTCGTGGGCGAACGACACGAGCGCGATCGGGCGCCCGGCGGCGCTGATCCAATCGCGCCCGAAGTAGTGCGCGAGCGCGCCTTTGCGCGTGAGCGCGCGCAAGAGCGGCCGAACGGCGCGGTTCAAGATGACGGCCGGCCGCGCCAACTCGAGCATGGCCAGCGAGGGGAGCGCGAGCATCACGTGAAGCGTCCCGGGTCCGAGCGCCACCTCCGCGCCACCGGAAGCACGTCGCGGCGCGGCGGTGGGTTGATACGCCCCGAACATCGTCGCCGACGCGGTGGGCTCGACGATCCAAAGCTCGGCGCGCTTCTTTGCCACCTCGAAGGCCGCCGCGGAGATCGCGGCGACGCGGTCTCCGGGCACGGCGCCACGACGGACGATCAGGCGACTTTGCATTCCTATCGTTTTCTCCCGCAGAGCGGTCCTTTGGCAAGGACGGCGACGCACGAGGCGGCCAGGCCGACCGGCCCGCCGCCGAGGAAGCTCACCCTTCGAGGCGCGCCTCGAGCGCCTTGCAGATGGTCTTCAGGACCTTGATGCGCGCGAAGTATTTGTTGTTGGCCTCGACGATCGTCCACGGCGCGATGTCGGTGCTGGTGCGATCGATCATGTCGCAGACGGCGAGCTCGTACGCATCCCACTTCTTGCGGTTGCGCCAGTCCTCTTCGGTGATCTTGAAGCGCTTGAACGAGGTCTTCTCGCGGGCCTTGAAGCGCTTCATCTGCTCGTCGGCACCGATGGCGAGCCAGAACTTCACCACCACCGTCCCGTCGTCCACGAGCTGCTGCTCGAAGTCGTTGAGCTCGGCGTAGGCCCGCATCCAGTCCGGCTCCGACGCGAACCCCTCCACGCGCTCGACCAGGACGCGGCCGTACCACGAGCGGTCGAAGATCACGAAGCGGCCCTTCCGCGGCATGTGCCGCCAGAAGCGCCACAAGTACGGCTGCGCGCGCTCCTCTTCGGTGGGCGCCGCCACCGGAACCGTCGAGTAGAAGCGCGCGTCGAGCGCGCCGGTGACGCGGCGAATCGCGCCGCCTTTGCCGGCGGCGTCGTTGCCTTCGAACACGCAGACGACGCTGCTCTTCTTGAACTTCGGATGGCGCGAGAGGAGCGCGAGCTTGCCTTGCCACTCGGCGAGCTCGGTCTCGTACTTCTTCTTCGTCATCGGCCGATCGAGCGTCAGCGCTCGAAGGACGTTCTTCTTGTCGACCGGCGGGAGGAGCGGCGGGTTGCGATCGGGGAGGTGCTTGCTCGGCTTCTCGTCGAGTCGCTCGCGCATCGCGGCGAGCACCGTCTGCGCCACGGTGAGGGTGCGGTACCGCGCGTCGGCGCCCGAGACGACGATCCACGGGCACTCACCGGTGCTCGTGTGCCTGGTGAATCCCTCGGCCACACGCGCGAAGCGATCGTAGAGCTTGAAGTACTTCCAATCGGTCTCCGTCACGCGCCAGCGCGTGCGCGGGTCCTTGGAGAGCGACTTGAGCCGCTTCCGCTGCTGCTCCTTGGTGAGGTGGTGCCAGAACTTGAGCACCAAGACCCCCTCGTCGCTGAGCATCCGCTCGAAGCGGAGGATCTCGGCGATGCGCTGATCGAGCTCGGCGCGGCTCGTGCTGCCGAGAACGCGTCCGAGAATCGGCTCGGTGTGCCACCCGCCGAAGAAAATGCCGATCTTCCCGCGCGGCGGCAGCGCGCGCCAAAAGCGGTACATCGGCGGCCGCTCGCGCTCTTCGTCCGAAGGCGATCCGAACGCGCTCGTCGAGATGTGGCGCGGGTCCATCCACTCGTTGAGCATGTTCACGGTCTCGCTCTTCCCGGCGCCTTCGACGCCGGCGACGAGAATGAGGACCGAGATCTTCTTCTGCGAGAGGTCGTATTGCGCGTTGAGGAGCGCCTCGCGCAGCTTCGGAGCTTCGCGATCGAAGGTGGCTTTGTCGACGACGTGATCGAGGTTGGCCGAGTCGAACATGGCAACCTCGAGTCTACGCCTCGCCCGCGCCGGCGAGGGCGAAAGCTTGCGCGCCTCGCGTCACCAGTCCGCGCAATTCGCGCGCGATCCGGCGCTCGGCTCGTGGTTGTCGTCCATCATCTGGTAGAGCGCGCCGTCACGGTCGATGGCGATCGCCTCGTTGCTCACGTGTCCCGACACGTCGAGCCGCGCAATGGCTCCCGAGGCCTCGTCCACCACATAGCTCACCGAGCCGCCGTGAACGTTCGTCGTGACGACGAGGGTAGAAGAAGCAGGGCCACCGGCTGCACCGAAGGCGCAGTCCGAAAGCGCGCGCGGCGGGAGCGCGAGCCGGAGCGGCGGCTTGGCGGCGTCGACGACGATGTCGGCGCCGCGCGCGACGACGCAATAGAGCGCGTTCTCCTCCTTGCTCGCGGCGTACCCGACGCAGCGCGCGGTGTCGCCCGCGCCACGAAGGCAGAGGCCCTCGTAGTTCTTCCCGCAGTTCACCCCGTCGAGCTTGGGGCACGAATACGGCGGCGGCCCGATCCGCGTCGCGGGGCCCTCGCGAACGAGGCCACCGTGCCCATCGGGCACGAACCGCGTGACCGCCCCGGCAGACGTCAATGTGTAAAGTGCATGTTCTCGCCACGCGACGCCTTCGAGGTCGTCGCCCGTCGTGGCGTCGAGCGGGAGCGAGAAGCGCCGCGGCTCGCTCGGCCGCGCCGATTGGCCGAGCGGGATCGCGAGAACGATCCCCTTGTTTCCGGAGTCCGAGACGACGAGGAGCTCACGACGGCCGGGGACGAGCTCGACCTCTGCGGCCGCGGACGCCTCGGGGATCGGCCAGCTCGCGCGGAAGCTCGCGTCGGGCGTGCAACGCGCGCGCGCCCGCGGCTCGGCGGCTCGCGCTTCCTGGGACGTGGCGGGCGGCGTCGGCTTCGGCTCACGGCGGCACCCGCAGACGAGGCTCCCGACCGCCAACGCGAAGGCGATCGTCGCGCGAGGGTAATCAGAGGTGCGACAGCTATGGGTGCCCATGAGCGACGAGGACCGTTTGGCGTCACATGGCGCCGGCGTCCGAGGCCGAGCGCCGCGTGCGAGCGCGCCGCTCGACCGGCCCATCCTAATCCGACCTTCGGGTGCCTGGCGGGCGTCCCCGAATCAAACGGACGACGCCGCGTCGTTGCGGGGCCCGAGAAACCCGAACGATGTCTTGTGAAGCCGGAGCACCTCGGATAGAACCGATGCTCGCGCCGGCCCTTGTACGTTCTTCGGAGCGTGCGACCGCCCGTCGACTGCGAGACGAAGGCGCGAAAGCAGCAACGGAAACCATGCGTCGATCGGCATCCTCGGTCCCCCGAGGCTCGCCGACGAAGGTGATGCCGGCGTTCGAGGGAAGTGCGCGCGGCGGAGGCTCGGAAGATGGTCAATCCCCAGATGGTGATGTACGAGGAGGAGTTCAATCAGATCCAAGCGGTCGTAGACCGCCTGGTTCGTGACGCGAACGCCAAGGTCGTCTTCATCGTCGACAAGAACGGGCAGCTCATCGCGGCCGGCGGTGACATCGATCACGTCGACACCACGAGCCTCGCGTCGCTGACGGCCGGCAACGTGGCCGCGACGGGCGGTATCGCGAAGCTCCTCAAGGAGAACGAGTTCGCGACGCAGTTCCACGAGGGGGAAAATGCACACATTTTCTTCCAGCTCGTCGGCAAGCGCGTCATCCTCGTCGTCATCTTCGACTCGCGTTCGAGCCTCGGCCTCGTCCGACTCCGCGTGAAGAAGGCGAGCGAGGAGCTCAATCGCGTGTTCGAGGAGCTCCTCAAGAAGGCTCAGGAGCCCGCGGATTCGCCCTTCGCGGAGATCAGCGACGAGGACATCGACAACCTCTTCAGCGACTGACCGTTCCGCTCGACTCGGGCGCGCCTCCGCCACCCACGTTCAGGCGTTCAGGTCGGAAGCGTCCCCAAGACGAGCGAGCGGCTGCCGAGATTTCGGCGCGCTTTTTGGAGTTCGTGGCGCGACAGCGTTACACTGGGGACGACCGGTATGAGTTTCATCAACTACATGGCTCGGGAGATCAACTGCAAGTTGGTCTATTACGGGCCCGGTCTTTGCGGAAAGACCACGAATCTCCAGTACATCTACGAGCGCACGAACCCCGAGGCGAAGGGCAAGATGATCAGCCTCGCCACGGAGACGGAGCGAACGCTCTTCTTCGACTTCCTCCCGCTGTCGCTCGGAGAGATTCGCGGATTCAAGACGCGCTTCCACCTCTACACGGTCCCCGGACAGGTCTTCTACGACGCGTCCCGTAAGCTGATCCTGAAGGGCGTCGACGGCGTGGTCTTCGTCGCCGACTCGCAGATCGAGCGCACCGAAGCGAACCTCGAGTCCGTCGAGAACCTCCGCACGAACCTCGCCGAGCAGGGCTACTCGCTCGACAAGATCCCGTACTGCGTCCAGTACAACAAGCGCGACCTCCCGAACGTCGTTCCGGTCGAAGAGCTTCGCGCGATGATCAACACGACGAACGTGCCCGACTTCGAGGCCGTGGCGCGCACCGGCGTCGGCGTCTTCGACACGCTGAAGGCGATCGCCAAGCTCGTCCTCACCGAGCTCAAAAAGGGCGGCGGCTGACTCGCGGGGCCTGACGGCCCCCCCTGCACTCAGCTTCTCCGAAGCTTCGACGGCTGCGACATCCCAGGTCGCAGCCGTTTTGCATTTGGGTCGCGAGCCCCTTCATTCCCGTTGCCTGTTGCCCGTTACCCGTCGCCCCTCGCCTATTTCTCTCTTCTCTCCCGCAGCGCCTCCCTACCCTTTCCACCAACTCGAGAGCCGTGGGCCGGTTTCGGCCGGAGCGCGTTCGTAGTGCGAGCAGTCGTTGAACGTGACGAGCCGCACGCGCACGGGGTCCTTGAAATCGAGGGTGTTCAAGCACGCCGGATGCTGATCGAGCCGATCGCGATATCCGCGCGCGTCGATGCCGAGGAGCGCACAGAGGACGAGGCGAATGGTCGCTTTGTGCGAGACGATCGCGATGTGCTTGCCGACGTTCGCGGCCACGATCGTGCGCACCGCCGGGAGCGCGCGCGCCATCACCTTCACGCCCGGCTCGCCGCCCTCGGGCGCGAACGTGAACGGGTCGCGGTCCCATGCCGCGTACTCGTCCGGGAAGCGCGACTCGACTTCACCGCGCGTGAGCCCCTCCCAGCGACCGTGATCGATCTCACGGAGACCGTCGTCGGTTTGGATGCGGAGGCCGTGCGCGCGCGCGACGTGCTCCGCCGTCGCGATCGTGCGCTTCATCGGGCTCGCGTAAACGGCCGCGATGGGCTCTCCGGCGAGACGCTCACCGAGGCGCGTCGCTTGCTCCTGGCCCTGCAGCGACAGCTCGACGTCGGTCGAGCCTGCAAAACGATCCTCGGCGGCGAGCGGTGTCGCGCCGTGCCGAATCAAGTGCACCCGAGTCGTGGTCATGACCGCATGGTGCACGAAAAAACGAAACGGCGCGCCACGCCCAAGCGCAGCACGCCGTCATCCGAGCCGTGGCGCGTCGCGGTGAGTCACCGCGCGCGCCATGCGCTCACTTCTTGCTCGCCTTCCAGGAGAAGAGCTGCGCGCGGCGGCGCGAGTTCTTGGCCTTGAGCTTCGCGCGGTAGCGCTTCGAGGCGTTGCGAGAGTTCTTGCGCGGCTTGTTGGAGAGCATGATGAACATGGCTGAGTTCCTTGGGTGCGGAGCCCGGGCCCGAGGGCTCCGGCGTCGCGAGAAGCATGTTCTCGCTAAGGGGGGCGAACCTCTTAGCGGAACCGCCCATTTTGTGCAACTCTCCCCGGCCCCATGCAGCACGTTCGGCTCGTCCACGAATTCCGCTTCGAGTCCGCCCATCGGCTCGCCAAAGTCCCGCCGGGCCACAAGTGCCAGCGGCTCCACGGCCACTCTTTCAAGGTCGAGATCGCCATCGCCGGCCCGGTCAATCCCGAGACGGGCTGGTTCATCGATTTCGGCGACGTCTACGACGCCTGGCAGCCCCTCCACTCCGTCCTCGATCACAACTACCTGAACGAAGTTCCCGGTCTCGAGAACCCGACCAGCGAAAACCTCGCCAAGTGGCTCTGGGACAAGCTCAAGGGCCCGCTCCCGTCGCTCGACCAGATCACGGTGTTCGAGACCTGCGACGCCCGCTGCGAGTACCGAGGGCAGTGACGTGGGCAAGGTGCTCGTCTGCCGCTGCGAGGACGTGACCCTCCACGAGCTCGAGGACGCCATCGCGCGCGGCCACGACGACATCGAGTCGCTCAAGCGGTACACGGGCTTCGGAACGGGCTGGTGCCAGGGAAAATCGTGCGTTCCGTTGTGCGCCCGCGTCCTCACCGAGAAGGGCGGGGCGGCCGGCCTCCCCATCACGCCGCGACCTCCCTACCACCCGCTCGCGCTGGCGGATCTCGCGGGTCTCGCCGACGTGGCCGACGAGGACGCGGCCACCGGGCGCCCCGCGCACTGATTTTTCGCCGATTCCGAGCCGTCCCGCGCCCTTGCGCGCCGCACCGCCCGTAGTAGTAAACGCCGCGAGATGCGCCACGCGACCTTCGCCAAGCTCGCCTGGGGAGCCCTCGGCTACAACCTCCTCGTCATCGCGTGGGGCGCGTACGTCCGCGCCAGCGGCTCCGGCGCGGGATGTGGAGCGCACTGGCCGCTCTGCAACGGTGAAGTGGTGCCGCGGGCGCCGGCGCTGAAGACCCTCGTCGAGCTTTCACACCGCCTCTCGAGCGGCCTCGTCCTCGTCATAGCGGTCGCCATGGTGGTCTTTGCGTTTCGCACCTTCCCGCGTGGCTCCGAGGTCCGTCGTGGCTCGGTCGCGGTGCTCGGGTTCACGATCACCGAAGCCCTGGTCGGAGCCGGCCTGGTGCTCTTCGAGCTCGTCGCCCACGACACGTCGATGAAGCGCGCCCTTTCGATGTCGCTTCACCTCATCAACACGTTCTTCCTCTTGGGCGCGCTCACGCTCACGGCGCGCGCGGCGTCGCGCCAACGAGAGGCGAGCGATCTCGCGACAGCCGAGCCGCCCGAAGAGCCGGCGGCCGTTCCGGCGTTCTTGCGTGCGCTGCTCGTCGTGAGCGCCGCGGCGCTCATGCTCGTCGCGATGAGCGGCGGGATCGCCGCGCTCGGCGACACGCTCTTTCCGGCCACGAGCTTCATGAACGGGCTTCGTCAGGAGCTCTCCACCGGCGCGCATCTCCTCCTGCGGCTCCGCGTGCTCCATCCGCTCTTCGCGGTCGTCACGGCAGCGCTCGTCGTCGGCACCAGCACCGTCGCGCGCGCGGTGCGCCCCACGCCGGCGGTCACGCGGCTCTCGCGAGTCGTGGCCGTCATCGTCACCGGCCAGCTCGGTCTCGGCGTCCTCAACGTCGGCCTGCTGGCGCCGATTTGGTTGCAGCTCGTCCACCTGTTCGCGGCGGACGTGCTCTTCGTCGCGTTCGTGCTGCTTTGGGCCGAAACGCGCGGCGTCGGTTACGAGCGCAGCACGACGCGGTTTCGCCCGCCGCGCTTCGCTTCGTAGAGCGCCGCGTCGGCAGCCATGATGAGCTGCTCCGGCGCCTGCGCGGTGACCTCCGGATAGCCGGCGACGCCGCAGCTGATCGTGACTTGCAGACGCTGGCCGTTCCAATCGAACGGTGTGGAGGCGACCAGCGCGCGCAGCCTCTCGGCAAAGACGCCTGCTCCGACCATCGGCACCGCGCGGCAGAGAACGGCGAACTCCTCGCCGCCGTAGCGTGCAAACACGTCCTCGGCGCGCACCGATTGATGTCCGAGGCCAGCGAGACGCACGAGGACCTCGTCGCCCGCCAAGTGCCCGTACGTGTCGTTCAGGCGCTTGAAGAAGTCGACGTCGAACAAGATGAGCGACAGCGGAGTCGCGTGACGGCGCGCGTACGAGAGCTCGGACGAGAGACGATCGAGCAGAAATTTCTTGTTGAACGCCTTGGTGAGGCCGTCGCGGAGCGCCGCGTCGTACATCCGCTGGCGGAAGTTCTCTTCGACCTCGTCGTGATACGTGAACTTGAGGATCGTCGTCGCGCCCAAGCGGATCTTGTCGCCGTCGCGCAGGACGCGCGCGACTTCCACGCGCTCGTCGTTGACGTAGGTGCCGTTGGCGCTCTGCAGGTCCTCGATGATCACCTCGGGACCGCGACGGAGGAGCCGGCAGTGCTTCCGCGAGATGCCATCGTCCGGCAGCTTCACGTTGGCCTGCCCGCCGCGCCCCACGATCGACTCACCCGACTCGAGCGGAAAGAGCTGACCGATGTTCTCGCCCGAGAGCGCGACCAAATACGCGCGGTCCCGGCTGCGAGTGCCGGGCATGAAGTCGGAAGAGACTCCGACCTTGGTTACTTCGTCGTCGTCGGGCGGAACCATCGCAGCGAGCGTCACTCCACTTTCGCGAATCGTCGCCGGTGCATGCACGCCACCAGCGAGCCCTCCAAGTGTCGCACGAAACAGGAGCAGAAATGAACAAAGGGAGCCCGCTTCCGCGCGCTCCCTTCATTCGTCGTAGGTTCGTCGGCTCGTGTGGTGAGCCGACTTACCTGGACGCTCGCGCGGCGTTCACCGCGCGAGCGGTCAGCCGCCGTCGGACGGTGCGTCGCTCGGCGCGTCGCTCGACCCGTCCTTGGCCGCGTCGGACGAGCCGCCGTCGGTCGCGCCGTCGGTTGCGCCGTCCTTGGCCGCGTCGGACGCAGCGTCGGAGCCGGTGTCGGCCTTGGCGTCGGAGCCGGCGTCGTACGGGTTCGCCTCGGTCGGGTTGTCGCCGCAGCCCGTGAGCGCGACGAGCCCGATCGGAAGGAGGCCGATGCCCAGGCTGGCAATGAGTGCGATGAGAGTCTTCTTGCTCATGGTGGCCATTGCTCCCTAGTGGATCAGAACGCGACCTGGGCGCGGAGGATGAGTTCGTGGATCGAGTGCGCGCCGCGACGCGCATCGTCGTCCTGGCCCGCCGCGATGCGGTTGGCCGGCGCGGCAGCGCGGTTGGCGCTGGTCGCGACCGGAGCGCTCGAGCCCGGCTCCGGCGTCGCCGGCGCCGAGTCCGGCGTGTAGTAGAGCCCGTAGTTCAGGCGGAAGCCGAAGCTCTTCGTGTAGAAGTAGTCGAGACCGGCCTGAAGCGCGTGGATCTTGATGTCGCCGTCGTAGAACGGAATCGGCGACGCCGGGTTGCCAGCGACGTTGCGCTGCGCGACCGAGCCCGAGTCCTTGGCGCCCTCGTACTTCGCCGACACGTTGTCGTAGCGAACGCGGACGCGGAACGCGGTGTCGGGGCCCTTGGGCTTGTCGCCCGGCTTGGCCGCTTCCGGCTTCTTCCACTTCATCTTGGCGATGCGGAAGAACCCAGGCTCACCGGTGATGTCGCGCTTGCCGAACCAGTAGCTCGCCTGCGCGTAGTAGGAGATGCCGGAGAGCTCACCGAAGCGCTCGGTGTTGGCGCTGCCGAGGAGCGCGTCGTACTGCTCGCGCGTCTTCTGGCTGATGTAGTAGAACTCGCCCGTGAGGTCGAAGTTCTCGACCGGCACGCGGAGCTCGGCGGCGAAGCCCGACTGGGCGCCCGACGGGATGATGTGCGTGAGGCCACCGACCGCGCCGCCCGGCGCCGCGCCGGTGTACGTGCCGCCCCAAAGGGCGTAGCCGTTGGCGGTGGTGATCGGCGAGACGTCGTAGTTGACCTTCTTGGCGTCGCGCTCCCCGTACTTGCCCGACACGCCGATCTGGAGCGCGCTGAGCGAGCCCTTGCTCTGCGCGAGCGGGCGGACGAACACACGACCCATGAAGTCGAAGCGGTTGTCGGAGTTCGGACGCTGCGCGCCGTCGCCGCTGAACACGCCAACCTCGTAGTTGATCATGTTCTTGTCGGTCGCACCCCAGACCGTGAGGCCCTGCTCGGTGCCGTTCGGGACAGCGAACTTGGTCGAGATGCCGTCCTCGAGGAAGTCCTTGTACTTGGTGGAAGTACGGGCCTCCATGCCGAAGGGCGTCTGCACGATACCCGCCATCAACTGCGCTTCGTTGATGATCTTGTAGTTGATGAACGCCGACGCCATGATGGTCGACGTACGCGCGGCCGGCGCCTGGTTCGGCTGGCTGAAGACGGTGCCGTCGTTCTTGCCGACAACCGTATTGCCGACGCTGGTCGGACCGTACTCGGGTTGAATCGAGTAGCAGAAGTCGCCGATGCAGCCCGCGTTCTCGAAGCGCATGCGGCGCACCAAGAAACCGGAGAACTGATTGGCGGGGTACGCACCCGCGGCGAACGGCTTCACGAAGTCGAGGAGGAGCCGACCGTTGAACCACGTCTGGAAGACGTCGTCCTTCGAGCGGATGTAGAGGGCGCCGTTGTAACCAGCGAGCGGGGCCTCCCACTTCTCCTCGGCCTTTGCCGGCTCGGCTGCAGGCGCAGCCGCGCCCGCGGGCGGCGTCGCGTCGGCGCCGAGCGAGAGGCCAGTCGAAAGCGAGCCACCGGCCGAAGCGCCACCACCCGCAGCGGGGGGGGCCTCAGGGGCAGGGGTTCCCTGCGCCGCGGCAGGGGTCGCAGCCAGCACGATTGCAGACGCGGCGGCGATCACACACGGCGATCCGAAGCGCTCAAACATGTCTCCACCTTTCGCAGAGTGAAACGGCAGCCACCGGCTTCAGGTCTTGGCTCGCGCGCGGTGCGCGGGCCGTACATTTCGCTGGCTGTCGACGATCCGAAGAGTGCCTGACCGCTTTTGCGCTACGAGAGACGTTCGTGCACCAAAGCAGGTTGGCGTAGGCATATCGCAGTTCGATGGGAGTGGACAAACATCTGTGTGCCGAAACGGTGCAGTTTGGTCACACCCTTTCGTACGTACGTTCGCGTTGGTCGCCGCGGAAAATCCAGGGCCCCCACGCGAACGCCGCTTCGCACCCAGAGCAAAGAGACATTCGCATCACTTCTGTAAGCGGACTCTCCAGGAATCGAAGACTCCTCGATAGCGCGAAGCGCTCCGCTAAGAGCGATTACGAAAATTCCAAATCGGAACGGCCCGACGGGTGCTCGGCGGTCCCAAAGGACTGCGACGAGCACGGGTCGCGGGGAAAGAGGTGCAGCGGAGTTTCCGGAACGCGTGCGCCTCGACTGCTGCGACCGACGCGTCCGATCGTGGACCGTTCGCCGCGCGCCCGACGAGCGAGCAAGAGGCGAGCGATTACGATCGGAGCCGACGCTAAACCCTCCACTTTCGGAGTGTCAACGTTTTCCGCCCCGTCCGAACCGTTCGGTGTGCTCGCTCGCACGCACGAAAGGCGCGATCAGAAGGAAGAGGTGAAGGAGCCCTCGGACGTCGACCAACGAGTCCCCTCGCCCCTCGCCGAGAGTTAATCTTGGCTGCAATTTTTCATCCCCAAACCTCCGATGAAGTCCGCGTGAGGGCGGGAGAGAGCGAGGGTGGCGCACCTTGTAAGCAAGCACAACCGTTAGCATTTTTAGCTACTCGGAAGTTGACTTCTCGATGAGCGATCCGGCACGATGTCACGATTGAGCCTGTTTTCGTCGTGAGTCGGCGGAAGACAGGGCGTGGAGGTGGCGATGCGCAAGGCAGGTCGTTGGCTGGGGGTTGCGGCGCTGATGGTGTTGGCGCTCGGATGCGGCAAGAAGCGTCGCTCGACCGAGGTCGAGCCCGACCCGGCCGAAAAGAAGTCGACGGAGGTCGGCGTCTTTGAGGACAAGGTCCTCGTCGGCCAGTTCGCCGTATTCCGCGGTCCGTCGGCCGGTCTCGGCACGGAGCTTTGGCGTGGCGCCCAGGCGTACTTCGCCGAAGTGAACGCGCAGGGCGGCATCAACGATCGCAAGATCGAGATCATCGCCCGCGACGACACGTACAACCCCGAACCGGCCGTCGACGCCTTCAAGAAGCTCCTCGCCGAGGACAAGGTCTTCACCCTCTTCGGCTCCGTCGGTACCCCGACGCTCTACGCCGTGCTGCCCGAGCTCGAGAAGGTGAAGGACCAGAAGGTCGTTCTGTTCTCCAACTTCACGGGCGGTCAGAAGCAGCGCGAGGCCCCGTACCTCGATCAGGTCTTCAACGTTCGCGCCAGCTACTACCAAGAGACGCGCGAGACGATCGAGAACTACGTCAAGCTCGGCTACCACAAGATCGGCGTCTACATCCAAGACGACGCCTACGGCCAGGCGGGTCTGTCGGGCGTCAAGCTCGCGATCAAGGCGATCAACGAACGCGACCCGAGCCTCAAGATCGCCGATCCGGTCATTACCAAGTACGAGCGCGGTCAGAAGTTCGACGTCTCGAACTCCAAGCAGGTCGACGAGCTCAAGAGCAAGGGCGTCGACGCGATCGTCGCCGTAGGCGCGTATCAAGCGTGCGCCGGCTTCGTGCGCGACGCGCGCAACGCCGGGTACACCGCTCCGATCTCGAACGTGAGCTTCGTCGGCGCCGACACGCTCCTTCGCCTCCTCAACCAGTACGAGAAGGAGAACAACCGCAAGGTCGCCACCAACCTCATCAACTCGCAGGTCGTCCCGTCGTGGGAAGCCGTCGAGGTGCCGGTGGTCGCCGAGTACCGGAGCCTGGTCGACAAGCGAAACCCGCAGCCGCCGGCCGATCTCGTCGATCCGAACTACCGCTCGCTGCGCTACAGCTTCGGCGCGCTCGAGGGCTTCGTGAACGCGAAGGTCTTCGTCGAGGCGTTGAAGCGCGCCGGCAAGGACCTCTCGCGCGACAAGTTCGTCGCGGCCGTGCAGTCGATCCGCGATTGGGATCCGGGCCTCGGCGCCGGCGTCACCTTCGGCGCGAACGACAACCAAGGTCTCGACAAGGTGTGGCTGACCGGCGCGAAGGACTCGTCGTGGGTTCCGATCTCGGACCTCCGCACCTTCTTGAAGGAGCCCGCCGGGGCGAAGCCGGGCG
Organism: Polyangiaceae bacterium; assembly: GCA_044224815.1. Lineage (GTDB taxonomy): Bacteria > Myxococcota_A > Polyangia > Polyangiales > Polyangiaceae > JADJCA01. The sequence goes on from JBGAJR010000020.1 coordinate 61,351, forward strand.
CTCCGGCAGCGGCGGCGAAGAAGTAATCGCCACTTCCAGCGAGCCATTCGGTCCGGAGACCGAACGGCGTCCGACGAGGCCCCGCTTCAGCCGAGCGGGGCCTCGCTCGTTTGTACACCTGTTGCGAACAGTGATCGCTGTTCAGGAGTGGGAATCTCCCACACGCGGCACGCTGGTTTTTTGGCCAAATCGCCCGTGAAGAAATCGATGCCAATCGCTTGATCGCGGAAAGAAGAGGGCGGTACGTTGGGCCGCCATTATGAGCGACACGTCGAACGAGACACCGATCCAGACGGGTCTCGAATTCTCGATTGGGCGAGCCCGCGTGGCCGTCCCCGTCGAGTCCGTCTACCAAATCATCCAGTACGAGACGACGCCGCTGCCTCTTGCGCGTCGCTGGGTGGGCGGCCTCGCGGTGTATCAAGGTCGCATCATCATCTCAGTTGCATTAATCGGGGATCGCGCGCCCGACACGCAACGCCGCAAAGAGACCGAAGGCATCGTCGTCAGCGCCGACGAGTCCGACATCGGTTGGGCGCTCGAAGTCCTCAGCGTGGTCGGCATGGTGCAGGCCACGGTTCGTCCGAAGCGCGATCAACCTGGCACCGACAAGCTACCGCCGTGGATCAGCGCCGCCCGCACCATCGACGGGCGATCGATCGGCTGGCTCGACGTACCGACGCTCCTCAAGGACCTCGTCGGCTCGAGCGATTTCGTGGGGGTCTGAGACCGTGACCAACCAAACGCAAGACGACAACAAGCCGACCGTGGTGGTCGCCTCCACCCGGATGCCCGAGACACTCCTCGGGGACATCGTCTCCGCCTGCGAGAAAGCGAACGTGCGTCGCTTCCTCTGGACCGGCGACGCCGCCGGTGGTGCACCGGCGACGCAGCTCGTGTCGTGGCTCTCCGCCACTGGCGCTCCGCCTCCCGCGCTCCTCATCGCGTACCTCGCCGCCGGCGAGCGGCGAGTGCCGGAAGACATCGTCGAGCTCATGACGCGCAGCATGCCGACGATCTCGCTCCTGCTCCTGTGTGAGGAGCCGCTCGTTCGTCCTTCGGTGACGATCCAGAGTGGGCGCGTGACGCTGCTCTCTTCGCCGCTCAACACCGGTCGCATCGCGTCGCGCGTCCGCGCGCTCACCGCGAACGCCGTGAGCGCGACGGGCAGCCTCGTCGGCACGGGTCGCAACGACGCCGTCGTCGGGCCGGTGCGCACGCGAGAGCGTCAGCACGCCAACGGCTGGGTGGGCTCGGTCGCGTGCAGCGACACCGAGTCGATGCCCCTCGTGGTGCAAGGGATGAACGAAGGCCTCACCGCCGTCGTGCGCATCGACTCGTCGGCGCCGTCGATGGCCGAAGGCGACGCGTCGCGCGTGGCCGACGTGATGCGCCGCGAAGAGCCCGACGACGAGAAGGAGCGAACGCTCCGCGACATGCTCGGCGGAAGCTACGGCGCGCTCCACCTCGCGCCCGACGGCGACGATTGGGTCTTCTATTGGCCGGCGGGCCCCGAGACGCCGCTCAAGATCTTGAGCCCGATGCGCCTCCCCAACTCGTACAACCTCGCGCGCGCGCTCTCTCGCTCCGGCTCGCTGATGATGCGCGTCGGCGCGTCGAGCGGCGACGTCGTCGTGGCTCTCTCTCAGTCGTCCGGCGCGGACGACGATCTCCAGGTGACGCTCGGTGAGGGCGGCCCGGCGGTGCTCGACGTCCTCACTGGCAAGCTGCGCGAGTCGTCCAAACCGATCGCCGGCGTCATTGCGGAGGTGCGCTGATGAGCTCCCGTCTCCTCGTCATCGACGACAGCCTCACCGTCCGCAAGGCGGTCGGTCTCTCGCTCAAGAACATCGACGCGACGATCGACTACGCCACCACGGGCCACGAGGGTCTGCTCAAGGCCACGCATCACCACGGCGTGCCCGATCTCATCTTGCTCGACTTCGTGCTTCCGGACATGCGGGGCATCGACGTGGCGCAGCGCCTCGGTCAGGACGCGCGCACCGCGAACGTGCCGATCATCTTGATGACGGCCAAAGACGAGAACGTCCGTGAGCTCTTCAAGGGCTTGCGCGCGCAGCTCGACTACGTCGCCAAGCCGTTCGCGCCCGAGGACATCGTCACGCGCGTGACCGCGATCCTCGAGAAGCAGAAGGCCGCTACCGCCGCTGCTTCGCTGCGGCCGTCGCGCCCGCCGGCACCGGCGAGCGTGTCGCTCTTCTCGTTCCGTCAGAAAGAGGCGGCCGCCAAGGCGCTCTTCGCGACGTTGCGTCCGCAGTTCGCGCGCATCCCGGAGTGGATGGCCGGGCTCGGCGCGAATCAGCCCGCGCCGTACTTCGCGCGAAAGTTCCTCACGCCCGAGCTCGTCGGCCACGTGCTCGATGCGCTCGTCCCGGTCTTCAAGGAAGTCCTCGGCGGCAGCGCCCCGGTCGAACCGGCCGAAGAGGGCGAAGGCTCGCTCTCCGGCAAGGCCACGGGTTGGTCGCCGGTCGACATCTTGAAGATGATCCGCGCCTCGGGTCAGACGGGTGAGCTCTGGCTCGCGCAAGGCAGCCGCAAGGTCATCGTCTATCTCCGTCGCGGCGAGATCGTGCTCACGACGAGCCACGATCCGATCGACTACTGCCGCGACGCCCGCGTGCCGCTCCCGGCGCTCGCCGCCGACATCCGCGAGCGCGCGGAAGCCGATCAGCGATCGAGCGGCAAGCCGTTCTTCGTGACGCTTGCCGAGCGTGGCTATTTGCCGACGACGGATCTCGCCACGGTGCTCCAGCGCCAAGGCAAGCGCGTGCTCCTCGACGTGATGGAGTCGAGCGCGGTGCGCTTCTTCTGGCGCGAGAAGCCCACGCATCCCCCGTACGTCGACGCGTACGGGATGCGCATCACGATCGATCAGGTCGAGCTCGAGCGACTGCGTCGCCCGGCCGGGCGCGCGCTCGTGGAGTCTCGTCTGCCCAAGGCCGAAGCGGTCTTCGAGCGCGCCGAGAGCTTCAGCCGTCGCCTGCGTGAATTCGAGCTCGCGCCCGACGAGCGGCGCGTGCTCTCGCTCATCGGCGGTGGGAACTCGATCCAGACGCTCACCAACCGGAGCGGGATGGCGCAGAAGGAGATCTCCTTCATCTGCGATCGCCTCGCGCACGTCGGGCTCCTCCACGAGCGCCCGCACAAGGAGGCGAGCCTCGACCACAAGCGCCCCGGCGCGGTGATGATCCTCGAGCCCGACGTCGAAGGCTTCCAGAAGCCGCTGACGCAGCTCCTTCAAAACCGAGCTGAGCCGCTCTCGCTCGTCGCGCTCGAGTCCGACAAGGACATCTTCGCGTCGATCATCAAGGAGCGCCCGCGCATGGTCATCCTCAACGCCGACGCCGCGGGCGACGCGGCCATCCGCGCGGTCGCGCAGGTGCGGAAGGCCGAGGAGCTCAGCCACCTCGCGGTGGTCGCCGTTTTGGACGGACCGTCACGCGAAAAGCTCGACGAACTGTCCGCCGCAGGTTTCGATTCCGTACTGACAAAGCCGGTCACTTATGTTGACCTTGAGCGCTTGTTGGTCGCCTAGTCACTCGCTCTGATCAATCTTGGGGGCCACTCCATATGGGTACCATCCTCATCGTCGACGACGTTCAAACCGACCGCGAGCTCATCGGCCGCGTCGTGACTTCCGCCGGCCACAAGCCCGAGTACGCGACCGACGGTGCCGAGGCTGTCTCGCGCGCCAAGGAAACGCGTCCGCAGCTCATTTTCCTCGACGTGGTCATGCCGTCGATGAACGGGTTCCACGCGTGCCGCAAGCTCAAGACCGACCCGGACACGTCCAAGATTCCGGTCGTCCTCGTCACCTCCAAGGGTGGCGACAGCGATCGGTTCTGGGGGCAGAAGCAGGGCGCTGACGACCACGTCGCCAAGCCCTTCACCCCCGAGACCCTCCAGGCGATCATCAAGCGCTACGTCGGCTGAAACGAGACCGCTAGACCATGGCAACCGAGTCTTCGAAAGGCGCCTCGACGCGCGGCGGGTCCGGTCGCTCCTCACGGAGCGGCTCGGGCGGCTCCGCGCGGAGCGGCGGAAGTGGCGGCACCGGCGGAAGCGGCAGCGGCAGCGGGAAGTCCGGCGGTTCGGCCGGATCCGGCGGCTCCGCGGGATCTGGCGGCTCGGCCCAAAAGGGCGGCGCCGTCCAGCGCGTATGCGCGTTCTGGCTCTGCGGCGACTGCTTTGCCCTCGACGTCGGCCTCGTCGGCGAGCTCGTGACGGTCGATCAGCTGGCGCCCATCCCGCTCTCCAAGCCGGGCATGCTCGGCCTGTTCAACTTCCGCGGAACGCCGGTCGCGCTCGTCGACCTCGCCGAGATCCTCGAGATCCCGGCCTCGAAGCGCACCGAGATCACGGTGGGTGACGGCAAGCCGTACCCCGTCCTCGTCATCCGCGCCTCCAACCTCGTCGCCGGCGTTCTCATCGATCGAATGGAGATCGTCCTCGAGATCGGCCCCGGCGTCCTCAGCCGACCCAAGGCCGGCGGCGACAATGCTCTCGTTCAGGGCTTCCTCGAAGCCGACAACCGCGGCGGCTTGTTCGTCACGGTCCTCGACACCGCGGCTCTTTTGCAGCGGCTCGAGGGAATGAAATATCAATAGGACTCAGCGAAGCGACTCAAGACTCGAGCTCACCGGCCAAGCCGTGTGAGCGGCCCGCGACTCTCGCGGGCGAAGACGCCGATCCTGCCCCGCGCGAACGCGCAGAGCACGACGGCGTCGCAAGACTCCGGGAAATAGGGAGAAGGATCCATGGCGAAGGCGGCGGGAGCACCGAGCGGCGGGGGTATCGGTCAAGTGCTGGGAATGGTGGGCTTCCTGTTCCAGCCGGCCAGCGCCCTCATGAACAGGCTGAGGTACGCCTGGAAGTTCTTGCTGATCGGCGTCCTCGTCGCCATTCCGCTCGGCTACGTCCTCTACCTCCAGAACGACATCTCGACGGAGCGTATCGACTTCAACGAGAAGGAGCGGAGCGGCGTCGCGTGGGTCGAGCCCGCGCGCGAGTTCCTCTACCAAGTCGAGCGTCGGCGCGTGGCCAGCGTGGCCGTGGCCATGACGCTCACGAGCTTCCAGAGCGACTTCACCGCCGCGACCGAAGAGGCCGACAAGGCCATGAAGAAGGTCGACGAGGCGGACGCCGAGTACGGCGACGATCTCCGCACCACCAAGAAGTGGAAGGCGACGCGCACGCTCTGGGAGAACCTCAAGAAGCAGAAGCTGTCGACGCCCGACGAGGCCGACAAGTACCACGCCGACATCGCGACCGCGATGCTCGACCTGATCCTGAACCAAGCCGGATCGAACTCGAACCTCGTCCTCGACCAGGAGCTCGAGAGCTACTTCTTGATGGACGCGTACCTCCGCAAGATGGCGGCGCTCACCGACGCCGTCGCGCGCTCCACCACGATGGGTATGCGCCCGCAGCCGGACGAGCAGGCCGAAGCCGACCGTAACGTCGAGCTCGCCGGTCTGTACAAGCAGTTCCAGAACACGACGTCCGAGCTCGACAAGACGAACTTCGCCGGCTTCCGCGAGGCCGCGAAGAAGCGCGGTCAGAACCCGACCGCCGTCCTCAAGCTCGCCGAGAAGACGATCGACAAGCTGAACCAGCACGCGGAGACGATCCGCACCAAGTTCCTGACGAACAAGGAGAAGCCGACGCCGGATCAGCTCCGCCCGATCGTCACCCAGACGCTCGAGGGGATCCTCCAGAGCGTCGAGCTCTGGCGCAAGATCGGTCCGCAGCTCGACAACCTCATCGAGGACCGCGTCGACGCCTACTCGCTCAATCGTACCCTCGCTCTCTCGATCGCCATCGCCGCCGCGATCGCCCTCGCCTACCTGTTCATCGGCTTCTTCTTCTCGGTTCAGCGTTCGATCGCGACCCTCGGCAGCGCCACGGGCCGCATGATCGAAGGCACCCTGCAGGAGCAGATTCGCCTCGATGCGCAGGACGAGCTCGGCCAGATCGGCACGCAGTACGCGCAAATCAACGACGCTCTCGTCGAAGCTCGTACCCTGAAGGCACGCGTCGAGGAAGAGAACCGTCAGCTTCAGGAGAACATCTTCGACCTCCTGACGGTCGTCTCCGACGCCGCCGACGGAAACCTCACCGTCCGCGCCCGCGTGACGGAAGGCGCCCTCGGTAACGTCGCCGACGGCTTCAACAACCTCCTCGAGTCGATGCAGGGCCTCATCGGCCGCGTCCAGTCGCAGCTCGAGCGCTCCAACCGCGCCGTCGTCGAAATCTCCGAGCTCGCCAAGCGAATGGCCGCGGGCGCGACGAACCAGGCCCGCGAAGTTATCACCGCGCGTGAGCTCGTGCTCCGTATGAGCGAAGAGAACACGCGCGTCAGCCAAGACGCCCTCACGGCCGCGACCGCGGCCCAGCGTACGGAAGCGTCCGCCATCGAAGGCGCCGAGCGCGTCGAGAACGTCATCGCGACCATGAACGAGCTCCGCGCGAGCGTTCAGGCCGGTGCGAAGCGTATGAAGATCCTCGGCGACCGCTCCTTGGAAATCACCGGCATCGTCGCCACGATCAGCCGCATCAGCGAGAAGACGAACCTCCTCGCCCTCAACGCCGCCATCGAAGCCGCCCTCGCCGGCGAGCACGGCCGCGGCTTCCACGTCGTCGCCGAAGAGGTCCGTAAGCTCGCCGAGCGTACCGCCGCGGCGACCAAGGAAATCGACAAGCTGGTCAAGGCCATCCACGCCGAGACCAAGGAAACGGCCGAAGCCATCGAGCGCCAGACCCAGGTCGTCGAGCAGGAGTCGCAGCTCGTCGCCGAAGCAGGCGTCTCGCTCAGCAAGATTCGTCAGGTGTCGACCGAGTCGGCCGGCCTCGTATCCCACATCTCGAACGTCGCCCGCGCGCAGGTCGAAGGCACGCAGACGATGGTTCGCACGATGGAAGAGGTCACCGCGATCGCCCAGGCGACCCAGGCCGGTGCCGAAGGTACGGTGGCCACGGTCGGCGAGCTCATCTCGCTCTCCGAGCAGATCACGCAGAACATCCGTCAGTTCCGCGTCGCCTGACGCTCCGCGGCTCGAGGCCTTCCGGAGCGCACCTCCCCGCCCCCTCGAGCCGCGACCGTGGTGCCCCGACGGATCGGTCGGAGGCACCGCTCGGCGCCGGCCTTCCCGGCAGCCACAGGCCCGGCCACCCATCTCGCGACGGCCGGGACATTTCGTCCGCTGCGTACCTCTGTTTTGGCTCGTTTTTCCAAAACGGAGTTAGCATCGGCCACCCTGTTTTCTCGGCGCCTTGCGCCACGTGAGGAATTCGTATGTCTGGATTCTCGATCGACGACGTCCGCGAGACCTTCACTGCGGACATCACGAATTTCTTGGGACGCATCGAAGAGGCCTCGCGCGCTCTCCTCGCGTCTCCCGCGCTCGAACAGACGTCGCTGAAAGACATCAGCGGCACGCCGCTCTTCGAGAAGGTCGGCGACTTCGCGCACGCGATCAGCGGCACGTCGAGCTTGGTGCAAGCCGGCTCGCTCGCCGAGAGCGCGCGCATGCTCGAGCACCTCGCGGGCAAGGGCCTCGAAGAGGTCCGCGCGATCGAGGCGCACGCGAAGGAAGCGCGTCGCATCGCGCAGCACTGCGCCGAGGGCGCCGCCGAGATGCGCTCCATGCTCGAGCTCGAGCTCAAACACGACAGCGACGAGGCCGAGTGGCTCCTCCTCGCGTTCCGCGACAAGCTCGCCGACATTCTCGGCACGCCCGTCGCCGAGAAGGTGGAGTCGCCGGCGTACGACGCCGAGGTCCGCGCGAGCATGGCTGCCTCCGGCACGCCGGCGGCGAACGAAGCCGGCGAAGCGATCGGCACGAGCCCGTCGCAGTCGCCCGCGTTCGACGAAGAGCTCCAGGTCATCTTCCGCGAAGAGGTCCGCGAGTCGGGTGAAGCGCTCGCGCGTCACGTGCAGTCGTTCATCGACGACTCCGACAAGATGGTGAGCGCTGGCCACATCGAGCGCATTCTCCACGGCATCAAGGGCGGCGCCGGCGCGGCTGGCTTCCCCGAGGTGCACAAGCTCGCCGAGCAGCTTCGCCGCACGTTCGAGGGCGTCATCATCGGCTCCGTTCAGGTCACGCCGGCCTTCATCCAGGCCGCGATCTCCGACCTCGATCGCATGCTCACGATGGCCGGCGCGCCGCGCCTCGGCGTCATGTACAAGGCCGAGGCTGCTCCGGCGTTCGAAGAAGCCGTCGAGCTCCCGAGCGAAGAGCTCGAGGTGGTGGCCGAGGGCGACCTCGACACGATGTTCCACGACGAGGCGCGCGACCTCCTCGTTCCGCTGCAGGGCTACCTGCAGAAGCTCCTCGAGACGCCGAGCGACGACGCGTCGGCCAAGAGCGTCGAGCGCATCTTCCACACGCTGAAGGGCAGCGCTTCGTTCGCTGGCCTCAGCAACGTGAGCGAGGCGGCCAGCGAGCTCCAGTCACGAATGATGGGCGTCGTCGAGCGCACCACGCCGGTCACGCCGGGCTTCCTCGACCAGATCGCGCGCGACACCAACCGCATCCTCCGTCAGGTGAACCTGCCCGAGATCGCGGTCGGATCCGGTCGCGGCACGCCGGAGGCCGACGCGGAGTTCTCGTTCGCCGAAGAGGAGCAGGGGCCGCCGCCGTCGCGCGCGACCGGGCCGGAGCCGATCCTCGCCGACCGTCACGCCGAGTTCCTGGCGCTCTCCAAGGAGCTCCTCGAGCCGGTTCAGACGCACATCACGGCGCTCGCGCAAGACGCGACCGACCTCTCGGCGGCGCGCAAGCTCGAGAAGATCTTCGAGCAGCTCAACGCCCTCGCGCAGAAGCACTCGCTCCCGCAGTTCGCGGGCATGGCGGTCGATCTCGCCAAGATGATGCGCGACGTCGCCGACGGCCGCATCGACGGCGGCGAGGACACGCTCGCCGCGTTCGCGCTCGAGTCGAACGCGCTCCTCCGCAAGGTCGACATGAAGCCGATCACGCTCACGCCGCCGCCCATGCCGGGCGACAGCGTGAGCCAGAGCGGCTCGGGCGACGCCGAGTTCTCGTTCGCGGAAGATCAGGGCGCCGAAGGCGAAGCCGAGGTCGACAAGGAGCTCGCGGCGATCTTCCAAGAGGAAGCGCGCGAGCTCGTCGTCGCGCTCCAGGGCCACCTCCAAGCGCTCGTCAGCGATCCGACCAACGTCGCGAGCGCCGACCACGTCGAGCGCATCTACCACACGCTCAAGGGCGCGGCGGCCACGGTCGGCCTCAAAGAGGTCAGCAAGATCGCCGAGGGCCTCCAGAAGCGTATGGAGAGCGTGCTCGAGAGCGGCGTCGAGGTCGACGCGCCGTTCCTCGATGCCTTGCTCGGTGACACCCGCAAGCTCCTCCGCCTCGCCAACCTCCCCGAGCTCGAGGTCGGTGCGCAGAAGCAAGCCGCCAAAGAGCCGCCGTCGCAGGCCGAGCCGCCGAGCGAAGTCGGCGACGCGCGCAAGTACTTCATGGAAGAAGCTCGCGAGCTCTGCGAGAAGGCCGGCCAGCTCTTGGAGGAGCTCTCCCGCGCGCCCGACCCGCGGTCGCGAGAGCTCCGCGGCGAGCTCGGCAAGCTGTTCCACCGGTTGAAGGGCTCGGCGCTCGTGGTCGCCGAGGACGCGATCGCCACCGAGGCCGCGCGCCTCCAGTCGCTGGCCAGCGCCGACAAGACGTCGGCCGCGGTCCTCCAGCGCGGCCTCGCCCGCGTCACGCAGCTCCTCCAGTCCGAGAAGGGCGAGGAGCCTTCGTTCTCCAGCGCTGCCCAGGCCGCCCGCAAGCCGGCCAAGGCGCCGCGCGTCAAAGAGGCGGTCGTCCGCGAGCGCGTGCAGCTCCCGGCCGAGCCCGACCTCGTCGACGCGTTCAACCAGGAGTGCTCGGAGCTCCTCGACCAACTCGATCGCGCGATCCTCGCGCTCGAAGAGACGAGCCAGCCCAAGGCGGCGCTCGAGACGCTCATGCGCCTCACGCACACGCTCAAGGGCGCGGTCAACACGATCGGCCTCGGCCCGACCGGCGCGATCCTCCACCGCGTGGAGAGCTTCCTCGAAGGTCTCCTCGAGGCGACCATCCTCCCGTCGATGAAGGCCGTCGCGACCTTCCTCCTCGAGGTCCAGCAGGACGTTCGCCGCAACCTCCGTCAGGCGGCCGACGGCTACGTCGAGACGTCGATCGCGCGCGTCGAGTCACGCATCGGCAACGTGCTCGCCGGCAGCAAGGCGACGTACGAGCCCGTCTCGCACACCGGCGGATCGTCGGTCAGCATCATCAACGTCGACACCGGCGGCGGCAGCGGCGACGCCGAGTCGCTGCAGGCCGGCCCGGCCGACGCAGCCGACCGTCGATTCATCCGCGTCTCCACCGAGCGCCTCGACGCGCTCATGAACCTCGCCGGCGAGCTCGTCGTCAGCCGCTCGCGCCTCATGAGCCGCATCGACGTCTTGAAGCAGCTCCAGCAAGAGCTCGGTCGCTCGCGCCGTCGCCTCATGGACACGGTCGAGTCGTTCCGCGAGGAGCACGAGTTCACCTACCGCCGCCCTGGCGAGATGCAGGCGGCGTATCAGCAGCAAGTCGCGCAGCTCGCGGGGCGCGACCAGACCGCGACGCAAGCGGCCAAGGCGCTCAGCGTCAAGGCCGGCGACGAGATGATGGGCGCCTTCAGCGAGGCCGAGCTCGATCGCTACGACGACGTCAACGTGCTCGCCCGCTCGCTCGCGGAGATGAGCAACGACTTCAACGAAATGTACGGTCAGCTCTATCGCGAGCTCACGGCGTTCGCCGCGGACTCCGAGGCGCACGGCTCGATCGTCACGGGCATCCAGAGCGAGGTCACCCGCGCTCGAATGGTTCCCCTCGAGTTCCTCTTCCAGCGCCTCCGCCTCCCGGTCCGCGATGCGGCCGCGCGCGAAGGCAAAGAGGTTCGCGTCGTCACCAGCGGCGAAGACGTCAACATCGACAAGACGATCGCCGACGCGCTCTTCGGTCCGATGCTCCACCTCGTGCGCAACGCCGTCGTTCACGGCATCGAGGCGCCGTCGTCGCGTCAGGCCGTCGGAAAGAAGGAGTCGGGCACGCTCACCTTGGCCGCTCGTCAGGAGTCGGGACAGATCGTCCTCGAGATCCGCGACGACGGTAACGGCCTCGACCTCGCCGCCCTCCACGCGAAGGGCATCTCGATGGGGATCATCCCGCCGGAGACGACGGTCAACGACCAGATCGTCAAGGACCTCGTCTTCGCGGCCGGCCTCAGCACCAAGGCCACGGTCGGCAACGTCGCCGGCCGCGGCGTCGGCGGCAACGTCGTCCGTCGCGCGGTCGATCGCTTGAACGGCTCGATCCGAGTCGACACGATCCCGGGCAAGGGCACGGCGTTCCTCATCACCCTCCCCCTCACGTTGGCCATCACGAAGGCGCTCCTGGTCTCGAACCGCGGCCGCTCCTTCGCGATTCCGCTCTACTTCTGCCAGCACATCCTCGATGCGGAAGAGGGCGTCATCGTCGAGTCGGCCGGCGTGCGTCGCGTGCGCCTCGACGACACGTACGTCACCGTCCTCACGATGGACGAGCTCTTCGGACAAGGAGAGCGAGACGAGAGCAAGAAGGGCCCGGTCCTCGTGCTCCGCGTCGGTGATCAGCGCCTGATGCTGCAGGTCGACGCCGTCATCGGTCAGGAAGAAGTCGTCGTGAAGAGCCTGGGCGACCTCCTCACGGGTCACCCGGTCCTCGCCGGCGTCACCATCCGCGGTACCGGCGAGCTCTCGCTCATCCTCGACATCCCGGGCGTCGTCGAAGCCCACGCCGGCCGCACGGTCTCGGCGGGCGGGCCGAAGATCACGACCGCCCTCGAGCGCGCTCCCAAGGCGCGCGAGGCGGCGCGTGTGCAGGCCGCGCAGCGCAAGCTCCGCGTCCTCTTCGTCGACGACTCCCTCTCGGTCCGCAAGATCGCCGAGAAGGAGCTCACCAACCTCGGCACCGAGGTTACGACGGCGGTCGACGGTCTCGACGCGATGTCGAAGCTCCGCGAAGGCAACTTCGACATCATCTTCACCGACCTCGAAATGCCGCGCATGCACGGCTACGACCTCATTCGCGAGCTCCGGTTCCTCCCGGCTTACCAAGAGCTCCCGATCATCGTCGTGTCGTCGCGCTCCGGTCAGAAGCACCAAGACCAAGCGCGCGCGCTCGGCTGCACCGACTACCTCACGAAGCCGTTCAACGCGCGTCAGCTCGAGGGCGCCCTCGACAAGTACGCCGGCCGCAAGCAGAAGCAGCTCCCGGCTCCGACCGACGATTCGTCGGCCGCGTCGCAGTCGCAAGACTCGGGTGACTCGCAATGACCGCATCGCTCTCCACCGGCACGAGCGGTAGCCGCGGGGCGAGCTTCCGCGGCGGGGGTGACGACGAGACGGACGAGGCGAAGAGCGAGCTCTGCGTCTTCCTCCAGTGCGGCGACTTCTTGGGGGCGCTCCCGACCCGCTGGGTCGAGCGCCTCGTCCTCCCGCTCCAGACCAAGGACGTCGTCGAGCCCTCGCCGCCCGATGCGGAAGAGCTGGCCCCGGGCGTCCTCGATGTGGCGGGCACAAGGTACGCCTCGTGGCACATGGCCTCACTCCTCGAGCTGGGGATCGAGGCGACGGCCTGGGTGCTCCTTCGGGTCCCCCACCTCGGGTCCGAGGTGCCGATGGCCCTGGGTACTGGAGAATGCTTGTTCGTTGCGCCGCTCGGTGCGACGATTCCGCTGCCGCCGGGTGTTTTCCGAATCCGGCCGCAGGCGCTCAGCCACGCGTTCCCGACGACTCCGCTCGGCGACCGCGCGATGGGCAGCTCGGTCGGGTTGGTGCTCGATCCGGCACGACTCTGGACCACCTCCGAGCTGAGCGCCTCTGCCGCCATTCTCTCCGGTGCGCGACAGAAGGGAAAAGAGAGATAATTGACCGATGACGAGAGACGACGGGACCGACTTTGGATCGGCCGGGCATGTGCCCGACGACCCGCCGGCGACCGTCCTCGTCGTTGATCCGGATGGGGTTTCGCGTCGCTTCGTCGAAGCGACGCTCTCCAAGGCTGGCAACTTCGCGGTCGAGACGGTCGAGGACGCCGCTGGCGCGATCGAGATCCTGCGCAACCAGCTCGTCGATCTCATCGTCACGGAGACGGACCTCCGCGACATGAATGGGATTCAGCTGGTGCGGCGGCTCGCGCAAGAGAGCCGTCTCCGTAGCATTCCCGTCATCTTCCTCTCCGCCGATAGCCGCGTGACCACCAAGGTGCTCGCGCTCAAGGCCGGCGCCGACGACTTCCTCACCAAGCCGGCCGACGCGCCTGAGCTCATCGCGCGCGTCGACGCGCAGATTGGTCGGCAGCGCCGGATTCGCGACCAATGGCGACGCCGTGCGTACAACCTTGCAGGCGACTTCTCGGCGATCGCGTTCCCAGACCTCGTCGTCATTCTGGAAATGGGCCGCCGCACCGGCACGCTCGCGGTGGGCACCCGTCGCGCCGTTGGTGAGGTGTTCTTCAACGAAGGTCGCGTCGTGCACGCGGTGTTCGGCAACCTCGTGGGATCCGAGGCGTTCTACAAGCTCATGGCCGAGGGCCAGGGCCAGTTCGAGTTCCTCCCCGGGCCGTGCGAAGTGCGGGCCGACGCGTTCACGATCGAGGAGTCGGTCACCGGCCTCATCATGGAGGGCGCGCGCCTCCTCGACACGGAGCGCCATTCGCAGTCGATGACCGGAACGCCGAAGCGCGTGTCGGCGCGACCGCCGCGACCGGCGCTCGGCGGCGACGCGGAGCTCGTTCCGCCGCTTCAGCCGACGCGCCTCATCGCCGCTCAGTTCGAGATCGGCGTGAACGACGGGTTCACGTTGGCCGAGCTTCGCCTCTTCAACTACGAGGAGCTTTCCAAGTGGACGCGCGCCGAGGGCGGACGCGATCGCTTGCACGTTCTCTTCTTGTCGGACCTCGCGGCAGGCGTTTCGGCGATGCTCTCGATCGCGGCGCCGCCCACCGAGAAGTGGGTCTTGGGCAGCTTGAGCGCCGAGAGCAAGGCGTTCGGCGTGTCGTTCTTCCTCCGCCACGAGCGCCTCGTCGACATCGTGCTCGTCGACGTGCGCAACCCCAACGCGTTTCGGGCGCACCTCGAGCGTGTGCCGTCGTTCGTGATCATCGCGCCGCCCGACGGGGACTTCTTGGCCATCGGCACCAAGGCGCGCGTCGATCTCGAAGGCTGGCTCCGCCACTTCATTCCGCCTGCTACGCTTTGGGTCGGCAACGCAGCGCTGGAAGGCAACGTGAGCGAGCTGTCCGCCATTCAGGACGGCGGCTCGGCCATCAGGGTCGTGCAAGGCGAGCTCGGCGTCGATCACGCCGAGCTTCGGTCGTTGATCGTCGAAGGCATCAAGCTCTGGGGACGGGGCGCGAGCGGGGGCAACAAGTCGTGAGCGGCGACGAGCTGGAAGACGGCTGGGACGACGCGCCGGCGGCTACACCGCCGCCCGCGACGGGCGTCGGAAGAATCGAGGAGCGAGCGATGGAAGCGGAAGCGAACAGGGAGGGTGCACCCGGCCCGAGCAGCCCGGAGCTCTTGGGTGGCTCGCTGCCGAGCGCGAGCGTGATGGAGGGCGAGTCCGTAGGGCTCGACTCACTCGACTCGCTGGGTGACTCCATCGACGAGTCGCAGCGCATCGACGGCAGCCTGCATGGGCTCTTCCGCGCCGATGGTCTCAAGCCGCGCGAGATGTCGAGCGCGGCCACGCGTGAGCCGCTCGATCCGGTGCTGCCCGTCGACATCTTCGTGCTCCCCGCATCGACTTACTCGCCGGCGGCGGTGCTCACGGCGGCGCCACCGGTCACGCCGGAGTCGCGCCCCAAGCCGCTCAACACCGCGGCGAGCATTTCGCGCAAGAAGAACCGCGACAAGCGCAAGGACGGGAAGTCGCGCACCGAGAAGGCCGTCACGGCGCCGGTGGAGACCGATCTCCCGGGCGTCGGCGCGATCGTCGACAAGTACCGCATCGAGGAGCTCCTCGGCACGGGCGGCTTCGCAGCCGTGTTCCGCGCGACACACCTTCTCTTGCACATGCCGGTGGCGCTCAAGCTCCTCCGCTCCAAGGTCGTTCGAAAGAACCCGGAGCTCGCCGACAAGCTCTGCGAAGAGGCGCGCTTCGCGGCCAAGATCAATCACCCCAACGTCGTGCGCGTCTTCGACGTCACCCACACCAAGAACATCACCTACGTCGTGATGGAGTACATCGAGGGCCGCACGCTCTCGAAGACGATCTCCGAGGGCGGGCCCATCCCGGCGCCGCTGCTCGTGAAGGTCGCGCTCGACGTGGCGCTCGGCCTCAAGGCCGGTCTCGCGCAGGGGCTCATCCATCGCGACATCAAGCCGGCGAACATCATGCTTCCGCCGGACGGCGCGCCCAAGATCGTCGACCTCGGCCTCGCGACCCCGACGACGATCGATCCGAGCGCGCTGGATCGCGCGCGACGCACCGTCGTTGGAACGCGCGGCTACATGGCGCCCGAGGCGGTGTCGCAGCCGGAGAAGGTCGACTTCCGCGCGGACATCTACGGCCTCGGCGTGTCGATGCTTCACGCGGCGACGGGCAAGCCCCCGTTCTCGACGGAGCGCGATCGCACGTCGGCCAAGAAGGCGCGCTACGAGCCGCTCATCTGGCCGGCGAATGGCCTGCCGAACTACCCGCCGGCGCTCACCGAGCTCATTCGCTGGATGGTCGACGAAGACCCCGCGAAGCGCCCCCCGTCCTACGACGCCCTCATCGAACGCATGCGATCGGTCGTGTGACCGCGCGCTCGGCGGGAGCAGGCTCGGTCAGTAGCACTCCTTCACCGAGTCGTCGGGCCGATAGAACGTCGTGTAGTCGACGCGCACACCGAGGACGTTCACTTGGATTGTCACGTCACTGTCTTTCGTGCCGGTGAAGTACCTGCCGGCTACGTCCACTTCCTCGGGCGCCTCCCTCAATCCGTCCTCGCCAGTGCATCCATCGGCAACGAGCGTCGCGCGCGACGAGCGACACCGCGTGAGGTGAAAGAGCGACGGCCCCGCGTCACCGGGCGCCACGCTCGGGAGCGCGAGACGCGCGACGGGAGCCGCGGGCAGCGGATGGAAACGCTCGCCCGTTACGGGCTCGTCGGACTCCGTCGCTCCGTCACGGGTCGCCGCGTCCAGATCCGCAGCGCTCGCGTCGAGCGCTTCCGCATCGGCGAGGCCCGCGTCGGCCAGGCCGGAATCAGCCACGCTCGTGGCCGCGTCGGCCGCGTCCGGTCCGAGCGCGTCCACATCGCCTGAATCAATCCCGACCAGAGCTGCGCCGCCGTCGCCGTCAACGTCGGCCTCGGCCAGAACGCGAACGACCGCCTTCCGGTAGAACGTCAAACCGTCCGGCCCGAGCGCCATGTGACCCGCGTCCGCAGCCTCGCCGGCCGCAAACCAGAGGCTTGTGCCGTCCGCAAAGCGCAACGCGGCATCGCCGGAGGTCGTCGTGCTGCCCGAAACGTACCGCAAGTGTGGGCCCGTGCAGCCACCGCAGCCATCGCCATCGTTGTGATTCACGTCGCAAGCGAGCGGCAAGAGGAGCATCGTCACGAAGAGAACCCGGGGGCGGTGCACGAGTCGACTCTGACACCGACGCCGTCGCTCGCAACTGACCACACCTGACACCCGCGCCTCCGGGCGCCGGCCACCCGACCGAACACGCCAGGTGACGGGTTCTGGATCGAGAGAGCAGTGCGGGCGCGCTCAGGCGCTCACGTTTCACCCGCCCAGAGAACGAATCGGTCGCGGCCTTCTCGTTTGGCCGTGTAGAGCGCTTCGTCGGCGCGGGTCACGAGCGTCGGACCGTCGACGCGCTCTTTGCCGTCGTGGAGCGCGGCGCCCACGCTGACGGAGATCTTCACCGGCGTGCCGTCGGCGGCGTTGATGCGCACCGACGAGGCCGCGACCCGAAGGCGCTCGCACAGCGCCGCGAGACCTTGCACCGTCTGCTCGCGCGTGAGGATGACGACCTCTTCTCCGCCGTAGCGAAAGAGCTCGTCCTCACTGCGCGTGGCGTTGCGGAAGGCGGCAGCCACCTCGGCGAGCACTTTGTCGCCGACGGCGTGGCCGAATCGGTCGTTGATCGATTTGAAGTGATCGAGGTCGGCCATGAGCACGCCGTATGGTCGACCGTGGCGCGCCGACAGCGCGTGCACCCGCTGGAGCGCGTCGTCGAAGCTGCGCCGATTGCCGAGTTGGGTGAGCGCGTCGGTCGCAGCAATGCGTGCAAGCTGCAAGTTCAGGCGCTCGAGCTCGCGGTTTTTCTCGAGGAGATCGTCCTGCAGCGAGAGGATGCGCTGGCCGACGGCGAGCCGCGCCTGGAGCTCGAGCGGGTTGAACGGCTTGGAGATGAAGTCGTCGGCGCCGGCGCTGAGGCCCTGCACGATGTGATCGGGATCTTTGTAGTTGGTGAGCAGGAGGACGTACGTGTATTGCGCGCCGAGCTGGGTCCGGATGCGCTTGCACAAGCCGGCGCCGTCGAGGCGTGGCATCTCCCAATCGGTGATGACGAGGCGCGCCTCGCGCTTCTTGACCTCGTCCCACGCGTCCTCGCCGTCGGCCACCGCGACGACCTCGTAGCCCCACTTGCGGAGCGCTCCCGAGAGGAGGAGCCGCGTCGTGACGTCGTCTTCGACCACCAGCACCTTCATGGCGCGGCGATCCAAGTCCGGAGCTCACGCTCCAGCGACGTCCAGTCTCGGTAGGCCTGATCCAACAGCGGATCGATCGCCTCCTGCCGCTTGTCGCGCGCAGCGTGAGAGAGGTCGCGCAAGCCGGCCGCCATCGACGCGGCCCCGAGGTTGGCGACCGCGCCTTGGAGACCGTGAGCGAGACGCTGGACGGTGGCCAGGTCCTTGGCCGAGTACGCGTCGCGCAGCGTCTTGAGCTGCTGCGGAGCGTCCTCGAGCAAGATGCCGATGGCCTCCTTCAAGAGGTCCTTGTCCCCGGCCGCGCGCGTGAGCGCTTCGTGCACGATGAACGCCGGCTTTCGTTCGCCGTTCTCACCCGGCGCATGAGGCTTCACGCTCGCGGGCTTGTGAGGATTGGCCGGTGGTGCGACGCCCCGCGTGGTCTCCGGCGCGTAGGCCTCGCGGGCGACCGGGCTAGGAATGGCCGACTTGAGCGTGGAGCTCGAGATGGGCGTGCTCCGCGGCCCTGTCCCCGCATAGCTCGCCGGCGCCGGCACGCGGCTCGGCTGCGGCAGCGAACGCGAGCTCGTCGGGGGTTGAATCGCCTTCGACGACGACGATGCGCCCGACGACGCAGCCCCCGACGAAGCGGCTGCAGCGGACGACGACGACGACGATGCCGGCGGCGCCAGCGGCGCTACGGCCGCACCGGGAACGGGCGGCGGCGGCGCAGCCGGACGACGCGCCGTGAGCGGCGGCGCCGGCGGAGGCATCGGGCGCAAGTTGTCCGGTCGCAGCGTGGGAAGACGCGGCGCCGGCGGCCCTTTGAGCGCCGCGTGCTCGAGCGACTTTGACGGAGGAAGGAGCGGCGTCGGGTTGAGCGCGTCTTCGTCGTCGAGATCGTCGGAGCCGAGCTCCACTTCGAGCGGAGGCGACGTGTCGACCGGCGCCGGCGGTGGCGCGGCTTCGACCGGCGGCGGGAGCGTTTGACTCCATCGCTCCAGCGCTTGCGCCAGCTCCTCGGAGCGAATGGGCTTCGTGAGGTAATCGTCGCAACCCGCGTCGAGGCATCGTTCGCGGTCGCCCTTCAAGGCCTCGGCGGTCATCGCGATGATCGGGATGTGCGCCCCCGTCGTCTTCTCGGCCGCACGGATCGCGCTCGTCGCCTCGAGGCCGTCCATCTCGGGCATCTGGACGTCCATGAGGATGATGTCGAACGCGTTCGTCTTGTGCATCTCGACCGCCTCGCGTCCGTTGACGGCGACGGTCATGTGGTGCCCCATCTTCTCGAGGAGCAGCGTCGCGAACTTGCGGTTCACGGCGTTGTCTTCGGCGAGGAGCAGCTTGAGCGACCGCGCCTTCTTGCCCGCGCTCGGCGGCGCGGCGGGCGGGGGCGAGGGCGACGTCATCTGCTGCGCGGGCATCGCCTGCACGGGCGCAGTGGGCGAACGCACCGGGCCTCGCTCGTTGCGCAGCGCGGCGGCGCCGTCGAGCGTCTGGAGCACCGCGTCGAGGAGATCCGATTGGCGCACTGGCTTGCGGAGGTGCGACGCCACGCCGAGCTCACGCCACTTCGTGGTGTCGCCACGCATGCCCGACTGCGCGACGAGGATGATGCTGCTCCGCGCGTGCGCGGGGCGGAGGCGAATCTGCTCCGAGAGCTCGAGGCCGGTCATGCCCGGCATCTCGGTGTCGATGAACACGATCTCGAACGGCTCGCCTTCGGAGAGAGCGCGCTCCATCGCCGTCAGCGCGGTGGGCCCGTCCTCGACGGCCATCACGCGCGACGTGAACTGGCTGAGCATGTCCTGGAGGATCGTGCGCTGCATCGCGCTGTCGTCGACCACGAGGACGCGCGTGCCGCGCACGCGTTCGGCGAGCGGCGGGAGCGCGTCGACCGACGGGTGCGCTTGGAGGCCGAAGTGCCCCGAGAAGTGGAACGTGCTGCCCTTGCCCGGCGTGCTCTCGACCCAGATGCGGCCGCCCATCATCTCGACGAGCTTGGCCGAGATCGCGAGGCCGAGGCCCGTGCCGCCATAGCGACGCGTCGTCGTGCCATCGGCCTGTTCGAACGGCTGGAAGATGACCTTTTGCTTCGCCGGATCGATGCCGATGCCGGTGTCGCGCACGGCGAAGTGGAGGACGACCGAGTCCTTGTGCGCCTCTTCGACGACGACCGACACGACGACCTCACCGCGCTCGGTGAACTTGATGGCGTTGCCGACGAGGTTGACGATGACCTGACGCAGACGCCCCGGGTCGCCGATGAGCCCGTCCGGCACGTTGGGCGCGACGTGACACCCGAGCTCGACGCCCTTGGTGCCGGCTTGGATCGCGAGCGCGTTCATGACGTCGCCGAGCGCGTAGCGTAGGCGGTAATCGATGGGATCGAGCTCGAGCTTGCCGGCCTCGATCTTGGAGAAGTCGAGGATGTCGTTGAGCAGGTGGAGGAGCGACTCGGCGCTCGTCATGACCGAGCTCAAGAGATCGCGCTGCTCGTCGGAGAGCTCCGTCTTGAGCACGAGATCGGTCATGCCGATGATCGCGTTCATCGGCGTTCGGATCTCGTGGCTCATGACGGCGAGGAACACACCCTTCGCGCGGTTAGCGGCCTGCTCGCGCGCGGTCTCGATGTCCTTCCGGTGGAGCTCCTCGCGGATCGCGCGGTTCTCGTCCTCGAAGTGCTTGCGGCGCACTTGCGCGCGCACGCGACCGCGAAGGACTTCGGCGTCGCTCGACTTGGCGATGTAGTCGTCGGCGCCGGCGTTGAGGCCCTCGATGATGGCCTCGCGCTTCTCGGTGGCCGTGAGCATGACCACGGGCACGTTTCGCCACTCGGGAGTCTGCTTGATGATCTTGCAGGTCTCGAGGCCGGAGAGGCCGGGCATCATGCGGTCGAGGAGCACGCAGTCGACCGACTCGCGCGAGAGGCGCTCGAGCGCGTCTTCGCCCGACGAGGCCATGAGCACCTCGTAGCCCTCGGCCGTGAGGAGCTTCTTCAGCGAGTACCGGTAAGTCGCGCTGTCGTCGACGCACAGGATCCGGGCGGGTCGCGGGGGCCCGCCTTTGATGGGGCGATCCGAGGCTCGCGGCGCGATCGACGTGGTGCCCGTGGCGACGGGCGGCGGCGCTGGCGAGACCGCGGGCGGAGGCGCGAGCGAAGGCGTGAGCGGCTGGCGAGCCGCCGGCGGGACCGACGTGCGAACCGGCGCGGCCGGCTTCTTGGGGACGATGACGGGCTGCACCGGACGCGGCCGCAGCAGGCGCTCGGCGGCCTCGACGACCTGCGCGCTCGTCGACTCGGGGGAGATGAACGCGATGGGCGCGAGCGTGAGCCCGACCGCGCTGCCCTTGAGCTGATCTTCCCTGCAGAGTGCAATGATCGGGAGCTTGGCGGTGCCGGGAACCGCGCGCACGAGGCGCAAGAGGAGGGCGCTGTAGCCGTCGGGGAGCTCGTGCTCCATCACGACGAGATCGAACCGGCCGTCGGAGACCGCTTCGCAGCCCGCGCCCACGGTGCCGCAGCTCGTGACGGCGAAGCCGGCCGTCTCGAAGGCGAGCGTGAGGTCCATCGCGTGGGTCACGTTCCCCACGACGATCAAGACCTTCTCCCGGCGCTCCGGACGCGCGCCGGTAACGCGTGCAATCGCTCGACCTGTCATCCTCGTCTTGGACCCTCACCGCGCTCGTTTCTGTCGAGACGCGGCCCCGCCCCTCGCGTCGCCGAGGTCGGGCATTGGAATCGTAATGAATGGAGAATACCGCGACCAAAATCCCTGGGTGAGCTTTGGAGCGGCCAGGTCCAGACGGGCCGGAGGGCACATCCGTTCAGGACGGCTCGTTGGCCAGCACGGGCTGAGCGCGGATGGCCCTCACTTGGGCGGAGGTCGGCCGGCGCAGCGCTCCCGGACGCTGTATTTCGTACCTAATTTCAGGCAGTTGGTCGCGTACCGAGGCTCAACCGAGGAGACCGAAAGCCCCGCTCCGCTTGGCCGCCAAGAGCCGATGCTCGGCCTGCCGCTTCACGTCTTTCACGAGGCTGCGCACTGTGACGGGGGTCGCGTCGATGGTCTTGGTCTTCGCCGGGTCGGCGAGAAGATGCGCGACCTTCCCGAACGTCGAGGTCTTGTTGACGATGAGGAAGTTGGTGCGCGAGAGGAGCACCATGTCGACGAGCGCCTCGATCGCGAGGCTCAGCTTGTCGGGCTGCACCCAACACTTGTGAATCGGACGGCCGTCGTCGGGGAACCACTTCACGGTGGTGCACACCCGGTCGCCGTATCGTGTGCGGAACTCGTCTTCGACGCGCGGGTTGTCGGTCGCGAGGAAGATGCGCGCCTCGGGCTCGAACGACCGGATGTAGTCGATCATCCAGTGATAGTGCGCGAACGGGTTCCGGCGATCGGTGAACCGGACGTGGACGCCGATCATCGGCCCGTGGAAGTGGGCAGCGGTGAACGTGTCGATGGGCTCCCGCACCGCCGGCGCGAACACGAAGCGCTCCTTGACGATCTTGCGGAGGATCTCATCGTCGCTCATCCGCGCTTCGTCGCCCTTGAGCCACGGCCGCAAGCGATGGATCTCGTCGTCCCAAGCCCAGCGGACCGCCACCTCTTCGGGGACGTCGGCGGCCAGGTCGACCGTGGTAGTGCGTGCAACGCTCCGGTCCGTGTCGAGCTCGGTGTTGTGCGGAAAGAGCTCGCCGAAGAACTCGTCGACGCTGCGATGGATCCGCCCGACCCAACGCGGAGGATGCACGCTCGACGAGTCGAGCCACGGCCGCATGTCGCCGGCAGACGGCGTCTCGAACAGACGACCGAACACGTCGGCCCGATCTTCGGAGTAGCAACGGTCCGACCAATCGACGACGAGCTCGCGGCCGGTGAGCTCGGCGTAGCGGAGCGCGGTGAACACGCACAAGAGGCGGTTCCCCATGCCCGCTTTGCCCTTCACGAGGAGGACTCGGCGCATCGAGCCGGAGCATACCGCTCGTGCAGCGAACGACGACCCCGTTTTTCGCGCGACTTAGGCGCATGAGCGTCCGCTGAGGATCCCCGCCCGATTGGCCGAACGACGTCGCGCGGAGGCCTCGGCCACCGGCGACCCATTGACGGAAAGTGGCGGGGCGGCGACCTTGCATCTCCATGAGTTTCCCGTACGCGCGCGTCGTCGTCACCGGTGGGGCCGGCTTCCTCGGGTCCTTCGTCGTGGCCGAGCTCAAGGCTCGCGGAGCCAGAGAGGTCTTCGTCCCGCGGTCGCGCGAATACGACCTCGTGCAAATGGACGGCGTCCGCCGCCTCTACCGCGACACGAACCCCGACCTCGTCGTGCACCTGGCCGCCAAGGTGGGCGGCATCGGCGCCAACCGCGAGAACCCCGGGTCGTTTTTCTACGACAACCTCATGATGGGCACGCAGCTCATCGAGGTGGGCCGGCAAGTCGGCCTGAAGAAGCTCGTCGCGACGGGGACCATTTGTGCGTACCCGAAGTTCGCGCCCATCCCGTTCAAAGAGGACGACCTCTGGAACGGCTACCCGGAAGAGACCAACGCGCCGTACGGGCTCGCCAAGAAGATGCTCCTCGTGCAGTCGCAGGCGTATCGCCAGCAATACGGCATGAACACCGTCGTCCTCTTCCCGGTGAACCTCTATGGCCCGCGCGACAACTTCGATCTCCAGTCGTCGCACGTCATCCCGGCCATGATCCGCAAGGTCGACGACGCGATGCGCGAGAAGAAGAGCGACGTCGTGCTCTGGGGTGACGGCACGCCGACGCGCGAGTTCCTCTACGTGGAGGACGCGGCCCAAGGCATCGTCACCGCCGCCGAGCGCTACGACGACTCGGACCCGGTGAACCTCGGCTGCGGGCGTGAGATCAGCATCAAGGAGCTCGCGACCACCATCGGGCGCCTGATGGGCTACGCCGGCACGTTCTCGTTCGACACGACCAAGCCCAACGGACAGCCCCGCCGCGCCCTCGACACGACGCGCGCCAAGGAGCGCTTCGGCTGGCAGGCGACGACCGACTTCGAAAAGGGACTCGAGAAGACCATCGCGTGGTGGCGGGAGAATCGTTCATGACGAAGCGCGCACTCATCACCGGCATCACCGGCCAAGACGGCTCGTACCTCGCCGAGCTCCTCCTCAAGAAGGGCTACGAGGTGTGGGGCATCATCCGGCGCTCTTCGTCGTTCAACACCGGGCGCCTCGAGGAGATCTACCAAGATCCGCACGACCCCAACTATCGCCTGCGCCTCGTCTACGGCGACCTCAACGACGGCTCGTCGCTCAACAAGGTGATGCGCCAGGTGCAGCCGGACGAGATCTACAACCTCGGCGCCCAATCGCACGTCCGCGTCTCGTTCGACGTGCCGGAGTACACGGGCGACGTCACCGGAATGGGCACGATTCGCCTGCTCGAGGCGATGCGCGACGCCGGGCTCGACAAGACGCGCTTCTACCAAGCCTCGAGCTCCGAGCTCTACGGCTCGACGCCGGCGCCGCAATCGGAGACGACGCCTTTCCATCCGCGCTCGCCGTACGCCGTCGCCAAGCTCTACTCGTACTGGATCACGGTGAACTACCGCGAGGCGTACAACATGTACGCGTGCAACGGGATCCTCTTCAACCACGAGTCCCCGCGCCGCGGCGAGACCTTCGTCACGCGCAAGATCTCGCGCGCGGCCGCGCGCATCAAGCTCGGCCAGCAAGACAAGCTCTTCTTGGGCAACCTCGACGCGAGGCGCGACTGGGGCTTCGCCGGCGACTACGTCGAGGCGATGTGGCTCATGCTCCAGCAGAAAGAAGCGGACGACTACGTGATCGCCACCGGCGAGTCGCACACCGTTCGCGAGTTCTTGGAGCACGCCTTCGGCCACCTCGACATGGACTACAAGAAGTACGTCGAGATCGACCCGCGCTACTTCCGCCCCGCCGAGGTCGACGATCTCCGCGGCGACATGACCAAGGCCAAGACCAAGCTCGGCTGGGAGCCCAAGGTGAAGTTCCCGGAGCTCGTGAAGATGATGGTCGACGCCGACCTCGCGGATCTCCGCGGAGAGAAGAGCGACGCGTCGCGACGACGCTGATCGCGCTCCAGCGCTGGTTTGTGCTGGGTTTCGTGGCGTCTCGCCTCTACGATTCTCGTCGTGGAGCGTTGCGACGAATCGACGGCTCGGCCCAACCCGCGCCTCCTCGCCAAGCGCGCGCTCGCGCGCCTCGCCCCCGACACCCTCGTCTTCCACGGACCGCGGAGCGCCGGCCCTTCGACCGACCGACCGCGCATCGCGCTCACGTTCGACGACGGCCCCGATCCGTTGACGCGCGAGTATCTCGATCTCCTCGACGAGCTCCGGGTGCGCGCCACGTTCTTCGTCGTGGGTGCGCTCGTCGAGAAGCGCCCCGACGATCTCGCCGAGACGGTGCGCCGCGGCCACGAGGTGGCCGGCCACGGATTCCGGCACATCCCCTTCCCTACCCTCCGCGGCGCCGCGCTCTCGGGAGAGCTCCTCCTCACGCGCGACCTCCTGCCACCGCCCGTGCTCAAGCTGCCGCTCGTGCGCCCGCCCCGCGGAAGCGTGAGCCTCGGCTCCGTGCTCCGAACACGGGCGCTCGGCTTCACGACGGTGATCTGGTCGGTGGATTCCGACGATTGCCGCACCAAGGATCCCCGCGTCGTCGAGGATCGCCTCGCGCCACGGAACGTGACCGGCGGCGACATCTTGCTCCTCCACGAGGGTCAGCGCTGGACGCTCGACGCGCTGCCCGTCGCGGTCGCACGCCTGCGTTCGGCCGGCTTCGAGCTCGTTACGGTGAGTGAGCTCCTCGATCCGCGGCTCGCCGTCTGATCCACGCCTGATCGAGGCGCCGTCAGAACGGCGCGGTGAGGTAGGCCGCCCCGCCGCCGGGCGCCGCCGACGCGGAAACGGTGGCGCGCGAGCGCGGCCAGACGATCATGACGACGCCCGCCGCGCCGAGCACGGCGCCCGACACGGTCGCGAAGGTCGCGACGGTGGACCACGTCTTCGCGCGATCGTTCGGCGCCGTCGACTCCGGTGAGCAGCGCGTCGGATAGCTCTCACATGCGGCCTTGGCGTCGGCGAGCGCGCCCTTCGCGACCAGCGCCGACACGCCGCCCGTGACCAGCGCGGCCACGCCGACCCCGAGCGTCACGTACCCCACCGTGCGAAGCGGCGACGAGCCTCCGCTGGCGGCGGCGGGCCCTTTCGGTGGTGGCGCCTCGGTGCGCGCAGCGGCGAGAACGAGCTCTGGAATGCGCACCTTCATCGAAGCTCGCACGTCGATGGTGCCGAGATGCGGGACCCGGCCGGGCGCGGTCGCTTCGAGCACGTGGGTTCCCACGTCGACGCGCGCGCCGTCGCGGAGGGCGTCCTCGCCGACGTCGGTACCGTCGAGCAAAATGCGAAGGCCCGGCACGTTGGGCGCGACGATCTCGAGCTTGGGCACGCGCGCCTCGAGCGCGGCGATGCGCTCGCCCGACGTCTTCACCCAGTCGGTTCGGTTGCGGGTCCGCGCCGCAGCCCGCGCGCGCATGAAGGTCGAGAGCGCCAGCGCCTGCTTTCCGTCCCGCTCGTAGCAGTCGGCCAGGTTGAGCAACGTCCCGGCGGCCGGCTCGAGCGCCTGACTCTGCGCGAGCTTGTCACATGCAGCATGCACGTTTCCCGCCTCGAGCAATCGCACGGCCTCGCGGAAGAGATCTTCGGCGTCGGAGGCGCGCGCTCTGGGTGCGGCCGCGACGACGGCAGCGAACGCGAGCGCGTGAAGCAGCGATAGTGGTAGCGCGCGTTTCCGAGTCATCGTTCGTGGGTCAGGACGGGCTTTCCGCCGGGCTTCGGCCGCGGCGGCCGAACGGGACGCGCTCCGGCGTCGCGCGGCGCGCCGGACATGCCCGCGCCGCCGGGGGAACCTCCAGGATCGCCGGCCGCCTCACCCGCGTCCACGGCGATCGACGCCGGGCCGATGGTGGGTGACGCGCTCGCGGTCGGCGCCGCATCCACGAAGATCGGCGCGCTCGAGATCGCCGGCGGCTTGTCGCGACCGCTCGCGACACTGACGCCGCTCGCCGGACCGAGCTGTCCCGCCGAGTCGATGGTGGCGGGTGGAATCTCCACCGGCGGCTTCCGCGTGAGAAGGAAGCCGATCGGCACGGCGAGGAGAAAGCCCGTCGCGGCCCCGAGGGCGATACCCCGGCGCCGCTTCACGACGCTCGGTGGCGCAGGCTCGATCGACACCTCGGTGGGCACGAGACGCGAGTTGTAGCTCTCGCGCATCGAGGGCTGCGCAAGAGCGAGCTTCACCTCCTCGAGACGCGCGATGATCGTCGCCACCGTGTAGCGCTGCGCGGGATCGCGGCGCAGGCAGCCGGCGAAGACGTCGACCAAGCCCGGCGGGAGATCACGACGCCACGCGGTGATGGGCGTCGGCTCCTCGGTGGCCATCTTGGCGTTGAGCTCGTAGAACGTCTCGGTCTGATACGGGAGCTGCTTGGTGAGCGCGTGGTAGAAGGTGGCGCCGAGCGCCCACACGTCGCTCGTGGGGCCCACCACGTTCACCTTGAGCTGCTCGGGCGACATGAACGACGGCGTGCCGACGAGCGCGCCGGTGAGCGTGAGATCGCGGCTGTCGCCGGTGATGGCAGCGTTTTCGATCTTGGAGATGCCGAAGTCGAGCACCTTGGCCATGCGCTGGCCGCTCGCCTTCTGCACGATGAAGATGTTCTGCGGCTTCAGGTCGCGGTGCGTGATGCCCGCGGCGTGCGCTTCGGTGAGCGCGTCGCAGACGTGGAGCGCGAACGTCACCGCGTCCGCGACCGAGAGCGTGCCGTGCGAAACGATGGCGTCGAGCGTCTCGCCTTGGAGGTGCTCCATCACCATGAAGGGCACGCCGTTCTCGGTCGTGCCCACGTCGAGGACGCGCGTCACGTGATCGCTCGCGAGCGCGGCCGCCGCGCGCGCCTCACGCGCGAACCGGGTCACGGCCTCCGGGCTCCGCAGCATCTCGCGATGAAGCAGCTTGATGGCGACGCGGCTCCCGAGCCCGAGGTGGGTCGCCGACACGACGAACCCCATCGCGCCCCGACCGAGCACGCCTTCCACTCGGTATTTTCCGGCGATCACGTCACCGGGGGCCACGGCCAGCGACATCGAACGGGCGATCGTACCGGGCCGCCTTCGAAAGCGACAAGTGGATGGGTGGGTTTCGGTGAGACACCCCACGCTTTCGGCCCCTTGCGCGCGGCGGACCCCAGATCGCAGTCGAATCGACAGGGCCGCGCGCGTTCCGTACATTTCGATGTCGAATGATCGGGCGCGGCAGACGCCCACTCTTGTGCGTCGCGCTCGGATCGATCGCGGTCGCGACATCGCTGGGCTGCGGCGCCCTGCTGGGAGTGGAGGACATCAGCGTCGTCGGAGATGGCGGGCCGAGGACCTCGTCCGATGGCGCGATTGCGCCAGGCGACGACGGCGGCGGGTCGAGCGAGGCGGGCTCGGCGGACGGAGGCAGCACGAGCTTCGACGCGGCGACACTGCTCGAGGGCTTCGACGGGGCGGTGCTTCGACCCGGCGCGACCTTCGAGGCACCGGGAGGCCGGCCGGTCGACATCGCCATCGCCGGCTGCACCTCGGTCTCCTTCGTCGTTTGGGGCGCCGGCGGTGGGAGTGCATCACCCGGGACGGGCGGCGCTGGCGGATACGCCGAAGCGATATTCGCCCCGCCGTCGATCGAGCGCTTCTCGCTCACCGTCGCAACGGCGGGCGGTGCCGGGACGGCGGGCAAGGGCGGCTTCGGCGGAGCACTGGGCGGAGGCTCGGGCGGAGCGGGTGCGGTGGGCGGTGCCGGCGGTGGCGGCGCGTCGACGGTGAAGCTCATCGACGGCGGCGTGCTCCTCGTCGCGGGCGGCGGCGGCGGCGCGTGCGGCGACTCGAACTTCGCCATCGGCGGAAACGGCGGCGCCGGAGGCGGCGCGAACGCCGAGCCGGGCAGCAGCGTGGGAGGCTCGGCTGGCTCCGACAGAAACGGCGGTGGCGGCGCCACCACGTCCGCCCCCGGAGTGGGCGCGTCGGGGGCGACGGGCGGAGGCGCCTTCGTCGGCGGCAGCGGCGGTGCCGCAACCGCCGACCCGCAAATCGGCGGCGGCGGCGGCGGCGGCGGTTGGTTCGGAGGGGGCGGCGGCACGGGCACGCCCGTCGACGTGTCCAACGGCATCGGGTGCGGCGGTGGAGGCGGTGGATCGGGCTTCGTCTCGCCGCTCGTCACGGGCACCACGATCTCGGGCACCGGCGCAACCCCGGCGAACATCGCGCACCCGCTCTACAAGAAGGGCGTGGCGATGAGCGACCAAGCCGGCGCCATATTTGTACAGTGCAAGTAGTTGGACTGGACGCTCAAGCCGAGAGCGCGATCTCGTAGCGCGCGGCGTGCCGCGCCTTGGCCTCGGGCGAGAGGACGCGCATCGAGGGCTTCGCGAAGAGGTCGCCACCGAAGCCCACCGGATCGCCGTGGCCCGTCCAATGCTCGAGGCACACGAACCCCGCGCCCGGTCGGCTCCAGAGCGCGAAGTGCGGTAGCTCCTCGGCGGTCACGGTGAGCGCGGTCCCCTGATCGTCCTCGAATCGAACGACGCGGCTCTGGGTGTCCAAAAAGACGAGCGCCTCCTTCGCGAGCAGCGCATCGGAGAGCGAAAGGACGCGCCCATCCACGAGCGGGACGGGGCGCCGTTCGGCCGAGAAGAGCCCGCCCGGCGCGATGATCGGCACGCTCGCGCGCTCCTCTCGTTCGAACACCACGCGATGCCGCTCGCGCGGCGCACCGGCGAGCGGCCAGCGAAATCCGGGGTGAAGCCCCACCGCGTACGGCATCTCGGATTCGCCGGTGTTCTCGACCTCCAGACTGGTCACGAGCGCGCGCGCCTCGAGGCGATGCGTCACGGTGAGACGAAACGCGAAGGGAAAATGGCGACGAGTCCCTTCGTCGTCGACGAGGACGAACGTCGCCGACGTCGCTGACGCGTCGGTGCACGTGAATCGTGCACGAGCCGCGAACCCGTGCACGTCCATGGGGTACGTCGTGCCCGACACGCGCACAACACCGCCCGCGCACCAGCCCACAACCGGGAAGAGAATCGGCGCGCGCCCCGACCAAAACGCTTCGTCGCCCGACCAGAGGAGCTCGTGGCCCGCGACGGTGAAGGACTGGAGCTCGGCCCCGAGGGTGGCCACGGTCACCCGCGCGTCGCCGGAAGAGAGCGTGACCACCCCGGACGCGCCGGAGAGGGTCACGGCGCGGGGACCTTGATCGGCATGGGCGACTCGCCGCGGGCGCGCGGATCGTCGGTGCGAAACACCCACGCGAACACGAAGAACGCGGCCCAGAGCGCGGCGATGTGGAAGAGCATCGGCGGCCCGCCGTAACGCGCGAAGATGATGCTCGAGACCCGCGGCCCGAGCAGCATGCCCGCCGCGTAGAACGCGTTGTAGACGCCATTGGCGCGACTCAGCTCGTGCGGCTCGAGCACGATGCCTTGAAGCGCGAGGCTCAAGGGAGAGATACACGCGAGCGTGGCGCCGGCGACGAAGATCGTCGCGCCCATGGCCGCAAACGAATCGAGGAAGACGAAGCCGAGGATGGCGGCCACGCCGACGACGGAGAGCGCGCGCATCGAGAAGAGGTGACCCATCGCGTCGCCCGCCCGGCCCACCACGTTCGAGAAGAGGAGCATGCCGCCGGCGAAGAAGGCCGGAACCAAGATCGTCTTGTCGCGCGCGATGCCCTTCGACTCGATGAGGAAGAGCGGCAAAAAGAGCACCGTCGACGACTGGAAGTATCCGTACGCGAAGGTGGCGAAGCACGAGGTGCGGATGCGGCGAAGGAGCTCGAAGAGCGGCGCGCGCGTCGGTTCTCCGGTCGCGCCTTGTTTGGCGTCGGGCTCCTCGTGCGTCAGCCCGGGCTCCAGGCGAAGCGCGCAGACGAGCGACGCCGTGCCGGCGAGGACGCCAGAGGTGGCGAAGGCGATCGTCGTCGGGAAGACCTTGGTGAGCCCACGGGCGATGATCGGTCCGAGCACGTACCCCACCGCCATCGACACGGCGTACAGGCTCATGACGAAGGCCTTGCGTTTGGGATCGGCGCGCGCGAGGAGCGCGGTCTCGGAGCCGACCCACACGCCTACCGAGAATGCGCCGTCGAAGAAGCGCGCGGCGGCGATGAGCCAAAACGCGTGGAGGTGGGGGAACAGCGTGACGACGACCGCGTAGCCGGCGAGCGCGCCCACGAGCGTCCACTTGGGCGACACGATGCGAACGATCTGCCCGACCGGGATCGAGAAGAGCACGATGCCCCCCGCGAACCACGCGGCGAGGGAGCCGATGTCTTCTTTGCCGAAGTGCGCCGCGTCGAGGTGGAGCGACGTCAGCGCGATGGAGATGCCGTAGCCGATCCCGAGCAGAAGCGTCGAGACGAGGATCGTGGCGATGTTTCGGTCACGTAAGACTTCCCGCACGGTCGCGAGACTTTACCGGTGATCCTCGGGCCGAGCCCTCCGATTCGTGCCGCCCGAGCTGGCGAACGGGTCGAAGACAGCGAAATCCATGCCGTTGCCGGGGCCGGGAACAACGGTCGGGTTTCCAGCGTCTACAGAAGGGAAACGTTACCTTGAAGGGGTCACCGCAGAAGGCCGTCCAACGAAACGGCGAAGGCGGCGGTCGAACGAGACGATGAAGAAGCATCGGTTGGTCTTGGTGAAGTGGCACGACGACGTCGTCGCGGCGCATACGGTCGAGACCGGCGAGCCGGTCGACGTGCCGGGCCTGCCGCCGGCGGGCACGAGCGGCGCCGCGGGCGAAGACGGCGTGCAGTACGAGGTCTTCGACGTCGCGCCCGAGCCCGCTCTCCGACGCGGCCTGCGTCCCGACTTGCGCGCGACGCTCGGCCTCATGGCTTCGGTGAGCGCGCACATCGCGGTCGGCATGGCCATCATCACGGCGGCCTGGCTCACGGCCGACAGCGCGAGCGCCGACGACGCCGCCGAGACGCGGGCGTCGATGCTCCGCAACGCCACGCTGAAGGTCGCGGCGGGCGACGAAGGCGAGAAGGCCAAGGAGCAATCTAAAGAAGAGGCGGCCGCGGCGGAGCAAGCCGCGCGCGACAAGGCCGAGCGTGAGAAGGGCCGACACTCGGCGGAGCCGTGGGTGCCCGATGAGCCGATCCTCCCCGAGGTGGCGCGTGGTCCTCAGGAACCGCCGCCGGCGCAGACGAAGAAGGAAGCGGAGAACGCGCTCGAGGAAGGCACCACGGTGGCCCAGCCGCCCAAGGCCGAGAACGCGCCGCGCTCGCCCACGGCGCGGCCGCAAGCGCCCACGCTCCCCGGCCCCCGCACCGACGGCCGCGACGCGGTCACCGCATCGGCTGCAACATGCACGCATGTGGCGGTGCCGGCGGCGCACGGCGCGATGTGCACCAAGACGGTGGTCGTCGACTCGTTCGCCAAGCGCCCGGGCTGCTTCGTCGACACCGTCTTCACCGACGGACAGCGCGGCAAGCTCACGATGCCTTGCGACGGCGACGGTCCGGCGACGCTCTCGTTCGGCGCCAAATCGTTCTCGGGCGCGGTCATCGGCGGCAAGGTCGACGTGTGCACCGGCACTGAGTACCCGTTCGCGGATGGCTGCACGTGGCTGAGCGCGCAGCGCGTGTCGGGCTCGGTCGCGAGCGGCTCGTTCAAGTTCGCGTACGGCGAAGCGCCGCGCGCCGGGCAGCACGACTGCGCGTCGGCGTGCACCGCCACGGCGATGGTGCGGGTCGCCGACTGACCGAGCGCGTCCGAGTCAGACGTCGATCGCGGTGGCCGAGCCGACGCGGGCGCGGAGCTCGAATTTCTGAATCTTGCCGGTCGACGTGCGCGGAAGCTCGCCGAAGACCACGGCGCGCGGGACCTTGAAGCCCGCGAGGTGCTGCTTGCAGTGGAGGACGATCTCTTCGGGCGTGGCCGAGGCGCCAACGCGGAGCTCGATGAACGCGCACGGCGTCTCGCCCCAGCGCGGGTCCGGCTTGGCCACGACCGCAGCGGCCATGACGGCCGGGTGCCGATAGAGGACGTCCTCGACCTCGAGGCTCGAGATGTTCTCGCCGCCGGAGATGATGATGTCTTTGCTGCGGTCCTTGATCTTCACGTAGCCGTCCGGCTGGAGGACGCCCAAATCGCCGGTGTGGAACCAACCACCGGCGAAGGACTGCTCGGTCGCGGTCGGGTTCTTGAGGTAGCCCTTCATGGTGATGTTGCCGCGGAACATCACCTCGCCCATCGTCTCGCCGTCTCTCGGGACGGGCTTCATGCTGACCGGGTCGAGGACGGTGATCTCCTCCTGGAGGTGGTAGCGAACGCCTTGGCGCGCGTTCATTTGCGCGCGCGCGCCGACGT
Source organism: Polyangiaceae bacterium (assembly GCA_044224815.1). Classification (GTDB taxonomy): domain Bacteria; phylum Myxococcota_A; class Polyangia; order Polyangiales; family Polyangiaceae; genus JADJCA01. The sequence continues at coordinate 94,509 of JBGAJR010000020.1, forward strand.
CGAGCTCGGCCCAGCCCTCGTGCTTCTCGCAAGCCGCCGCCGGCCCATACACCTCGGTGAGACCGTAGACGTGCGTGATGTCGAAGCCGATCGACTCCATGCCTTCGATCATCGCGGCCGGCGGCGCTGCACCGGCCACCATCGCGTGGACACGGTGCCCGATTCCGGCGCGGAGCTCGGCAGGCGCGTTGATGAGTGTCGAGTGCACGATGGGTGCGCCGCAGTAGTGCGTGACTCGGTGAGTGCGGATCAGATCGAAGATCGCCTTGGCCTCGACCTTTCGGAGGCACACGTTGACGCCGGCACGCGCGGCGACCGTCCACGGAAAGCACCAGCCGTTGCAATGGAACATCGGGAGCGTCCACAGGTAGACGGCGTGCTTGGGCATATCCCATTCGAGGATGTTGGAGACCGCGTTCAAGTACGCGCCGCGGTGGTGGTAGACGACGCCCTTGGGATTGCCGGTCGTGCCCGACGTGTAATTGAGGCAGATGGCGTCCCACTCGTCGGCCAGCGGCGGGAGCACGTCCTCGGGCGCGCCCTCGCGGAGGAGCGCCTCGTAGTCGAGCGACCCGATGCGCGTCTTCTCGCCCGGGTACTCCGGGTCGTCGACGTCCACGACGAGGATGTCGCGGCCGAGCATCGCCACCGCGCGAGCCGCCACCGGCGCGAGCTCGGGGTCGACGAGGAGGACCTTGGCCTCGCCGTGCTCGAGCATGAACGCGATGCTCTCGGCGTCGAGGCGCGTGTTGAGCGCATTCAAGACGGCGCCGGCCATCGGCACGCCGAAGTGCACCTCGAACATGGCCGGAACGTTGGGGAGGAACGCGGCCACGGTGTCACCGCGGCCGATGCCACGCCTCGCGAGCGCGCTCGCGAGCCTTCGGCAGCGCTCTTCGGTCTCGCGCCAGGTCCGTCGAATCGCGCCGTGGACGACGGCGAGGCGTTCCGGGTGGACGGCAGCGGCGCGGCGCAAGAACGAGACCGGCGTCAGCGGGACGTAGTTCGCGTCGTTCTTGTCGAGGCCGAGATCGTAGGCGGAGCTCATTCGTCGATCGTAACTGATAGGCTCGGTCGCGAATGAACGACCGGGCTTCGCACGCACAGTTCGATCTCAAGGCCGCGGCGCGGCGCGCCATGAGCGACGAGGGCTTCCACGCAACCTTTGCGCCCGAAGTGCTCGCTCGCGCCGAGGCACTGCAAGATCCTCGTGACGAGCCGGGCGTGGAAGATCTGCGTCATCTCCCCTGGTCGTCGATCGACAACCACGAATCGCGCGACCTCGACCAAATCGAGGTGGCCGAGCGCCTCGACGGTGGACGCGTCCGCGTGCTCGTGGGGATCGCCGACGTCGACGCCTTCGTTCGGCAGGGGGACGCGATCGACGCACACGCCGCGCACAACACGACGTCCGTCTACGCGGGCACGATCGTGTTTCCGATGTTGCCCGAGGTGTTGTCGAACGATCTGACGTCACTGCTCGAGGGCGAAGACCGACTCGCCGTCGTCACCGAGCTCATCGTCGACCGCGACGGCGGCGTGAGCGGCGAGCGCATGTTCTGCGCGCGGGTTCGAAACCACGCCAAGCTCGTCTACGAAGACGTGGCCCACTGGCTCGATGGGTCCGGCGCCGCGCCGGCCGCGATCGAGCGTGGTGCGACGCTCGAAGCTCAGGTCCTGATGCAAGACGAAGTCGCGCGGCGACTCCGGGCGAGCCGAATCCGGGCGGGCGCGCTCGAGCTCGAGACGACCGAGGCGCGGCCGGTGACGCGCGGCGACCGCGTGGTGGACCTGAAGGTCGTCGAGCGGAGCCGGGCCCGTGAGCTCATCGAAGAGCTGATGATCGCCGCCAACGGAGCGACGGCGCGCTGGCTCGATGGGCACCGCCGCTCGGGGCTCCGGCGCGTCGTTCGAACGCCGAAGCGCTGGGATCGGATCATCGCGCTCGCCGCCTCGTTCGGTACGACGCTCCCTATCGAGCCCGACGCGCGGGCGCTGTCGGCGTTCATGAACGCGCGACGCGTGGCCGATCCGGATCACATGGCGGATCTCTCGCTGGCGGTGGTGAAGCTGCTCGGTCCGGGCGAGTACGCGCTCGATCGACCCGGCGAGGCGATGGGCCACTTCGGTCTGGCCGTTCCCGACTACGCGCACTCCACCGCGCCCAACCGCCGCTTCAGCGATCTCGTGACGCAAAGGATCGCAAAGGCCGCGCTCCGCGGTGCACCGGCGCCGTACGACGACGACGCGCTCGCCGCACACGCCGCGCGCTGCACGGACCGCGAGCACGCGGCGCAGAAGGTGGAGCGCACGATGCGCAAGATCGCTGCCGCCCTCTTCTTGAGCGATCGGATCGGCGAGACCTACGACGCCGTCGTGACCGGTGTGAACGCCAAAGGAACTTTCGTACGGCTCATCGCGCCGCCTGCCGAAGGACGCGTGGTCCAGGGCGAAGCCGGGCTCGACGTCGGCGATCGCGTGCGGGTCCGGCTCTTGGCCACCGAGCCGAGCCGCGGCTTCATCGACTTCGGCGTCGCTTGAGCGTCACCCGCAGCTGCCGCCAGCTGCCCCGACTTTGCAGGAGCAACCGCCACTGGCCGGGCACGACGTGATCGAGCAGCCGCCGACGCCGTTGCAGTTCAACGTGCAACCGCCGCCCGCGCAGCTGATCGACGCCGACCCGGCGCCCGTCGCCGTGAGCGTGCAGCCACCTTGGGCGCAGTCGAGCGAGCACGACCCGCTCCCGTCGCATGTCATCGCGCATCCTTTCCCGGAGCACGACTTCTGGCAGGAGCCGCTCCCCGTGCAGGCGCACGACTGACCAGGCGCGCACGCACCCGAGCTGGCGCCGGAGTTCGTGTAGTCGCTCGAGGAGGTGTTCGACGAACAGGCCAGGGTGACCGCGGACGCGAAGACGACGAGGGCGGCGGCAAGGAACGGCGATCGACGCATGGCGCCAGGCTATCACGCGCGCCCAAGCTCGCACCTCGCAGCACCCGGCAAGCGGTTGCTTCCCCCATCGGCTGGAACTCGATGATTTCCGTTTTGGCGCCCCCTGGCCCAACCCCTGCTACGAGGGCGCTCATGCGCTGGATGACGCTGTTGCTCACCGCTCTCGTGCTCTTCCTGGTCGCGCCGGTGGCCAGCGCGAAGGGTAGCTCCGCCCTGACCCCGAAACAGGCCATCAAGAAAATCGAATCGGGCGAGATCACCCCGTTCAAGAAGAAGGTGCGGGCGATCGTTGGCTCGAGTCTCAAGGTCTCCGTGCAGTACGAAGCCGCCGGCACGCCGGCGACGGATCCGTACTACGTGAAGGACGCGGGCGCGTATCTCGTGCGCGGCGTCGCTGACAAGCAGCTCACGTTGAACGCGCTCCGACTCGTCGTCGAGGCGCTCACGGCGGTGGCGAGCGACGCGGCGGGGAAGAGGGCGCTTCGCGCGGGGCTGAAGGAGATCCGAATCCTCGCCGTCGTGGGCGACGCGCAGCTCACCTTCAAGGATGGCGTTTTGACGTACGGCAGCCACCTCTACGGCGATGGGTTCGGGACCTCGATCGGCGCCGACGGCATCCAGAAGTTGCTCGAGAAGAGCCTCTCGGCCGGGAGCGGCGCGAGTGGTGCCGCTCCGGCGAGCGGGAGCGGCCCCTCGACGGCCGGGCTCGCGCTCAATCACTCGCGCGCGATCGAGAAGCTCGAGGCGGAGCAGACCGCGCCATTCCGCGCGAAGGTGCTCGCGATCGTGCCGAACGCCAAGGTGACGGTGGAGTACGCGCCGCCGGCCGACCAAGACTCGCGCCCCTACGCGATCAAGGACGTGCCGGCGTACGTGGTGCGCACGGCCGGCAACACCAACCTCACCCTCAACAGCTTCAACATGATCGTCGAGGCCTTGAACGAGGTGGCGTCCGACGAGCTCGGCAAGCGCGCGCTGCGCGAGCAGCTCAAATCAGTGGTCGTGTACGCGGTCATCGGTGACGGCATCCACTCGTTCAAGGATGGCGTCCTCACCGTGGGCTCGCACATCTACGGTGACGGCGCGGGCACTTCGATTCCCGCCAGCACCACGCAGAAGGACCTGGAGTGGGGCCTCACGTCGCGGACCTCGCTCGTCGCCGGCACGTTTCCTTTGGCGCACGTGCGCGCGATCGAGCGAATCGAAGCGGAGCAGGTCAAGCCGTTCCGCGAGCAGGTGAAGTCGATGGTCGGCCCCACGGTCAAGGTCTCCGCCAACTACGCACCGCCCAAGAGCGGCAACACGTTCCCCGAGAAGGAGCCCGGCAAGTACATGGTCCTCGCTGCCGACGGCACTCGCGTGAAGTATCGCGCGACGACGCAGCTGACGGACGCGCTCAACGACGTCGACGGCTCTCTCAAAGGAGCGCTGAAGACCAAGCTCCGCGAGATCGTGATCGTGCCTACCCAGCAGTCGGCGCAGCTCTCGTTCCAGAACGGTGTGCTCACGCTCGGATACGGCGAGAACGACAGCTACGGCGCCAGCGAGATCCGCAAGGCGCTCGAGGCCGGCTTGAGGTGATCGGCGACGACGACGTGTCGCTCACCCGATGAGCGACGCGAATCGTCGGCTGACTTCGACGGATCGGCGCGATAGCGTCTCTCGATGCGCGGCGGTGGGCTGGCGGAGCTTCTCTCACGTGGTGACCCCGACGCGTTCGTCGTGGCGGCCTCCCTCGACGACGCCGATCGCACCGCGATCTTGCGCGACGTCGTGCGATGGCTCGGTGGGGTTCGTCAGGCGAGTCGGCTCCCACTCCTCGCGTGGCTCGACGAGCCGGGATGGGCGGAGCTCGTGCCCATCGCGCGCGCGGCCCTCGACGATGCGGACGAGCTCGTGCGGGAGCGTGGCGAGGCCGTGATCGAGGAGGCCGAACGCCAGATGCCGCACCTCGTCGGTGCGGACGACGTGCGCACGCCGACCCTTCACGTCGCGTTCGAGCGTGGGCACGTCCGTCATCGCTGGCCGCACCCGACTCAGGTCACCCCTCCGCCCGACGCGTCACGGCTCCGGTTCGGCGGCTCGGGACGCGGCACGTGCGGGATCTGTCACGCCCACCTCCATCACTTGCTCTCCGTACGCGGGCTCGACTTCGCGACCTGCCTCTCTTGCCTCGGATGGGAGCAGCCGTTTGGGGACTACGCGCTCTCCTATCGCCACGACGAGCGCGGTGAGCCGACGCCGCTCGATCGCCTGGACTCGCCGGTGACGCCGCGATTTCCCACCGCCCCGTTCGCGGAGACGGCGGTGGCGTTGGTCGACTTGGGGCCACGATTCAGGCGCCAAAACTGGGGCGGCGCCGACCGCGGCGCGAATCTGAACCGCGTCGGCGGCGAGCCCACTTGGGTGCAGGGCTCGGAGCTCCGCCCGTGCCGCGACTGCGGCAACACCATGAGCTTCGTATTTCAGCTCGACTCCGAGCTCCCGCAATCGGACGGCCGCACGTTCGCCTTCGGCTCGGGCGGCATCCTCTACGCACAGTGCTGCGAGGGATGCCGCATCAGCACACTGCTTTGGCAGTGCACGTGAGCTCGGCGATCAGGTGTAGACGGCCTCGGTCATGATCGCGATGAGCTTGCCGGTGCTGCGCGAGATCCCGACGTACACGTAGACCACCGGGCCTTCTTCGTCTTGATCGCCCGACGCGTTGGTGCCGAACGTGTACCCGACGACGCCCTTCAGTTGCTCGGTCATGTACTTCACCGCCAGACCGATCTGCCGCGAGTCCTTGTCGTCGGGATCGGTGAGGCTCGCGTCGGCGAGGACGTCCGCAAGCGAGAGCTTCACCGCGCGGCACGTCGACTTCGAGATGTCACGATTCGACGAGGCGTGCGACTTCACCGCGCCGGCGAGCCGCTTCCGCAAGACGCTCGTCGTGAGTGACTTCGCGCTCCCCGAGTCGGCGTCGAAGATCACGAACGGGTAGTCGGACTCGCTCATGAACGTCACGTCCTTGAGGATCTGACCGAGCTTGGCCTTGATCGCGTCGTCGCTGTCGCGGTGCGCGACGAGCGCTTGCGACTGGTCGTCTCCTCCCGAGGAAGAGTCCGCGCCCTGGGAGGCGCAGCCCTGGGAAAGTGACGCGACGGTGACGAGGGCAAACGTGGCGAAGAAGCGATCGAGGCGCATGAGGATCTCCTGCCGCGACCTCAAGCGAAGAGCGTGCCAGGGCGGGCGCTGCAAATTCCCGCACCGCCGTCGGCCGCAGGCTGTCCGCGGACCGAGAACGAGGATCGCATGGACACCAGGTGTGCGACCGCAACGCGCCGGCTTCCCGCATGAAACGCCGTCGTCACACGACGGCGCTGCGAAGCCAGATTGGACGCGGGCGACCAGCGGGCCACGTCGAACACGCCACGATTGGCGCGTCGACGATCAGTGCTCGGCGAGGCGGTGGAAGCGCTCGTGAATCGCCGCGAGCGCCTCTTCGACTTTGGCGCGATCGCCACCGCACGACTTGGCGAGATCACCGCTCTTGGCGATCAGCTCGGCGTCCTTGGTCGCGTTCGCCTTCTCGGTGAACGACGCCTGCGCGTCGCACGCCTTCTTCACGCGATCGGCGCCGGCCGGCGAATGCCAGACCGGAGCGAGCACCTCGTGAAACGCCTTCAGCTCCGGCGATGCCTTGCCGAGCTCGTCGTGGCCATCCTTGTGCTCTTCGCCGTGCTCGTGGTGACCGCCGCCGTGGTGGCCGTGTCCGTGCTCGCCGTGCTCGCCGTGACCCATCGGCCCCATGTGCTCCTCGTGCGGCGAGCGCGGGGGCTCGTTCTGTCCGCCGCAGGCTTGCAGCGTGAAGGAGGCAACGGTGACGGCGGCGGCGACGAGCAGCGACTTCATGGCGAGGCTTTTCGCACGTCCCGAAGCGCATCGCAACTCGGCGCGCCGGCCACCCCTGCCAGCCGTCAGTCGCAGCGGCGGCTCACTCGTAGACGAGCATGAGCGGGCCCGGCATGAGCCACGAAAGACCTTCGCGCAGACGGTCTCGCCAGTTCTCCCAGTTGTGGCCGTCGCGCGCCTCCGAGAAGCGCACCTGCATCCCCGTCTTGGAGAGGAGGAGTGCCAGCGAGCGGTTCTCGTAGATGAGCTTCTCGTAGACGCCGCAGCTCACGAACACCTTCTCGCTGAGCGCCGTGGGCTCGGCGCGATAGCGATTCATGAAGTCGACGACCCGATCGAAGAGCGGGCTCCCGTGGCGATTCATGCGCCCGATGTCGGTGAAGGCGAACGAGCCGGATTGGAGGAGGAGCCGACCCCAGAAGCCGGGGTACTGCGCGGCCGTGGAGAACGCTCCGATCGCGCCGAAGCTCGCGCCGAGGAGACACCGCGACTCGGGCCGATCGCGAAGCGGAAAGCGCGACGCCAAGTGGGGAACGAGCTCCTCGGTGAGGAACCGCGCGTGGTTCTCGTCGTTGGCGTACTCGCGCAACCGATCCGGAGAGTCGGTGAGCGCCACGATGAGGTCGGGGATCTCGAGGCGATGGATCAGGTTGTCGAGCACGGCCTTCATGGCCGCGTAGCGAAGGTAGTCGCCGCCGTCGTGCACGACGAGGAGCGGATAGACGCGGCTGCGGCGGAAGCGAGGCGGCACGTAGATGGCGCCGCTCCGCACCCCGCCGAGCGCCGCGCTCTTCCACTCGAACGGCTCCAGCGTGCCCGACCGCGCCATCGGGTCCGGCACGATCCACGACGGGAGCTCGTAGCCCTCGCTCTGGAGGACCGAGTTCGCACCGAAGGGATCGCGCGCGCGGTGGGGGTTGCGCGGATCGAGGATCCAATCGCGGTGCTCGCCGCGCCACACCTCGAGCTTGTATTCTACACGCGACCGCTCGGGGATCTCGATCGTGAGGTGGAAGAAGTCCGTCCCCGCCAGGCGCACGAGCTCGGTCTGCGACTCGAGGCCGTAGATCCAGTGGACGAGCTTCACCGCGTCGGCCTTGCCGAAGTACGCGAACGTGACCGACGTGCCCTCGACGATGGGGAGCTTGCGGGCCTCGACGAAGGCGCGCGCCGCGGCCTGGTCGGGCTTGGTCGCGAGGAAGTCGTCGATGGCGAGCGTGCGGGTCATGCGCGCCTCCCCTCTCGCGCGGCGGCGGCGATCTCCGACGCGCGCTCGACGGTGAGGGGCGCGTTCGATCCGTCGGCCAAGAGCTCGATCACGCCCGACGCCGCGGTGGCGCGACCGTCTTGCCACGTGACGTACGAGCGCGCCGGGAGCGCGAGGCACGCCGCCGGCGCGAAGCGACGGACCATGCCCGAGACACGCTCCTTCTGATCGTACCGGAGGCGCTGCTCGGGCGCCGGTAGCGCGACGACCCCGGGCACGAGGCCGAGGCCCGCGTCGAGGACCTCGCTCGCGCCCGGCCCCTGCGGCGGATCGTCGTGGAAGAGAACGATGCGCTCGGTGACCACCATGGCGCCCCCCGACCACGCGAAGAGCGCGCGCGTGCCCACGAGATCGGCGATGCCGAAGAGCGTGAGACGGTTGATGAGCGTGGCCACGTGACCGCCGGCGATGGCGATGGCGTCGGTGCCGGCGACGAGCTCGGCGACCTCACGTCGATGTCGCGCGACGACCGGGCGCTCCCCCACGTTCCACTTGGCGTCGAAGTCGCGATGGAGCTCGAGGCAGCGGGCGAGGTGACGATCGTCGAGGCCGCGGATCGCGGCGTTGGAGACCTCGGACTCCTCTTCGAGGAGCGCGGGCGACGGCCTCCGGGCGCGGATCGTGTGATCGGCGTCGAGCGCGTGCTCGAGGCGCACGCGGTAGAAATCCTGCCTTTGGTGGAGCTGCTGCTGGCGCGCGCGATACGCGGCGCCGAGCTCGGGATCGCCGCGGAAGACGTCGTCGGCGCGCGCGTGGAGCTTCAAGTTCACGGCGCGCCCGTCGAGGTGCTGCACGAGCTCCTCGTCCTCGCTCTCGCGCTCCTGCCATCCGGCGGACACGATCGCGATCTTGCCGCTGATGCCGAGCGCGCTCACCGCTTCGCCGAGCGAGGGGTTCACCCGCTGGGCGCCGAGCAAGACGACGGTGCGAGGGAGAGCGCGCATGCCGAGCGTGACAGCTTACCAGGGCACGGGCGCGCCTGGGGCTCGTTCGCGCTCGGCTCCGCGGTCTACTTGGCGCAGCGCTCGAAGGCCGCGAGGTGATGCGTGGACTGCGCGCGAAGGTGCTCGAAGACGCGCTTCACGTCGGGCGGCGTGTCGCGCGCGAGGAGCTCGTCGTAGAGCGCGATGGTCTTCTTCTCACTCGCGACGCCGGCGCTGCACGCCGCGCCCTTGTTCGCGAACGCGGGAGCTTTCGCCGCCGCGTTCGCCGGGACCTCGGCCCCGTGCGCGACGAGGAGGCTCTCGAGCACCCACGCGTGGCGGCGCTCCGAGCGCGCGATGGGCGTGGCCGGCGTGTCGCGGCCCACGCTCGCGACGATGCCGTCGTAAAGAGACTCCGCCTGGTACTCGGCTTGGAGCGCGCGGACGAGCCCCGCCTTCGCGTCATCGGTGAGGGGTCGCGCATCGACGGCCGCGCCGAGCCCCGGACCGCGACCCGGGCCCATGCCCGGTCCCATCGGGCCTGGTGCACCTGGCCGCATCATTCCCGGTCCGCCGTCCGGCCCCATCATCGGCCCGCCCATACCCGGACCCATGCCAGGCCCCATTCCAGGAGCCATGCCAGGCCCCATCATTCCCGGTCCCATCCCAGGGTGCCCCATCGGGCCATGCCCCATCGGACCCTGCGGACCACGCCCCGGCCCGTCGCAATGCGCGCTCGATACTTGCGCCTCCGCGTAACGACCGTGGCCGTGCGGATCGTGGGCGCACCCCTGCGAGAGTGCGGCGATGGCGACGAACGAGGCGGCGAGACCCCAGGTGGCCGGAGCTTTCATGACGAGTCTCCTCTCTCGATCACGAGGAGCCACCGTCACGGCCAATGGGTTCGGCTCACTCCGCAGATTCGGACTCGTCGCACGCGAGGGTGATGTCGAGCTCGCGCTTGGGGAGCTTGACGTGAGCCTGGTCGGAGCCGTCGAACGTGATCTCCGCGGAGCGCTCCTTGCCGAGCGGCCCCTTGACGGTGCCTTGGACGTGGCCCTTCGGGCACGCGCTCTCGCAGACCGAGAGGCCGTCGACCGTGATCGCGATCTCGACGCCCGCGACCTTGCCCTTCGCGACGCCGCCACCATCGATGCAACGCTTGGTCGAGCCGTCGGCTTGTGCGCGCGCGAGGTCGAGCTTGAACGCGAGGTCGGTGGAGCGCGTGTACGAACGACCGCGCTTGGTCTCACCCGAAGCGTCGGCGTGCCAGGTGACGTCGCGCACGCTGCCGGAGACCGCGACGACACCGTGCGCCTTGTATTGGAGCGGGCGGTCGTTGGCGTGGAGGTCGGCGCCGGAGGTGATGTCGGCGACGAGATGATTCTGCTCATCGAGCGCAAACGAGACGTCGGCGCTGCCGTCGAGCTTCACTTTGCCGAAGGGCCCCGTGCACGCCTTGAAGACGAAGTGCACGCTCTTCTTGTCTGCGCCGAGGGTCCGCGTGGCGCAACCGGCGGGCTGCACGATCGCGCGGTCGCCCGACGCGACCTTGGCCGCGACCTTCATCGGATCGATGACCGCGCTCGCCACCTCGGGGGCCTCGACGATGTCGTGGGTGAGGCCGTCGTTCGGCGAGGCCTGAAGCGCGCTCGTGACGGTGGCGGTGGCGGTCTCCTCGTCGTCGTCCTTCGCGCACCCCGTGAGCAGAGATGCGCCGAGCGCGAGGGAGAGGGTGATGAGGGGGAGAACGCGGAGATTGCGGGGCGTGTTCATGTCCCGACGTAGAGCAGCCGCCGTGCCGACCGCGACCTCGCTCGATTCGTGCAAAAACATCGGAAAATCGGCCGCGCGCACGGTCCTCGCGCCGCGTCCTGGACGCGCCTCGGTCCACGGTGTCGTGAACGCGCGCGAGGGCGCGATCGTGAACGCGCGGCGTCAGGGACGAGCAGGTCGCACCCGCTCTGCGTGTCTTTCCACCGAGGGAGGCGGCGTGCGACACTGCGTGCGCCATGCGTACGCCCAGCCTCTTCTTGGTGCTCTCCCTCTCGGTGCTCGCCGCTGCCTGCCATCGCGGCCCGGCCGATCCCCTCGCCGCGCTCAAGAGCCCCGACCCGGGCGAACGGCGCAGCGCGGCCGACATGCTGCGCGACGATCCCGGCCCGACGCCGGAGGAGGCGCGCGCCGTCCTCGAGGCCATCAAGACCGAGACCGACGAGAAGGCGTACGGCGCGATGATGATCACGCTCGGCGCCTCGGGCTTGCCCGAAGCGGAGCCGGTGATCTGCGGCAAGATGTACGCGCCCGACGCGCGCAACCGCGCCTGGGCCAACAAAGCCCTGAAGCTCTACTTGCAACGCAATCGCGCAGCCAAGGGCTGCCCGCCCCCCGGCGAAGCGCCCGCGGCCGCAGCTCCGGCGCCGGCGGCCGGCGCCCCCGCAGCCGCACCGGCGTCGGGCAACGGCGTCACCATCGGTCCGAAGTGAGCGTTCGAGAGGAGCACGCGACATGAGCATCGTTTACTGGAGCTTCCCCACCCGCATCGCATTCGGCTCGGGCGCAGTCCAAATCACCGGCGACGCCGTGAAGCAGATCGGCGGCTCGCGCGTCCTCATCGTCGCCGACCCGGGCGTCGTGAAGGTCGGCATCGCGGGCCGCGTGGAAGAGGTCTTGAAGAAGGCCGGCCTCGCGGTCGCCATCTTCGACAAGGTCGCGCCCAACCCGATCGAAGAGAACGTGGTAGCCGGCGTGGCGGCGTTCAAGGCCCACGAGGCCGACGTCATCGTCTCGGTGGGCGGCGGCGCGCCGCTCGACGTGGGCAAGCTCATCGCGCTCAAGACCACGCACGAGCGCCCGCTCGTCGACTACGACGACGCGACGGGCGGCGATCGCTTCATCTCGGCCAACGTACCGCCGATCGTCACGATCCCCACGACGGCCGGCACGGGCAGCGAGGTGGGCCGCTCGGGCGTCGTCACGCTCACCGCCACGGGCCGCAAGACCGTCATCTTCAGTCCGTACTTGCTCGCCAAGATGGCCATCCTCGATCCCGAGCTCACGGTGAGCATGCCGGCGCGCATCACCGCGGCCACGGGCTTCGACGCGCTCACTCACTGCCTCGAGGCGTACGTGTCCACCGGCGATCATCCGATGGCCGATGCGATCGCGCTCGGTGGGCTCGAGCTCTCGGCGGCGCACCTCGCGCGCGCGGTCGAGACCGGCAGCGACGTCGAGGCGCGCGGCGGGATGATGAAGGCCGCGATGATGGGCGCGGTCTCGTTCCAGAAGGGCCTCGGCGCGTGCCACTCGCTCGCCCACCCGCTCTCGAGCGAAAAGGACATGCACCACGGCCTCGCCAACGCGCTCTGCTTGCCCGCCGTGTGCGACTACAACGAGAGCGTCGTGAAAGAGCGCATCGATCGCGTACGCCGCATCTTCGACGCGTCGGCGCCGTCGCTCGCGAACGCGCTCCGGACGCTCCGCGCGCGCGTGGGCCTGCCCGACGGCCTAGGCAAGGAAGGCGTCACCAAGGCCGACATCGCGAAGCTCGCCGAGAAGGCCTTCGAGGACGCGTGTCACCGCTCGAACCCGCGCCCCACGACGCGCGAGGATCTCGCGTCGCTCTACGCGGCCTCGCTCTGAGAGCGCCGCGGCGACGCGACACCGGCAGGTGAACAAGCGAACCCCTGTCCCGCTGAAAAAGCAGCGGGATCAGGGGCGGCTTCGCTCGTCGTCGGCGCCGCTTCTTGGTATCCTCGCGGCGCGATGCTCCCGGAGAAAAAGCAGGTCCTCATCGTCGACGACGAGGTGAACCTGCGCAAAGTCCTGTCGGCGCAGCTCTCCCGGGACGGCTACGACGTTTTGTCGGCCGAGGACGGTGAGCAAGGCCTGCGCCTCCTCTCCGAGAACCACATCGACATGGTCATCACCGACCTCAAGATGCCCAAGGTCGACGGGATGACGCTCCTCAGGCGCGCGCTCGAAGAGGTGCCGGGCCTCCCCATCGTGATGATCACCGCGCACGGCACGGTGGACACGGCGGTCGAGGCGCTCAAGCTCGGCGCCTTCGACTACCTCACCAAGCCGTTCGATTGGGACGAGGTCCGGCAGATCGTCGCCAAGGCGCTGAAGACGCGCCAGCTCGCCGAGGCCGACGCGTCGCCCGCCAAGACGGACGGCGACGCACGCTACGGAATCATCGGATCGTCGCCGCAGATCCTCGAGCTCTACGGAATCCTCGAGCGCGTCGCGGACACCCCCACCACGGTGCTCGTCACCGGCGAGAGCGGCACCGGCAAGGAGCTCGTCGCGCGCGCGCTTCACGACCACTCGTCCCGCAAGGACAAGCCGTTCATCAAGGTCAACTGCGCGGCGATTCCCAAGGAGCTCATCGAGAGCGAGCTCTTCGGTTACGAGCGCGGCGCGTTCACCGGCGCCGTCGCGTCCAAGCCCGGTCGCTTCGAGCTCGCCAACGGCGGCACGCTCTTCTTGGACGAGATCGGCGAGATCCCCCTCGAGATGCAGGTGAAGCTCCTCCGCGCGCTCCAGGAGAGCGAGTTCGAGCGCGTGGGCGGCATCAAGACCATCCGCGTCGACGTGCGCCTCGTCGCCGCCACCAACCGCGACTTGAAGAAGCTGAAGGCGCAGGGCGCGTTCCGCGAGGATCTCTTTTATCGCCTGAACGTCGTCCCCATTCAGCTCCCCGCGCTCCGCGAACGCACGCGCGACATCCCGCACCTCGTCGATCACTTCCTCGCCAAGTTCAACGAGCGACTGAAGAAGACCGTGACGGGCGTCGACCCCGAGGCGATGGACGTGCTCGTCAGCTACCCGTGGCCGGGCAACATCCGCGAGCTCGAGAACGTGATCGAGCGCGCCGTCCTCTTCTGCGACACGCCGCGGCTCGGTCTCTCGGCGCTGCCGCCCGAGGTGCGCGGCGCGCACTCCGAGGCGAGCGCGCTCCTCAGCGAGGGCGCGGCCGATCTGGACGAGGCCATCGCCGCCGAGGGCGGATTGAAGGAGCACGTTCGCGTCGCCATGAGCCGCCTCGAGCGCGAGCTCGTGAGCCGCGCGCTCGCGCAGACCAGCGGAAACGTCACCCACGCCGCGCGCCTCCTCAAGATCTCGCGCAAGGGCCTGCAGCTCAAGATGAAGGAGCTCGGCCTCCGCGAAGCGTCCGACGGCAAGAGCGAGTGAGCCGTCGTCATGCGAACGGCGAGCCGAAACGCGGTCCTCTTCGGCGTCGTGCCTCTCGCGACGGCGCTGATCGCGACCGCGTGCTCGCGCGGGCTGCGTGACGGCGCGACCGCGAGCGCCGAGGTCCCGAAGCCGGGAGATGCGCCTGCCGTCGGCGACGCCGCGGCTCCGCTGAGCGCGCCCGCGACGCAGGCGAGCGCCGCCGAGCCCAAAGGCCCGCCTCCGCGACCGGGTATGGCGTGGGTCCCGCCCGGAGTGCTCCTCGCCGGCACCGCACCCGACAAGACCCCGCGCATCGCCGAGGAGGAGCTCCCGGGGACGCCGATCCAATTGAATGGATTTTACATCGATCTGCTCGCCTACCCCAACGAGCCCGGCGCCATCGCCACCACCAACGTGAGCCGCGAGGACGCTGCGCACCTCTGCGAGGCCAAGGGCAAGCGGCTCTGCACCGAGTACGAGTGGGAGCGCGCCTGCAAAGGCCCCGACAACACGAGCTACGAGTACGGCGACGCTTACCGCGCCGCCGCCTGCGGCACCGGCGTCTCGGCGCTCGTGAGCGCGCGGCGTCCGTCGGGTGAGCGCGTGCAGTGCAAGAGCGGCTTCGGCCTCCTCGACATGCATGGCGGCCCGTGGGAGTGGACCGACAGCGCGTGGCGACGCGGCGCGCACGCCTCTCCCACCCCGCTCTACGTGCTCCGCGGCGGGAACGCCGAGGCGGGTGAGCTCGCGGGCCGCTGCGCCAACGCGCTCGCGCGCCGGCCGGTGGTCAAGAGCCCGTGGATGGGCTTCCGTTGCTGCGCCGGGCCCAAGAACGATCCCGACATGGAGTTCGAGCTCAAACGAGGTGCCGTGCTCGAGCGCTCGGCAAAGCCCTCCGAGCTCGCCGCGCCGCTCGTCGCGCTCGGCACCAAGATCTGGGGCAGCGACGGCGCGGGCGCCTTCGTGGCCACGCACGCGTGGACCTGGCGCCCCGTCCCCAACGAGGAGCTTCGCGTGACCTCCGGCTGCGCGCATCCGCCCGACGCGCGCGAGAAAGGCGGCCGCTGCGGCGTCCTCGTCGCGCGCGTCACCGAAGGCGGCGCCTCGGTCGATGCCGGTGCGGCGATCGGGGACGCAGGCGGCGTGGCGCCGGGCGTGCACCTCCTCGCGCAGATCGACTCGGGACACCAACTCTCGGACGTCGTTCTCTTCGGCAACCCCAAGCTCGTGCGCATGTGGGGCATCGACGCGAAGGGCGCCTTCGTTCGCGAGATCGGCTACGCGTACGGCCGCGTCGACGTCGCCGAGCCGAAGCGCCACTGACGCTGCGCTCTTTTGACGTGACCGGAGCCCGCTTTCCGATTCCCATGAGACGCATGGGACAAGAGATCGCTCGCTTGCTCGACGAGGCAGCCAAGGCGCTGAAGTCGGACGCAAAGGGCGCGGTCGCGAAGCTCGAGTCGGCCTACGCGTTGGCGCGCACCGAAGGCGACGACGAGCAGACCGCCCACGTGGCCGAGGAGCTCGCGCGCGGCTGGTCGCGACGAAAGTCCGCCTGCCGCTCCCTGCATTATGCACGCAAAGCGACCACGCTCGCCCCGGCCCAGCGAACGAGCTGGACCACGTTGGCCAAGACGTGCGAGCTCCTGGCAACGCGAACGCCGTCGGACCGCAAGGCCGCGCGCGCGCGGGCGCTCTTCCGCGCGGCCGGCGCCGCGTTCAAGAAGGCCGCGAGCCTCACCAAGGACGCGGAGGACAAGCGCTGGCTCCTCGAGCTCGCGCGCGACGCCGCCCGCCAGGGCGGCGTCTGACGCGACCCGCCGCCGCACGTCAGGACGCGCTGCGCGCTTCGTCGAGCATGCGGCCGAAGTCGGCGTCGCCGACGAGCGTCGCGCGGTCCTCGAAATCGCACGCGTAGACGTCACCTTCGTGGCGGTCGAACCACAACGCGCGGAGGCGCACGCCGTGGCTCCGAAGCAGCGGTCCGATCACTTCGTCGCGTTCGAGTCGTCGACACTGGGCGATCGCGTCGCCGCGCGGAGTCGTCGCTTCCGAGGCGGCGGCGCACGACGCGTGACCGCAGACGAAGACGTGCCGTACTCCGAGCGTGCGAATCGCGTGCTCGAAGGTGCCGCGGGTGGACGTGCATGCCGCGTCGACGACACCGCCGAACGTCTGGAGGACGCACGCCGGCTCGCACGCCGCGACGAGCGCCGCGGCAGCCGAGTCTTCGGCGCAGAGGACGAAGAGCGCGCGGCATCCACCGTCCGCGAGGTCTTCGAATGAGCGACGCCGAAACGAGCGGAGCGCTTCGTGCCAGGACGCCCCCATCTCAGTCCTCCCCCTGGGCGAGCGAGTAGCCGAGGGCGCCGTCGAGCTCTTGGAGGCGCTCTACGTGCATGAACCGGTGCGCGCCGGCGACGCGCGCCAGGTGCGTGAGGAGGGCCTCTTCGGAGAGCGCGCCC
Organism: Polyangiaceae bacterium; assembly: GCA_044224815.1. Classification (GTDB taxonomy): domain Bacteria; phylum Myxococcota_A; class Polyangia; order Polyangiales; family Polyangiaceae; genus JADJCA01. The sequence continues at coordinate 111,191 of JBGAJR010000020.1, forward strand.
GATGCGTCACGAAGCACGAAGCGGCAGCGATAGTGATCGACGCAATCGGTGAGGCCGCCGTTGTCGGGGTAGACCTTGGTTCCGCGGTTCGAGATCATCTTGAGGCGCAGCGGGCTGCCCTCGGCCACGACCTCGAGGCTCTTGCCGAGCTCGCTCGGCGGAAGGCTCGACTCCACGAAGATGTCCATGCCCACCGTGCGCCGCGACTTGGCGGTGACGAAGGCCGGCGCGGCCGGGATCTCGGGGAGGACGAGCGCGCGGTGGTCACGCGAGCGCCAGCGCTCGGAGCGCTTGCCGAGATTGGCGATGATTCGGTCGGTGAACGACGTCGTCGAGAGGCTTCCCTCGGGACGGACGTCGCGCGTGTAAGCGCCCTCCTCGAGCGTGACCATGAGCGCTTGCTCGATGGCCTGGGCCGCCGCGAACTCGTCGAGGTGACGGAGCATGAGGATGCCGCTCATGAGAACGGCCGTCGGGTTGATGACGTTCTTGCCGGCGTACTTGGGCGCGCTGCCGTGCACGGCCTCGAAGATCGAGACCTCGTTGCCGAGGTTGGCGCCCGGCGCGAAGCCGAGGCCACCGATGAGGCCCGAGGTGAGGTCGGACAGGATGTCGCCGTTCATGTTGCTGGTGACGATCACGTCGAACTGCTCGGGCGCGCGGACGAGCTGGTGCGCGCAGTTGTCGATGATGATGTGGTTCGCCTCGATGTCCGGGTACTCGCGGGCGACCTCCTCGAAGGTCTTCTTCATGAGCCCTTCGGTGAGCTTCATGATGTTCGCCTTGGTGGCGCAGTGGACCTTCTTGCGGCCCTCGGCGCGCGCGAGCTCGAAGGCCACGCGGACCACCTTCTCACAGCCCTTGCGCGACATGAGCTTGAGGCACTGGGCGACGCCCGGGGTCTGCATGTGCTCGATGCCGGCGTAGAGGTCCTCCACGTTCTCGCGCACGATCACGAGGTCGACGCCCGCGCCCGAGTAGCGCGTCTTGACGTTGGGCATCTCCCGAACGTGGCGGATGTTGGCGTACGTCTCGAAGAGCTTGCGCAGAGTAACGTTGGCGCTCTTCTCACCGAAGCCGACCGGCGTCTCGAGCGGTCCTTTGAGCGCTACCCGGGTCTCCTTGATCGAGGCGATCGTCTCCGGCGGGACACCGCTCGGGAGCCCACGCTTGAAGACCTCGGCGCCGGCCGCGTGCTCTTCCCACGCGATCTTCACGCCCGCGGCGTCGATGATGCGACGCGTCGCGTTGACCACCTCGGGCCCGATGCCGTCGCCCGGGATGACCGTGACCCGCTTCCGTCCTTGTGCGTCGACCGTGTAGCGCATGACCTGTTCTTTCTCCTGTTCGGCGAGGTGCCTTCGCAGGAGACCCTAGGTCGCCGCACCCATTGATTCCACTTCACACTTTCAATCTGTTTGTTCTGTATTCTCAAACTGTGACGTTTCTCAACTACCACCACCTTCGGTACTTCCGCGCCGTCGCGCGCGAGAAGAGCATGCGCGTCGCGGCCGAGAAGCTGCACCTCTCGGCGTCGGCGCTCAGCATCCAGATCAAGCAGCTGGAGGAGAGCCTCGGCCAACCGCTCTTCGAGCGACGCGGCCGCGGCCTCACGCTCACCGAGGCCGGCCACCTCGCGCTCGGCTACGCGGAGACGATCTTTCGCGCCGGCGAGGAGCTCGTGGACGTCATGCAGCACGGCCTCCGCGAGGACCGACGTGTTCTTCGCGTCGGCGCGGTGTCGACCCTGTCGCGGAACTTCCTGCTCGAGACCACGCGGTATGCGCTCCAGCGCGACGACGTCGAGCTCGTGATTCGCTCGGGCGCCATGCGCGAGCTCCTCGCGCTCCTCGACGCGCGCCAGCTCGACCTCGTGCTCTCCAACCAAGCCGCGCCACGCGACGTCGGGACGCGCTGGCACAGTCACCTCTTGTCCGAGGAGCCGGTCAGCTTGGTGGGAGCCAAAGCGTGGCGGCGGCGCTCGTTTCGGTTCCCAGACGATTGCGCCACGGTGCCCATCACGCTGCCGAGCCTCGAGAGCGCGATGCGCGTCTCGTTCGACCGGATCCTCGACGCGGCGGGCGTTCGACCGCTGGTGGCCGCCGAGGTCGACGACATGGCGATGTTGCGCCTCTTGGCGCGCGAGAGTCGCGGGCTCGCGCTCGTCCCTGAGGTCGTCGTACGGGGCGAAATCGAGGAAGGCACGCTCGTCGCGCGACACCGCCTGCGCGGCGTCGTCGAGACCTTCTACGCGGTGACGCCGGCGGGTCGGTTCCGCGATCCGCTCGTCGCGCGCCTCGTGGAAGGCCGGCGCCGCGTACCCCGATCCGCTACTTCGTGAAGAGCCCCGCGCTCGACGGGAGCCACGCCGTCACCGCGACGGTGTAGTCACCGGCGGTGACCTTGGTCGTGTTCGCGGTGCCGACCGCGATCCCGCCTGGTGAGGCCAGCGCGTCGAGCGCCGCCTTGGGCACGACACCCGACGAGCCGGTGTACGAGCACGTCACGGTCGCCGTCTTGGCGCCGTCGGTCGCGGCGTTGGCAGTGAAGAGGATCTGCACGGTGTCCCCGTCGCCCGCGCCCGTCCACGCGAAGACCGCGTCGCGATCTTTCGGGAGCGGCGAGCCGAAGAGGCTGATTTGCGGCGAGGTCACCTGCACCGAGCCGCCGACCTTCACCTTGCCCGAGAACGCCGGCACGTCGGCGCCGGTCGCCTTGAAGTCGAGCTCGGCACCCGGCGCGAGGAACGGCACATTGGTCGATTGGGCGTGGAACGTCTCGTACGACTTGTCGGCCTTGGGCGAGAGCGAGGCCGGCGTGGCCGTACCCATCACTTGGATGTTGCCAGCGCTCCGGAGCGATCCGGTCGCGATGCCGCCGTCGGTCTTGTCGCAAATGCTGATCGAGCACGCGCCCGCGGTGGTGACGCGGCATCCGTTCGCCTCGGCGAGCGTCGCACCGTCGGAGAACACGGCCGACGTCGCACCGTCGTAGCCCGTGTTGCCGCCACCGCTCGAGGTCGATTGCCACACGGTGATGAGGCCGCCCGGCTGCGATCCGCCGCTGCCACCGCCTCCGCCTCCGCCGCCTCCGCTTCCCGACGCGCGCGCGCCATCGGGGAGGAGCCCGCCGTCTCCGGCCGAAGAGGAGCTCGATCCGTCCGAGCCGCAGGCCCAGAAGATCGCCGAAAGCGCAGCCACACCGAGAACCGAACGAACGGACATCGCGCGCATGAATCGTCTCCGTGCGCCGCGCTCGCGGGATCGCTCCTGCGCGGCGAACGAGGCCGTCTTAGCGCGCGATTTTCAGCCTGCCATGTCACCTCGTGACGACAGGCGACGCTCTCGGGAGACAGCGCTTTCGCGGACGAGCGCGCCTACTTGGGCTCGACCGGCGGCGGCTTGTTGGACGTGCCGCGGCGCTCGGCGCGCGAGCGCGGGTGACGGATGTCTTTCCCCCGGAGCATGAACACGATGAGCTCGGCGAGATTGGTCGTGTGATCGGCGATGCGCTCCAGGTACTTGGCGATCGATTGCGCGCGCGTCGCTCGATAGATGTTGCGCGGGTTCTCCATCATGTAGGTGAGGAGCTCGCGGAAAATCTGGGCGTAATACGCGTCGACCGTGGAGTCGCGCTCGATGACGGCCTGCGCGCGGTCGCTGTCGTTCTCGACGAAGGCGTCGAGCGCCTCGCGCAGCATGGCCTGCGTGGCCTCGGCCATGTCGGAGAGGTTTTGGTACGGCTTCAGCGGCGGCTCTTCGTTGAGCTCTTTCACGCGCTCGCAGATGTTCACCGCCGCGTCGCCGATGCGCTCCAAGTCGGTGACGAACTTGAGCGCGGTCGTGATGAAGCGGAGATCGGAGGCCACCGGCTGACGACGCGCGAGGATGCGCAGGCACCGCTCGTCGATCTCCACCTCGAGGCGGTTGATCTCGCGGTCGCGATCCATGGTGCGCTCGGCGAGCTCGCTGTCGCGGGCGATGAGCGCCTTCATGGCGCTGGCGAGCATCTCCTCGCACTTCGCACCCATCAGGATGAGGCGATCGCGCAGGGCGCGGAGCTCGGCCTCGTACTGCAAATCGGTATGGCTCTTCACGCGCGCCCCCTCGACGTCGACTTCGCTGTCGCCTTCGCCATCACTCTCGTCCTCACCCGAATCGCCCCGTAATGTACTCCTCGGTGCGGGAGTTCGACGGCTTCGTGAAGAGGTTGTCGGTCGTGTCGTACTCGACGAGCTCGCCCATGTAGAAGAACGCGGTGTAGTCGCTCACGCGCGCCGCCTGCTGCATGGAGTGGGTGACGATGACGATCGTGTAGTGCTCCTTGAGCTCGCTGATGAGCTCCTCGACCTTGGCGGTGGCGATCGGATCGAGCGCCGAGCACGGCTCGTCCATCAGGATCACCTCGGGCTCGAGCGCTAGCGTGCGCGCGATGCACAAGCGCTGCTGCTGGCCTCCGGAGAGCGAGGTGCCCGACTTGTCGAGCCGATCTTTGACCTCGTCCCAGAGCGCCGCCTGGCGGAGCGACTTCTCCACCAGGTTCTTGGCGTCGAACGGACGGATGCCGTTGAGCCGCAGGCCGGCCAGCACGTTCTCGGCGATCGACATGGTGGGAAACGGGTTGGGCTTCTGGAACACCATGCCCACGCGTCGCCGCACCGAGACGGGGTCGACGCCCCGACCGTAGATGTCCGCGCCGTCCAAGAGCACGCGGCCCTCGGCGCGCGCGCCTTCGACCACCTCGTGCATGCGATTCAAGCAACGGATGAACGTCGACTTGCCGCAGCCCGACGGACCGATGATCGCCGTCACACGACGCTCGCGGATCGAGAGGTCGATGCCCTTCAGCGCCTCGGACTGACCGAAGTACGCCCGCACGTGCTCGGCGCGAATCTTCTCCGGGTACTCCTCGACCGGAGGCGGCGCGAGCGAGGAGAGCCCGCTCGTACGGCTCGAGATGGGGCCGCTCGGCCGGCCACTCGACGGCCCGCTGTCCGGGCCGGCGTTCTTGTCGTCGTCTTCGGCGTTCTCAATCATGGCTTCTCGTCACCGCGAGACGCGGTGCCTCACGAGGACGCGCGCGATGACGTTCATCACGAGCACGAAGAGGATGAGGACCAGCGCCGCAGCCCACGCTTGCTGGTGCCAATCGTCGTAGGGCGACACCGAGTATTGGAAGATCTGGACGGTGAGCGACGCCGTGGGCTGGTCGATACCGTCGGCCCAATGTTGATTGTTGGCCGACGTGAAGAGGAGCGGGGCCGTCTCACCGGTGGCGCGCGCCACGGCGAGCACGATCCCGGTGGCGATGCCGGGGAGCGCGGTCCGCACGACGACGCGGAGGATGGCGCGCCAGCGCGGGACGCCGAGCGCGAGCGCCGCTTCGCGGAGGGCGTTCGGCACGAGCTTCAAGAGCTCCTCGGTGGTGCGCGTGATCGTGGGCAGCATGAGGATCGCCAGCGCGATCGAGCCCGCGATGGCCGACTGCCGCTTCATGGGAATGACGACGATCGCGTAGACGAACATGCCGACCACGATCGAGGGCACGCCCGCGAGCACGTCGGCCACGAAGCGCACGAGGCGCGCGAGCTTTCCGCCACCGAACTCGTTCAGGTAAACGCCCGCCAGGATGCCAGCCGGGATGGCCATGGTGCACGCGAGGGCGACGATGGTGAGCGTGCCGACGATCGCGTTGGCCACGCCGCCTCCGGGCTCGCCGACCGGAGTCGGAAGATGCGTGAAGAAGCTCCACGAGAGCCCTTTGATGCCCTCGCGTCCAACGAAGAGCAGGATGGATACGAGCGGTACGAACGCGAGGATGGTGGCGCCGAGGCACAGCGCGCGCACCACGCGGTCGACGACCTTGCGCGACGAGTACGAGCTCACGAGCGGGCTCCTTCCGGCAGGCGGCCGACCCGCCAAACGAGGAGGCGCGCGACGACGTTGAGGAGCAGCGTCACCACGAGGAGGAGGAGGCCGATCTCGGTGAGCGCGGAGAGGTGCGCGCCCGAGCTCGCTTCGGCGTACTCGTTGGCGATGACGCTCGCCATCGTGTATCCGGGCGCGAAGAGCGACGCCGAGATCTCCGGACGATTGCCGATGACCATGGTGACGGCCATGGTCTCGCCCAGCGCGCGGCCGAGACCGAGGATCGTCGCGCCGACGAGACCGGAGCGCACGAACGGCAAGATGACGAAGCGAATGGCTTCGAAGCGCGTCGCGCCGAGTGCGAGCGCGTTCTCACGCAAGAGCGGCGGTACGGTGGCGAGCACCTCGCGCATGACCGACGAGATCGTCGGGAGGATCATGATCGAGAGCACGATGCCGCCGGCGAGCATACCGAAGCCGATGTGCGGGCCTTGGAAGATCGGGAGGAAGCCGAACGCGGCCTCGAGCTTGGGCTCGATGCTCTCGCGCAGCCACGGCGTGAGCACGAAGATGCCCCAGAGGCCGTAAATGACGCTGGGAACGGCGGCGAGGAGCTCCACCACGAACGAGGCGGGCCGGCGGAGCCACGGCGGCGCGAGCTCGGTCAGGTAGATCGCGATGCCGAGCGAGACCGGCACCGCGAGACAGAGCGAGACGAACGACGAGACGATGGTGCCGAAGACGAATGGCGCGGCGCCGAACGACTCTCGCACCGGATCCCAGTCGGTGGACCAGACGAAGCGGAGCCCAAAGCGCGCGAGGCCATCCCGCGACTGCGTGATCAGCGCGAGGACGATCACGCCCAAGAGAACGACCAACAAAACGCCGAAGCCCGCGGTGAGCGCGCGAAAGCGTGCGTCACCGCGGCTCGGTCGTTCCGACGATCCCTGGAAGGACTTCGGCGCGATTGAAGGCTTGGCGGCCGTGGCTGCGTTCTCCATCACGAAGGCCCGCGTGCCGTCGTCACGGCACGCGCGAGCGACTCACTTCTCGTCGGCGGAGAGAACGGGTTTGCCTTCGGCCTTGAGGAGCTTGAGCTTGGCCTCGTCCTTCTTGACGATCTCGGCGGGGAGCTTCGAGTAGAAGAGCGGCTCGTTGAATTCCTGGCCGGCGTGAATCGCCCACCGCGCAAACTTGGCGAAGGCCTTGCTCTTCTCCGCGTTCGCGCCGTCCTCGTACACGAGGAGGTAGGTGAACGCCGCGACCGGGTACGACGTGTCTCCGGGGGCGTTGGTGATCGAGACGCGGAGGTCTTCGGGGATCTTGTCGGCGAACGCGGCTGCCGCGGCCGAAACGCCCTCGAGCGTCGGCTCCACGAACTTGCCGGAAGCGTTTTTGAGGAGCGCGACCGGGAGCTTGTTCTGCTTTGCGTACGCGAGCTCCACGTAGCCGATCGTGCCGGGCGTCGCCTTCACGCTCCCAGTCACGCCCTCGTTGCCTTTGCCACCAAGGCCGGACGGCCACTTCACGCTCTTGCCCGCGCCGACCTTCTCCTTCCAGGTCGGGCTGACCTTGGCGAGGTAATCGGTGAACACCGCCGTCGTGCCGCTGCCGTCGGAGCGGTACACGGGCGTGATCGAGCTCGCAGGGAGCTTCACGCCCTCGTTGAGCGACGCGATCTTTGCGTCGTTCCACTTCTTGATTTCACCCATGAAGATGCCGGTCACGACTTCGGGCGTGAGCTTGAGAGCGGTCGCGACCTCGGGAACGTTGTAGGTCACCACGACGGCGCCGAGGGTCGTCGGAATGTGGTGAAGCTTGCCGGGCGCCTTGCCGAGCTCCTCTTCCGTCATCGGCGCGTCGCTCGCGCCGAAGTCGACCGTCTTGTCGAGCGTCTGCTTGATGCCCGCGCCCGAGCCGACGGACTGGTAGTTGATCTTCACGCCCGGGTTCGCCTTGCCGTACTCGGAGATCCACTTCGAGTAGAGCGGGAACGGAAACGTCGCGCCGGCGCCGTTGAGGCTCACCGTCGTGTCTTTGGGAGCCGTCATGGCGGAGCTCGCCGACGTGCTCGACGCGGGAGACGCGCCCTGGCTACCTTCACCGCTGCCCTTGCAACCGGCGACCATTGCCGCCGCCGCCAACACCATCGTGCTCGCCCAGTTCGTTCGCATGGCTCCTTAGTTAAGGGACCAATGTGACGATCCGGTGACAACCCCGTGGCTCCTCGATCGCCCCCTCCCCAAAGGCACGTATTTCGCTGGGTTTTCCTCGCGTTGGCCGGCGCCGCCGTGGCCGTGGTCGCGTGGCGGGTGGGGGCGCCGGACGGCACCAGCGCGCGCACGGACCCTGCGGCGACGCGGGGAACGACGAGCGACGACATCGGCGAACCCATGCAAGATGCAGCCATTGCCAGCGCGGGTCGACGCGAGCCGGGCGGCTGCGCGGTGGTCTTCGACGGCGATGACGCGCACGTCTCGGAGGAGGCCGTCCTTCGCGCGGCGCTCGATCCCAGCGGGCGCGCCGACTGCCACGGTCACGCCGTGGTCGGAGTCGCGACGTTCGTTCGCCGCGCCGAGGCCCAGGTCGGGCTGCTTCGTGCGCTGAGCGGTGACGGAGAAGACGGCGGCTCGCTCGAAGCGGCCGGGCTCGGGTCGAGCGTCGTCGCGCGAATCACGGTGGGCAAGGCGACCGCGTCGTCTTGCGGCGCGAGCGCGGGCTTCATCGCCGTCCTGACGCTCCGCGGGCGCCGGCTCGCGGTCGACGCGATCGGACCGTGGACGGCACCCTGCACCGCACTCGAGCCGATCACGTTCGCCAAGCTCGGCAGCGGGCGCGTCCTCTTGGAGGACGACGGCGAAGAGACGAGCGACGTCGACGCGCGCGGCGTGAAGCGCGTATGGGCGTTTCGCGACGAGACACTCGTCCAGGCCGGAGAGATCTTGATCGACCGCGCGCTCGACGACCGCACGATGGAAGGGGAGCTCGTCGTCGTCCGCGATGCGCTGGTGGTCCACGAGACGTGGTCACCTCGTGACGGCGGGGCCTCGTGGATCACCGACCGGCGGTATCGCGTACGAGACTGGCGCGTCGAGCTCGTCCCCTGAACGATCCGATGGCGCCAAGAGAGAGCGCTGGGCTCAACCTGTTCGAGCCAGAACGTGGGTGTAAATCGCCGGCCGCGGGCCGGATTTCCGCGGAAGACGAACTTAACTTCCGACGTTGAACGTAGTCGTCATGGTTGAAGAGGCGCGGCACCTCGCGATGATGCTTCGATCGGAGCGAAGCTGCGCTATGACGATTCGAGACTGCTGAATCCGATGGCATCGAACCCCGTCAAAACCAATGCCGTGAAGGTGGTGACCCGAGGCACGTGGTCGAACCCGGCCGCGCCGACCGAAAGCCCCGTTCGCACGAAGAGCGGGATCATGGTCCGGCCGCGCGCGGAGGAAGCCGACGAGCGTCCGCCGATCTCGGAGGGCGCACGCAACGCTGCGCTCGTGCCGCTCGTCGACGCGATGCTGAGCGAGATCGACACGGCGCACAATCCGTCGCGGCGCGTCTTCGAGCGCGTCCCCGAGGTGACGGTCGTCCTCACCAACGGCGCCGAGCTCCGCGGCGTGCCCCTCGACTACTCGACCTGGCAGCGGATCCTCATGCTGCGCACCGAAGGCAGCGACGCGCTCCACATCCCGGCGCTCGCCATCGTGTCGGTGACCGTGCACGTCTCGCCCGAGAACGAAGCGGTGATCTCCCGCCGCGGCTCGCGCTGAGAGCGCCTCACCTAGGTTTGCCGGTCGAGCGCGGCCTGCGATACGTTCGCGCCGTGACTCGATCGTTCTTCTCCGCGTCTGCGTCGCTCTTCGTGTCCTCCGCGGCGGTCTCCGCGTCACTCACCTTCGCGGCCTGCGGCGGTGAGGCCGCGAACGGCCCCACGCCCGTCGCGCCGACCGCGACCGCATCGCCTCCAATTGCGCCCGTGACGACGGCGACGACCGCGACGACGGCGACCACGCCTCCGCCGCCGCCGAAGTGCGCTCCGCGTGAGAAGCCGGCCGACTGCACGTCCGCTCCGACCTTCGCCGAGGTCGAGCCCGTCATGCGCGCCCGCTGCAACGGCTGTCACTCACCGGGCGCGATCGCCGGTGAGGAGCACGACTTCAGTGATCCGCCGGTGCTCCGCGCGCACAAGGAGCGGATGGTGAAGCAGCTCCTCGCGTGCAAGATGCCGCCACGCCGCCCGATCTCGGAAGAAGAAGCGATGCTCGTCCTCCGCTGGGCGGCCTGCGCGAAGGACTGAGCGCGCGCTCGCATCACCGGCGCGAGCTCACCGACAGGTGCCGGCCATGCACAACTGATCCGACGCGCATCGGTGGCCGCAGGTCCCGCAGTTGTCGTGCTCGGCCCGGAGGTTCTTGCACTTGCCGTTGCACAGCGGGAACGTGCACGGGATGCACGCGCCGTGATCGCACTCCTCGCTCGTGGTGCAGGCGTGTGCGCAGCCGCCGCAGTTCTGGCGATCCCAGATGAAGTCCTGGCAGCCGGAGGGGCACGCGTGAAGGTGCGACGGACACTTGCACACGCCATCCATGCACGTGGCGTTGGGCGTCGCGCACTGCGCGCGTGTCCGGCAAGCCGCACCGAGCGCGCCGCCCTCGCGCGCGGGCGCAGGTGAAGGCGATGGCGGCACCGGGTTCGTGACCGGAGGAGCCGCGGCGGATGGAGTCCCGCGCGAGCGCGAGCTCGGGAGCGACGGCGGCGCGACCGACGCGGTGGCGCTCGTGGGTACCGGGACCGCCGAGCTCGTGGGGGTCGCCGGAGGCGCGCTCGCGAGCGGAGGCGAGGCGTCCGCCTCCGTGGCGTTCGATCGGACGAGCGGCACGAGCAGCGCGATCGCGAGGCCGGCCAAGGCGACCACGGCGCCGCCCGCGAGGACTCCGAGAACGAGTGGAAACGTTCGCGTTCGCCGGCGGAGCGCGGTCGATTCGATCGTCGGCGCGTTCTCGAGCGCCGTGATGCCGCGCGGCGCGGGAGCACCATGTCCGTGAGGCGCGCCCGGCGGAGGCAGCACGGGCAGCGGTGCATGAACGGGCATCGGCGCGTGCGGCGCGTAGACGGGCGACGGCGGCGGCGGCGGCGCCGTCACGGCGGGCGCCGCGGGAGCACCAATCACCGGCAGCGCGCGGAGCCGCGCGAGCCACGCGTCGAGCTCGTCGGCCATCGCGTGCGCATCGGGATACCGGTCTGCGACGTTCCGAGCGAGACCGCGCTCCACGATCGCCACCAGCCACGGGTCGAGCTCCGGCCGGAGGACGCCGAGCGCCGCGTGCTGACCGGAGATGATGGCCGAGAGCATCGCCGTCGGCGTGTCGGCCTCGAAGGGCCGTTGACCACTAAGTGCAACATACATACAAACCGCGAGCGAGTAGATGTCGCTCCGGCCGTCCACGTCGAGGCCCTGCGCCTGCTCGGGCGACATGAAGGCGATCGTGCCGGTGAGGCCGCCCGTCGACAGCGGACCGGTCGAAGACCCGGCGAGCTTGGCGATGCCGAAGTCGAGCACCTTTGCGACCTCGCCGAGCGTGCTCGAGGGGACGAGCATGATGTTCGCCGGCTTGATGTCGCGGTGGACGATCCCGATGTCGTGCGCCGCGGCGAGCGCGTCGAGCACGTGGCGACCGATGCGTGCGACGCGCTCGGCGGCCATCGGCCCAGAGCGCAGCACGTGGTACATCGACGGCGCCTGGAGGAGCTCCATGACGAGGAAGGCCGGCTCGTGCGCCGGCGTCTGGAAGTCGTGCACCTGCACGATGTGCGCGTGCCCGAGGGCCGCCGCCGCGCGGGCCTCTCGTTGGAAGCGCGACACCGAATCCGGAACGAGCGTGGCGGCCGCGAGCACTTTCACGGCGACGGGACGACGCAGGTCTTCCTGCCACGCCTCGTAGACCTCGCCCATGCCGCCGGCGCCGATGCGCCGATTCAGGCGATACCGGCCGCCGAGCAAGCGCCCGGACAAATCGGGCGGCGTCGGCGGCGCTCCTCTCCCGACCCCGTCGCTCATTACTTGGCGAAGCGCTTGAAGAGCGCGGTCGACGTGCGATCCACGGCGTCGGCGGTGTTGGCCGTGTAACCGTTGGTGGCGACGAGAAACATGAGACCCATCGAGGGAGCGAGCCACGCGCTCGCGAACGAGGTGCCGGTCTCGCCGAACTGGTGCAACGCGCCGCCCGCCGACCACTCGAGCGGCTCGATGTAGAAGCCGGACGCGGTCTTCTTGTCGAAGAGCGGCGTGTGGAGATGCATGAGCGACTCGCGCTTCGCGAGCGGGGTCATGCCTTCGGGGACGCGGAGGTGGTGCCGCAGGAACTTCGCCCAGTCACCGAGGGCGCAGTGCATCGCCCCGGAGGGAGCGAAGAGTGGAGCGATGCGCGTCTCGGCTGCCGGCGCGGTCGGCACGAGCTTCCCGTCGACGATCGCGTGGCCGGAGGGACCACCGCCTGGGCGCGCGGCCGGGCTGCCGAAGCCGCACGAGCGCATGGCGAGCGGCTCGAACACGCGCTCTTTGGCGAGCGCCTCGAACGACTTGCCGGTCGCGCGCTCGAGCGCGACGCCGACGACGAGGTACGCGACGTTGGAGTACGCGTATGGGCCGGGCGCGGTAGCGGGCGGCTTTGCGACAAGGGCGCGAACGACGTCTCGCCGCGCGGCGCTCGGATCTTTGCCAGCGAGCGCGGCGTCGAGCAACGCTTTGGGCGGATCGCGTTCGAGCCCCGCGTGGTGCTGGAGGAGCGCGTCGAGCGTCACGCTCCTCAGCGCGGGATCGATCGTCATGTCGGGAAGAAGCTCGCCCATGGTCGATGACCAGGAGAGCTTGCCTTCGTCGACCACCATGGCGGCGATCGTCGCGGTGATCGCCTTCGAGCACGCGCCGATCGACCACGCGTCGTCGAGGGTCGCCGGCGCGCTGTCGCCGAGCTTGCGAACGCCGGTGACGCCGGAGGCGAGGACCTGGCCGTTCTTCAGCACGAGCGCGGCCATCGCCGGGAGCTCGTAGGTGTGGGCGGTGGACGAGAGCTGGTCCGAGAGATCGAACGCGTTCGGTGCCGCAGCCGCGCTCGCCACCGCGACAGCGGATGACGCGGCCGTCGCGGGCGGGCCCGGCTTGCTCGACTCCTCGCGCTTCGAACAAGCGAGCGCGGTCGACACGGCGAAGGCGAGCGTAGTGACGAAGAGGAAGCGCGAAGCGCGGGACGCCCGAAGCATCGCCTTTGGCGTACCGCGGCTCCGCGCCCGCGACAATCAGGGGCCGTCGACCACGACGATCGGCATCGTGTGGCGCTCTTGGCCGAGCGTCGCGTCGACGAGGACGAGGTGCACGTTGCCGCTCGCGCTGGGCTTGTCGACCTGGACGTGCAGGTACGCCTTCTCGCCGTTTTGACCGGTCGTCTTGTCGAGCGAGAGGGTGAGGGTGCGCTTCTCGGGGGGCAGCTCGAACGCGCCGCTGTCGTCGAACGGATCGAGCTCGGTCGCGGTGATCGTGAACGGCGCGGTGGCGGCGTCGCTCACGAAGCCGAGCGCGACGTCCACCGACTGCCCGACGGCCGCGGCGTACCCGCGCGTGGCCTTGCTCCACGGGAATTCCTGGCGCGTGATCTTGGCGGCCACGGACTTGGCGTCGAGGAGCGCGACGTTGAAGTACGGGTTTTGCGGAGCGGGAACGCAGGGCGCGTGGCCGGCGGCGGCGGACGCGTTCGACCACTGGCGCTGCACCATCGACGCGAAGGCCGGGGCGCCGTAGGAGCCGTAGGAGTCTTCGTCGAACTCGCAGAGGTCGCCGTTCTCGTCTTGGCCTTGGACCATGAGCTCCCAGCCGAGGTCATCGTCGCCGAGGCCCTCCCACGCCGGCTTCGCCTCCGGGTACGGATCAGTCGCGGCCTCGGCCCACTCGTGACTCGCAGACACCGTGGCGCCGTCCAAGACCGACATCTTGGGATCGCCGTCGCACGCGAGGACGAGCGCGTAGGCGATGGTCTTCCCCTTGACGTCGACGCTCGCGTGGAAGCCGCCCATGCCGTCGGCGCACATCGACTGGGCGAGATCGCCGTGGAAGAAAAGTGTGTAAATTACATCTTCCTTGGGCTCGGGCCAATGTGAGGTGGCGGTGTCTTCGAGCGCTTGGAGCACGTACGCCTGAACCGCCTCCTCGGGCGCGGTGTTCGGTCCGAACGTGAGCGCCGGCTGCGCGCCCATCCGCACGTGACTGGTCGCGGCGCTCGACGCCGCCCCGACGCCGTACTCGCTCACCACCTGTGACCAGTACGCGCTCGCGCCGATCTCGTCGGCGAGCTTCTCGTACGCGGCCGCGTTCGGATCGCCGTCGTAGACGATCGTGATGATGTGCGGCGCCTTGAGGACCGCGCCGCCCTGGTGGACGAGGCGCGGCATCGACGGCGCGAAGGCCGGATACTTCGTGCTGACGCTCCCATGATCGAGCGCCGGCTTCTGGCTCGCGGGATCGACGGCCGGCGGCGCGTCGGACGTTGGACCGACGGCCGTGGGCGCGGGAGCGCTCGAAGCTTCGCTCGCGCAACCGGCGAGGCTGACGAGCGCGAAGGCGAGACCGGCGAGTGAGGAGAACGAGCGGCGGACGAGCATGTGGGTGGGCGCTGCGGAGCAGCAGGTGTGCCGCGCGCTCGCACCCGTCGATTTTCGCGAGAATCGCGGTGCGGGGCCCCGATGCAATGGAGCGTCGGGGATCCAGGATTTTCGCCCGCTGATCGGGGGCCGAGGGAGGAAAACCCGTGATCTCGCCGCGAGGTGGCGCGCATGCGACAGTGTCTCTCGCGTGCGTCGTTCGGCGCAGGTCGCCGCGCCTCTCCTCCTCAGTCGCAGAAAAATGCAGTGACCGGGGGGCGGTCTACCGGTCTCGAACGTCAATATTGGAAGAAGCCGTCGTGATCGAACGCCGCGCTCTTCTCTTAGGCAGCACCCCCTCGATGACCAAGCAGCAACCCAAATCGGAAACGCCGACCCTCGTCAGCTTCTCCACCGTTCCGACCTCGGGCTCGATGCGCGCGCCGCTCTCGCGGACGAGCCCCAGTCGATCGGGAGAGTTTCTGGCGGTGCGTCCGCGCGCGCTCGCGAAAGCCGGCAGCGCGAACGCGGATCCTTACGATGCGTGCGAGGTCGATCTTCCCGAGCCGCGCTCACGAACCTGCGACGTCGTGCTCCTCCAGGGCGACGACGGCGATGGCGTCGTTTACTTGATCGACGGAGAGGTCGCGTGGGTGGCGTCGCGCCGCGTCGGCGTCGAGATCGCTGGCCTTCGCACGCACCTCCTCAAGAACGACCGCATGAGCGCGGGTGAGATCGATCTCGCGCTCGCCCTCGCCCGCGCCGACGGCGTGAACTTCTGCGAGCTGGTCCTCGGCCTCGGCCTCGTGGAGCAGGAGGTGCTGCGCGGCGCGATGCGCGACTTCATGCGCGAGCACTTCCTGTCGCTCCTCGCGATGCCGCGCCTCCAAGCGGCGTGGAAGCGCACCACGACGAGCTTCACCGGCAACCTCACCCTCGCGCTCGACGAGATCCTCGATCGCGACGAGGCCCAGCGCTGGCGTCGACTCGTCGCGCCCAAAGCGCAGGCGCGGAGCGGCTCGCCGGTGCGACGCCACGAGGCAACGGCGCTTCCGCTGCGGCGCTCGGTCGAGGTCGAGAGCGTGCGCGGCGCGCTCACGATGACGACGATCGACGTGTCGGACGCGGGTGCTCGCTTGCGCTCGTCCACCGTGCCGCCCATGGCGAGCCGCGTCACCGTTCACCTCGCGATCGCCGGACAGCGCTTCTCGATCGCGGGGCGCGTCGTCCACTTCGAGCGCGCGACGGATCGCGATCCCCCAGCGATCACCGTCGTGTGGACGGAGTTCGCGAGCGGAACCGCCGAGGCGTTCGCTGAGCTCCTCTCGTCGCTCTACTGACGGCCGTCACGGCGCGAGCGCGCGCGTCAGTCGCCGAGGCTCAGAAGGCGGCCTGGAGGCGGGCGCAGTCGAGCACCGGACGGCCACTCGGGTTCCGAAGCGGCGAAGCGCAAGCGCCGAGGAGGAGGCCGAGATCGAAGTGGTAGAAGCCTTCGTTCGGGAGATCGTAGGCGTACGTTCCGTCGGGCACGCTCGGCTCGAAGACGTGGAGCGACGGCGTGTGCGAGGGATCGCGCATCCCCACGAACGCTTGATGGATGCGGGCGTGGAGGAAGCGCACCTCGCTCGACTTGAGCGGCACGCCTGCCGACGCGGCGTAGGCCATGAACCCGGCGACGTCTTGCACGTCGTAGCTCGAGGGCGGCGCGCCTCCGGTGACGATCGGAGTGTCGAGTGAGACGCGATCGCCGAGGCCTTGGAGGAGCGTGAGCCCGAGCGACGGGTTCTTCTGGAGCGCCTCCACCGCGGCGGCGCTGTGATGCGTGCGCATGATCTGGCGCGCGTCGTCTTGGAGCAGCGACCACACACCGGACTCGATGCCACCGAGGCCGCTCCCGCAGTCGAGGTTGCCCGCCGCGGTGCCGTGCGCGAGTCGCACCGCGAGCGCACCGACACACTCGACGTTGGTGAGCGCGGTCGCGCCGATCTGGTAGTGCGCGAGCTGCAGCGTGGGCTCGACGATCGCCATCGTCGCGTCGCGCGTGGGGATGACGAAGCCGCGACCGTCCACGTCCTCGCCCCAATCCGCGTAGAGCGACGCGAGCTCGGCCATGTCGGCCTGCGCGTCCGCATCCATGCGCGGCGCACACACCTCGCTCTGGGCGATGGCGCGGAGCATGTGGCCCATGTCGTCTTTGGAGCGGCGGTTTTTGACGTAGATGTCGCCGAAGAACGGATTGGTTGGAAAGTGCACGAAGTCGGCGGGCTCGCTGTTGACGCCCGGTCGACTGGCGCTCGTGTCGACGGAGAGCGTGGTGCCTCCGACCTGCGTCGTGTAGCTC
>JBGAJR010000086.1:0-16633 GCA_044224815.1 Polyangiaceae bacterium
TGTCGTGGTGTCCCGTGTCGGTGGTCGCGGTCTCGGACATGACCCGGCCGCTATACGCCATGTCCGGGAGCGCGCGAAGCCGATGTGTGCAGTCACCAGCTATCGCGCGACATCCGCGCAGAAACGCCCCGGATCTCGCGGCCTCCGGCTGGGGAATCCACGTCCCTCCAGTGACCGCGCGCGCATCACCGGCTTCCGTCGCCGAGACGCAACGGGGGTGGATCCCTCTGCTCACGGTGCGACTTTCGCGAGGGATGCACTCGGCCCAGCGCGTGCCTTGAGCCGCACCCATGCGCCTCACGATCGCGATTGGGACGGCTTCGGTGCTCTTCGTCGGCTGCAGCAGTCCGCACTCGTCGTCTCCGTTCTCGGGAGTCTCGGCGCAGGAGCCAACGCCCTCCGGAAATGCGACGGTCGCGTCTACGGCCTCTGACGCGGGCGGCGCGAGCGGCGCTTGCAACCTCACCACGAGCGGCGTCGACTTCCCGACCGCTTCCTGCGGTGCGTGCATGCAAGCGAGCTGCTGCGCTTCGACCAAGGCCTGCTTCGTCGATTCCCCCGAGTGCGCCACGCTCTACACGTGCATCAACCAATGCCCGAGTCGTGGTCTCGGCGCCGGGAGCGGCACCGGCGCTGGAGGTGGTGACGGCGGCGGCGGCGGCGGCGGCGGTGACGGCGGCGGCGGCGGCGGCGGTGAGGGAGGGGCCGGAGCGATCGACGCCGGTGACGCCAGCGTCGACGCTGGTGGAGATGCTGGCCATGACCCGTGTGTGGACGCCTGCAATGCGGCCCACCCGGCGCAGGCGGGCACCGCGCGCGAATACATCCGCTGCTATGCGGGTGCATGTCGCACCCAATGCCAGTGATCGACCGCTGTGAAGGGTGTTAGGCTCATCCACGGCGCACATGGGTGCTGGGGAGCCGATGCTCGACGGGTTGCCGCGTGAGGGCGACACCGTCGTTGGCAAGTACGTGATCGAGCGCGTGCTCGCCGTCGGCGGAATGGGCGCGGTCATGGGAGCGCGCGATCTCGCGCTCGAGCGGCGCGTCGCGATCAAGTTCCTGCTCCCGAAGGTGCTCGCGAGCAACGACGTCCGCGAGCGCTTCTTCCGCGAGGCGCGCGCAGCCGTCTCGATCCGGAGCGAGCACGTCGTCGACGTCTACGAGATCGGCGTCGCGCCGCCCGACGTCCCGTTCATCGTGATGGAGTACCTGCCCGGTCGGGACCTCCACAAGATGCTCGAGGGGCGGGCGCCGCTGCCGACTCACGAGGCGATCGACTACGTCCTCCAAGCGTGCGAGGCCCTCGCCGAGGCCCACGCGCTCGGCATCGTCCATCGAGACATGAAGCCGTCGAACCTGTTCGTGACGCATCGTCCGGACGGGAGTGCGTTCATCAAGGTGCTCGACTTCGGCATCTCCAAGACGAGCGGCATGCTCGACCCGGGCGCCAAGAGCCTCACTCAATCGAGCGTCGCGCTCGGGTCGCCGCTCTACATGTCGCCGGAGCAGGTCAGAAACTCCAAGGTCGTCGACGCGCGCACCGACATCTGGAGCATCGGCGTCGTTCTGTTCGAGCTCCTCACCAAGGAGCTCCCGTTCGACGGCGAGACCATCCCGAGCCTCGCCGCGGCCATCGCGAGCGATGCGCCGCGCTTGCTCCGCTCGATTCGCCCCGACGTTCCGGTCGAGCTCGAAGCGGTGGTGAGTCGCTGTCTCGAAAAGGATCCGGCGAAGCGCTACCAGAAGATCGGCGATCTCGCGCGAGCCCTTCTCCCATTCTCGGCTTCTGGCACGCGTGCCGTCGTGTTCGACCGGATCGAGAGTCGCAACGCCGTATCACCGCTGGCGTTCGAGTCGACCACCGAGCGACGCTCGCCGCTCTCGGAGGAGGTGACCCAGGAAGCGCCGCCAGGAGATGCTCGCGCGGGTGCTGCCACGACCGCCGGTCTCGGCACGACCCAGCGCCAGGCGGAACGCAAGCGGCGCTCACTCGGATGGGCGGCCGTCTCTTTCATTGCCGTCGCGGCCGGAGGCGTCGGCTTATTGCAGCTGCGCGCGGCGTCGGCTCCCATCGTCACTCCTGCGAGCACTGGCAATACGGTGATGCCCGACGAGACGGCGAGCGCCTTGCCCGCCGCCCAGTCCACGACCGTGAGCCTTCCGGTCGCACCGCCCGCGGTCTCCGTGCCGCCCGCGGTCGCGTCGGCCCGTCCCGAAGCCAAGACCGACGCGGTGGTCTCGACGCCGAAGCCCCGGCCCGGTGCGCCTGGGACACCGCGCCGGAGCCCGCCCTCGCCTGGCGTCGTGAAGTCCGCGACCGTCGCCGCGTCCGCGGCACCGCCTCCGCCGAAGCCGCTGGTCCCGTCTGCCTTGGAAGGAAATCGATGAGGATTCGTTTTGCCGTCGCGCTCGCTCCGCTCGTCGTGGCCGCCGCTTTCGTCGCACCTGCGGCTCGAGCCGACGCCGCACAAGACGCCGAGGCCGCCTACCAACAAGGCATGGACCTCCTCCGCGACAAGAAGATCGATCAAGCGTGCGCTGCGCTCGATCGGAGCGAGCACCTCGAGGCGCGCGGCGGCACGCTCCTCAGCTTGGCGTACTGCCACGAGCAGCAGGCGCGATTTTCGCTCGCATACTCCGAGTACGACGAAGCCCTGCGTCGCCTGCGCGTCGGCGGCGGCCGCCCCGACCGCGAGCAGTTCGCCACCAAGCAGATGGAGTCGATTCGCGACAAGGTCGTGTTCGTGAACGTCGACCTGGAAGCGACCATGAGCGCGCCCAACCGGGAGATCGTGATCACACCGGCGAAGAGCGGCGACGTGGAGCGGAAGGTCGCGCTCGGTGACGCGCGGTCGAAGCAGATTGCGCTCGATCCCGACGGGGGCGCGTATCGCGTGGAAGTGCGCGCGGTGGATCGCAAGCCCTTCGTGGCGCAGGTTCAGGTCGCAGGGCGCACGCCGGCGCCGGCTAGCATCGTCGTGACTGCGCTCGCCCCGGAGGGCGCCGGCGCAGCCGTGTCTCCGGTGCCGCGTGCCCCCGAGGAGGATGGAAGCGGACAGCGTACGACGGGCCTCGTCGTCGGCGGCATCGGCGCTGCGCTCGCGATCGGCGGAGGGGTCTTCGGCGTTCTCGCGATGAAGTGCACCGACGACTACAACAAGGACGGCTCCTGCAGCCGCGACACCGCGAAGGTCGTCTATGCGAACGTCGCCAACGCCGGCATCGGCCTCGGCGTCGTCGGTCTCGCGGTCGGCGGCTACCTCTTCTTCTCGGCGCCGAAGGGCGAGAAGGCCTCGGTCGGCGTGGCGCCGAGCGTGGGGCCCGGCAGCGCAGGCCTCAGCCTCGGCGGTCGCTTCTGAAGCGAGTCGTTCGCGCGATTGTCCCGGTCCGAGCGGCCGCCCTATAACTCCGTCCTGGCATGAAGCACTCGGCTCAAGGACGCGTCGCGCTGGTCACCGGCGCGACGGATGGCATCGGCAAGGAGACGGCTCGCGCGCTCGCCGAGCGCGGCGCGCACGTCCTCGTGCACGGCCGCACGCTCGAGAAGGCGCGGCGCGTGGCCGACGAGATTCGCGCGGCCGTCGGCGCGGGCGATCGCGTCGAGCCTTGCGCAGCCGACTTCTCGCGACTCGCGGAGGTGCGCTCGCTCGGTGAGTCGCTGGCGGCGCGCCCGAAGCTGGATCTCTTGATCAACAACGCCGGGGTGTTCGTCCACGAGCGCACGCTGACGGCCGACGGGTTCGAGACGACCTTTGCGGTGAACCACCTCGCGCCGTTCCTGCTCACGCTTCTCCTCGTTCCACGGCTCGTCGCGAGCGAGCCCTCGCGCGTCGTGAACGTGAGCTCCATCGCCCACTCTCGCGGTCGCCTCGATTTCGACGACCTCGACGGTGCGCAGCGCTTCGAGGGCTACCGCGCCTACGCGACGTCGAAGCTCGCCAACGTGCTCTTCTCGAGCGAGCTCGCGCGCCGCCTCGCCGGCAAGGGCGTCACGTCGAACGCGCTCCATCCGGGCGTCATCTCCACCAAGCTCCTCATGACCGGCTTCGGCTCGACGGGCGCGAGCCTGGAGAAGGGCGCGGCGACCAGCCTGATGGTCGCGCTCGATCCCGCGCTCGCGACGACGACGGGGCGCTATTTCTCGGATGAGCGCGAGGTGTCGCCGTCGGCGGCAGCGCGCGACGAATCGCTCCAGAAGAAGCTTTGGGAGGTGAGCCTGGAGCGAACGGGCGCACCCGACGTCGCGGCGTGAGCCGCGCGCGGTCCGGAAGGATCGTTCAGAAGGAGAGGATGAGCGTCGGCCCGATGAACGAGACGCCCGTCCCGGTGATCGTCTCGTAGGCGACGCCGGCGCCGATCGCGAAACGCGAGCTCGGGTGCACGGAGAAGCCGACACCCGCGCGGAGGGCCGCGCCGACCTGCTTCGTAGCCGATACGTAGCCCGGGCCTGCGCCGGCCTCGACGTACGGCGCGAATGCGCCGAGCGGGAAGACGACCTTCATGGCCGGCGTGAACGTCCCGATGAAGTCCCCCGAGGGCCAGGCGCCCGTCGCGTGCGCGCCTGGAACGAGCACCACGCCGCCGGTCTCCACGCCGTAGCCGCCGTAAAGGGCGAGGAGGAAGCCCACGTCGCCGCCTTTGGCCGGGAGGATGATGCCCGGCGAGATGCCGATCTGAAGACCCGTGTAATATGCAATGACTCGATCGCTGGCCGAAGGAGCCGGCGGCTCCGGGTACGGAGCGGGTGCCGGCGCGGGCGGCGCGTAGGTGGCGGGCGCAGCCTCCGGCGTGGGCTCGTTGGGCGAGGGCGCGGGGGCCGGCGCGGGGGCACCGACGGGCACGTCGCCCTGGGCCGCGGCCCCGGAGACCTGCCCGAGCAACGCAGCGACGGTGGCTACGGCGAGACCCCGACGACGGAAAGCGCTCATGGGAGGAGGTTCGGTCCGCGCTGGCTTGCGGTCAAGGTCTCTCCGCAGAGAGCACTCAGGGCGTGAGGCCGAGCATCGGGCGAAGCAGTCGCTCGAAGTACTCCTCGACCCGCGCCGGCTTCACGGCCACGCGGCGACCAAGGACAAGCGTCACGTAACCGTGGGCGAACATCCACACGCGGAGGGCCCAGTCCTGCGCGCTTCCTCCCCGCAACGTGCCGGCGCGGAGGGCCCGCTCGAATTCGGTGATGAGGAGCTCGAAGGCGCGACGGATCGGTACCTCGAGCGACGGGAACCGACCCTGCTCGTTGAGGCGTGGACCGGTCATGATGGTGTAGTAGGCGGGGTGGGCGATGCCGTAGCGCGCGTAGGCGGCGGCGACGTGAACGAGGCGCTCGGCGGGCTTCTCGGCGATCTCGGCGGGGGCGTTCGCGAGCGCGGCTTCCATCCCGTCGGCGAGCGCGCTCCAGCCTTCTTCGGCCACGCGCGCCAAGAGCGACTCCTTGTCGGCGAAGTGGCGGTAGAGCGCTGCGTGGTTCACTCCGATGCGGCGCGCGACCTCACGGAGCGAGACCGCTTCGGGCCCGGCCTCACCGACGAGGCGCACCGTCTCGTCGACCAGCGCTCGTGCGAGGTCCCCATGGTGATACGTCGACCGCGTGCTGTTCCGTCGCTCGGTCACGGGCAATCGTGTATCTCGCCTCGCGCCCGTTGTCGTCGTCGTTCCGCGCTGGAGCTGGCGATTGGCCTGCGGGCGATGCGTCACCCGCGACGGAGGCGGGCGAGCACGGCGCGCGCGGTGGTCGAGAGCCCTTCGGGGTCGAGCGCCGCTTCGATACGTCGCTGCACGACGGTGCGCTCGTAGGCTTCGATGCGGCCATCGTCACCGAGGTCGTGCCACGCCGGGTGCGCGCGGAGGACGCCGCCCGGGCCGCGCTCGCGGTGGGCCGTGGTGACGGCTTCGACGAGGCTCTCTTCTTCGGGCGTCATGCGAGCTCCGTCAGGTCGACGCCCATCGCGCGCAGGCACTCGAGAAGCAGCTTGCGGGCGCGGGTGAAGTTCTGGAGGAACGTATTGAGGCGCATCGAAAGACGCGCCGCGAGCTCCTCGTCGTGATCGGCGCCTTGGGACTCGAGCCGCGCGGTGAGGGCCTGCCGCGGCTTGTCGGGGAGGCGCGCGTGGCAGTCCCGCACGCGCGCGAGGAGGAGCGGGTCGACGAAGCTCGGGGCGTCGTCGTCGGCGAGAGTGAGAAGCACGTCGTCACCGCCTGCCGACGGCCGGATGCGCCGCTTCTCGCTCACCGCGAGGTTTCGCGCGATGCGGAGCGCGACGCGGAAGAGCGCGTTGGGCTTGCCATCGGGAACGACGCGCGGTGCGTAGCTCCACGTGCGGAGCAGCGCCTCTTGCAGCACCGACTCCACGTCGACCGACGCCGCGAACGAACGAAGCGAGAGTCGCAACGTCGGCTCCACGGACGACATCCACCGCGCGAACGCCTCGGCGTCGCCTTCTCGAATCGCGGGGAGATGTTCGTCCGTGTCGCCGTTCATTAGCGTCCTCTCGCTCGCTCGCCTTCTTGCTCGCTCAGGCGAGGTCGATCTCCAAGTCTCCCAAAACGAGGCTCACGGCGTCTGCGTCGAGCGTCCCTTCGACTTCGAGGGTGAGCCGCACCGAGACGCCCGCGGGGAGAGCGCCGGCCGTGGGCTGCGCGCGAAGGATGACCTCGCGCGTCTCGCCCGAGGCGAGCGTGACCGTGCCGCTCTCTTGCGTGGTCCATGCGAAGGGCGCGTCGACCGTGAAGACGATGACGATCTCCTTGTCACGCTTGACCACGATCCGACCACGGAGGCGTCGCGACGCGCCGCCCTTGGGTGCCGCGGCCTTTTCGCTCGGCTGATCGCTGCGGCCCATGAGCGGATCGAGAATGCGCTGGAGGATCGAGCGGGGCTTGGCCGGGACGTCGCGCACCATCGTGCGGACCGAGTCCTCTTTCTCTTCCCGCGCGTCGGAATCATCGGCCGCCTCCTTCTTCGACTTCGACATGTCGAGCGACGGGCGCGCCGGCATCGGTGCGGCCGCGGGGGGCGGCAGCGGGGCGCCGGCGCGCGCGCGCATGGGAGGTGGGGCGCCGGTGGGGGCGCCACCGCCGCCGAGCGCACCCATTCCGCCGGGCATCGGTCCCGCGCTTCCGTAAGACATGGCCGAGGGGGCGGGCGGAGGCATGTTCACCGGTCGGAGCGCGAAGCCGTCGGCGCTCGATCCGTAGGGGAGCTCGTGCGGCATCCGCTCGGTGCGGAACGGCGAGGTCTCGTCCACGGTCTTCTCCTCGGTGATCGCGATCCACGACGTCATGCGCGTGGCGATTCCGTGCGTGAGGCCGAGCGTCTCGAGGGCGGCGTCGACGTTCTCGCCACCGGCGGCGAACATCTCGAGGTCTGCGGCGCGGTCGCGGGCGAAGAGCTTCTCGAACGCGCCCGCACTCTGCACCTCGCGCGCGGCCGGGAGCTCGACCACGCAGCGGAACGGGCCGCTCGCGCCGTGGCCCTCGACCGTGACCGTGCCGCCCTCGGGCGCCACGCGCGCCGTGACGAGGACCGGCGCGCCCTGGAAGAGGTCGGGCGCGCGCGCCGTTCCGAGCTCGCGGACCGCGGCGCCGCGAACCGTGACGTCGGTGACGAGAGGCGCGTGGGTCCGCGCGAGGAGGCGAGCGGCGACGCGCTCCGGATCCTCATGCGCGTCGGCGATGACCTCGACGCCGCGTCCGGCGCGCGCGGCGCCCGCAGTGAGCGTGCGGTTGATGCCCGAGCCGACGCCGACGGTGTGCACGCGGCTGCCGAACGGGAGTCGATCGAGGATCTCACGCACGATCTCGATCTCGAACCCGATGAGGCCGTCGGTCACGAGAACGACCTGCCGCTGCGCGCCGGCGCGAAGCGGCGCGAGCGCCTTGACGATCGCGTCGCGCATCTCGGTGCCGCCCGACGCCGAGAGGCCCGACAGCCAGGCGATGGCCGCCGCACGATTCGCGGGCGTCATCGGGAGAGCGCCGCGCTTCCAGGGCTTGGGCGAGCTCGAGAAGGAGATCATCTCGAGCGTGTCCGTCGGCGCGAGGCTCTCGATGAGCGCGAGCGAGACGCGCTTGGCTTGCTCGATCGGCAGGCCGCCCATCGATCCGCTCGTGTCGAGGAGGAGGATGAGATCGCGCGGCACGCTCGCGATCGCACCGCGCGGCGGCGTGATCGTGAGGAGCGCGTACGCGTGCTCGGCCCCCGCCGCGCGCTCGACGTGCGCGGTAGCGGCGACTTCGGCGCGTGCCGCTGGCCAGCGCACGACGACGTCGCGGTCGAGCGACACGCCCTCTGCGTTCTGGAACCGGACGACCGCGTGCGGGCCGCGGCCGTCTTCGATGCCGCTCTCGAACGCTGCCACGATTGGGTGCGAAGGCGACTCCGCGTTCGTTCCGCTCGCGGACGTCGCGTCGAGTCGCGCCTCGATCGTCATGTGCACCGGCATCGCCGTCGCGGAGACGTCTTGCGCAACGCGCTCGGCGTCGATGACGCGGCCGACCTCGCCGAGGTAACGCGGAGCGACGGTCGTCGGCACGCGGAGCTCCCAGGCGCCGCCGCCCGCCGCGCGCGCGTCGTCGAGGAAGCGGAGCTTCATGTCGACGACGATCTCGGCCTCGATGGCGGTGCCCGGCGGGACGTTGCCGAGCGTCTGCGTGAAGAGGGTGTCGCGCTCCTGTTCGACGAGCGCGGCCGTGTGGCCCGTGGCGATCGCCTCTTCGTAGCGGGCGCGGGCGCGCGCCTTCTTGTCGACCTGCCCGACGACGCGGCGGTCACCGATGCGGAAGGAGAACGCGCTCACCGCCGCTTCGGCGGGCAAGGGGAGCGAGTAGGTGATCTCGAGCGGGACCTCGTGCGGGTTCTCGAAGCGCTGCTGCAAGACCAGGCGTGCGAGGCCGCCCCGCGCATCGACGATCACGTGGGCGTGACGGAGCGGGAGCGTGCGTCCGGCCGTGGACACGAGCGAGCCAGAAGCGTTCGGGGTAGTGGCAGGGGAAGGGAAGTGGGGCATGGGCATCATCGCGGGGACCTCCATTTGGAGGACCAACGCAGTCCCGCGTGGCCTTGTGACAACGGCCGGTCGATTTTTCGCATCTCCGCGAAAGTCGTGGCGAAAGAAGACCTGCGCGTCGCCCAGAAGACAAGGGGGAGGCCTTGACGATACGCGCCCGTGGCCCAGAATGTAACCGGTGGTGACATTGAGCCAGGAAGGACGGCCCGTGGATCGATTCTCCGCACGTGATGGCTTCCCGCTCGCCTCCTCGACCTTCGGCGGGCCCGCGCCGCGCCGGGTCATCATCGCGCCGGCGACCGGAGTCCCGCGCACGTACTACGAGCGCTTCGCGGCCTGGTTGGCCGAGCGCGGATGGCCAGCCCTCACCTTCGACTACCGCGGCATCGGTGACTCGCGGCCCGAGGCGACGCTCCGTGGCTTCGAAGCGGACATGATGGATTGGGCAGAGAAGGATCTCGCCTCCGCCGTCGATCATGCTCGGAGCGAGCTCGGCGCGGAGCACGTCGTGATCGTCGGCCATTCGTTTGGCGGTCAGGCCGTCGGCCTCCTGCCCAACGTCGAGCACGTGCGCGGTTTCGTCGGCGTGGGCGCGCAGCTCGGTGACTTCCGGCTCTGGCCGCGTCCCGATCGGTACGCGTTCGCGGCAGCCATGTTCGCGCTCGTGCCGGCGTTCACCGAGCTCTTCGGCTACCTGCCGGGGCAGCTCGGCGTCGGTGAAGATCTGCCGCGCGGCGTCGCGCTCCAATGGGCCCGTTGGTGCACCCAGCCCGGCTACTACGTCGCAGGGCGTCGCGCTCCGCGTCGCGAGCGCCTCGCCCGGCTCTCCGCGCCGGTCCGCCTCTACAGCATCGGCGACGACCGCTACGCGCCGCCGCGCGCGGTCGACGCGCTCGGCAAGCTCTTGGTCTCGGCTTCGGTCGAGCGGCGGCACCTCGACCCGCGCGCATTCGGCGGGGCCATCGGCCACTTCGGCTTCTTCCGGCCGCGGTTCGCCGACTCGCTCTGGCCCGATGTCCTCCAGTTCTTGGAAGAGACGCTCGACCCGGCGCGGTTCGACGAGCGGCGGCGCGTCGCGCGCGCGGGAGACGCGGCCGCGCTCGATCAGTACATGTTCGATCGCCGCGCTCGGAGTGAGGCCCCGCTCGCTTGATTGTGGGTTGCAGCGATCGTGACCTGCGCCGTCGGGCGTGATTTCCTCGGTCCATGCCCTGGGCCTGGGTGCTCGGCCTCGCGCTCGTCCTCGCGGCGGCGCTCGTGCTCGCGGTTTTCGCGCTCCGCGGCGCTGCGCGCAGTCGCCGCGCCGTCGTCCGTGCGCGCCGTGCTGTGGCCGGTGAGGCGGCGGGGGCGACGCTCCTCGAGGCGCACGGTTACGAGATCCTCGGGGCGCAGGTCGCCGCGAGCTATCCGCTCGTGGTCGACGGGGCCGAGGCGCGCTTCGGAGTGCGTGCAGACTACATCGTCTCGCGGGACGGGCGTCGCCTCGTCGCCGAGGTGAAGACGGGCGCCGTCGCGCCCCGGCTCGATCACGCGCCCACGCGTCGGCAGGTTCTCGAGTACGGCGTTGCGTTCGGATGTGACGGCGTCGTCCTCGTGGACGTCGAGGCCGCCGCGCTCCACGAAATCGCCCTCCCTTGGCTGGCTGATGGTGGCGGCGGCCGCGTCGCGACGAGCACGTCGGCCCGGCGTCCGGTCGCGCTGGCCTTCGTGTTCGCCGGCGCGCTCGCGCTCGGTACGCTGGTCGCTGCGCTACGATGAGCGCGTGACCTCTGCCGAGAAGCCTCTCGCCATCGTTACGGGTGCCAGTCGTGGGCTCGGGGTCGCCGTCGCGCGATCGCTCGCCGAGCGCGGGGCGGCCGTGCTCTTCACGGGGCGGGACGGCGACGTGGTCGCGGCGCACGCGGCGAAGTCGCGTCGCGAAGGTCAGGACGCGACCGCGTTCGCCCTCGACGTGACGGACGAAGCGAGCGTCCGCGCGCTCCGCGCCCACGTGGGCGAGCGCCCGGTCGAGATTCTGGTCAACAACGCCGGGATCGCGATGAAGGGGTTCGACGCCGAGGTCGCGCGACGCACGATCGACACGAACACGCGCGGTGCGCTTCGCGTCACCGACGCGCTCGCCGACCGCTTGGTGAAGGGCGCGCGCGTCGTCATGGTGTCGAGTCGCATGGGGCAGCTCGACTGCCTCTCGCGTGCGCTCGCCGCGCGATTCATGGATCCGGCCCTCGATCGCGCCGGCCTCGAAGCGCTCCTGGCCGAGTTCGTCTCGGACGTCGCGGCCGGGGTGCACGCCAAGCGCGGCTGGCCGTCGTCCGCGTACAGCGTCTCGAAGGTGGCCATGAACGCGCTGACGCGCATCCTCGCGCGTGAGCTGCCGCGCGCTCGCGTGAACGCGGTCTGCCCCGGTTGGGTCCGCACCGACATGGGCGGACGCTCGGCGCCGCGCGCGCTCGCCGAGGGCGCGCGAAGCATCCTTTGGGCGACGACCGTGCCGCCCGACGGCCCGACCGGCGGTTTCTTCGCCGACGGCGCGCCGATCGATTGGTGACGGGCGGCGTGCTATAGCCCGCGCGATGTCCGCTCGAGAGAGGCCAGAGATCCTCGCCCCGGCCGGTGACCGCGCCTGCCTCGAAGCCGCGGTGCGCGCTGGCGCCGACGCCGTGTACTTCGGCCTTCCGGGCTTCAACGCGCGCGCTCGGGCGACGAACTTCGACGTGGCCGCGCTGGCGGACGCGATGCAGTTCCTCCACGATCACGGTCGGCGCGGCTACGTCACCCTCAACACGCTCGTATTCGACGACGAGCTCCCCGCCGTCGAGGCTGCCGTTCGCGCGTGCGCGGCGGCGGGCGTCGACGCGGTCATCGTGCAGGACTTCGGCGTCGCCGAGGTCGTTCGTCGTGTTGCGCCCGGGCTTCCCATCCACGCCTCGACCCAGATGACGTGCACCGACGAGGGCGCCACGCGGCTCGCGCACGATCTCGGCGCTGAGCGCGTCATCCTCGCGCGCGAGCTCTCCGTCGACGAGATCCGCGCGGTGGCCGCGGCCACGCCGGTGCCGCTCGAGGTCTTCGTGCACGGAGCGCTGTGCATCTCGTATTCGGGGCAGTGCCTGACGAGCGAGGCCATTGGCGGTCGCAGCGCCAACCGCGGCGCGTGCGCGCAGGCCTGCCGCCTGCCGTACGAGCTCGTGGTCGACGGAGCCAAGGTCGAGCTCGATGGTCGCGCGTTTCTCTTGAGCCCGGAGGACCTCGAGGCCGCGAGCCTCGTGCCCGCGTTGATCGATGCCGGCGTCGCGTCGCTCAAGATCGAAGGCCGCCTCAAAGGGCCCGAGTACGTCGCGGCCACGACGGCGCTCTATCGCGCCGCGGTCGACGCGGCGATGGAGGGTCGCACCCCCGCGGTCGACACCGAGCGAGAGCGCGCGCTCTCGATGTTCTCGCGCGGCTCCGGCCCAGGTTTTCTCGCGGGGATCGATCATCAGCGGCTCGTCGAAGCCCGCACGTCCGATCATCGCGGCGTCCTCGCCGGCGTCGCGCGCGGGCACCGCGATCGTGGCGCGCGGCGCTATGTCGTCGTCGAGCCGTCGGCCTCGCTATCGCGCGGCGATGGGATTCTCGTCGAGGGTGGTTTTGGTGGCGCGGGCGAGCTCGGCGGGCGCATATGGGACGTCGAGCCCGCAGACGGTGGTCGCGTGCTCGTGTGGCTCGGGCCCGACGCACCGCGTCTCGATGTCACGCCGGGACGTCGCGTCTTCAAGACCAACGATCCGGCCGAAGAGCGCGCTGCGCGCGCGATCGCGGAAGGTCGCGCAGCCGGCGTCCCCATCGATCTCGTCGTTCGCGGCCGGATCGGAGAGGCCCTCGAGATCACGGCCACGGCCACGGACGGGCGGAGCGTGTCGGTGCGCAGTGACGCGAATGTCGAGCGAGCCTCCGCGCGCGGCATGGACGAGGCGCTGCTTCGCGACAAGCTCGGGCAGCTCGGCGAGACGCCGTTCGTCCTTCGTGGGCTCGCGCTCGAGGTGCCGGAGGGCGCGTTCATCGCGCCCTCATCGCTCAAGCGCGCGCGCCGTGCCGTCGTCGAAGCGCTCCTCGCGGGTGCGCGCCGCGCGCATGCCGTCACCGCGGCCACGGCCGCCGAGCTCACGGAAGGCGCGTCTCGACGCGTGTCCGCGCTCGGGCGACCGGCGCCGCCGGCTGGCCTCTTCGTCCTCTGTCGCACCGAGGCGCAAGCGCGCGCGGCGCTCGCCGCCGGCGCGGACGGCGTCTACCTCGACTTCCTCGAGCTCACCGGTACTGGGACGGCGTTTCGTGCCCTCCGCGCGAGCGGGGCGCGCGTCTTGGGCGTCGCGCCGCCGCGCATCCGCAAGCCCGGCGAAGAGAAGATCGATCGCTACCTCGCGGCGCTCGAGCCCGATCTCGTGCTGGTGCGCGGGCTGGGCGCGCTCGGTGAGCTCGGCCGTGTCGCAAGCGACGGCGCGCGGCCGCTGGCGGTCGCGGACTTTTCGCTCAACGTCACCAATCACCTCACGGCGGCCGAGCTCCTCGCGCGTGGGGTCGCGGCGTTCGTGCCGTCGTTCGATCTCGACGCGGCGCAGCTCGTTCGCTTGCTCGCGGGGCCGCTCGGCCCTTACGCCGAGGTCGTGGTCCACCATCCGATGCCGCTCTTCCACATGGAGCATTGCGTGATCGCCTCGCTCCTCTCCGAAGGACGAGATCACAAGACGTGCGGACGACCGTGCGAGCGACATCAGGTCTCGCTTCGCGATCGCGCCGGCATGGATCATCCCGTCGAGGCCGACGTCGGTTGTCGCAACACGGTGTTCCACGCGCGCGCCCAGAGCGCCGCCGACGTGCTGCCCGCGCTCAAACGCTCGGGCGTCGGCCGGTTCCGCGTGGAGCTCGTTCGCGAGTCGGACGAAGACGTGGCCCGCGTCGTCGGAACGTACCGCCGCTTGGTCGACGGAAGCATCGACGCGGGCGACGCGTGGCGTGCGCTCCGCACAGAAGCGGGCTACGGCGTCGTCCGGGGATCGCTCCGCGTGCTCAACGCCTGACGAGCCTTTGGCTCGACGTCACGAGGGTGCCGCACGCGCCCCGCACGTCGCGGCCACGCGAGCGCCTGACTTTCACGAGGCAGCCGGCCGCGCTGAGTCGGGACGCGAAGCGCTGGAGCGCGGCCTCGCTTGGCGCGGCGTATGGCGATGTCGCGTCCCCCCATGCGTTGAAGGGGATCACGTTGACGACGTGGCGTAGGTTGCCGATCCACGCCGCGAGGAGCTCCGCGTCGCGCTCGCCGTCGTTCTTCCCTGCGAGGAGCACGTACTCGAGCGTGATCTTCTCGTGCGGTCGGCGCGGCCAGGCGTCGAGCGCGGTCCGGAGGGCTTCGAGGGGCCAGCGCCGATTGACCGGCATGAGCTCGGACCGAAGCGCGTCGGTCACGGCGTTCACGCTGATCGCGAGCTCGGGCCGGTAGCGCGACTCGGCGAGGCGCGCGAGCCCGGGGACGTGCCCGGCCGTCGAGACCGTCACGCGGCTCGGCGCGACGCCGAGACCGGCCGGATCGCACAGGACGTCGAGCGCGCCGACGACGGCTTCCACGTTGTGGAGTGGCTCACCCATGCCCATGAAGACGAGGTTCAGGCGCTCCGCGGAGCGCGGGCCGAGCGCGAGGAGCACGGCGTAGAGCTGGGCCACGATCTCGTGCGCGGCGAGGTTCCGGACGAGGCCCATCTGCGCCGTGCGGCAGAACGTGCACCCCATCGCGCAGCCAACTTGGCTCGAGAGACACACCGTCGTGCGCGGGGCCTTGCTCGCGAGGGCGCGCGGCATGTGCACGGCTTCGACCCGTGCGCCGTCCGCGAGCGCGATCGCGAGCCGCGTCGCTCCGTCGGCCGAAGGCTCGCGCGACACGATGGTGGGGAGAGTCAGATCGAGGTGAGCGTCGACGAACGCTCGGGCGCCGCGGGACAGGCTCGCCGCGTCGTCCTTCCAGGTGGCGAGCCGGTGAAGACGTCCGAAGAGGTGCGCCGCGTCCTTGGGATAGCCGCGCGCCGCCAGCAAAGGCGGCGTCTCGCCCCATGCCGGGCAGGCGGTCTTCGAAGGGCCGGGCGCGTTCACCGAGGCGAGCATGCCGGTGGCGTCTCCGGCGCGCAACCCATGCTATTCACGAGAGGTCATGAACCGAAAGCAGCGTCGCGCCCAGGAGGCCAAGACCCGCCAAGGAGCGGTGCTCGAGGCGGCCAACAAGTCCGCGCCGATGTACGACAAGATCTACGCGGCCGAGGCCAAGACCGCCTCCGAGATGCTCGGAGCGGGGACCGTCGACCGCAAGAAGGTCGCCGACGTCGTCGAGAACGCCGTCGTGTTCGCGGGGGCGTTCAACAAAGAGAACGTCGTGATGGCCTGCGGCGCCGGGTGTCACTACTGCTGCTACCAGCTCGTCGGAACGAGCTCGCTCGAGATCGTGCACATCGCGACCTGGATCCGCGAGCACATGAGCGAGGAAGAGCGCGCCGGGATCATCGCCGGCCTCACCGACGTCACGAGCAAGCGTAAGGTCGGCACGTCGGTCGCGGCTCGGTGTGCCTTCTTGAACGAAGAAGGCTTGTGCCGCATCTACGACGTGCGTCCCCTCGCGTGTCGCTCGGTCACCTCCGAGAGCTCCGAGCCGTGCCGCGAGTGGCTCGAGGAAGGGCAGCCGCTCGGCAAGGTCGCCGATCGTCGTCGCTACACGGCTCACATGGCCACGCTGCACGCCCTCGACCGGGGTCTCTCTTCGCGCGCGCTCCACGGTGGATTCCTCGACTTCCACGCGGCGCTCCTCGTCGCGCTCAAAGACGACACGGCCGTGCCTCGCTGGTACGCGGGCGAGCACGTGTTCTCGAGCGCGACGATTCCGCCGGCCAAGCGGCGCATGCTCCCGATGCTCTGAGCGCCGCTCCCGTTGCGCAGCCGCAAGGCTCCGTTGCGCGGCGCCTCCCAGCGGCGTCGCGCGGCGCGACTTAGCTTGAGACGGCAAAGGAGATTCGTCATGGAAGAGCGCAGCGTCGTCGACGTCATCGAGGCCGTTCCCACTTCGGATGGGGCGGGCGTGCGGCTGCATCGTTCGCTCGGTACGGCTGCGCTTCCGGCGCTCGATCCGTTCCTCATGCTCGACGAGTTCCGTTCCGACAATCCGAACGACTACATCGCCGGCTTCCCCGAGCACCCGCATCGCGGCTTCGAGACCGTCACGTACATGCTGGCCGGCTCGGTCGAGCACAAGGACAGCCTGGGCAACACCGGTCGCTTGCGCGGCGGTGGCGCGCAGTGGATGACCGCCGGTCGCGGCGTCATCCACTCGGAGATGCCCAAGCAAGAAGCCGGGCTCCTCTGGGGCTTCCAGCTCTGGGTGAACCTCCCCGCCAAGCTCAAGATGACCGCGCCGCGCTATCAGGACATCGAGCCGGAGCGAATCCCCGAGATCGAGCACCAGGGAGCGCGCGTGCGCGTCGTCGCCGGCTCGCTCGGCGGCGTCACCGGTCCGGTGAGCGGCGTAAGCGTGGACCCGTCGATGTTCGACGTGCGCCTCGCGAGCGGGCGGTCGGCGACGTTCGAAGTGCCGCCCGGGCATGCGTCGTTCG
>JBGAJR010000021.1:0-126511 GCA_044224815.1 Polyangiaceae bacterium
AGCGCACGCCCCCGCCGCCCGCGGCGGCCATCGCGTCGCCGCTCGCCTCCCCGCTCGCGCCCATGCCGGCGCCGTTCGCGGGCGCGCCGCCCTTCGGCGCGAACGCCCAGCCGCTCCCGAGCTTCGGCACGAGCAGTCCGAACGGCCAACCGAGCTTCGGCCCCCCCGCGGGCGTCGGTCCCCAGGTGCCGAGCCCTTACCCTGCCGCGCCGCAGCCCGCCGGATTCGCCGTGGCTTCGCCCGGTCCGCCCGCGTTCGCGAGCCCCGCGCCTGCGTACGCCGTTCCCGCGCCGTTTCCGCCACCGCAGCAGCGGCCCGCTCCGCACACCGCCGCGATGATGGCCGCGCCATCGCTCGACAGCACCTCCGACAGCAGCGTTTCGTTCGGGCCCATCGCACCGCCGCCCAACACCGTTCTGAATGAGCCGGCGGAGAAGGTGATCGTCGGCGAAGCGCGTCCACCGATGGCGGCGTTCGTGAGCCCGGCCGCGGCGAGCGAGCCGATGGCGCCCGCGCCCGCGATGGTCGCCGCATTCCCGGGTCCGCCGACAGCGCCACCGAGCGCCGTGCCTCCGCCGCCGCCTGCCGAGCCCGTGCCAGCGGCGCCGCTTCTCCTTCCGCGCGATCCGAACATGCCGGCCATGCAGCGCGCGCTCCTCGCGCGAGACGCCGCCGCGCGGGAGTCGGATCGACGCATCGCGCTCCCGGTCGTGGTCGTCGCGTTCGTCGTCGCGATCGGCGTGGCGATCGGAATCCCGCTCCTCGCGCACCGCCCCACTCAGATCGCTCCCGTTCCGCCCGCGAGCGCCACCCCGTCAGTCGCGGTTCCGATTCCGCCACCGCTACCGCCGTCGATCACGTCCGGCACTCCGGGTGCGACGCCGTTCCCACCTGCGACCGGCCCCATCATCGGGAACGCCCCGCCGGCACTACCGCCGACGGGCGTCGTGCCCAACGCCCCGCCCACCGTACCGCCGCCGCCTCCGCTGACGGGCACGGTGCCGTCGCTCTCCGCGTCGTCGCTTCCCGAGAGCCCGACGCGCACGCCGCGCGAGCGAACGGCGCGAGTCCCCTCCCCGCCGCCCGTGGCGCCGCGGCCGCGGCGCCCTGATCCTGGATCCACGACCGTGCGCCCGCGCATTCCCGACGCGCCCCAAGACGAGCCGCGCGATCCGCCGCCGAGAGAGACCGCATCGCGAGAGCCGCCGAGCTCGAGCAAGGGGCTGCTCACCGTCATCTGCAATCCGCCGTGCGACGACGTCGTCGACGGAACGCGCTCGCTCGGGCCGTCACCGGTCTTCAAGGCCTCGGTCTCGGCTGGGCCGCATCGCCTCACGCTTCGAATTTCGGACCCACCGCAAGAGAAGGTGGTCTCCGTCACGGTGGCTCCCGACGAGACGACGGTCCTCACGCAACCGATGAGCCGCTGACCGCCGCGACCCGCGTGCCGCGTGTCGGAGAACGTGGGCACACGCAAGAATCCGGCCGTCGAACTTGACAGAGCGTGCGGAACAAGTGGACCTTGGTCGCGCGCTTGCCGGGCCCGTGCACGCACGTGCCTGAAATTCCCACTGAAGCGGCACCGCGCAACGCAAACCTAAGGGGCTTTGGCCGATGGCTGACAACACATCCGGGTTGGAGAACGCGCGTTCGCAGTTCGGGCGCCTGGGCATCCGCGTGAAGATCGTCGGCGCCGCTGGCGCCGTCCTCACTGCGCTCCTCGTCGTCGCGCTCGCGGTCCTCCTCCTCGCTCAGAAGCGTCAGTTCGACGCGCAGGTCGAGCAGCAGGTCACCGCCGCGAACGCGACCCTCGTCACCGCTGCCGCGCAGCGCGCGCGCGCCGCCGAGGCGCTCGCGTCGTCCGCTGCCGAGAACCCGGAGATATCGGACGCGTTCGCGGCCGCGGCCACCGAGCTCGGTCCGCTCTACGACGCGCACTGGGAGAAGCAGAAGGCGGCGAAGAAGGCGTCGACCTTCAAGGACTCGAACCCCGAGGCGTTCGAGGCCGCGAACAAGAACGCGGCCCTCCTCAAGATCCGGAACATGCTCGGCCCGGTCAACGCGAAGCAGAAGGAGCCGTACGACGTCGAGCAGTTCCAGTTCCACCTCCCGCCGGCGCGATCGTTCTTCCGCGTGCATTCGTCCAAGCTGGAGGACGGCGCGTGGTCCATGGGCCCGAACGGCGACGACCTCGCGAGCTTCCGCTTCACGGTTCTCTCCGCCAACGGTGCGTGGAAGCCGGGCGAGAAGCCGCACCCCGTTCGCGGCCTCGAGCTCGGCCGCGCCGGCTTCGGTATCCGCGGCGTCGTGCCCATCTACAACAAGGGCAAGCACGTCGGGTCGGTGGAGTACGGACTCGGCTACGACAAGATCGTGAGGTCCGTTGCTGAAACCACGGGCGCGAACATCACCATCTTCGTCTCCGAAGCGATGAGCAAAGAGATCGAATGGGACGTGGTCGCGCAGGCAAAGTCCAAGGAAGCCGTGGTCAAGCTGAAGGGCCAATTCCTCCTTTCGGCGACCGACCCCAAGTTCGCCAAGCTGATTCAAGCGGACGACCTCGTCGAGGCTGACCCCAAGGCGACCGCCGAGAAGATCGACGCCTCGAAGGCGCTCGACTTCTCCACGATCGACTCCGGTGACCGCACGTGGCGCAACGGCGCATTCCCGCTGATCGACTTCGCTGGTCGTCAGGTCGGCACGGTCCTCATCTCGGTCGACGAGACGGCGGGCCTCGCTTCGGCGGCGACCGCGCGCAACGCGACCCTCGCCATCGTGCTCGTCGGTGGAATCCTCCTCCTCTTCGGACTCGACCTCCTCGCTCGTAACTACGTCGTCGGTCCGCTCGCGGCCATGAACGCGACGATGGCCAAGGTCGCCGGCGGCGACTTCGGGACGCGCGTCCCCGTCCTCTTCGACGACGAGATGGGCGTCGCGGCGCGACGCATCAATCAGACGCTCGACGAGGTTCTCGTCCTCATCCAGAGCGACGAAGAGCGCAAGCAACTCCAGACGAACATCCAGGCCGTGCTTCAGGCCGTGTCACGCGCTTCCGAAGGCGACTTCACCGTCAAGGTGCCGGTCAGCGAGGGCGCCCTCGGTAACGTCGCCGACGCCATGAACATGATGTTCGAGAACATCGCGAGCATCATCAACAAGATCCGCAACTCCGCGCGGCGCGTGACGAGTGCCGCGACGGACATCAAGGTGAGCTCCGACTCGCTCGCGTCGGGCTCCAAGAAGCAGATGGCCGAGCTCTCGCGCACGGTCGGCGCCGTCCAAGAGATGGCGAAGCGCGTGCAAGACATCGCCGCGACCGCAGCGACCACTGCCCAGTCTGCCGACACCTCGCGTGAGCGCGCGCAGTCCGGCCGCGAGCAGGTGAAGCTCGTCGTCGACGGCATGGAGTCGATTCGCGCGAGCGTCGTCGCCACCCAGCAGCAGGTCAAGTCGCTCGGTGCGCGTTCGCAAGAGGTCTCCCAGATCGTCGACTCGCTCACCAGCATCTCCGCCCTCACCCACATGCTCGCGCTGAACGCAGCCATCGAGGCCGCGCGCGCCGGCGAGCACGGCAAGGGCTTCGCCGTCGTCGCCGACGAAGTCCGTCGCCTCGCCGAGTCGAGCGCGCAGGCCGCGCGCGAGATCCAGGTCGTCGTCCAGGCCGCCCTCGCGGAGACGGCGCAGACGGTCCGCTCGATGGACAAGACGGCGGCGGACGTCGAGGCTCAAGTCGGCGTCGCCTACGCCGCCGACCAGGCGCTCCAGGCGATCGCGGACCTCTCGCGCGCCAGCGCCGATCTCGTCCAAGGCATCAACAAGAACGCCCAGCAGCAGGCGACGCGCGCCGTCGAGGCCCGCAACGCGATGGACGCCGTCTCCGACGTCGCCCGCCAGGCCGCGCAGGACGTCGAAGCGAACCGCGCGACGAGCGAGGGTCTGGTCGGCGTCGCCGACGAGCTCCGACTGAGCGTCGAGCAGTTCCGTACGTGATGTGGGCCCCTCGCCCGAGTTGACGCTCGGGCGAGCCTCTCCGGCTCTCGGGTTCTGCGAACGTTCGCCGCCTCCGACCTCACGGGTCGGAGGCGGTTTGCGTTGGGAGGACTGCAACCGTGTTGCGAGACGACGAAGAGCCGACGGTGCTCCAGTAGTTGGTCTGGCGGGTCGCTAGAAGGTCGTGGTGCAGGCCAGAGAGGCGGGGCCCACGGTGCAGGCGGTCGTGCGGGTGGTCTTGGGCGTCGTGAGGACGAGGACGGCGCCGGTGATGGCGGCGACACCTCCCGCCGCGAACCCGACGATCGCGAGCGTTTGCCAGCGATGCGCAGCGTCGATGCGATCTTGGCAATCGGGGGGCTGCACCGGGGCCGCCTCGCCCGGGCAAGTCGACGCGTTGTATTTGTCCGCCGTCAGCTTCTGGCCAATCTGCGCGCCGAGCCCGCCGGCGAGGAGCACGCCGCCTCCGGCGAGCGTGAACCAACCAATCGTGCGCTGAGCACTGGCGGGCGCGACCGAAACACCTTCGCGCGGCGCGCCGCGGGCGCTGCCGTCTCCGCCGCTTGCTCCAGCGTCCTCGGATGACGCCAGAAGCGGTACCAGGTCGAACGATTCTCGCGCCAAGCCCGCGGCGGGAACGAGCACGTTCCTCGAGACGGGATGGTGCGCCGCCGCGCGCACCGCGACTACGTGCGATCCCGCGACGAGGCGCACCGGTCGTGCGCCCGCGACACCGGCCGCGACCCCGTCGACGGAGAGCTCGGCATCCTTCGCGTTCACCGTGACTTCGAGCCATCCGAGCCGCGTGCGCACCGTCGCCAGCGCTTGCTCGAGCGGCTCACGGTAGCGCTTCACCCACGCGTCGCCCTCGTCCTTGAGCGCTTCGGCAAGATCCGACTCCGCCTCGACCCATCGCCCGAGCGCTTGCTCGCCAAGGCCGACCTGAGCCCGCGCCCGCGCGGACGGCGACGCTTCGAGCGCTCTTTGGAAGAACGTGAGCGCCTCGGCGTCCTTTCCCTGCTGACGGAGCGCGACGCCCTTCGCGATCAGTGACTCGGCGTCGTCCTCCGCGCGCGCAATCCCCGCCTGCGTGAGCCCGGTCAGGCAGAAAGCCGCGATGAGCGATGCGAGCCGAACACGCACCACGGCAGGCTACTTCGTCCGAGGGATCTCAGGGAAGGATCGGCGAGCCGTTCGCGCTCGTGCGGAAGGCGGCGCCCGCGTCCGCTGCGGCTGCCGCGCGGACGACCGGCGCATCATCGAAGCGGCGTGGCCGCGTCGGCAGCGCTCGAATCGGCACCGAGCCGCCTCGGACGGCGACACCATCCTGCCCCACCGCCTCGCGCGTCGACGCGACCGGGGGCGCGACTTCGGGAGCGGCAGAGGCGACCGGCGGCGGCTCGGGAGGCGCCGAAGGAGCTGGCGAAGGCGCCGAGCTCACCGCCACCGTCACCTGGGGCGCGGCCACCGAGGCGACGGCGGGCGCGCCGCGATGGGAGAAGGCGTACGTCAACCCAGCGCCCAGCACGACGGCGAAACCGAGGCCGACGACGAGGCCGCGGACGAACCCCGGTCGACGCTGCGGCTCGAGCTGGCGGTCCCACGTCGAGTGGGTGTTGGCGACGGGCGGCGTCGACGTGGGCGCGGCGCTCGCGGCGATCCCCGCCATCGAGCGGCGATCGAGCGCGTCGGCGGTCTCCGCGAGGGAGCGCCACGTGCGATCGGTGACGCCGCGCTCCGCGCCCGCAGAGAACGGCTCGAGCGCTTCGGCGAGCGCAGCGACCGACGGGAACCGCAAGTTGACGTCCTTCTCGAGGCAGCGCAGCACGATGGCTGCGAGCGCCTCGGGGATGTCGGTGCGCATCTCGCGAGGCGGCGGCGGAGGCGCGGTCACGACCTTGAGGCAAAGCTCGGTGATCGACTCGCCATCGAACGGGACTTTGCCGCAGACGAGCTCGTACAAGATCACGCCGAGCGACCATACGTCGCTGCGAACGTCGACGTTGCGCGAGGCCTTCATCTGCTCGGGCGACATGTAGAGCGGCGACCCCAGGACGACGGCCGAATCGGTGAGCGAGAAATCCGCGCCGCCGATCGACTTGGAGATGCCGAAGTCGAGCACCTTGATGCGCGGGCTGCCGTTCACGCGCCGCGTGACGAAGAGGTTTTGCGGCTTGAGATCGCGATGCACGATCCCGAGCGCGTGGGCCTCGACGATGCCCTCGCACGCTTGCACGACGAACTCGACCGCGTCCGCGATGCGCAGCGGCCCGCTCGTGCGGGCGTACGTCGCGAGGTCCACGCCCTCGAGGAGCTCCATCACCGCGTACGGCGCTCCGTTGGGCAGCGTGTCGACGTCGTAGACCCGCGCGACGTGATCGCTCTTCAAGCGGACCGTCGACTTCGCCTCGCGAAGGAAGCGCGCCACCGACTGGTCGCTGGAGAGCACGTGCGGGTGGAGGAACTTGAGCGCGACCTGCTGATCGAGCTGGAGGTGTCGGGCCGCGACGATGACGCCCATGCCGCCGCTGCCGACGACGCGCTCGACCAGGTATTTCCCGGCGACGACTTCGCCGGTGGCGACTGGTAGCTGCGGCGCGGGAGCCCCCATGCGCGCGGCAAACTAGCACGCGGTGTCCGTCTGTCACGTTGCGCCCCGGCAAAAGTTTCCGCTGGGTGTGGATGCGACTTAACCCGGGCGACTCGTCAACGGTTCCGAATGGTTGTATGAAGCATGAGCCAAAAGGACTGGCCTGGTACTAAACGGCTGCTAAGGTGGGACCGATGCGTACAACGTGGACGCTTGTGGGGCTTGGGTTGGTTTCGGTGTTGGCGGTCGCGTGCGGTGGCTCGTCGCAGAGTGACGATGAGAACGGCGACTTCGGCTCCCTCTCGGGTGACGAGGCCGAGCTCAAGGGCAAGACGCTCACGATCCCGAACGGCGGCAGCAAGTCCTTCTCGTTCCAAGCGACGAACGGCGGCGCAGTCTCGATCGCGATCGACTGCGGCGTCTCGCAGGATCCCGACACGGTCGGCCCGGTCTTCACGGTCGACGCCCCCGACCTTCAGCTCCCCGCCAACGAGACGCCCAAGGCGGGCGCGTTCGGGTGGGCCGGCACCGTCTCGGCAGGCACGCACACCGTCACGTTGAACAGCGTGAGCGGCTCGGCGCAGTGCAGCGTCAAGGTCGGCGGCGTGAGCGGCACCTGCAAGACGTACAAGAGCTATCACTCGCCCAACACGAACCACACGCACTTCGCGGTGGGCACGGACACGTCCAGTGACTGGGAGGCCTTCCCGGCCTCTGGCAACCACTGGGGCGCTTGGTCGCCGTGGAACAAGGTCTACACCGCGCCCGTGAAGCGAGCGTTCTTGCTCCACAACCTCGAGCACGGCGGCGTCGTCCTCTCGTACAAGTGCACCGACAACACGTCGACCGAGTGCGCGGATGCCGAGAGCAAGCTCAAGGACATGGCCACCGGCATGGGCCTTCAGCGCTACCTCATCACGCCCGACCCGACGCAGCCCGAGCTCTTTGCGGTCCGCGCGTGGCGCTGGCTCTACTCGTCGAGCTGCCTCAACGCGACCTCGGCGAAGTCGTTCATCAACGCGCACATCCGTCATGGCCGCGAGGACATCGACGCCGACCCGCCGATCCCCTTCGACCCGACGACCACCAACGTCCCCTGCCAGGACCTGATGGCCGCGCCCGACTCCTGCTACTGAGCGAGCTCGACGGGCTCGGAGAGCGCCTGGCGGCCTCGCCGAGCCCAATTGAGACGTCGTTACGTTGTGGCGAATCGCACGGAACTGACTAAGGTTCCCGCTTCTTCGTAACGAGGTCTTCGCATGCGATTGCGACTTTCTGGGCTCCTGGGTACGGGGGCGATCGGGCTCTTGGTCATCGTCGGCGCGTGCGGTAGCGACCGCGACGAAACGCAGTCGCTCACGCTCGTCCCGGAGGGCGGCGTCGGGCGCGACAGCGGAAAGAGCGACTCGGGCAACTCCACGGTCGACCCGGTGATCAACTCGGACAAGGACTCCGGGGTCACCGGCACCGATCCGGTCCCCAACGAGTGCGCCACCGACACGCAGCAAGCGCAGCAGATCCCGGTCGACCTCTACTTCATGGTCGACTCCTCAGGATCGATGTCCGACAAGACGGACAGCGGGTCGACGAAGTGGGTCGAGGTCAAGAAGGCGCTCGGCCAGTTCGTCGATGACCCGGCGTCGGCGGGCCTCGGGATCGGTCTCCAATACTTTCCGTCGCGCGTCTGCGCCGACGACACCGAATGCCCGGGCACCGCGGGCGGCTGCTACTTCCAGAAGGCCTGCAAGAGCTCCTTCACGACGTCGACGCTCAAGTACTGCGGCACCGACACCGACTGCCCGACGTCGGGCGATTGCCAGTCGCTCGGCGCGTGCCTCGGGATCTTCGGCGGCTTGTGCACGGCGAGCGCCGACTGCGGCATCGGCATCTGCGTGAAGCCCGTCGACGGGCATTGCAAGAACGAATACTGCTCGGCCTCGCACTATGGCTCGCCGGCGGTCAGCTACGCGGCGCTTCCGGGCAACGCGTCCTTCGTGAAAAGCTCCCTCGCGGGTCACGACGTCGGCGGCCTCACGCCGACGGCGCCGGCGCTGCAGGGCGCGGTCGACGCGGCCAAGGCGCAGAAGACGGCAAACCCGACTCACGCGAGCGCGGTCGTGCTCGTGACCGACGGGTTCCCCACCGACTGCGCGCCCATCGACATCCCGGGCGTCGCGACCATCGCCGCCGGCGGCAAGAACGCGGGCGTTTCGACCTACGTCATCGGCGTCTTCACCAAAGACGAGGAGTCCGCGGCCAAGACGAACCTGAACCAGATCGCTGCGGCGGGTGGCTCGGGCACGGCCTTCGTCGTCAACACGTCGCAGAACGTGGCGCAGGTCTTCGGGCAGGCGCTGACGGCCATTCGCGGCCAGGCGCTCCCTTGCGAGTACACGCTTCCGGTCCCCAAGACCGGCACGCCGGACTACTCGAAGGTCAACGTGCAGTATACAAGCAACGGCAAGCCCACCACGATCTACTACGTGGCGAACGCGGGCGCGTGCGACCCGACCACGGGCGGCTGGTACTACGACGTCGATCCGTCGGGCGGCGGGAAGCCGACCAAGGTCGAGATCTGCCCGTCGACGTGCAACGGCTTCAAGTCCGATCTCACCGC
Source organism: Polyangiaceae bacterium (assembly GCA_044224815.1). Classification (GTDB taxonomy): domain Bacteria; phylum Myxococcota_A; class Polyangia; order Polyangiales; family Polyangiaceae; genus JADJCA01. Next base: position 9,198 of record JBGAJR010000021.1, read on the forward strand.
CAAGGTGGACATCGTTCAGGGCTGCAAGACGGTCACCGTCGTGAAGTGAGTCGTTCGAGGGGAGGCCTGGCCGGCTCGCCAGCTCTCCCCTCCTCGCCCGCCGCTCAGAGGTCGGCGACGGGGCCTTCGGAGATCGTGTTGTCCGCGCGAAGGACGATGAGGCGCACGTGGCTGCCGGGTGCGAGCACGCCCGTGCTCGCGACATAGAGCGAGAGTTTGTGCGCGCCCGGGCCGATCGGCTCGAGCGATCCATCGGGGCGGCTGAGCATCTTGGCGCCTTCCCAGACGCCGACGCCGGCGGTGAGCATGCCGGCGCGGACAGCGATCGGAAAGTCCTTCGGGAGCTCGTTCAGCCCGACGATCGAGTCGGCCTGGTACTCACCGGTGGGCATCCCCTTGGCGTCGGTCGAGATGAGGAAGACCGCCTTGATGGGCCCTTCGACCTCCGCTTCGAACGCGAGATCCGGAGAGCTGTCGGGTTTGAGCGCGCCGTCGCTCCCGCCCACCTTGTCGACCTTCATCGACTCGGTCGACTGCTTGAACGTCTTCACCTTGGCGGTGCCCGCCGGTTGGACGGTCGTCGTCGTGGTCTGCGTCCCGCCGGACGTGCCGTCCGCCGCGGATTTTGCCGGCGGCTCCGAGCCGCCGCAGCCACACACCAGCGAGAGACCGAGGATCGCAACACAAGCACGCATGACCGAGCTCCTCCCGTGAGGTTCCGGGCTCGTGCTCGCAGTGAGGCACGGGCGCGGGGAGCTCAGTCATATCGCGAATCGTCGCTTCGTTGCGCGAGAAGCGGCCCCGCCCGACTCGGACGGGGCGCAGCATCACCAGCCGAGCCTCACCAGGGGAACCATTCCTGGGGAATCTTCTGCCACGACGTCGGGCGGCGCGGGTCGCCTTCGGGAACGACGAGCGACCCGACGAACTCGGCGTGCTCGTAGACGCTGCCGATGGAGCGCGAGATCGCCTCGAGGTCGATGTCGCTCACGACGCCGTTGCTCGTCGCCTTGTAGAACTGGACCGTGACGCGAACCGGGAACTGCGGATCGCGCTCGAGGCGCGCGCCGCGACCCTCGTGATACGGACCGAGGTTGGGCCCGTGGCCGAGGACGGCCTGCTCGACGTCGCTGACCTCCGCCGCCGCCCCGCGCGAGCGGGCCGGAGCGGCCGCCGCCGGCGCCGCAGACTTCTTCATCGGAGCGGCCGGCGCGGACATCGGCGCCATCTCGTCCATGGGAGCGCCGCCCATCGCGCCGCCGAGGCGACCGCGGTTCGCGTGGCGCAGCGGCACTTGCACGAGGAAGAGCACGTCGGCGCCCTTGGCGAGCGCCGAGCGATCGTCCTCGGTCTTGGGGCCGCCCTTGGCCTCGATGCGCGCCTTGACGTCGGTCTTGCGCTCGGCCGTGAACGCGGTGCGCTCGCCGTGGTTGTTGAAGTAGAGCTCTTGGCCACGGCCGACCGCGGCGCTCGCGTCCTCGGGACGATTCTCGATGACCGACACGCTCGTGCCCTGCCGGGTGATGAGGATCGAGAGGACCGCCGGCGAGCCCGGCGCGGACTGGTAGTTGAAGAGGGCCGGATTGAACTCGGCCTTGCCCTTCTGGGGAATGGGCAGGAACACGGCCTGCGCGCTCACGAGGAAGTGCGAGTCGCGCGGCGCGAGGAGGTTGCCGTTCCCGCCGATCGACGACGAGTCGGAGAGGAACGAACGAATGTCGCGCAGCACGTCGGTGAGCGGCACCGAGCGGAGCGACTGACCGATGCGCTCGTTGCCCACGCGCACGAAGAACTTGTCGGCGGGAACGTCGCCCGTCCGGTCCACGAAGTTCGGCGGACGGATGACCGGCATCAGCGACGAGACGAAGCCGCGGCTCGGATCGCGACGGCGAACCTGGAGCGTGAAGTCGGAGATGTTGGGCCCGAGCGCCGATCCTTGAGCGCGTCCAGTGTCTTCCCACATGACGTTGACGAGCGAGAGACCGCGGCGGCGAACGCGACCGCTGAGATCGGAGTCGGTCACCATGTTGGCGACCCGATCGACGACGCGCGCGTAGTTCACGCCGTCGTCGCGATCCATGATGCCCCAGTCCTGACGGTCCTCTTCGCCCGTGACCACCGGCACCGGTGCGCCGGTCGGCCCGTCCGAGGTCGCCGCGGCCCCGGTCGCGACCGGAAGGGGCTCCTTGCCCGACTGGGACGGGTCCTTTGCGACGGGAACCGTCTCCGACTTACACGCCCCCACAAAAGCAGCCGCCCCCGCCAACGCCAAGATTTGCCAAGCGCGCATCGTCATCGCCTCCTCCCGCATCTACGAGCCACGGCTCGCTTCGATCTCCCGAGGCTATCGAAAGTCCGGCGCGGGGGGGCCGAATCCGGCGCGGCTCGCGGCCCGAGCTCGTCAGAGCGTCGTCGCGCTTCGCAGGGCGCGGAGCTTGATGATCTGCTCGGGGCGCAGAATGCGCCGGGTCTCGATGCGGGCCTCGATCGAGACCCGCACGGCGTCTGCGTCGAGCCCGCTGATCGTGGCGAGCTTCGCGCGAATGGCCGCGTCGTCGGGCGGCGTTGCGTCGAAGAGCGCGCCGAGCTCGGTCATCGCGTCCTTGCGCGCGCTGGTGATGGCCGCGAGTCTTTCGTCGGTGCGCGCCGCGAGCGCGCGGAGCGGTGCGATCTGGTCGTCGAACATCGCGAGCTCGCGCGTGTGCGCGAGCGCCGATCGCGGCTCGGGGAACCCGTGCGTCATCGCGAGCGCGATCGTGTCCGCGACCGGAGGCGCGCTTGCGTCGGCCGAGGTCGTCGCCGCAGCTTTCGTCGGGGTCGCGGACGCGCTCGGCGGCGCGGCGCCGCATCCGGTCACCGCAACGAAGAGAGTGAGCGCGAGCGGCCGAAGCGTGGGCATTCGCATGCGCGCGGCTTACCACGGTCCGCGCCGGGGATCAGTCGTGCACCCACGCGCAGCCCGCTGTAGGGTGCGGGGCATGCGCGCGCCCTCTTTGCGAACGTACTCGGCCCTCTCGCTCGTCCTCCTGACCGTCGCGTGCGGCGCGGAGCCGCCGCCCGAGCCCAGCGTCGCTCCACCCACGACCGCGAGCCCGCCGGTCGCGCGCCCATCGGTCGCGCCCGCCACCGCCCCCGCCGCGGCGCCCGCCCTCACGCGTGACGCGTTCAACCGCGCGGCCTTCGCGCTCGGGCAGCCCTTGTTCTGGGAGCGCGACGCGAACGGCAACGGCGAGCCCGACGAGGCCGAGGTCAAGTCGACGCTGTTCGCGATGCCGGGCGCGACCGACTCACCGCTCGCTGCGCGCATCGATCGCGTGAAGGCCTACGCGCGCAAGCCCGCCGACGACGCGTCCAAGGGCGGTCGCGAGGCACGGATCCGCGCCGAGAACGAGCAGATCCGCCCGGTCCTCGTGCGGTCCGATCTCCGCGCCCTCCCCGCCGCAGAGCGCGCGATGGTGAAGCACCTCTTCGAGGCGACGCTTGCCGTCGATCGCTTGCACGCTCGCCAGCGAGGCCTCCTCGCGCTCATGCCGCAGGTGGCCAAGGCCGACGACGAGAGCCGCGCGCTCTTCTATCGCAACTGGGGTCCGCGTTGCGCCGCGCCGACGACCGAGAACGATCCGACGTGCACCGCGCTCCCGGGGGTCGAGCGCGTTCGGGTCGACGTCTATCCCGACAAAATGCAGGACGACCCCAAGTTCTGCGCGGCCCTCGAGAAGCGGCCCGACGCGAAGAAGCTGCTCGAACCGTTCACCGTCGTGCGAGACGTGGGCGGCAAGCTCACCGCCGTGCCCTACGCCGCCGCCACCACGACGATGCCCGACGGCTCGGTCACCAAGTACGCCGACGATGCGAACGCCGCGGCGAGCGCGCTCGAAGCGGCCGCCAAGGACCTCGAAGGCACCACCGAGAAAGCGCTTGCACAATACATGAAAGCGGCGGCGACGGCGTTCCGCACCAACCGCTGGTTCGACGCCGACGACGCCTGGGCCAAGATGGGCGGGGCGCACTCGAAGTACTACCTTCGCATCGCACCCGACGAGACCTATTGGGAGCCGTGCGCCGAGAAGGCGGGCTTCCACGTCTCGTTCGCGCGCGTCAGCGAGGCGTCGCTCGCGTGGCAGGCCAAGCTCGAGCCGGTGAAGCAATCGATGGAGGAGGCGCTCGCGCAGACGGTCCCGAGCGACTACCGCGCGCGCAAGGTCACGTTCCATCTCCCCGAGTTCATCGACGTCGTGTGGAACGGGGGCGACAGCCGCGACTCGATCGGCGCGACCGTGGGGCAGAGCCTGCCGAACTGGGGACCCATCCCCGCCAAAGGCCGCGGCCGCACGGTGGCGATGGCGAACCTCTACACGGACGAGGACAGCCTCGCCTCACGCAAGCGCGCCGCCGAGTCGCTGCTCTGCGCGTCCGCCATGCCGTACTACCCCGAAGGCAAGGAGCCCGGGCTCGTCGCTACAATCCTCCATGAGGCGACGCACAACCTCGGCCCGTCGCAGGAGTACCGCTTCAAGGGAAAGACCGACGCCGAGTGGTTCGGCGGCGGGCTCGCCTCCACGATGGAGGAGCTCAAGGCCCAGACCGGCGCGCTCTTCTTCCTCGATCTCTTGAAGTCCCGCGGCGTCGTCGACGAGAAGCTCGAGCGAACGGCCGCGCTCGACAGCATCATCTGGGCCTTCGGGCACATCTCGCGCGGTATGACGACGCCCACCGGCGAGCGAAAGCCGTACAGCCAGCTCGCAGCGATTCAGGTCGGCTTCTTGATGGACGAAGGCGCCGTCACGTTCGCCGACGGCGAGCGAGCGGCGAACGGGCGCGACGCCGGTTGCTTCGCGGTCGACTGGACCAAGTTCACGCCCGCCGCGCACAAGCTGATGGCGACCGTCGCCAAGCTCAAGGCGACCGGAGACAAGAAGGGCGCCGAAGCGCTCGCTGGGCGACACGTGGACGCGGCGCGCAAGCACGACGTGATTCGCGAGCGCATGCTGCGCGAGCCACGTCCGAGCTTCCTCTACGCGCTCGATCTGGATCCCTGAGCGATCGAACGGGGCGCGCCGCGAAACGGGCGCGCCCGCGGTCGATGTCAGCGGCTCACGAGGAACACGACCACGATGCCGACGATGATGAGGATCGCGGCGATGAGACCGATCGGCGGGCCTTTGCTTTCGGGAAGCGGCTGAACGGCCTTCGGCTCCGCCTTGGCGATGGGCGCCTTCTCGGCGGGACGCACCGACGGCTGCTTCTCCACCGGCTTGGTCTCCACCTTGGCGGCGACCTTGGGCTCGGGCTTCGGCTCGGGCTTGGCCTCGACGACCGGCTCCGGCTTGACCTCGGGCTTGGGCACGGACGGCGGCTCGTCGAACGTGATCGCGGGCACCGGCTCGGCGGCCTTCGGCGCCTCGACGGGCTTGGGCGCCTCCACGACCGGCTCCGGCGCCTTGGCCACGGGCTCGGGCGCCTTGGCGGCGATGGTCTCCTCGACATCCGGCGCGGGCGCCTCGATCTTCGGCTCGGGCTTCGGCTCAGGCGCGGGCTTCGCCTCGACGGGCTTCGCCTCGACGGGCTTGGGCGCGGGCGCAGGCGTCTTGATGGGCTCGGCCTTGGCCGCAACCGGGACCGGCTTGGGCGTCTCGACCGCCTTGGGCACGGGCTTGGGCTCGGGCTTCGGCTCGGGCGCCTTCGCGACGACGGGAGCGGGCGTGGGCGACGGCGCGGGCTTGTCGAGCGGCTTGATGTCGGCGCGGGCGACGAGCGTTTCTTGCATCTCGTCGTGGCGCGGCTCTTCGGCGGCGACGGGCGCCACCGGCGGGACGACCGCGAGGTGCGGACGCTCGGTGCCGCGCTGCTCGACGCGCGCGAGGAGTGCTTGAAGCTTCGCAATTTTCTGGGCGTTCGCCATCGCAACGATGACCGTACGGTTCTCGGCGCGAGCCTGTCAATCGGAAGTGAGGAGCCCGGCCCCAGGAGCCCCCTCGAGCACGAACGCGGTCATGTTGCCGTGCTGGAAGGTCATCGCGATGGGGCCGCGTCGAAGGAGCTCGTCGCGCACGGATTCGGCGCTGGCATCGGACCGGTATGCGTCGACGATCACCGCAATGCGTGACGCTGCCCGCAGCGCCTCTCGGTACGGCGCGTAGCGGTCTTGCTTTGTGTGCGTCGGTACGACAATGAGCGCTTCGCGCGCGAGAAACGTGAGCCGATAGCTCGTCCAGTAGTCGGCCACGCCGCGCGAAACACCGGCGCGCGCGAGGTCTCCCAGGAGCGCGAGCTCTTCGTCGTGTCCGGGGAGCTTCGCGATGCGCACGCCGTCGACGACGGGGCCGAACGACGCCCAACCACCAATCAGCCCGCTCGCGAGCGCAGGCGCGATCGTCGTCGCCATCGCACGGACCGACATCACCGACGCGAGCGGCGCCATCGCGAGCGGCGCAGCCAACACGACGGCCGCGAGATATCGCATCGAGAAGTGGTCCATCACCATCACCGAGAGGAGAAAGCCCGCGGTGGTTCCCCACGTGATGGCGGCGCCCGCGAGCCCGAGGCGACGCGCGCCCTCGGGGACTCGCTTCGCGAGCGACAGCGCGGGCGCCAGGAACGCGCCCGCGACGAGGACGAGCGCGCCGAGGTGCATGAGCGCGCTCACCCACGGAGGAGGCTTCCACGGGGTGTAGTCCGCGACGTGCATAGGACGGTAGACCGCGCTCCCGAACGCCCACGGCCCGCATGGTGAAATGAGGAGCCGCGCGTTCTTGAAGACGAGATCGAGCGAGAGGCTCGCCTCGCCTCCCTTCCATCCCGCATGACGCGTGAGGAGCACGAGCGGTATCGCGCCGACGAGGGCCCCCATGAGCAGCGCCGCCGCGCGCGACACGCGTCGATCGCCCGCGCGGACGGCGAAGAACCCGAGCACGAGCGCACCGGGAACGAGGACGAGCGCGTACGGATCCGCGAAGAGGGCGAGCGTCGCTGCCGCGCCACCAGCCGCGAGCCAGGCGCGCTGCCACGACGAATCGTCGGCCGCGTGGTGGAGGAACGCGAGCCCGAGGACCCCGAGCGTGAGCGTGGCTTGCCGCGGTGGATAGAGCGCGTACGAATGCACGGCCGCGCCGCTGAACACGAGAACGAGAGAGAGCGCGAAGGCCCGCGCGTCGCCGATCCCGTGCGTTCGAGCGAGCGTGACGAACACGGCGCCCGTCAGTACGACGTGAAGCGACAACGCCGAGAACATCAGCGCAAACGGCGTGGGCCCGAAGATCCCGAAGAACCCCGCGGCGACGAACGAGTCGACGCTCGTCTGGTACGTGCTCCCCCAAAGAAAGAACGACCCCTCGCCGCGCAGGATGTGCATCGCCTGAAGAGCGACGACCGCGCAGTCCGAGTTGGTCGTGTCCGGATTCCAGAGCGCGGGGAGCCGCGCCAGGAACGACACGAGGGCGAGGAGCCCGAGGAGGCGAGTTCGAGTGCGCAAGGGCGGCGACGCGCCGGCGCACCGAGCGCCGGATCGCGCGGCCGATCTCTATCAGGCCGCTTCGTCGAGGAGTCGCGAGATCGTCGCCGCGTAGTCGATGCGACGGGCGCGCGCCGGGAGGACCGGCGGAATGCGGCGGAGGTGCCCGCGGAGGATGAGGCGGCTCACGGCGTCGATGTTCTCGAACGAAACGCCCACCGCCGGCATGCGGTCCTTCTCACGGCGACCACGGATCACGCGGGCCACCTGGCCTTCGACGCGGAACGGGATCGAGAACTGGGTCAGCGTGAACGATACGAACACGCGCTCCCCTTCGTAGAGATCGTCGAAGGCGCCGATGAGCATTCCGTCGGTCGACAGATCGAGCCCGCGCCGGCCGACGACGTGGAAGTCGCGCGCTCGGAAGAGCGTGCACGGAACCTCGACCGCGCGGCGGATCGCGCGGCGCTGCTGCATGCTCGCGAATTGCATGGCGCTCACGCCGCCCCGACGATGATGCGGGTCACCGACTCGGCGTAATCGATGCGCGGCGCGCGCGCGGGCGTCGCGTCCGGGTAGTTGCGCAGGCTCGCATCGAGGAGGCTCTTGGCGATGCGATCGAGTCGGCGGAAGCGGATGCCGAGCGCACGACCGTAGTCGCCCGGGCGGCGACCGTGCACCACGCGCGCGACGCGCGCCTCGGCGTCGAACCAGGTACCCAAGATCGGCGTCTTGAAGCTCACGAGGAGGTCCTCGCCGGTGAGGACCTTGTCGCGGGTGAGGACGAGCATGCCCTCGGTCGACAGGTCGAGCGTGCTCTCCCCGACGAGCTTGAAGTCACGCTCGCGGACGACCTGGCACTCCACCACCACCGAGCGACGCGACGAACGGCGCTGATTCATCGGGACCAAGAGCGACTCCATCCGGACCTCCACCTCGCCCACCCAGGTAGGCTGATGTAGGCAAGAGTAGTTAGACCCGATGGAAGGCCCAAACTTTCGACAAGCCGTCCCCGACCGCGCAGCCCATCCGAGGGGGACAGCCGAAGGTGAGGCCCGCGCGAAAAAGCTTCAGGGCAGACGCTTGCGGATGAAGTCGATGCGGTCGCGCAAGCTGTTGCCCCCGTCCTCGTCGGACGCGGACGGAGGCGGTCGTGAGGGCGAGCGGAAGTCGAGCTCGTCCTCTCCGTAGACGCCAGTCTGCTCGGGATCGACGGCGTCGGTCGGCGGCTGAGTCTCCGAGGTGTTGTCGCCCATGACGGCGAGCACCTTGTCTTCCGAGAGGAGCGCGGGCTCGGGGCGACGCGAACGCATCGGCGGAACGGACTGCGGCGGCGGGACCGACGGCGTCGCCGCGGGCGGCGTCGAACGCGCCGGAGGCGCCGACGCGCGCGGCGGTGACGAGCGCGAGACCTCGGCGGCGAAGTCGGCCGTCGACGGCGCGGACGCGATCGAGAGGCCGACCTTGAGCGCGAACGCATCGAGCGCCGCCGTCAGGACGTCGTTCGGCGTCTGGGTGACGATCTTCTCCCAGCCGATCGCGGAGACCAGCCCCGCCGGCGAGCCGTTGCCGGATTCGTGGATGCGCCGCACCCATTCGGTGAGGTCGGCCTTGGTGAGGCCTTCGGCGATCACGTCGGTGCCGCGGAGCTTCCCGCCGCGGCTCTCGATGGTGTCGAGGAACCACTTCGCGTCGAACAGATGAAGCGTGTACGCCGTCTCGAAGGCCTTCATGAGCGCCTTCTTGGAGAGCTTGCCCCCGCGCCACAGCGCCCACCACGACGCGAGCGGCACCCACTGGATGAGGGTCTCGGGCGTGATCCCTTGCTCGAACCCGTCCGCGTCGATGTCGGTCGACGCGAGCGCGTCGTACACCACCGACTCGACCTTCTCGTCGGAGTCGCGCAGCGCGGCTTTGAGGCCGCGGATGTGCCAGCTCGCGAGAATGGGTCCCCGAACCTCCTTGGGGAGGTAACGGAAGATGAGGTCCGTCGAGCCCGACTCCGTATACGGGAAGAAGTGCTGGAGGAACTCGGTGCTCGTGCGCACGCGACCCTCGCTCGTGCGGCGATGCTCCTCGACGGCGAGACAGAACTTCGCGAGCGCAGAGGCCAAATCGTTTCTGGGCACCGGACGGTCCACGAGCACCTCCCCTTGGGGCGACGAGCCTTGGAGGATAGGCAAACCGCTGAGGCGCGCGCGAGAAGAAAAAAGGCCCCGCCGCGTCTTCTCGCGTGCGGGGCCTTTTGGCCGATCGCTCAGCGGTCGATCAGAGCTTGCTGATCAGCTGATCGCCGAGGCTCTGCTGGTCGGGCATCTTTCCGAACCAGATGCTCCACGTGCACTTCATGAAATCGGCGCCGGGCGCCGACGCAGCGCCGCCGCCCGAGAGCGAGAGCGAGGTGCTCTTCGACGCGGCGTCGTACTTGATCGTCACGTACTCGTTCTCTTTGAGGTCGTGACCGACGGCGCCGAGGAGCTTGCCGATGCGGGCATCACCACCACAGCCGTTGATGCCGTAGGCCTCGCTGAGGGCGTTCTTGATCTTCTCGGCATCGACGTCGCGCTTCATCTTCCAGAGGAGCTTCTTGTCGACGTCGGCCGCGATGACCGCCGCGCGGGATTTCTCGCCCGGCAGCTCCTTCATGTAGTGCCACACGTCGTAGACGTCGAAGTTCTTGATGATGACCTTCTTCACCCGCGTGCCGCCGCCGGTCATGTAGAAGCCGTCCGCACCCTTCTCCAATGCGAGGGCGGGCAACGAAACGGCCAGGGCCAAGATGGCTGAGACGAAGGCGGATGACTTTTTCATGGGTTCCTCGATGGACGCAGGAGACGTCTGCTTCTTCAAACGAAGCACACACTGGACCACCGTTTCTTCCGTGCACCCTCGCGCGGTTGCCCGCTTCCGTGGATCGAGGTGGACGCCCGTGCCTGGATCGCGCGCGGCCCAGCCCTTTGCTTGCGAACCCTGGCGAGACCCCGCTATCGAAAGGGGGCTTGCTCGGACTCCCCTCGCCCCTTCGCGTCGTAACTCTTGCGCTCGGGCTCCTCGGCGCCGCGGCCTGCGCCAAGGACCGCTCGACCGCGCCGACGGCGTGGGCGCGATTCGAGGGTGAGGCGTACCCGAACCGAAGGGCAAAGGTAGAGCTCCCCACGAGTGGCGACGTCGCGCTCGTCGCGAACGCCACGTCCGACACGCTCCGCTTCGTCGCGCTCGATCCAGCCCGACCGATCGCGACGCTTCCGGTAGGTCGTGACCCGATCGACATCGATGGGCCGCACCACCTCGCCGTCGACCGCGAGCGCACGTTCGTCGTCGTCGCGCTCGCATACCCGCCGGTCACCGAAGCGCAAGGGCCGCACGCTGGGCACTCGCACGGCGCGAGCCAGCGGGTGGGCTTCGTCCAGAAGCTCGCGCTCTCCGATCTGCACCTCCTCGGCGAGGTGCGCGTGGATCCGAACCCCGGCGACCTCGCGCTGAGCGACGACGGGAGCCGCCTCGTCGTCACGCACTACGATCTCTCGCGCGCGACCACCGGCAAGTCGATCGAAGAGCAGCGCGCGAATCTCATGGTGGTCGACCCGCGCGCGCTCGCGCCCGTCGGCTCGCCCGAGCCGAACAAGACACGCGTCTGCGTCGCTCCCCACGGTGTCGCGCTCTCGCCGGGTGACGGCCGCACCGCGTTCGTCGCCTGCTACGGCGAAGATGCGCTGGCGGTGGTCGACGTCGCCTCGCCCGAGCTTCCGCTCACCCGCATCCCGCTCCGCGGAGGCTCCGTGCAAGCCGGCGCGCCGACGCTCGGTCCCTACGCCGCGGTGGCCTCTCCGGATGCGAACACGATCGCCGTGAGCTGCCTCCTCTCCAAGGAGGTCCGGCTCTTCGACGTCGCCGCCCGCGCGTTCCGCGACACCGCGCTCCTCGTGTCTGGCACCGCGTACTTCCCCGCGTGGTCGAGCGACGGCAAGACGCTCTACGTCCCGGTGCAGAATCCGGATGCGATCGTCGCGCTCGACGTCACGACCGGCAAGACGATCCTCACGCACCCGCTCGACGCATCGTGCACCAAGCCGCACGACGTCGTGCGCTCGTCGGACGGCCAGTCGCTCTACGTGGTGTGCGAAGGCAGCGCGCCCGACGCCGGCGCGATCGTCATCCTCGACGCTGCCACACTCGAAGAGAAGGCACGCGTCGCAGCCGGGAGCACTCCCGACCGCATGGCCTCGTGGAGGGCGGGACCGTGAACGTGCACTTTGCACGCATGGGGCTCCTGACCGCAGCGATTTCCGTCGCGGCGGCTTGCTCCGATGACACGGGAACGGAGACGGGCTCGGCGACCGAGCACGGTGCGTTCCTCTTCGGGCACACGGAGACGGGCGGCGCCGGCAACACGTTCACGTGCGCCACGTGTCACGCCGCAGGCTCGAGCGGCACCCGCGCCCTGCCGGGCGCGTCGCTCGCCGGAGTGACCTCGAGGCCGAGCTACTGGGGCGGCGCGGTCCTCGATCTGCTCGACGCCGTCAACGCGTGCCGCATCACGTTCATGAGCGCCGAACGGCCGTGGCTCGCGTCCGACGAAGACGCCCGTGCCCTCTACGCGTACCTCTCATCGCTCGAACCGGGGGATTCGGCCGCGGCGGTGTTCTCGGTCGTGCGCGAAACCGTCGACCTTCCGCAAGGCGACGCGACCCGCGGCGCCGGGGCCTACGCCCGCGCGTGCCGCGCCTGTCATGGCGATCGTGGAACGGCCGCAGGGCGCTCCGACGAGCGCATCCCTGCCCTCCCCGACGACGTCGCCCGGGCGCACTCACCGGCGTTCGGCTACGCGCCCTCCGACGTCCGCCTCGTCGTGATCGAGAAGGCTCGACATGGGGCGTTTCTCGGCTACTCGGGCCGGATGCCGCCGTTCTCTCGCGAGGCGCTCTCCGACGGCGACCTCGCCGACGTGCTCGCGTACTTGGGGCTCTGACGCGGAGCTACGCGCGACGAAGCGCGCGCTCCGCGTCACGCGCACCGTTCACTTCTTGGCGGGCGTGGTCTTCTCGGCGGCGGCAGCCTTCTTGGCGCGCCACTCCGCGAGCTTCTTGGTGCGGCGGCGCTTCTGCTTGTTACGGACGGGGGGATCTTGCGGGCTCGTCATGATGGGCGGAACTTACGCCAGATCCGGCCCATTTTGAAGCCCAGGCGAGGCGGAGCGCTCAGCCGGGACGCATCGGCCACTCAGCCGAGCTCGGCCCTTCGAGGTTCTCCGACTTCTGGATCGCGACCCAGGCGTCGAGCCGCTCGCGGGCTTCGGGCGCCCACTCGAGCTGCGCGAACCGCGCGAGGAGCTGCGGAGTGTGATCGCCCGAGCGGGCCTTCTCGCCATAGGCCGTGCGCGCCTTCTCGATCTCACCCGCCGCGTCGCGCCACCGCCCCTCTTCGCGCGCGAGCCAGGCCCGCGTGAGGTGCCGATGCTGGCGCGGCTCGGCTTCTTGGATGGCGATCTCGTCGCAGGACTCGACGAGGTCGCGTGCGCGCTCGTCGCCGCGGGCGAGCGCGACCTGCGCGAAGAGGAGACGGGTCTCGAGATCGCCCCACGGATCGTGGAGGCGCGCGTAGATCTTCGACGCCACCTCCGCGTGCGCGAGCGCTGCATCGTAGTCGTCGGTGTCGATGGCGATCATCGCGAGGAGACGCTCACAAGCAGCCTCGCCGCGCGGGTTCACGAGCTCACGGAACGATGCCCGCGCCGCGAGGGCGCGGACGCGCGCGCGATCCATTTCGAACGCGCGGTGATCGGCGTGACCGAGGACAACGTCGCACTGCGCGAGGCCGAGCCGATAACCCATGGCGTCGAACTCGCTGCGCGCTTGGTTCAGGAGATCGCGCGAGCGCTGGTATCCGCCAACGGCGGTGGAGATCATCGCGAGCAGGATGCAGCACTGGGCGTGACCGAGCGCGTCGCCGAGCCGCGTGCAGCGCGAGCTCGCTTCGAGGAGGACCTCGCGGGCGCGCGCGTGCTCGCCGAGCAGGTAGTCGATCTCGCCGAGCACGACTTGGGCCTGGGCGAAGCCGGCCTCGTCGGCGAGGTTGCGGAAGCGGTCGAGCGCTTCGAGCACGAGCTCTCGCCCGGTGGCGGGGGCGCCCAAGTCCGACTCGATGTGACCGAGCAAGCGGTATGCGTGCGCCTCTTTGGCAGGCTCGCTCGCCGCATGAAACGCCTGGCGCGCGTTCTGCGCGTGTTGGCTCGCGTCGTGGAGGCGCCCGGTGTGACGCAGCGCCTCGGCGCGCCAGTATGCGTACTCGGCGGCCGTAACGCCCGACACGCGGCCGTCGAGCATTTCGAGATCGCGCAGCGTCGCGGCAGTGTCGCGACCGCGGCGCCACGAGCCCTCGATGAAGCGGAACATGAGGCGCGCGGCAACCTCGTCGTCGCCCGCGCGAAGCAGGTTGCCGACGCGGTGCTTCATGATGCGACGCGAGCCGACGGCCGGGTGCTTCTCGAGCGCGTCGGCCGCGAGCCGGAAGATGGCGGGCGAGTCTTTGCGCTCGGCGAGACGCGCGAGCAAATGCTCCAGTAGGAGCGCGTGCGGCCAGCGATATTGGTCGTTGCCCGACGGGAGGAGGATCTGACCGCGGGTGAGCCCCATGAGCGCGTCGCGCGGGTCCATGCCGAGCCCGGTGACGAGCGTTTTCAGCACCTCGCCGCGGATGTCTTCGCCGAGCGCCGCCGCCGCGTACGCGCTCGTACGAAGCTCGGTGGGAATCGCGCGCAGGCGCTCGTCCCACAGCTCGGCGGTGGTGATGGCGCGTCCGAGGAGCGCGTTGTCGGGCACGCGATAGCGCCCGTTCTCCATCGTGAGGTAGCCGCCGCCGGCCCACGCGTGGAGGAGCTGGAGCGCGAACAAAGGATTGCCGCGCGACTGCTGACGCGCGCGCGCCACGGCGTCGTCGTGAAGTGGGAGCGAGCTTCGGAGGAGCGCGTCGGTGGCCTCGGCGCCGAGCGGACGAAGGTCCATGACCTTGCCGTTCCACTCCGCGCGCGCGCTCTCCATGCGGAGCGCAGCGTCGAGGTCGGTGCCGAGCGCTTCGCTCCGCGCGGTGGCGATGACGAGCAAGCGGAAGCCGGAGGCCTCGTGCAAGAGACGCCGCAAGACCGAGAACGTGTTGGGCGACGCGTGGTGCAGATCGTCGGCCCACATGAGGATCGGTCGGTCACGACCGATCTTCTCCATCACCTTGCGAATGACGACCCAGCGGAGCTCGGGCGTGTCGAGCACGAAGCGCTTGCCGGTCGGGCCGAGCGGCGTGACCGTGCCGGGCGGCGTTGGACGGAGCCACTCGGCGGTCGCCGCGACCCACGTGAGGGCCTCGTCGTCGTCGGGGCTCACCTCCCAGCGGCTCATGAGCGTTTGCTCGACGAGCGCGCGGTCGGCGCCTTCCAAGTTGAAGTGCGTATTGACCGCGCCCGTGACACCGTCGAGCGGCGTCGGGATGCGGCCGTAGCGCGCACGAAGCGGCACCATCAGGCCGAACTCGTGCACGTACTCGCAGACCCAAGACGCGAGGCGGCTCTTGCCGACGCCGGCTTCGCCGATGATGGCAAGGAGCTGCCGCGGCGGTCCTTTGCCGGCCACGAGATCGTTCAGCTGCTCGACGACCTCCGCGCGCTCTTCTTCGCGGCCGATCATCGGCGACGGGCGAAGACCGAGGAGGCCGGGAGCGAGGGCGCGCGCAGCCGCGACCGCGCGGCCGAGCGCCGGGCTCGACGAAGGCGCGACCGGCGGCGCGGGCGCGGCGGCGACGACCTCTTCGAGCGTCGCGCTCTGCGCGGGGCGGTAGTGCGCCCAGACGCGGCGCGCGTCGGCGGCGAACTCGAAGCGATGCCACGGCCGCTTCGCGAGGAGGCGTTGCACGAATGCGCCGACGCCTTCCGGCACGGACGGCGGGAGCGCGAGCGGCGGCACCGGTGAGCGCTTGTGCGCGCGAAGCACTTCTTGAGCATTGCCCTCGAAGACTTCTTTGCCGACGAGGATGCGATAGAGGATGCAGCCGAGCGCGTAGAGGTCCGTGGGCGGCCCGACCAGCGTCGCCGCCTTGCGGATTTGCTCCGGTGCGACCCAGCCGACCGTTCCTGCGCCAGCGTGAGTCGCGAGCTCGGGCGCGGGCGCGCCGTCGAGGCGCGGGTCATGGAGCTGCTGGCGCAGCCAGGCGAGGCCGAGATCGAGGATGTACGCGCGCGGACCGCGGCCCGTCGTCGCGAGATCGAGCATCACGTTCGACGGCTTGAGATCGCCGTGAATCACGCCGCGCGCGTGCGCATGCGCGAGGCCCGCGAGGACCTGATCGACGAGGGCCCAAATGACCGGCCACGGCATCGTGGTCGTGTGCATCCACTCGTGGACGCTGCGCCCGGGAAGCGCGTCCATGACCAGGTAGGGAGAGCCATCGGCGAGGGTGCCGAAGTCGCGCGCACGGACGAGGGTCGGATGATCGAGCGCAGAGACCGCGCGCGCCTCTTGGTGGAACCACCACGTCTCTTCGGGACGAATGCCCCCTTTGGCCTCGTCGGGCGTGCGCAAGCGCTTGAGGGCGACGCGCTCGCCAGTGACGAGATCGCGGCAAAGGTAGACGACGCCCATGCCTCCTCGGCCGAGCTCGCGAATGACCTCGTAGCGGTTCGCGAGGTTCATCCCCACTTCACCGCCCGCGCTCGCCCCGCCCGGCGGCGGCACGCTACCGGGTCGCTTCTCTTGCGACATGGTGCGTGAGCTTAGCGGAACCCGGTGCAAAATCCCGCATCAACCGACGTGGAGACGTGGCTGATCGTGGCCCGCGCGGCTACGCCGCGGCGGCCGGGCTACTTGGCCGAAGCGACCAAACGTTCGCTCAAGAGCGCGCGAAGCCGTTCGAGATCGTAACGATCGGGACGACGATCGTCGGGGAGCTCGGCGATCTCCTCGACCAGCGCCTCGGCACGGGCGCGGAGCTTCTCGGGAACGCCCAGCGCCTCGGCGAGCGCGTCGATGGCCTTGGACTCGGCCTCGGTGGTCTCGCCGTCGATCGCGCCGATCCAGCAGGCCACCGCGTAGACGAAGAGGCGATCTTCTTTGGAGAGGCTCGGCACGTCGATCGCGTCGAGCGTCACCGGCGCCTTGGCGGCGGCCTCGACCGCGGCGATCTCCTCGAGCTCCATGCCGGCGTCGAGCGCCGCGCGAACGATCGCGTCGGCCTCGTCGGGCTCGATCTTTCCGTCGGCCCAAGCGACGGTGGCGAGAGCGAGGAAGACGTTCTTGTCGACGAGGCTCATCGCGCCGCGGCCTTCTGGGCCTTGGTCTTGGGCATCGTGCGGAACACCACGTCCCAGATCGGCGTGGAGACGCCGAAGCCGCCTTCGTGATCGTTGTGGTGATGCAGCATGTGGTGACGGCGAACCCACTTGCCGACGCGCGAGCTCAGCTTGAAGTGGTGCACGGCGTAGTGCGTGCCGTCGTAACCGAGGTACCCGAGGACGAACCCGGCGAAGAACGGCTCCCCCGCGCGCATGCCCATCAGGCCGACGTAGAGGAAGTAGAAGATGAACGCGAACGGCACGCTCGTGAGGAGCGGCATCACGAGGCGATCTTTGTCGTTCGGGAAGTCGTGGTGAACGCCGTGGAGGAGGAAGTGGATGCGCTTCCCCCAAGCGGTGTCGTTGGTCCAGTGGAAGACGAAGCGATGGAGCACGTACTCGGCGAAGGTCCACGTCACGAGGCCCGCGACGAAGTAGCCCGCGAGCTGCGCTGCCGTCACATCGTGGCGGACGACCGCGCTCCGGTAGAGGAACGTGGCGATGACGGGAACCCAGGCGACGAAGGGTGTCGCTGGATGGATGCGCGAGAACTTCTCGAGCACCTCGTTCTCGAACATCCGAGTGGTCTCGGGCTTCGCGACACCGCGAGCGGACACGCTCATTGAACCGGCCTTTCCACTGGTCGAAGCCGGGCTAACCCCCTCCGCTTCGGCCGGCGGAAACGTAGACGGCGAAGGTCCACGGTGCAAGGCCGGAACGCTGCAAAATTGAGCAGCGTCGACCGAAATTCCTGCGCAATTCAGCGCCTCCCAGCGCGCTGGCGCTCAGGGAGAGTACGGACGGTCCGCGTACTTGGCCTTGTACGTGTCCTTGTACTTCTGGTGGCAGCCGTTGCAGGACTCTTTCACGCCCTGCATGTCGCGCGACCTGGCGGCTGCGGCGCCCTGCTTGGAGATCGCGGCCCACTCGGAGAAAGCAGGATCGGGGTTCTTGGCCGCGACCTTCTCGAAGGCAGTCACGAGGCCGGGGAAATCGCTGGAGGCGCGTGTCGCTCCCATATTCTTCTTCATCCAGCTCTTCATGGTCTCGCCAGCCTGATCGGCGCGGACCGGCGACACGAGACCTGCACCGGCCAGGGCAACGGCCGCGAGAGCGATGGAGACGACGACGAGCTTCATCCGCTTGGGACTCACTTCTTACGACCTCCTCGGAAGATCAACCATGAGGGTCGGCGTTGCGCAAGCGCCGTTCCGAACGAACGGCGGCGTGGCCGACCCGAAAAAGCAAAGCTTCGCCGAAATCGTTCGACGGTGGGTTTCGACGAAGATTCAACGCCTCGCGGAGAAGATTCGCGCAAGCAACGTGCATTGGCGCTTGACGTCGGCGCCACACCTGTAGGATGCAAGGACCCCTCATGGCAGACCACGAGAGGTTCGTGCGTGCGGTTCAAGTTGTGGCGCGCGCGCTGGGGCGAATGCACAGGGAGCGGGCGCGTGATGGTTCGGTCACGCCGCAGCAGGCGGAGACGCTCGCGCTCATCGCCGAGCGCGGAGCGGTCTCGACGTCTTCGCTGGCGGGCTTGCTCGGCATCGACCCGTCGACCGCCAGCCGCAACCTGTCGGGCCTCGAGCGCGGCGGGTTCATCACGCGCAAGAAGGGCTCCGACGATGGTCGGCAGACCGACGTGCGCCTGACACCGCGCGGTCGCCGCATCGCCGAGTCGTTCAACAACGGCTCCGGCCAGGCGTTCGCTGGGCTCCTCGAGCGCCTGCCGCGCGCCGAGCGCCAGCGCGTGACCGAAGCCGTCGAGACGCTTGCGCGCGTGCTCGAAGGCGACGCGCGCCTCTGATCAGCGGCGGAAGACGTCGATCGGGCCGTTCCCGGGGTCGTTGACCGGGATGAACTGCTCCTCGACCCGCACGTTGACGCGTCCGACCTGATTGAACGGGCCGTTCAACACGAACGGGAAGCTCGTGCGTTCGCCCATGGCGCGAATGGTCAACTGCCCCCGAACCGGGCCGGTGCCGGACGCGCGCGTGACCTCGATCGTGAACGGCCCGGTGCCGGTCGATTGAAGCGCGAGGACTTCGCGGGTGCGGCTCGTCGCGTCCTGGACGCGTACGCTCTTCGAGCGGGTCACCCAGGAGTAACGAACGCCCGTCGGGTCGACGATCGCGACGTCCACGTCCGCGCCGCTCCCAGCGTCCCAGGTGGCCTCGACGACGAGATCGCCGCGGAGGTCTTCGCGCCCCGCGTCGGTCTTGGCCTTCGTGAAGGCGCGGTCGAGGCCGGCGGTGTCCTTCACGCCTTCGTCGAACCAACGACGAACCGAGCGGCCTGCCTTGTCCTCGCAGGCCATGGCGCGGGCGACCCGATCGAGATCGACCGCCGGTAGCACGCCCTTGCTCGCCTCGATGCGCGCATCGGCGACGGCGACGCGGAACGCGCACGCGGGCTCGCTCTCACCGGCGCGTTCGTTCGACTGCGCGAGCGCCTCGAGGACCGAGACGTCGGCCTGGCCGCTCGCGGCGACGCCGGAGAGGACGCGAAGCGCGCGGGCGCGATCGCCGGAGCGTGCCGCAAGGTCGGCGCGCATCGCGGTGACGTCGACGTCCATCGGATCGCGACCCGACCAGCGAGCGAGCACCTCGCCGAGCTCCTCCAGACTGCCGTTGGCCGACAGGAGGCGCGCGAAGTCGCGGTGCTTGTTGCGCTCGTCCGGAGCGCTCGCGAGCTGCGCGCGCGCCACGGTGATCCGTTGCGGATTCACGGCGGGCGGCGCGCCTTCCGCGATCGCCGCGCGCCGCACCCAGATGCGCTTCATGAAGGTTTGACCGCGGAGGCAGGTGCATCCCGGATCGTTCGCTCGGCACGCGCAGGAGGCCGATGGGTCACCCCACGGCGATGACACGGACGGCCTGCTGCGGCGCTTGGCCGGCGCGGCGTCGTCCCGCGGCGCCGCGCTGGCCATCGGCTGCGCAGAATCGAGATCGCCCTTGGTCCCAGCGCGCGGCGGGGTGGCCGGCGCCGGCGCCGCCTTGTCCTCCTCCGAGAATGCGCTCGGCGCCTTGGGTTTGCTCGCGCGCCCCACCGCGCCGCTCCCGAACCCCTGCCCTGCCCCCGCTGGTGCCTCCTTCTTGTCGGCGAGCCCGCCGAGGCTCTCGCCGTCGTAGGCATCGGCCGAGCGCGTGCCCAGCGTGCCGAGCCCTGCCCCGACCTCGTCTTTGGCGAGCGTCGCCACCTCGGTACCGTCGGCGAGCGTCTCGCCGGTCCACGTGGGGGCGACCTGCGTACGATCGATCCCGAACGCGTTGAACATCGCCTCGCTCTCGAGCACGAGAAGCGACGTGAGCCGCGAAGGGACGCTGAAGCGCTGCGAGAGCTTCACCACCTCGGCGCGCTCCTGGTCCGTGCGAGCGCCGTCCTCCATGTCGGAGATGCGGGCCGCAGCGAAGAGGCGCGGGACGAACGCGTTTCCAGCGTTCGTCGTCGCGCGCACGTCGAGCGGATACCGCGCCTCGAACGGCTGTCCCGCGACCTTGCCTTTCAGCACGGCGTCGCCGCGCACGCTGTCGCGCGTCATCTTGGCCGTCACCACGAGCTCACCGCCCGGGCGAATCGACGGGAGAACGCGCGGGGCGGTGTCGACGAGCCCCTCCGGGAGCGTGAGCTCGACGTCGCGGAGCGCGACGCCGTAGCTGGCCGTGACGACGTCGACCGCCGTGCCTTCGAGGGTCTGGCCAGGCGCGTACGGAACGACGACGCCGCCGCCCGCGCGCGCAACGCCCTCGAGGAGGCGCGTGTCGGCGTCCGCGCCGATCGGCACTGCGACGAGGGAGCTACGGGCGTCGCCGAGCACGTCCCGCGTCTCGGCTTCGATGCGGCGCGGCGTACGGAAGCCGGCAGACGCAATCCCATCCGAGACGAGGATGACCCGGAGATCGCGAGTGGCGTCTTTGCGCGCGGCCGCGCGACGGAGGGCACCGACGAGATCGGTCGCCCCGTCGGGCTCGATGCCGGCGAGGAATTCGGCGACCGACTTGGCCTTCTGACCGCCCGCGCTCTCGAGCGATCCCGGCGCCTCCTTGCATGCGATGTCGCACGCGAGGACGGTGACGCGATCGCGCCGGTCGAGCTCCTGGGCAATTTGCACCGCCAGGCGGCGCGCGCGCTGGAAGCGCTCGCCGAACATGGCGCGACCGCTGTCGACGACGATCGCGACGTCGCGCGGCTTGGACTCACCCCAGCTCGCGAACTTCGGACGGAGCGCGAACGCGGCGAACGAATCCTGCGGCGCCGAAGGAGCTCCGCTCGACGTGTAGGCCCAAGCGTTCACGTCACTCGCGCGATCGGCGAGCGCGTACTCCACGGTGAGATCGCCCGTCGGAACGAAGTCGCGCTCGGACATCGTGAAGCGTTCCACGCCGCCCGCCTCGCCTTCGGCGCGTCGCACTTCGTAGCCGCGCGCGCGAACGGGCTGCTTCGGATCGGCGCCGAGCACTTGGACGTCGAGGTCGAACGCGCCGATGCGCAGATCACTCGAGGTCGATTGCGGAAGCGGATACGTGAAGCGGCGCACGCCCGCGGTGGGGGCGACGTTCTCGGTGTACGAGATCACGATTCGGCGCGAGCCGCGCTTCGGAATCGGAAAAATACGGAGCTCGAACCGGCCGCCGCGCTTCCACTCGAGGAGCGCCGGGTCCCGCCAGGGTCCGGGCACCCAGAAAATCTCTTCTTTGGGCTTGGGCGCCTTGGGCGCCGCATTTTGAATGACGCCGCGCCAAATCGCCGCGCCCTTCGCCTTGTCGACGAACGCCCCGTCGACGAGCTTGCCGTCGACCTCGAGCGAGAGCTTCTCGATCTGCGCGCCGGGCGGCAGCGGGAAGCGATAAATTCCTTCGAGCTCCTCGTCTGCGTCGTTGGTGAAGGTCTCGTCGATTTCGGTGCGCGCGACCGAGCCGGCGATGCGCACCTTCACGCGGTGCGCGGCGAGGCGCACCGCGCGGTCTTTCTCGTCTTGGCGACCCGGCTTTCGCGCGCGGAGCTCGCCCAAGCCGCTGACCGGAAGGTCCGTGTCCTCGTTGTGTCCCGCGAAGCCGAGCTTCTCGCCGAAGGCGAGTCGCTGCGCGAGCCCTTGGACCGGAGCCATCTCGAGCTTGGCGTTCTTGGCGGCGATGCCCTCTTGGCCCGCGCCGATCATGAGCTTCTGCGACCCGTCTTTGAGCTCGACCGCGCCGCGCAGGACCTCGACGCTCGTGCGGTCGGCCGTCGCCGTCAGCGCCAGCTTGGTGCCGAGCACCTCGACCTCACCGGTCGCCGTCACGAGGCGAGCGGGTGGCGCGCCGTCGATGTGCGCGACGTCGGCCATGACGACGCCTTCGGCGACGCGGAGCGTGCGTGGCCCGTCTTCGATGCGAACGCGCGTTTGGCGGTCGAGTGCGAGCACGGTGCCGTCCTCGAGCTCGACGCGCGCACGCGACTTGGCATCGGTCCAGAGCTCTACCCCGGGGCCGATCTTCTGACCGGCGGCGAGGCTGAGGTCTTCGCCCTTGGGACCGCGCGCCCGAACGACGTCGTCTTTCGAGTCTTTGCTCGCGGCGCCCGCGCGCGCGATCTTGGCCACGGTTCCGGTCCACGCGCGCGTCCCCGAGGCCGACGCACCGGGTCCGCCCGCGGCGCGACCCCCGAGCACGTAGCCCGTGGCGACCGCACCGCCGACGCACAGAACGCCGACCGCGATGAGCCACCCTGGAATCGGGAGCCCGCCAGACGGTGGCGACGGATTTCGTCCGCTCGCGGGTTTACCCGTGTTCCCCGGCGCGGCGGGGTGCGCGCTGGCGAGAGTGGGATGGACGTTGCCCGAGTCGCGTTCCGGTTCCACGACTCCATGAGACGCCGAACGCGGCCAAAGGATCTACCGTTCGGCCAACCTTCGCGACTTCAGGTGGGCCGATGTGCGCGCTCAGTTGAGGAGGCGGCGGGCGAGCCGACGCCCGGCTTCCTCTGCGGCGGCGGCAATTTGCGCCTTAACCACCTCCGGCGACGCGCCATCGTCGACGAGGATGCCGAACGCGCCGTCTTCGTCCTGGAAAAGGCCACCCGGAAGGCCAACGTCGCTGTCGCGGTCGTAGCGCATCGCCTGCACCGGCAGCGCGATCTTCTTCGAGCCGACGTGCACCTCGACGTAGCCGAGCAGACGTGTGTCGTGAACCGCCATGGGTCGAACGTAAGCACGGTCGACCCGCTGGCAACCCCCGCGGATTTTCCCGTGCGGTTACGGCCGCCTCGCGCGGTGCCGCGCCGTCTCCCCTCCCCGCCTCGGACTCGGATAGCCTCGGGCCCCGATGACCCTCGCTCAGAATCCGCTCCGTCGTGGTCTCGCTGACGATCGCACCGGCGACGCGTGCGCCGTCGTCATCTTCGGCGCCTCGGGTGACCTCACCCGCCGCAAGCTGATGCCTGCACTCTACAACCTTGCCGTGAGTCGCTCCCTGCCGGGAGCGTTCGCGGTGGTGGGCGTCGCCCGCCGCGAGAAGTCGAGCGACACGTTCCGCGCGGAGATGCGCGAAGGGCTCGATCGCTTCTCGCGCCGCAAGCCCATCGATCCGGCGGTGTGGGGCGACTTCGAAAAAGGCGTCTCGTACGTGCAAGGGAGCTTCGACGATGCGGCGACTTACACGAACCTGCGCACCCACCTCGAGCGCCTCGACGCCGAGCGCGGCACGCGCCAAAACCGTCTCTACTACTTCGCGGTCTCGCCGACGGAGTTCGGCACGATCGCACGCGGCTTGAAGGAGGCCGGTCTCGTGGCCCCCGTCGGCGGTCCGGGCGCTCCGTGGACACGCGTCGTCGTCGAGAAGCCGTTCGGCCACGATCTGGCGAGCGCGCGCGCGCTCAATCACACCCTCCTCGAGGTGTTCGATGAGCGGCAGCTCTTCCGAATCGACCACTACCTCGGCAAGGAGACGGTTCAGAACCTCCTCGTCTTCCGCTTCGCCAACAGCTTGTTCGAGCCGGTGTGGTCGCGCGAGCACGTCGACCACGTCCAAATCACCGTGGCCGAAGACATCGGTGTCGAGGGACGCGGCAAGTTCTACGAGCAGACCGGCGTCACGCGCGACATCGTCGAGAACCACCTGATGCAGCTCCTCTGCCTGACGGCGATGGAGCCGCCCATCTCGCTCGACGCCGACGCGGTACGCGACGAGAAGGTCAAGGTCCTCCGCTCGCTTCGCGGCATCGAAGGCTCGCGGGTGGGCGAGAACGTGGTGCGCGGTCAGTACGGCCGCGGCCTCGTTCGCGGTGACGAGGTGCCCGCGTACCGCGAAGAGCCCGACGTCGCCAAAGACTCGCAGGTCGAGACCTACGTCGCGATGCGCTGCTTCGTGGACAACTGGCGCTGGAGCGGCGTGCCCTTCTACGTGCGCGCCGGCAAGCGCCTCGCGCGGCGCGTCACCGAGATCGCGGTCCACTTCCAGAAGGTTCCCCATACGCTCTTCCGCGCGCCCGACGGCGGCATCACGCCGAACGTCCTCGCCATGCGCATCCAGCCCGACGAAGGCATCGCGATTCGTTTCATCACCAAGGAGCCGGGTCAGCACACCATCCTCCGCGACGTGGCGATGGACTTCCGCTACGGCTCGGCGTTCGGCTCGAACACGCCCGAGGCTTACGAGCGCCTCCTCCTCGACGCGATGCGCGGTGAAGCCACGCTCTTCACGCGCGGCGACGAAGTCGAGCACCAGTGGGCGTTCGTCGATCCGATCTTCGCCGCATGGCAGGCTGGAGGCGCACCGCCGCCTTCGTACGCGTCCGGATCGTGGGGGCCCGACCAAGGCGACGACCTCTTGGCACGCGACGGTCGCCGCTGGAGGAAGCCGTGACCACCTCCGTCGCCAGCGTGATCACCGTCGTCGAGACCAAGCTCCGCGAGATCTGGGTCCCCACGCCGGGTGAGCCCACCAAGGCGCGCGCGTGCACGATGAACCTCGTCGTGGTCGGCGCGCCCGACGTCATCCAGCGATACGCGACGGTCGTCGACGAGGTCACCGCGGGAATCCCCGCGCGCGCGATCCTCCTCGGGCTCGACCCCGAGGGCGAAACCGGTCTCGACGCGGACGTTTCTGCGGTGTGCGGCATCGGCGCCGATGCGACGTGCTCCGAGCGCATCACGCTCCGAACCGGCGGCGCGATCTGCGGGCGCGCAGCGAGCATTGTCGACGCGCTGCGCGTCCCCGAGATCCCGACGACGGTCGTGTGGCTCGGTCGCGTGCACGTCGCCGATCCGGTGTTCGTCGGCATCGCCGAAGAAGCGACCCGCATCGTGCTCGACACCGAGTACACGTCGCTCGCCAGCCTCCTCTCGCTCGCGCGGTGGACGCGCGCGCAGACCAAGCTCCGCCGCGAGTCGCCGCGGGCCTCGCTCGTGCCGGTGCCCGATCGCGGATCGGTGCCGCCGGTCGGCGGTGTCGTCGGAGAAGCACCGCACGTCGCCGATCTCGCATGGACGCGGCTCGCGCCGTGGCAGGAGATGATCGCGCGCTTCTTCGACGATCCTCAGCTCACCGGCCACGCCGACGCCATCCGTCGCATCGAGCTCCGGCAGGCCTCGGAGCATGGCTCGCGGCTCGGCTCGGAGGTCACGCTCCTCCTCGGCTGGCTCGCGACGCGCCTCGGATGGAAGATGGCACGGCTCGGGGGTCACCTGCGCCTCGCCCGCGGGGACGGCTCGCCGGTTCAGCTCGTCCTGACGTCGGTTCCGCGGCCGGCGAGCGTCGCGCCCGCGGCGCTCGCGGGGATCGCGATCGAAGCCGAGCGCGACGGCATCGTCCTCCGCGGAACGGTCGACCGTGAGCTCGCGAGCGGCATCGATCCGGCCGCGCCCGAGGCCGACGTCCTCGTGTGGCGGATGTCGGCCGACGGCGTTCCGAGCGCGACCGAGCAGCGCGTTCGTTTGAGCGCCAACAAAGGCGGTCGCCTCCTCGAGCGAACGCTGCACCGACCGGCGCGCGACGCGGCGCTCATGGAGTCCGCGAAGTTCGCCGAAGACATCGACGAAGAAGGCCTGGTCCTGCCGTGACCACCAAGGTCGTCCCTGGGATGTTGGTCGCGGGCGAGAACGCGGCCGAAGTCGCGACCGAGGCCGCCGGCCGCATGGCGCGCGTCCTCGCCAAGGCGCTCGGCCAAAAGAAGCGCGTCGCGATCGCGCTCTCTGGCGGCTCGACGCCGCGCGCCGCCTACGGCGAGCTCGCGCGGGCCGAGGGCATCGACTGGTCGCGCGTCGACGTGTTCTTCGTCGACGAACGCGCTGGGGATCCCGAGAGCGACCGCAGCAACTACCGCATGATCCGCGAGGCGTTGCTCGGTCCCGCGCGGATCGCCGACGAGAACGTCGCGCGCATGCCGGGCGACGTCCAAGACCTCGCGACCGCGGCGCGTGCGTACCAAGCGGAGATCGAGCGCCGCGTCGCGAAGAAGGGCGACCTCCCCGCCTTCGATCTCGTGGTGTTCGGGATCGGCGCCGACGGGCACACCGCCTCGCTCTTTCCGGGCGAAGGCACGGTGCTCATCCGCGATCGACTCGTCGTCGACGTGCCCGCGCGCCCGGGGCACGAGGCGCGCCTCTCCCTCGCCGCGCCGCTCCTCGAGCACGCCGAGAACGCCGTCGTCATCGCCGTGGGCAAAGAGAAGCACGGCGCGCTCGAGCGCGCGTGGGCCGTCCGCGGCGATCTCGACGAGACGCCGGCGCGCCTCATTCGCGCGGTTCAAGGGAGCATCGTGTGGGTGATCGATCGCGCGGCCGGCGCCGGTTGACGACCGCAGCGCTCAGGGAGTCTCACCCGAGTAGAGCGCGACCACGGTGCGCGCCTTGGTCCCGACGAGGAGGCGAGACTCGTCCTTGGACAAAGACACCCCACCGAGCACCGCCGCGCCGAGCGCGTGGGTCCACTTGATGTCACCGCCCGGCGAGAACGCGTAGACAGTACCGCTCGCCCCCGCCACGAAGACCGTGCCCGACGACGCGACCACCGGCGTCGCGAAGGCCAGGCCGCCCACGTCCTTGTGCCAGCGCGCCTGCCCGGTCGCGCTCAGCGCCACGAGCTCGCCGAACGTCGAGCCCACGTAAATGTCGCCGGTCGCGGTCTCGGCGGCGCCGCCCCAGACCTGGCCCCGGGTGTCGAACTCCCACAGCTTCTCGCCGGCGGCTCCGACGCGATAGAGGTAGCCATCGTGCGAGCCGATGAGGACGCCGCCCGAGCGCGCGGCGATCGGTCGTGACCAAACCGGACCGCCGGTCTCGAGGCGCCATCGCTCCGCGCCGGTCGCGTCCACGGCATGCACGAAGCGATCGTCGCTTCCGAACACGACGCTGCCACCAGCGAGGAGCGCGGGCGTGCTCTCGATCGGCGCGGACGTGGTCGATGACCATCGCTTGGTGAGGCTCTCGCGGTCGAGTGCGACGAGCTCGCCACCGAAGGTGCCGACGAAAACGCCATCCGGCCCGAGCACGGGCGCAGTGCCGAGGGTCGACGGAGCGGTGAACGTCGCCGCGATCTGTCCCTTGGTCGGATCGACGCGAACGACGCTGTCGCCCGCGGAGACCCAGAGTCGATCGACCCCGCCGGTCACGTCGACCGCCGGTGAGAAGAGGATCTCTTTGCCGATCGCGATCGGCGCGCCGACCGGCGTCCCCGTCGGCGATACCCCGTAGAGCTTCCCGTCGCGTGATCCGAAGTACGCGACGCCCGTCGCGCCGAAGACGGGCGGAGCCCAGACCTCGCCCAGCGTGGACGCTTGCCACGCGACGCGAGACCGGAGCGTGACCGGGCCATTCCAGGCGCCAGCGACGCCTGCAACGTCGACCGCGCGCACGGTGACGGCGAGCGGCATGGGGAGGCGCGCGGACGTGAGCCCGAGCGCTGCGAGCGGCAGCGTGGCGACGTACGGCGGGGCGGAGCTCACGACCGCCGGGACGCCGTTGAACGTGACGGTGAGCTCCCGAACCCCGCTCGCGTCCGACACGTCGACTGGAAAGGTGACGGCATCGCCGGAGGCGTAGACGACGCCGCTCGCGAGCGCCGGAACGGCGACGCGGGGCGGCGTGTTGTCGATCGTGACGTCGAAGCTCCGCGTGACGTCCGTCGCATCCACGAGCCCGACGACGCTGACGCGGACGCGCGCGTCGGCGAAGAGGCGCGTGTCGAGCGCAACCTGAAACGGCGCGGCCATCGCGCGGGCAACGCGGCGATCGCCCACGTAGACCTCCATCGCCTCGAGCCGCGAGTCGAGCACCTCGGCCCCGATCGTGACGACACCGGTCAAGAGCGCTCCGTCCTTCACGCCGCGCACGGTGAGCGAGACGTCCGCCGGTGGAGCACCACCCGGCGGAGATTCGCACGCGGCGAGGCCCATGAGCGCGAGGAGCGCGAGAAGCCGAGAGGCGCGACGCGCCCGAACGACGGGGAGCATGAACGTAACTCGTGACGACGGCGCGGCCGCACGCAAGTCGGCGCCTGACGTCCATCAGGATCCGGGAGCGCATGCTTTTCCGAGCTCGGACGCTCGCCGCGGGTCCATGGATTTCGGGACCCCACGGCGCCGCCCGCGCGCGTCACGGAGCCGTACGCCCACATCCGTCGTGAGCGGCCAATTCCGCGGCGAGCGTCGCGATGCTTGCAGAGTGCACGCTGGCCTCGCCGTTGCAGCGTCGCTCTCGCGTTCTCGCGAAAGGAACCACCATGCACCTCGTCACGTCGCGCGCCCAGGTCTCCGCGATCGTCCTCATCCTCGCCGCCACGAGCGGCGGATGCTCAGCGAGCACCGACGAAGCGTCGTGGCTCGCCGCAGGTGGAGCCTACGGTGAGAGCCCGCCCGGGGCGGCGTCGGCGATCGTGTCGGGAGGCGACACCGGTCGGGTGGAGCTCTTGCGCCAAGCCATCCAGCGCGGGCTCACGCAGGGTAAGAAATCGCTCACCAGCGCCGTTCGCGCCGAGCTCAGTCGCGCCGGGGTGCTCGCTACGTACACGCCGACCGCGCGCGACGGCGTCGTGCCGGTCGAAGAGCTACCCGCCTGCCCATTCCTCGCGGCGGCCCCGGCGGGCGCGAGCGTCGACTGCCGCGCCGTCGTGACCCGCGCCGCCGTGACGGCCTACGCCGGCGCCGCCCAGGCCCGCACCGACGACCCACTCGACGAGCGATTCGCACCCGTACGCGCGGAAGCGACCTTCTGGAACGGCGAGGGCTACACGACGGGCGTCGACAACGAGGCCACGGCCGTGGTGCACGATCTCCGGGCGCAGAAGCTGTGCGACACCTCGCCCACGCCGGCGCAGAGCGCGCACGCGGCCGGCGTCGCGCGCGGACGCCAGATCTACGTGGCGGAGGTCAACAAGCGATTCGACGAGCTCGGGATGCCCATGCAGTACCCGACCCAAATCACGCAGATCACCCAGTGCGCGGCGAACACGAGCCTCCTCGAGCCGGCGCGCACGCGCGCCCTCTCGCAGGGCGGAGCGCACGCGATCTCTTCGTCCCTGTGCAGCGGTTACTCGCCCTCCACGCCGTCGGACGTCGCCGCGCTGGCGGACGCCGACCGCCGCTACGCGGACGGTGTCAGCGCGGGCATCGCGACGGAGCACAGCCTCGCGGCGGAGGCGATCTTCCGCGTCGTACCGTGCAACGTCGGCGACCCACTCGTCCTCGATCTGGCGGGCGATGGCGTGTCGGTCGTGCCGCTCACCGATGGGCGCACAGAGTTCGACCTCTTTGGCACCGGGGAGAAGCGCCGCGTCGCATGGGTCCGCGGCGACGACGCCCTCCTCGCGCTCGATCGAAACGGCAACGGCCGCATCGACGACGGCCGGGAGCTGTTCGGAGACGTCGGCCCCGGCGGCGAGACCTTCGCCGACGGCTGGGCGAGCTTGAGCCGCTACGACGGCGCGGCGTTCGGCGGGAACGAAGACGGGATCATCGACGAGGGGGACAGCGTCTTCCCGTCGCTTCGACTCTTCCGCGACGACGACGGCGACGGCGTCTCTCGGGACGGAGAGCTGCTCGACCTGGCGCACGCGGGGGTCGCAGCGATCGATCTTCGCGCGCAAGGCTTCGTACGCAGCGGATGGGCCGCGCGCTCGATCGGAACGCGTACGGGCACGGTGGCGGACGTATGGCTGACGCATGGACGAACGCGCCTCTTCTGAGCGCGCATCGACGAGGGCGCCGCGTCAAAGAGAGAGCGCGGCGCTCGTGACTTGGATGGGGACGTCCTTGCCCGATTTCTCCCACAAATCGGCCAAGTCCTTCCCCCACGCGTCGGTGTGATTGCCGTTCTTCAGGGCCTCGATGTATTCGCGAGTGACGGTCTGGTAGAGAACGCGGACGACCGCGCGCTTGGCCAGGGCGGGCACGGTGAAGTCCACGTCCGCGTAGCTCTGGCCGTCGGCGTACGTCGCCCCGACGACGCCTGCACCCAGCGCGTCGTAGCGCGCGTTGTCGAACCCCAGCGGCGGAATGCGATTGTCCTTCACGACCGTATCGGCGAGGGCCATGTGCGTGGTGACTCCAGGCGCAAGCCCGGTCGCCGCCGCCGCGGCCGCGCTGAGACCGACCTTCATCTCGAAGACCGTCGTCGTCGACTCATCGAGCTCTCCGGTCGACGGGTCCCACCGCCCGTGCTCGGCGAGCACAGCGTCGGCGGCGTCGTAGAAGACGGCATTCACCCAAATGCGACGTCCCTCGATGTGCCCGGTGGGGATCTTGTGCCCGGACTGGTTGGCGACGCGTGCGCGCAGGACTCGCCCGTTCACGGACAATGCGACCGTCGCGGCCCGGGCCAGCATCGCGACCGCGTTCGCTTGTCCTCTCGCGATCGCCGGACGGTCGACGGAGGCGCCGTAGTAGTCACCCACGATGCCGAGGACCCAAGACGCGGCCCCGGCGAGCTCGTGCGTGGCGAGATCGGCGCGCTGCCCGGCGAAGATGCACGCGGCCGCGCGCACCTTGGGCATGTGACAGTCCTGGCACGTGGAGACGATGGTGTTCCCGGCGTCTCCACCGAAGCGGCCTTGCATGTCGACGCCGCCGTCGGCGAACGCGCTGAGGCGCCACTCGGTGAAGGTCCGCTCCAGCGGAAACTGATGCGTCGGATCGGCGTCGGGCGCGCGCTTGCCCGCCGGAGCGTAGGCGTAGGTGCCGTCCGGTTGGCGTGCGACGCGCAAGTTGCCGACGTCGTGGCACGTGCCGCACATCTCGCCCCGCTTCACGAACGGAGAGACGGTCGCGGCGTGCGGCGGAGCCGCATCGGCGTAAGGCCCGCGTCGAAGCCACGCCGGATCGAGCACGAACGCCGCGTTGCCGTACGCCGTCGGCACGTCGGCGAGCTTGGCGAGGGTCTTGGGGTCGTTCGGCGCGGCCACGCTCGCGTCGCCGGCCAGCGGATCGATCATCGAGTGACAGAAGTGACACGCGACGCCGTCGTGGTCGGTGGTCGTCATGGCCGCTTCGGTTCCGACGCGGGCGCTTCCGGTCACGACCGACATCGGCGCGTGGCATCGCACGCAGTAGCGCCCGACGCCCGGGACGTCTTGGTTTGCCGTCGCGAGCTGCGCGAAGAAGAGCGGGTCGCGCGCGGCGAACGCCATGAGGCTCCCGCTCCACGACGGGTACGGCGCCGAGACGTTGCCGTAGTGACACCCGCCGCAGCCGCTCGGCGAGAGATAGCTCCCGACCGAGATGTCACCGACCTGGGTGCCAGGCACGTGGAACGCCTCGGAGAGCGCGGCGCCGTCGTCCGTGTCGGCCGTATCCGCGGGAGAAGCGATTTCACCGTCGATCGCGCCGCCGGCGTCGGCGGGTGGCGCGGTCGCGTCGTCCGCGACGCTGGGCGGGGCGGCGACGTCCTCGAGCCACACAGCGGCGACGCCGGCGTCACAAGCGCCAGCAAAGCCGACCATCACGAGCGCGCTCCCCACGCCGATGCGTCTCACCCCTCGTTCGTACGCGACGAGCCAAGCGACCGGCGATGATCTGGATCATCGCAAAGAGCGCGCCCGCCCTCATGATGAATGTCATGGTCACGGACGATCTCGCACGCGTTTTGTCTGCGTCGCAGCTCCTCCGTGGCGTCGACCCCAGCATCGTGGGGCGCATGGCGAAAGAGGCTCAGCGCTGTACCGTTCCGCGCGGCGAGCGCGTGTGGCAGGCGGGCAACGTCGCCGCGTGGTCGACGGTGGTCGTGACGGGCCTCGTCAAGATCGTGCGCGCCGGCCCCGACGGCTCCGAGAGCACGGTCGCCATCTTCGGGCCGAGAGAGAGCATCGGCGACATGGCGGTGGTGTCCGGTCGCCCCTACCCCGCCGACGCCATCGTCATCACGCCGAGCGCGGATCTCGTTCGCGTTCCCGTCGCCGTCGCGCGCGCGCTCATGTCCGAGCACCCCGCGCTCGCCGCGGCGTACACCGCGTCGGTGGTCGAGCACACCCAGGCGCTGCACGAGAAGATTCGCATCATGTCCGCGGGTACGACCGACAAGCGGCTCGCGACGCTCCTTCTCTATCTGGCGCGACGCTTTGGTGACGAGACCGAAGACGGCAGCGTCTTCGTTCCGATCGTGCTCTCGCGCGGCGAGTGCGCGCGCCTCATCGGAACCGCGGTCGAAACGACCATCCGCACGTTCACCAAGTGGGAGCGCGCGGGCATCGTAGAGACGACCCCCGACGGGTTCGCGCTCCACGACGCTGCGCGTCTCGAGGACGTCACCATCGGGTGACGTCCGCCTCCGTGCGGCTCAGGGAGTGAGCGCCGGGCCGCGCCCCGATGGCGGCACGTCGAGGCGCGCCGGCGGCGTACGAAAAGCGACCGTGTCGGAGGCGCGCGAGAGGACGTCCGGACGAAGCGCCGCGTCGAGTGGCCGGCCCGACACCGAGCCGTGGCAGCCTCCGCAGAAGCCGTCGAACGCATCGCGTGGGAACCCTTCGTGCACGGACTCCCCGGGCGAAAACATCACGTTCTCCGGGATCATTCGCGGGAGCGAGCGCTCCCGCGAGAGCGGCGTCGCGCCGAGCTCGATCACGAGCGGCAAGCCACCGGTGACGACGTAGTGCGCCGATCCGTCTTCGGCGACCGGCACCTCGCCGAGGAGACGGCGCCGCACGAAGACGCTGCCGAACGCGTCCTTCACCATGGCGGACGGCTCGATCGCTCGGGGATCGACCGGCGGGGGAAGGTCTTCCCAGATCTGAAAGCTGCGGAGGTCCTTGTCGACGACGCGACCCGTGGGCGTGTTCTGGGTCATGAGCGAGAAGATGACGTCGGCGTCGTTCATGAGGACGTCCGCCGTACGTACGGAGTCGTCGACACGGTACGCGTTGGGCTCGCTCGCCTGCGAGCGATAGACGGTACGCGGCGGGCGCGCGTAGAGCGCGATCGCCTCGATCTCGGCGGTGCCGGCGGCCCCCAGGACGCGTGTCCTGGCCCCAGTGCCGGGATCGATCGCGAAGACGTCGTAGTCGGGCGCGCCGCGAGCTCCCGCCAGGGCCGCGCCCCAGCTGACGAGCACGCGACCATCGGGGAGCGGCGCCGGCGACGTATACGCGCCGGCCGTCGTCCCCGTGGCACGCCCCGTGGAGCTCGGGTCTGGCAAACGGAGCGAGTGGAGGAAGAACGCCGGATCGAGGGCGCGGGGCGAGGCCGGATCGACGACGCTCGGATCGGCGGGATAGTCGCCGGGCTGGCGGCTCGCGAGATCGACGCCGATGGATCGACTGAAGACCCCCAGCGCGCCGCCCGCGGCGGGCACACCGTGATCGGCGAAGATGGCCGCGAAGTCCTTGTCCGCGAGGTGCACGCCCTGGGACACCTCGTAATAGCCGACCGAGCCTCGCTGCCCGTAGAGCGGGTGATAGTCTCCACCATCGAGGTTGATGCGGCGCAGGCTGGTTTGAGAGAAGCCTGGCATTCGCTTCTCGACGGTGAAGATGACGCGACCGTCGGCCATGAAGGCCGGCGCGCGCTCGGTGTTGAGGAGGAACGTGAGCTGCCGCACGCGGCGCTTTCCTGGCGCGGCGGGGTCGACCTCATCGGCGTAGAGGTTCGCGTTCGGGCGCGACGGATCGGCAGGCGTGCGCTGCGGGCCCGCGTAGTCGTACGCACGTCCGTCGAGGTTGCCGCGGGTCGAGGCGAACACGAGCGTCGTCGAGCCGTCGGGGAGCGGCGGTGAGTACGCGGGGTCGAAGTCGTGGACGAGAAGACCGTTCACGCTCGGTGGGTGCGCGCCGATGTCGCCACGCGGGGCGCAGCCGCTTCCGTCGGCGTTCATTTCGTAGATCACGAGCGGTCGATCGTGCGCGGCGCGAGCCGCGAAGGCGATCTTGCTTGCGTCCCAAGACGCGGCCGGCCGCTTCACGTCGGCCGTGGCCGGGTCGAGCCCGCACCCTGCGAGCAACGATCGATCGCCGCTCACCGTGAGGCTCGACCCCACCGTCGCGACGCGCAGGTCGGCTCCGGGTGCGTAGGCGTCGAAGTCCAATATGGACCCAGCGGCGCCCGCGACCGGACGCGAGACGTAGACGATGGCGGTGAGCGGCGCGAGGCGACGTGCGGCGCGCTCTCGCCCGAGCCACTCGCGAACGATGCACACTGCAGGTATCTGATCGAGTGAGCCCTTGTCGAAGTCGTAGCCCTTGCCATCGCAATCGACGCCGCGCGCCGGCCCGGCGCCCAGATCCTCGAAGAGCGGGCCGCCACGGTGGACGATCCCGACCGCGCCCGGCGAGACCTCCGCGCGGAAGAGGTTCTTGCGAACGAGGCGACTCGCCGTCACCTCCTCCGATTCGAGAGCGAGCTGCGCCAGGGAGAGCTCGTAGTTGCGCCGTGTCGCCGAGAGCGAGAACGTCCCCGACGCGCCGCCGCGAAGACGGTAGTCGTGGAAGCTCGAGCCAGAGTGACATTGCATCTGCATGCACCCCTTGCGAACGAGCATCGGCTGCACCCGGTGGGCGAAGAAGTCGAAGCCGACGCCGAGACCGGTGACGGCCGGAGCACCACGGGCGCGCGCCCACTCCACGAGCGCCTGGTAGTCGGCGTCCGACGGCGACGAGAAGACCGGCCCGCCCTCGTGGAACGTACCGCCCTGCGCAGGCGCGAGCGGACGACGCACGAGCTCGCTCTCCTCGGCGACGGACGCGACGTAGTCGCCGATCGCCCAGTACGTCGCGCGCACGTCCTCCGCGGACTGCCCGCACGCCAGGGGGAGCGCGTTTCCTCCCGAACCATGGCAGTTCCCGTCCGCGCAGCGCGTGACGAGCATGGCGTGAACCTTGTCACGATAGGTACCGAAGTCGGCAGTCGGGGGGTCGACGGAGAGGTCGTGCCCGGCCGGTGGCGCACTCCCGCGACACGGGAGCGACGCGTTGCGGACCGGCGCGCGCCCCGCGTTGTTCGCGGTCGCGCCGCCCTCGATCCACCGTCGCAGCGTGCGGTACGCGCTTCCGATGGGGTCTAGGATCGGCCCTCCGGCGTGGCGCACGTCGGTGGTCACGGTGGTCCGCACGCCGTCGAACGCGCGCACCTCGATCTCGTAGGGCGGGATCGCCTTCACGAGGAGGCCGGGTTGCTCGTAGGGCCCATAGGAAGTGAGCAGGTCGCGTCGGCGGTCGAGCCCAGCGAACGTGGAGACGTCCAGGTTGCCGAACGCGTTGCCGCGCGCATCGGCGACGTGACACCCGCTTCCGGTGGGTGAGCGCGCGCAGCCGGTCGTGAGAACGGGCGCGATACTGCGATCGAAGTACGTCGTCTCCTCGGGCTGAGTCGCCTCGCAAGCGACGAGCGTGAGGCTGCAAGCGAGCACACGGACGGTAGCGCGCGACATGACACCTCCCGCGTTCAGTCTAGGCACCGGCGTCCTCGGGCCCCCATGACGGATGTCAGTCCGACCACTCGCCCGAGAGCTCGTGACGATCGTCAGGGATGACCGCCCCGAAGCGCACGGCGAGCGGACGGGGTGACCTAGCTCATCTCCGGTCGCCGGATTCGGCACTACGACGAGCGCATGCACCCGCGTTCCCGAGCCTGGGCCGAGCCCTACCGCATCAAGACCGTCGAGCTCCTGCCCACCACCACCCGGGCGCAGCGCGAACGCGCGATCCGAACCGCTGGCTACAACACCTTCTTGCTCCGCTCGCGCGACGTGCCAATCGATCTCCTCACCGACAGCGGCACCAACGCGATGAGCGACGCGCAATGGGCCGCCATGATGATGGGCGACGAGGCGTACGCGGGGAGCGAGAGCTTCTACCGGCTCGAGGAAGCGGTCCGAAGGCGCTACGGCTACCGGCGCATCATCCCCACCCACCAGGGCCGCGGCGCTGAGCACATCTTGTCGCGGCTCCTCGTGCGACCGGGCGACGTCATCCCGGGCAACATGTACTTCACGACCACGCGCGCTCACCAGGAGCTATGCGGCGGCTCCTTCGTCGACGTGGTCATCGACGAAGCGCACGATCCGACGGATCCCTTCCCCTTCAAAGGGAACGTCGATCTCGAGAAGCTCGAGCACACGATCGAGACGGTGGGCGCGTCGCGCGTCCCCTACGTCACGATTGGAGCGACAGTGAACATGGCCGGCGGGCAGCCGATCTCGCTGGCGAACCTGCGCGCGGTGCGCGAGCTCACGCGACGCCACGGCGTGCGCCTCATCCTCGACGCCACGCGGGCCATCGAGAACGCGTGGTTCATCAAGCATGGCGAGCCGGGCCAAGCGGAGCGTTCGCTCGCCGACATCCTGCTCGACATGTGCGCGGCGAGCGACGGCTGCACGATGAGCGCGAAGAAGGATCTCTGCGTGAACATCGGCGGGTTCCTCGCGCTGAACGACGACGATCTCTACGACGAGGCGCGCAACCTCGTGGTCCTCTTCGAGGGCCTCGACACCTACGGTGGGCTCGCCGGCCGCGATCTCGAGGCCATGGCGCGCGGCGTGGAGGAGGCGCTGAGCGAGGCGCACATGGACGCGCGCATCGGTCAGGTGCGCTACGTGGCCGACGAGCTCCGACGACGCGACGTCCCCATCGTGACCCCCACCGGCGGCCACGCCGTGTTCGTCGACGCGAAACGTTTCCTCCCGCACGTCCCACAGACCGCGTTTCCCGCCCAGGCGCTGGCCGCGGAGATCTACGTCGAAGGAGGGGTTCGCACCATGGAGCGTGGGATCGTGTCGGCCGGACGCGACAAAACGACGGGGCTAGATCACATGCCGCGTCTCGAGCTCGTCCGGCTCACGTTTCCGCGACGCGTCTACACGCAGGCGCACTGCGACGTGACAGTCGACGCAGTCGAGGCGGTGCTCGCGCGACGAGATTCGATCCGCGGGCTCGCGATGACGTACGAGCCGCGTCACCTTCGCTTCTTCCAGGCTCGATTCCAGCCGCTTCAGTGAAGGCGCGACAGGACGGAACGTCGCCGAGCGATCAGGGCTTGCCGTTGCCGTTGTTACCGGCGGCGTTGGCGTTCTTCGGCTTGATGCAGGGGCCCCAGGTCCGCGTCCCCTCGCACGCCTGCTCGCCCACGTAGCAAGACACGATGCCGTCCTGCTGCGAGATGATCTGCTTGCACTCGCGCTTCTGGCCGACGACGTCGCAGCCCGACTCCGCTTGGTGCACCGTCGTCGGAGTTTCGACGATGTCGGGCGTCTCGGACGGCGCGTGGTCATCCCCGCCCCCGCATCCAACGAGGAACAGCACGGGAACTGCAGCCCAGACTGCCATGCGCATGCGGGGTAGCGTCAGCACGTGATCACCATGACAAATTGAAGGACCAGTGGCAACGGCATTTTTCAGTCAGTCTTAACAAGAGACGTTACGAATGGTAGGAGAGCGTAGCACCCCGGCGCCTCCGGACCAGGACAGCCTCATCCCCTGATAAACGCTTCGATTTTCGCCGTGACCTGATCGACGGTGAACCCGAACTTCTCGCCCAGGACCTTGTCTGGCGCGCTCGCACCGAAGCGGTCGATGCCGATCGCGAGGGCGCCGTCGCCGAGAAGCATCTTCCACGGCTCGGATCGGCCGGCCTCGATGGCGACGCGCTTCGTGCCCGGCGGTAGGACGGCGCGCTGATAGGCCGCGTCTTGCTCGTGGAAGCGCTCCACCGAGAGCGCGCTCACCACGCGCGTCTTCACCCCGGCCTTTTCGAGTCGCTCGCGGGCGCCGACCGCGAGCTGCACCTCGCTGCCGGTCGCGACGATGACGACGTCGGGTGCGCCGCCCGTCGCGTCCGCGACCACGTAGACGCCCTTGAGCGCGGTCTTGGGATCGAAGCCCGCGTCGCGCTTCAGGTTGGGGAGCTTCTGGCGGGACAGTGCGAACGCGGTCGGCCCCTTCTTCCGGTCGAGCGCGATCGCCCACGCTGCCGCGCACTCGAGCGAGTCCGCCGGTCGAACGACCGCGAGGTTCGGGATCATGCGCAGCGACCAGAGCTGCTCGATGGGCTGGTGAGTCGGTCCGTCTTCACCGAGGAAGATGGAGTCGTGCGTGTAGATCCACAAGCACTGCTGCTCCATGAGCGCCGAGAGGCGCACGCTCGGGCGCATGTAGTCGCTGAAGATGAGGAACGTCGAACCGTACGGGATGAAGCCACCGTAGAGCGCCATCGCGTTCACGATCGCGCCCATGCCATGCTCGCGAATGCCGAAGTGGAGGTTCTTCCCTTCGAACGCACCGGCGTTGACGCTGCCGCTCCCCTTGATGAGCGTCTTCGTCGACGGACCGAGATCGGCCGAGCCACCCACGAGCGACGGCACGAGCTTGGCGACGACCTGCTGGAGCGCTCCGGACGTGTTGCGCGTTGCGTCCTCCTTCTCGGGGAGCGCGGCGATGAGCTTCTCGTAGATGTCGGCCGGCACGCTGCGCGAGAGGAAGGCGTCGAGGGCGGCCGCGCGCGTGGCGTCTGCTTTGCGCCAGGCGTCGTAACGCGACTGCCACTCGGCGCGGGTCTTCGCGAGCTCGGCGTTGCGCGCATCGAAGAGGGCGCGGACCTCCGCCGGCACGAAGAACTTGGGATGCTCCCAACCCATCGCCTTCTTGGTCGCGGCGATCTCTTCTTCGCCGAGCGGCGCGCCGTGCGACTCCGCCGTGTCGTGCGCGTGGGGCGCGCCGTTGGCGATGTGCGTGCGGGCGACGATCATCGACGGGCGCTTGTTCTCGGCGATCGCGCGCTCGAGCGCGGCGTGCACGGCGGCGCGGTCGTGGCCGTCGACGTGCTGGACGAACCAGCCGTACGACTCGTAGCGGCGGCCTGCGTCATCCGAGTACGCGAGATCGGTCTCGCCCTCGATCGTGATGCGGTTGTCGTCGTAGATGCAGACGAGGTTGTCGAGGCCGAGGTGACCGGCGAGGCTCGACGCCTCCGCGCTCACGCCCTCCATCAGGTCGCCGTCGGAGCAGATCGCGAAGACGCGCCCGTCCTTGAAGGGCTCGCCGAAGCGCGCCTGCATCATCGTGCCGGCGAGCGCGAAGCCCACCGCGTTGGAGATGCCTTGGCCGAGCGGGCCGGTCGTGGTCTCGACGCCGACGGTGTGCCCGTGCTCGGGGTGGCCGGGCGTCTTGGAGCCCCACTGGCGGAACGACTCGAGCTCGCTCATCGGGAGGTCGTACCCCGCGAGATGCAGCATCGAGTAGAGGAGCATCGACGCGTGACCGGCGGACAGGACGAAGCGATCGCGCCCGATCCAAGCCGGGTCCTTCGCGTCGTAGCGGAGGAAGCTCAAGAAGAGCTCGACCGTGATGTCGGCCAAGCCCATGGGCGTCCCGGGGTGGCCGCTGTTCGCCTTCTGTACGGCGTCGATCGACAGCGTCTTGACCGTTTGGATGGCGAGCTCAGTGGCCTTCGGATCGAGGTTCATCGTGGGTCTCCTATAAACCAGTTGCGACGCGGGCGCTGCCCTTGAGGCCGACGTCGCTGTCCAAGACGATCGCGATCGGAATCTTGCGGAGGAGCGGCTCCATCCGCCCTTTCCCGAGGAACGACGCGACGAAGTCACCGCGCATCAGTCGGTCGCGGAGCTTGGCCGCGATGCCGCCCGACACGAAGAGGCCGCCGCTCGGGAGGCATTTGAGGGCGAGGTTGCCGGCTTCGGCGCCGTACAAGGAGAAGAAGAGATCGAGCGCGCGACCCGCGGCGCGGCTCTTCCCCGACGTCGCGAGCTCGGCGATGAGCGCGTTGCGGTCGGGCGCGGTCGCGAGCGCGCGCACGTTGGGCTGCGTCTCGCGCACGCCATCGGACTCGACGAAGAAGTCGTACACGTTCCCGAGCCCCGGCCCGGAGACGACTCGCTCGTAGCTGACGCGCTTCTTGAGCTGACGCTGGAGATGCGCGAGGAGACGCATCTCCAGGTCGCTGCGCGGCGCGAAGTCGGTGTGTCCTCCCTCGGTGGCCATCGGCACGTGCCGCTCGCCGTCCCAAACGAGCACGGCCTCGCCGAGCCCGGTGCCGGCGGCGATGATCGCGACGGTGCCCTTCCCGCTCGGAAGGCGCTCGCCCCACACGGACGCCAGGCGCTTCTTGGGGAGCGTCATCGCGCCGTACGCCGCGGCGACGAGATCGTTCAGGAGCTTTACGCGACGAATGCGGAGCTTCTTCTGGAGGACTCGCTCGTCGACCACCCAAGGCAAGTTGGTGGCCGTGCACCGCCCGTCGAGGACGGGACCGGCGATGCCGAGGCACGCGCGATCGACGCGAGCGTCGCCGAGGAAGGCGCGCATCGCCGACTCGAGGCTCGGGTGCTCGCGGCTGGGGAGGACCTCGTGCCGGAGAAGCTTCTTTCCGTCGGGCGAAAGGAGGGTGAGGCGCGTGTTGGTTCCACCGACGTCACCCGCGAGGATCGGAAGCTCGGACACGCCGCTGGGGTATCACGCCTCCCCACGGGCGAAGAGCCCAAAAACGCGCGCCTCAGGGGGTGCCGGCGTCGTCGTCGGGAGCAGGGTTCGGAGCCGGCCCGGTCGCGTCCCCGGGCTTCCCCTTGATGGCCGCCTGGTGCGCCTCGTAGGTCTCGGAGAAGCTGTGGCGACCGCCGCCCTTGGCCACGAAGTAGAGCGCCCGCGTCGTCGCCGGCGCCATCACGGCCTCGATGGCACGCGCGCCCGGGTTGGCGATGGGGCCCGGCGGAAGGCCGGGGTGTTTGTATGTACTATACACATTAGCCGGATCGTTCAGGAGGGCGTGCGTGATCTTCCCCGTGAACGTGCGACACGACGGAATGGTGGGGTCGACGATGCAGCCGTACGCGGCGGTGGGGTCGCTCTGGAGGAGCTTGGGCGTGAACTTCGGGTCGCGAAGTCGATTCAAGAAGACGCCGGCGATGAGGGGCCGCTCGTCGTCGACCGCCGCCTCCTTCTCGACCATCGAGGCCAGCGTGACGATGTCCTTGCGCCCCCAGTTGAGCGAGCTCTGGAGGTCGTTGACGCCTGCGCCGTGCTTCTCTTCGATGGCCGCGTAGCGCTTGTCGAACTCGAGCTTCATGCGCCGGACGACGTCGCTCGCGAGGCTGTCTTGCGGGAAGTCGTACGTGGCCGGAAAGAGGTAGCCTTCGGCGCTCGGCCCGTCGATGCGGAGGGATTCGAGGACCGCCTTGTCGTGCACGGCGTCCACGAACGCCTTGCGGCTGCACACGCGCGACGAATGGAGGCGCTTGGCGATGTCGACGTGAGTGAAGCCTTCCGGAACGGCAACCTTGGCGCGCATACCGGCGCGCTTGGCGAGCCGCGCCAGGAGCTCGCGCGGCGTGAGGTCGTCGGCCAAGAGGTGGGCGCCACGAGACACGGTGCCGTCGAGCCCGCGCGCGCGCACGTAGAGCGAGAAGAGCCGTGGGCTCTGGATGATCCCGGCGCTGAAGAGGCGAGCGGCGACCGCATCCGCCGACTCGTCGCCGACGAAG
The DNA here is from genome assembly GCA_044224815.1 of Polyangiaceae bacterium. GTDB lineage: Bacteria > Myxococcota_A > Polyangia > Polyangiales > Polyangiaceae > JADJCA01. The sequence continues at coordinate 50,847 of JBGAJR010000021.1, forward strand.
TCGAGCTCGACCTCGCGGCCCGCTCCGGGCCCGCGTTGCTCGGGATAAACGACGAAGAAGAGCACCGCCGCGCTCACGAGCGCCGCAACGGCGACGACGAGCGTCCACTTGAGCGGCGCGCCCAAGACGACCTTGGTCGATGCGCGCGAATCGACGCGCGCCGACGACGGCGGCGCCCCATCGGCGTCGGCCTTCTTCCGCTTGGCTCGCTTGGCCGGCGCGGGGGCGCGCGAGCGCTTCTTCTTCTCCTCGGTCACCCCGCCCCTCGTCCGCCTCGGTCAGCGCCCGCGCGCGCCCGGTCGAGCCACGCTTGGAGCACCACGACGGCCGACGCCTCGTCGATGTGCGCCTTGGCCTTCTTGCCGTGAACGTCGCTGTCCGCGAGGGCGCGCCTCGCCTCCACGGTGGAGAGTCGTTCATCCCAGAGCTCGACCTCGCGACCGGTCGCGTCGGCGATGGCTTGAGCGAGGCGCCGAGCGCGCCGCGCCGAGTCGCCCTCCCCCCCTTTCATGTCGAGGGGCAACCCGACGATGAACCGGTCGATCCCCTCGTCGTCGGCGAGGGCCACGAGGCTCGAAAGGAGCGCCGGCTGCTTGCGGCCGTCGAGGACACCGCGCGGGTGGGCCAGGAGGCCGAGCTCGTCCGAAATGGCGACCCCGACCCTCACCCCCCCGAGGTCCAGCGCGCAGACCCGGGCGATCCGCTTGGCTTTTCCTCCAGCCACGAGCTCATGCTTAGTAGCGGAGCCGTCTCATGCCAAGCGCGGCGCCGACCGAGGGCCGCTGAATCCCCACGAGGGGCAGAGAACGCTTGACCCTGGTCGACAAGCGGGGCGATATGGCGCCCCGCGAGCCCAGGCCGGGCCGTCAACCCCACGAAAATGAACCCTCTTCGCGCCGTCAAAGGCATGAACGACGTCCTCCCCGACGAGATGCCGCGTTGGCATCACGTCGAGCGGGTCTTCGCCGAGACGATGCGCCGGTACGGCTACCGCGAGGTGCGCACGCCCTACGTCGAGCCGACGGGGCTTTTCGTGCGCACGGTCGGAGAGACGACCGACATCGTCGAGAAGGAGATGTACTCGTTCACGTTCCACTCGGAAGAGCTGACGCTCCGGCCCGAGGGAACGGCGAGCGCGGCCCGCGCCTACGTCGAGCACAACGTGCACGGCCGCGAGGCCATCACCCGCTGGTACTACGTGGGGCCGATGTTCCGCGGCGAGCAGCCGCAGCGCGGCCGCTATCGGCAGTTCACCCAAATGGGCGCCGAGATCTTCGGCGACGCGGGCCCCGGCTGCGACGCCGAGATGATCGACATGCTCGTCCAGTTCCTCCGCGAGCTCGGCATCGCCGACGCGGAGGTCTTGGTGAACTCGATCGGCGGCCCGGAGACGCGTGCAAAATACAAAAATGCGCTCGTCGAGTTCTTGGAGCCCCGCCGCGACGCGCTCTCGCCCGAGTCGCAGCGCCGCCTGACGACCAACCCACTCCGCATCCTCGACTCGAAGTCCGAGAAGGACCAGGCTGCCCTCGAGGGCGCGCCGAGCGTGCTCGGGTTCTTGAGCGACGACGATCGCGCGCACCTCGCCAAGCTCGAGCGCTTCTTGAAGGCGCTCGGCACGCCGTACACGCTCGACGAAAAGCTCGTGCGCGGCCTCGACTACTACACGCGCACGCTCTTCGAGATCAAAGGCGCCAAAGACAAGCTCGGCGCCGGCAGCACCCTCCTCGGCGGCGGACGCTACGACGGCATGATCCACGAGCTCGGTGGGCCGAGCGTTCCGGCGCTCGGGTTCGCGGCTGGGGTCGAGCGGCTGCTCATCGCGAGCGGCATCGTGCCCGCGCCGCCCGTGCCGCCGGTTTACGTGGCCGCGCTCGGCGAGGCCGCCGCCGCGGAGGCGCTCGTCCTCGCTCGCGAGCTCCGCGCTGCAGGCCGCGCCGCGGAGGGTGACGCGCGCGGAGGCTCCCTCAAGAGCCAGCTTCGCCGCGCCAACGCACTCGGCGCGCGCTTCGCGATCGTGGTCGGCGAGAGCGAGCTCGCGCGCGGCGTCGTGCAAGCGAAGGACCTCGCGGCGCACGTGCAGGAAGAGGTCCCGCGCGGGGGCGTCCCCGCATGGCTCGACGCGCGCCCGTCGTCGCCGCCTCCCCCACCCGCGAAGGAGCCCGCGTGAACGGCACCCGCGCGCGCCTGTTCGGCCTCACGGCCGCGCTCTCGCTGCTCGCGTTCGCGGCTCCGGCCGGGGCGCAAGGCCGGCGAAAGAGCGCGCCACCTCCGCCGCAGCCGTCGAGCACGCCGGCCGGCGACGACGAAGACGCGGCGCAACAAGCAGCCTCGCGGGCGATGCAGAGCATGGATCCGACGCCCAAGACGCCGGATGATCCGCTCGCGATGAGCCCCGAAGTGCGGGCGCGCATCGGCACCGACACCGACGGTGCGCCGGCCGCTGCGGCGGGAGAGACGCAGCGCTCCTACTTCCCGTTCTACGAGGAGCGCACCGGCGATCGCCGCATCCGACTCCTTCCGCCGCTCTATCTCGAAGAGACGCGCGGGCTCCCGTCACCGGGGCGTCCCGCGCCGGCCGCTGGCGCGTACGATCGGCAGTCGCTGAGCGGGCTCCTCTTCTATCAGCGTCGCTCGCTCAAGCTCGACGCCGACGTGCTCTTCCCCCTCGCGTGGCGTGTGCGCGATCGAGAGAACCACGTGACGGTGGTGGGCCCGGTCGCGCACCGCGAAGCGCCGCACGAGCACGACAACTGGGTGGCGCCGCTCTTCTTCGAGGGCAGCCGCGAAAAGGGCGGCTACTTCCACTCACCGGTGCTCCTCACGACGACGCACTGGAGCGAAGAGGGCGCGTTCACGCTCGTCGGCCCGTACTTCCGTGATCGCACCGGCTCCGACGTGGATTGGGGCGTCGCGCCCCTCCTGTTCCGCGGTGACAACGGTGACCGCGAGGGGAACCGCCGCACGTACACGCTCGTCCCGCCGCTCCTCTTCTACACCGGCAGCCAGGAGCTCGAAGAGAGCTCGACCACCGTCGTCGGCCCGGTCATTTTGCAGGAGACGCCGAAGCGGAGCATCGTCGACGTCGCGCCCTTCTTCTTCCACATCGAGGGCAAGCCGCAAACGGGCGGCGTCAAAGAGAGCCACACCACGCTCTTCCCGCTCTTCCACTACGGGCACACCGAGGACTCCTCGCTCTTCGTGCTCCCCGGCTACTTGCGGCGCATCACGCCCAAGACCGACACGATGCTGACGCCGCTCTTCAGCCACGCGACGACGCGCCGCGGGTCGACGTCGTTCACGGCAGTCGGGCCGGTGCTGCCGCTCTTCTATTCGTACGAAGACAAGGACATCGAGCTCAATCACTGGGCGGCGATCCCGTTCTTCTACCGTTCGAAGAGCCCGCGCGGCTCGGACTGGCTGACGCCGCTCGTCGGCCGCTTCGAGGACACGGGGCTCTCGCGCACGTGGTGGTTCTTCCCCAACGTCACGATCAATCGGAACATCCGCGGCTGGGAGACGGACATCCACCCGCTCGTCTACCTGGGGCGCAAGGATCGCTCGTCGCACACCGTGGCGGCGCCGATCTTCTGGGACTTCGCGAGCCCCAAGGGCCGCACGACGGTCGGCTTCCCGCTCTATTGGCGCTTCGCCGAGACCGCCGACGACTCGGTCATCCAGGTCGCGGCCAACACGCTCTACATGCAGAAGCACGTGTCGGGCGGCACCGATTGGCAATTCCACCTGCTGCCGCTCTTCTCGTACGGCGAAGATCCCAAGGGCTACTTCTGGAACCTCCTCTTCGGTCTCGCCGGCTACACGCGAGAAGGCGCGTCGCAGCGCATTCGCGCCTTCTGGGTGCCGATCGAGGTCGGTACGCCGCCCCCGCCGCCCCCCAAGGCCGCAGCGTCGCGCTGACCGCGCAGGTGCTACGGCGCACCCCAGTTGCGCCGATTTGAAGGCGACCCACGGCGTGATCGGACGGGTGCCGATGTGCCGGGGATTCGTGCCGCTCCCGCGACCGAGCGGCACGAATCGTAGGCTCACGTCTACCGAGCACCGCTAGTCTGCCGAAGAGATGGCGCATCGGATCGGGCCGTACGTCATCTTCGACAAGATCGCCGCAGGCGGTACCGCGAGCGTGCATCTCGCGCGGGACGCGCGAGGGCCCGCGCGCTGCTTGGCGGTGAAGCGACTCCACCCGCACCTCGCGGGCGACGCGCAGCTCGGGCTGATGATGCTCGATGAAGGCCGACTCACGCGCCGCATCCGGAGCCCGTTCGTGGTGCAGACCGTCGACGTGGTCGTCGAGGCCGGCGAGATCGTCGTCGTGATGGAGCACGTGCTCGGCGAAGCGCTGAGCGCGCTCCTCCGGCGCGGAGGTCGAGAGAGGCCGGCCGCCCCGGCGGTCGTCGCGGCCATCCTCGTCGACGTCCTCCGAGGCCTACACGCCGCACACGAGCTCACGGGAGAGGACGGTACTGCGCTCCACCTCGTGCACCGCGACGTCAGCCCGCAGAACGTGCTCGTCGGCGCGGATGGCATCGCGCGCGTCGTCGACTTCGGGATCGCCAAGGCCGTCGGCCGTGTCGCCACGACGCAGGCCGGCGCGCTCAAAGGCAAGCTCGCCTATATGGCCCCCGAGCAGCTCCTTGGCCGCGGCGTGGATCGGCGCACGGATCTCTTCGCTGCGTCGACGGTGCTCTGGGAGGCGCTCACGGGGCAGCGTCTCTTCGGCGGCGTGAGCGAGGCGACCACGGTCCAGCGAATCATCGGCGGCACCATCGCCCCGCCGAGCACCTTGCGCGAAGGCGTGCCCCAAGCGCTCGATGCGGTGGTTCTGCGCGGCCTGGCGCGGGAGCCCTCGGAGCGCTTCGCGACGGCCGACGAGATGGCGGTCGCGATCTCCGCGGCCGTGGACTTGGCGTCCCCAGCCGACGTAGCGCGTTGGGTCGACCTGCTCGTGCACGACGAAATCGAGGAGCGCCGCGCGCGGCTGGCCGCGCTCGAGCACGACGCCGAAGACGGCAGGTAGACGAGACCGGTCGCGGCGAGGCGTGCCGCGCAGGCTCACTTGGGAACGAACGTCTTGCAGGACGAGTCGCACGACGTCGTGCCGTCGCACTGCTCCCCGAACGATGCTTGCACGCGACCGTCGCCGCAGTACGGAGCGAACGTGCACGCGATCGTGCACACGCCTGGACCATAGGCCACGGCGAACGACGCGTTGGCCGCGCCGTTGTCGCACTGCTCGCCTCCGTTCTTGATGTTGTCACCGCAGTAGCCAGCGAGCGTGCAGTTGGGGTTGCACGTGCCGTAGCTCCCGTCGTTGACGCCGTTGTCGCAATCCTCGCCGGGATCCTTGAAGCCGTTGCCACACTTGATGCGGCAGTGGGTGTCGCACTTGCTGTTGAGGGTGCCGTTGTTGACCCCGTCGTCGCAGGCTTCGCTGCCGTCGATCTTCCCGTTGCCGCAGGTAGCGAGCGGCACGAAGCTCTTGCAATCGGGTGTGCACGACCCCGCCTGTCCGCTGTTCACGCCGTCGTCGCACGTCTCGCCGAAGGCCCCGTCGACGGCCTTGTTGCCGCACGTGGGCCCCGGCACGCATTGCTTGGTGCACGTGTTCGGGCCATAGGCGCTCGCGCTGTTCGCCGCCCCGAGGTCACACGTCTCGGGCGGAGTGTTGGGCGTACCGTCACCGCAATACGGAGCGAAGGTACAGTCCGGCTTGCACGTGCCGTAGCTGCCGTCGTTCTTTCCGTCGTCGCACTGTTCGGTGCCGTTCTTGAAGCCGTCGCCGCACCGGGGACCGAGCGTGCAGTCCGGGTTGCACTTGCCGTAGCCGCCGACGTTGGCGGCGGTCCCGTCGTCGCAGGCCTCGCCGGGCTGGAGTGCACCGTCACCGCACTTGAGAGTGCAGTCAGCCTTGCAGGGGCTACCGGTCGAGCCGTTGGCCGCGCCGCTGTCGCAGGTCTCGCTGCCGTTGACGATGCCGTCGCCGCACCGCGGTCCGAGGGTGCAGCCCGCGCTGCAGTGGCCGTAGCCGCTGCCGTTCTTTCCGGCGCCCGTCCCCTCGTCGCATTGCTCGCCGTTCGAGACGACACCGTCGCCGCAGTAGGGCGCGTACGCGCAGCCGGGGCCGCACGCCGTGCTCGACGCGCCGCCGTACGTCGATGCGTTCACCGCGTCGTCGCACGCCTCGGGCGGCTGGCTCGTCGTTCCATCGCCACAGAACGGCCCCCGCGCTTTGCAGCCGGGCATGCAGCCGTTGTAAGAGCCATCGTTCTTGCCGTCGTCGCAGACCTCGTCGCTCGCGACCTTGCCGTCACCGCACGTCGACACGCAGCTGGACTTCGGCCGCGCGAAGTTCTTGAGGGTGACCTTGAAGTTCGAGCCGCACTCGTTGCGCTCGGCCTGGAACATGACGACTTCGTAGACGCCGCCCTGGACGAGCCCGAAGTCGACGTCGGCGGTCGCGCTCGAGATGTTCTGGAACACCGTGCCGTGGCCGTTCGGTTTTTGCGGACCGGCCCCGTCGGGATCGGACGCGAGCTGGAAGTAGCCAGTGCGCGGCGTGTGCAGGCCGCCGAGGTCGACGGCCAGCTTGCCGTTCAAGAAGATCCAGGTGTCGTCGTCACCGGCGAAGTCGAAGCGCTCACCACCCTGGTACTCGAACCAGAAGTGCGTCTCCGAGGTGAACGATACGTTCCGGAGCGGGCTGCACGTGCGGTCTTCCTTACCGAGCGCGACCCACCCGCCGGTCCCGACGGGGTCGAAGTAATCCTTGCCGCCGTTCTGGGTCGTGTTCGCGCTGTCCCACGTGTAGTTGCCCGTCTGATTGTTACGGTCGAGCGTGATGACGATCGCGCTCTTCACGTTCACAGCGTCGTCTCGATACCACTGGTCGAAGTTGGCCTTCGTCGAGATGTTGGGCGTGCCGGCCGGGTTCTCGTAGAGGTGCCCCGGGTTCTGGGTGCAGTCGCCATTGGGGCAGTTGAGGTCGGGACGACCGTCGGACGTGAGCGCGCCAGTCGTGATGTTGAGGATGCCGCTGCCGCCGTGGCGGTTGAAGTCGGGGTGGTACGTCGCCCCGTTCTTCTGGTGATCCTTGGCGATGAAGTCGCGGATCAAGACCGGGAGCTTGATGGTGGTAGGCGGCGTCTGCGTCACGTCCGTGCACGTGAAGCCGACCTCGACCTTGCAGTCCGACGAGCACCCGTCGAAGTTCACCGTGTTGCCGTCGTCGCACTCCTCGGTGGCGTAGCGTTGCCCGTCGCCGCACTGCGCCTGGCACACGCCGGCTGTGCACTGCGGATCCTTGAGGCAGTTGTAGCAACCGTCGAACGGCAGCGTATTGCCGTCGTCGCACTGCTCGGAACCCTCGATGACCTTGTCGCCGCACGTCGTCGCATGGCACACCGACTTGCCTTGAGCGTTGGTCGTGCAGGCGAAGCCCTTGTCGAGCTTGCAGGCCGTGCACCCGTCGCCGGCGATCGAGTTCTTGTCGTCGCACTGCTCGGTACCGGCGACGATGCCGTCTCCGCACTGCTTCGCGATGCAGCGCACGCCGACGTATGGGCAGGTCCATCCGGTCTCCACCTGACAGCCCGACGAGCATCCATCGAAGGAAACCGCGTTGCCATCGTCGCAGGTCTCGGCGCCGCCGATCTTCTTGTCGCCGCACTTCACGGTCGACGTGCACGGCTGGCCGGGCGTGAGGCACACGTAGTTCGGCTCGAGCTGGCAGAGCGAGCTGCACCCGTCACCGGGGTTCGTGTTCTTGTCGTCGCACTGCTCGCCGAGGACGAGATCGACGTTACCGTCGCTGCAGAACGCGATCTTGGTGCACAGCGCGCCGGGGGTTGGGCAGGTCCAACCCGGCGTCACGGCGCAGCCGGCCGTGCAGCCGTCGTTCGGGTCGGAGTTGCCGTCGTCGCACTGTTCGGCGCCGGCGAGCTTGCCGTCACCGCACGTGTTCGCGGGCGCCTTGGTGCACGGACCGCCGTTTCCCCCCGCGGTCGGGCACGTGTACCCGGGCTCGACGAGGGTACAGTCGGCGGCGCAGCCGTCGTTCGGGTTCACGTTGCCGTCATCGCAAGCCTCGCCCGGATCGACGTGGGCGTTTCCGCACACCCAGATCTTCACGCACGCCTGGCCTTGCGCGGGGCACGCGTAGCCGGGCTCGAGCTTGCAAACGCCCGAGCAACCGTCGCCCGGGCCAGCGTTCCCGTCGTCGCACTCTTCGGTGCCGTTCTTGATCGAGTCGCCGCAGTACTCGAGCTTGGTGCACGGCTGTCCCGGCGTGGGGCAGACCCAGCCGAGCTCGATCTGGCACGTGGCGTTGCAGCCGTCACCGGGGCTCGTGTTCGTGTCGTCGCATTGCTCGCCCGCGCTGACCGTGCCGTCGCTACAGAACGCGGTCACGGTCGGCGTGCAGAGTTGGCCGGGCGTGGTGCAGCTGTAGTTGGGCTCGATCTGACAGGCAGCCGAGCACCCGTCCCCGTCCTTGGTGTTGCCGTCGTCGCAGATCTCCTGGCCCTCGATCTGACTGTTCCCGCAGGTCTGCGTCACGGTGTAGACGCAGGATTGGCCGGGCGTGGGGCACGTGTAGCCAGGCTCGATGGTGCACACGCCCGAGCAGCCGTCGCCGGGCTTGCCATTGCCGTCGTCGCAGAGCTCCGCGCCCCCGATGACTCCGTCACCGCAGACCACCGCGGGCGGTGCACCGTCATCGCACTCGGCGCCAACGCAGGGCGCGACGCTCGCGTCCGGCACTGGCCCGACCTCGGCGAATGCACCACTCGCGTCGAGGTCAGCGGCACCACCGCCTTCGGGCGATGCTGCGTCCTCCGTGAGATCGAAAGTGGACGGGCTCGATCCACCGCACGCCGCCACCACCCCGAACGCGACCACTGCACCGAACACACGACTGCGGATCGTCTGCACGAAGATTCTCCTCGACGGTCGTCCTGCATCCGGTGAGGGCCCGGAGCGAACTGGTCCGTTCTCTGACCATACCGAAAACCGTGCAGTCTGCTCACAATCGCACGACGATTCGTGAGACCCTCGCCGCGGTTGTCACACGCCTTGCGGAAGGGTGCGCGCTAGGACTCGCTGCAGCACCTTCACCGCATCGTCCACGTCGGCGGACGACGTGGTCTCGCCAAGCGAGAAGCGCACGGCGCTTCGTGCGCGCGCGCGGCCGACCATGGCTTCGATCACCGGCGAGGGATCGCTCGTTCCCGCGCTGCACGCGCTCCCACTCGAGACGCTCACGCCCTCGAGATCGAGCGCCGCGACGAGCTCCGGCCCCAACCAGCCGGCGAACGAAATGTTGGTCACGTGCTCGGCGCGAGGCCCACTCCCGTTCACGGTCGCCGCCGGGGTGAGCGCCAGGATGCTCGCCTCCAGTCGATCGCGCAGCGCGCGCACGCCCTCGCGGCGCGTCGCGGCGCCCGGAGCGGCGCGCGCGGCGGCGCCCATCCCACTCGCGGCTACGGGGTCGACGGTGCCGGGACGGAGCCCACGCTCTTGGGCGCCGCCGCGGAGAATCGGCTCCAAGCGGATGCAGGGACGGGTCACGAGCGCGCCGATCCCTTTGGGCCCGCGGAGCTTGTGGGCCGCGACGCTCATCAGCGTGGCGACCTTGGTCGCGAACACGACTTTGCCCCAAGCCTGAACGGCGTCGACGTGAAGGTACGTCTCTGCGGGAAGGAGCGCGGCGATGGCCTCGAGGGGCTGAATCGCGCCGGTCTCGTGATTCACGGCCTGAACCGACACGAGCGCGGCGCCGCCGGGCTCGCCGAGCGCGCGCGCGACGTCTTCGAGTTCGACGTGCCCGCTTTCCGTCACCGCGAGCCAACGCACGGTCGCGAGGCCCTCGCGCTCCATCGCCTCGGCGGTCTTCACGATCGACGGGTGCTCGATTCGAGTCGTGAGGATGCGCGGTCGGGGCCCTTCGGGCGTGCTCGTCACGACGCTGCGGAGCGCGAGGTTGTTGGCCTCGGTGCCACCCGACGTGAGGACGACGTCGCGACCATCGACGCCGGCCATGACGGCCACCGCTTCGCGTGCGTCCTCGACGCGAGCCCGCGCAGCGCGTCCATGACCGTGCACGCTCGCCGGGTTGCCCCATGCTTCGCGCGCGGCCTCGCGCATCGCGTCGAGCACCTCGTCGCTCGGCGGCGTGGTCGCGTTCCAGTCGAGGTAGATGCGCTGCACGGCCGAGCTCGTTCGCGCCTCAGAGCGACGACGGCGGAGCGTCCATCACGACCATCGGAGCGCGCTTCGCCACGGTGATCGCGAACGCGGCGCCGGGCAAGTAGTGCCCGTCGATGGTGGCGCCCGCCTCCACGCGCACGTCGCCGCCGAGGCCGCGCGCGAAACGGCGCGCGATGGCGAGGCCGACGCCGACGCCGCCGTGCGCGCGCGTGGGAGATCCATCGAGCTGGAGAAACGGCTCGAAGATCTGCTCGGCGTGTTCGGGCTTCACGCCCGGCCCGCTGTCGGCCACGACGAGCTCGTACGTCGTCTCGTATTCCCAGAGGCCCACGCCGAGCGTCGACCCGTCGGGAGTGAACTTCACGGCGTTGTCGAGGATTTGTCCGATCGCGCGCGAGAGGCGATCCGCATCGCCGTAGGCCGGGAGCGGACCACGCGGGAGCTGCTCGAGCAGCGTGAGCTTCTTGTCGGCGATCGGATCGGCCTGGCCGGCGATCGCGCGGCGCACCGTGTCGAGGAAGTCGTACTCGCGATGGAAGAAGCGCATCTTCCCCGTCTCGAGCGCGGTCACGTCGACGAGGTTGTCGAGCGTGCTGCGAAGGCGCCGCACGCAGTCGTCCATCGCGCGGAGAGCCTTTCGCTGCGGCGTCGAGATGGCGCCGAGCTCGCCGTCGATCATCATGCGGATGTAGCCGACGATGGGCGTGAGCGGCGTCGCGAGCTCGTGCGAGATGTTCCGGTAGAACTCCGTGCGGAGCCGGTCCATCTCCTTCAGGCGATCGTTGGCTTTGCTGAGCTCGGCGACCTTCTCTTCGAGGTGGGCGACGATGCGGCCGCTCTGCGCGCGGAGCCGCTCGCCGGTCGCGTCGGGCGTCGAGGCCATCGGCTCGCGGTGGCCGCCGAGGTATTGGCGCACTTGCCGCGCGAAGCTCCGCGCGTCGATCGGCTTTTGGAGAAACCCGTCGCAGCCGACGGCAAAGCTCGTCTCGCGCTCGCCCTCGGCCGTGATCGCGATGATCGGCACTCCGCGGAGGAGCGACTCGTTCTTGAGGCGGAGGGTGACCTCGTAGCCGTCGAGCCCGGGGATGTTCAGGTCGACGAGAACCAGGTCCGGGCGCTGCGCGAGCGCGAGCCGCACCCCCTCGAGGCCATCGGCCGCATCGACGACCTCGTGCCCTTCGGCGGTGAGGAGCTTCCTGACGAGCAGGCGGTTCCGAGGGTCGTCCTCGATGTGAAGAACTCGCGCCATGACGGGGGGCCGAGCGGCCGCACCCTTCACCTTGCCGCCCCAGCCCTGCCTTAGGCAAGCACCATCGCTCTTGCGCGAGGCTTTCCGGCCCGACTACTGTCACGGCCGCCCATGGCTCCCCACTTTTCCCCGGTCCGCTCGGCCTCCCCCACCCGCGCCCTCAGCGTGATTTTCACCGCCGGCGCGACCGCGCTCGTGGCCGCGAGCTTCGGTTGCACGGCCCTCACGGCACCGCCGAGCCCGGAGCCGATCAACACCGACTCCGCGCAAGTCGCCGCGCCCGCGCCGCGCGCCTCCGGCGCCGCGTCGGCGCAGATCGCCCCCGGCGCCGCGAGCGCGCTCGCCGCCGCGCGCGGTGCGGCGCCCGCCCAACCCGAAGGCAAGCTCCAGATGGAGGACCTCGTCCCGGGCAAAGGCAAGGAGGCCAAAGCAGGCCAGCGCGTGTCGGTCCACTACGTGGGCAAGCTCACCGACGGCAAGGAGTTCGACAGCTCGCGCAGCCGCAACCGCCCCTTCGACTTCGAGCTCGGCAAGGGCAACGTCATCAAAGGCTGGGATCAGGGCGTCGCGGGCATGAAGGTGGGCGGCAAGCGCAAGCTCACCATCCCGCCGAGCCTCGCCTACGGTGAGCGCGGCATGCCGCCGACGATTCCGCCGAACTCGACCCTCGTCTTCGAGGTCGAGCTCCTCGACGTGAAATGACCGAGACGAGCGCGCGCCTCACCGCGCCGCTCGCGCCGCGCTTCGCGTATCCGCTCGCCGCGATGGGCGGGCTTCTCTACGCGCTCGGCTATCCGGGCATCGACGCGTGGCCAGCGGCGTTCGTCGCGCAGGCGCTCCTCGTCGTCGCGATTCATCGACAGCCCGCGCGTCGCGCCGGCGGGCTCGGCTTCGCCTTCGGGCTCGCGCTCGCGCTCGTCGGCTTCTACTGGGTCGACGAAACGGTCGCGACGTTCGCCGGCTTTCCGTGGCCCGCGCGCGTCGTCATTCTCGTTGCACTGTGCGCGTATCAAGGCGGCGGTCGCGTCGCCGCGATGACGTGGCTCGCGCGCCGCGCCGACGAACGCGGTCTGCCGCTGTATTTCGCCTATCTCGCGGCGTTCGCCGGCGTCGAGCTCGCGTACCCGCTCCTCTTTCCGTACTACGCGTCGGCGAGCCTGCATCGCTTGCTCCCGCTCGTTCAGATCGCCGACGTCGGAGGCCCGATCGGAGTCGGCCTCGTTCTCGCGCTCGCCAACGTGTCGCTCGCGGAGCTCGCGATCGCGCGCCTCGAACGGCGAGCACCGAAGCGAGGCTGGCTCGTCGCGGGCGTGGCCGCGCTCGCCGGCACGGCCGCCTACGGCGTCGTCCGCATTCGTATGGTCGACGCGCGCGTGGCCGCCGCGCCGCGCGCCACCGTCGGCATCGTACAGGCCAACCTCGGCCCGAAAGAGAAGCGTCTCTACGCCAGCGAGGCCGTTCGGCGCCATCGCGACGCGACCCTCGCGCTGGTCGCGGATCGCGCAGCCCGTGGCTTGGCGCCAGTCGACTTCGTCGTGTGGAGCGAGGGCGCGATCATCTACGACGTACCGGAGAGTCGCGCGGAAGCGTTCGTGTCGACACGCGTGCTCGACGGCCTCAAAGCCCCCCTCGTCTTCGGCGCCGGAACGTTCCGGGACGACGCCGCGCACGGCGGGGCACACCCCGAGATCTTCAACACCGCCTACGCGACGTCCGCAGACGGGCGGATCACCGGACGCTACGACAAGCATCGGCTCCTCGCGTTCGGAGAGACGTTGCCGTTCGCCGACGAGCTGCCGTTTCTGCGGCGATGGTCACCCGAGAGCGGGCAGTTCTCGGCGGGAGTGTCGCTCGAGCCGCTGCGCATCGTGAGCCCCGACGGACGCGAGCACCGCGCGTCGATGCTCATTTGCTACGAGGACATCCTGCACCGCTTCGTGCGCGACGCGGTGCGCGCGGCGAGCCCTGAGCTTCTCCTCAACGTGACGAACGACGCGTGGTTCGGAGACACGACCGAGCCATGGGAGCACTACGCGCTCGCGAAGCTCCGCGCGGTCGAGCATCGGCGATTCCTCGTACGCAGCACGAACAGCGGGGTCAGCGCCATCGTCGATCCGGTGGGCCGGAGCCCGGTCGAGAGCCACACGTTCCGAGCCGAGACCCTGGTCGGCGAGATCCGTTGGCTGGAAGGTCGCACTGTGTACGAGGTCGTGGGTGACGCTCCGTTCGCGATCCTCGGAACGGTGGTGGTCGCCGGGGCGTTTCGACGACGCAAAAGCCCGCGAGACCACGACAGAACCATGAACAGTTGAACAAGCGTCCTTTTGGACCCGTCGAATCAGGTAGCGGTACACTCCCAGTCCCCTCTTTGGCCTGCTTCCTGCTTCGACAGCGTGTGTGAGGGGGCCGCTTTCCGAGGAAACCTTGAAGACTTCTCGACCCAACAAGCGAACCCTGGCGCTCTCCACCCTCACCGTCGGCCTCGGCACCCTGATCGGCGTGTCGCTCGGCGCTTGCACCGTGTCCGTGGGTGACGGGTCGGGCCTCGATTTCGACGGGGGTCGCTCCGACAGCGCGAGCCCCTCGCCGAGCACCTCGTCGACGCCTCCGCCCACGGGCAACGCCACCTGCAACAGCTGCCTCTTTCAGGGCTGCAGCGGTCAGCACTCGGTCTGTCAGTCGAATGCCGAATGCCTCGCGATCTATCAGTGCGCGACCAAGGCCGGCTGCGATCAGGCGTGCGTGAACTCGTGCTTCGACTCGCACCCGAACGGGCAGCGCGAGTACACCGCGCTCTATACCTGCGACCAGCAGCGCATGTGCGCATCGTGCAGCAGCGAGTGCGGCGTCGCGTCGTGCGCGCCCGTCGACGCCGGCCCCGAGCCCACGAACGATGCAGGACCTGCCGTCGACTCCGGCCCCACGCCGCCCCTCGATTGCTCGAGCTGCACGGCGGCGCGATGCACGGCGGAGCAAGGGGCGTGCAGTGCGGGGAGCGACTGCGATGCCTACTCCACGTGCGTCATCGCGTCCAACGACGCGGCTTCGGCCGCGGTTTGTGGCACCGCGCACCCGAGCGGCAAGGCGGCATCGGACGCGCTCGCCGCGTGCACCGGATCGAAGTGCAAGACCGAGTGCGGTTTCTGAGCGGCATCTCTGCCGACGTAACGAATCTCTTGCGAACTTGCACTCGAGAGGGTGCGGAAGAAAGGTGAGGCGATGACGAAGCTTTTTGGTGGTCTCTTGGGCGCGGGCGCGCTCGTGGCGGTGGTCTCGCTTGCCGCGTGTACGGTCTCGTCGACGAGCGACGTGAGCGGCACGGGCAGCGACGGTGGCAAGTCCGACGGCAGCACGTCGGGTGACGGTGGCTCGAGCTCCGACGGCGCGACGACGACGGATGGCGGCGGCGACGGCGGCGGGAGCTGCACGCTCAAGGCGTCCATCGGCGACAAGGCCTGTGACACCTGCGCGCAGACCAACTGCTGCGAGAAGGTGAACGCGTGCGCGGCAGACTCCGATTGCGCGGCGCTCAACACGTGCATCGAGGCGTGCCTCGGCGTGGATGCAGGCGGTGACGCGGGCGCGATCTCCGACTGCCAAGACGCCTGCGGCACGGCGCACCCGACCGGCAAGACCCTCTTCGACGCGGTCAACTCTTGCATCCAGTCGAGCTGCAGCTCGACCTGCAACTGACGACGCGCGCCACCCCGGCGCGCTGAATCCAGCTCCGCGAACGAGCGTCCCGGCAGGTACGGGGCGCTCGTTCTTTTTGGCCTTCGCGGTGTGAGGGAGCGCGAGCGGCCGCTGACCGGCCCGAAGCTCAGACCTTGAGCGCTTTGCGGAGCCGTTTGGCGTCGGCGAACATGTCGACGTTGGTGAAGACGTAGATCGCTTCCTTGTGCTTGGCCTCGGAGGCGACCTTGGCGACCTTCTCGATCGCCGGGTCTTCGTAGCGGCTCTTGTGACCGGCCGGCCCCGGCAAGCGGTAGTAACCGAACGCTCCCTCGATCGCGCCGTGGTGCAAGGGGTCACGCGCGGCCGTGGCCCCGACCTCGTCGCAGAGCTCGGCAGCGTCGTCGGGATCCCAGCCCGGCGGCGGCTCCCAGACGATGCGCCCGAACTTCTTCTTCACGCTCGCGAGGAACGTCTTCAGCTGCTGCTTGTTGGCGCGATTGGAGACGAACTCCGGCGGCGCGACGAAGATCGCGATGTTCGCTTCGAGCTCCTTGGCGACGTCGGTGAGGGCCTTGAGGGCGCTCTCGGTCACCTTTCCTTCGCGGTAGCCCTCTTGGCCGATGTCGCGCGGCGCGAGGAGCGAGAAGACGAAGCCGGGCGGGGCCTCGCGCTTCCAGCGTCGAATCGTGCCGGTGCCGGGCTGCGCGACATGCGTCTCTTGGACCTCGACGAACGAGAACTCCTTGAAGTAGCGCGTGGCCGGAACGGGGAACCCCGCGCAGCCGACGGTGATCGGTGGAGTGGAGGGCGCTGCCGGCGGCTTCTTGATGCGCGCCGCGCTCTCTCGTTCTTTGTTCGCAACCTTCGCCACGTTGGTCGGCTCCAATCACCGCGCCGGCCCGAGACCGGGCGGGTGCATGGGGTGCTTCACGGACGCCCCGCCCGGACGCGCGCGATGAAGCGGGCGGCCAGACTGCATTGAGACCGTGCGAGGCTAACACGAACCTCGGGCGCCCCCGAATTCTTGGGGTGCCGGCTACTCCGAGACTGCCGGATGCCCGAGAAGTCGCATCCCGAGCCGGTGACCGACCTCCCGACCGGCGGCCTCCGCCGCTGCGTCGCGGGCGCGCAGGGCGCCCAGATCGGGACTCGAGTCCGCGCCGAGGGACGAGAAGACGCGAACGTCTCCGGTGTCGAGCTCCGGGCCAGCTTCGGCCCGACGGCGGAGCCACGCCCGCCCGACGACCCCGATTCGCACGCCGCGGGCGCGCGGGAAGTGCCGCCCACCGGGCGTGGGCTGGACGACGCCGATGGCGTCGGCCTCTTCGTCGATGCGAACGACCTCGATCTCGACGCGCGGGTAGCCCTCCCCGCCCCGCAGCGCGCCGCCTTCGGCCAGCGCGTCGCGCACCCCCACTGCGACCGCGTCGGCCGCGCTGGTCGGTGTCACGCGCGCGGCCACGGTCACGACGCCGTAGGCCTCCGCCTCATTGCTTGCACCATGCACGGGTCGATATCCGCAGCCCGCCGCCGCCACGAGCGCGACGAGGAGGCATCGGAGCGACCCGGCCGCCCGAGACATCAGCCGACGATGAAGTTGAGGATGCGCCCCGGAACGTAGACGACCTTCTTGACCGTCTTGCCGGCGAGGAACTCCTTCACCTTCGCGTCGGCGGCGCCGAGCTCACGCGCCATCGCCTCGTCGGCGTTGACCGGGAGCTCCACGGAGCCGCGGACCTTGCCGTTGACCTGGACACCGATGGCAATCACGTCGTCTTTGACGAGCTCGGCGTCGAACTTCGGCCACGGTTCGTGCGCGAGGGACTTGCCGTTGCCGAGGCGCGACCAGAGCTCCTCGCCGACGTGCGGCGAAAATGGAGACACGATGAGCGCGAGCGCGCGGGCAGCCTCGCGCGGAACGGCCGAGAGCGTCCCCAGATGCTTCACGAGGATCATCATCGCGCTGATCGCGGTGTTGAACCGCAGGTGCTCGATGTCCTCGCCGACCTTCTTGATCGTCTTGTGGAGGAGCTTCTTCGTGTCCTTGTCGCACGGCTCGTCGGTGAGCGTGCGGGTGCACGCCGCCCAGACGCGATCGAGGAAGCGGCGCACGCCCTCGATGCCGCTCGTCTGCCATGGCTTCATCTGCTCGAGCGGCCCCATGAACATCTCGTAGAGGCGGAAGGCGTCGGCGCCGTAGGCCTTCACGATGTCGTCCGGGTTGATGACGTTGCCGCGCGACTTGGCCATCTTCTGGCCGTCTTCGCCGAGGATGATCCCTTGGTGCACGAGCTTCTGGAACGGCTCGGCATGGCCGACGACGCCCATGTCGAAGAGCACCTTGTGCCAAAACCGCGCGTAGAGGAGGTGCAAGACCGCGTGCTCGGCGCCGCCGACGTAGAGGTCGACCGGCATCCAGGCGTCGTACGCTTCCTTGGAGAAGATGGCGCCGTCGCTCTTGGGATCGATGAAGCGGAGGTAGTACCAGCAGGAGCCGGCCCACTGCGGCATCGTGTTGGTCTCGCGCGCGAACCACTTCCCGTCCTTCTGGAAGAAGCGCCAGTCGGTGGCCTTGGCGAGCGGGCCTTCGGGATCACCGGTGGGCTTGAAGTCCTCGAGATCCGGGAGCACGAGCGGAAGCTCGCTCTCCTCCACCGCGATCGGCTGGTCGTAACGAACCTTGTATTCTGCACCCGGTTTGCGCGGGTCCACGCCGGCCGCGACGTCGACCGGGAAGTAGATCGGAATGGGCTCGCCCCAGTAGCGCTGGCGCGAGAAGACCCAGTCGCGGAGGCGGTAGGTGACCTTGCTGTCCCCCTTCCCTTGCGCCTTGAGCCACGCCGTCACGTTCTTCCGAACGGTCTCGCTCGCGGTCCCGTCCGGGATCTCGAGCTTGCTCTTGGCCTTGTATGCCACGCCGTCGTCGCACATCGGCGTCTTGTCGACGTCGAGCGCGCCACCGCCCGCGGTCGTCACGACCTGCACGATCGGGAGGCCGTACTGCTTGGCAAACGCGTGATCGCGCTCGTCGTGCGCGGGGACGGCCATGACGGCGCCCGTCCCGTAGTGGCCGAGGACGTAGTCGCCGACCCACAAGGGAACGCGATCGCCGTTCAACGGGTTGATGGCGAAGGCGCCGAGCGGCACGCCGGTCTTGGCCTTCGAGAGGTCGGAGCGATCCATGTCGCTCTTCCGCTTCGCGGCCTCGACGTATGCAGCGACGGCGTCGCGATGCTCGGCGGTGACGAGCGTCATGGTGAGCGGGTGCTCGGGCGCGAGGACCGCGTACGTGACGCCCGGAAGCGTGTCGACGCGCGTGGTGAAGACGGTGATCTTCGCGTCCGAGCCTTCGACCGCGAGATCGACGAGCGCGCCTTCGCTCCGACCGATCCAGTGGTGTTGCTTGAGCTTCGTCTCGGGCCAATCGAGGCCGGCCAAGTCGGCGTCGAGCCGGTCGGCGTAGGCCGTGATCTTGAGCATCCACTGACGGAGCGGGAGCCGCTCCACCGGGTAGCCGCCGCGCTCGCTCTTGCCGTCGATGACCTCCTCGTTCGCGAGGACGGTCCCGAGCTCGGCGCACCAGTTGACCGGGATCTCGGACTGGTACGCGAGGCCCTTCTTGAAGAGCTGGAGGAAGATCCACTGCGTCCACTTCACGTACTTCGGATCGGTCGTGTCGACCTCGCGATCCCAGTCGTACGAGAAGCCGAGCATCTTGAGCTGGCGGCGGAACGTGCCGATGTTCTTCAGCGTGGTCGCGCGCGGGTGCGTGCCGGTGGCGATCGCGTGCTGCTCGGCCGGGAGGCCGAACGCGTCCCACCCCATCGGATGGAGCACGTCGAAGCCCTGCATGCGCTTGTAGCGGGCGACGATGTCGGTCGCCGTGTAGCCCTCCGGGTGCCCGACGTGGAGGCCGGAGCCCGACGGGTACGGGAACATGTCGAGCACGTAGAGCTTGGGCCGGCCCGCGTGGCGCTCGGCCTTGAAGGTCCCCTCTCGTTCCCAGACCTCTTGCCACTTGGGCTCGATGGCACTCGGTTCGTAGCGCTCGTACTCGTTCTCGGTCTCGCTCACGACGGCTCTGCTCTCCAAAGCGCGAGGCGGCGTGGCACCGTCCGCGCGAATCAGGGAGGACGTTGTATCACGACGCCCGGGCCGGATCGCCTTCTAGAGCCCTCGCCACCGCGCGGAGGAGCGCGTCGACGGTGAACGGCTTGGCGATGAACGCCTCGCCCTCGAGCTCGGCGTGCTGCTCGTGATAGCCCGACATGAAGAGCACTCGCACCGGGCTCGACTCGCGAAGCGCGCGCACGAGCTCGGCGCCGCCTTTGCGAGGCATGACCACGTCGGTGAGGACGAGGTCGATCGCCCGGCCCGGCTGTCTGGCGAGCGCGAGCGCTTCCTCGCCGTCGTGCGCAACGATCACGCTGTACCCGTTGCGCTCGAGCGTCGCCACGACCAAGCGACGGACCAGCGGCTCGTCCTCGGCGATGAGGATGGTCTGCCCGTCTCCGACTTCCACGTGCGAGGGCGCGCGCCCTCCCGGAACGGGCGTCCGCTCTCGCTCGGCGGCGGCGAAGGGCAGCCAGACTTGGAACGTCGTGCCCTGCCCGACGACGCTCGAAACGGTCATGGTGCCGCCGGACTGCTCGGCGAGGCCGCGCGCGGTCGAGAGCCCGAGGCCCGTTCCGCGACCACTCTCTTTGGTAGTGAAGAATGGCTCGAAGATTCTGGAAAGAACCTCGGGCGCGATCCCGGTACCGGTGTCGCGCACCTCGAGGACGACCCATCGTCCCGCGCGAAGGCCGCGCTCGGTAGCCGCGTCGGCGGCGAGATCCCGGATGGCGTACGAGACCGTGACGGCGCCACCTTTGGGCATCGCGTCGCGCGCGTTGATGACCAGATTCATCACGATCTGATCGAGCTGGGTCGGGTCGATCTTCACGACCGCTTTCGCCGGGCCCTGCATCACGTCGAGCGTGACGTCGGCGGGAATGAGCGGTCGGAGCAGTCGGCGGCCATCGGCGAGCGCCTTCCCCACGTCGACCGCGCGGGGTGCCGTCGGCTGCCGCCGGGCGACGGCGAGGAGCTGCTTGGTGAGCTCCGACGCGCGGCCGCTCGCGGCGAGGATTGCCCGCGCAGCGTCGCGGATCTCGACGCTCGCCGCTTCGGAATCGAGCGCGAGCCCGGCCTCGCCGGTGATCACCGTGAGGAGGTTGTTGAAGTCGTGCGCGACGCCACCCGCCAATCGGCCGAGCGCTTCTTGCTTCTGCGCCTCGACCAGTTGCGCGCCGAGCCGCGCGCGCGTCGCCATCTCGGTCGAGAGCGCCTCGTTGGCGGCCGCGAGCTTCAACGTGCGCTCACGCACCTTCTCTTCGAGGAGGGCGCGTTCGGCGACGAGCTCGGCGCGGCCGCGCGCGGCGCGCGCGGACTCCGACGCGAGAAGGAGGCCGCTGACGACGACGGTGACGAGGAGACCGTCGAGCACGAGGAGGCCGAGCTGCACAGGATGCGTGCCCATCGGTCCGCGCTGTGAAATGGTGCCCCAGCTCCCGAGCACGTAGATCAAGAGCGCGACGGTGGACACGCCTCGCGCGCCGAGACGGAGCGCGGCCCACATCGCCGGAACGACGATGAGCCACGCGATCGGCAAGGGTGAGCCGGTCGGCGACGGCAGCGGACGCCCGAAAACGATTTGTCCGGCCACGAGGGTGAACGCGATGGCGACGAGCCACTCGACCCGTCGGGTCGCCCGGAGCGCGGGGTCATCGGGAATCGCGAGCCGGAGCGCGAGTGGCGCCACCGTGATCATTCCAACCGCGTCCCCAATCCACCACGTGAAGAAGAAGTCGACCGCGTGGGTCCGCGAAAGCTCGCCGAACGCGCTCGTGGAGGCGAGCCCGACGGCAGCGGCCAAGACCGCGCTGGCCGCGACGGAAACGGCGAACGCGACCACGCGGCCGGGCCGTTCGATGGCGTCGCGGCCGCCAGCGTAGCGTTCGATGATCCACGATGCGGTCGCCACCTCGAGCGCCGAGCCGAACGCGATGACGATCGAGCCGATCACCGAGCCGACACCGACGTGGGCGGCAGGAAAGTAGAACAGGTTCGCAGCAGACGAGCCCACCACGATCCCCGGCCACAGGCGTCGCCCGAAGACGAGCACGGCCGCGAGGGCGACGCCGCTCGGAGGCCAAAGCGCCGACACGTTCCCGGGCTGCGCGGCAAGCCGTAGCGAGAGGCCGCCGATGACGAAGTAGAGGACGGCGAGGAGACCGGCGAGGAGCCAGCGTGTTCGCTCGGGAAGTGGGCGGGGATCGAAGGTCACGGTCGACGGGCCCCCGCCCCTCGGAACATGTCTCAGGATAACAGATGGCCGCGCAAATGCTGGTCGGTCAAGCGCTCAACGTTTCCGCGTGGATGCAGCCTCGAAGAGAGGCGCGTCACGACGTGAGCGGGCGAGCTTCTCCTCGATTCGCCGCCTGCGCTTGCCACGCGCTTCGTCGCTCTCGCCGGTGCCGAGCGTAGTGAGCACCAGCGCACGCGCGAGGTCGCGCTCGTGATGCTCGTAGATCTTGGCGAGCTCGAGCCGCACGCGCGGATCGTCCTCGCGCTCCAGCACGGCATGAAAATCTCGGAGCGCACGTGCGCGGTCTCCGAGCACCTTTGCGATCTCGGCCCGCGCCCGGAGGGACTCGGTGCCGCCGCCGCGGTCGACCGCGGCCTCGGCGAACGCGCGCGCGCTTTCGTGCGCCCCGGCGCGACGAAGGACGCGCGCCGCACCCGCGAGATCGTCGCCAGCGAGCGCGCTTCCCTCGAGCGGCTCGCCGTAGAGTCCGAGCAGCGACGCCATGGTCACGACGTCCCAGAGGTTGTGCTCGACCACACCGAGCAGCGCGGCCGTCTCACCGGTACGGAGAAAGTGCAAGTAACACGCGCTCACGTCACCCGAAGGGACGTCGTCTTGCCGCACGAACCCGAGGATCTTGTCCTCGAGCCCGATCAAACGGCACTGCACGCCGCGCGCCTTGTGGATGCGGCGCGCGACGTGGAGGAGATCGAGGTGCGGCGGCTCGGGCGGCGCCTCCATCCGCGCGAGCACGAAGCGCGTACGGAGAAGCGGCATATCGAAGCTCTTGCCGTTGAACGTGACGAGCATCGACGCGGCGCGGACGCGCGCCGCCACGTGCGCGAGCATGGGCGCCTCCTCGCCGAGGTTCCGGACGAGGAGCTGCTCGACCACGAGCTCGGCCCGACCGTCGCCCTGCGGGTCCGGATCCCAAAACGCGAGGCCGACCAAGAACGCCACCGTGCCGGTGCCACCAGCGAGGCCCGTGGTCTCGGTGTCGAGGTACAGCGCGCCGCTCGGAGGACACGCGGCCAGGGCGGGGTCGAGCGCGAGGAGCGCGAGCAAGCCCGGGTCGGCGCTTCGTGAAGGGAGCACCGAGGCCCGCCCGACGCGGTGCGAGGGCGGCAGGCGGAGGACGCGCCGGTGCAACGTCCCGTGTGGCGTCTCCTCGCTCTGGAACGGGAGATCGGGCTGGTCGAGCGCGGGGACGCGCCGCGCGACCGGCTCTCGCGAGAGGATCGCGTCCATCTTGGCCCGAAGGTCGTCGAGCAAGCGGGAGCTCCGTGCGGGCTCGGCCGGAGGCGCGGACTCGGGCGGAGGTGCGGGCTCGGGCGCGCGAGCGGCCGGGCGCGGCGGCGAGACCGGCACGGAAAGCCGCGCGAGCTTGCGTCCAAGAGCCATGTCTCCAACCACGGTACATCCGTCCAGGTTTTTCGCCAAGAGAAGTGCCGTGTAGAAACGAAGTCCCTCATGACTTCCGTCCGTCACGCGCTCGCCGCGAACCTTCCCTTCCTCGTCCTCGCCGCCCTCGCCTCCGCTTGCTCGTCGTCCGGCGGCTCGACCACCGACACCGGCTCGGTGAGCCTCGGCGCCGTCACCGGCGTGAAGCGCGCCGCCACGGTGCTCCGCTTCACGGCCAGTGTGAAGAACACCTCGGCCAAGGGCGTGAAGACCGTCGATTCGATCGAGATCGACACCGGAAGCGGGCCGAAGAAGGCCGCGACCCTCCGCACGTGCGGCGACGGACAAACCTCGCCGTGGCTCGTGAAAGCACGCGGCGACGCCTCGCTCGAGTGGACCGTGCGCAACAACGGGCCGGACCGCCAGGCGGTCGAAGCCACGTGCCTCGACGCGAGCGGCAAAGCGACGAGCTCGACGGCGCTCTGGGAGTTCCAGACGTTCACGACCGTCGACACCAACACCGGCGCGACGCTGAAGATCGCGCTGAACGGGACCTACGACGACGGCTCGATCTGGACGGCCACCGCCAGCGAGTGAGGCCCGTCAGCGGCCGCGCACGGCCTCGTCGCGTGGGATGCAGAGCAGCTGAGCGCGGACCGCGTCGCATGGCTGCTCCTTCACGGTGACGCCGAGGAGCGGCGTCACCGCGAAGGCGCGACACTGGCCGCCGGCCCGCGCCGCCTCGAACAGCGCCGTCGCGCCGAGGGCCCCGGCCGCGTCACGGGGATGCGTGCACAACGCACTCAATTCGTCGCGCAGCGTCCCGCGATGGGTCGACATGAGCTCGGCCCAGCTCCCGTGGCCGTGGGGATCGGCATCGAGCGCTACGAGCTGCCCCCAACGCGACGTGTACCATTGCGCGCGAACGTAGTGCTCGGCGCAGGCGACGACGCGGCTCCGCGGCACCGGGAGCTCCGGCTCCGCGCAAGGCCCTGCTTGCGGACGGAGCGCGAACGCGAACGCCCCGGCCGCCAACAGCACGGCGAGTAGCCCAAGCCCGATCTTCTTCCCCGTCCTCACGCGTGTCACCTCTCTCGCCCGCGGTCGCTCGTGAACACGAAGCGGTCCACGAGGACCGGTCGCGAACTCTCCCCCTCCCCGAGCGGATCGACGACCCCAATCACGAAGCCTTCGACCACGGTCGCGTCTCCTTTCGCACGGACGCGGAACCGAACGAAGTGTTTGTAGCTCGGGATGCCGAGGGCGGCGAACGGCTGGGCGTGGTTGAGCCCGAGGCGAGCGATGAGGGCGAGCATGCCCCCGAACGCGAGGCCGCTGGCGAACGTGGCCACGCCCCAAGCGAGAACGAAGCTGCCGAAGCGCCCGCCGAGCGACGCGCCGAGGGCCGAGGCGGCGACGCGATCGGCGGCGAGGCCGAGTGCGATCGGGAGCGCGCCCTGGACGAGGCCGGTTGCGATCGCGAACGGAACGACGCGGGCCATTCGATGCTGGCGCCACCCGACGAGGAGCGCGGTGCCGACCGCGAACGCGCCCACGATGCTGAGCGACACGAGGATCGCGGCGTCGGCGCTCGACTGGAAGAACGTCTTGAGCGCGCCGAAGTTTGCGAGCGCGACGACGGCCGTGAACACCAGACCGGCTCGCCCAGTGGCGACGAACCAGGGCAACCCCGGCAAGTAGCGGGCCGACGAGCGCGGCCCTGGGAACTCGGCGTCGCGCCCGTAGGCGCCGCGGCCCGCGACGCGTGCACCATGCAAGAATGCGCCACCGCCGCCGGCGACGACGTGGAGGCTCGCTCCCTCGCCGGAGCGCTCGTAGTGGTGCACGTCGCCGGAAACGATCAACGACGGCGCGTCACCGGGCGCGATGGACAGCGACCGGAGCGCTTCTTCGCCGGTGGGACGAACCTCGCCCCAGGCGCGCGCCGGATCGGGGAGGAAGACCCAATGGGCGCGCGTCCGCGGAACGCCGAAGAACGCGACCTGCCGGGCATCGATCTGGCGGAGCTGCCGATCGACGGCGAACACCTCGAGCCCTGGGCCGATCGGAAGCCTGAAATAGCTCGCCCGCTGCACGGGGACGTAACCGTAGAGCGCGACGGCACCAGGCTTTCGCCGCGCCTCGCCGCGGGTGAACGCCTCGGCCCAATCGAGGAGCGGAAACGCGCTGAGCCGCGGGTGGTGCGCATCCTCTGCGAGCGGCGCGCTCTCGAAGTCGCACGGCGCCTGGGCGAGGCGCGCGAAGCCGTCGAGCCCGTCGTACCAGTCGTGGTTGCCCGGGATCGCGAGGAGGACGCGCGGCTTGTGATCGTCGACTTCCTTGAAAACCGCGTTCCACGGGTCGACGAGGCGCCTCGAGATCTCGCGCACCGTCGCCACCGGGTACGCGGTGTCACCCCCGAGCAGGAGGACGTCACCGCGCGGCAAGGTCTCACCGTCGGGGAGCGCGTACTCGCGCGCGATGATGCGCGCCACCGCAGCGCTGACGGAGACGTCGTCCCCGGTGTCGGCGACGAAGTCGATCAAGAGCTCGCGCCCGAGGGCATCGAGGAGCGTCGCCCCGTCGGGTGCGGTGCGGCCGGGCTCGAGGACCCGGACGATTGCCGAGATCAAGTCCGCCGGCTCGTCCGGGATCATCCACTTTCGCGAGTCGACGTTCTCCGTCGCGATGGCCGACGCGACCAAGTGGCGGAGGTGGCCCCAGAACGACGTGAACCCGAACCACGCAATCGCGCGCGGTCGAACCGCGCCGCGCGTCGTCGTCGCGGGCGCCCCGTCGGGAGGCGCCGGACCCAAAGTGACCGGGCTCACGCCCGAGACTTTACCTGAAGCGCGATGGCGGATGCTCCGCGCGTGCGCTCGCCCGCTCCGATCCGCTCAGAAGCCGAGGGCCTGGGCGTTCGCTTGGTTGGTGCGGACGCCGGCCTTGCCCTCGCGCACCTCGGACGGCGGCGCTGCGGCCGGGCCCGCGGCGGAGGCGGCCGCGCCGAAGCTCTTCTCCGCGTCCCGCACGGCCGAGAGCTGTTGGTCGAAATCGTCCGCCACCGGGCGAGCGCGAGTCTTGAGCGGCTCCGCGGAGGGCGCGGCCGACTTGGCCCTGGCGCCGACGGACGCGATCTCATTGGCCTGCCGCGCGAGGCGCGCGCGCGCCTCGTCGACGCGACCGGACTCGAAGAGACTGTTGGCCTCGGTCAGCGACTGCGCGGTCAGGCTGCGCGCGAGCCGGGCCGAGACGAACGGATCCATGTCGTCGAGCGACGCGCCGGGCGCCACGCGAACGGCGAGCGCGCCGTCGGTCGTTTCGCGACCGAAGCGGTTCGCGTCTTGGTACGCGAGGTGGAGGCGAGCGATCGGCTGCGTGCTCGAGCGGTCGAACGACTCGGTCACGCGAACCTTGAGGAGCACCGTCTTCTCTTCTCGGGCGCTGAACGTGCCGAAGGGAACGGTAATGCGCTGCCCGGAGCGACGGTTCGCGCGGTCGAACACTTGGACGGGCTCGACGCCCGGCGCGAGCTCGATCTCGAGCTCCGCATCGCGTGCGACCGTGCTGAGAAGCGACTCGAACTCCTGCTGGAAGACGTTGGGCAGGTCCGACGCGTTGGCCACGAAGTGGTGACGACCATTCGATTCGGTCGCGATGGCGGACATGATCTTCTCGTCGAAGTCGACGTCGACGCCGATTGTGGAGATGTTGCACCCGCGATCGCGCATGCGCCCCGCGATGGCGCGGAGCCCGCCCAGGTCGCGCACGCCCTGGTTCGCCGCACCGTCGGAGAGGAGGAGCATGCGGGTGATGGCGCCGTCGTTCGACGCGACCCGATTGAGCTCCTGCATCGCAGTCTCGAGACCGCACGAGATGCACGTGTCGCCGCCGAGGCGGATGGCGTTGATCTCCGAGATCACGTTGGCGCGCGAATCGCGCGAGAGGCGCGTCGGCGGGACGACGACCTGCGCCGTGTTGTCGAAGCTGACGACGGACACCGTGTCGCCGTCGCGCATGCGGTCGACCGTGCCGGTGGCGGCGGCGAGCGCATTGGCGATGCGCTGGCCCTTCATGGAGCCCGAGCGATCGATCACGATGCCGAGGTGGAGCGGCGCGGCGACGTTGCGCCCCTCATCGCGGCCGGCCACCGACGCGAACACGAAGGTCTCGCCGCCCGTCGGAGGGAGCGCCTTGTGCCCGACGCGAGCGTCCAAGAGTAGCGTCTTGCCTCCCGAAAACTGCGACATGTCGCTGTTGTTCGACGCGAAGATCGTGCCACTGCCTGAGCCGCCGCCGAAGCCGGGCCGGTCCGGCTGGAGATGGTCGCCAGAGCTCACGGGAATCGCGAAGGCTCCCGCGGAGCTGAGAACGACACCGAGGAGGGTCCAAAGGGCGACGGCGGCGGGCTTCATGCCTCCTTCGACGCGCCAGCCTCGGATTCGATCTGCGAAACGATCCCAAGGCCGGCGAGGAGGCTCGTGCTCGGGATGCCGCCCAGGAGCGCCAAGACCGCGTCGGCCTCGATCACCTCGTCGTCGGCCCCGACCCGCGAGAGCGTGATCTGACCGGGAGCGACGCGAGTGACTTTGCTCTCGAGCGCGAGACGTACGCGCCCCGCGAGCACGAGGGCCTGGACGGCCTCGACGTTCCGCGCGCGCCCACGCGAGAACTCCGCGCCGCGGTGGACCAGCGTGACCATCGTGCCGGGCTGGTGCGCGAGCGCCTGCGCCGCCTCCATGGCCGAGTCGCCGAGGCCCACGACGACGACACGCCTTCCGGCGAAAGAGCGCGCGTCGTAGAGCGCGTCTGCGACCATCACCTCGGCGCCTGGTGCGACTTCGGCGTCGAGGCGGCGCGGCGTGCCGCGTTGCCCCACCGCCACGAT
Source organism: Polyangiaceae bacterium (assembly GCA_044224815.1). Lineage (GTDB taxonomy): Bacteria > Myxococcota_A > Polyangia > Polyangiales > Polyangiaceae > JADJCA01. The sequence goes on from JBGAJR010000021.1 coordinate 78,630, forward strand.
GACGGTCGCGGCGCGGAGCTCGCCCTCGCTTCCATCGACGCGCGCGTAGCGAACCCGGAACACCTCGCCGTCGCGCTCGACGGCGACGACGCGATGCTCCTCGAGGATGCGTGGTTTGCGAGCGCGCACGATGCGCATCCAATGCGCGACGAGCTCCTCTTTGGTGCACTCGCGCACCGCGATTTCTCCCTCGAGCGGAAGATCGATCGGCGCATCGAAGACGAGCTTGCCGCGCGGGAAGCTCTTGATGCTGGCGGCGATGGTCGCCTGCTCGAGCGTCACGTACGAAAGACCGATTTCTTCGGCGCGGAGGGACGCCGCGAGACCCGCCGGTCCGGCGCCGATGACGACGACATCGGCGTCACGGGGCGCACGAGACTTCTCCTGCGTGACGCGCGCGAGCGCCGCGTCCGCCGCGGTGCGCCCTTGCAGAATGGCGTTCTTGATGAGCGGGACGCCGGTGAGATCGCCGGCCAAGAAGACGCCCGGGCAGGTCGTCGACTCCAGCGTCGACGACAAGGCCGGACCGGCCGGTGCGTCTCCCTCCTCGCGCATCGTCAGCGAGCCGTTGGGGCACGCCGCCTCGCACGAGAGCGCACCGCAGCAGGCATCTGGGCGCACCACCGCGGCGACGTACTTCTTGACCTCGATGACGTCGAAGGCGCACGCGTCGACGCACGCATAGCAGCCGAGGCAGCGGCTCGCGTCGATGACCGGGAGCTTGCGCTTCGCCGCGATCGGCGCGATCGGCGCGGCCACGCGACGGCGACGGGCGACGCGCGCACCGAACGCCACCGCGAGCCCGAGCGCCATCGGCCCGATCGCGAGCCAGAGCCCGTAGCCCGGCGCGCGAGCGAGCGACGGACCGCTCCCCGTGGCGGCAATCCGCGCCGCGGCCTCTCGCGCGGCGAAGCGCGGCGCGGCGTGCTGCGCACGGCAAGCCTTGCCGCCCACGTCACCGCGATCGTGCTCACCGAAGCAGCGCACGAGGAGCCCGTCCTTGTCGACGCACGCGCGAAGCGGATCGGCGGGGCGCGCCAGGTCGTGGCAGGCCGCGCACGCGGCGGTGCGGACGACGGGCACGACGGTGCCGGCGGCGATCGCCGGCGCGTCGCGGGTCACCGACCGATCGCCTGCAGAATGCACGCTTCTTCCGTCCCCGGTGAAGCGAACCGATTCCGGTGCGTGCGGCGGGTGACAGGTGGCGCAAGTGAGCAGCCCTTGCCGCGCGGCGGCGGCGTGACCTCCGCGAAGCGCGTGCTCGCCGTGACACGTTCGGCACGACTCGGTGCCGATGGCGACCGGAGACGAGCCGCCGCCGTGACATGCCTTGCACGCGACGTGACCGCGGACGTGTTCTGGAGACAGTGGCCCCGGCGCCCCGACCGTGCCCGCCGGCGCGAGAGCGACGAAGAGCAAAGCGGACGCGGCGGCGGCGAGCGCTGCCAAAAGCACCCAACGGGGACGCTCTTCGTCACCCGAACGGAGCCAGCGGCGCGCGACCCGCGCTCGACCGAGGAGGGGTGCGGTCATCGGACCACCTCCGCGAATGCGTGCACGAGGACGAGCACGGCGGCGACGAGCGCCGCGGTCACGTGAATCGGCGGAAGCGCGCGAAGCAGCGCCAGCGCCAGTCGAGCCGCCCGGAAGCTCGTCTCCTCCACGACCGCGTTCGTGAGTAGGCCGAGTCCCTCGAGGCGGTCCTCGCCCCGCCCCTCCAGCGTCGCTCGCACGCGCCCGATGAGCCGCTTCGATTCGTCGTCGAGTGTCGTCGGGGCGAAGAGGAGCCGGGCGCGAACGAGGGGCGAACGGCGGTACGGCCCGAGGATGCGCGCGTAGACCGCCTTCAAGAGGTCCGTTCGACCGGAGAGCGACGCGGTCACGTGCTCGGCGAGCGCGCGCGCTTCGTCGGCGCTCTCCTCGGGGAGCCACTCGCGGCGGACCAGGCGCGAAAGGCGCGACGGGAGCGTCCGATAGAGCCCGGCCGCGAGCCCTCCGACGACCGATGCGAGGATGAACGCTACGAAGGCGGCACGCGACAGCGTGGTCGCGCGGCCGCCGTGCGCCGCGTGTCCGAACGCGGCCCCCAGCGCGACGACGCCGAGGAGCACGTGCACGACGTAACGGACGTGCGCCGTCCGACCGAGACGCGCCGGCACACGCGCAGGCGCCCGCTTCATCGCCCCATAGAGCACGAGCACGATCATCGCAGCGACGGAGGCGACGCCGAGCGCGAGACGTACGCCCGGGCCGACGCGTCCGGCGATGAGCAAGAAGACCGCGAGCCCGCAAGCGACCGCCCACTCGAGCCCAGACGGTCGCGCGGCTTCTCTCGGAGCGGGCGCGGATGCTTTTTGGGGCGACGCGATACCGAGCGCACGCCCGACTTCGGGGAGCGCGCTTGCATCGACGCGCTGGATCGCGGCCGTCGGACACGCCGACACGCACGCCGGGCCGTCGGATCGACCGTGACAGAGATCGCACTTGACGGCGATCTCGGCCGAGAGGCTCGGGGCCGCGACGAGACGCTTGGCGAGCGCGAGGTTCTCCCAAGGGCAAGCCTTCACGCAGCTCCCGCAACCGGTGCAGAGGTCTTCGGCGAGGAGGACCGTGCCGTCCTTCGTTCGCGCGATGGCGCCGGTCGGGCACGAGGGAAGACAGGCAGGCAGCCGGCAGTGCTCACAGCTCGAAGAGAGGATCGCGTGGGGCACGCCGCTCAACCCGACGATCGGCCCGGCGCGACGAAGCCGGCTGCGTTGGTCGGAGTGAGCGTCGGAGCACGCCGACGCGCAGTGGCCGCAGCGTACGCAGGCGTCGCCGTCCAGCACGAGGAGCGACCGCGCGGTCTCGAGGCGCGCCAGATCCGTGAGGGCGCGCGCATCGGCGGCGTCCGCGTGCACCCGCGCCGCGGCCCCTTCGTCTTCCGCGGAGCGTCGGTCGACCTCGCTCGCGAGGCCCGCGACGGCGACCGCTTCGTCGGCCACGAGGGCGAGCCAGGCGGGGCCCGCGGCAACCACGCGCGCCTCGCGGTCCAGCGGACGAAAGACACGTCCGCGCGAGAGATGCCCGGTGAGCCCGCCCGCCCCTTCCAGACGCACCACGCCGTCCACGACGACGTAGACGCCTCGCCTCGCCTCCCCGGCGCGCACGATCACATCGCCGCGCCCGACCTCGAGGAGGCGGGCGCCGTCGAGCACGAGCTCGATTCGATCGCGACCTGGATCGAGCCGGGCCGCGACGAGCGCCTCGCGCACCGCGGCGCGCGTGGCCGCACGAATCAAGCGCCCCGCGTGGGTCTCGCTGCCCGAGCGTTGGAGCACGCGTTTGAGGAGTGCGGCGGGAAGTCCGACCACGGTCGCTCCGCCGTCGCCAGCGCGGGCAGCGCGGGCGCGCGCACCAAAGCCGAAGACGAGCGCGTCCTCACCGGCGGTGTCGCCCGCGGTCACGCGACCGTCGCTCCCGCTACGGCCATCGACCACGAGCGCACCTGAGACCACGACGTACAGGTGGTCGGCGGGCTCGCCTGCAGAATACAAATATTGTCCGGGCGCGAGCGAGATCTCGCGCGCCGCGAGGGCGAGATCGGCGCGAGCCCGACCGTCGAGGCCGCGGAGCGCGGCCGCCTCCCAAACACCCGCCGAGACCGTCACGGCACCTCGAGCTCGGTGCGCGCGAGGTCGACGATGTCCAATCTCGCCGGGAGACGGGCGTCGAGCTGGGGGCCGCTCGGGCGATCGCCACGTCGCTCCATGTCGCGTTCGTATTGCGCGAACGCGCGCAGGAGGAACGGCGGAAAGGCACGGAACCGAAGACGAGCCTCGACATGGAACGGTCGCGGCCGCGCCCCCACGCCCGGGACGACGTACGTGTAGCGAATGGGCACGCCAGGCGGCGCCGATCGCGTGTCGATGATCGCGTCGGGTGCGCGGACGACGCCGCGATCGGCGTCGAGCGCGCCGATCGGGAAGTACGTCTCGAAGAGCTCGTGTCCGCCCGAGAGGTTCGAGCGACACTCGCCGGTGTCCAGATCGTAGTCGCCGTCCTCGAAGCGGTCCGCCCGCGTCGCGCCCTGACCGGGACCGGGCTGACACGAGCCGTCGCCGGCGATGACGCCAATGCAGCGCACGCAGCGGAGAAATCCGTTCTGGAAGTTGATGAGGCCGAGGCCGCGGAACTCCGTTCCGCCGCGCGCCGGGTCGGGGCTCCAGCGGCCCACGTCGGGGCCATCGGTGACGTCGGCACCGAAGACCCCGAGCGGGCGCCCTCGCCCGTCGCGCGCGCTGTCGTCGGTCCGCACGCGCAGGAAGCGCTTGTCGGGAAGATCTTGGTCGGGCTGGTCGACCCGCCCGACCTCGTAGACCACGGCGCCGCGCGCGTCGCGCACGCGAAGCTCGACCCAGAATTCACGCTCCTGGCTGAATCCCGCCGGCACGCGATGACCGGCGCCCACGTTTTCGATCACCACGGGAACCTCGAGCGTCCCGCCCGTGGTGCGTCCCTGGCCGAGCGCCAATCGGAAGGCGCTTCGAAGCAAGAGATCGCGCCGCGCGCGTAGACCGAGCGGAACGCCGTCGGCATCGACCCCGGTCTCGTCGGCGAGGCGCGGATCGAACGCGTCGGACTGCGGCACCTCGACGCCGGTGAAGTAGTGGCTCGCCTTGGGCCCGAACCGACCGGGGGCCCGCGCGACGAATCCGGTGCCCGGCGGGCAGCTCTCACTGCGCAAGTCACCGCGCGGCGCTCCGGCCTCGCAGACGCCGGGGAACGTGCTCATGTGGCACTCCTGGCAGGTCGCGGCGCGACGTCCGGCGCGCGTCTCGGTGTCCGCCCACGAGCGCCACTCCGAATACGCGTTGCGAAGGCGCTTGAAGTGCTCGCCGCGGTCGCGGACGCCGATGACGTCGGTCCCGAAGAGTCGCACGTCGTGGCACGCGCCGCAGAACTCACTGGAGCGGAGGTAGTCGCGCGTGCTCGCCGACGGTGCGTCGTGCACGAAGGGGCGGTCGGAGCCGACGCGATCGCGAAAGAACGACGACGGGTCGAAGCCGTATCCGCTGTTCGAGATGCCGAGAACTCCGCGTGCGTCCTCGGGCCGCATCGAGAACGTCGCGCCCGTGCGCGTCGACGTCCAGATCGGGTTGCCCTCGTAGCGGCCAGCGCCGCGGCGGGCCGCCGATGCGTGCGCGTCGACGGGGCCCACCGACGCGTGACACGCGACGCACGAGATCCCCTCGCGCGCCTCGGGAGAGAGGGCCTCGGTGAGCGTCGGGCGGGAACGGCGCCCGGCCGCGTCCACGCCGTTCCAGGCTGGAACGCGCGAGCCGAGCTTGTCCAGCGGCGCGTGGCAGTGCACGCACCAGTGTTCCCCGCCGCTACCGGTGATCGGCAAGCTCGTCGCGGAATCGACGCAAGCGCCCGCGCCACGCGTCCGCAAGACACCCGCGCCACCCGGGCACCGATCGTCGCGTCCCACTTGCTCTTCGACGGCGCTCTCGAGCGCGCGGTAGAGGGGGCTCGTCGACGAGAAGGCCATGACGCTGCGCTTCCACTCCTCGACCTCTTTCGCGTGGCACGGCGCGCACGCTTCCGCGGACGCGGACGTCACCGGGCCGCGCTCGCGCACGCGGACCGGCGCGCCGACGGGATCGCGCGGGCGCGCCCCCGGCGCCGTGATCCATGCGATGAGCGAAAGGAAGCTCACGCCACCAAAAGCGGCGAGGAGCACGGCGCGCGGTACGCTCCGCACGGGGCGTTGACGAGCACTCGGCCGGGCTCTCGGCGAGGCCGCCTCCGCGGCCGCCACCTCGCGGGACGCCTCGCTCTGGATCGCGGAGGGCGCGGGCGCCGGAGCACTGCGTTCACCGGCAAGCTCTTCGAGACGCGCGACGATCGCCCGCGCTGACCGTGGACGCGCGCGCGGATCCGGATCGAGCATCGAAAGGACCAGCGACTGGACGCCGGCGCGGAGACCGCGCGCGACGTCGTCGGCGAACGGAGGGACGACGCGTGCCTGCGCGTCGATGGCGTGCCGCATCCCGGCACCGGCGAACGGATGCTCGCCCGTGAACAGCCGATAGGCGATGAGGCCGAGCACATAGCGATTGGCCGCCGCATCCCACGGTGCACCGTTGGCCTGTTCGGGCGGCGTCCAGCGAGGCGACGGCCCGGTGGTCGTGGCCGTTTTTGCCGCGACGTCGCCGAGGAGTGCATGGATGAGCACGTCCGCGAGCACGAACGCGTGGCCGTCGGCGTCGAGCGCGACGTCGGCGAGGCGAAGCGGTCCGGGGCTCAGCGCCGCTCCCTCCGCCGTGGCGAGCGCGGCGGCGACTTCGCGCACGACGCGAAGCGGCTCCGCGAGCCGTTCTCCCGAAGCCAGATCGGCGAGCGTTCGCGCCGCGCGGCGACGGATGACGACCACGCTACCGTCGTCCGAAAGTCCGCCGGCCGCGAAGCCGCCGAGGCCACCTCGCCCGAGGGTGACGAGGCGAGCGGCGAGGCGCCCGTCTTCCCCCGGGACGAGATACGCGTCGACTGGCCGTTGAGACAGAGTTGCAGGTACGACGCGCGCCCGCCCCTTCACGACCTCACTCGCGCCGGGGTCGAGTGCGAGCTCACCGTCGGGGAGCGGAACGCCGTCGAGCGGGCTGACCACCACGGCGACCATGGCGTTCTCTCAGCGCGGGGTCGTGGGGAGCTCGGCGCTCCGCGCGGGCTCGGGGCTGCCGGCACCCGCGTGGCTGCGCGCGAGGTACGTCGCGACGCCCGCGAAGAGCGAGATGCCGACGATGAAGAGGAGCGCCTTCGGCGTGGAGATGTCCTTCGCCGCGGTGTTCCGTTCGAGGAGCGCGATCGTGTCGGCGCGCGGAGGCGCGGGCTTCTCGCCTGCGACAGGCGGAGCGGCTGCGGCCTCGGTCTTCGTCGCCGCGGGGCGCGCGTCCGAGCCGCCGCTCGCGTTGACCGTGGGGACCGGCGGAGCCCCCGGCAGGCGCTCCGTCGACGGCCCTTTGCTCTCGTTCGTGGCAGCCGGCGCCGCGGCGACGAGCGGGCCGTCGCCCTCGGTCCGGAAAGGCGCGAGACGATCCAGCACCTCGCGCGCGCTCGCCGGCCGATCCTCCGGTCGCTTCGCCAAGAGGGCGCGCCAGACTGCGTCGACACCGCGCGGCACCGTGCGACGGACGTCGTCCGGAAGCGCCGGAGGCTCGGCGGTGCACTGGAGGTTCAAGAGCTCGCGCGGTGACGACGACTGGAAGGGCGCGCGGCCGGCGATCATCTCGTAGAGCACGAGGCCGAGCGCGTAGAGATCCGTGCGTCCGTCGACGGGCTTCGCGTCGATCTGCTCGGGGCTCATGTACTGGAGCGTGCCCAAGCTTTGCGTGTTGGTGTGCTGGGCCGCCGCGAGGACCTTGGCGATGCCGAAGTCCATCACCTTGAGCCCGCCGGTCGGCAGGATCATCACGTTCTCGGGCTTGAGATCGCGATGCACGATCGGCGGCTCTTGCCGGTGCGCGGCGTCGAGGGCTTCCGCGATCCGGCACGCGATCTCGACGGCCTCACTCCACGAAAGGCGCCCGCGCTGGAGGAGCTCGTCGCGGAGCGTTTTGCCTTCGAGGTACTCGAGCACCAAGACGAGCTGCCCCTCGTGCTCGAACGACGCCAAGCTGCGAACGACCGCGGGGTGCTCGAGGTGAGCGAGGATCTGCATCTCGCTCAAGAAGAGGCGACGCCCATCCTCGTTCCGCGCGAGCTCGGAGCGCAGCACTTTGAGGGCGACGCGGCGACCGCTCAGTCGCTCCTCGCCCTCGTACACCTTGCCCATGCCCCCTTCCCCGAGCATGCGCTTGACCAGGTACTCGCCGAATCTTTGCTCCATGTCGCTTTTCCCCCGTACGCGCGGCCGGCGCGTTCGATCTAAACGAAGTCGTACGGTGTAGGAGGCCGTGCCGCCGCGGCCCTCACTCCCACTCCGCCGTCGCCCCACGCAAGGCGGCCGTGAGCATGTCGTCCATCCCCATCGCCAGCGGGCGTGGGAGCTCGGATTCGCGGAAGAGCCCCACCTCGCGGATCTCGACCGGGTTCTTGGGCGGCTTGACCGGTGGCGCCACCGTGCAACGCACGACCACGGTCACGGCATGAAAGCGGACGTCGCGCTCCGGCGCCGAATAGACGCCGACGACGCCGCCGTAGGTTGCATCGACGATCCCGGCTTCTTCTTCGAGCTCGCGCCGAAGCCCGGTTCGGAGCGTCTCGCCCCACTCCAGCGTCCCGCCCGGAAGGGCCCACGTGCCGGTGTCTGCGCGACGAATCAGCACCCAGCGGCCGTCTTCCGTCATCGCGGCAGCAGCCACCCCCACGACGGGCCGGCGAAGAAGGTGACGGGTGATCTCGTGGACGACGCCGTACGCGCCCTGGGGCAACCAGGAGAGCGGCGCGAAGAGCGAGGCCTTGGGGGGGAGTCGCGACAAGACAGCCATGGTATGCGGCAAGCATGAAGCTCGTCACCACCAGCGAAGGGTCCCGTGAACGGTCCGGCGTCGTCGTGAAGGACCGCATCGTCGATCTCGAGTCCGCGTTCCGCTGGCTCGCGAGCTCGCGCGGCGAGAGCGACCGCGTCGACGCCATCCGCGAGCGCTTCGGCAAGGGCGTGCTGGGGTTCGTCGAGAACGCCACCGAGGCGCGCCCCGCGGCCGACGCGATCGTCGACGCCTTCACGAGCGGCAAGCTCCCCGAGGCCCACGCGGGCGAGCCCCTCACCCGCCCCCTCGCCGGCGCGCGGCTCCTCGCCCCCATCCCGCGTCCGCCCTCGATGCGCGACGGCTACGCGTTCCGCCAGCACGTCGAGACGGCGCGCCGTAACCGCGGCCTCGAAATGATCCCCGAGTTCGATCAGTTCCCGGTCTTCTACTTCACGAACCACCAGCAGGTGATCGGACCGGGCGAGCTCCACGTGCAGAAGCAGCACACCGATCGGCTCGACTTCGAGCTCGAGGCCGCGATCGTGGTCGGTAAGCGCGGCAAGAACGTGCCCGCGTCCCGCGCCGACGAGCTCATCTTCGGGCTCACGATCATGAACGATTTCTCCGCCCGCGCGCTCCAGATGGAAGAGATGAAGCTCTCCCTCGGCCCGGCCAAGGGCAAGGACTTCGCGACCGGCCTCGGTCCGTGGCTCGTGACCATGGACGAGCTCGCGCCGAACATGAAGCGCACCGACAAGGGCGCGCACTTCGATCTCGCCATGCGCGCGTTCGTGAACGACATCCAAGTCTCGACCGGCAACGTGGCCGACATGACGTGGACGTTCGCCCAGATCCTCGAGCGCGCGAGCTACGGCGTGTGGCTCTACCCGGGCGACGTCATCGGCTCCGGCACCTGCGGGACGGGCTGCTTCCTCGAGCTGAACGGCTCCAAGATCACCCAGAACCAGTGGCTGAAGCCCGGAGACCGCATGGCCCTCGAGATCGACGGGCTCGGTCGCCTCGAGCACACGGTCGTGCTCGACGACGAGACGCCCGTCATCGGCTGAACGCCGCCTTGAAGTGCTCGAGCGCGCGGCGGATGCCCCACGTGCGCTCGAAGCCTTCCCGCGAGAGCGACTCGAACCAGCCCACGTGGCCGCCGCGATCCGTGTAAAGCACACGCACCGCGGGTGACGCCTTGGCCGCCCACGGCTCCACCGTTCGCAGCGGAATCATCGGATCGTCTTTGGCGAACGCGAAGAGCGTGGGCACAGTGATGGCGCCGAGCTTCGGGCCCGCGCTCGCCGACTGGTAGTAGCGCTCGACGGTGCCGAAGCCGTGCATCGGAACGACGACCGCGCGGTCGTAGTCGCGGACCGTCGAACGCGCGGAGAGGCCGGTCAAGTCGATCGCGCGCGACGGATGCCGCCGCGAGAACGACTGCGCCATGGCGAGGAGCGAGCGGACCACGTAGACGCGGTAGACGGTGGTGGCGCGCGTCTCGAGCGCCGTCGACGTCGGTCCGAGATCCACCAGCGGAGAAATGGCCACCACCGCGCGCGCGTAGCTCGGTGGCGCAGCGCCCCACTCGCTCGCCAGCTTCAACACGAGGTTCCCACCCAAGCTGAATCCGAGGAGCGCGACCGCCGACACGCGGGCGTCCGTCGCGAGGTACGCGGCCACCGCATCGAGATCCGACGAGAGACCCGCGTGATAGAGCGACGGTGCGTCCGCGAGGCTCTCACCCGCCCCGCGGAGATCGAGCCGCGCGACGTGATAGCCGGCCGCGAGGAGCGGCGCGACGGCGCGAAGCATGTAGAGGCTGTCGCTGGCGCCGCCGATCCCGTGGACGAGCAGAACGACCGGCGCGCGCTCGGAAGCGCAGAACGTGACGTGGACGTGGATGGCTCCGCCGTCGACCGGAACGCGCATCCGCTCGGCGGGCGGTCGGGTCACCCAGACCGGGGCCGTCCCCACGATGGTCTGGAGAAAGGCCGACCGAAGCCCCAACGACGGCCGAAAGGGCGGCGGGGCCGACGGCGCACGATCCATGGTCTCGCTCACTCTCGCTCTCCCTCCGGACGCTCGTCCGAGTATGCTCGCGCGCCATGCCGACCGTCCATCGCTTCAACGTCGTCCCTCGGCTCCCGGCGCCCCTCGAGCGGCTGCGTGACATCGCCTACAACCTCTGGTGGGCCTGGGCGCCGGTGGCGCGCGATCTCTTCCAGCGCATCGATCCCGTGCTCTGGGAGGAGGTCCACGGCAACCCCATCGCGCTCCTCACGCGCGTGGAGCAGAAGCGACTCGACGCCCTCGCGACCGACGACGCCATCCTTTCGCACCTCGACGCGACTTGGTCGACCTTTCAGGCCTACATGTCGCGCGAAGGCTGGTTCCAGAAGCAGTTCCCGGACGCGCGCCACCACACCATCGCGTACTTCTCGATGGAATACGGCCTCCACGAGTCGCTCCCCATCTACTCGGGTGGTCTCGGCGTGCTCGCCGGCGATCACCTGAAGACGGCGAGCGATCTCGGCCTCCCGCTCGTGGGCGTCGGCCTCGCTTACGCCGAGGGCTACTTCCGCCAGGTCCTCTCCGACGACGGTTGGCAGACCGAGAAGTATCCGCTCAACGACTGGCCGAGCCTCCCCGTTCTTCCGGTGCTCGACGCCACGGGCAAGCGCCTCATCATCCAGGTCGCGTACCCGGACCGGATCGTCCACGCGCAGCTCTGGCGCGTGCAAGTCGGCCGGGTCCCCTTGCTGCTCCTCGACGCGAACCTCGAGCTCAACGCGCCCGCCGATCGCAGCATCACCGGCCCGCTCTACGGCGGCGATCAGGAGTTCCGCGTCCGCCAGGAGATCATGCTCGGCATCGGAGGTGTGCACGCGCTCGCCGCGATCGGCGTGAACCCAACGGTGTGCCACATGAACGAAGGCCACTCGGCTTTCCTCGCCGTCGAGCGCATCGCACGCCTCATGCGCGACCGCGGCGCCACGTTCGCCGTCGCCAAGGAGGCCAACTCCGCCGGCACGCTCTTCACGACCCACACGCCGGTCCCGGCGGGCAACGACTCGTTCAAGCCCGAGCTCGTGAAGAAGTACCTGGAGCCCTACCGCGCGGCGCTCGGCATCACGGAGGAGCAGCTCCTCGCGATGGGCCGCCTCGACGCTACGGACAAGGCCTCGCAGTTCTCGATGCCGGTCCTCGCGATCCGCACGAGCGACCACTACAACGGCGTGAGCGCCCTCCACGGCGTCGTCTCCCGCAAGATGTGGAAGGACATCTGGCCGGAGCTCCCCAACCACGAGGTGCCCATCGGCTCGGTCACCAACGGCGTCCACATCGCGTCGTGGGTCTCGTCCGAACACGGTGCACTCTACACGCGTTACCTCGGGCCCCGCTGGGCGGATGCGCCCGACGACGTCGCGCTCTGGAAGCGCGTCTACGACATCCCCGACGTCGAGCTGTGGCAGGTCCACGAGCATCGGCGCCACCGCTTGGTCACCCTCTGCCGCGCCCGACTCCGCGCCATGGCCGAGCGACGCGCCCGCGGCGAGGCCGAGCTGAAGATCGCCGACGAAGCGCTCGACCCGCGCGCCCTCACCATCGGGTTCGCGCGGCGGTTCGCCACCTACAAGCGCGCGGCGCTCCTCTTCTCGGACCTGTCCCGCGTGAAGAAGCTCCTCGGCGACAAGAACCGTCCGGTGCAGCTCGTCTTCGCTGGCAAAGCGCACCCGCAGGACAAAGGCGGCAAGGAGCTCATTCGGTCGATCGTGCACGCCAGCCGTGACGCCGACCTCGTGGGCAAGGTGATCTTCCTCGAGGATTACGACATGCGCATCGCGCGCGCGCTCGTCTCGGGCGTCGACGTGTGGCTCAACACGCCGCGACGTCCGCTCGAAGCGAGCGGCACGAGCGGAATGAAGGCGGCGGCCAACGGCGCCCTCAACGTGAGCGTCCTCGATGGCTGGTGGGACGAGGCGCGCGAGCGTCACGGCTGGGAGGTCGGCTGGGCCATCGGCCACGGCGAGGAGTACGAGGACGGCACCGGCGACGCGCTGGAGGCCGAGGAGCTGTACGACCTCCTCGAGCGCGAGGTCGTCCCGCTCTTCTACGATCGTGACGCCGGTGGTCTACCCCGCGCATGGGTGAAGCGTATGAAAGCGGCGGTCGCCGAGCTCGTCCCGGACTTCAACACCGCACGCATGGTCCGCGAGTACGCCGAGCGCTACTACGTGAACGCCGTTCGCCTCTCCGACACCATGACCTCCGACAACCTCGCCGGCGCGAAGCGCCTGTCGGCGTGGAAGGACAAGGTCGAGGGCGCGTGGTCACACGTCGCCGTGCGGAACGTCCAGATCAAATCCGCGACCGAGGTCGGCGTGGGCGATCCGCTCCACGTCGAGGCGGTCGTCCACCTCGGAGCCCTGACGCCCGACGACGTTCACGTCGAGCTCTACTACGGCCCGTCGCTGACGCCCGGTGCGCTCCCCGAGCGCGGCGATCTCTCGCGGATGAAGCTCGAGGAGAAGATCGAGGCCGGTCTCTACCGCTACAGCGGTCGCATCACGACGAGCGGGAGCGGCAGCCACGTCTTCGCGGCCCGCGTCGTGCCCTTCAACGATGCCCTGACGCACCCCTTCGAAACGTCTCTCATCCGCTGGGGCTGAGCGCGGCGGGCCCCAGACCGCCGGCCGCGCCCTCGAAACCAGGCCTCTGCGGTCAGTTGCCGCAGCCGAGCTCGAAGATGGTGAGCTTCACGCCATCGCCCTGCGTGAGCGGGCGCGAGAACGCGTAGGCGTACGACTTCGAGGTCACGTCGCTGCGCGCACCCGAAATCACGTACTGCGTGGGAGAGAGCGGCAGCGACGCCGCGGAGAGCGTGTCGAGGAGCGCGCCGTTCGGTCCACGCTTGGCGACGCGAACCGCCGCCCCACCGTCGAGCACGCCTTGGAGCGCCATGATGGCGTCCTCACCCACGCTCGTGACGGGCCCCACGAGCCCGGGGTCCGGAGCCGCCGGGAGCGCGGCGTCCGGCTCGGGGTACGTGATCAAGTTGGTGATGGGAGACGCGGCGCGATTGGGGTCGTCGTTCTTCTGGACGATCCAGGCCACGCGCACGCTGTCGACGCCGACGAGGCCGCCGTCGTCGACGCGACCGACGGCGCCTTGCGCGACGACCTTACCGAGCGGCGTGGAGGCGAACGTCACGCCCGGGTAGAGCGCCCCCATCGTGAGCGCCAAGTCCTGCTCGCCGAGCGACACCGCGTTGGGAGCGCCCGCGCGTGAGATGATGTCGACTGGGAACGAGGCGGTCGGCGGCCCCGAAACGCTGTGCGCCGTGAGGAGCCGGTCGCCGCTGGAAGCAACGATCGGCACACCGCCATCGAAGCCCGGGAGCACATTGAACGACGGCTTCGGATCGACGCCGCCGTCCACGACGCGGATCTGCGTGGCGCGAAAGGCGACCGAGACTGGCGTGTCGGCGAGGAGCAGGATGAGCCCCTTGTCGGCCGTGCCGAGCATCGGGAGCGCGCCAGTGATGGTGGCGCCAGGTCCGAGCGCGATCGGGAGCGAGATCGAGCCACGGTTCACGCGAAGCGTGGTGAGCTGCGGGTTCGGCGGGACGTCGACCCAACCGAGCGGCACCTCGATGCCGCTCGCGCCCTGCACCGGCGGTCCCACGAGCCACACGCGATCGCCGTTGGCGACGACGCGCTGAGCGGTGAAGCCCACTCCGCCGTCGGCGCCATCGGTGAGCCGCACCGCGGGAGGCGCGACGTCACCGCCATCGATCCCCGGCGTGAGATCGACGATGGGGAACGCGACGGCTTCCGAGCTCGACGGCTGCACGAACGCGAACGGGTAAGCGACCGCAACGCACGCCCCGAGGCTGTTGCCACAACCGAGGCCGCCGTTACCGAGCGTCATGTGTTGCGCGACGAACTTGTGCGGCGTCGGCGGGTCGGAGCACTTGTTGTCGGCTCCGCACGTGCGGTGCATGCACGGGAACGCCTCGGTGGGGCACACCTCGAAGTGACATACGCCGTCCTGGCAACGCCCCGAGAGGCAACCTCCGTCGGCGCAGTCCTTGTCTTCTTTGCAGAGCGTGCTGCCCGGCGGCACGTTGGTGACCACGTCCGGCAGCGGCTCTACGCTCGCCTCGACCCCCGCCTCTTCGACGGGAACGAGCTTCGACGGGTCGAGCCCGAGCGAGCACGCGGCGACGAAGGAGACGGCACATACACCGAACGCCGCGACACCGCGCAGCCAAAACCTGGTTCGCATGGAAGAGAAGCTCACGATCAGAACTGACCTTTCAAGACGCCGCCGTTCGGCGCGACCGCCAACGAGAAGCCAGGCGCAGCATGACCGACCTTGGCCTGCGCCTTCCCTCCGATGGGCACGAAATACAGCGCGACGCCGCCGGCCAAGAGGATTCCGCCACCGATGAGCGTGATGTTCGTCCACTTCTCGAGGCTCTCACCATGATCGAGCCCCTCTTGGGTGGGCGCGCGGTCGTACACGTCTTTCGCGCCCTGGGCCTGACTCCAGATGATGAGCGACGCGCCGAGCCCTGCCGCGCCGATGCCCGCGAGCACGAGGCCCGCCGACTTGCGGATCGTCACCGCGGTGTCCTCGGCCGGCGCCGTGGCGGGAGCGGGCGTCGTCTTGGTCGGCGTCTTCTCGGGCTCCGGCTCCTTGACGATCTGCGGCGGCGGCTCGGGGAGCGAGACCGCGACCTTTTGGCCGCCCTCGAGCGTGAGCTCCTTCTTCTCTACTGCTTTGCCGGGCGCGCGATACACGAGCGTGCGAAGTCCGGGCTTGGCGTGGAGCCGAGCCGGCGCCTGCACTTCGGTGTTGCCATCGAGTTGCACTTTCCACCCGTCGGGCGCGGTCACCGTCACGGTGCCGAGCATCCCTTCGAGCGCGCTCAGCCGCTCACGTGCCTTCTTCTGTTCGTCGTCCTTGAGGGCGCCTTGCGGCGACGGCTCGACGGCGCGCGCGAACGCATCGGCGGCGCGATCCGGACGACCGGCGAGCTCCCACGCGACGGCCGCCGTGTAGAACGTGACGGGGTGGGGTTTGTACGCGCCCGCCGCCTCGAAGTTCTGCGCGGCGTCAGCGTAGCGTTTGGCCTCGAAGGCCTGCTTGCCGAGCAAGAACTGCCGCTTGGCCTCGGCACCTGCGTCGACCGAGGTGTCGGCCGAGCCTTGCGCGTGGGCTGGGGTGGCGAGCGAGGGAGCGAGGGTGGCGAGCGAGATCGCGAGAAGGAAGGTCTTTGTTCGCATGGGGGGGCGGAGGAGCGGTCGAACGCGCGCCTCGCGCGCTCACCGGATCAGTACGGGCTGTCGGGAAGCGCCGGGCCTTTGGGTTTCTTTTCGCCACCGGTCGGCCGGGGCGACGTCCCCGTATTCACGGGAGGGGTGGGAGTGCCGGGCGAGCCGCCCGCCTGCGTTGCAGTCGACGATCCGCGCCGCGAGGTCTTGGTCAGCACGATGTCGACACTCTCCGGCGCCGTGTCGTCGAGCTTGCGGGTCGTCTCCTCGTAACCCGGAGCGCTGATGCGCAGCGTCGCCGCCCCGCCGTGCGGCGGTCGCGCGATCTGACGCACCCCAGACGGGAGCGCCATCCCATCGACGACGACGAGCGCTTCCTCGGGCGACGTGCGAAGCGTGATCGGCGTTGCGACGGCGGTCGGCACCGCGCTCGCCGTGGCGGTGGGCGGCGTTCCCGTGTTGACCGGCGGGGCCGTCGGCGCGGGCGCGGTGCCCGCCCCCTCGACGCCCGCGCTGCCGGGCGCGGTGGCGACGGAAGCGGTGCTCGGGGGCGCGACGACGACCGTGTCGCGCGGCTTCGACATCGCACGGAGCGCGAAGATGCCACCGGCGCCGAGAAGCAGCGCGACGAAGACACCGATCCCCGCCGCGGCGAGGTAGCTCCCGGTCGACGGGCCTTGGGTTGCACCGGTCTCGGTGCCGGTCGGGTACGAGCCGGCGCCCGGATAGCTCGCGTACTCGGGCGGAACGGGCGTCGCGTTCGCGCCACCCAACATTTGCACACCGCTCGATGGCCCGGTCACCGGCGGGATCGTCGGATGCGAAGCGGTCGGACCGCCGCGATCACCGGCGTTGCTCGCCTCGCGGATCTTCTCTTTGCGCTTGTCGATGACCGCGCCGACGCGCTGTCGCGCGATCTGCGCGACGTGCGCGGCCGTGACGACGGAGCCCGTGGAGAGCAGCCACTCTTCGAGCGCGAGGCGCATGTGCTCGGCGGTCGGGTAGCGCTTCGACGGATCCGATGCGAGCGAGCGCGCGATGATCGCCTCGAGCTCCGGCGGGAAGCCGCGCACGAGCTTGGTCGGCATGATGTAGTCGCCGCGCATGAGCGCGTGCATGATCTGGTGATCGCCGTCGCCGAGGAACGGGAGCATGCCGGTCGTCGACTCGTAGAGCACGCAGCCGAGCGAGAAGATGTCGCTCCGTCGATCGACCTGCGCGCCGGTCACTTGCTCGGGCGCCATGTACGAGAGCTTGCCCTTGATCTGACCGGCGACCGTCGCTTGGTGCAGCTGACCGAGCGCCTTCGCGACGCCGAAGTCGGCGACCTTCACGTGGCCGTCGGCAGAGACGAGGATGTTGTGCGGCGAGACGTCGCGGTGCACGACGTTCATCGGCCGGCCATCTTCGTCGACGAGCTCGTGCGCGGCGTGGAGACCCGCGCACGCGTCGGCGACGATTCGCGCCGCGATGCGGAGCGGAATCGGCTCCGTCGTCGTCTCGCTCGTTCGCAGCATGTGCACGAGCGAGTCGCCGTGGATCCACTCCATCGCGAGGAAGAGGACCTGGCCTTCTTCGCCGAGCTCGTAGATCTCACACACGTTCGGGTGATGGACGAGCGACGCGACGCGCGCTTCGTCGAGGAACATGCGCTCGAACTCGGGCTCACGCGCGAGGTGCGGAAGGATCGTCTTGATCGCGACGAGCTTCGTGAAGCCACGCTGACCGTGTTGGCGTGCCGCCCACACGCGAGCCATACCGCCCTTCGCGATGGGCAGGAGGAGCTCGTAACGCCCCAACCGTGCACCGCGGCGCAGCGTGTAGCCGCGCTCGGACTCCACTTCTTCGTCCGACGCCACGAGGCCCGACATGATGCCGCTGATTCTACACGTCGGCTTCAGCGACTTCCACGTTCCGTACCGACGAGAACGAAACGGACGCGCAGCGCCCCTCCCTTTCCATACAGCCGCGGACGAAGTGAGCTGTTAAGCCAGAGGCGTCGGGACCTACGTCTGACGCGCGACCATCGCGACTGCGGCCGCCCAAACGAAGCACGCGAGGACCGCGTCGCGTCCGATGGGCTCGCCTCGCTGGGCCGCCTCGACCGTCTTCATCATGGCCCGGAATCCGAGCGGTGGGAGGCCGGCGAGCAGCCACGCGGTCCCGCGCTCCTGGGCGATCCGGCGGAGGCCGCGCCCCACCAGGACATCGCACGCGAGCACGGCGCCGTGGAGATCGCCTCGACCGAGGAGGTCCTCCACCCCGCGCGCGTCGGTGCGATCCTCGGACGGGAACAGCTCGGCGAGCGAAAGCGCAGACGGTGCTGGCAGGGGTGGAGCCGACGCGGGCACGGCAGCCGGTCCCGGAATGGGCTCGGCGGGCGGGAGCGACGACGACCGCGCGCGTTCGGTCGGCGGGACGAGAGACGCGCTCTTGCGGGGCGAGAGCGGAGGAAGCGCGAGCTCCGAGCGATCGAGATCGCGCTCCGTGGGCTGGGGCCGGTCCGAGCCGGGTGTCCCCTGCCCCTCGGTCCAATCCCGCACCGCCGAGGCGATCCCCACCGCTTCCGTCCGCACGCGCAGCGTGTCGGGGCGCGCCGGGATCGACGGAACGGACGCCCAATACGCGTCCACGACTGCACGCGTGACCGCGTCGAGGACCGCGCTGACGCCGACCCCCGTCGTGGCGACGGTGCGGAACGCCGGCGCGCCGTGGCGATTGAGGGCCGCGTCGAGCTCGGCGTCGCTCATCACGTCGTCGAGGTCGGTCTTGTTCCATTGGAGGACGTGCGGCACGCCGGCGAGCGAGCGGCCGAGCTCGCTCAGGTTGGTTTCGAGATCTTCGAGCGACTCGACGTTGGCCTCGGCCCGCGCGCGCTGGGCGTCCGCCACGAACACGACACCGTCCGCGCCGGTGAGGACCAGCTTGCGGGTGGCTGCATAGTGCACCTGTCCCGGCACCGTGAAGAGCTGCATCCTCACGTGGAGCCCGCGCATCTTTGGCAGGCGCAGCGGGAGGAAGTCGAAGTAGAGCGTGCGGTCGCTGTCGGTCGCGAGCGAGACGAGCTGCCCGCGCGATTCGGGAGCAGACGACGCGTGGAGGTACTCGAGGGTCGTGGTCTTGCCGCCCAAGCCCGGGCCGCAGAAGACGACCTTGAACACCAGCTCCTTCTTGATTGGGTTCAGCGACGCCACGGTTCGTCCGTCGAACGAGCGGCCGCTCGAGGCCACTCGGCGGAAGCGTAGCGCGAGCGCGCGCGCCACCGAACATTTCGGCGCCGCATGCGGTAACGTCTCCGCCGAGGCACCCACGCTTGCGAGGCTTCGTCGATCTCCACTCCCATTGGATCGCGAACATCGACGACGGCGCTCGCTCGGAGGCCGACGGTGTGGCGCTGCTCCGCGGTCTCCACGAGGCTGGCTTCTCCACCGTCGTCGCCACGCCGCACATGCGACCGGGGATGTTCGACAACGACCGTGCAGCGCTCGAGGCGGCGTACGCACGCATGACCGCGGCCCTCCCCGCCGCCGCGAGCGGCGCGAGCCTTCCCGAGACCCACCTCGCGAGCGAGCACTGGTTCGACGACGTGGTCTTCGGACGCATCGTGCGCGGGGAGGCGCTCCCCTACCCGGGAAAGAAAGCGATCCTCGTGGAGTTCTCACCCCACGCGTTTCCCGCTTTCCTCCAGCACCGCCTGTTCGACGTGAAGCGGGCCGGCCTCCGCGCCGTCATCGCGCATCCCGAGCGTTACCAACCGGTCTGGAAGGACATTGCGTGTCTCGAGCCGTTGCTCGACGCGGGTGCCCGTCTCCTCCTCGACGTCTGCTCGCTGGTCGGAAAGTACGGCCGAGCGTCGCAGAAAGCAGCGGAAGAGCTGCTCGAGGAGGAGGCCTACGACGCGGCGTGCTCCGACGCGCACAAGCCCGCGGACGTCGACGACGTGAAGAAGGCCATCGCGCGCCTCGAATCGCTCGTCGGAAAGGCCGGCGCCGAGCGCCTCCTCCGGGACGGTCCGCAGCGCATCCTCACCGGCGGCTGACCGGAGCTCGGCCCGACCCGAGCCCCTTCCGTGCCGCTCGAAGCGCGGCGGGCCCCGTGCTAAGCCAGCGGCCCTCTACCGTTTCGACCGTTTCGACCTGGAGCTACCGATGAGCGAGCGCATCGCGGTGATTGGTTTGGGGTACGTGGGCCTTCCGGTGGCCCTCGCCTTCGCGAAGAAATTCGAAGGCGTCGTCGGCTTCGACATCCATCGGGAGAAGGTCGACGAGCTCTGCCGCGGCTACGATCGCAACAAGGAGATCCCGGCCGAGGTGCTGAAGAGCACCAAGCTCAAGATGACGAGCGACCCGGCCGCGCTCGCCGGGATCACGTTCTTCGTCGTCGCCGTGCCCACGCCCGTCGACGAGAACAACGTTCCGGATCTCACGCCGGTCGTGAAGGCGTCCGAGACCGTCGGCAAGCACGTCAAGAAGGGCGCCGTCATCGTTTACGAATCGACGGTCTATCCGGGCGTCACTGAAGACATCTGCGGTCCCATCCTCGCCAAGGTGAGCGGCCTCAAGCAGAGCGTCGACTTCAAGCTCGGCTACTCGCCCGAGCGCATCAACCCCGGCGATCACGAGCACACGCTCGAGCGCATCACCAAGGTCGTCTCGGGCGAAGATGCGGAGACCCTCGAGCGCGTCGCGGCCGTCTACGGAGCCGTGATCGACGCCGGCATCCATCGCGCGCCGAGCGTGAAGGTCGCCGAGGCCGCCAAGGTCATCGAGAACACGCAGCGCGACATCAACATCGCGCTCATGAACGAGCTCGCGGTGATCTTCGACCGCATGGGCATCCGGACCAAGGACGTCCTCGCCGCCGCCGGCACCAAGTGGAACTTCCTTCCGTTCCGGCCGGGCCTCGTCGGCGGCCACTGCATCGGCGTCGATCCGTACTACCTGACGACCGCCGCGCAGCGCCTCGGCTACCAGCCGGAGGTCATCCTCGCCGGCCGCCGCATCAACAACAACATGGGCCCGTACATCGCCCAGAAGATGGTGAAGCTCCTCATCGAGCAAGACACCACCGTGAAGGGCGCGCGCATCGGCGTGCTGGGCCTCACCTTCAAAGAGAACTGCAACGACCTCCGCAACAGCAAGGTGCCCGACATCCTGAACGAGCTCCGGCAGTTCGGCGTCGAACCGATCATTCACGACCCAGTGGCCAACGCCGAAGAAGCCGTGCACGAGTACGGTCTCAAGCTCTCGCCCTTGAGCGAGTTCGCAAACCTCGACGGCCTCATCCTCGCGGTCTCGCACAAGGAGTACGTCGAGATGGGCGACAAGCTCCTCGGCCACGTCCGCGACAAGGGCGTCGTCGTCGACGTGAAGAGCATGCTGGAGCCGTCGCAAATGAAGCGCGGCATCCGTTACTGGAGCGTCTGAGGCAAAGTCTCCGTGTCAGCGAGCGCAGAGTTGTCCGCACCCAAGTCGAGCGGTCCCGAGCCCAAGGCGAGCTTCATTGCTCGTCATCGGCAGAAGCTCGTTCTCTCCGCGATCATCACGGCGCTGATGCTCTACAGCCTCCAGAAGGGCGGGCTCTCGCTCGTCCCTTCCGCGAGCGACTTCGCGCAGGTGAAGTGGTGGACCGTGCCGGCGTACTTCGTCCCGCTCGGCATCATGAGCTACTTCCGCGCCGTCCGCTGGCGGTTCCTTCTCCGCCCCATCGCCGACGTGCCGCGAAAGCGCATCCTCGCCGTCTCGTGGATTGGGTTCGCCGCCATCCTCCTCCTGCCATTCCGACTGGGGGAGTTCGTGCGGCCGATGATGCTGCGCGAAAAGGGGAAGATCAGCGGCTCCGCGGCGACCGGGACGGTGGTCGCCGAGCGCGTCGTCGACGGGCTGTACCTCAGCATCGTGCTCGCGCTCGCGCTCGTGCTCGTGCCGCACATCGAGCCGCTCCCCGAGCGCGTCGTGAACCTCCCCATTTCGGTCGCACGCGTTCGGCAGTCGGGCTTCGTGATGCTCGGCGTCTTCGCGATCGCGTTCGTCGTCATCGGTGTCTACTACTTCGCGCGCACGTGGGCGCATCGCCTGACGCTCGCGGTCTTCGGCGTCGTGTCGAAACGTCTCGGCGAGAAGCTCGCCGGCATGGCCGAGCGCCTCGCCGACGGCCTCCACTTCTTCAGCCGCGGCCGTGATTCGTTCGGTTTCCTCGTCGAGACGACGCTCTACTGGTTCTTCAACGCGGCCGGCATGTGGCTTCTCGCGTGGGGATCTGGCGTCGTGCACGAAGGCGGAAGCGCGATCACGTTCGGTGAGTCGTGCGCGCTCATGGGCATGCTCGGCATCACGATCCTGATCCCCGGCCCGCCCGGGCTCCTCGGGACGTTCCAGGCCGGCATCTACGCCGGCATGACGATGTACTTCCCCACGGCCATCGTCACCGGACCGGGGCGCGCTTACGTCTTTCTCATCTACCTGACCCAGCTCGTCTGGACGGTGCTCTCCGCGCTCTTCTTCTTGGTCGTCGATCGCAGCGCGCTCCAGAAGCTCAGCACCGCCGAAGACGAGCAAGCGGACGATTGAGCGTCGCCGACTGCCGGCACCGAAAGTTGGCCCGGAGCGGCGCGGTCCGATAGCGGATGGAGCGCATGCTCCGCACGCTGCTGGTCTTTGGTAGAGCCTTCCTCGCGCCCGCTCCCCTCGTGGGCGTGATCTCCGGCCTCGGCGTCGCGACCGCTCTCGTCCTCACGAGCCCCGACGCCCAAGCCAAGACCTCCGTCGAGTCGGCCTACGGGTTCGACCGCACGTGGAACGCCGCGCTGCGCCTCGTTCGCGTCGACATGGGCCTCAAGGTCGTCGAGAAGGACGACGCCGCCGGCTACCTGCTCTTCGAGTACAAGTCGCCCGAGTCTGGAACCAAGGTCTCGAGCGGATCGGTGGAGCTCGTTCGGCCGCGGGAAGAAGGCGGCGCAGTCCAAGTGATCGTCCAACTGCCGGAGATGCCGCGCTACCACGAGATGGCGCTCGCCGACGCCCTCGGCCGGAAGATGCGAAACGAGTATGGCGAGCCCCCCGCGCGCGCGCCGAAGGCACCGCCTCGCGACGCCGGCTCCGACGCGAGCGAGTGACGCGGCCGCGCGCCGAAGTGTGTGATCAGGTCGCGGGAACCGACTTGCTCTTCGCGCCGCCGTTGATCCCGTCGGCCTTGTCGCTCTTCGCGCGGGTCGACACGCCCGGAGCGCCCGGCACGCCCTTCTTCGACGCGCCCTCGACCTCGCCGCAGCAGCGGAAGCCGATCTGGTAGAAGCTGAAGTCCTCGTTGTGCGCGGTGGTCATCGGACGGCAGCGCGTGCGGACCGGGCCCCAGTAGCCTCCCTTGAGGCCGCTCTGGTACGGGCGACCGTTCTCGTTGACGACCCACTCGTCGACGTTGCCGGTCATGTCGTGCACACCGTAGGGGCTCACGCACGACTCGCGCACGCCCGAGGGCTCACGCTGATCGAGGCGCGCGACCTCGGCGTCACGCGTCGCGGGGTTCGCGATCGCCTTCTCGTCGGGGAGAATGTACGGCTTGTCGATGTTGCAAGCCTCGGCGCTACGCGCCTGGCCGTACGGATACGGGAGGTGCTCCTGCCCTTCACACGCGAGCGTCCACTCACTCTCGCCGCAGAGACGCTTGCCCATGCCCTCGCACGTGGCCTTGGCCTCGTACCAGGTCTTCATCACCACCGGCTTCTCGCCAGGCTGGTTGGGGTACTCGAAGCGGTCGATGCAGAAGCGCTTGTGGGTCGTACGGCCCTGGCAAGAGCCGGTGGGCGCGAACTCGGCGCAGCGCATGTGCGTCTCGGGGTCGAGCCAGCGGAGGCACTTCTGCTCGACGTTGGGGCAGTAGTCGCCCTCGACCTCAATCATCCCCTCCGGGCACGAGCCCGACGCGCGGTTCGCGGGGGTCGTCGGCGTCTTCACCGCGAGGTTGGCGGGCGTAGCGACGATGTCGTCCGGGGTGCGCGGCACCTCGGTCCCCACCGAGGTCGTCACCTGCTCGACGGGGGCCAGCTCGGCCTCCGCGATGTGGGTGGTCGCGCGTCCGCGACGCTCCGTCCCGAAGACGAGCACGCCGCCGATGACGCAGAGAGCCAAGGTGAGACGAACGCCCTTCATGTCACTTCTCCGTCGGTGGGGGACCGACGCTGCAAAGCGAAGCAAACGGCTGGCCAGCGACGATGCACACGAAGGCCACGGCTCGTCGGGTGTCCCGCCCACCCCCAACGCGACCGAATTTCGGATGCACCTCACCGACTCCGCTCGCGTGCTGCGGCGGCGGATCCCCTCGAAAAATCCGATAAAATCGTACGCACGCCGTTCTGGCGGCGTCACGTTTTTGGAGTGTCTTGATCCACTGCGCTCCCGCGCTCGTGGGCCAAGGTGCGTAACGCGCGACGCGCGAACCGCGTCATCGAGGGCACGTTCTGCCTTGCTCGATGCGGCGATCCTTTGCCGCGCGCGCCACCGGCATGACATCCGCGCCGCACTCGGGGTGCATCGTTTTCAAGGGTGTTCGCGGGGCAGATTCCCCTACTTCGCCCCTGGATCGCGCGCGCACAAGAGCAGCGTGGCTTGCTCCGAAGAGGCTTCGACTTCGAGGGTGCCGCCCTCGGTCGCGCAGCCGAACGCGCAACGAGCGACGGAAACGGCGCCGCCCGCGCAGCGGTAGAGGACACCTTGGTCGCAGCGATACCGCTCGATGTCGCAGTGGATGTCGGCGGTGGGCTCCCCCGCATCGTCGTGGGTCGCGGGCGGCGGGATCGACCCCGAGGGAATAGGGAACGCGAAGGTGTGCCCGTCCGAAGGTGCACAAAGCTGCGCGCGCGCTCGCGTGCGAGGCAAGTCGACCTCCACGCCTTCGAGCACGCAGCCGCCGCGCTCGCAGGGACCGAGATCGTCCCACGGACAGCGGCACCCCTCGGGCGAGCACTTCGTGTCCGGCGGCAAGCGCCCCATCGCGAAGACGCGCCCGCCCGCGCATCGCGCGAGGCCCTCCGGGCAGGCGGCCGTCGCGGGCAAATCACCCCCGGCTCGCGGGAGGTCGCCCCCACCGGGCGCGAGCACGCGCTCGGCAGCGCGACGCAAGCACCCACGCTCGCACCCACCGAGAACGAGCACGGCCACCACGCCGAGGGCGGGGCCGGTCACTCGTCTTCCCAGGCGCATCGCGACCAGCGCGCTCAGTGCGCCGCGCGACGCTTGGACCACCAGCGTCGGATGAAGAAGAGCCCCACGCCGAGGATTGTGGCGCCCACGACGGCGCTCACCATCTGCATCGCGACGAACTGGCCGAGCGCGCTCCGCACGGTCCCCGCGCACGAGAACGCGTCCTTGCTCGGCGGCTCGTACCACCACCCGATCATCCCGGGGCCGACGATGCTCCACGTCACGAAGCCGAGCGCCGAGCCAGCGAGCACTTCGCCGACGCGACGCCAGATCGACGCGCGCTGCGGAGGCGTGGGCGGAGGTGCGGGAGAGGCGGGAGCGTTGGCGGGCGCGGGAGCGGGCTCGTTCATGGCGACGGCGTAGCCTAGATCACATCCCCGCTCGCCGGCGCGCCGGATGCGTGCCCCGTGAGCGCGCGCCACAAAGCGCGAAGAGCGGGCCCGCTCGCGCGAAGCCCGCTCTCCATCGTCGACCGAAGCCGACTCAGTGAATCACGACTCGATGAAGCTCTTGAGCTGCTTCGAGCGCGACGGGTGACGGAGCTTGCGGAGTGCCTTCGCCTCGATCTGGCGAATGCGCTCGCGCGTGACCTCGAAGTCCTGACCGACCTCCTCGAGGGTGTGGTCGCTCTTCTCGCCGATGCCGAAGCGCATGCGGAGGACCTTCTCCTCGCGCGGCGTCAGCGTCTTCAGGACCTTCCGAGTCTGCTCGGCGAGGTTCATGTTGATGACGGCCTCGGCCGGCGACACGACACTCTTGTCCTCGATGAAGTCGCCGAGATGCGAATCTTCCTCTTCGCCGATGGGCGTCTCGAGGCTGATCGGCTCCTTGGCGATCTTGAGGACCTTGCGGACCTTGTCGAGCGGGAGCTCCATCTTCTCGGCGATCTCTTCCGGCGTCGGCTCGCGGCCGTACTCCTGGAGAAGGTACCGACTCGTGCGGATCAACTTGTTGATCGTCTCGATCATGTGCACCGGGATGCGGATGGTGCGGGCCTGATCGGCGATGGCGCGGGTGATGGCCTGACGAATCCACCACGTGGCGTACGTGCTGAACTTGTAGCCGCGCTTGTACTCGAACTTGTCGACGGCCTTCATGAGGCCGATGTTCCCCTCCTGGATGAGGTCCAGGAACTGGAGACCGCGGTTCGTGTACTTCTTGGCGATCGAGACGACGAGGCGGAGGTTGGCCTCGACGAGCTCGGCCTTGGCCTTCTCGGCGACGCGCTCGCCGCGGAAGATCTGCTCGTAGGTCAGCTTGAGCTGCTCGACGTCGAGGCCGAGCTCCTCCTCGACCGCCTTGAGCTTCTTTTGCGCCTGCGAGTGGTTCGCGAGGACCTCTTCGACCGTGACTTGGTGCTTGCGCTTGAACCGACGCTCGCCGTTGGCGTCGCCGCGAGCGGCGCGCGCCTCCTTGCGGAGCTGGTCCATGTCGACGCCGGTCTTCTTCTCGAGCTCGGTGGTGCCGAGCTCGGCGCGCTCGATCTTCTGGATCAGCGAGCGGAGCTTCATGACGACGCGGTCGATCGTCTTCTTGTTGAGGCGCATCTCCTCGAGCGTCTCGACCATCTTCCCGCGGTTGGCGTCGATGTCGGCCTCGATGCCCTTCTTGCGGGACGCGGCGCACGTCTCGAGCTGCGCCTTGAGATCCTCGACGACCTTGTCCTGGTGCTTTACCTTGTCGATGAGGCGCAGGATGCGGCGGTCCGCCTCCTCCTCGTCGAACTCACCGTCTTCGTCGTCGGCGTCGCGGATGATGTCCTTGACGCGAATCTTGTGCTTCCGGAGCTTGTCGCCGAGATCGATGATCTCGCGGACGGCAACCGGGCTGTTGAGGATCGCGTTGAGCACCTGGTGCTCGCCCTGCTCGATGCGCTTCGCGATCTCGACTTCGCCCTCACGCGTGAGCAGCGAGACGCTGCCCATCTTGCGGAGGTACATGCGAACCGGATCGTTCGACTTCGAGTAGTGCCCGTCGACGTCCTCTTCCTTCTCGCGCGGGAGCTGCTTGTTCTGCTGGCTCGCGGCTTCTTCTTCGACGATGCGCTTGGGAGCGATCTTGACCTGGGTGGCAGCGTCGACGATCTCGATGTCCTCGTCGCCGAGGACGCCCATCACGTCGTCCATTTGATCGACGACCTGGTCGGCCGGGAGCGCGTCGTTGACCTCGTCGTAGGTGAGGAAGCCCTTGGACTTCCCGTTTTCGGCGAGCTGCTCAGTTTCTTTCCCGCTCTTCTTCGCCATCGTGCGCCTTCCCTCTGCTTCCTTCGCTTGCGGCTTGGTCCGCGCGCTCGCACACACTCGGTGGCCCGTCGGGAGCCTCGCTCACGCCGTCCCCCGCGTTTTCTTGCGGGCTCGGGCTCGTGGATTCACCGACGCGTTCGCTCTTCCACCAAGGGACCCGTCCTAATACTCAGCTTTTGATTCAGGTCCAGTCCAAATCCGAAGCTTTTTTCCCTAGCCCAGCTCGTCGTCCGCCGGGTCGGCTTCGCCGTCGCCCTCGGCACGTCTCGTGCCACCCGCGGGTGAGGGTGAAGGCGCTGGAAAAGCTGCCTCGTTGCGACCGCCCCCTCCCCCTTTGATGCTCCTCACCCGCTCTTGAGCTTCCTTCGCCACGCGGAGCTCCGCCTCCCAGTCCCCCGCGACCCCCCGCGCTTCGTGCGTGAGCGTGCGCGTGTCCGCGTCCACGGTCATGCGCCGGAGCACTTCGGCGTTACGGAAAAGGTCTTCTCGCGCCATGTCGATCGTCTCGAACTCCGGCGCCGCGAGGCGGCGGGCCGCGAAGGCTCGGACCGCTTCGGGCAATTGAGCAAGAAACGCGGGGGCGTCGAGCGGCGCGACGCCACGCTCCGTCGCTTGCGCGAGGAGCGCCACGGTGCGCGCCGAGGTCCCCTCGAGGAACTCGAGCGCCGCCATCACGTCGTTTTCTCCAAGGAGCGCGGGGAACTCGAGGAGGGCGCACACGATCTGTGCACGCTGCACGGATCCCGGCGGCTTGGGCGCGATGCGCGCGTCTTTGGGCGCGGCCAGGGTTTCACCTGGCTTCGGCGGCGGGCGCGTGCGCTCCTCCTCCGCGAGGGCCTTCTTCACGGATTGCTCGAGCGCCCGGAACGTGTCGTCCGACATGCGGCGGGCGCGCCAATCGGCGATCTTGAGGTCCACGCGGCCGGCGAGCGAATCGGCGTGAGCCTTGGCTAGGCTCCGAACGAGCGGGTCGTCCTCTTCGGCGAGGAGCTTGGCGACGGCCTGGACGCGTGCGACGCGCTCGCGCGCGTCGGCGTCGGCGAAGCCTGCGTCGAGCGCGTCTTCGATCAAGAACTCGAGCAAGCCCTCGGCGCGTCCGATGAGATCGGCGAGCGCTCCTGCGCCCCGCGTGCGCACGAGCTCGTCGGGGTCGAGGCCGTCCGGAAGTGTGGCGACTTTCGCGGCCATGCCCGCTTCCTTGAGCGCAGCACGTGAGAGACGGACCGCCTTGCGACCGGCAGCGTCGCCGTCGAAGAGGAGGATGCAAGCTGGCGCGAATCGCTTGAGAAGCTTTGCCTGATCCGCCGTAAACGCCGTCCCCAGCGGAGCGACCACGTTTTGAATGCCGCGCGCGTGCAGCGACACGACGTCGAAATTCCCTTCGACGATGACCGCTTGCTCCGCGGTTCGAATGTGATGCCGCGCCTGGTAGAGGCCGAAGAGGACGTGCCCCTTGGCGTAAACCGGCGTCTCCGGCGAATTCATGTACTTTGCAGGCTTGTCGTCGGACTTGGCGCTCGCCACCATCGCCGGCGTGGGCGTAAGCGCGCGGCCGCTGAAGGCGACGACGCGCCCCTGCGGATCGACGACGGCGAACATCAGGCGGTGGCGAAACCGGTCGTAGTGCCCCGATGCGTTCGACCGCGGGACCAGCAAGCCGGCCTGCTCGGCGGTGATGGGCGAGATGCCTTGGGCCTTGAGGAAGGTGGCGAGGCCGTCCCAGCCCGACGGCGCGTAGCCGAGACGAAAGGCTTGGAGGGCGTCGTCGACCGCGCCGAACGTGGTCCGCGCCTCGTCGGGCACGAGCTCGGCCTCGTGCCCAGGCACGGCATCCCAACTCGGGCGGAGGCCGCGGCGTGCGAGCTCGTCGAGCGCGTAGCGTCGGTCGGCGTGCTCGCGCAGCATCTTCTCGAAGTACGCCGCCGCGAGGTTGTTCACCGCGTAGAGGTCGTCCTTCGCGCGCTTCGCGCGCTCCGCCTCGGTGCGGTCGCCTTTCCGCTCCTCTTCGACCTCGATGCCGGCACGCTCGGCGAGCGCGCGGACGGCCTCGGGGAACGTCAGGCCTTCGAGCTTCATCAAGAAGTCGATGGCGCTCCCCGACTCCTTGCACCCGAAGCAGTGGAAGAAGCCTCGCTCCTGATTGACGTGGAAGCTCGGTGACTTTTCCTTGTGGAACGGGCAGAGCCCGACGAACGACCGACCGCGGCGCTTGAGCGACGGGACGCTCTCTTGGATGAGCGCGACGACGTCCGTCCGCTCCCGCACGAGCGCGATGGTGTTCGGTGAAATCACGGGCCCCTTGGGGGTGTCAGAAGTTCAGCCTGAGGGCAAGAGCGGACCTCGTCCATCTGGCGCGTGCGGAGCCCGTGCAGCAACTCATTGAACGTGGGTGCAGGTCGTGATAGTTGCGGCGCGACTGAAAGTCCCGGTGGCCCTAGAGACCCGGGCGGACATCGGTCCCAAGAAGGAGTCGAGAAGTTCCATGGCGCAATCTGCGGTGATGAGCGGCGGTGTCAGCAGCACGGCGAAGGGCAAAGTCGTCCAGGTCATCGGACCGGTCGTCGACGTCGAGTTCGATAGCGGCAACCTCCCGAAGATTCTGAACGCGCTCAAGCTCACGAACCCCGGCATTTCGAGCGCCAAGGACAACCTCACCCTCGAGGTCGCGCAGCACCTCGGTGAGAACACCGTCCGCGCCATCGCCATGGACACGACGGACGGTCTCGTCCGCGGCATGGAAGTCCGCGACACGGGCGCCCCGATCGCGATGCCGGTCGGCCCCGAGTGCCTCGGCCGCATCCTCAACGTCATCGGCGAGCCGGTCGACGAGGCCGGCCCGGTCAACGCCAAGCGCACCTCCCCGATTCACAAGAACCCGCCGACGTTCCAGGAGCAGGCCACCAAGGTCGAGATGTTCGAGACCGGCATCAAGGTCATCGACCTCCTCGCTCCCTATCGTAAGGGCGGCAAAATCGGCCTCTTCGGCGGCGCCGGCGTCGGCAAGACCGTCCTCATCATGGAGCTCATCAACAACGTCGCGAAGGCGCACGGCGGCGTGTCGTGCTTCGCCGGCGTCGGTGAGCGGACGCGCGAGGGCAACGACCTCTTCCTCGAAATGAAGGAGTCCAAGCTCGAGAGCGGCGACCCTGTCATCTCGAAGGCCGCCCTCATCTACGGCCAGATGAACGAGCCGCCGGGCGCCCGCGCCCGCGTCGCGCTCTCGGCCCTCACGGTCGCCGAGTACTTCCGCGACGAAGAAGGTCAGGACGTTCTCCTCTTCGTCGACAACATCTTCCGCTTCACCCAGGCCGGCTCGGAAGTGTCCGCGCTCCTCGGTCGTATCCCGAGCGCCGTCGGTTACCAGCCCACCCTCGCCACCGAGATGGGCGCGCTCCAGGAGCGCATCACGTCGACGAACAAGGGCTCGATCACGAGCGTCCAGGCCGTCTACGTCCCCGCCGACGACTTGACCGACCCGGCCCCCGCGACGACGTTCGCCCACTTGGACGCGACCACGGTTCTCTCGCGCTCGATCGCCGAGAAGGGCATCTACCCGGCCGTCGACCCGCTCGACTCGACGTCGACCTTGCTCGACCCGCACGTCCTCGGGCAGGAGCACTACAACGTGGCCCGCAAGGTCCAGCAGACGCTCCAGAAGTACAAGGACCTCCAGGACATCATCGCCATCCTCGGCATGGACGAGCTCAGCGAGGACGACAAGATGGTCGTCTCGCGCGCCCGCAAGATCGAAAAGTTCCTCTCGCAGCCGTTCTTCGTCGCCGCGCAGTTCACCGGCAAGCAGGGCCGCCTCGTCCCGATCAAGAAGACCATCGAGGGCTTCAAGAAGATCCTCGACGGCAACTACGACGACGACGCGAAGTACCCGGAGCAGGCGTTCTACCTCGTCGGTGACATCGACGAGATGGAAGCCAAGGCCGCCGAGCTCCTGAAGGCCTGATCGCCATGGCCGATCCGAACAAAGTCGAGCTCGAGATCGTGACGCCGAAGGGCCGCGCGCTCTCGGCCGCCGTCGACGAGGTCACGGCGCCGAGCGTGAGCGGCGAGTTCGGCGTCCTCCCGGGCCACCTCCCGGTGCTCGCCGCGCTCCGCACGGGGCTCGTCACGTACCGCGTGGGTCAAGATCAGAAGCGCTGCGCGATCGGCTCCGGCTTCGCCGAGGCCGGTCCGAACCGCATGGTGATCCTCACCGACGAGTACATCGAGCGCGAGGGCATCGACCCCGTCGTGGTCCGCAAGGAGCTCGGCGAAGTGCAGAGCGAGCTCGCCAAGCTCTCCGGCGAGGCGAACCAGGACGACGAGTCGAAGGCTCGCGCCAAGGTGCTCGTCGACAAGGAGAACTGGCTCGCCGCGCAGCTCGAGCTCTACGGCGACCCGCCGCCGGCCACCATGCGTCCCCTCGAAGAGTGGGGTCCGCCCGAAGGCATGGCCGACGACGACGTCCCGGCGGCCGAGACCAACGAGACGAACTGATCGCGCATTGGCGCGATGGTTCGGGGGGGCCGCAGCATGAACCAACGCACGCTTTCCATCGTCGTGGGCGCGGCCGTGGTGATGGCCGGCGCGATCTTGGCGCTTCGCGGTGCGCGCCGTCCAGCCGACGACGCGCGCACGTTCCACGCGGCGTCGGTCGCCGACGCGTCCGTCACCGCGGCGACCAGCGCCATCGTGGTGGTCCAGGCGCCGCCGGTCGCGTCGAGCGCGCCTGGGCTCGCGTCCGCCGGCGCGGTCCTCGTCACCGACGCCCTCCCGGGGACGCGGCTGCCGGACGGCTCGCCCGTGCCTCCCCTCCCCGAAAAATCACCGCGCTCGGTGCGCTTCGGCGTCGTGCTCGTGGTCTACGACGGGGCCCAATCCGCGCCGCCGAACGCGCGCTCCAAGCGAGAGGCCTTCGAGCTCGCGAAGAAGCTGGCCGCCGACGCGGTCACCGACTTCCACGCCGCGGTCGTACGCGGCGACTCGGGATCGATCGACGACGCCGGCCGAATGCCGCGCGGTGTCCTCGAGCCCGCGCCCGAGTATGTTCTCTTCACCACGAAGCCCGGCAGCGTGAGCGAGCCCGTCGACACGCCGCGCGGATTCTGGATCGTCAAACGCATCGAATAAGGAGCCCCAGGCCATGGCCACGATCGAAATCTCTCGCGCGCACACGCTCTCCAAAGACGACGCCAAGAAGAAGGCCGAAGAGCTCGCGGTGAGCATGCAGAGCCGCCTCGGCCTCGAGTGGAAGTGGGTCGGCGACAACGTCGAGTTCCACGCGCCGAGCGGCACCGCCAAGGGCACCAAGGGCGTCGTTCGCGTGCTCGACAAGGCCGTCGAGGTCTCGGTCGACCTCCCCTTCATGCTCAAGATGATGAAGGGCACCATCGAAGAGAAGATCCAGGAGAAGCTCCAGACGCTCCTCTGATCGCCACGCACCGCCCCACGCGAGACGCGCCCGACGGACCCGAATCGTACGTCGGAGGGTGCGCGTGTGGGTGCGGGTGCGGCCCGGGAATTTCCTCATCCCGCTGGTGACGGGCTGGGGAGCAACCATTTAGGATGACGGCGAGCTTGCGCGAGGTGCAGCCGTCTTCGCGTCCTCGGCAGCTCCCTGTCCGCGCACGCACGTTGACGTGCGACGCGAGCTCGCTACGCGCGCAGTTTCTCTACGTTCGCCCCGAATGACCGACCCGTCCACCACGAGCCCGCAAGGTTCGCACTCTCTTCCGCCTGAGCCGATTCGGCCAGAGGCGCTTCGCGCGATCGACGCCGCGGTCGGCAAGCTGCGCGTGGAGGCGGAGGCCGCGGAGGCGACCGCCAGCGCGCGGGCGCGACTTTGGCTCGAGGTCGCCGAAGTGGAAGAGCGCGTGCGCGACGAGCAGGGCGCGATGCGCGACTATCTCGAGGCGCTCACCGCCGACGCCGAGCTGCGCGAATCGGCCGAAGCCCTGATCCGGATCTTCGAACGGCGCCGGTCGTTCAAGCAGATGGCCCGCGTCGTCGACGCGCTCGCATCGGCAGCGATGACGCCCGATGATCGCGTGCGCGCGAAGGTGCTGCGCGGCCAGTGGGTGGCAGATCCCGCAGGCGACACCAAGGGCGCGTACGCCGCCTTCGAAGAGGCGGCGCGCGAAGAAGGGGCGAGCGCGCCGGAGGTCGGTGCGGCGCTCGTTTTGGCCGAGCTCTTCGCCGCCAAAGCAGGCGACACCCAGGGTCGCGCCGACGCGCTCGCTCAGCGGGCCAAGTCGGCCGGCGATCCGACGTGGCGCGCGCTCTTGCTGGTCGACGCGGCGCGTCTGGTTGGCGCCGACGGCCGCGACGCCGAGGCGCTCGAGCTCGTCACCGAAGCGCTCGCGCTTTGCTCCGGGGCGACCGAGGGCGAGCGGCCAGCGTATGTGGCCGCGCACCGCGCCGAGACGGTGCTCCGCGAGATCGCCGCGCGCACGTCGGACGCCACCAAGCTCCGCGCGCACCTCGCGCTCTCGTCTTCGCTCGAGCTCCAAGGCCGGGCGATCGCCCGCGCGATCGACGACGGCGCGCGCGGTGACGAAGAGGGCGTACCGCACCACGCGCGCACGCCGGCGCACTTCGCGCACGCGCTCCTCCGCGCGGCCGAGGTGCTCCGTGAGGCCGGCGACGCGGGCCGCGCCGGGCGTCTCGTCGACGACGCCCTCGCCCACCCATCCATCGGACGTGACGCGACGGTTCGCGCGCGCTTGCTCTCGGCGCGCGTGCGCTTCGCCGAGGAGGTCGGCGACACGGCGCTCGCGTCGAAGCTCGCGGCAGAGCGACTCGGCGTCGAAGAGGACCCGGGCGTTCGCGCTTCGCTATCGCTTCGCATCGCCGAGCACGCCGCGAGCGTCGGCGATGGCGAAGGCGCGCAACGTGCGCTCGCGCAGGCCGCCGAGGCCGACCGGACGAGCGTCCCGGCGCGCGCTCTCGCGCTCGACCTCGCCGCGACCGGCGGCGAGCCGGCGCAGTTCGCTGGCCAGCTCGAGAGCCTCGCGCGTGAGCTCCCGACCGATGCCGCCGCGGCGCGCGCGCTCCTCTACGCGGCCGTGGTGTGGGCGATCGAAGCGCGCGACGAAAGCAACGCGAAGGCCGCCCTCGCGGAGGCCGCGGAGCGCGGCGCTTCGCCCAAGGTCGTCGGCGAGCTCGCGCGCGCCTTGGCGAGCGTGGTCGGCTCCGCGACTTGGTACGACGAAGGAACGAAGCGACTCGCCGCAGCAGGCGGTGACGAGCCGGCCGACGTCAAGACGACGCGCGCCGTGGAGATGATCCGGACGCGTCTTCTCCGTGGAGACTCGGCGGGGGCGACCAAGCTCTTGGAGTCACTCGGCGACGGCGGCGAAGCCGGCGCGTGGCTCGGCGCGCTCCTCGCCTCGTTCGTGCCGGCGGCCCAAGATGCGCCGATTCCGAGCGAAGCGCGCACGCGCGCGCTCGATCGCCTCGCATCGCTCGAAGAGCGGGCCGACGTTCGCGCCGGGCTCGCGCTCCTCGCTGCGCGCATCGTGCACCGTGCGGGCGACGTCGCGGCCGCCGCCGAGCGACTCCGCAAGCTCATGGACGACACCGACGGCGACCCACTCGTCGCGGTGATGCTGTCCGAGGTCGAGCGGTCACTTGGCCGCGGCAAAGAAGCCGCGGGAGTTCTGCGACGCGCAGCCACGGGCGCGACGCGCGAGCTCGCCGCCGCGTTCGAGCTGGAAGCAGGATTTCTCGCCTGGGATGTGGGTGACAAGCGCGGCGCGATCGAAGCCTTCGACGGCGCCGCCGAGCACGCGCCGGAGCTCGCGGTCTTGGCACGCGCCTGGGCGGGCCGCGGCATCGCGGTGGGTGATCGCGCCGCACGCACGCGCGCGATTGAGGACAGCGAGACGAGCGGCGAGCACGCCGCGCTCGTGGCGCTCGAGCGCGTGGGCGTGGCGCTCGCGGCCCGCGACGCCGCAACCGTCACGTCCGCGCTCGAAGCGCTCGAAGACTCGGGCGACGGCGACCTCGCGACCGCAGCCGCGCTCGCGCGCCTCGTTCTCCCGAATGGATCGGTCGACGAAGATCGCTTCGCCCGCGCGGCG
The DNA here is from genome assembly GCA_044224815.1 of Polyangiaceae bacterium. Lineage (GTDB taxonomy): Bacteria > Myxococcota_A > Polyangia > Polyangiales > Polyangiaceae > JADJCA01. The sequence continues at coordinate 113,881 of JBGAJR010000021.1, forward strand.
GCACGACTCGGCGCGCTCAGCGAACGCACCGAGTCGCTCGCAGCCGCGGAGCTCTTCGCGCTCGCACGACAAACGGGAGGCCGGGCGGCGATCGATGCCGCGAGCCGCTGGTTCGACGTCGGTGGCGGCGTGAACGCCGGGCTCGAGTGGCTGGGCGCCGCGATGAGCGTCGCAGACCCCAAGGAAGAAGCGCGAGCGCGCCGCGCCATCGGGCGCGCCCTTGGCGGCGAGACGCGCGAAGCGCTCGAGGCCAGCGCCGCGCTCGTCGAGAGCATCGCGAAGGTCCGGCGACCGAACGCGCCGCCGGTCGCGGGCGCCTCGGAAGCCGTGCGCCTCGCGAACTTGGAGCTCGGGCCGCCGGGCGCGGATCCGCGACGACGCGAGCACGGGCTCCGCAACCTCGGGACCGCCCTGGGCGACGACGCGCGGGTCGACGCGATTGCGCTCAGCGGTTGGTCGCTCCTCGCGATGGGGGACGCGACGCGTGCCGCGCGCGTCTTCGAGCACGTAGCGACGGTCCGGCCGAGCGACATCTCCGCTTGGGAAGGGCTGCGTACGGCGTCGGGCGCGCTCGGAGATCTCGAGCGACGCGCCATTGCCGCGACCGCGATCGGAAAACGCTGCGTCGATCGCGCACGCGGCGCGGCGTTCCACGAAGAGGCGGGACTCACCCACCTCGAGCGAGGGAACGAGGACGACGCCGAGGGCGCATTCGCCGCCGCGTTCGACGCGGACCCGAGCCGCCCCGTGGCGTTCGACAAGCTATTCCGCCGGGTGCGCGAGCGCCGGGACGGCAATCGCCTCCTCGAGGTCATTCGAAAGCGCCTCGAGGTGTCCGACGAGCCCAGCGAGATCTCGAAGCTCTTCTGGGAGCAGGCGCGCGTCCTCCGCGAGAAAGGCGACGTCGACGGCGCGCTCAAGGCGCTCGAGAACGTCACGATGATAGAGCCCGAGCACGTGGGCGCGCTCGCGCTGACGGGCGAGATCTTCATCCGCCGCGGCCAGTTCGACGAGGCGGCCACCAAGCTCGCGGCGCTGGCGTCGCTGCGCGAGGCTCCCGCCAAGAACCGACTCACGGCGGGCATCGCTGCCGTCGACCTCTACGAGAACAAACTCGACCGCTTCGATCGCGCGCTCGACGTGCTGATCGATCTGCACAAGTCGGGGCTCTCCACCCTCCCCGTGCGCGAGCGCCTTGCGCGCGCCGCGGCCCGGACGGGGGCTTGGAACGAAGCCATCTCCATCCTCGAACAGCTCATGCAAGAGCGCGCCGAGCCGAGCGGCCGCATCGAAGCGGCGCGCCTCGCGATGGCCATCCATCGCGATCGCCTCCACGCGCCCGAGAAGGCGGTGGCGCCGGTCCTTCGCCTCCTCGAAGAGGCGCCGAGCGATGGTGAGGCCATCGACATGCTCCTCGGTTTGGAGCTCCCCGCGGCGCAGAAGCGCGAGCTCCTGACCAAGACGCGGGGAGTCTTGCTGACTGCGCTCCGACTGAACCCGATCGACGTCGCCAACGCCGATCGGTTGGTCCGCATCGCACAGGCGATCGGCGACGAGGAGACCCTCGCGGTCGCGCTCTCGGTTTCGGCGGCCTTCGGAAACGCGTCGTCGCAGAGCGCGCTCGCCGCGTCGATGCAGCGACGCCCGAGCGCGCCGGAGGTCACCATGACCGACGACCGCTTCGCGGCGCTGCTCGCGCCCGGCGACGAAGGGCCGCTCGCCACGCTCTTCGCTTTCCTGGCTCCGACCCTCGCCGAAGCGCTCGGACCGTCCTTGACCGCGCTCGGCGTCACCAAGCGCGACAAGGTGGACCCGAAGTCGGGGCTGGCGCTGCGGAACGAGATCGCGGCCTGGGCCGGCGCCTTCGGAATTCCGACGTTCGATCTTTACATCGGCGGGCGCGACGCGGCCGCTGTGCAAGGCGTCCCCGGCGAGGTGCCGTCGCTCGTCGTGGGGCCCGAGGTGCACGCGCCGCTCGACGCACGCGCCAAAGCGCGCATCGCGCGCGAGCTCCTCGGCCTGGTCCGCGGGACCACGGTGCTCCGCTTGCGTGACGACACGACCGTCGCCGCGATCGTGGTGGCCGCATGCCACTTGGTCGACGTGCCGATCGAAGCGCCCGCGTATGCCGTGTTGGGTGAGGTCGAGAAGGCCATGGGCAAGGCCATGCCGCGCAAGCTCAAGAAGACCCTCCACGACGTGTGCCGCGAGATCGCGGACCAGAAGCCCGACGCACGTGACTATCGGCGACGCGCGCTCGCGTCGCAGGCTCGGGCCGCCGTCGTCGCGTCGGCCGATGTGGCCTTCGTGCTCAGCGAAATGCTGGAAGGCGCGCTCGAGCGCGTCCAAGGCTCCGTCCGCGCCGACGAGCGCGCGACCGAGCTGCTCCGGTTCGTGCTCTCCCCCACTTACACCGAGCTTCGTCGCTCGCTCGGACTCGAGAGACCATGAGCGAGAAGAAGCCCGAGGAGGAGTTCGACTGGACCCAGGCGCTCGCCGACTGGGCGCACACCACCTTCGCTCCGGAGCCGCCGGAGCGAAAGCGCAGCGTGTCGCCTCCCACGCGCTCTCGCGCGCCGTCGATCCCCAACATCGATCCGGCGCTGCTCCCCGACCTCACGCGCCCGAGCGTGCCGCCGCCCAAGTTCCACCCGGCGGAGCCCGAGGAGGCAGCGCCGACCGAAGAACCGGCCCAGGCCGAGTCCGCGGCCGAGCCGTCGACCCGCACGCTGTACCGCTCGACCGGCGCGACGACCGCGCGCTCGCGTCCGAGCGAGCCGCGAATGGTGCCCGTGAGCCCGGTGGAGCCGACGACGCCGGAGCCCGCAGCGCCAGCGACAGCGGCCGAGCCCGCCGAGGTCCGGCCGGCGGAAGGTTCCGCGCCCGCCAGCGCGCCCGCCGCGGCGGTGGCGAACGAAGCGTTCGATTTCGAGCTCGATGCCCCTGCAGAAGAGCCCGCCGCGGCGCCCGATGTGGTGACGTCCGTACCCGAAGTGATCGCGGCGCCCGACGTGGCCGCCGCCGCGCCGCCCGCGCCCGCCCCCGAGCCGCCCGCCGAGGTCACCGCGGTGGTGGCCGCCCCCGAGCCCGCGCCCCAACCCGCGCTGGCCGCCCCTCCGCCCCCGGCCGCGCCGCCGTCGGCGCCGGCGCCACTCTCGGTCGCGCCGCACAACCGTCCGCCCGCGGCCAGCGTGAGCTTGCGCGCACCCGCCAACAAGGCGGGCGGCGCCTCGACGCTGGGCGAGCTGCTCGGTGCCGAGCCTTCGGACGACGAGCTCGACGCGCTGCTCGACGGCTTCCCCGACGAGCCCGCGGCGGCTCCCGCCGTGGCCACACCAGCAGCCGCCGCGCCCCCCGCAACCCCGCCCCAATCGACGCCCGAGCCGATCGCGCCGCCGCACGCCGTCGCGGAGGCGGCCCCTCCCGCGCCCGCGTCGAGCGAGACCTCGCGATCGACGTCGCCCCCGCCACGTGCTTGGCCGGCCGACGAGGAGGAGCCGACGGCCGTCCGCGCGCTGCCGCGCGCGGAGATCAATGCCATCTTCGCGGAGCAAGGCGCGCCGCCGCCGGAGCCGGCGACGACGGCCGCGAGCGCGACGCCGCACGCCGACTCGGTGACGGCGATCCGGATCGCGACTCCGTCGACGGAGGCGCTCGGCGAAGCAGACGACGACGCGGTCACTGCTACGAAGCTTCCTGACGAGAAGAAGGCCGAGCCGGCGCCCGACTCGGTGACCGCCCTCAGGCCACCCGAGCCCTCGCGCCCCGCTTCGCTCCGGCCGATGGTGCCCACCGCAAAGCAGTTCTCGCCCATGGCGGCACCGCCTCCGAGCGCGCCGATAGCGACGCCGCGCCCCGTCCCGACGCCCCGTCCGCTGACGACACCGAGACCGAGCCCGGCGAAGCCCCTCCTCACGCCGAAGCCGAGCACGGCCCCGAAGCCGCTCGTCACGCCGGCGCCGAGCGTCGCGCCCAAGCCGGCGGTGACCGCCAAGGCGTTCACCCCTCCGGCCTCCACGCCGCCCGAGCCGCCTCCGGCCGCCTCGCCGTCGCCGGATTCCGTCACGGCCCTCCGTGTCGCGACGCCTATCGCGGCCTTCGTCCCGAACGAGGCCAAGCCTCCCCCGCCTGCAGCGCCTGCCGCCCCCGTCACCGCGCGGGGTCCGTCGGGAGCCGACGTCTTCGAAGTCACCGCGTCGAACGTCGACGTGAGCGAGCTCCCCGAGCTCGAGGACCTCGGGCCGGCCGGCGAGGGCGATCTCGACGCGGCGCCGACCGCGGCCCTCGAAGGCTCCGGCCCGCCGAGTGGCGACGTGGCACCTTGGGGCGCGGATCGCCCCGCTGCGACGTGGTTCGACGATGCCTCGCGCGAGGGTTTCATCGCGCGCGCGGCGTGGCTCGAGGACGAAGCGCGCAAGGAGAGCGATCGCACGGCGCGGGCGCGAGGTCTCCTCGTGGTGAGCGAGCTCTACGCACTCGTGGGAGACACCGACGCCGCCGTGGCGCGCGCCCGTGAGGCGCGTGACCTCGTGCCTCAACTCGCGCTGGCGCATCGTCAGCTCCGCGGGCTGCTCGGCTTCGACGATCCGGGGATGCTCGAGACGCTCGAACAGTCGCTGCGCACCACGCCGAGCGTGACCGCGAAGATGCACGACGCGCTCCTCGCAGCCGACGTGCTCCGGTTGGGTGGCGACGAGGAAGACGCTCGAAAGCGCTACGAGCAAGCAGCTCGCATCGGCGCGCAGGACGCCCGCCTCGTCGTCGCGCGCGCGGGCATGGCGCTCGCGAAGAACGACACGTCGAGCATCGCGCTCCGCATTCCCGACGCGGAGGGACTCACGCCGTTCGCGCGAGCGGCAACATCGGCGCTGCGGCTCCGCGGCATCGAGGTTCGCGGCGCGCCCGCGGACACTGCGGCCTCCGAGCCGGTACGTCGCGCGCGCGCCGTCCTCGAAAAGGGGGACCTCGCCAAGGCCATCGCGGCCATCGACGAAATCGCCGCCGACGACGCGCTCAAGCAGGGCGCGATTTGGCTCACCGCTGCGTTCGCGACGGCGCAAGACGCGCCCGCCGAGGCCGCACGTCGACTCGGTGACGCGGTCGATGCGCGCTCCAAGCGCTGGCTCGCGGCGCGTGCGCTCGAGGCGGGTGACGCGACCGCGGCGCGACGCGCGCTCGCCAGCGAGGAAGTCTTCCGGCACGAAGAGCAGCTCATGCTTCTCCTCCTGACCGGAGCTTCCGCGGACGACGTCCGCATGGCGACGAGCCTCGTTGCAGGTGTCGCCGAAGACGCTCCGCTCACCTCGGCCGCCGCAGGCCTAAGGACGCCGCTCGACGGACACGTCGCAGGCGACGCGAGCGCGCGTCACTCGGTTCATCTCGGTCGACTCCTCGCGGCCAACGCCGCGCCACACGCCGTCGCGAGCGCGGTCGCGGAGCTCGCGACCGACCGGCCCGACACCGCGCGGGCGCTCGTCCTCGACTCGGCACGTGATGCTTCGCGGTTCGGCGAAATCGCCGATGCCCTGGCTCGCTGGGGCGGAGCGGTGCCGGATGCCGAAGCACGCCTCGCGGCGGCGCTCGTCGCCGAGCGCGGCGGAGATGCGACCCGCGCGCGCGACGCGTACCGGACGCTCCTCGAGCAGGATCCGACCAACCGACTCGCCATGCGAGCGCTCGGAGCCCTCGACGGCGACCGTGACGAGACCAAGGCTCTTCGCGCGCGCGCCGAAGCCCTCGGCGCTGGCCCCGAAGCGGCCATCACCGAGATCGAGCTCTACGCGCACCTCGGCGCCACCGACGCAGGCATCGAAGCGCTCGAGCGCGCCAGCGCCGCCGACCCGTCGCTCGCCATTCCGCATTTGATGCTCGAGCGCGCCGCACGACAGCGCGGCGATCTCGAGCGCGTCGTCGCCGCAGTGCGCGCACGGCGCTCGGTGATGACCGACCCGATGGAGACCGCGCTCGACGGCGTGCGCGAGGCGCTCCTCATCGCGGACACGGAGGCGGAGCGCGCAGCCGAGATCCTGCTCGAGGCCCATCAGGCGCGACCGGACGACGTCGCCCTCCGCGAGCTCTACGAACGGCTCACCGCGCTCCCGCCGGCGGAGCGCGCGGCGTGGCGCGAGCGGCGCGCGGCGCAAGCGAAAGGCCCGGCGAAGACGCTATGGCTGCTCGAAGCGGCCCAGCTCTACTCACTCGCCGGCGACGCCACGAGCGCGCTGCGCGTGGCGGCCGACGTCGCGGGGCCGACCCCGGACGGACTCGCCCGCATCGCCCTCGAAGACGCGGAGCTCGCCGCCGAGTCGGTGTCCCGTCTCTCCGACGAGCTCCTCTCGCGTGCGAAGACCGCCGAAGACCTCGTTCATCGTCGCGAGGCCTACGAGCGCCTCGCGGAGATGGACGCCGCGCGTCACGACGCGGCGAGCGCCATCCTGTGGCATCGCTCGGTGCTCGAGGAGTCCCCGGACTACCTCCCCAGCCTCCGCTACATCGAGCACGTTCTCGTCGGCGACGCCCGCGACGAAGAGCTCGAGCCGATCGCCGCGGCGGTCGCCAAGCGACTCATCGCGTCGTCGCCCGCAGAAGGCGCCGGCCACGCCGCGCTCGCCGCGTGGCTCAGGGCTCGGGTCGGTGACCACGCGAGCGTCGACGAAATGGCCGCGCTCGCCCGTTCGCGTGAGCCGGCACCGCTCTGGTCGCTCCGCGCTTGGTCGACGGAGGCACGACGCACCGGCGATCACCAGGCGGACCATGACGCGGCCGCGGCGCTCTTGGCTCGAACCGAGCGCACGAGCGAGCAGGTCACGCTGGCGACGCGCATGGGCGACGCGCTCCTTCGGCTCGGTCGCCAGTCCGACGCCGTGAAGGCCTACGAGAACGCCGCCTCGCTCGACGCGGGCGACGTACCGACGTGGCAAAAGCTCGCCGACGCACGACGCGCCGCCGGCGACAAGGGCGGGGCCGCCACCGCGCTCGAGTCGCTCGCGCGCACGAGCAAGGTGGAGACGCATCGCCTGACCGCTTGGTACGAGGCGGGGCTCGCGTGGTCCGATCTGGGTGACGACGCTCGCGCGCGCATGGCGCTCGAGCAGGCCGCGCGCATCGACGTGATGCACGCCGACGTGTTCGGTCGCCTGTCGGCCGTCTACATGAAGGTGGGCCGGAAGGCGGAGCTCGCCGAGCTCCTCGAAGAGCGCACCAAGCACGTCACCGACGAGAACGAGCGCCTCGCGCTCGAGGTCGAGCGCGGAAGGCTCCTCACCGAAACCGGTGAGCCGGCCCGTGCCCGCAAGGCGCTCGAAGCGGCGCTCGCGATTCAGCCCGACCACTCGGGCGCGCTCGACGCGTTCGCCGACCTCTGCATGGCCGCCGGCGACCACGCCGCCGCGGAGCAATCCTGGGTTCGCCTGACGCGACTCCTGGCCACGCCGGACGAGCAGCGTGAGGTCTATCGGAAGCTCGGCGTCCTCTACGCCGATCACCTCGGGAACCTCTCGCGCGCCGAGCTCGCGTTCCGGGAGGTTCAGAAGCGCGCGCCGGACGACGTCGAGACGATCGAGCGGCTCGTCGGGATCTACATGAAGCAGAACGACGCGGCGCGCGCGCTCGAGATGCAGGGCGAGCTCGTGACGCGCGCGACGGCGCCGGCGGAGCGACGCGATCGCCTCGTGGGGCTCTCGCGGATCTACGAGACGACGGCGCGGGATCTCCGCAAGGCGGAGCAAGCGCTCGAATCGGCCCGCAAGGAGCTCCCGCAGGACGTCACGCTGCTCCGAGCGCTCGCGGAGTTCTACACGCGTCACCGCCAGATGCCCGCGGTGCACATTCTCCTCGATCGCACGGCTGGAGACGTACGCCGCGCGCTGGCCGCCGGCCGGTTCGCGCCGGCCGCGTTCGAGATCATGACCACCGTCTACGAGCTTCGCGGCCAGGAAGACGCGGCCAAGCTCGTCGGCGCGTCGCTCGCCGCAATCGAAGGCCGTCCGGCGAATCTCGCCGGCGCCGAGGCCCGCGCAGGAGATCCGGCCCTCGACGATCTCCTCGCGCCGGAGCTCGTCTCGCCCGCATTCCGCTCGCTCCTTGCCCGCGCCGGGGAGGCGCTCGACGTCCTCGCGCCGGTCGACCTGAAGTCACTCCGCGCCGCGGCGCTGCCGCCACAGCACCCACTCACCACGCTCGCCGCGGCGATCGCTCACGGTATGGGGCTTCCGCCCGTGCAGGTGCACGTGTCGCCGCAGATCGGCATGATGTGCGTGCCGGTGTCGACCAACCCGCCGGCCATCGTGCTCGGCGAGGCGGTCCTCCAGTCCCCGCTCGCGGCGGCGCGCGGCTTCCTCTTCGTGCGGGCCATCAAGCTCCTCCAAGCACGCTGCGGCGCGCTCGTCCGCATCCCGCCCAAGGATTCGGCGACGGCGCTCGGCGCGTACTTCCGGGCGTTCAATCCGTCTTGGGAGCCACCCGGCGTCCCCGCCCCGCTCGTCGCCGATGCGCTGAAGCGGCTCTCGGGCGCCATGCCGAAGCGGAACGATCCGGACGCCGGCCTCCTCGCGCTCGAGGCCGCCGGCGGTCTCTTCCAGCAACCGCAGGCCGTCGCTTCGGCGCTGCTCGCGTGGGCGAATCGAACGGCGCTCCTCGCCGTGGGCGACCCCAACGCAGCCATCGATGCGATGGCTTGGTCAGCGGGAATGAACGCCGGCGCGCCCGCCGGCGAGGCGCGCGCCGCCTTCATCGCGCGAACCGCCGAAGCGCGAGACCTCCTCGTCTTCTCTCTCTCGGACGCCTACGCCGAGGCGAGGAAGCGCACCGGCCTCCACGCCAAGAAGTGAGTCGCGGCGCGCGCAAGACTTGCGCAGAACCGCAGACGGTGCCCCGATGCCCCGTCGAATCCCCGAGAGAAATCGTTCCCTTGGGAGGCATGCGTAGTGCATCATGCGGCGCACCATGACCAAGGCTCGCATCCTCATTGCTGCAGTCGCGGCGACCGCTCTCGGCGCCGTGGCCATCGCGTGCACGGGCTCCGACGGCCCTGCCGGCGCGGCCGGCACGCCCGGCGCGACCGGCGCGCAAGGCAACCCGGGCGCACAAGGCGACGCCGGGCCGCAGGGATTGCCCGGCATTCCTACAACGATCGACGGCGGGATCAGCTCGTCCTGCCTCTCGCCGTGCCACGGCTTCAACGGCATCGTCGAACAGTGGAAGACGAGCACGCACTTCGCGACGTTCATCGCCAATCTCGACGGTGAGGAGGTCGCCAGCTGGACGTCGCCCACCGCGTCCTGCGGCAACTGCCACGCGATCGACGGCATCGAACGCCGCGTCGCGAGCAACGTCGGCGTGGCGGGCGATGGCGGCATCGCCAACGTCACGACCGGTGAGATCAGCTACCGGAACTCGACGAACAACTCGGTCTCCGAGGGCATGTACACCGGCACGGCCAAGGTCGCCGCGGTCACGTGCGTCACCTGTCACCAGGTCAGCGACACCAACGATCCGCACCGCACCGGCGCCACCTATACGCCGGGATCGTTCCCGCTCCGCGTCGCGACGGGTCCGAGCGATCAGGTGATGCTCGAGAAGAGCCCCGACAAGACCGCCATCGTCGGCACCGCCGCCGGCACCCTCGGCGCCGCGAACGCGTGCATCTACTGCCACAAGTCCCGCAAGGACGTCACGAACTACATCAGCGGCGCGCCCGGCGCCGACGCGGGAGCCGCGAACAAGCTCGCGAACACGCGTTGGGGTCCGCACGAGGGGCCGCAGGCCGACGTCTACAGCGGCGTGGGTGGCTACCACTTCGCTGGGCAGACGTACGACGGGCAGGTCGCGACCCACCGCGTCAAGACGACGTGCGTCGACTGCCACATGCCGACGGTCACAACCAACGGCAACACGCCCAACCACTCGTTCTACGCGCAGCTCTCGGCCTGCAAGACCTGTCACGCCGCGGCGACGAACTTCGACGTCAACGGCGCGATGTCCGAGGTCAAGGCCGCGATGTTCGAGCTCGAGGCCGCGCTCAACGCCGCGGGGTACATCACCCGCTCGTCGGCCGCGCCGTACGAGGGGCTCACGTCCGATCAGCTCAAGGACGGTGCGTTCGAGCTCGACCTCACGCGTCCGAACGGCTCGCCCGATGGCGGCGTCCCGGTGCTCACGGCCGACCAGGCCGGTGCACTCTACAACTACCTCATCATCGCGCGCGGCGGCGCGCTCGGCGTGCACAACCCGCGCTACGTCCGCCAGCTGATCTTCGATTCCTACAAGGCCATCACGGGCAACGCGCCCACCAAGATCGTTCGCCCGTGACGCGCGCCGGGCTCGGCGCGACGCTCCTTCTGTTCCTCGGGCTCATCGCCGCTTGCGAGGAAGAGAGGGCGTCGTCGCCGCCGCCCGTGGATTTCGCGACCGACATCGCGCCGCTCTTCGCGGCGCGATGCGCTTCTTGCCATTCTGGGCCCGACGCCAAAGGCGGGTACCGCACCGACCGTTACCTCGCCGCGATCGCTTGTTTGCCGAACGGTACGCCGGCCACGCTCCCCAACGACCAGGGCGCTCCGCTCGCGCGCGCCATCGGCGACGAGACGCACCGGAACGTGCTCGACGACCGCGAGCGGGCTTACGTGCGCGCTTGGATCAGTGGCGGGGCCCCGGCATTCGCGGGCAGCGTGCACGCCCCCACTATCGTCGATCCGCGGTCACCCGCCTTTCACGGCCGCGCGCTGCGGGCCGCGCGCTACGCGCCCATGGTCGACCCGGCAGACCCGGCAGCCTGTGGGCGCTGTCACGACGGCGCGCCGTCCCGGCCGAGCGGAGTCACCCTCCCCGCGCCCGGCGCCACCGCGTGCACCTCGTGCCACGACCGTCCGGGCGGCGTCTTCGCGTGCACGACCTGTCACGGTGCCGGCGAGGAGCCCGCGCCGCCCCGTGACGCGTGCTTTCATGCGGACGACGCAGGCCGCGCGGGAGCGCACGCGGCGCACCGCAAACCGTTTGGCTCCGTCGCGAAGCTCCCCTGCGCAACGTGCCACCCGTCCCCTACGGCGAGCGACGACGCACCCTTGCCGTCTCCGGCCGCGCTCCTCTCCGGCTATCACGCGGACGGTGCGCTCGAGGTCATCTTCGACGCGACGCGCGCCGGAGCATCGGCGAGCTACGATCGCGCTTCCGGCGCGTGCGCGGTCGCGTGTCATGATCGAGGCGGCGCTGCGCCGCGGCCCAAGTGGGAAGCGCCCGCTGCGGGCTCGACGCCGAGCTGCGGGAGTTGCCACGGCGCCCCACCTGCGAGCCATCCACCGGGCCCGTGCTCGAGCTGCCACCAGGAGGCGAACGACACGGGCACCGCGCTCAAACCGGGCCCGCTCCACATGAACGGGCGCGTCGATCTCGGCGACGGGTCAGGCACGTGCGGAGCTTGCCACGGGGACGGCACGAGCCCGTGGCCGAAGACCGGCGCGCACGCGAAACATGCGTCCCCATCCCTGACGACGCCGGTCGCGTGCGAGAGTTGTCACCGCGTCCCGGGAGACGTCCACGATCAGAATCACCTCGATGGGATCGTGGAGGTCGTGCTCGGCGGCCGCGCCCGAGATCGCAGCCGCCTTCCCTCGTATGGAGCGGGCGCGTGCGCCGACGTGGCATGTCACGGCGCTGGCCTCTACGATGCTCCGGCCGCAGCTCCGCGCTGGGACGACCCGACCGGAGCGGCCTCGCGCTGCGGGGCGTGTCACGGCGTGCCGCCGACGCAGCACACCGCGTCCGCATCGTGCGAGCGGTCGACCTGCCACGGGCCGGCCTTCGGTCGTGAAGCGGACGGCTCGCCGCGGGTCACCGACTTGGGCCGAGCGACGCACATCAACGGTCGCATCGACGTCGTCCCGACGCCCTGACCGGTCGCCCCGGCGATCGCGCGGCTCAGGGGCGCGGCGACGGCCGACCGTCGTGCGCGACGATCGCTCTTCGGCGGCTCGTGCGAACGGTGACAGGTGGCGCACGTCTGGTGGTCCTTCACCGCATGAAGCGCGGGCAGCGACTTCGGCTCGTGACACGACGCACACGCCGGCGGAGACGCCGCGCCAATCGCTCGCCCGCCGCTCTCGTGCGGCCGATGGCAGGTCGCGCACGCCCCCGCGACGCGCGTTCCGTGCGGCGACGCGGCCTCTTTCTGGTGACACGCCTCGCACTTCGCCGCCGCCTTGAGGCCCGCGCCGTGGGTCTCGTGACACGTGTCGCACCGCTCGTGCCCCTTCGGCGGGCGCGTCGCCGAAGCGACCTCGACCGCGTGACAGCTCGCGCACGTGGGCTGCGCCGCCGGCGCGTGCGCCGCGTTCGCGCCGTGGCACGTCGCGCAGTCGTGGTGACCGGGCCCGCGCGCGCTCGCCGTCGCGATGGCATCGTGGCAGCGCGCGCAGAGCACCGTGCCCTTGGCGATGGGGACCGTGTCGTGCTTCGCGTGACACGAGAGACACGCGGCGCGCCCGGCGTGGGCGCCGCGATCGTTCGTCGCCACCTTGGCGTGACACTCGGTACAAGCCTTGGCGGCCTGGTTGGCCCCGTCGGGCGCCTTCGTGTGGGGCACGTGACAGGAGACGCAGGTCGTCGGCCCGTGGGTGGCAGGCGCGCCGCCGCTCGC
>JBGAJR010000087.1:0-16399 GCA_044224815.1 Polyangiaceae bacterium
CGACTACGGCGTGTTCGTCCGCGTGCGCGACGGCGTCGAGGGTCTCATCAACCAGGGTGAGATCATCGAGCCGAAGAACGCGGCCGGCGAGTCGGAGCCGCTCAAGATCGGCGACGAAGTCACCGCCGAGGTCGCCAACCTCGATACGCAGGATCGTCGCATGACGCTCTCGATGCGCATCGGCGAGGGCGGTCAGTCGGCCGGCACGAGCATGAGCTCGACCACGGCGCCCAAGCGCGAGTCGAAGGCCCCGAAGAAGGGCGGCGACGAGAAGAGCGGCGGTACGATCGGCGAGCTCATCAAGCAGAAGCTCGGTGAGAAGCTGAACCTGAAGGACGAGAAGGGCGAGAAGTAAGCTCTTCGTCGTTCGACGCGAGAACGCGCGGTGCTCTTCGGAGTGCCGCGCGTTCGCGCTTTGTGGGACCGCTCCTCCCCGCGCAGCACTTCCGCCGACGCCAGACCGTTACGCTCTGACGCGATTAGTAAACGTGCGGCGTACGTGCGCGTTCGCCGTGGTGAAACCGGCTGTGAATGCCCTTGCGCATCGGAGGCAAGGGGGCAAAGTGCGTTCAGCATGGAGAGCGCGCGGACACCCCAGAGTGACGCCCCGCCGCCGTCCGCCGCCGCGGGCACGTTGGGCGCGACGCCGCTCGCTCACATCTTCGTTCACGCGCGTCAGCGCGGACTCACGGGCGTCCTCCGACTCGTCCCGGACGAGCGGGCGAGTGAGGCGCTCGACGTGAGCCTCGTTCGCGGGTTCGTACGGGCAGCGACGCCGGTCACCCCGCAGCCGAGTGAGCTGCCGATCGCTCGTCTCGTGGTCCGGGCGTTCTCGTTCCCCCAATCGACGCGCTTCTCGTTCCGGCCCGCGAGTGAGCTCGAGGCGGTCGCGTCCGGGCGTCCCGACCTCGAGCCGTTCGCGCTCGTGTGGGCCGGGCTTCGCGCGCACGGCGTGGAGAGCACGGCCAAGAAGGTGTTGGGGCGTCTCGGTACGAGCCCGCTCCTCCTCGCCGACGACGTCTCGCTCGATCGCTACGGCTTCACCGCCGAGGAGCGACGCATCGCCGAGCGATTCCGCGCGCCCAGTCGCCCGGGAATGGCGCGCCTCGAGGTGCTCGTCGCCTACGTCCTCGCGATCACGAAGGGCCTCGTCCTCGCGCCGGAGGGGACGTCTCCCGTTCGGCCCGACCCCAAGCGATTCTCGACGCCGCCCGTCGGCAGCGTCCGCGCGCCGCGCGTGACGGGCGATTCGCGGGCCGACTTCCAGGCCGCCGAAATCGCGCTCGCCCAGCACGACGTCGAGCGGGCCGACGTGCTCTGCCGCGCGGCGTACGACGCGAATCCCCGCCACCCGGAGACGATGGCGCTCCTCGGTTGGCTCCGCACCCTGCGGCCCGACGGTCACGCCCTCTACGCGCTCCGCGAGGCGACGGACTTGCTCGATCGGGCCATCGATCTCGATGCGAGCTGCGAGCGAGCGTACAACTACCGGGCGCAGATCCGCCGCGCCGCCGGAGACATCGCCGGCGCCCTCGAGGACTTCCGAAGCGCGAGCCGCCTCAATCCGCACAACGTCGAGGCCGCCCGCGAGGTCCGCTTGCACGACCTCCGGGCCAAGCGCGCCGCGGAGGACGAGCGTAAGTCGAGCGGCCTCTTCCACCGGATCCTCGGGAAAAAGTAGGGCGCCTGCGCGGCCCACGCGGGGCAACGGAAAGCTGCCGCCCCGGCGCGAGGTCTGAGGTATACGGAGGGGGCTCACGGACGTGTGTCCGTCCCCACGCCGCAGCTTCCTCATGATGATCGACGTCTCGGGCACCGTGCGGACCTCCCGCTGGGCCCGACCCATCTTCCTCGGTGTCTCGGCGCTCGCCGTCGTCGCCTCGGTGATCGCGGCGCACGAGGTGATGCTGCCAATCGTGCTCGGCGTGCTCATCGCCTACGTCCTCACGCCGGTCGTCTCGTGGGTCGAGGCCAAACGCGTCCCGCGCGGCGCGGCCATCGTCCTCGTATACGTGTTCGTGCTCAGCCTCATGGGGCTCTTCGTGCGCGGCATCGCTCCGCGCATCGGGAGCGAGCTCACGGGCCTCGCGCGCGAGTTCCCGACCATGGTGGTGAAAGCGCGTGTCGAGTGGATCCCGCTCGTTCGCGACAAGCTCCGCGTCCTCTCGCCGCCGGCGCCGCCCGTCGTGGAGGCGCCCAACGAGCCGGCGTTCGTGGTTCGTCCGCGCAAGGACGGCTCGTTCGGCGTCGAAATCGTGGACGGGATCGCGGTTCGCCGAACGCGCGAAGGCCACGTCATCGATCAGGATCGCGAGCGCGAGTCGTTCGACGTCGACAAGATGATCGACGCTTCGATGCAGGCGAGCGCCGCGTACGTGAAGGAGAACGCCGTCGAGCTCGCGCGCATCGGGAGCGGCATCGTCTTCGGGATTGGCCGCTTTTTCTTCGTCTTCGGCCTCACGCTCATGACGGCGGCGTATCTGATGCTGACCCGTGAGCGCATCGAGGGCTTCTTCGCCTCGCTCGTGCGACCGTCGGCGCGACCGTCGTTCCACTACCTGATCGAGCGCGTCGACCGCGGCCTCTCGGGCGTCGTGCGCGGCCAGCTCATCATCTGCTTGGTCAACGGCGCGCTCTCGGCCATCGGGTTCGCGGCGCTCGGTCTCAAGTACTGGCCGGTGCTCGCCATCGTCGCGACGGTGCTCTCCCTCATTCCGATCTTCGGCGCGGTGATCAGCTCCGTCCCCGCCGTCGCCATCGGGCTCACTCAGTCGTTCTGGACGGGGGCGTTCGTGCTCCTGTGGATCCTCGCCATCCACCAGCTCGAAGCCAACGTGCTGAACCCCAAGATCATGGGGGACGCGGCCAAGATTCACCCGGTCTTGGTGATCTTCTCGCTCCTCGTGGGCGAGCACTTCTTCCACACCACCGGGGCGCTCCTCGCCGTGCCCTGCATGTCGATCGCGCAGAGCGTCTTCCTCCACTTCCGGCAGATGGTGCAGCTCACCGATCCCGAGCTCGCGCGCGAGCCGATTCTCTCGAGCCTGCCGCCGCCGCCGCCGAGCGTGTCGCAAGTGTCGCCGCCGCCGGGCGGCTCGACGCCGCCCTGACGCCACGCAGGCGCGCCTTCACCGCGGCGACGGGTAGTCGCGCTCCACGAAGCAGAGCCCGTCGCTGTTCAGGTGGCCCTGGGTGCTCTGGTTGTAGGTCGCGAAGTCGTAATAGTCGCGGAGGCCCGTCGCGGGGTCTCCGCCCGTGGCGTGCGGTACGGCCTGCGAGTCGAACGCCATCGCGCCGGTGAGCTTGGGATGGACGTCGGTGGCGGGCTCCATGCAATAGCGCCACGGGAGCTTGGTCCCGCGCGCGTCTTGGTACGCCGTGTAGTCGACGCCCTGGGTCATCTCGAGCGTGACCTTCGGCGTACCCGCGTCGGGGCTCCCCACGGCGCGCGCCGCGTATTGATCGAAATGGAGCGGCGTGTCGTGGAGGACGCTGTCCCAAAACGGATGGTCGGTGTGCACGGTCACTTGCGCGAGCACCGACTGGCCCGTGAGGAGCGCGATCCCACGCTGGTGCTCTTCGTCGGCGAACGGCGTTGCCGGATCGTTGTCGGGGTTCTGACAGTTGACGTACGTGGCCGGCGACTTGAAGCAGAGCTCGAAGTCGACGACCTCGGGGACGTTTGCGTACGCGGGCGGGTAGCAAGACGGGCTCGCTTTGTCGCCCTTCCACGTGGCGCGTCCGACGTAGAGCGTGACGCAGCCGCGGCCGATCATGTCCCGGTAGGCGACGAGTGCGCTCGCTTCGAGGTTCACGTTCTTCGCGCTCGACGTGGCGCCGACGAGGTTGAAGCCGAACGCGTATCGGGTGCCGTCGGTCTTGAGCGCCGCGCCGCTCGCGGCCGACGTGATGGCCGCGAGCTTCACCGCTTGTTCGCCAGGGCCGCCCTTGCCGGGGAGGTTAGCGCCGTCGCTTCGTGCGAGATCGACCGCGAACGGGCCAGTGACGCTCGCGATTGGGCCGCCGACGCGCGACGCATCGCCCGGTGCGAGGTCGGGGTTGTCGCTCAAGGTTACGCGGCCGATGGTGGTGAGGAGGTGCGAGAAGCGAACCTCCCAACCGTCGACGAACGCCGGTGCGTCGCCGCTCGGGGGGAACGCGTAGCCGGTGAGCGCGAGCGCCTCGCCCGATGCCGTGAACAAGACGCCGCCACCGCCCGGGTCGGCAGGGGGCGTGAAGGGGGCGAGCGCGAAGGTTCCGCCGTCCCCGGTGTCGATGCTCGGATTGGCGCGCTCGCCGCCGCCGCCCCCGCCGTCGCCGCTCGGCGTCACGTCTTCGTTCGCCGTGGGCGTGCACGCGGCGGCGATCAGGATGGAGAGCGCGACGGCCGCGCACGCCGACGGCTTCGGTTTGGAGCGGATCAGCCGATGCCGCGTCATGGCGCCTCCGACCACGTGAACGCGAACGGCGACGCGCTCCCCGTTCCGGCGTGGAGGTTCGCGTAGAGGTTCTTGCTCGGTTGATCGCCGCTCGCCGTGTCGGCGAACGTGTAGACCTCGTCGGTCGTGGCGGTCACCACGCTCCAATCGACGTTCGTGAGGAGCTCGCGCACATCGACGCGGAGGACGAGCCCACCGGTCGGCGATACGACGAGGTTCGTCAGCACTGGGACGATGCGCTGCTTGCAGATCGGGTTCGCGCCCACGGCGACGCCGCTTCCGGTCTGCCGGTTCTGACCGATCGTGACTTTGGCCGAGAAGCGGCGCGATTCGGCGCCGCGCGTGGCGACGCCCTCGAGCACGAGCACCTCGGTGCGATCGTCGAGGGCGTCGACGTCACCGCCCGTCAGCCAAACTTGGCCCACCAATGCGCGCTCGGTCGTGCCGTGGCCCAACGCGGGGGCGCGCGCGGGCGCGGTCGTGAGCAAGTTCACGCGGAAGCCGCTCGTCATCTGCGCCACGTAGGTGCCGGGGAGAACACAGCTTCCGCCCTGCGATCCCGAGATGGGCGCGGTGTCGACGAGGTAGATCGCGCCCAGATGGAGCTCGGCGCGCGCAAGAGAAATCGAGAAGCCCCCGTCGGTCGCGAAGGTGTAGACGCCGTCTTTGGCGTCGACCACGCCCGCCGCCGCGACGGGAAAGTCGACGAGCTGGCCGCCCGTCGTTTGCGTGCATGATGCAAGCAGTGCGATGGCGCCGAGCACGTTGGCGAGTCGCAGGCTCATGGCTCACCTCCCAGCGTGACGGCGAAGCTCGCGAAGATCGCGCGTGGCGTTCCCGCGGTGAAGTGCCGCTCGGGGACGAGTGTGGGTTGGGGCTGGCTGTGGAAGTCGGACGCGTAGTTCAGCTCGCTCATGCGATTGCGTCGGTCGGTGAGGTTGATGATCGAGAGGCCGAGCTCGAACGGTCCCCACGTCGCGGTCCCGGAGAGATCCACCTGCGCGATGTCCTGGCTGCGTTGCCCGTACGGGAGCGGCCGCGGCCCGACGTAGGAGATCCCGCTCCCGAGCGTGCCGCGCACGGCGCGCCCGCGAAGACGCCATGGGAGGTCGGCGAAGAGGGCCGTGTCGGACCGAAGGACGAGGTCGGGGACGTAGGCGACGAGGAGGTGAGTGTCGTCGTACGCCGACCGGACGAGCGTGACGTTGACCGACTGATCGAAGAAGCGCCCGGTCACGCGGCCCGCGCCCACCCATCCGGTGCGCGTCGTCCCTTGGCCCAGCACGTTTCGTCCCGCGGTCTCGTTGAAGATGAGATCGCGGTCGACGTGCGTCTGGAAGAAGATCGAGCGCGCCACCACGCTGACGTCGCCGAGCTCGGCCGCGTAAACGGCGCCTCCTTCGTAGGCGACGATGCTTGCGAACGGAGTCTTCGTGTCTTGGGTCACGTACGAGGGGTCGACGGAGCGAACGCCTTCGCCGTAGCTGGCGGTGAGCGTGAAATGCGAGAAGGGACCGACGAGCACACTCGCGCGCGGCAGCACGGCCATGCTCGCGGTCGACGAGCGCTGCTCGGGTTCGCGAGGCCGCCCGTAGTCCTGCTGCGAGAGACAGCTCTGATCGACGGGCGGGTTCGATCGCGAAGCGTGGGCGACGTCGCGAGCGGCGCACTTGTCGAGCACGTCGTACGTGAATACGTCGGCGCGTGCGCCGCCGCGAACGGTCAACCACGACGCCGGACGAAGGCCGAGGTCACCGTAGAGGCCGAGGTCGGCGAGCTGCGACTCGAGGTCGTTCTCGGTCTTGTAGGGCACGCCCGTCGCGGCTTCGAGGCGATGCTGCGTGCCTTGAACGTCGTCACCGCGCGCGAAGTAGCCGAGCTCGGCGTCGTGCTTGCGGCCGAACGCTTCGAACTTGGTGCGCGCCGCGCCGCGCGCGCCGATCGTGAGCTCGCGCACGGAGAGGTCGAGCATGTCCCCGCGCTGGAGGTGCGCGGACTGCAGGGCCTCCTGCGTGTCGAGCAAGAAGCCGGTGAAGTTCTCGAGGAGGCGCATGTCGCGTTTGATGACGAACACCTGCTGCGAGAACGTCACGTCGCCGACCTTGGTCTCGACGTCGCCGTAGATCGAGAAGCGTGACGCGTCGCCGCCCTCCGGCACGTCGGAGCGGGCGAAGCCGCTCATGGTGTAGCTGTCGTAGAAGCGCACGCGGCCGGCGCGGAAGTCGTCCTGCCGGAGGACGCCCGCGCTCTTGTAGTGGGTCGAATAGGCGGTCGCGCCGAGTCGCCAGGTGCCGCCGCCGGAGAGCGTGCCTTCGTACTGGCCCATGGCCGAGCCGCGCGTCGCGTTGCGGTTCTGGCCGTACCCGTCGGTCTTGTAGATCTCGGCGCCTCCGAAGGTGTGGTTGCTGCTTGCGGCCGGGCCCCAGGTGAGGAGCAGGCGCTCGGTGCCGAAGCTTCCCGCCGTGGCCTTCGCCGTGAGCCCGCGCCGGGCGAGGCCGAGCTCGTAATCGGCGCTGCCGGCGACCGCGAAGTTCCCCTGGCGTGGATCGAACGGCCCTTCGACGACGCGGAGGCGCTCGACGAGCTCGGGGATGATGAAGTGCGCGTCGGCGTATCCGTTGCCGTGCAGGTTGCCGGCTTCGTTGATGGGCACGCCGCCCATCGTGATCTCGATGTCCTGCCCCTCGCGCGCGTCGAATCCGCGGAGGAAGATCTGCTCGGCGTGCCCTTCGCCGCCTTCGTTGGTGAGGTGGATGCCGGGGGCGAGCTTGAGGATCTCCGAGGCGTTGCCGCGCGGCACGCGGGCGAGCTCGCCGAGCTCCATCACGATGTCGGACGCGCCGCGGTTGGGCGGCGTCGACCGGTTGTGGACGACGACCTCGTCTTTGCCTTCGGTCGGGGCGGCCTCGCTCGCCGCGGCGGTGGGAGGGGCGGCGGCCGGCGAGTCGTGCACGTGGGCGTGCGCGGCGGCCGGGGAGGGTGGGGCCACGGCATCGACCTCCTCGACGGGGCCGTCCGGGGGCGCAAAGTGGAACGGGATTCGGATGCGCGCCGCGAGGGGCTTCCCACCGCGCGTCGCCGGCTCGAAGGTCCACTGGCGCGCGGCCACGATCGCCGCCTGATCGAGATCGGCGCCGCCCGACTGGGCGACGTCCACAGCGGACACGTGACCGTGGACGTCGACCGTGACGTTGAGGACGACGTCGCCGTGCTTCCCGGCGCGGTGCGCCGACTCGGGGTACACCGCGTCGACGTGGGTCTTCACGACGGGGGCGACGACGCGCGCGCGCGCGGCCTGCGGCTCTTGCGCCGCGGCGGTTGCGGAAGCGCCGAGGGTCGCGACGAGCACGGTGGCGATGACGAGGCGACGGGGGGACATGGGGACCGGGGCGTCCTCGTGGCGACACTTCAACAGTTGGTGAACCGATGGTGTGATCGCAACTGAGTTGCAATACGGAGATAGTAGGAGCCCTGCCTCCGCGCAAGCGCCTTGAGCGGGCAGCGACAAAATGCGCGAGGCCCGCGCGCGCTCAGGCGGCGGGCCTCGTCGTGGTGCGGCGCGCCGAAGCGCGCAACGAACGGGCTACTTCTTCGCGGTGGCGGCGGCCGGCTTGCCGGCGGGCGCGGCGGGCGTCGTGGCTACCGCGCTCGCTCCGAGCGCAGCCTTGACGTCCTGGAGCTTCGTCCACTCGCCGTCCTTGATGTAGTAGAGCCAAACCTTGTCGAGCGCCGTGTGGTCTTCGGGGCCGAAGGTGACTGGGGTCCCGAGGCCGATGTCCCAATCGTGGATCGACTCGGCGGCTTCCTTGAGCTTGGCGCGGACGGGCGTCGCACCGCAGCGGTTCAAGATCTCGACCATGATCTTGGCGTTGACGAAGCCTTCGACCGACTGGAATCCGAACTTGTTGAAGCGGAAGTTCGGATCGGTGAGCTCGCTCGGGGGCATCGGGTTGCGCTTCTCGACGAGCTCGCGGTACTCGCGAATGAGCGGGAGTTCCGTCTCGTCGGCCGACGGCACGACCTTCACGCCGACGAGGTTCGTCGCGAGGTGCTTCCCGGTCTTCTTCTCCTCGGCGAGCACCGTACGGATGTACGCGTCGTTGAGCGAGGCGTTGCTGACGATGGGCACGTTCCATCCAGCGCCGTGCGTGTCGCGCACGAGCGCGGCGGCGGCCTGGTAGTTCCCGATGTCGAAAATGACGTCGGCGCCGGCGGCCTTCATCTGATCGACCTGCGGCTTCACGCTCTCGTCGAACTTCTGGAAGACGCCGTGCTTGGTCTGCGCGACGACCTTGAGGCCCTGCGCCTCGAGCGCGGCGACGACGCCGTCGTAGCCCGACTTGCCGTACGCGTCGTCTTGGTGGAAGACGGCGATCTTCTTCATGCCCGCCGCGAGGAACGCGTCGACGGCTTGCTTCATCTCGAGCGAGATCGGCGCGCGCACGGCGAACGCGCGATCGGCGGTCGGCCCTTTGCGGAACGCGGACGTGCTGGCGATGCTGGCGAACTGGAAGATGTTCTTGTCGCGGTGCTTGTCGAGCTCGGCGACGGTCTCGACCATGATGTTCGAGCCCACGAAGTTCCAGAGCGCGAAGAAGTCGTTCTTCTCGATCATCGACTTCACGTTCGTCATCGCGCGTGGCGTCTCGTAGCCGTCGTCGACCGCACGCACTTCGATCTTGCGCCCATTCACGCCGCCGCGTGCGTTGACCTCCGCGAAATACGCTTCCGAGCCGCGCCACGTGTCGGCGCCCCAGCCGGCGTTCGGTCCGGTGAAGACGGCCGTGCTCGAGAGCACGATCTTGTCCGGGTACACGCCGGGCGACGTCGCGGTGTCGGTGTTTCCTTCTTCGGCCGCTGTCTCGGTGTGGCGCGCCTTGGCTTTGCGACAGCCAACGGTGCCGAGCGCCGTGCACACGAGGAGACCCCCAACCAACAGACCAAGAATGTTCTTCGCCATGGTCCACAAGCTAGGCGCCGTCGGTGGCGAATTTCAACCATTCGGCGAGAATCGTGCCCACTCTTGGGGGAGAGCGTGCCTTCGCGCCCCACACGGTCGCGCGTGTGGTGAAACGGTACCGAGGGAGTCCGAGTGAGCACGAGCAGCGAACCGCTCAGAAAGGCTCAACCGTCACTCGCGTCCTCATCGTGCTCGATCGCGTGGGCGAGCACGCTCTCGATGAGCGCGCGCATGTGCGCGTCCGCCAATCGGTAATAGATGTGCTTGCCCGCGCGCCGTCGGGCGACGATCCGTTCCGCGCGGAGGAGGCGGAGCTGCTGAGAGACGGTCGAGAGCCCCACGCCGGCGGCGTCCGCGAGCTCCGTCACGCACCACTCGCCCACGGCGAGGCGGTCGAGGAGGCGGAGCCGTGCGACGTCTCCCGCAGCTCGGAAGAGCGAGGCCGCGCGCTCGAACGCGTCGTCGTCGAGCGTGGGCCGCGCGGCGTGTCGCCTGTGCGCGTGCTCGCCCGGACGGCAGGTGGGATCCGTTGACGCGTCGGCGCGCGTCGCAGTCGCCGTGCGCGCCGCTGCCGAGGATGCGGGGCTGCTTCGTGCGCGCGTCGACTTCGCGGTCGCCATGATCGAAGGCGCGAGTCTTCCCGACCGAGGGGTGAGGGTCAAGGTTGCTGGGCCCGAGTGGACGGACGAAAGGAGCGTCGAGTCGCTGCGCGCGGACGAGACCGGATGGCTCGCGCGGCTAGGACAGTGCATCGACCACCTTCCCCGCGCCGCCGCGGTGCGGTTAGCCTGATGAATCTGCGATGAAGTCGAGATCGAACGCGAAGCGAACGAAGCGCTCCACGACCCCCACGCCGAGCGCAAGCGACCTCAAGGCGGCGCTTCGCGAGGCCGGCCTCCGCAGCACCGCACCGCGGCTCGCGGTGCTCGAGTACCTCTACAAGGCGGGCACGCCGGCGAGTCACGCCGAGCTCCACGAGCGGCTGTCGGCCGCGGGCTTCGATCGCGCGACGCTCTACCGCAACCTGATCGACCTCGCCGAGGCGGGGCTCGTCACGCGCACCGACCTCGGCGATCATGTCTGGCGCTTCGAGCTTCGCCGTGAGGGGAGCCACGCCGCCGATCATCCGCACTTCGTGTGCGTCGAGTGCGGAGGCGTCTCGTGCCTTCCGGGCACCTCGGTTCGCATCACGGCCCCCAAAGGCGCGCCCCGGGCCCTCGA
Organism: Polyangiaceae bacterium; assembly: GCA_044224815.1. GTDB lineage: Bacteria > Myxococcota_A > Polyangia > Polyangiales > Polyangiaceae > JADJCA01. The sequence goes on from JBGAJR010000087.1 coordinate 10,621, forward strand.
GCGCAAGGCCGTGAAGATCCAGCTCTCGGGGCTGTGCGACGCCTGCGCCTGATGCTAAACGCCCGGGCGTGAGCGATCGTGTGAGCGCGCCTCCCAGTGAGGCCCCGAAGTCGAAGAAAAAGAAGAGCGCGGCCGAGATCCAAGAGGAGCTTCGGGCGATCACGTCCAAGGGCGCCTCCAAGGAGCCGCCGAAGGTCGACCTCAAGAAGGGCGTGCTCCGCGTCGCGGCGGTCCTGGCCATTCTGTGGCTGATCGCCATCTTCATTCCGTCGCCGATCCCCAAGTACGTGATGGCGGCGCTCACGGTCGTGGCCATCGGCGGCGGCCTCTGGTTCGTCCGCTACATCAAGAAGACCGAGGCGCTCGGCTCGATCCTCCGTGAGGCGGACACCGCCGAGGGTCGCAAAGAGGCGCTGAAGAAGCTCGAGACGGAGTTCAAGTCCGGCGACGTCCAAGCCACGCTCGCGCGCGCCCAGCTCGAGATGCAGGAGGAGCCGCGGAAGGCCCTCGAGACGCTCGAGACCATCAACCTCGAAAAGCAGCTCACGCCGGTCGCGGATCAAGTGCGGTCGCTCCGCGCGATGCTCCACCTGTCCCTCGGTGAGACCGCGGAGGCGCGTCCGCTCGTCGACAAGCTCGAGCTCGGCAAGCAGCAGGAAGTGAAGACCCGCGCCATGTTCGCCACCGTGGCGAGCGAGGCCTGGGCGCGGACGGGGATGGCCAAGAAGGCGCTCGAGACCCTCGAGCTCTTCAACCCCGAGGACCCGGAGCTCTCCGAGGTTCGCATCCAGATGTGGCGCGCCCGTGCGTTCGCGTACGCGTCGCTCAACGATCTCAAGGCCGTGCGGCGCGCGCTCGGAAAGCTCGCCGCCGAGAGCCCGCAGCTCCTCGCGATGTTCGTGCAGCAGAAGAAGGTGCATCCGCTGCTCGAGCGCGAGGCCAAGCAGATGCTCCTTCAGAGCGGCGCGGTTCCGCGCAAGATGGTGCGGCAGAAGCAGTGACGCGCTGCTCGCGCGACGCGTCTGAGCGCTCGCGACCCCACCCAACGAGGGAGGTCGCGAGGAGCACGTCGGTCTCGGTCAGCGCGAGCGGCGCCGGCGGAACGCCGCGAGGGCGATTCCGAGCGTCGCCAGGCCACCCATGGTGCCGGCCGCGTCGTCGTTGATTCCGGATCCGATCGCGCAGCCGCTCGAGCTGTCACCGCTCGGGGTGTCGGACGTGCTCGACGACGACGTGCTCTTGCCGGCGTCCTTCTTGGTCGTGCCGGCGTCACCCGACGGCGTGGACGTGCTACCGGCGTCGTCGGTCGCGGTCCCCGCGTCCTTCTTGGTGCTGCCGGCGTCCTTGGTCGTGGTGCCGCTGTCGGTGGTCGTGGTGCCCGAGTCGAGATCGATCGCCGCGTCGGCGCCGGCGTCGATCGGCGGGCCGGCGTCGACCACGACGCCCGTGTCGGGCGGGCCGGCGTCGACGATCACGCCGGCGTCGAAGCCGGTGCAGTCGAGCGCGGCGGTCGCCCCGTTGCGCGGGGAAGGGGTTTGCACCTGGAAGTCGGTGCCGTTGTCGCCGGTGTCTTGGCAGCCGGCGCCGCCGCGGAGGATTCCGCTCGCGTTCGCCGTGAGGCCGGCGGGGTTGCCCTCGAACTGCGACACCACCGCGGCCGAGCCGCCGTAACCGACGAAGTCGATCCACGCGCCGCTCGTGCACGGGGTCGCGGTCGCGCCGCACGCGTCGAGGAGCGAGGCCGAATCGACCAGCGCGACCTTGCCCTTGTCCTTGGCGAGCGCGAGCGACGAGGCACCCGTGGGCGTGAGGTCGGGCGTCGGGAGCGCGGAGCCCGTGGCGCCGCCGCTCGCGAGCTGGATCAAGTAGTACTTGCCGGCCCCGAGGCTCACGTTCGGCAGGGCCACGACGTTGGCCGCGGCGCTGAAGTTCGCCGTCGCGCTCGCGTACTGGATGCTCTTTCCGTTGAGCGACACGGCCGCCGCGCTCCGGTTGAAGATCTCGACGAAGTCGTTGGTGAAGGCGGCGCCCGAGTTGCCGCCGCCGCCGTAGACCTGGCTGATCACCAGATCGGGCGAGGCGAGGAGGCTGGCCGCAGACGAGCGAATCGTCGAATCCCCACCGCCGCGAGCGTCTTGCGCATCGGAGCATCCAGCCCCCACCGCCGCGCCTCCGAGCGCGAGCGCAGCGAGAGAAAAGCGGAGCAATTGAGCGGCGTTGGATGCGTTCGACATGCGTGACTCCCGTGGTGTCGGACCGAGGCGCGGGAGCCTAGTCGGAGAGCCGCCTCGAAAGAAGCGAAAGAGCGCGTCTCTTTGCTGTGTAGGCCGCCAATTGCTTGAAATGACTGGATTGGCGTTGGGGTGACGGTACCCCTAACCGCAACCCGATTGCGTCTGGGACCTCAGCCGAGTCCGGCGAGGTGGGCGCGCGCCACCGGACGCAGCGACACTTCTGGGAGCACGTCGGCGAAGCTCACGACGACGGCGTCGGGGAGGTCGGCCTCGATGAGCTTGCGCACGAAGCGGCGGGTGTCGGGTTGCGTGAGGACGACGCAGGCCCCTCTCGTCGACGCGGCCTTGGCCTCGGTGGCCGCGCGTCGGAGCGACGCGATGACGTCGCGCGACGCGGCCGGCGGCAGCGCCAAGAAGGCGCCGGCGGGCGTTCGCGTGATGGCGCGCCGGACGACGTCCTCGAGCGATGGGTCCAGCGTGACGACGTCGAGCGCCGCGCCGCCGCCGGTCAATCGGAACGTGGTCGCGCGTCGGAGCTGACCGCGGACGAACTCGGTGAGCTGGAGCGCGTCTTTCTCGTTCGCGGCCACGACCGCGAGCCCTTCCAAGACGGCGCGGAGATCGCGGATGGAGACGCCCTCTTCGACCAGACGGCGGAGGACGTCGGCGAGCAGCGTGAGGGGCACGGGCTTCGGCACCACCGCGCGAACCGTGGCCGGGTGGACGCCTTCGAGCTCGTCGAGCAGCCGCTGGGTCTCGGAGAGCCCGAGGAAGTCGGCGGCGCGCCGGCGAAGAAGCGCCGCGCACGCGTCGGTGACGACGGCGACGCCCCGCGCATCGACGGCGACCAGGATCTCCGGCACCTCATGAAGGCTCACGGCCACGTGGCCCGCCGGCAGGCTCGCCGAGACCCGCAGGCGCGGGCGCGGCAGGGGCACGCCCAGCTCCGCGAAGATCGCAGCGCGCGTCCGCTCGAGCGACGTCTCGAGCCCCGGGCGCGGCGCGCCGGACGCGTCGACGGCGTCGTCGATGAGCGCTTCGAGATCGCTCGCGACGTCCACGCTCCAGGGAACGACGACCGGAACGAAGCGGGCGTCGGCTTTGGCGCCGGCCGCCGGCCCGAGGAGCGCGTCCTTGCGCTTGCGCTCGCGCCGCGCCTCGGCGGCGCGCGAGCCGAGCCAGAGGACCGCGGCGAGCAGCACGAACGGCGCGGCGGGGAGGCCGGGCAGCGCGGCGAGGAGCGCGACGAAGCCGGCCGCGGCCGTCAGCGCGCGCGGCGACGCGAGGAGCTGCGACGAAAGCTCCGCGCCGAGCGGCGTCTCGGCTTCTTCGCTGGCGACGCGCGTGACGAGCACGCCGGCGGCGGTCGAGAGGACGAGGGCCGGGATCTGCGAGACCAAGCCATCGCCGATCGTCAGGAGCCCGTAGCGCTTGAGCGCGTCGACCGGCGCCATGTCGCGCTGGAGGACGCCGATCGTGAGGCCACCGAGCACGTTCACTACGGTGATGACGATCGAGGCGATGACGTCGCCCTTCACGAACTTCATCGCGCCGTCCATCGACCCGTAGAACTGACTCTCACGCGCGAGCGAGCGCCTTCGCCGCCGCGCCTCGGCCGCGTCGATGGCGCCCGAGCGGAGCTCGGCGTCGATGGCCATCTGCTTTCCCGGCATCGCGTCGAGGACGAAGCGCGCGCCGACTTCCGCCACGCGCTCGGAGCCCTTCGCGATGACCACGAATTGGATCACCGTGAGGATGAGGAAGATGACGCCGCCGACCACGTAGTTTCCGCGCACCACGAAGTTGCCGAAGGCGCGAATGACCTCGCCGGCGTTGGCCTGAAGGAGGATGAGGCGCGTCGACGAGACGTTCAGCGCGAGTCGGAAGAGCGTCGTCAAAAGAAGGATCGTCGGGAACGTCGCGATGGCGAGGGCGTCCGGCACGTAGAGGACGACGAGGAGAATCGTGACTGCGGCCGAGAGGTTCGTCGCGATGAGGACGTCGAGGAGCCAGGTGGGGAGGGGGACGATCATCATCCCGACCACCGCGACGACGAGGAGCGCCAGCGCGATGTCGGGCGAGGCGAACGAGAGCGCCGGCCTCCTCGCGCGCGGGGTGCGCGCGAGGGTGAGCGCGAACGAGGAGGCTTGTTCCTGGCTCATGGCTGGCCACACGGTATCGCGCGATCCCAAGAGGTGCGAGACGAGTGTTTCGCCGCTGCCCGCAGGGCTCTATACTCGGAGGCCGGAGCAGGCCAGGGCCGTACGCTCAGGAACGCTCACTGCATGAAGCGAACCCAGTCCCACGGGCGAATTCCGTTCTCCGTCCCCACGGATGGCGAGGACGCGGTCCCTTCGCCCCAACGGCGAGCGGGGTTCGGGCTCAGCCACATCGGCCGCAAGCGCAAGGCGAACCAAGACGCGTTCCTGGTGGACGACGAGCTCGGGCTCTACGTCGTCGCCGACGGCATGGGCGGCCACGCCGCGGGCGAGGTCGCGAGCCAAGAGGCAGTCGAAGCCGTCTACGGCATGGTGAAGCGTGGCCTCCGCGATCTCATGCCGCTCCGGGACCCGCTTTCCGAAGAGGCGGCGCGCGCGGCATGTCGGTTGGTCGAGGCCGCCGTGCAAGGCGCGACGTACATGGTTTTCTCCCTGGCCGAGCTCGACCGGCGGAAGAGCGGGATGGGGACGACGATCAGCGCCATCGTCGTCTCGGGCGACTACGCGGTCGTCGGACAGGTGGGCGACAGCCGGGTCTATCGCGTGAGCGGCGGGGAGACCCACCTTCTCACGGAAGATCACACGCTCATCGCCTGGCAGCTGAAGCAGGGCCTCATCACGCCTCAAGAGGCGGTCATCTCGCCCCACCGCAACGTGATCACGCGCGCCGTCGGTAGCCGGGACTACGTCGAGGTCGACACGCGCATCGTCGGGCTGACGCCCGGTGACCGCTTCCTCCTCTGCAGCGACGGCCTCCACGGCTATGTGAAAGACGAGGACATCGCGCCCATCGTGTCCCTGGGCGGCACCGAAGCGGTGCAGCGATTCATCGACCTCGCCAACGAGCGGGGCGGGCGCGACAACATCACCGCGGTGCTCGTCGAGCTCGACTGAGCGCGAGCGACAAACACTTGTATTGCAGGCGTTTGCGTGCGCCATTTGACGCGAAGACTGAGCTTGAGTGCGTTTCGAGAGATCGTCTGTTTCCAGCGGGGATGATTGCTCTTTTTCTGGGCACGCTCGGCCCGCGGGCGAGGACGCGACCAACGCGCGCACGTCCGCAAAACTCGTGAGAAAAGTTGACCCCATCGCCTTGCTCTTGGTACGCGGGTCGTCGTGCTTCGCTTCATCCGTCGTTCGGCCGGCTCCGCCCGGTCGAGGTGTGTCTCGATTCGCCCGCGGCCGTGGGCGGGGACGCACGCGGACCCCTCCGTGGAAATGCGAAAAGCCGCGACGCGACTCGCCTTCGAAGGCGCGAGCGCCGGGCCCGGAAGCTGCAGCAAGGAGAGCGCATGACGAACAAGCGCGTGGGTGTCGTGATGGGGG
>JBGAJR010000022.1:0-118923 GCA_044224815.1 Polyangiaceae bacterium
GAGCTCGGCTCCGTGACCGGTGGAGAGATGGGCGCGGTCAGTCAGGCCTTCAAGACCGGCTGCGGCGTCAGCGGCAAGGTGTTCGACGTCCTGGACGATCTCAGCGGCGGCCTCCTCTCGCTCGGCTATGCGCAGGCTGGATCGCAGACCGCGAACGGCGGCTACGGCGGCGGCGGCTGACGCGCGGCGGGCGGAGCTCGTACGGCAGCGACCGTGCTGCCGTGTATGCTCGCCGTGGTGAGCGAAGCGCCGTCTCCAGCGCGCTCCATCGGGAGCACGGCGCTCCTCGCCCTCGGCGTCAACGGCATCGTCGGCGTGGGGATCTTCTTCGCGCCGAGCGAGCTCGCGTCGCTCGCGGGAGCGCGCGGCAGCGTCATCGTCCTGGCGGCCGTCGCACTCGCGCTCGTGCCCGTCGCCGCGACGTTCGCCGCGCTCGGTCGACGCTTCGGCGAGGACGGCGGCCCCGTCACCTTCGCGCGCCACGCGTTCGGCGACGAGGCGGCGTTCGCCGTGGGTTGGCTCTCGTACGTGAGCGCGCTCTTCAGCACGTCGGCCGTCGCGAGCGGGCTCGCGCACGCGCTCGCGAGCCCGGCGCGCGCGACGTGGGCGAGCATCGCGCTTACCGTCACGCTCACCGCGGTGGTCGCGCTCGGCATCGATGTCTCGAAGCGTGTCTGGTCGGCGATCACGCTCCTCAAGCTCGCGCCGCTCGTCCTCCTCGCCGTCCTCATCCTCGTCTCCACCGGACGTGACGTCGCGCTCCCCTCGCCCGCCCCGGCCGCGCTCTCCTTCGGTCGCGCTGCGCTCGTCGCCTGCTTTGCGTTCCAAGGATTCGAGGTCGTGCCCGTGGTAGCCGGCCAGGCCAAGAGCCCCGCGCGCGCGGTTCCGATCGCGATCCTCGGCTCGCTGGCCATCGCGGCCGCGCTCTACCTCGTCCTTCAGTGGGGCTTCGTGACCACCGCGACTTCGCTGCCCGTCGATGCCCCGCTCGTGCACGCCGGAACGATCCTCGGCGGTGAGCGCATGGGCGCGCTGCTCCGCGCCGGCACCAGCGTGTCCGCACTCGGCATCGCGTTCGGCATGATGGTGACGACGCCTCGCTATCTTTCGTCGACGGTGCCGTCGTCCGCGCTCGGTCGCTTCTCGGCGCGCGGCGTCCCGCTCGGCGCGCTGGGCGTCACCGCCGCCGCGATGGTCGTGGTCCTCGCGGGGAGCTCGCTCGCGGAGCTCTTCACGCTCTCGAGCCTCGCGGTCGTCCTCCAGTACGCGATGGTGGCGGCCGCGCTGGGGAAGCTCGCCGTCACGCGCAGCCATGGGCTCGCGCCCGCCCACCTCGCGCTTGCCGGAGTCACCCTGGCCATCGCCGCGGCGCTCCTCACCGTTCCGGACCGCAAGGAGTGGATATCATTGGCGGTATTGGTGGCCGCCGGTGCGCTCATTCGCTTGAAATTTGGCCCATCCGGCCCCCCTCGGATACCGGGAAGCTGATGCGAGTCGAGATCGAGGGCGCGCTCTTTCAAAAGGAACGAACGGCGATCGAGGAGCGCGTGCTGCGCGCCTTCGCGTCGTACGGCGACGACGTCCCGCGCGTGGCCGTTCGCGTCACGCGCGCGCTCGGCGCGTCGAGCGCCCGCGACGTGGACGTTCTCGTCGTGACGCGCGGCTTTCGCTGTCTGACCGAGCACGGCCGCGGCGCGACCCTCACCGGCGCGCTCAACCGCGCGACGGATCGGCTCACCGGCGCGCTCGCGACGACGCTTGGCGTGTCGCCGTCGCGACGGCACAGCGGGCCCCGCCGCGCCGCCGCGCGCTACTCGCTCGTCGTCCCCAAGCAGGATCACGCCCTCACCGGCTGAACCCACAAATTTCTGCTCGGGCGCGTTCCTCTCGCCGCCAGCCGCCGAGCTTGGTAGGACGGGGACGTGACTTCCCGCGACTCCCAAACCGACGAGACGACCGGCTACGAGGTCCTGGCGCCGCTCGCGAGCGGAACGTACGGCGAGAACCTGCTCGCCGTGCGCCGTGACCCGCTCGGGCTCGGCAAGCTCGTCGTCTTGCGTCAGCTCCGCCGCGGCCTCTCCGCCGACGCGCAGGTGCGGCAGACGTTCGTCGAGATGTCGCGGCGCGCCGTTCGGCTCTCGCACCACAACCTGCTCCAGACCTACGAGATCGGCGAGCGCGGCGGCGCGCTCTACGCGGTGACGGAGTACCTCGAGGGCGAGCCGCTCGACGCCATCATGGCCGCCGTCGCGCCCGCGCCCAAGGCGGTCGATCCGCGCTTCTGGCTCCTCATCGCGTGCGACGTGCTCTTGGGCTTGCACTATGCACACGAGCTCCGCGACTTCGACGGCTCCGAGCTCTCGCTCGTGCACGGCGGCATCACGCCGCGGAAGATCTTCGTCACCTACTCGGGGCGCGTGGTGGTCACCGACTTCGGCCTCGCGGCGCTCGCCGCCCACGCCAAGCGCGTGGAGGGCACGTTTCTCCCCGAGATGGTGTCGTACGCCGCGCCCGAGCAGCGCGAAGGTCGTCCGTGCGATCCGCGCGCCGACGTCTACGCAGTGGGCCTCGTTCTCTGGGAGCTCCTTTCCGGACGGCGCCATCGCCAATCGCCCGACCCGGACGCCGAGCTCGAGGCGCTCCCCGAGCTCCGCGAGATCAAGCCCGACCTCGATCCGAAGCTCGCCGAAGCGGTCATGCGCGCCGTCGAGCGCGACGAGAGCGCGCGCTTCGGCAACGCCGCCGAGTTCCGCGCGGCGCTCGAGCCGTTCCTCGAGCGCGGTGGCACCGTTCGCCGCAGCGCGCTCGGCGACGCGATCGGCATGCTGTTCCAGAAGACGCGCGACAAGATCCCGTCCCTCCTCGCCAAGCGCACCACGCCGCTCGCTCCGCAGGACGCGTACGCGGTGACGCTCGCCGGCGCGCCGCGATCGACCAGCAAGGCGCCCGAGGGCGAGGAAGAGGAAGCGCCGTTCCTCCTCGCCTCCCCGATCGAAGCGGTCTCGGACGCCAACGTGATCTCGGTCACCGAGCTCGTGAGCGACTCTGAGCTCTTGTCGTCGGTCGAGCTGATCGGCTCCGGCGCCGGCGCCGTCGCGCAAGCCGACGACGACGACGGTGAGACCACGGACGCGGCCGCGGCCAGCGGCGCCGAAGAGGAGGCACCGGACAGCGCGATGCCGGTGTCGCTGCGTGACGTGGAGATCCCCGTCGACGAGACGTCGGTGAAGAGCGTCGGGTCGATCGAAGCCGCATCGCCGGCGAAGAGCGAAGGCGAGCGCGGCCCCGACTCGGGCGAACGCCCGACGGTGACCGATCCGCCGGCGGCGACTGCAGCAACCGACGCGAGCAAGAGCGAGCCCGCGAGCGCGATGGCGGCGACCGAAGAGGAGCGCGAGCCCTCTTCGGAGGACGAGCCCGCTCCGCCTCAACGCTCGCAGATCAACGCCGCGGCCGACGACGAGCCCATCGAGCGAGACGTCGACGCGCCGCCGCCCGAGAAGACCTGACCGGGCGTCTTCTCAGCGATAACGAACGTCCACCGGCCGTCGCGTGGCGCGCTCGACGGCCCGCTTCACGACCGGGTCCTGGCCGTCGCCGAACCCCAAAAGGAGTCCGGCAGCGACCGTCCGGTCCGACGCGAGACCGAGCTCGCGAGCGATGGCGTCGCGCCACACGAGCCAGTTGTGTTGAATGCAGGTCGCGAGGCCGTGCGCGTGCGCGGCGAGCGCGAGGGCGTAGACGAAGCCGGCGATCGAGGCGGCGATCACGCCCTCGTGCACCGGACCGAGCATCGTCGCGATCTCGTCCTGGGTCGGTAGCTCGCCCTTGGGAACGCGCGACTCGAGCGCGGCGCGAAACGCGGCGAGCCGGGTCGTGTCGTTTTCGACGCGCGCCGGCCCGTGCACGAAGAGGAGCCACGGGGTGCCCATCGAGCGAGCCTCGCTCGTGAGCTTCTCGAGGACGCGGTCGATGATCGCCTCGGCCGGCGCGGGACCGGCGTGGCGCTCGACGATGCTCGCCATCTTGGGAGCGAGCGCGTACCAAGCGCGCATCTCATAGCGATCGCGGAAGCGCCGCGCGGAGTCGGGCTGGAGCGCGACGACGCCCCACGGCTGATCGTCGCCGCCCGACGGCGCCCACGCCGCCTCCTCGATCACGCGCGCGACGAGCTCGTGAGGCGCCGCCTCGCTCGTGAAGTGACGCACCGACCGACGCGCGCGGAGCGCGTCGATCACCGGGCCGTTGGTCATGAAGGTCCTCTTTGGTCGTCCGTCTCGGCGCTGGCGCGCCGGCTCACTTCTCGATGAAGCCCGCGAGCGACTTGGCGCGCTCACCGAGCGGCGGGCACACACTTCCGTCGACGAGAACCTCGATCAGCGCGGGCTCCCGCCGCCGGAGCGCCTCGGTCACGGCGGGCGCGAGCTGGCCGGGTGAGCTCACCACCGCGGCGTGGAGCCCCATGGCCCGCGCAATCGAGGCGATCTGGATGGGCCGGCGAAGTCGCGCGGCCCGGAGCGCTTCGCCGCCGCCGAGGAGCTTGGAGCAGTGATGCGTGATGCCGTGGGCGTTGTCGTTTTCGACGATCCACACGACCGGCACGTCGAACTCCGCCGCGGTGAGGAGGTCCATCCCGTTCATGGTGAAGCAGCCGTCGCCGACGATCGCGATGACCGGGCGACCGGGGCACGCGAGCGCGGCGCCGATGGGCGCCACGGTGCCGTGCCCCATGGATCCGAACCCCATGTTGAGCACGAAGCGCTGACCGGCGCCGATCACGAGATTGTGGATGTTGAACAGCATGTGCCCGCCGATGTCCGAGAAGATGACCGCGTCGGGCGGCAGCACCGACTGGAGCTCCACGCGCCAGCGCTCGGGCGTGATCGGCGATCGCTCGGCGCGTCGCGACTCGGCGGAGTCGTAGCGTGCGTCGCCGCGCACGGGAGGCGGCGCGTTCGCCCAGACGGACGCGGGGAACGTGCCTTCGCGGATGCGCCGATGGATGTGATAGACGAGCTCGACCAGGATGCTCTGGGCGTCGCCCACCAGCGGAATGTCGACGGGGTAGTTCCTCCCCACGCGGTCCGCCTCGATGTCGAGCTGAATGAGCGCTTGCGCGGGCTGGAGCTTGGGCGTCCAGTTGAACGTGCTCGTCTCGCTGAGCGACGCGCCCACCGTGAAGAGGACGTCGACGCTGCCGCCGAGGATCGTCTCGCGCGCTTCGCGGTGACCGGCTGCGCCGAGGACGCCGAGCGATTGCGGTCCGTCCTCGGGATACACGCCCTTGGCCTTGGGCGTGGTCGCCACGCGCGCCGGAAGGAGCTCCGCGAGCGCGCGAAGGTGCTGCTCCGCACCCGAGATTCCCACGCCCGACCCGGCCAAGATCACCGGACGCTTGGCGGCGAGGAGCGCGTCACCGGCGCGCTGCACGGCGAGGCGATCGAAGACGTGCGTCATCGGACGATACGTCTTTGGATCGAACCAATCTTCGGCGATCGACTTTTCCCAGATGTCGACCGGCACGTTGAGGTGCACGGGACCCGGGCGTCCGGTGAGCGCGAGGCGGAGCGCGCGCCGCAAGTGCTGCGCCATCATCGACGCCGACGGCACCATGGCCGAGTACTTCGTCACCGGGCGGAACATGTCGACGATGTCGATGCCCTCGCGCGGCGTCTCTTGCGCGGCGCCCTTTCCGAGCGCGTGCGACGCCGCTTGGCCGGTGACGACCAGCATCGGCACGCCGTCGGCGAACGCGCACGCCACGCCGGTGAGGAGGTTCGTCGCGCCCGGGCCCGACGTACCGCCGCACACGGCGAGCCGACGACTGACGCGCGCGTAGCCGTCGGCCATGAACGCCGCTCCTTCTTCGTGGCGGGTCGTCACGAGGTGGAGATCCTTGTCGGCTTCGACCGCGGCGAAGAACGGGTAGAGCAGTCCGCCGACGATGCCGAAGACGTGCTCGACCCCTTCGGCCTTGAGGTACTGCAAAAAGACGTCGACCGCGCGCGTGACTGGACGCGCGATGACGGCGGAGGACTCGCGAGCCTCCTCGGCCGAAGGTTCCGGCGCGGGGGGCGGGCGGGACGTAAGACGCTTGGGGATCCAGGAATTCACGCGCTCCTCCGTACTCTGACGACTTCACTGAGTGCCGACGCGGGGACGTTGCCCAGCGCCGCCTTGATCTTGATGGAGTCCGCCTCGGTGGTCTCCGGCAGGTAGACCCAGAAGGTCGTGCCTTGATCGACCTTGCTCATGACCTCGATGCGTCCACCCAGACGCCCCACGAGCCCGGCCACCACCGAGAGGCCGATGCCGTAGCTTTGCGTGGCGCGCTCCTCCACTTTCGAGCCGCCGGGCCGAAACGCGCGCCCGAGCTCGTCGTCGGACATGCCGCGCCCGGTGTCGCTGATCTTGAGCACCAAGAAGCCAGGCGTCCCGTCGATCTCGATGAGGATGCTCCCGCGTTCCGTGTACTTTGCAGCATTCGTGAGCAGGTTGTCGAGGATGCGATCGAAGACGATGGGATCGATCTGGATCGCCTCGGGCGCCTCCCGCGTCGAGAACACGGCGGTGCGGATGTCACGCCCGTGGACGAGCGCGCGGATTCGACGCTGCAGCCGATCGCCGAGCGAGCCGACCTCGAGCCGCCGCGGAGAGAAGGCCATGAACTCGCGACGCGAGGTCACGACGCGCATCAACTGGTCGAGCAGCTCGCACATGCGCTCGTAGGCCGCGTCGAGGTCGTCGAGCGCGCTCTTCTTGTCCTCGGACGAGACCTCGCCGCCTTCCCGGAGCGTGTGGATGGCCGCGCGGAGGACGAAGAGCGGATTGCGCAGATCGTGGCTGAAGCCGCGCACGGTAGCGGCGCGCTCGGCCTGCATTCGTTTGAGCTCGGTCGACATCTCCTCGATCGTCGACATGCGAGACGTCGCCTCCTCCTCGATGAGTCGGCTCCACTCGCGCTGGCGCTCGTGGAGGGCGAGGAGCTCGCGGCGTACGTCGGCGGCGTCGTCGACCATGATGCGGAGCGCCTCCGTGCTCTCGGCCTGCGTGGCGCGGTTCGCGCGCTCGGTGCCGGAGAGCTCGCGGACTTGCGCGAGCACGGCGCCGAGCACGGAGAGCGCGACCGCGCCCACTGCGGAGCCGGCGCCGAGGCGAAGCGCGAGCCAGCTTCCGGCGGCTCCCGCCGCGAACCCGAGCATGGCCGGCAGCCAGCGCGGACGAAGGAACCAGCGGAACTCGTACTCGCAGGCGTCGTCACCGTGCGCCATGCACTTGATCTCGCGCACGGACGCGCGCGGCATTCCCCAGAGCGTAGGACCCGTGGCCGATTGGGCCTGTCGACTGAGGCACACGAGCCGGCTCTCGGGGCGCTTGCTCGTGTAGCGGAGGCGCACGAAGCTCGGTCCGCTGGAGACGATTTCGAACTTCCCCACCGACGTGAAGAAGCGGTTCGCGCGCTCGATGGCGCGGAACAAGAGGAGAGGCGTCGTCGCCCAGAAGAAGAAGCGGAGGGGTCCGTAGCTCTCCGCCATGCGGTATGCACAGACCTCTAGGAACTCCTCGTCGGACGCCACCCGCGCGCGCGTCTCGGCGTGAAACGCCGAGAACTGCGGCAGGCTGATCCAACGAATGGGCGTGTCGAAGTCGCTCACCGTGAGCTGCGACGCCTTGCAAATCTGGGCGAGGTCGTCGTGCCGCCCCGCCTCCTTGAAGAAGCGCGCCATCGGGGCGAGGATCTTCAGGTTGTAATCGGCTCCACTCTCTTGGCCCTCGCCCGTGCTGGGGACTCGCGCGAGGTTCGGACGATCGCTAGGCATACCCCTCCTGGTTTCTCCCGCGTCCTGGCCAAGGCGATCGTCCCCGAGCGACCGCGGAGGCGCAGAACGGCGAATGAACAGCCTAGCATTCGGCTCAGGTGGTCCCATCGACATGCCGCCCCTTTTCTGCAGATCTGAAACGACTCGTTTGCGCGTTTGCGTTGTCCAAGAATTGGACGCCGTGCTTGTCTCGTGACGAATCGAACGGTTGCGATCGGCGCCTCGACTCGCGCCGCCGACGCATCGCCACCAGCAGCAAGATGCAAGCCACGTCGAAACGACCTCTTCACCCCCATGTCACGCAATCGCCACACGATTGCGGTAACCACGGATCGCTCGAAAAGGACCGTGTGATTGCGGAGGAGCGATGATGGCGCGCATCTTGGTCATCGAAGACGAGAAGGACATCCAGGAAGTCCTCGACTACAACCTGCGGCAGGCCGGCCATAAGACCTACCTGGCAGAAAGTGGCCAGGCGGGGCTCCGCATCGCTCGCGAGAAGCACCCGGACGTCGTCCTCCTCGATCTGATGCTGCCCGACCTGGCCGGCACCGAGGTGTGCCGGACCCTCAAGCAAGACGCGCAGACCAAAGACGCGCAGATCATCATGCTCACCGCCAAGGGCGAGGAGATCGATCGCGTGGTGGGCTTCGAGCTGGGCGCGGACGACTACGTCACCAAGCCGTTCAGCGTGCGCGAGCTCCTCCTTCGCATTCAAGCCGTGCTTCGACGCGTCACCGGCGAGCTCGAGACGCCGACGGTCGTCACGTTCGGCGAGCTCAAGATCGACCGCGACGCGCACCGCGTCTGGGTCGCGGGACAGGAGGTGGAGCTCACCGCCCTCGAGCTCAAGCTTCTCCTCACCCTCCTCGACCGCAAGAACCGAGTGCAGTCCCGCGCCGATCTCTTGAGCGACGTTTGGGGCATCGACGCCGAGGTGGAGACGCGCACCGTCGACACCCACGTGAAGCGCCTCCGGGAGAAGCTCGGCGTCTGTGCCGACTACATTGAAACGGTTCGCGGCAGCGGCTACCGATTCCTCGAGTCGGCCGACGAGGCGCGCCGTTGAGCCTGGCGTTTCGCCTCAAGCTCTTCGCGCTCGTCGCCGCCCTCTTCATCTTTCCGTTCGTCGTCGTCGATCTATTGGCCTCGGGCGACCAGCCGCCGCGGGCGTTCACGCCGGTGGGCGTGCTCGTCGCCGTCGCCCTCTCCGCGCTCGCCGCCACCATGGTGGCGCGATGGATCGGTCGCGAGGTGAGTGCGCTCACCGACACCGCTCGTCGCATGGCGGCCGGAGATTTGGCGGTGCGCACGTCCGTCGAGGGCAGCGACGACGTCGCGGAGCTCGGCGCAGCCCTCGATCATTTGGCGACGTCGCTCTCGTCGGCCATGGCCGACCTTCGCGCCGAGCGTGACCTCGTCTCCGGCATCCTCGACGGCATGCAGGAGGGCGTGCTTCTCCTCGGCGCCGCCGGGCAAGTGCAGCTCATGAACCCGACGCTGCGCGACATGCTCATGGTCTCGAACGACATCGTCGGACGCTCGTTCATCGACGCGGTGCGCCAGGCGCCGCTCCTCGACCTGCTCGACGCCGCCCGCAACACTCAGAAGCCGCGGAGCGGCGAGATCGAGCTCGGCGGCCTCCGGCCACGGCGCCTCCTCGTACGCGCGGCCCCGCTCGCGCGCGCGCGCGGCGCGCTGCTCGTGGTGTTCGTGGACGTCACCGATCTTCGGCGGCTCGAGTCGATGCGCCGCGACTTCGTGGCCAACGTCTCGCACGAGCTCCGCACTCCGGTCACGGCCGTGCTCTCCGCGACCGAAACGCTCGGCGCGGGGGCGATTCGCGAGCCCGAGGCCGCCGCCAAGTTCATCGACATCATCGAGCGAAACACGAAGCGCCTCCGGAGCCTCATCGACGACCTGCTCGATCTGTCGCGCATCGAGGCCAAAGAGTGGAAGCTCGCCCCCGAGCGCGTCGACACGTTCGTCGCGCTCTCTCATGTGGTCTCGGTCGTGCGAGAGCGCGCCGAACGGCAGCGCGTCGAAGTTTCGATCGACGTCGATCCCGCGGTGCACACCGTCGTCACCGATCGACGCGCGCTCGATCAGATCCTCGTCAACCTCACCGAGAACGCCGTCAAGTACTGCCCGGGCGCCCGCGTCACGTTGCGCGCCGCGCCGCGTGGCGGCGAAGGCCCGCCTGCTGGGGTCTCCATTTCCGTGAGCGACACCGGGCCCGGCATCGAGGACAAGCACCTGTCGCGCATCTTCGAGCGGTTCTATCGCGTCGACCCGGGCCGTTCCCGCGAGCTCGGTGGGACCGGACTCGGCCTCAGCATCGTCAAGCACCTGGCCGAGGCGCTCGGCGGCGCCGTCACGGTCACCAGCGTCGTCGGACAGGGCACCACCTTCACGCTCGACTTGCCCGCGCACGCGACCGCCGCTTCGCCTGCAGCCACGTGAACGCGCGGGGCACCGCGGAGCGGAAGCGCGCGGGGCGAATCGGCGGTACGGTTCGGGGTGATGCGTTCTCTCGACGAGATCCCGTTCTTGCCCGGCGCCGAGCGCTTCCTCGGGCACACTCGCCCGCTCAAGAGAGACCGACTCGGCTTCACCGAATCGATCACGAGCCACGTCGATCGCATCGCGCGCATGGGCGCGGTCGGAGTGGACGCCGTGGTGGTGAACCACCCCGAGGTCTTGCAAGAGCTCCTCGTGGAGAAGGCGCGGGTGTTCGAGAAATCACTCATCACGCGCTTCTCGCTGGCCCCGATCGCCGGTGAAGGGCTCTTCACCAGTCGGTACGATCTCTGGAAGGGCCAGCGAAAGCTCATGGCGCCGCTCTTCCAGCCTTCGCAGCTCGGGGCGTACGCCGATGCGATGATCGAGTGCACGCGACGCGGCCTCGCGGAGTGGCGCGACGGCGAGGAGATGCGGCTCCTGCGCGAGACCACTCGCATCGCGATGAGCGTGGCAGGCAAGACGCTGTTCGACACCGATACGTTCGGTGAGGCGGACGCGATCGGCGAGGCGCTGACCGTGGCGCTCGATTGGGCCGGCGAGAACGCGCCCAGCAACACGGCGATCGCTCACCTGATGACCCGTCGCTTGTTGATGCAGGCCGGACGGGCGCTGCTGGAGAAAGAGGAGCGGTTCCTCGGGACTTCGCGGGCGCGAGCGATCGTCGATCTCGGCGAGCGTTTCGAGCGGCCGGTGTTCGTGCCCGGAGAGTCAGGCAAGAAACTCCGCGCGGCGGTGGCGCTCCTCGACGAACGCGTGAAGCGCATGATCGACGAGCGGCGCACTGCGATGCGGGCGGGTGCACCGCGAAGCGATCTCCTCTCTCGTTTGCTGGCGGCGCGCGACGAGGACGACGGCGCGACGATGAGCGACACTCAGGTGCGCGACGAGGTGCTGACGCTCTTCATCGCCGGGCACGAGACGACGGCGACCGGGCTCGCGTGGTCGGTCTTCCTCCTCGCGCGACACCCTGAGATCTACGCAGCGGTGCAGCGAGAGGTGGACGCGCTCGGCGGTGATCCACGCCACGAGGACCTGCCGCGCCTCGCGCTCACGCTGTGCGTCTTCAAGGAGGCGCTCCGCCTCTACCCGCCGGTGTACCTCGTGGGGCGACAGAGCTCCGAGGCTTCGTCGCTCGACGGTGTGGCGCTGCCCGCCGAGACCGTGGTCCTCATGTCGGCCTACGCGCTCCACCGAAGGCCGGACCTTTGGCCGGAGCCGCGGCGGTTCGATCCCGACCGCTTCCTTCCGGCCGAAGAGGCCAAGAGACATCGGCTCGCCTGGCTGCCGTTCGGCGCAGGCCCGCGCGTGTGCATCGGCAACCACTTCGCCATGATGGAAGCGCAGCTCGTGCTCGCGACCATGCTCCGTCACGCGAGCTTCGAGCTCACCGGGGACGAGGCCCCAAACCCATCCGCGACCTTGCGCCCCGAGCATGGTGTGCGGGTGCGCGTCCGCCTACGCCACCTACGCCACTGACGGAGCTAGCGCGCATCCGTCTCAGGCGGCAGAGCTCGACGCGCGCTCCGCCGTGGCGCGGCGGACCGCAGCCACGATCTCGGCCTCGTCGGGGTGATCGCCGGCCACCTGGCTGATGTACGTGTAGACGTCACGATCGCCGGGGCCGAGGACGAGCACGCCGCCCTGCTGCCAAGGATCGCCCTCCACCGCACGCTGTCGATGTCCAGCGCGATACGCGCGCCATGCGTTCTTGAGGAGCCCGAGGGAGACCGTGGCGCGGAGCGTGCGCTGCATTCCGGCCGCGCGATAGCTCACGAGATCGGGGTCGACGAGGATCGGCACGTCGAGCGCGAGATCTTCGCGGAACGCGCGCGCGAACTGGGGTCGACCGCTCCCGACGACGACGACGTTGGCGCCGAGCGCGCGGAGCTCGGGCACGATGCGCGAGAGCCGCGACACTTGCTCACGGCACAAGAGGCATCCGAAGTGCCGCACGTAGACGAGGACTGCGATTTGGTCTCGCCATAGCGTGCCGAGCTCCACGGGCGCCCCTTCGTCGTCGGCGAGGACGAAGGGGGCGAGCGCATGCGCAGTGCTCATCGACCTCCAGTCTGTGCGGTCGATACGGGCCGGGACAAGCGCTTTCGTCGATTCTCGATCTACGGTTCGTGATCGACGATCGAGAACCGTGATTTAGACTCGGGTGGGATGACGACGCGGCTCGAATACAAAGTGGTCGAGGTGGCGACGGTCACCGACGAGGAGATCGAGCGCGTCCTCAACGAATGGGTACCGAACGGGTACCATTTCGAGGGGATGCACTTCGCGATGCGCGAAGCTTCCAAGCGCCCAGCCATGGCGTTCTTGGTGTTCACCCGCCCCGCCAGCCACTGAACGAGCGACCGGCGCGGCCGACCGCTGGAGCTAGAGACCGCTCGCAGACGCTCGCCCGCGCCCTTGCTGGGCCTCGGCGCGGTGGTTAACCGTTGGAAGCGAGATGTTTCCCGTGAAGAGCAGCGTCGCCACCCGCGGCTCGGCCAAGGTCACGAGCGTGCTCATCGCGCTCAACGTGCTCGTGTTCTTGTTCGAGACGTCGCTGCCTTCCCGTGCGCTCGACGCATTCGTGTCGACCTACGGAATGGTGCCGGCGCGCGAGACGGCGCTGCTCCTCCAAGACCCGCTCGCGCTCTCGGGGTGGCTCGCTCCCATCGCCACCTCGATGTTCCTCCACGGCGGGTGGGCGCACCTCGTCGGCAACATGCTCTTTCTCTGGGTCTTCGGCCGCGCGCTCGAGACTCGGCTCGGCTGGCGCAGGTTCTTCTTCCTCTACGCGCTCTCGGGCGTGCTCGCGTCGCAAGCGCAAGTCCTCGCCTCGCCGTGGTCCACCGCTCCGATGATCGGCGCCTCGGGGGCCGTGGCGGGCGTGCTCGGTGCGCATCTCCTCCTCTTTCCGCGCTCGCGCGTCACGGTCCTCTTCCCGATCCTGATCTTCCCCCTGTTCTTCGAGGTGCCCGCGCTCCTCTTCCTCGGCGTGTGGTTCTTGGAGCAGCTCTACGCCGGCACTCTATGGTCGCTCTCGCCGCTCGCCGCCCAGGCAGGCGGCGTCGCGTGGTGGGCCCACGTCGGCGGGTTCTTGGCCGGCGGCGTGATCGTGATCGCGATGGCGCTCAAGATCGCGCGCGAACGCTTCCGCCACGCGGACTTCACGCGCCCGCGTCACCGAGCGGACGACGTCCCTCTCCCCCGATACAGCGGCGAAATTCGCCACGTCCGATTCTGAGCCGAAAATCGTCGCCTGGCGGGGCGCCGATCAATGCGCGTTCGCGTGCATGGGGCAGGCGGGCTCACCGGCCGGCTCCGTGAGGCGTTGGGTCGCCGCCGAGAAGTGAACGACACCGAACACCACGAGCGCGGCGCCGGCCACACGACGAGCCCACGGTCGCCGCGCGAGGTCGGCGACCGTTCGCGCGAGGATGCCCATGGAGAGAAGCGCCGGCAGCGTCCCGGCGCCGAAGCCGAGCATGACGACGGCGCCGGCGAGCGCGCCGCCCGATGCCGCCGCGAGACCCAGTGCAGAATACACGAGCCCGCACGGGAGGAGCCCCCACGTGAGACCGAACAGGAACGCCTGCTTGGCCGTGCGCAGCGGGAGGAGTCGACGCGCGAGCGGCGACACGGCGCGGTGGAGCGGCACGCCGAGGCGCTCAACGAGCGCGTACCCGGGAAAGAGCCCGACGAGAAAGAGTCCGACGCCGATGAGGAGCGCGCCGGAGACGATCTCGAGGATCGTCTGCCCGCGGAGCGCGATGCCACCGGCCCGCGCCCCGAAGCCGCCCGCGAGCGCGCCGAAGAGAACGTACGAGCTCACGCGGCCCACGTTCTGAGCGCCGAGCAAGAGCGCGCCGCGCGCGCCCGTCGCCGGTTTGCGGGCGAGCTTGGTGACCGCGACGTCGGGCGACGCCGCGCGGGCTCCCGCTTGCGAGAGGCCCGCGAACCCGCCGCACATGGCGACGCAGTGGGTCGCGCCGAGCGCGCCCAAGAGGGCGGCCCCGAGCGCGAGCGACGAGCTCACTGCGTCCTCCGCGGCCCGAGGAACGGCGCCGAAACGACGCGCGCGTCGTTGGGCGAGTCGACTGGCGTGACCCGAATCTTCATCGGGTGGTCCATCTTGAAGTCGGCGACAGGCACGGTGACGAAGATGGGCGTCGATACCTGCGCGAGGGGCTCGAGCTTCACCTCTTTGAGCGGGATGACGAACGCAGCGCTGGGCTCGCGCATCGGATCGTCGGCCGGCTCGAGGCGGAACGTGGTCTCACGCGAGCGCTTGTTCACGAGGTGGATCGAGTACGCGTTGCGCACGAGCCCCGCGTCGAGCGTGTACGGCGCGCCTTGCACGCGAAGCACGTTGGCTTCGTAGTCGGTGCGGCGCGAGTACGCGAACGTCGCCGCGGCGAGGCCGAGGGCGCCGAGCGCCGTGTAGAGGTAGATGCGCGGACGGAGGAAGCGGCGTGGACGGCCGACGAGCCCCTCCTGCGAGTCGTAGCGAATGAGGCCGCGCGGGCGCCCCAGCTTGTCCATGATCTCGTCGCACGCGTCGATGCAGGCGGTGCAGGCGATGCAGTCCATCTGGAGGCCACTGCGAATGTCGATGCCGGTCGGGCAGACCACCACGCAGCGCCCGCAGTCCACGCAGTCGCCCTGCTTGGGGGCGCCCGCATCGTCCTTGGCGACCTTCTTCGCTTTGCCGCGCGGCTCGCCGCGCGCAACGTCGTAGCCGACGACCAGCGAGTCGGGATCGAGGAGCGCAGACTGGAGGCGCCCGTACGGGCAGAGGATCACGCAGAACTGCTCGCGGAACCACGCGAAGTTGAAGAAGAGGAGCCCGGTGAGGCCCATGACCACCGCGAAGGCCTCGGGGTGGTCGCCGGGGTTGTGCCTCATCGCGTCGAAGAGCCGCGGGATGGACACGAAGTACGCGAGAAAGACGTGGGCGATGACGAAGGCGAGGCCGAAGTAGATCGGCCAGACGAGGGCCTTCCGCCAGATCTTGTCCCAAGTCCAGGGGCCGGCGTTGCGGCGAATGCGCTTGTCGCGCGGGCCTTCGATGAGGCGCTCGACGCGACGGAACACGCCCTCGAGGAAGACCGTCTGCGGGCAGGCCCAGCCGCACCAAACGCGACCGGCGACCGCGGTGAGGTAGACGAGGCCGAAGAACGCGCCCGTCACCACGAAGACCATCATCCAGATGTCTTGCGCGTTGAAGGTGGCGCCGAAGAGGAAAAAGCTTCGATGCTCGATGTCGAGGAACATCGCGGGGTGCCCGCCGATGTTCACCCACGGCAAGAGCGCGTAAATGGCGATGAGGACGACGAAGGCGATCTTGCGTGCGGTGGCGAAACGCCCGCTCACGTCGGCCGGGTGCACGTACGCGCGCGACCCGTCGAGGTGAATGGAGCTCTTCGCCTCAATCACCGGCAGATGAACCTTCTTCCCCTCCTCCTTCCGCGGATCTGGCACGTTCATCACAACCCTCAGTCCCTCAACCCCTCAGAGCCACCCCACCCGCTATCGGATTCGCACTCCACGTCGCCGTCCCATCCACCACCCGAGACAACTTCCTCCCCCAGCACCCCGCTCGCGACCCCTGCGGTCGCGAGCGGTAGGTCTCTCCTCGCCCGGGGAGGCTCTCAATCGCTTCAGCGATTGAGAGGGGGGCGGCCAGCCCCCTCAAGCCCGAGCGGCTAGCCCCCTCAAGCCCGAGCGGCCAGCCCCCTCATTTAGAAGCGAACTTGTCTCCCTGCGGCGGCTTACCGCCCGGCACGTTCGTGTTGCGGATGGAGAGGATGTACGCGGTGACGGCTTGGGTCTTTGCCTCGCCGACCTGCGGGCCCCACGCGGGCATGCCCTTCGCGATCACGCCCTCTTTGACGGTCTTGTAGATCTGCTCGGCGCCTCCGCCATGGATCCAATACTCGTCCGTCAGGTTCGGACCGATGTTGCCGCCGCCCGTCGCCGCGTGACACGGCGCGCAGAGCGTCGTGAACGTCTCCTGCCCCGTCTTGATCGACGTCGGATCCTTGGAGAGCGTGACGAGCGTGGCCTCGTCGGCGCCCTTCCCGCTCTTCTGCGCGAGCTCGACCTGCTCGCGCCGGAGCTCGGCCATGGGGAGCTCGCCTTGGTTGAACCCGTGGTAGTAGAACCAGTAGCCGATGGCGAAGACGATGGTCCCGTAGAGCGTCCACAGCCACCACGCGGGCAAGTGGTTGTCGTACTCCTGGATGTCGTCGTACTGGTGGACGACCTTCTGCTCCTCCGCCCCATGCGGATCTTTGGCGCTCATGACCGGTGGCTCCTTTGTGCTGCGAGGGTCGATGACGGCGCGCTCGGCGCGTCGCCTTCGAGGGGGAGTGACGCGAAGGCTTGCAGCCCACGTCCGCGCTTGCCGAGGGTCCGCACGAGGACCATCGAGAAGACGAGAATGAAGAGCGCGAGGCCGATCAGCGGGAAGATGAGGAGCGGGCTCCTCATGAAGAACTCCGTGTAAACCGCACGCATGACTACTTCACCTCCGCCACCGGGTTGCCGGCGGGCTTGGCATCGGCCGACTTGCCGAGGTGCTGCAGGTAGGCGATGAGGGCGACGAGCTCACTGTCGGGCGCAGCGTCGTTGACGCCGTCCTTCTTGAGCTCGGCCACCACCTCCTCGCCCTGCTTCTTGGCCAGGTCGGCCGCGCTCGCGACCTCGGCGTCGCTATAAGGAACGCCGAGCGTCTTCATCGCCGCCACCTTCGCGCCGGTCTTGCCGAAGTCGACCTTGTCCTTCGCGAGGAAGGCGTAGGGCGGCATGTTGGAGCCCTCGGACACCGCACGCGGGTCCTGCATGTGGCGCCAGTGCCAGAGGTGCGGGTACTTGCCGCCGGTGCGCGCGAGGTCCGGGCCGGTGCGCTTGGAGCCCCACTGGAACGGGTGATCGTAGATCGAATCCGCCATGCTGGAGGGCTCGCCGTAGCGCTGCACCTCGAACCGCATCGGGCGAATCATCTGCGAGTGGCACGTGTAACAACCCTCGCGGAGGTAGACGTCGCGGCCCTCGAGCTCGAGGGGCTTGTACGCGCCACCGGTCGCGACCTTCACGTCGCTCTTGGACAGGATGATGGTCGGAACGATCTCCGCGATGCCGCCGATGAGGATCGACACCGCCGCGATGACGGTGAAGAAGAGCGGACGGCCCTCGAGGACGCGGTGCCAGGTGGGCTTGCCCTCCACCTTGGTGATCTGGAGCGCGATGACGCCGCCGATGCCGAGCACCGCCGCGAAGGCGATGAGGCCGATGCCTGCGCTCACGTTGAGGAAGCCCACCGCGATGACCATCGCGATGACGAGCGTGGAGATGATGATCGGCGCGCCGAAGACGATCTTGCCCCAGGGGACGCGATCCTCGGCCGAGACGACCGGCGTGACGGGAACCGCGACCTCGGTCTCGCCGTCCACGGCCTTGCCGCTGCGGACGGTCTGCACGAGGTTGTACGTCATCAGGAGGAACCCGACGAGGTACAGCGTGCCGCCGAAGAAGCGGACCCAGTACATCGGGCGGATCGCGATGAGCGTCTCGACGAAGTTCGGGTACTGGAGCGCCCCGTCCGGCGTGAGGGCGCGCCACATCATGCCTTGGGTGATGCCGCTCACCCACATGGCGACGACGTAGAGGATGATGCCGACCGTCGCGAGCCAGAAGTGGACCTCGGCGAGCGCCTTGGAGAAGAGCTTGGTCCCGAAGAGGCGCGGAACCATCCAGTAGAAGAGGCCGGCCGCCATGAGGCCGTTCCAACCGAGCGCGCCGGCGTGGACGTGGCCGATGATCCAGTCGGTGTAGTGCGCGAGGCTGTTGACCGACTTGATGGAGAGGAGCGGGCCCTCGAACGTCGCCATGCCGTAGAACGTGACGCCGGCGACGAAGAACTTGAGCACCGGCTCTTCGCGGACGCGGTTCCACGCGCCGCGAAGCGTGAGAAGACCGTTGAGCATGCCGCCCCACGACGGCGCCCAGAGCATGACGCTGAAGATCATGCCGAGCGTCTGCGCCCAATCAGGGAGCGCCGTGTAGAGGAGGTGGTGCGGGCCGGCCCAGATGTAGACGAAGATGAGGGCCCAGAAGTGGATGATGCTGAGCCGGTACGAGAAGACCGGGCGCTCGGCCGCTTTCGGCAAGAAGTAGTACATGATGCCGAGGATCGGCGTGGTGAGGAAGAAGGCGACGGCGTTGTGGCCGTACCACCACTGGACCAGCGCATCCTGCACGCCGCCGTAGATCGAGTAGCTCTTCAGCGCGAAGACCGGGAGCGCGAGGCTGTTCACGATGTGGAGGACCGCCACCGTGATGATGGTCGCGATGTAGAACCAGAGCGCGACGTAGAGGTGCTTCTCGTTCCGCTTGGCCAGCGTCCAGAAGAAGTTGATCGCGAAGACGACCCACACGAGAGCGATCGCGATATCGATCGGCCACTCGAGCTCTGCGTACTCCTTGCTCGTGGTGATGCCGAGCGGGAGCGAGACCGCGGCGGCCACGATGATGGCCTGCCATCCCCAGAAGTGAATCTGCCCGAGCAGGTCGCTGGCCAAGCGCGTCCGGAGCAGGCGCTGCGTCGAGTAGTAGACGCCGGCGAACATCATGTTGCCGACGAACGCGAAGATGACCGCGTTCGTGTGCAGTGGGCGGAGGCGACCGAAGTTCAGGTACGGCGCCAGGTTCGCCTGGTGGAACGCGAGCTGGAGCGCGACGATTACGCCGACCAACATGCCGACGATTCCGAAGACGACCGAAGCCGCGATGAACTGTCGCGAGACCTTGTCGTTGTAGACGACTTTTCGTCGCTCGAGCGCCGGCGCTCCGGCTTCGCTCGTGGTTTCCATTGTTGCTTCCATGGCTCTCTCGCTAGGGGGTCCGCTCAGGCGTTCTTGGGGGGAGTCTCGAGCGCCGGTGACTCGGGCGCGGGCTTCGCGTCGTCTTCGGCGATGGGGAAGAGGGCGAGTCGATCGGCGTGCTCGTAATCGCGGCTGCGCACGCTCTTCATGAAGAGGAGGACCGAGCCGGCCACGAGCATCAAGCTGACGAACACCTGCAAGATCAGGACCTCCACAGCGCGCTCCTTGGTGAAAGCGACGCGAGGGTCGCGAGAACGATGGAGAGGGAGCTCGCGGGCATGACGATCGCGCAAAGCAGCGGAGTCATGAGGCCGGCGTAGGCGAGCCCGACCGTGAGGACGTTGTACGCGATCGCCACCGCCAAATTTCTTTGCGTCACGCGACGCAAAGCGCGCGCTGCAGCGAGCGCGAGTCGCACCGGGCGGAGACCGGCGGTGGTGAAGTAGAGATCGGTGCGCGCCGGCATGAACGGCCGATCGACCGCGGGCGTTGCCGAGGTGAACGCGTGCTCGGTCGCGGGACCGTCGTTCAAGCCGTCGCCGACCATCATCGTGTCGCCGCGATCCCGCGCCGCGAGCCACTTCGCTTTGCCTTCCGGGCTTTGCCCGCCCTCCGCATGATCGGCTGCGATTCCCAGGCGCTCGGCGAGCGCATGCACGCGCGGTGACGCGTCACCGCTCAAGACGAAGACCTCGTAGCCAGAGTCTTTGAGCGCAGTGACCTCACTCCGCGCGTCGGAGCGCAGCGACTCGCGGAGACCGATCCGCGCGAGCGCGCGGCCACCTCGCGCGAAGACCACGTCGTCGTCGGCCGCACCTTCCGCCCCGGCCGCGCCGAGCGCGAACGCGGCCGATCCGAGCCGTGACACGACGCCGTTGGCGTCGCGGAGCTCGAGGCCAGCGCCCGTCACCTCGGTGACGGAGACGTCGTCGGAGATTCGCTCGCCCACGAGCGCGCGCGCGACGGCGACGCTCTTCGGATGCGTGCTCCGCGCGGCCATGTCGTAGAGGGCCCGGCGATCTGCGGCCGAAAGCGCGGCGAGCGACTCGGGGTTCGTCACCGTGAGCGCGCCGGTGGTGAGCGTGCCCGTCTTGTCGAAGACGACCTTGCGCACGTCGACCGCGCGATCGAGGAAGCTCGCGGAGCGAACGAAGACGCCAGAGCGACGGAGGCCCGCCTGCGCGAGCTCGTACGCCATGGGCGTGGCGATTCCGAAGGCGCACGGGCACGTGACCACGAGCACCGCAGTCGTCACCTCGAGCGAGCGCGAGAGGTCGCGCGTGAGGGCGTACCAGGTGACGAACGCGCCCGCGGCGAGCGCGAGGACGACGACGACGTAGATGCGAGTGAAGAGGCGCCACCACGGCGTGGCGCGCGCCGCGTCGCTGGCCGTCTCGCGCGTCGTGCGCAAGAGGCCCACGATCGGTGAAGCGTCGAACGCGGTGGTCGCAACGAGCGTCACCGCCTCGTGGCCGACGTTGAACGCGCCGGCCGGAACGACGTCGCCGCGGCGAACCTCGCGCGGGGCGCTCTCGCCGTTGATCCAATCGAGCGACACGCTCGCGCCGGCGCTCTCGAGGACCGAAGGAACGGGCACGAGGTCGCTCGGCGCGACGAGCAGCTTGTCACCGAGGGCGACCTCGCTGCACGGCACGAGCGATGCGCCACCGTCGCGCACGACGCGCGTCAGGAGGCTCGAGGCGCCGCTCGCCGCGAGGAGCTCGTGACGATTGCGCTCGAGCACGCGCTCCTGGAGGAAGCGACCGACCAGCATGAGCGCGATGAAGACGCTCACCGTGTCGAAGTACGCCGCCGCGCCGTGGTGCGTGAAGAGCGAGTAAGCGGAGCCGGCGTACGCGAGCACGATGCCGAGGGCGATCGGCACGTCGAGATGGAGAACACGCTGGCGGAGCGCGTGCCACGCGGAGCGGAAGAACACCGTCCCGCCCACGAGCACGCTCAACGTCGCCAGGCCGAAGGTGAGCGCGTGGAAGAACTTGAAGATGGGGCCGCTGTCGAGCCCGGCGTAGATCGCGATCGCGAAGATCATCGCGTTCATCGCGATCGCGATGCAGACGCCGGTGCGGACGAGGAGCTCGCTCGTCTTGGCGGGTGCTTCGTCGCGCTTCTCGGCCGGACCGAGCAGGTAGCCGAAGCGCTCGATTCGCTCGACGTAGCCAGCGAGGTCGAACTCGGGCGAGGCGCAGATCTCCATCCGGCCGAGCGCCGGGTTCACCGTGAGGGTGAGCGCGCCTTCTTCGCGTCGATAGAGCTCCTCGAAGAGCCAGACGCACGCGGCGCAGTGAATGCCCTGAACGTCGAGCGAGACGCTGCGAACGCCCGCGGCGGCGCCGGGGGCCGCGCCCTCGAGCTTCTCGAGCCACTTGTGATCGCGCGCTTTGCCGTACGTGGTGACGGCGCTCCCGCGATCACCGCGGAGCGCGTAGTAGCGATCGAGACCTTCCGCGGCGAGGAGGCCGTGCACGGCCTCGCAGCCCGAGCAGCAGAAGAGCGCGCTCGTGCGATCGTCGGCGCCGAGCTCGGCGCCACAGTGCAGGCACCGGTCCACCCGCGGCGCGGGGAAGACGCCAGACGCGTCCTCCGTCCCTCCCCCGAGCGACTTGACGGTGTTCGGCAGCACGATACCGAACAGGTGTCAGCAAGCGGTGTGCCGCCAGGCTTTCGCTTGCGAATCTGCGGCGATCGATGGCGTAGGACGCACCCGCTGCGGTCGCTCCGCAGCCTTTGCGCGAAACCAAGAAGTCCCCCGTTCAGTGCAAACCTGGCGACCGCGGCGCGTCAGAGCGTGAGTCGCTCACCCGGTGCGGGCACGTGCACGCTGGGGAAGCCATCGGCCTCGAGCGCACCTTTGAGCGCGCGCTGCGCGCCCGGCTCGCCGTGCACCAAGATGACGTTGCGCAAGGGCCCGCGCGACCGCGCTGCGCGGGCGTAGCCGAGGAGATCGTCGCGATCGGCGTGCGCGCTGAATCCGTTCAAAACGGCCACCTCGGCGCGGAGCGACCGTTCGACGCCGAAGATCCGCACCTTGGAGCGGCGCTCGACGATGCGACGACCGAGCGTGTGCTGGGCCTGGAAGCCCACGATGCAGACCGTGTTCTTCTCGTCTTCGATGGTGGCCTTGAGGTGGTGCACGACGCGCCCCGCTTCGCACATGCCGCTCGCCGCGATGATGATCGCCGGCGTGTCCTTGGCGTCGAGCGCCTGGGAGTCTTCTTTCTGCGAGACGTACTCGAGCAAATCGAAGTCGAACGGCGAGTCGCGGCCCTCGAGCATCTTTCGCGCGTCGTCGTCGTAGCACTCGGGATGGAGCTTGAAGACGTCGGTGATCTTCACCGTGAGCGGTGAGTCGACGTACACCGGCATCGGCGGGAGGCGGCCTTCCTTCTTGAGGCCCTTCAGCGCGTAGATGATCTCCTGCGCGCGCTCGAGCGCGAACGACGGGATGACGACCTTGCCGCCCCGCTCGTAGGTGCGCTTCAGCACCGTCGCGAGCTGATCGACCATGAGATCCACGGGCGGATGCGTGCGGTCACCGTAGGTGCTCTCGGTGATGAGGATGCTCGCGCTGTCCGCGATCTCCGGATCGCGCAAGATCGGAAGCCGCGTGCGCCCCAAATCGCCGGTAAAAACCAGGCGCCGCGTCTCACCTTCGTCGTCCACGTCGAGCAACGTGATCGCGCTCCCGAGCACGTGTCCGGCGTCGAGGAACGTGAGGGTGACGCCGGGCGCGATGTCGATGCGGCGGTGGTAGGGCACCGAGATGATCTGGTTCAAGACCTTGAGGACGTCGGCCTCGCTGTAGAGCGGCTCGACGCGCTCCATCGTCTCGTCGCCGCGATCGATCTGCTTGTTGATGTAGCGCGCGTCCGCGGCCTGGATGTGAGCGGCGTCCTCGAGCATGACGGCGCACAGATCACGCGTGGCGGGCGTTGCGTAGACCGAGCCGTCGAAGCCGGAGCGCGCCAAGATGGGAAGCGCGCCCGAGTGATCGATGTGCGCGTGAGAGAGAACGACCGCGTCGAGGGTGTGCGCGGCGACACCGAGGTTTTGATTCCGCTCGATCGACTCGTGCCGTCGGCCTTGATAGAGGCCGCAGTCGAGGAGCACCGTTGCGCGGGAGGTGCGAACGAGGTGCTTGGAGCCGGTAACGGTTTGCGCAGCCCCGATGAACTCGATCTCGATCAATTGCGTCGCTCGCCTTCTCGTCCGAAGCAGCCCCCGCGCGCGCTCTGCGCCTGGCGCAGTCCCTTCGCGCATCCGGCAACGGAACGACTCGGCATTCTCGCAGAAACCACGGGCGACCCCCTAAGGGGATGTGCTGGCAGCGTCCTTGCTTCCAAACAACCGGCGCTCCCGTTCCCGCGGAAGTCGCCATGCACCGGCGAAAAGGCTGCGCTATCGCGCAGATACTGCGCATCAGGTGCACGGGTCCCAACCACGAACCGAGAAGCGCCTGGCCCTTGGACGACATGAGCAGCGAGATCGAGCCTCAGAGCACCCGCGGACGACGCGGACTCGTCCTCGTCGTCGACGACGACGCGCGGACGGCTCGACGGCTCGCGATGATGCTGCGCGAAGACGGCTTCGATGCCGAGGTGGCCATCGACGGCGCCGGCGCGATCGGCCGCCTGACGCGCACGCCGGCGCCGGATTTTTTGGTCACCGATCTGCGGATGCCGCACGCCGACGGGTCTTCGGTCGTGCAGTTCGCGCGATCACGCCAGCCGAACCTACCGGTCATCGTGGTCACCGGACACCCAAACATGGCCCAGGCCTTGGCGTCCTTGGAGCCGAGCGTGCTCGTCATGTCCAAGCCGGTCGTCTACGAAGACCTCCTGCAGAGGCTCATGGCCTCGTCGGTCACGCCAGCGGCGGCGACTTGACCTCCGGGCGCGTGGAGCCGCGCGCCGCTGCGAAGCGTTCCACGTACGCGCGCTGAAGACCGGAGAGAGAGATGCCGGGGCGCGCGCGGCGCATCGCACCTTCGGCGGCGGCGGCGTCCGGCGCAAGACCTCGCGCCACGAGGAGCGCGCCGGCGAGCATGGCCGACCGGCCGTGCCCGAACGCGCAATGAACGAAGATCCCGCCCCGCGCGTCGGCCAGCTCGGCGACGAGCGCGCGAAACGCCGATTCCTCCGGCACCGTCGCGTCCATCGCCGGCAGGCACACGTAGCGCTTTTCGCGGATCACGCGACGATGCGCCGGGAGCTCCGCGGTGACGTCGACCACGACGTCGACGCCTTCGGGCAAGTGACCTCCTTCGGGCCAACGGCCGACCCACACTCCAGGCGCGACCGCGTTGTAGGCGTCCTCGCGCGTGACGGCCGCGAAGAGGTGCCACGCTCCCTCCGAGAAGACGATGAACGGGAGAAAGAAGAGCCGGCGCCACCACGCGAACGAGCCGTCCGCGCGTTTGCCGAGCACGCGGGGCTGCCGCGTCAGATACGCGTACACGACGACCGCGAAGGCGACGCCGGGCCAGGTGAGCGCGAGCCACACGCCACCGCGCGCCGCGCCGACGAACGACGCGATCGAGAGCACGGCGAAGATCGACCCATAGACCGGCACGCGCCCGCCTTATAGCGGTGCTCGGTTGAAGGGAGCCTACGATTCGTGTGACGCAACCGTGGTCGGTCAGTCTCCGGTCGCGCCACCGCCACCGCCGCCACCACCGCCCGCCGAGGAAGGCGACACGAAGCTCCGCTTCGATTTGGGCTGATTCGGAGACGCCGCGCCGAGATCGCCGCCGACGACCCCGATCTCCTCGTCGAGCTCTTCATCGTGCTTGCGGTCACGCTCGCCCTGCTCGTCCATGGCCTCACCGGCGATCGCGCCTGCGATGCCGCCGATGACGGCTCCGGCGAGCGCTCCCGGCGGCCCGGCCAGCGCTCCAGCGGCTGCGCCCGCGGCGGCTCCGGCGAGTGTCACCTCCGCTACGCGATCGGCGTGATGTCGCTCGAGCGCCGCGTGGAGCTCGCGCTCGGCGGCACGGTCGTCCGTAGCCTCGTCCTGCTTGGCCTTGGCCGCCTTGGCCTTGGTGGGCTCCGTCATGGCTCGCTCCTTGTGAGGGACACCTCCACCCAAGCACCATCCGTGCCCCGAGCACTCGCGCTTGCACACGCGCGCGATGATTCGTCGGGGCCCATGAGCTCGACTCTCGGTCGCTGCACTGCTTGCAGCGCGTGGCGCAAACGGTGCCGACCGATCGGCCGCTCGCGGTCGCAACCGCGGAGAAGGACATACGGCGATGCGCGGCATGCGGGCTGCTTGATCCCCGGCGCCATGCTCGCCATGTCCCACATCGATGCGCCGCAGGAGCTCGGCCCTCGCGCGCGGCTCCTCGCGGATCACGAGCACCTCGAGCGACTCCTCCGACTCCTGCTCATTCGCGCACGTGCCGGCGACTCCGCGGACGTCGTGCAGCCATGGCGGGAGCTCGAAGAGGGCCTGCGCGCACATTTGCTGGCCGAAGAAGAAGAGCTCTTTCCTCATTACGCAGCCGTCGCGCCCGACGAAACGGCGGCGCTGCGCCGCGAGCATGCGGAGATTCGCGCGCTGCTCGACGCAGCCGGCTACGGCGTCGAGCTCCACACGGCGCGTCTCCTCATGCTGGAAGATCTCGCGGAGCGTCTCCGCGAGCACGCGTCGCGTGAAGACCGCGGCCTCTATCGGTTCGCAGACGCTCGCGTGTCACAGTGGGAGCGCCTCCGCGCCCGCCTCCACGACGCGATGCACCACCTGCCCAACGTGGTCGTCTGAGGCCACCGGCGAGCGCAGCGGGAGGGCGTCGTGCAGCTTCGCTGGGCCGACGCAGTGAATCCGCCCAGCCTCATCAGCTGGACGCGCGTGCCGCTCGCAGCGACGTTCCCGTTCGTCGTCGATCGTCCCGCGCTCGCGCTCGCGGTGCTCTTCGCCGCGGCCGCCAGTGACGTCTTCGACGGATGGCTCGCGCGACGCACCGGCAGCGTCACGGCCGCCGGCTCGGTGATCGATCCCATCACCGACAAGATCTTCGTCCTCACCGTCGTGACGTCACTCGTCGTGACCGGTCGGCTGACGCTCGGTGCCGTGCTGTGGCTCAGCACTCGCGAGATCGGCGAAGCGCCGCTCGTCGCGTGGGCGCTCGTGAGCGCGCGCATCCGCCACGTCCGCGTCGAGACCCCGATGGCCAACGTGACGGGAAAGATCGCCACCGTGCTCCAGTTCACGACGGTGATGCTGGCCATCGTCGGCTCGTCATGGACGTCGGCGCTCGTGCGGGTCACAGCCGTCGCGGGCGCCGCCGCGGCGATCCACTATGCCGCTCGCGCAATCGCCGGGCACCGTCGCGTCAGCGGCTCTCGGTGACGTCGCTCGCGGACTCGAGGCCTTCGGCGAGCTGGGCGAGGCCGCGCCCGAACGACATCATCACGTCGTCGGCAGTGACGACGCCCACGACTTTCCCTTCGGCGCTCACGATGGGCAAACGGCGAACTCCGTGCACCCGCATCTTCTCCAGCGCCGTCTCGAGGGCATCGCCGATACTCACCACGATCGGATCGTAGGTCACGATGTCGGCGACGGTCGACGTGCGCGGATCACGCCCTTCCGCGAGGACCCGGAGCGCGAGGTCACGATCGGTGACTACGCCGACGGGTCGCCCCTCGCGCACGACCACGAGACAACCCACGCGCTTCTCGCGCATCACGCGCGCGGCCTCGATCACGCTCGTTCCGAGCGCGGCCTCGACCACGGGACGAATGTAGCGTTCGAGCGTCATGGGTCACCTCCTGGGCGCGGGCGGGGGCCGCTCGCGGAAGCGCGTGATTGCGGCGTCGAGCGCCGCAGCGCGCGGTCAGGCCTTGGCCGCCGGTGGCGGACCGCCAGCCTTCACGTCGATCTTCTTGCCGACTGCTTCCGGCTTCTTGGGCACGGTCAGCGTGAGGACGCCGTGCTCGAGCGCCGCGTGGACTTTGTCGCCCTCGATCCCGTCGGGGAGCGTGAACGAACGCGAGAAGCTGCCGTAGGTGCGCTCCACAGTGTAGTAGCGGTCGCCCTTGTCTTCCTTCTCGCTCTCGCGCTTGCCGGCGACGGTGAGGCGATTGCCGTTGAGCGTTACGTCGAGGTCGTTCTCCTTCACGCCGGGGAGATCGGCCTTGAAGACGTACGCGTCCTTGTTCTCCTTGACCTCGAACGCCGGCGCGAACGCGAAGCGATCGTCGGTGAAGAACGGCACCATCTCACGGAACGGATCCCAGCTCTGCAGCATGCTCCGCATGGTCCGCATCGGATCCCACTCTTGGATGCCCGCTCCCGGCGCATTCGGCGTAGTCGGGCGCGGCGCATCGGCTTTGCGAACGGTGATGGACATGACGAACCCCCTTTCCGGGTCGAGATTCCGATCGCGCCCTCGCAACCCACGTTCCATTCGTTTGTCCGCGGAAGTGCTCACCCCACGCGTTCCTGCGCACGCGGTGATTGCGGCGCCTACGCAAGGCGTGCGCTGCAAGCCCGATCGACGCCGCCCCGCATCTTGACCGACGACGCAAGAAGACGAACCTTGATCCCGATGCTGACCCGTTGCCCGAAGTGCGGAACCGAGAACCGCTTCCCCGCCGACAAGATCGACAAGCGAGCGCATTGCGGGAGCTGCAAGGAGGCCATCCTGCCCCTCGGCATCCCCCAAGTCGTGCGCTCGGCCAAGGAATTCGACGAGCTCGTCGCGCGCTCCCCGCTGCCGGTGGTCGTCGACTTCTGGGCCGCGTGGTGTGGGCCCTGCCGAGCCGTCGCGCCCGAGCTCGAGCGGCTCGCCGAGGAGCGCGCCGGCGAGATCGTGGTGGCCAAGGTCGACACCGAAGCGCTACCCGACATCGCCGGGCGCTTCGGGATCCGCGGAATTCCAACGTTCATCGCGTTCCGCGGCGGAAGAGAGAGCAAGCGCGCGTCCGGTGCCATGCCGGCGGCCGCGATCCAGAGCGCGCTGCAGATCTGAAGGCACGAGAGAACGCGCCCGGCGCGGCACGCGTGATGCTTCACATGCGATCGTGAAGACCCTACGCGAGCAGCTCAGCCAGGCCCGCGCCTTCCCGAACGCCGAGCGCGTCTCGGTCGAGGAGACGCACGTGTCGTGGGTGTTCTTGACCGAACGCGAAGCGTTCAAGGTGAAGAAACCCGTCGACCTCGGGTTCTTGAGCTACGCGACCCTCGCGAAACGGAAGGCCGCGTGCGAGAGCGAGCTCGTCCTCAATCGGCGCCTCTCGCCCGACGTCTACCTCGGCGTCGAGCCCGTGGTCGAGCAGGGTGGGACGCTCTTCGTGGGGCAGCGCGAGGGCGAGGCGCGCGTCGTGGATTGGGCGGTGCGCATGCGGCGCCTCTCCGATCGCGACCGCGCGGATGTCCTCCTCGAGCAGGGCTCGCTCGGCCCGGCGGAGATCGATCGCCTCGCGCGTCACATCGCGGCGTTTCACGCGACCGCCAAGAACGGGCCGAGCGTGGAGGTGCTCGGGGCCCCGACGCGCATCGCGTTCAACGTCGAGGAGAACTTCGCTCAGACGCGCACCGAGCTCACGCGATTCCTGCGGCCCGAGGAGGCCGTCGAGATCGTGTCGTGGCAGCGACGCTTCCTCCGCGAGCACGCCCACGCGTTCGAACGTCGCGTTCGCGAAGGCCACGTCCGCGACGGGCACGGCGACCTCCGCCTCGAGCACGTCTACTTCGAGCGCGAAGGGGCCGCTCGTTCGGAGCGCCGAGTGGCCGAGAGCTTGGCCGAAGCGGAGATCCGCGTCCTCGACTGCATCGAGTTCGACGAGCGCTTCCGTTACGCCGACACCGCCGCCGACCTCGCATTCCTCGCGATGGATCTCGAGTGGCGCGGCCGCGTCGATCTGGCCGAGCGACTCCTCGCGACCTACGCAGCCGAGTCCGGTGACTACGGGCTCTACGACGTCGTCGACTTCTACGTGGCCTATCGGGCATTCGTGCGTGGGAAGATCGCGGTGCTCCTCGCCACGGACGCCGGCGCGCCGACCGCCGCACGCGAGCGCGCCGCGGTCGAGGCCCGTCGCTACTTCATGGTCGCGCTCGCCGCCGATCGGCAGCCGACTCGCCCGACGTCGGTCACCGCCGTGGGTGGCCTCGTCGCGGCCGGGAAGAGCACGGCGGCGGAGGCCATCGCGAGGAAGCTCTGCGCACCGATTGTGTGCGCCGACCGCACGCGCAAGCAGATGCTCGGCGTGCCCGCGCTCGCGCGCGTGAGCCCGGGCACGTTCCAGGGCGCATACGATCCGGCGTTCACGCGCGAGGTCTACGCGGAGATGATCCGCCGCGCGGAGCACGTCCTCGGCTCCCGGCGTCCGGTGATCCTCGACGCCTCGTTCCGCGCGGAGGCCATGCGCGCGGAAGCGCGCGCCCTCGCCAAGCGCGCCGGGGTGCCGTTCCGATTCGTCGAGTGCCGCGCGCCTCTCGCGACGCTCCGAAGCCGCCTCGACGCGCGCGACGGAGTGGCTTCGGTGTCCGACGCCCGGGCCGGGATCCTCGACGACTTCGCGGCGCGCTTCGAGGCCGTCACCGAGCTGCCACCGGACGAGCACGTGATCGTCGACACCACGCGTCCCCTCGACGAGACGCTTGGCTTCCTCGGAGCGACCGTCGACACTTGCGCCGTCCCTTGATCGATGCCGATCGCGTGACGATCGGAGAAAGCGTGCTCACCCCGTGAAGATCGTCTCGGCCGAAGAGGCCGTCGCCGTCATCCGCTCTCGCGAGACCGTCTACGTTCATTGCGCCGCCGCCGCCCCCAACGTGCTCCTTCGCGCGCTCGTGGCGCGCGCCAAGGAGCTCGAGGCGGTGAACATGGTGCACCTCCACGTGGGCGGTGAGGGACCGCACCTCGCGCCCGAAGTGGCGTCGAGCTTCCGGCACAAGGCGCTCTTCATCGGCCCGAACGCCCGCGCCGCGGTCAACGACGGACGCGCCGAGTACATCCCCGTGTTCTTGAGCGACGTGCCGTCGCTCTTCCGCCGCGGCTTCATCCCGCTCGACGCGGTGCTCGTGAACGTGTCCCCACCCGACGCGCACGGCTTCTGCTCGCTCGGCACGTCGTGCGAGGCGATGCTCGCCGCGGCCGCCACGGCCAAGACCGTCATCGCGCAGATCAATCGATCGATGCCGCGCGTGCTCGGCGACGGCTTCATCCACGTGAAGGACATCGACTGGGGAGTCGAGGTCGACGAGGCGCCGGTCGAGCACGTCGAGTCGCCGCTCGGTGAGGTGGAGCGGCGCATCGGCGCGCACATCGCCGAGCTCGTGCCGGACGGGGCCACGCTTCAAATGGGCATCGGCGCCATCCCGAGCGCCGTCGCCGAGTGCCTGGTGCACAAGAAGGATCTCGGCGTGCACACCGAAATGTTCACCGACGCGGTCATGAGCCTCGTCGAAGCGGGCGCCCTCACCGGCGCGGCCAAAGAGGTCAACCGCGGCAAGATCGTGTCCGGCTTCTTGATGGGGACGCGACGTCTCTACGACTTCGTCGACGACAACCCGATGATCGAGATGCGCCCGGTCGACTACACCAACGACTCGACGCTCATTCGGCGCTTCCGCCGGATGGTCGCGATCAACTCCGCCATCGAGGTCGACCTCTCCGGCCAGGTCTGCGCCGACTCGATCGGCCCGCGCCTCTACAGCGGGGTCGGCGGGCAGATGGACTTCATTCGCGGCGCGGCGATGGCCGAGCAGGGTCGCGCGATCATCGCGCTCCCGTCGACCACGAGCGACGGCAAGGTCTCACGGATCGCGCACTACCTCCGCGAAGGCGCGGGCGTCGTGACGACGCGCGCGCACGTGCACACCGTCGTCACCGAGTGGGGCGTGGCCGAGCTCCACGGCCGCAGCATCTCGGAGCGGGCGCGCGCCCTCATCGGCATCGCGCATCCCGACTTCCGCGACGCGCTCACCAGCCAAGCCAAGCGCACCCACCTCCTCTGACCCGGGGCGGCTCGTGCTCCGGTGCATTTACGCGCAACCCTTGCGCTTGAGCGTCGGAGATTGAGGCATTTGCCGGGGAAATCACGACGGCGCGACCGTTGCATCGCTCGGTCAGGTGATGGCTCGCAAGCTCAAGCCGGCGCCCAAGGTCCCTCTCATGCCCATCGTCAGCGCGCCGCCCGTGCCGCCTGCGGAGGCCCAAATCGGTGTCCACGCGCGGGTCACCTTGGACGAGGCGGGCGACGTGGACGTGGAGCGCGTCGCGTTCTGTCCGTCGAAGCACCGCACCGTCGGGCTCGCGGTCTGCGAGACGTGCACGCGCTTCTCGCGGATGGAGCACGACGGCGACGGGCCCGTCGTCGTGTGCACGCCCGAGCTCAGTGACTCGGACCGCGATCGGGAGCGGCTCCGGATGCGTTTCGATCTGAGCGAGCTCGCGCTTCGCGTGCGCGTAGGTGAGGTCATGACGCGCGTCGTGACGTGCGTCACGCCGACCACCGCGGTCGAAGCGGTGCGCGCGATGCTCGTGGAGAGCGGCGCCACGTGCGCGCCGGTCGTCAGCGCCGACGGCGCCCTCCTCGGCATCATCACGCCGAGCGAGCTCCTGCCGGCGGCGCGAGCAGGCGCCACCGCCGGCGACGTGATGTCGCGAGCAACGCTCGGAATCCCCGAGGACGCGCCGCTCGCGCACGCGATGGCCACCATGGCGCAGGCCGCTGTCCTTGCGCTGCCGGTCTTGGCCGGCGACGGCGCCGTCGTGGGCACGATCGGCTCGATCGAAGCGCTTCGGTTCTTCGCGCGCCGCTGGGGTTACGAGATCCCGGCGCGCGACGCGATCGAGCGCGACCCGCAGCCGCTCGGTTGACCCGCGCTCAGCGCGAGGGGACCGCGATCACCTTCTCCACGAGCGGATATTCGCCCCCCGCCACGACGTGGACGAAGCGCCGGCCCGGACACTCGCGGAGCTCGTCGGTGAAGTCGAAGGTGACCCTGCCCGACTCGTCGGTGCGCCGCACGACGTCGGGCGCAGCGAAGAAGTCGTCGCAGAAGAAAGTCGCCGTCACGTCGGTCGCGGGAAGCGCCCGGCCTCGCGGATCGGTGAGCGATACGGCGGCCGCGACGTGATCCCTCGTCACCTCCGGCAGGGTGACCTCGGCGCCCCAGAGCGTCGGATCGCGTCCCTGGAACGCGTCGGGTGACGACGTCGCGAAGAGCTGCACGGCCTTGTCGAAGGACTTCACGCCGCGCGCGAGAAAGTCGGTATCCACCTTGTCGGGAGTGTCGAGCCGCGTGTGATACCAGGGCGAATCGGAGGCGGTGCTCACGGTGGGGATTCCGCTTCGATACGTGCCCTGGATGTCGGTGGGGATGATGCCGCCGAACATTCGCTCGATCTTGTCGAGCGAGAGCCACACGGTGAAGGTGTCGAAGAGGCCGGCCGTGCGCGACTCGCTGAGCGCGCGGTCCATGATCGGCACTTCGCTCGCGGCGACGCCGCCGAAGAGGGTCGTGATGCCGCCGTTCTTGAGGTCCGACTCGGCGGCCGGCATCTCGAAGTTGACGACGGCCAGCATGCCTTCGTCCTGGTGCTTTCGGAGGTAGTCGTATCCGCCGTAGAGCCCGACCTCCTCGCCGTCGTACGCGACGAAGACGAGCGTGTTCTCGAAGCGACCGTCGGTGAGACCGCGTTTGCCGGCGTGATAGAGGAGCGCCGCGGTGCCGCAGCCGTTGTCGACCGACCCGACGAACCAGGTGTCGTAGTGCGCGCCGATCACGACTTGGTGATCGAGGCTGCGGCCGCTGGCGTCCTTCTTCCCGTAGTTCTTGCCGGGCACGACGCCCACGACGTTGCGTCCAGTGCCGCGCGTCGCGAACGCGGTCACTTTGATCGATCCCTTCACCTCGCCCTCACCCACCATCTTCTGCAAGCGATCGCCGTCGTCTTGTCCGATGGTGACCGCCGGAATCGGTCCCATCGGCTCCCAGGCGTGCCGGATGGATCCGATTTGGATCTGGTTCTGGGGGACCGTCGACTCGTAGAGCATCGCCACGGCGCCGGCTTGGGTCACGTTCAGGTACTGCGACGACCGGTGGAAGTGCGAATCGCGCTTCACGAACGCGATCTTCCCGCGCAGATCCTTGCCGCGCAGATCTTCGGCCTTCGCCGAGCCCACGTAGACGATCGGCGCGTCCACCACGTCGCCCGGACCGGAGCCTTCGAAGATGTCGAAGGCCATCGCGGGAGCCGGCTGCCCGTCCTTCTTGAACGAGATGGACGAGCGATTCGGGTCGGCGATGTGCATCGGGAAGTTGAACTCCTCGAAGTGCACGTCGCGGAGCTCGGCGCGCTTCATCCGCGCCATCACGTAGTCGGCGGCCTTCTTGCCACCCTCGGTGCCCACGCGCTTCTCGCCGAACGCGGCGAGGTCCTGGAGCGTCGTCCCGAGCCCGCTCGCCGCCGCCGCGAGCGCGTCGTCGCTGCTGCCGCCCTCGTCGGCGGATCCATCGTCTCGGCTACAACCGAACGTGCTGGCCGACGACGCGATGGCGAAGGAGGCGGAGAAAAGGGCGGCGAGGATGCGGGTGCGCGGCTTCACGTCGCCCGACGTCGCACGGGTCGTGCCGCGCGGTCGCGACCGGGTCCGCGGAATTCACCAGCGAGATCGCGGGGGCGCTCGGCGCGATCGTGGGGAGACTGCGATCGCCGGATCCACGTCGAGGGCCGGGCGGGGGCGCGACGTCAGCCGTCGTGGGCAGCGTCCGCGCCGCCGTCGCCGGCGCCGCCGCAGAAGAGCGTCACGTAGGTGGTCACGATGACGCCGAAGTCCGTCGTGTTCGGGTAGCAAGCGCCCGCAGCGCCCGACCCTTTGCGGAAGTCGTCGGCGCACGAGGTGGCAGACGCGTACGTACCGCACTCACCGGTCCACGCGTCGTCGAGGCACTTGGTGAAGGCCTTGAACGCGGCGTCGTCGCCGGGAGTGACCGGGCATGCCGACTGACAAGCCGCGAGGCGACACTGCTCGGCGGCCTGGATCTTGGCACCGCAACCATTGGCCGAGACGTCGCCGGTGAGTGCGGCCACACAGCCTGCGTAGTTCGCGTTGGTGGAGCCAGCAACCGGCAGCATCGCGCCCGTCTGGGCCGCGTTGGCGGGGGGCGCCGCGCAGGCCAAGCAATCGGCGTTGGCTACGTCCTTGTACCAGGCGTCGCACTTGGCGGTGTCGTAGCCGGGGTGACCGTACGCGCAGTCGGTGTAGGCCGCGATCTGGGTAGACGTGCACTTTCCGGCGTGAAGCGCGGCCGGCGCGGTCCACTTGGGCTTGAAGCTCGACGTCGATTGCGGAGCGCAGACGATGGTGGGCCCCGCGTCGTCGACCGACGTCGCGTCCGTATCGCCGCCCCCGGTCGAGCGATCAGCGCTCGAGGCCTCGCTCGCGCCCGCGTCGGACTTTGCGGGAGCCGCTTCGTCATTCGACGACGAGCAGCCAACGGCGAGGGCGGCGGCGAAGAGCAGAGCGAACACGACGACATGCATGCGACGCATGCGCCCTCCCGTAGCCGATCGATGCGCAGCGTCGAGCCGCCGCGCGGAATTCACCCTCTAGACGCTGACTCGCCGGCACCATTCGGCAACGCGGTCCGTACACGGTCGACGGCGCGGCGCAGTTGGTCACGTGAAAACGGCTTCCGGAGCATGCTCTCGACCGCGTCGCCGAGGATCGCGAGTTGCTCATCGGCGAGCACCCCGCCGCTCATCATCACGAAGCGCTGCTCGCGCCCCGGCCACTTCTCGGCAACGAGCGCGTAGAGCTCCGAGCCCGACATTCCGGGCATCGTGACGTCACACAAGACGACGTCGAAGTTGCCAGCCTCGAGGGCGCGCACCCCGTCTTCGGCGCTCGCGGCCACCGTCACGCGGTAGTCGGGAAGCTGCCGCACGAGCGATCGCGCGACGTGAGGATCGTCGTCGATGACGAGCACGGCCGCGCCCGCCGCCGCCTTCTGGGGGCTCGGGCTCGCGGGCCGAGCCGACGCCTCCCGCGGCGCGTCGACGATCGGCAGGGCGACGGTGAAGGTCGTGCCATCTTCGGTCGATTCGACCGTGATGTCGCCTCCGGCCGCTCGCGCGATTTGGAGCGCGATCGCGAGACCGAGCCCAGTGCCCTGCCCGACCGGCTTGGTCGTGTAGAACGGATCGAAGATGTGTGCGCGGACCGACGCTGGAATGGGCGGACCGTTGTTGAAGATGTCCACGGCGACGCGAGCGTCGGGCTCGTGCCGCATCCGCACACGAATGATGCCGGCGCGACTCGACAGATCTGCCACGGCATCGACCGCGTTGAGCAAGATGTTCAAGAAGACCTGCGAGAGGGCCGTCTCGGCGCCAGTGACGAACGCGTCCTGGGACACGTCGACCTCCACGACGGCGCGCCCCTTGAGGGCGTGACTCGCAAACTTCACCGCGGCGAGCAACGCGGGCGCCAGCGGTACGCTCGTTGGCTCGACGCTCCCTGAGCGAGAGAATGTCTTCAACGCGGCGACGATTTGGGCGGCACGCTCCAAGCCGGCCAACGCCTCGCTCAGGGCAGCGTCGATCTCCGTGTCACGACCGGAGACGAGGGCGCGCGCAGCCTCTACGTTGCCGAGCACGTATTGCAGCGGGTTGTTGATCTCGTGCGCCACGCCCGCAGCGAGGGTGCCGACCGACACCATGCGATCCGTGAACGCGAGACGCTCGGCGGCGCGGCGGTCGTCCGTCACATCGTGCACGACCCAGAGCGCTTCGTTGTCGTTGATGCGCGTGATGCGGGCGCTGCGGTGCCGCACCGCGCCTTCGGCCACGAGATCGTAGTCGAGGCGCTGGACTTGACCGGTCTCGAAGGCGAGCTCGAGCGCCGCGAGGAGACGATCGAGCGGCAAGTGGGAGTACTCTCGCAGATTGCGCCCCACCATCGTCGCGACCTGCACCGGCACCGGGAAACCACGCGGATTGCTGACGTCGAGGATGGTGCCGGCGCGATCGAAGATCGCGAACGCGTCGGGCATGGCGTCGAGGATGGCCCGTCTGTACGACGCAGCCGCCGCGGCGAGGGCCGCGTCGTCGCGGCGGCGCGTCACGTTGCGCGAGACGAGCGCGGCTCCGACGATCGCGCCGTCCGCGCCCCGCACCGGGTTCCACGAGACTTCGAACGTCACGACCCCACCCGGCCCAAGGACGACGGAGAAATCCTCGGTGACCGATTCGCCCGCGAGCGCGCGGCGCGCGAGCGATTCGAACTCGGCGACCACCTGCGGACGGACGATGTCGCGCAGACACTCGCCGAGCGCCAGCGGTCGGTCGATCACGCTCTCCGCACCGCGGCGGTAGAGCTCGTTGAACGCGCGGAGGCGGAGATCGTGATCGAACACCGCGATCATCTCCGTCAGGTTGCTGCGCAGAGCTGCGGCGACGAGAGGATCGTCGCCGGCCCCGAGCTCGACCGGCATCGGCCGAACGACGACCCGAACCGCCCCCGGCTCGCGCGCCCACGCCAAGTCGAGCTCGTACGTCGCGGCGGCGCACGGGAGGACGATCACGACGCGGCCGTGCTGGCGCGCGCGCGCGATCGCGGCCTGCACCATGGGAGCGCGCACGGGACCGAAGACGACGGCGATCGGGGCTCCGATGGTCGGCGTCGTTCCGCCCAGCACCGAAGCGAGCGCACGTACGCCTTCGTCGCACGATGCAATCCGGTCGGTCGCGTCGACGATCACTTCGCCCACCACTGCGCGGAGCGCCTGCAGGCTGCCCGAGTCC
The DNA here is from genome assembly GCA_044224815.1 of Polyangiaceae bacterium. GTDB lineage: Bacteria > Myxococcota_A > Polyangia > Polyangiales > Polyangiaceae > JADJCA01. Next base: position 37,005 of record JBGAJR010000022.1, read on the forward strand.
TCCCCCATCTCCCCTCCCGGGAAGGGTAGCTCAAGGAGCGCGAGCCTACGAATCGACGACCGAAGGCCCCTCTTCGACGAGCTCGATCGACCGCCATTTGCCCCCCGCGAAGCGCAGCGCGAAGGCGCCCGAGAGGAGCGCCAAATACCCGATAAGGCTCGCCATGACGGTAACGACGCCGCCGTGGAGGTAGAGGACGAGCGACCAAGCGATGGGCGTGAAGACGAGCCACGCGATGACGATGCGCGTCCACATGCACCACGTCGTGTCGCCAGCCGCCCGGAGCGCCTCGCTGAGGGTCATGTTGAGAGCGTCGAAGAGCTGCCAGAAGACCGCGAACGACAACATCTGCGCGCCGATGACCAAGAAGGCGTCATCGTTGGAGCTCGGTACGTGGAAGAGGCCGACGAGGGCTCGCGGCGCGGCGAAGTAGACGAGGCCCAGCGAGAGCATCCACCCCATGGCAAAGACGGCGGTGGCGCGAACGATGGGCCACACTTCGTCGTGCGCGCGGCGGCCGATGGCCTCGCCGACCAAGATCGCGCCGGCGGACGCGAGCCCAAACGCCGGCATGAAGCCGAGCGAGTTGATCTGCATGACGACGTTGAAGGCGGCGAGCGTGACCGTGCCGAGCTTGCCGACGACGACGTTGATGAAGGCGACGAAGGCCGCGAACTCGAGGAACCAGTTGATCCCGTTGGGCAGCCCGAAGCGCAGCATGCGCCGGAGCTCGCGCATCCGTAGGCGGCCCATCGGCGCAGCGGCGACGCCGTCGGGCGCGCCGAGGCCGCGACGGAACGCAACGGCCGTGGTGGCGAAGCCGAGCCAGCTCGCGAGAACGCTCGCCCACGCCGCGCCCGCCACGCCGAAGCCGGGCAGCCCTAACCGCGGCTGAATGAGCACGAGGCAGCCGAGCACGTTGACCACCATCGCGACCACGCTCGCCACCATCGAAACGCGCGTGTTGCCGAGCCCGCCGTACCAGTTGCCGATGGCCTCCATTCCGATCGCGCCGCCGACGGAGAGCAAGCGAATCGATACGTACGTGGTCATGTCGCGCGTGACCTCGGGCGCGTAGCCGAGTCGACCGACGAGAGCCGGAACGAACGGGATAGCGGCCGCCGCGACGACGGCGCTGACCGCCGCGAGCGCGAGCGCGTACCACGCGTAACGTCGTACCGCCTCGAGCTCGCCGCGTCCGCGGAGCTGGGCCGCGAAGCTCTGCACGATGAACACGGTACCGATCGGGAGGATCATCACCGTGAAGGCGTTGAGCGCGCCGGTCGTGACCGCCGCGAGGGCGGCCTCTCCGAGCGGCGCGACGAGGAGCGCGTCGGAAAATCCAATCACGGCCTGCGTCGCGCGCGAAAGGATCACCGGCCACGCCAGCGCGAGGAGCGCGCGGATGATCGATCGTCCTTCGGTGGGAGGCGCGCTCTGGCTCGTCACGAGCGTGGCACGCTATCGCAAAAGCGAGCGCCTACTTGGGGGCTTTGTAGAGCACGCCGTTGTCGTAGTCGCCCCAGTAGAGCGAGGTCGCGTCGACCGCGAGCGTCGACGACGTGTACCCGAAGCTGCCGTAGAGCTTGGTCATCGGAACGATGGTGGCGCCCGTTCCTTCGACGGCCCCCTTCATGATGGCGGCCGATCCGACGCCACCTTCCATGTAGTAGAGGCTCACGCCGTCGGTCGCGATGCGCGCGTACGTGGCGCCCGTGGAATAGCGACGGAGGCCTCCGCCATCGAGGAGCACGCTCTCGATCGGAGTCGGGCTCTGCAGCACTTCGTTCTCGATCCAGTAGAGGCGATTGCCGTCGGTGGTGAGCCAGCCGGGCGGTGAGTCGTAGAGCGCCTTGAAGATGGGCGTGATGCCGCCGTCGGCCTCGACCCGGTCGATCTGACCCGCGTTGGTCGGCCCGTGCTCCGAGAGAAACACCGTGCCGCCGGTGATCGCGACGCCCGTCGGGTAGTTCGTGGTCGTGAACGTCACGCCGCCCCCGTCGCTCGGCACCGCGGCGCCGATGGGAATGCGCCCGACGAGCCCGTCTTGTTGCGTCCAATAAAGGAACGTGCCGTCGCTGGCGATCGCGCGCGCCGCCGCGAGCACGTTGAGGTCGGCGATCTTCTGCGCGGTCGTCGAGCCGTGCGGCACCTTGTAGGCCTCGCCGCCAGACGTCGCGTAATAGAAGTTGTTGGCGTCCACGGCGAGCTGGGTGGCGCCGTGAATCGAGAGGAGCGGGATCGACACGGCCGGCCCACCCGCGGTGGGCACTCGACCGAGCGTCCCGCCGCCGTAGCGCTCGAAGTAGACGTAGCCGCCGCCGACAACCATCTTGAAGATGTCGCCCTGCCCCGTGGCCAGGGTTTGGATCGGCCCCGCGTCGACCACCGCGCCGTCGGCCGCGTCGACCGCGGCGTCGGCCGCCGCATCGGGCGCGGCGTCTTCGTTCGCGTCGATGCCGGCATCGGAAGTCGTGGCATCGTCCGCCGATGCGTCGGTCGCGTCGGTGACGAGACCACCGTCGGCAGTCGTCGCGTCGGGTGAACCGACGTCGAGGAGCGACGCGTCGGCGCAGCCCGCTCCGCACGGGACGACCGGTGAGCCTTCGTCGTCGGAGACGCAGCTCGCGGCCAGGATGCTGGCGGCGCCCACGGCGCCGAGGAGGAGGGAACGAACGGTGACGTGATTCAGTCGAAGATGCATCACCGGTCATCGTAGGCGGGCCGAACGGTCGAGCAGAGCGCAACGTTCGCGGATCAGCGAGCGCTCATCGTGCATTCTTCGCGCGCCGTCGTGCCGCGCCGGCGAGAGCGCCACCCCGCCCCCGGAACGTGATCTACGCTGCGTCCGTGGCAGAAGTCCCCCCCTCCTCCCGCCCGCCCCAACCCCTCGCCTACGGCGTCCGCCCCGAGGACCTCGAGACGCTGGGGCGCAACACGCTCCTCGGTCGCCTGCGCCCCCAGGAGCTCGGGCGCATGCTGGAGCTCTTCGATCAGATCGCCGTCACCCGCGGGACCGCGGTCGTCGAAGAAGCCGTCCTCGGCGACACCATGTACTGGGTGCTCGAAGGCGAGGCGCGGCTCCATCACAGCCAGATGGGCCTCTGGAACCTGGGCCCGGGCGACCACTTCGGAGAGCTCGCGCTGGTCGGTGTAAAGTACACGAGCACGGTGACCGCGGCGACGACCATGCGCCTCGCGCGGCTGTCGCGCGCGCGCTACCAACTCCTCGCCGAGCGGCACGCCTCGCTCGCCATCCACTTCACGCAGTCGCTCGTCACGTCGCTCGCAGGCGAGCTCGCGCTCCTCGTCGATCGCGTGGGAAACCTCCTCCGCGCGCGGTCGTTGCCGCGCCGCGCCGAGGTCGATCTCGTCATCGGTACCGAGCACGTGCGCGCGGCGACGGGCACGCCGCCCAAGCGGCTCCTCCCGCCGGTCATCGACGGGCACACGGTGGTGGCCGCGCTCCACGACGGAAGGCCCGTGTCGCTCGAGTTCCCGCTCGTGTCCGATGGACGGCTCGCGCCGGTTACGCTCGGCGACTGGGTCGGCCGCGACATTTACCGGCGCAGCGTGGCGTTGGCGCTCCTCGAGGCCGCGGGCCGCGTGGCGCCGGAGCTCGTCATCTCCATGGGCCCGTCGCTCAGCGCGGCGCAGATCGTCCGCGTGAGCGGTGAGTACGATCCCGAGGAGCTCGCGCGCAGGCTCCAGCACGGGCTCGGCATGCTCGTCGTCTACGATCTTCCGTATCGCGAAGAGCTGTGGACGGTGAGCGAGGCGCGGAGCCATTTCCGCGATCGCGGCTGGTACGACACGGCGAGCCTGGTAGCCACACGGCGCGAAGGGACGGTGGCGCTGGCGACGCTCGGTCGCGTGGCGGTGCTCGGCGGCGGCGCGCTCCTCCCGCACACCGGGTTCATCCAACCGTTTCGGCTCACGCCGCACCCGGAGGGGCTCTTGCTCGACTTCGGCGACGAGCTGCGTACGCACCTCTCGTGGTCGGGCGACGGCGGGACGTTCGACGCGGTCGCCGAAGAAGCCAAGACGCCGCGCTTCGGCGGCGAGATGTCGGCGGACCATCGACGATGGCTCGCGTCGATCGGCGTGACCGGCGTCGGCACCTTCAACGAGTTTTGCATCTCGGGCCGCGTGTCCGAGGTCATCCGCGTGAGCGAGGGCTTCCACGAAAAACGCATCGCGCGGATCGCGGACACGATCGCCGACCGGCGCGGGGTGGTGAAGGTCATCGCGATCGCGGGCCCGTCGTCGTCGGGCAAGACCACCTTCATCAAGCGACTCACCGTGCAGCTCGAGGTCAACGGCATCCACGCGGTGCAGCTCTCGCTCGACGACTACTACGTCGACCGCGAGAAGACGGTGCGCGACAAAAGTGGCGAGTACGACTTCGAGGCGTTCGAGGCGATCGATCACGCCCTCCTCCAAGATCAGCTCCTCCGCTTGTCGAACGGCGAGAAGGTGAAGGTCGCGCGCTACGACTTCTTGAGCGGAAAGTCGCTGCCCGAGGGTGGCAAGGAGATGCAGCTCGGTCCGAGCTCGGTCGTGCTCGTCGAGGGCATCCATGGCCTCAACCCCGCGCTCCTCGGGAGTCGGTTCACGCCCGAGCAGGCGTTCCGCATCTTCATCCACCCGGCCACGTCGCTCCCACTCGATCGATTGAACGTCGTGGCGCCCGCCGACCTGCGGCTCCTCCGGCGCATCGTGCGCGACCGACACTCGCGCGGGTACCGCGCCGAAGAGAACATCCGTCGCTGGGGCTCGGTGCGTCGCGGCGAGCAGCTCCACATCTTCCCCCACCTCAAGAACGCGGACGTCGTGTTCGACTCCGCGCTCGTCTACGAGCCGAGCGTCATCAAGGTGTACGCCGATCGCTACCTGCTCGAGGTGCCGGAGGACGATCCCGCCTTCACCACGGCGTTTCGATTGCGGCAGCTCCTCGATCGCTTCGTCACCATCTATCCGGACCACGTCCCGCCCACCTCGATCCTCCGCGAGTTCATCGGCGAGAGCGGATTCGAGTACTGAGAGGCCGGCTGACCGAGCGCGCCTCGCTCGGAGGGAGGGCCAATCGTTGCCGCATCCACGTGTCGCACTGACGCGACATGGACCCAGCCGCGCGGATCTCGGGGCGAAAGTAGCTGAGTGTAGGACACGTAAATTCCCCGAATGATTCGCGGATCTCCGCCGCACCACCACCGCCCGCGGCTCGGCCCTCCGCTTGCACGAGGGAGAGCATGCGGCTGTGGCAGCGGTGCATGACGATCGGAGCGATCACCCTCGGTGGCGCCCTCACGTCCGGCGTCGCTGCGGCCGACACGCTCTCTCTGACCCAGGCGCTCGAGATGGGGATGCAGAAGTCCCCCAACGTTCGGAGCGCGAAGTATCGAACGGAGAGTGCCGAGGCGCAGACGTCCGCGGCGCGCGCCCCGTACCTTCCGTCGCTCAGTCTCAGCGGGACCTTCGAGGTGGGCGGTAACTACGTGGACGGTTCGCGGCTCAGCCCCCAGCCCAACGGCACGTTCGTCGAAGTGGCGGGTACGCAGGCTCCGGGCTCGCCCTTCAACCCCGCGGCGACGTATCGCACGCGACCGACGGCGACCGCACGCATCTCGTGGACGGTCTGGGACTTCGGGAAGACGTCGAACAACGTCGCCGCCGCAGACGCGAACCGTGACGCCGCCAGCGCGAACGAGAAGGAGACGTCGCTTCAAGTCGCGAGCTCGATCGCGAGCGCATACCTGAGCGTCTTTTATCAAGACCGCTTTCTCGAGCTGGCCAACGCCACGCTCCAGAGCCGAGACAAGCTCAACGCCATCACCAAGGGGCTGGTGAAGAACGGCATCCAGCCACCGATGGAAGAGATCCGCGCCGGCTCGCGCCTCGAAGCGGCGCGCCGTGACGCTGAACGTGCGAAGGCCGGATCCGACGACGCGCGAATGCGCCTCGCCCTGGCGTTGGGGATGGAGCCGGCGGCCAGCGGCGGCATTCGGGTGACCCAGCCTCGCCTTCCCCGCCCGAACGTGGACTCGACCACCGCGCTCAAGGAGGCGGAGGAGAAGCGGCCGCAGCTGCTGGCTGCCCAAAAGACGGCGGACGCCAAGGTGGCCGCCAAGGACGCAGCGTGGGCGGGTTACCTCCCCAACGTGTTCGTCACCGCGACTGGCACGCTCAGCGCGCCCAAGCAGGATCCGCTCGAGTTCGCGCAGAAGACCCGCGACGGGGCGCTCTTGATCGGTGTCTCGGAGCAATGGGACTTCGGCATCAGCCCCCGCGTCGACGCCGCCAAGGCGGACCAAGCCGCCGCCGAGGCCGACCTCGAAGCCACCCGTCGCGACACCAAGAGCGACGCGCTCTCCGCCGCCATCAGCGTGCGGGCCACGGGCGCGCAGCTCGACCACGCGCGCAAGGCCGAAGAGGGAACGCAGGCGGTCCGCGCCATCGTCGAGGCCCGCTACATTCGCGGCCTCTCGAGCCCGCTCGAGCTCATCGACGCCGAAGACTCCGACATCGACGCGCGACAGACGCGCATTCAAACCGAGCTCGATCACGCGCTGGCCATCGTGCGGCTCTGCGTGGCGACCGGTCGACCGATCACCGAGGAGGCAGCCCAGTGAACGCCGCTCAACAGAACATGTTCCGCGCCGAGGCCGTCGCCCACCACGTCAACGGCACCGAAGACGGAGACATCCTCCGCTACGACCACACGTGGACGAAGCTCGCGTACTCGCTGCTCGTCGCGGCCTGCTTGGCGTCGTTCGCCTTCCTGAGCCTCTTCTCCGTCGACGAGTGGGCCACCGGACAGTGCGTGGTCCGCATCGACGGTCGCCGCATCCTCACCTCGACCATCCCCGTCACCGTCGAGTCGATCGAGGTGAAGCCCGGCACGTACGTCGAAGAGGGCACGGTCCTCATTCGCATGCACAACAACGAAGAGGTCGCCGAGCTCGCCCGCGCCACCAAGGAGTACGAGGCGCAGCTCGTCCGCATGATGCGCGACCCGACGGACCAAGAGGCCAAGTCGAACCTCACGAGCCTCCGTCAGCGCCGTGATCAGGCGAAGAACGAGGTCGAGGCGCGCACCATCAAGGCGCCGATCTCCGGAACGATCAGCGACGTGCGCGTGCGCGTCGGCCAGCACTTGAATCCGGGAGAGGTCATCGCCTCCCTCGCGCCCAAGGGCGCGACGCAGGCGTCGATCGTGGCCATGGTGCCCGCCGACTACCGTCCGATGCTCGAGGTCGGGCAGACGATGCGGTTCGAGCTCGACGGCTTCAAGTACGAGTACGCCGACCTTCAGGTCTCCGAGATCTCGGCCGAAGCGATCGGACCCGAGGAAGTGCAGCGCTTCTTGGGCCAGGAGCGCGCGAACTCGGTCGCGATGACCGGCGGCGCCAAGGTCCTCGTTCAGGCCAAGCTCCCAGCCTCCAGCTTCAAGTCGGAGGGCGAGCAGTTCGGCTACTTCGACGGTCTCACCGGCAACGCCGAGATCCGCGTCCGTCGCGAGACGCTCCTCGTGATGCTCGTCCCCGCGCTCCGTACCTTCATGCCCTGATCGCAGCTCGCCGCGCGAGCGATGGGCTGAGGTGAGGAAGCTCGGCGTCCACAACGACGTACGAGACTCGTGCTCACCCACGAACGGCGCGCAAATTTGGCCCTCTTGGTCCTCGGGTTCGTCACCGCGGGCATGGCGGCGTGCGGCTCGAACGACGCGTCGACCAGCGCGGGCGACGGGAACGGAGGCGGCGAGGTCGCGAGCGACGGTGGCACGTCGACCGACGATCGGCCGGACGGTGACGGAACCGGCCTCGCCAAGGACGCCGGTCGACGCGACGCAGGGAGCGGAGTCTCCGACGCCGGGGCGGTCGATGCGAGCAGCGTCACCGACGCGAGCGGTATCTCCGACGCGAGCGGGGTCGCCGACGCGAGCGGCATCTCGGACGCGAGCGGGGTCGCCGACGCGCACGGTGTCACGGACGCGGGGAGCGGCACTGGAGATGCGAGCAGCGGAGACGCGGGCGGCTTCGTCGACGACACCTGCGATCCGCTGGTGCTCGAGGCGTCGGTGCCCGCGGCCGGCTCGCTCGCGGCGCAGGACGCGCGCGCGATCGTGTTCCTCACCAACGGTACCCAATGGACGCTCGTCAGCGGCGGTGCGAGCGCGACGCAATCGTCCGCCAAGCCGGCCGGCATCGCGCAGATGATCGTCAAGCGCACCGAGGTGAGCCCTGACGGGCGCATCCTCGTTCACTTCACGGCCGGCGCCACGGCTTACGCGACCTTCCTCGACGGAAGCGGCAGCGGCGCGAGCGCGAACGCTTACTCGACGCCGATCGAGCTCCCCTCCAACACCGCGGAGGTGCACGCCGACGCGACCGGACGCCTCTACGCGCTCGATACAGCGCAGGTGTTGTGGGTGGAGAGCGCGAGCGGCTTCGACAACACCGGCGCGCTCCCGATTCCCGCCTACTCGACCGACTTCGCGTTCACAGTCGACGCATCGGGCGCGGTCCATCTCGCGCGCGTGACGACGTCGGCGAAGATTCACCTCGAGATGCTGCGCCGCCCGGTGGGGGGCGCGTGGAGCTCACCGGTCGACGTGCACGTCGAAGACTATGGCTTTCCGTTGCACGAGCCGAAGCTCGCGGCCGGGCGCGACGGATCCGTGCATCTTGCATGGTGGCGCGGCAATCCGCACGGCTCGCCGCGCGACGAGCTCTACAGTCGCTCGATGGGTGGCGCGTCGTGGACGGTGCCGGAGCGCCTCTCGTCGGGCGCGCGCCTCCTCGACTTCGAGGCGCGCGGCTACGACTCGGCGCAAGCGCTCCTCGAGACCAACGAATACATCGCCGGCTACGGCAACCAGTGGGCCCGCCGCTGCGCCCCGCCCAACGCATACGGCTGGCCGTCGACCAAGCTGACGACGGACCCTGCGAGCGCGGCGCCGGGCGTGCTCCGCGCGTCGCCGTCGGGGAGGCCCGCGTTCATGCTCTCCGAGAAGAGCGTGGGACGCATCGTCGTCCGCGCGAAGTAGGCGCGACGCACGGAGGCCGTTTCATCCGGCGCGCGTTGCGCGTCGCGGGCTTCCGTGCTCGCATCCGCGGATGAAACAGCTCGTCGTGCTCGCCGCGTGCCTTTCGTCCGTCGTCAGCGCCTGCACGGACAGCTCGACGGCATCGAGCGTCACGACCGACCCACCCGATGGCGGCCTACCCGCCGTCGCTGACGGGTCGACCCTGCCCGACGACGCCGCCGCGACGCCAGACGGCGCGACCGTAGACGCCTCGACGTCTCCTGACGACGGTGGCGCGGGCTGCGCGATCGCCGGGAACGACTACGCCCTCTACGGGTCCCAGCTCTTCAAGGTGTCGGCCGACCTCACGATGTCGGTGCTGGTCGCGAGCGTCACCAACCAGAACGGCTTGCCGTTCGCGAGTGCGGGAACGAGCACCACCGGCGCGCAGATCGGGAGCGCGCTCGTCGTCGCCGACCCCAACTGCCCGTTTTGCACGATCACGCTCCCTCCCGTCGTCGTGAACGGCACCGTGAAGGCCGAGCCAATCACGACGACCGGTGGCTTGAGCGCGGTGAAGTACTACTACTCGCCGAGCGTGCCGAACAACGTCGTGGTTTGGTCGGGCAACGGAACGAATTTCAGCCTCTACGACCTCGCGCTGAAGGCCGAGGTAGCCCGGGCTGGAATCCTCATCGGCGGCCCCGGTGTAAACTGCACGAAGCTCTACGCCATCGACGGGTTGATCCAGCCGACCGCGTACGACGTCCGCATCCTCGCCGAATGCGGCGACGGGAGCGGCCCCACGTACGCCACCCTCGCTCACACGGGTGGCACCAAGGTCGGCTCGAACTGGCAGCAGAGCACCTTCCAAGTCGACGCTTCCACCCAGGGAATGGCCCAGAATCCGCAAATCGAGCTGGGCGACCTGGTGCGCGGCATCTTCGTCGGCGCGAGCAACAAGGTCTACAAGCGGAACGGCGGCACGTTCGAGCTCGACACGACGGTCTACAAGCAGTGCAACCCCAAGACCGGAGCGAGCTTGCCGGGCGCACGACCGCTCATCCCTTCGCCGCGCGGCTGACGTCCGCGCGGCGAACCTTCAGCGCGTGAGGGTCTGCTGTGCGTGCCTGCTCCCCCCGGTGCAGGCGGCGCGTGGTCTCGTCCTTCGCTTCTCGACGCTCCGCGCCGGTCAGCTGCGGGTCGGTCGGCGGCGTCTTGTCCCTCATCGGGTGCGGACCCAGCGAGAACGTGATCGGGAAGACGGGGACTTCGCCCGCGACGCGCGCCCCCAGCTCGACTCGTGCCAGGCCGGTCTTCTCGTCGACGGAGCTTCGGGCGGTGAAGACGATGTCCTCGTCGGGGAAGGTACCGGGCGAGGTCACGCGTCGTTGGGTCCTGTATCTTGGAGCCATGCTCGCGGTCCGTGCCCTCGCCTGCGCGCTCTTGGCCGGAGCCGCGTGCGCGCCGACGGTCCCGGCGGAGAGCGGAACGCGCGCGGGTGCGATGGGCGCGCCTCCACACGACGACGCGCGGCTCGACGCGGGTGCGGCGTGCGGCGCCGACATCGGGACACGGCGACCGAGCGCGGAGCCCGTCCCCGGCGTGGACCTCGACGGCGACGGCAACGTCGACCTCATTTTCCGCGACGGCCACGACATGTTCGGCAACGCGGATTTCTTGTTCTATCGCGTCGACGGCGAGTGCGCCGTCTTCCTCGGCACCATCACATCGTTCATCGTGAACGTGCCGCATTGCGTCGCGCCGCCGCCGCCTGAGCGAGGCGCGATCTGCCGTCTCTCCGCGAGCCGGCGCATGTTTCACGACGACTACCAAGAGACGTTCTACGAGGTCGTAGGCGGCCGCGGTGGGTCACGGCAGGTACGTCCCTGCGCCTCAGCGACCCATGGGCAAGGGCCGCCCGCGGTGATCGATCGCGTGCGCCGCCTCGGCGTTCGGTGCTCAGGGGACGTCCGAGAAAACGGCGTTGGCCTGAAAGGCGTCCCCAGGCACCCTCGTCGTCGCGCCGACGCTCAACCCGGTCGCCGAGATCGTGAGCTCCGTCTCGTAGACGCCGTCGGTCGCGGGGCGACCGTCCGGCACCATGTGGAGGAACTGAAAGAACGAGTCGCGCATCCAGCGCACGACGACGCGGTCCGTCGCGCCCGGCACCGGGATCACGTTGCCGGCCCAGGCCGCAAACGACGCGTCGCCCGGGACTGCGACCACGGTGGTCGACCACGTCCCGGTCGCGTCGCGCGACGCGCACTCGATCTGCACGCTATCGCTGTAGCGATCATTCGGTTCCCCGCTCGGCGAGGGCGAGTGCTTCTCGTTCGAGAGACACACGACGAGCGCGCCTGCCACCTCGGCGGCGTGCGCGAGGGCGATCATCCCTGGCGCGGTCGAGACGACATGCTCACCGAAGGGCGCTGGCGCGGTGACGACGAGATGATTCGCGCACGGCGCTCCGCTCGGCCGAACGAGCAGCGTGTTCGACTTCGCGGGGTCCGACGCGAACGGGTACGCAACCATTTGCGTGTCGGCGGTGACTGCCGTCGCGTCACAAGTGAACTCACGCGGAACGGTCGACGTCGGTGCGGGCGACGGTGCAGTCGGCGCGGGCGACGCCGCCTCGGTCGTGTCGGAGGCGTCGGCCTCGAGTGTCGTCCCCGGCGCAGTCGCGCTGGGCCCGTCGTCGTGAACGGTGCTCGAGCATGCCGAGGCGCCGGTGAGGAACGCGAGGGGCAGAACGCAGAGGAAAAGGGCGGCCGGATGACGCTTCATGTCGAGCTCTCCTTGATTCTCGGGTGGCGTGTCTACGCGCTCACGGTTTGCACGTGCGGGCGACGATGCTCGCCACGTCGGGGCTCCACTCGCACCCCTCGCTGGGGGTGCCCGGGCAGGTGGATCCCGTGCACTTTCCACCGATCGACGCCTTCAGCTGCAGCTTCACGCCGCGACCGAACGACGAGATGCACTTCGTCGGCGGGAGCTCGACCGAGGCCTTGCCCGACACGATCGACGTGATGCAGTCCTCGCTGCCGCACGCGCCGCTCTTCTGCGTGTAGAGGAGGTCCTGCGAGTACTCGAGCGAGAGGCCGTCGGCGCTCCCCACGCCCAGCGTGCCGGAGCCGAGTGCATCTTTCGGCAGATCACGAACGAGCGAGACGGTGCAGCCGCCCGTGGCTTTGCCGAAGATGCGCGGCCCGAGCGTAGTGTCTTCGCACGCGTCGCAGCCAGCACCGAAGCCGACGTTCGTCTTGGTCGCGCGCGCGAGCGTCCCGCCGCCTTGCAGCGTCGCCGCGCCCTGGCAGAAGACCCCAATCGCGACGGGCGTGCCGGAGATGGCCTTGCCGAACCCGATCGAAGCGTTCCACTGCGTCCCCCCGGTGATGCTCGCGGTGAAGCTCTCGTCGACGCACCGCTTGGACGCATCGCAAACCGTGCCGCACGTGTCGGTGTCGCACATCTTGCCGTACTTCACCGAGTCCGAGGCGGAGAGCTCGAGCGTGCCCGAGAGCCCGCGCGACGCGCCGGACTTCCCGCACAGCGTGAAGGTCGGCGTGAACTTGAACTTCTTCGCCTCGCTCGCGACGCAGTCGTTGCCGCACACGGCCGAGGTCGCATCGAACTGTCCTTGGGCGCCGAACGAGAAGCCGGCACTCCCACCGAAGAGCGACGGGCACTTGAGCGAAGCGCGATTCCACGAGTAGTCGAGCGCAGGAAAATTGACCGGGAGCGGCTGCGTCGAGCACGTGGCGTCGCACACCTCGGCCGCACAGTCGGGCGCGCACGTGTTGCCGGCAGCGGCGTGATAGCCGGGACCGCACACGCACGTGTCGTTCACCACCTCCTTCGGCGAGAGGCAGCTCGCCGGGGTGATGCACGCCGTCCCGTCGTAGACGGTGCCCGTCTCGCAACGACACTTCGATCCCCCGGGCACGCCCGCCCAGACCGCTGGTGCGTTGCAGAGGTAGTTGGGGGAGAGCCCGTTGTCCGTCTTCACTTCGGCGCCGAGCACGCAGTGGTAGGAGAACGAGCCGTCACCGTTCGGGACGAGGGACGTCGGCGACCACCCCCAGAACGCGCAGACCGACGCTGCGGCGGCGCCTGGGTCGGTGAACAGGGTCCCCGAATCTTGCGGGCCGCCGATGTAATAGACCGACGCGGGAAAGGTCGTGACGGCGTGCGCGTCGACGGCGGCCACGAGCAGCGACGAGGCGAGCGCGGCACGGAGCAACGTGTGTCGGCGCCGCCGCATCACGCGTCGCTTCTCGCGGGTCGGTCGGTCAGGTCCGGCCAACGTCTGAAGCGCGCTCTGCCGTTCGCGGTCGTTCGATTCGGTCACCTTCGATTCGCGCATGCTCCGCACACTGCAACGTGGGTGCCATCCACAGGTGGCCGAGAAGATTGGGCGCGCGCACCCAGGTGCGGCCTCATTTGTCCGTCGTCGTACAATCTGACCCACGCGGAACGCCCGGCCGCGCTGCCGAGACCCACACCACGAAGAGGAGCGTGAACGCGTGAAGACAAGACCCATGGGGCGTACGAGCTTCGGTGTGACCTTGGCCGCAGCCTTGTCACTCGGTCCATTGGGGTGTGGCGCCGCGGTGCGACGACCCGACGGTGGCGAAGGGCTCCTCACACCGACCGCGCAAGCACCGGAGGTCCGCGGCGAGGACGCCTCGGGCCACACGGAATCGCTCAGCTCGGTGCGCGGCCGACCCGCGGTGGTCTATTTTTACCCGCGCGACGGGACGCCGGGATGCACCGCCGAAGCGTGCGCATTTCGTGACGCGTGGGAGCGCTACGCGAAGCTCGGGATCACCGTCTTCGGCGTGTCGTCGGACGGCGCGGAGAGTCATCGCGAGTTTCGCGAAGAGCATCACCTCCCCTTCCCGCTCGTCAGCGACGTCGACGGGTCGATCGCCGCGGCGTACGGCGTTCCGAAGAAGCTCTGGGGCTACGCGCGCGTCACTTTCCTGATCGACGCGCGCGGCGCCATCGCGCGCGTGTGGCCGTCGGTCGATCCGGCCGTCAACGCGAACGAAGTCCTCGAGGCAGCCGCGGCGCTTCGGTGAGACGCGTGGCTCGGTAGCGGACGGTCAGTAGCGGACGAGCGTAGCGACCTCGACCTCGGAGTGATCCGCGTTCGCGTGCCCGGGGTTCGAGCTCAGGTACGCGCTGACGCGCGCGCAGCTCTTGCCGAAGAACGCCCGCGCGTACGGCATGTTGGCCGACGAGTCTTGGATGTTCGGGTTGTACTTCCAGCCGCGCAGCGTTCGGTGAATCGGCTGATACCCGTGGGCCGATTGATACCGAAGGCCAGGCGTGTACGAATAGCCGCCGCACGTGAACTGACCGTCGGGCGAGCCCGAGTACTGGAAGCAGCTCCAGCCGAAGTGGGTCGTGTAGAGGATCTGCCCGGTGTTCGACGGAGTCTCGGCGTCGTAGGCCTTGCACTGGTGATCGATCACCGAATTGCCCCAGCAAGTGGCGTTCTCGAACGAGGGAAGGATCTTGCCGCTCGCGATCCGAATCATCAGCGCGCCGTACGTCGGGTCCGCGTTGGGCGCGGGACGATCACCTTTGTTGAGCGACATGTCGAACGCGTCCGGATTGTCGCGCCACGCCGTGCATCCCGAGACGGTGTTGCAATCGCGCGTGCGAACCTTGACCGAATAGTTCCCGAGATACGCGAGCGTCGCGCCCGGCGCGAAGCGAGCGGCGAAGTCGGCGGTGGTGGCCGGCGCGCCGGTGCAGCTCGCGGGATCGAACGGATCGTCGTTCGCGGGCGGCGGCGGCGGCGGCGGCGGCGGCGTGACCGTCGCGTCCTCGGTGCTCAAGAAGACGTCGGTGGTGAGCGCCTCGGCCTCGGCGTCGAAGGCGCTTACGCGCAAGCGGAACGGGGTGTTCTTCGGAAGGAGCGGCGTCACGTCGACGCTGCGCGCGCCGTAGACCCAACCTTGGCCGGCGCCACCATAGGCCGGCACGGGCGCGAGGAGCGTCGCGGCTTGACCGCCGACGCGCACCGACGCGTTGTTGACCGCACCCGCGGCGAGGAGCGCGCCCGAAGGAGAGAGCACCTCGATGAGGAGAAAGTCGTCGATGCGAACCGCGGCCGAGCCGGCAGCGTCACCCGAGAGCGTCACCTTCTTCGTTCCGTCGAAGGTGAGCGGGCGTGACGTGAGCCGGCTGAAGACGCGGAGCTCACTCGACGCGGCGAGTTCGGCGCTGACGTCGGAGCGGTGGACGGCCGGCGGCCTCGAGGTCGAGTACGAGCGGGCCTTGAGGAGCTTCAGGTCTCCGCAGTCCTTGCCGATCGTGCACGCGGCGCTGAGCTCGGAGGCCGATTCGTCGTCATCGGACGTGGCTTCATTCGAAGCCGCACAGCCGAGAAAGAAGACGAGGGGTAGAACGGTGACGAGCTTCATGCGCCCGATGTACGACGCGGGGCGTCACCGTTCGCCCGCGTACTCGGAGATCGTCGAGATATTCCCGTGGGGGCCGACGCGGCTGCGGGGCGCAGACCTCAGGACCCCACTCGCCGTCGAATGGCCAATGCGGGTCACGTGACCGAGCGACGCGGCCCCGCGCTGACACGCGCCCGCGAAGGGTGCTTCAATCGTCCGATGGCCGCTCGGAAGAACGCCGCACCGTCCCTCTCCGCGCGCGTCGCGCTCCCCGGCTGCGCCAAGGGCGCCGACAGCGTGGAACTCGATCCCGAGGGCAATTTCGCCCTCCTCGGCGGATTCCCGGGTCTGTGGGCGGTGGACCTGACCACCGGGGCGGAGACGCGACGCTTCCGTCGCGACACCGGCTACGTGCTCTGGAACGCCCGCATCAGCCGCGACGGCGCCCGCGTCGTGGGAGCGTTCGGCGATTGCACTATGCAAGCTTGGGACGCTCGAACGGGCGACGTCATCGCGACCTTCCCGACCCACGGCGCGATCGTGACTCGCATCTCGCTCTCGCGCGACGGCGCGCGCGCGCTCACCGTCTCGGGCAACAAGGAAGTGCGCTTGTGGGATCTCGTGGCCAAGCGCGAGCTCGCCTCCCACGTGATGAAGAAGAGCTTCGCCATCGCGGGCGCGCTCTCGCCCGACGGTCGCTGCGCCGCATACGGCGGCACCGACGGATTCCTCCGCTGCCGCGACCTCGAGGCGAACGTCGATCGCTGGACCGCCGAAGGGAGCGGCTGGATCGAGGACGTCGATGTGTCGGCCGACGGACGGTTCTTCGTGAGCGGCGGGCGCGGCAAGGCGGTCGTGATCTGGAACGCCGCGACGGGCGAGCGCGTGCGTTCGCTGTCGCTCGGCGCGAACATCGCGATGGTCGGCGTGTCTCCAGACGGACGATTCGCCACCGCACGAGCCGGCAAGAAGCCACCGCCCGTGTGGGACGTCGAGACCGGCGCGCTCGTGGCCACGCTCGGCGAGCACGACGGGAACGTTCGTTCGATCCGGTTCGGGCACGACGCGCGCTCCGTCGCGACCACCGACGATGGCGGCACGCTCCGCGTCTTCGAGCTCCTGAGCTAGATCAGCCCCCCAACGGCACGAATCGTTGGCTCACTTCAGCCGATCACGGCGATCGGGGCCGTGATCCGAGCCGCGCGCTTGATCTACGCTCGAGCGCATGGGCATTCACGTGAGCCTCGCTTCGTTCAAGAAGGGCTTCCCGTCGGACATGGCGGTCCCGCAACGCCTCGTCGACTTCGCCGCTTGGGCGAAGAAGGTCCCGCGGGGTGCGCTCGGCTGGTTCGACGCAATCGCCAGCGAGCCGCTCGACGTGACGTACACCGACAACGAAGACGCCACGAAGGCCCTCCGCAAGTCGCTCGGAATCTTCCTCTCGCTCCCCGACGGCTCACGCCTCGCGCTCTGGAATCACGGCGGCGTGAAGTCGCCGCCGGCGGTGGTGCTGCTCGGCTCGGAGGGTGAGCTCCGCACGGTCGCGCCCGACCTCGACACGTTCCTCCTCGCCTGGGCCAAGGGAAAGAGCGGCGTCGACGATCTCGACGACGACGACGACGACGGAGAGATCGCGTCGATGCGCCCCGCGCTCGCCAAATGGCTCGCCGACGCCGGCGCCAAAGCGAGCAAGGCCAAAGCCCCCGCCTTCAAGGCCTGGTTCGACAAGACGGTGAAAGAGAACACCTCGGCGAAGCAACGCGCCAAAGAAGACCGCGCCGCAGAGGCCGCGCTCGCCTCGGCCGATCCGGTCGAGGTCGATCTCGACTCCGTGCGCGAAGGTCTCCCGCCCGGCCTTGCGCTGCCGGCGCGCCTCGAGCGTTTCACGGAGTGGCTGAAAACCACACGCGACGGTGGGCTCACCGACAGCGAGCTTCGAGTCGCGGGATTCCGGCACTCGCTGGTCAACGACGACCGCGTCGACGCCGAGCTCCGAAAGTCGCTCCTCTTCTTCATGCGCGTGCGCGACATCGTCAACGACGACGAGGTCAAGCTCGCGCTCTGGTTCCACGACGTGAAGGCGCCGCCCGCCGTGGTCGGTCGCGCAAGCGACGACGACTGGCGCGACGTCGCCCCCAACCTCGAGGCGTTTCTCTTCGCGTGGAGTCGCGGTGCGAGCGGCGTCGACGAGCTCGACGCAGGCGGCGTCGAGAAGGTTCGCGCCGAGCTGGGCGCGTGGTTCGTGCGCGACGGCGCGAAGGACGTGCGGTCCAAGGAGAAGGTCCCGAGCGTCGCCGCGTGGATCGAGAAGGTGCGCAAGAGCGTCGCGAGCGCCGCAGCGGCGAGCGCGAAGGCAAAGGGCAAGTCGCCCCCACAGAAGGGCGGCAAGCCGGGCAAGCCGCCGGCGAACATGGCGGCGCGCGTTCCCGCGCTGCTCGGCAAGGCCAAGGAGGACCCCGCGGTCGTCGCCTTCTGCGCCGATCTCGGCATCGACATCGAGGCCACCACCGCCGACGACGTGCTCAATCGGTACTTCGTGACCGAGCACGGCTACTCGCTGAGCTTCCGCGTCCCGAAGGAAGGCGCCGACAAGACGCGTCGCTTCGTGGGCGCGCGTTTCCACCAGGCCAAGCATCGCTGGTGGAGCTACGCGCTCGGTCGTGACGTCGCCTTCCAGGCTTTCAAGGGCCCGCTCCCGCGCGGGATTCAGCTCACGTGGTCGCGCGAGGAGACCATCGCTGCGCTCGGGAAGCCCACCGAGTCCGAAGACGACTCACTCGAGTGGCTCGATCCCGAGACCAAGGTGCGGCTCGGCGTCGAGTTCGCGGGCGAGTGGGACAAGATCCCCGCCGGTCAAATGAAGTGCGTTTGGCTCGCGGTCTGATCCCGATCACGAGCCACGCACCGGCTCGTGATCAGCAGGCCCAGTCGAACGCGCCGGTCTCGAGATCGTACTGCGCGGTGCCGTCGCCGAAGTTCGCGCCGCCGACCTCCGAGGAGAGCTCGAGCACGTAGTAGCCCATCGCTGCCACGGCCTCGTCGCCCTGCATCGGGTGCAGCGGGCGCCCGAGCGAGAAGTCGCGTCGGTCGCCTTCGGCGGCCACGTAGATCGGCGTCGCCGCCTCGCTCGCCGTTTCGAAGATCTCGCTCATGTCGTTGGGCCCGACCTCGGTCGGGTACGTCGAACGCTCCGCGCGGAAGCTCTCTTCGGTGTGGAAGACGACCGCATGCGTGTGATCGAGCGAGTCCACGAAGGTGTGAACCAGGCGATCGCCACCCGTCGCCGCGAGCGCCTCGACGTGCGCAGCGATCGCCGCGAGGAACGGATCGCCCTCGGGGTCCCCCTCACCAGCGAAGCACTCCGCGACGCCTTCCGGCGACTCGAAGCCCACCGCCTCGGCGTTGCCGGGGTGGAAGAAGGAAATCGCCACGTACGGCCGACCGTCCGCGGATTTGCGAACGCGATACGCCTGCGGGAGCTCCACGGTGAACGCGTGCGCGAGCGGGAATCCGCCCTGCCGATGCCGCGGCCACTCGGCGGCCGTGAGGCCCGGCGGCGTTCCGTACATCCAACCGATCGCTTCACCGCGGGCCTTGGTCGACACGCGGAGCCCTTCGGGCATGCGCTTCCGGATCGCAGCGACCTCGTGCTCGACGAATTCGGCGACCGAGTCCGCGAGCCGCCGATGTCCCTTCGAGCCGAACGTGTAGACGGCCGCGTCGGCGTTGGGGGGCGAGAGGATGAGGTACTCCGGCTGACCCGACTCGTCCGTGCGAAGCGCGACCACCGCGCCCACGCCAATGGCTTCGCGCGCGGCTTCCGAGCTCTCGGGCGTCGGCTCGGTCGTCGTCGCGCTCGCGAGCACCGATCCCGGCGGGAGCATGGCGAAGATCCGCTCCTGCGCGAGGTCGGCGATGGCCCGCATCCAAGTGGTCGCGAACATCGGGTGCTGCAGGAAGCGGAAGTACACCGCGCCGTCGACGAAGCAGCTCTTCAGGTAGCCCCACGGACCGACCTTCTCGTTGCCGTCGGGCTCGGGCAAGCGTGCCTTCGAGCCGTAGCCGCCCGGGAGGTGATGGGCCTCGATCCAAGAGGAGAGGGAGCTGGCGATGCGCTGCTTGGGGGTCATGGCCGATGCATACGCAACGTCACCGACGCGGCTTCCTCTGCATGGCGACGAAAGTGCGCGAGGAGGCGCAGTTCGTCATGCCGTCGACGATCATCCCCAAGACGGGCGCGAAGCGAGGGCGAGTCGTGACGACCGTTCCGGCAAAGGATTGGCAGGCTCGGCAACCCCGGAAAAAATCGACGCAGGCGAGCACGACCGCGTGATGTCGGCGCTTCTTCCCCCCGTCAGAAGAACATGCGGACTCACACGATCCTCTTCTGCTCGGCGGCCCTCGCATTGACCACGGCGTGTGGCGAGACTCCTACCAGCTCGTCCTTCGTCGACGAGACGGCGGCGAGCCCGCCGACCGAGGGCGGTGAGACTCCAGGGGCAACGCCGAGCGCGATTGGAGTCGACGGACGTGCCTCGGCCCCGGGCCCCGGGTCCGAAGATCCGCGCAAGCAGCGCCCCGACGCGCCGCCGCCCGTCGTCGACGCGTCGGTAGACGACTGTCCCGTCGCACCGCTCGACGGCTTCGGCGCAATCTCGTCCTTCGCGGCGGGCGCCGGCGGCAGGGTGGTCGCGGGCATCACGGACGGGGGCGACGTCGTGATGGTGTCGCGCGGCCCGAGTGGGTCGGCGACCAAGCGCGTCGTCTCGGAGCTTCACGGCGCCGTCGCGATCGCCACCGGTGACGAGCACGTCTGCGCCCTCATGCCGAACGGCACCGTCACCTGCGCCGGGGCGGGACGACGTTGGCTGGGCGACTCGGTCGGCAACTCCTCGTTCGTGGTGGAGTCGATCGACCTCTCCAGCAGAACGACGTCTCCGATCGTTCAGATCGCGGCGGGTGGCGCCGCCTCGTGCGCCCTCACCACGGACCGTCGCGTGATCTGCTGGGGCCTCGACAACTTCGTCGCCGGGCCGGGGCTGGTCCGGCACGCGCCGGACGACGACGAGCGCGAGCGGGTCACGCTCTTCGAGCTCACGAACCCGTTCGGCTCGCCGGTGAAGCAACTCGCAACGAGCGGCGAGCACGTGTGCGCCGCGCTCGACGATGGACGGGTGACCTGCTTCGGCAACGACTCACTCGGCCAGCTCGGAAACCAGAACCCGGCTTTCCTGGTGGGCCCGGCGGGGACTCTCGAGACCAACCCGGCGCACAAGTCGTCGAAGCCGCTCTCCCTCGTCCCGATCACCGATCCTGCGAACGTCGTCGCGGTCGGCTACCTCGACGGATGCGCGCTCGAAGCGAGCGGGATCATCGAGTGCTGGGGCGACAATCGGAACGGGCAACTCGGGGACATGGGCGTGCAGCCGCAGGCGCTCACGCCGCGAGCGCTCACGCTGAGCGCGCTCGGGCTCGCGGGAAGCGTCGAGGAGATCGTGCTCGATGAACGATACGCCTGCGTGCGAAGCACCGAAGGTGAGCTCGCGTGTTGGGGCCGCGTGGGAAGCGGCGCGATGACGGCACCGGCACGCGTCGACCTCAAGGGCCACAGCGCGCGTTCTCTCCGGATCGTCGACGAGCGCGCCTGCGCGCTCCTCGAAGATCAGCGCGTGTGCTGCTACTGACGAGTCACAGGCCGGCGTCGGCGCACACTGCGGGCGGGACCACCCAGCGCATGGAGACGTCCCAAGCGCCACCCTGCGTCGCGGCGATGCCGTCCGATACCTTCACGTAGTACGTACCTGCCTTGAACGACGCCGTCTTGGTCATGATGAACCCACCCAGACCGAACGAGCTCGTCGTGTCCGATTCGAAGAAGAAGCTCACGCTCGTTCGCGATCCGTTGAGCGTGAGGGCGATGTCGCGCGGTGCGTCCACCGTGATGCTGAACCACTGCTCTCGACCGTTGCCGACGGTGTTCCCCGACGGATGCGTGCCGTTGATCGACACCGAATAGCCGAACGGCATCGGCACAGCCGAAGCCCGCGGTATCGACGCACCGAACGTGACGGTGCCCGTCACGGTTTCGCAGAGCGGGTCGACGGGGATGACCGCGCTATCCGTCGCGCCGGCATCCGCCCCGCCTTGACCAGCGTCGACGCGCCCGCCGTCGCGCGACTTCGCGCGCCCGGCGTCGACGCGCCCCGCGTCGGCTTCCTCGTCGGTCGCGTCGTGAGCCGCAGCGTCGGCATCGGCCGCACTCGAGTCCGCTAGTGGAGCGAAGTTGCTCGACGAGCAAGCCAGATGAAGCGCCAGCGGCGCGACGAACAGAAGCGCGAGCGGTCTCATCGGTGAGGCTTTAGACGGCCGCACTCCGAAGCGATGCAACCGCGCGCGCCAGCCTCCGCAGCGAGCGTGCCGCTTTAACCGCTCGGGGGCCTCATGCCGCGAGGCGACCGGGCGGCGGTGGAGGCGCGTGCTTCAGCCGCCGTCCGGGCAGCTCCCGTTGGTGATCCGACCTTGTTCGAGGTCGTAGTACGCGTTCACGGTGACCTGGCTCGTGGTGCAGCACGCGTCGTGGACCGTGAAGCTGAGGGCCCCGCACGGACCGATGCTCGATCCGGATCCCGCGTCGGTGCCGGAGAGATCGAAGGTCACCGTGTTCCCGTCCACGGAAACGGGGACGGGCTGCGCACCGGAGAGCCCGGTCGCGGTGGGCGATCCGAAGCAGCTCGTGCCCATGACGACCGTCGCGTCGGTGACCGACACGATCTCGAGCTGGCCCGGCGGGATGGTGACCTTGAGCAAGTGATCGGTGGTGCTGTAGACGGGGGGCGCGAAGGACGGCCCGCCGTCGACGATGGTCAGGACGGCGCCCGCGCACGTGAGCGGCGCGGTGGGGCACGCGTTGCAAGTCCCGCTGCCAGCGTCACTTGCCCCCGCGTCGCCCGCGTCGACGGCGGGCGGCGGGAAGCTCCGCCACTGGCCGGAGGCGCAGAGCGCACCGCCATCACGCTGATTGCCACACCACGGCGCGTCGACGCCGCTGTCTTGAGGCCCGGCGTCCACGCCCGAGTCCCCCGCGGCCGCGTCGGTGGTGCCCGCTTCCGGAGACGGCGTCGTCGCGTCGAAGCCACCAGCGCCTGCATCGAGGGCGGGGGTCGGGCTCGTCGAATCGTCGGTACAAGCGACGTAGAGCGCCGCGCTCGCGCACAGCGCGCCGTAGCCGAGAACCTTGATCGTGACGCGCGCGTCGGTGCTCTTCATCTCGTGTTCCTCTGATCTAAGTGCTGGGGACGGCGCGACTCTTCTGCACGACGTCGATGTTGAAGCTCATGATGACCCGCTCTTCGTCGGTCGGATTGGGGTGCACCATGTGAAGGAGCGCTCCGGGGAAAAGGAGGAGCAGCCCATCGCGTGGATTATATGAAATCGACGGCGGCGTGAAGAACGCCATCGGGACGGAGATCGGATTCAAAAACTCGACTTTGCCGCCCCGATCGGTGGGATCGGTCGCCGAGACGCAGCGCTCCGCCGAAACGTAAAAGACGCCGGACCAGAGGCGCGGGTAGTGCTGGTGCGCGGTGTGCCACGCGCCGCGACCACCGATGACACTCCAGCAGTCGACGATGCGCGGCTCGGTGTCCCTCCAGCCTTGGTAGAGATCGTGGAGCGCGCCCGTCGCGAGCTCTCGGATCCGATCCGTAGCCCAACGAATTTCGGGGTCCGCTCCGAGGTGTAGGTTCGCCTCGGAGTGCCACGAATTGCGATTGGTGAGCTGCACGCCGGGCGACGCCGCGCGCACGCCGCGGAGCGCTTCGCCGAGCGCCTCTTTGTGCGCGTCGAATCCTTCGACGAGGCACGAGTAGATCGGAACGGAGAAGTGGCGGAGGAGCTCGATGGCGGAAGACATCTTCGTCGCGCCCCAGTCTACGTGCGTTCGACGCGACCGCGCGCCTCGGCGTCACTCGACCGGAAACACGCACCCGGAGCCGAAGCACCCCCGGAAGCCAATCGTCTCGCAGTCGACGCGCGCCGTGCGTCCCGCGTTGCAGAACGTGAGGGTGTTCCCGTCGCAGCGCGGCATCTTGCGGTCGGTCGGATCGCACGCCACGTCGCGCATGCAGGCGAACGAGGGCGCGTCGGCGTCCCCGAACGCACGGCACTCGCTTCCCGGCACGAGCTTGTTGCACTCTACACGGTGTACGTAACCGCCCACGCACGACACGATCGCGGCGCCGTCGCACTGAAAAGGCTTACTTCGACCGAGCTGACCGCCTCCGCACGCGGGCCCCGCGCCCGCGCAAACGGCCACGCGGACCACGCGACCGCTCCCCCAGTCCTCTCGTGCGTTCGGATCGCAGCGAAGGCCAGCGACGCTGCAGTCGTCTCCGAGGACCTCCTCGCCGTCTTCACAGTTGACCGGGCGCGCGCCGTCGCAGCGCGGCACGAAGCTCGGGTCACACGGCCGGGCCCCGCGCTGAACGCAGCGCGGACCGCGTCCGGAGCACACGCGATCGTCGAGCGCGCACGCCACGCGCACGCGCGGCCCGCCGTCACAACGCACCTCGATTCCGTCGACGCACGACGGCTTGCACTCGGACTCGGCGGCGGAGCCGCCTTTGATCTCGATCCCGCTGCACTTCGCGAGGGCCGCGCACGTCGGCTCGCCAGCACACGCGACGAGACGCGCCCAAACTCCGTCCGTGCTGCTCGGCGCACGGTAGGTATCGACCACCCAGCGGGTAGACCGGTGCGCGCAGCCCGCCACGCGCGCCAGGAGCGCGGACTCGTCGTCGACACCAATGGCGCTCGGTCCGGCGGCGCCCCGCGGGATGCAGGCCCCGATGCACGCGATGACGAGCGCCGCCGGGAGGCTACGCGCGAGGGAGCGGCGACCGATCACGGAGACCGCCAGCAAACGCGCGGCAAGACCGCGAGCCCGGACAGGGTGGCCACCGCCAACGCAGGCGCCTGCCCGCGTTGCCCGCGCAATACGGCGAGCCCCTTCACCTCGTCGTCGGCCGTAATCGTCATGTCGAACGGGTGCGACGTGACGTTGTCCCTCACGCGCAGCCAGTGCCGGAGCGGCGACGCGAACGTTCCATCGTCCCGTCCGGGCATCACGACGAAATTGGGGCCATCACCGTAGAGGAGGTCTCCGCGCCCGTCGCCGTCGAGATCGTCGAGCGCGAACGGGCGTCCCCATCGTGGAAGCTCGTTTGCGCCAAGAGGTGCGAAGCGCAGGCGTGCTCCGGCGAGCGGCCCCGCTGCGAGCGCGCGATTGAGAGGGACGCACGGCGGCGTTCCAGGAAGCAGCGCGCCGAAGAACGCCACGCCAGCCTCGTTGGTAGGGGCTCTGCAGGAAGCCGCCACGTCGAGGCGCCCGTCGCGGTCGAAGTCGTCGACGGCGAGCGCACGAACGTCGGACGAGACCTTTCCCAAGAGAAGCGGCGGGGCGAAGCCATTTCGCACGTTCCGGAGAACGAAGACCTCACCAGTGTCCGCGCCCAGGATCACGTCCGTCGCGCGATCGCCGTCCACGTCGGCGAAGGTCATCTGATGGCTAGGAAGTGGGAGCGGAAACGCCACGCCCTCGGCATCGAAGCGCCCGTCGCCGCTCCCGCGATGGACGACGAGCGCGGTCTCGTTGGGCTTCCGATCCGTGCTGTGGAGGGTCACCGCGTCTAGGCGCCCGTCGAGGTCGGCGTCGAACACACCGAGCGCGTAATTGTAGAGCCGTAGCGGGGTCGAGACGGCGACGACGCCGGCCCCGCGCCGAAGGAACGAGGTCACGCGCTCGTTCGGGCGAGTACCGGTGCTGAGGACCACGACGTCGCCGTCGCCATCGGCGTCGACGTCGGCGATCGCCATCGCGTTCACGAAGGTCGGCGCCGGGAACGTGGCCACCGCGCCGAAGGTGCCGTCGCCGTGGTTCATCGTCGCGCCGACGAACCCTTCCCGGTCGAGGCTCACGAGATCGGGCGCACCATCACCGTCCAGATCGCCGACGCTCACGGCGATGGGCTTACGACCCGACGGCACGAGCTCGTGCGCACGGAGCGCTTCGATCTCGTCGCTCTCGTCGAGGTCGAGAGGACGCTTCGGCGCGGGCCGAGCGATCGGGGCGCCCGAGAGCGCGGCGGCGTTCGTGCGACGAACAGACACGGCGCCGACCTCGGTGGAGATGTCGACGAGGTCCACCGCTCCGTCGCGATCGAGATCGGCAACGACCAGCGCGCGATTGCTGGCGCGTCCGTCGGCGGGGCCGCCGACCGAAACTGGCGCAGCCCCTAGACCGAGCACGGTGTGCGCGCCCTCGTCGGAGCGAACGGCGAGCACGTCTCGGCCGAGCTTCGGCACGGCGAACACGGCGAGGGCGGACGGCGCATCGGGCGGCGCCGGCGCGCGCAAACCACCACGCGGCACCCGCACGAACCCGCCGCGGCCGTCACCCGCGAGGAAGCTGACCCCGTCGCTTCCGGCGAGCGCCATGTCGACGGTGCGGTTGCCGTCGAAGTCACCCAGCGCGAGCGCGCGCGGCACTTCGGCGCTCACGTCGACGACGCGCGGCGCCGCGAGGCCCGCGCGCCCGCCGTCACGCGTCCCACGAAGAACCACGACCGCGCGCGCAACGCCGTCGGTCACGACCACGTCGGCGGCGCCGTCGCCGTCGAGATCGCCGACCGCGATGACGGGTATGACGGAGGGCGGCGGCCCCACGAGCGGCGCGCTCGCGATGAGCCGAGGCCCCTCCGCCGACGCGGCGAGGACCGTCACGCGTGGGAGGCCGAGCTCCAAGACGGCCACGTCGGCGCGACCGTCGCCATCGAGATCGCCGACCGACATCGCGACCGGCGTGCCCTCGACCCGGATCGGCACGGGCGCGGCAAACGTGCCGTCACCTCGCCCGCGAGCGACGACCACCGCGTGCGCTTCCGGGCGAGCGACGATCGCGTCGAGGCGTCCGTCGAGATCCACGTCGGCGAGCGCGAGCGCATTGGCCGCCGGCCCGACGAAGGTGGTCGGTCGAATGCCTCCGTACGCGCATCGTGGGCTCGACCACGCTGGGTCGGCCCATGAGCTCGGGAGCCGACTGTCGCCGCCGCGGCACCCGGCGACGCTCATCGCGGCGACGAAGCATGGCGTCGCGACGCGAATCCAAGCCCTCATCGAGGCATTGTGGCATCGAAGCGCGGTCTTCGACACCAGAGCGTACGTCGTGACGCCGAACGTGGGGCGAGGCGGCTTCGCGCGTCACGGAAGCGCGCGCGTACGAAATCGGAGCGCGATCAGTGAACGAGCGGGAACCCCGGCACGGAGTGCGCGGCGAGGAGGTCACCGAAGTCGCGAACGAACTGCTCCTCGACGGCGACGTGGAGACCGAATCCCTCGCCCTCGGTGATGGCCGCGTCGCTCGTCATGCCGCGCACCGCCATCTCGTAGATGGCGACCGCGACGCCGGTCCGATTGCGACCAGCGCGGCAGTGCACGAACACGGGCAAATGGGAGGCGGTGGTGACGAACCGCAGGAACGACTTCGCTTGCGCGACCGTGGGGACGTCGTCATCGACGATGGGAAGATACATGTATTTCATTCCGAGCGACGTCACGGTCGGACGCTCGGAGTCGTCTTCGTCGCGCAGGTTGACGACGCTCCGGAATCCGAGCTGGGCGAGCTCGGCGAAGTCGGCGTCGGAGGGCTGGCTCCCGCGGGCGAGCTCGGTCGACACCCAGCTCGCATACGGGTGGACGCCCGGAAGATGAGAGCCTTTGGGGCCGGACGCGAAGACGTCCCCACCTTGCGGAGCGGGCGCCACGTGCTTCTTGGCGAGAGCGGCCTCGACGCTCGGGTCGGTGGGAGAGTCAGCCGCCGGAGCGCAGCCGAGGGCTCCGCCGAGGCCGAGCAAGAGCCAAGCACCGAGGGCGACCATTCGCGGCGATAGCATGCGCCGGGCTTATGCCACGAATTCACGAATGTGCACGTCTCACCGACCGGGCCGATTCCCCCTGGGGAACACCACCTCGCGAAGGCGCCTCACGCGCGCGCGACCCCCGCGACGTGCCGCCACCGCCGGGCCCACTTCCCGTCGCGGTGGCGGCTCCGTCGCGATGCCCCCTCCACTCCACCCGCGTGCCGCGAGCGCGTTACTGGCGTACGCCCGCCGTCGTGAACGTCTCCGTAGTCTTGAGGTTGTCGACGGGCCCCTCGTAGGCCTTCTTGCCGTTCACGGTGAGGATCACGTCGCCGTCGTCGAGAAGCATTTGGGCGACGCCGCCCGCAGCGGTCTTCACCTCGGTGTTGCCCATTCCGATCGTCGCTCCGACCGCGGCGGCACCACTCGCATCGACGACGTTGAACTTGACGACCTTCATGCTGACCTCCCTCGCCATCCATTGGCGGTGATGGAAGCGTGCGGTCCGCGCTCATGTCCGACCATTCTTAAATTCGTTCTTTGAACCAAGAGAAAATCTTGGTGTTACTCTCCTACCTTGGTGGCCTGGCTCAATTATCACCACCTCTATTACTTCTGGCTCGTGGTCCGCGAAGGCACCATCGCCGGCGCGGCCAAGGTGCTCCGCCTCTCCGAGCCCACCGTCAGCGCGCAGATCCACGAGCTCGAACGCTCCCTCGACGTGAAGCTCTTCGAGCGCGACGGCCGCCATCTGGTCGTCACCGCGGCCGGTCGGCTCGCGTACCGCTACGCGAGCGAGATCTTCCTCCTCGGCCGCGAGTTCCAATCGGCCATCGGCGGGTCCGCGGTGGGCAAGTCCCCCCGACTCGTCGTCGGGGTGGCCGACCAGGTCCCACGCCTCATCGTGTTTCGCCTCTTGGAGCCGGCGCTCCAGGCCGACGTTCGATTCAACGTCGTGTGTCAGACCGAGACGCCTGAACAATTATTGGCCAAGCTCGTGAACCACGAGATCGACGTGGTCATCTCCGATGCGCCGCTCGATGGCCCAGGGAAGGTGCGGACGCACAGCCGCTTACTGGGCGAATGTGGGGTCTCGATCTTCGGCGCCGACGAGCTCGCCGCCAAGTACCGCCGCGGCTTCCCCAAGAGCCTGAACGGCGCCCCGTTCCTCTTGCCGGCCGAGAACAGCGCGCTCCGCCGCTCGCTCGAACGCTGGTTCGACGGCTTGGGCATCGAGCCGCGGATCCGCGGCGAGTTCACCGACAGCACACTCCTCAAGACGTTCGGTCGCGCCTCGGTCGGACTCTTTGCCGCACCGTCGGCCATCGAGCGCGAGGTCCGTCGCGAATACCGCGTGCGCGTCGTCGGTCGCGTCGAGGAGCTCCGAGAGCGATTCTTCGTGGTCTCGGCCAAGCGGAAGACCCGCCACCATGGTGTCGCCGCCATCTCGCACTCCGCGCGAACCGGCCTCTTCAGTTGATGCCGGGCGCGAGGGCTCGTCACGGCTGCGCGGCCCACGGCGAGCCGGCGCCGGCGCGACCGACGACGAAGGGCGCGGTGGCGTAGACGTCGACCTCGGCGCGGCCGCTCAATCGGCAGCCGCGCGGCCCGTCACAGCGTGCGACGCGCGTGGGAAAGGAGAGCTGTAGCGACGCCGCGATGGACATCCCCGAGACGTCGTCGACGGTGACGTCGGCGCGTCCCGCGTCGAGTGAATCCGAGCTCGGCCCTGCTTCGGGCGACCCATCGGCATCGGCTCCCGCGTCGCGCGGCGCGCCGCCGTCCGCGGCGGCGGTTGGGCACGCACGCGGCGGCGCGAGCGTGCGCGGGATCACGGCCGTCACTCCGAGCGCCGTAGGCAGGAAATTGGAATCGACGGACCACACGAGCCCGCGGCAGTCCGAGAGCGAAACCCTGCCGACGACGTCGGTGCCCGCGGGAACGCGCGGGGTGAACGTGAGGTCGGCGACCCCTTCGTCGGGCACCGGGACACGCGCGAACGTCGCTCGCGTCGTGTGCGGCACGGCGCCGAGCTCGATCGTCCACGTGCGGTTGCCTTGCTCGAAGACGATCGTCGATCCCGACTCCCACGCGATCTTCATCGACGGTGGCGCGCACGTGTAGGTCGTGACCGACGCGTCTCGGTCGCAGCCGCCGCTCGTCATCTCCTGCCAGCCACCTCGAGTGACGGCGACCGGAAGACCGTCGACGGTGACGCGCGTGTCCGCGGGCAGCGACGGACAATCATCGAGCGGTGGAACGTCGTCGCCGCTCGGCGCTTGCTTGGAAGGCGCGGCCCAGAGCCCGTCGAGCGTCACGACCGAGACGCGCGCGCTCGAGTCCATCGCGATGCGCACGTCGACGCGATCGCTCATCTCGGCGAGAGTCGCCTCGGAGCGCGGCACGGTGCGGGCGGCGCACGCGAGCGTGTGCGGAGCGAGGGCGGTCCCCACCACCAGCCCGAGCACGATTCGACGAGACGACGTCAGGCAGTGCATGTGCGCGCCTCAGCAACGCGCATGCCGCACGCGAGCTCGCGCGCTTACGAGCACACGGCGGGGAGGTCGTGAACGCGCCGCGGTGTGCGCGCCCGGCACACCACGGTCCGCCGCAACAGGCTCCGTCTCCGCGGCTCACGAGCTCTTCGTCGGTGGTGCTGGCCCTCGCCGCCAGCACACACGGGCCCTGGCGCGTTCTCGGGTCCCCGGTGACGTGGCCCACCAAGTCCGTTATGACCGCCCTATGAGCTCATCGCGCTTCCGCTTGATCGCCGCGTCCGTCACCCTTTCGCTCGCGACGTTCGCTGCTTGCGTCGATTCCTCCTCCGAGACGCCTGCGCCGAGCCTCGACGCGGGCTCGTCCTCGCTCGACGCGAGCACGAGCGCCGAAGGCTCCGTCGGTACGGACGCGAGCACGCCCGACGTCGTCGCGCCGGTCGACGCGACCACCGACACGGCGCCGAGCGTCGACGCCTCGAGCGACGACGCGGCCGTTGACGCGACCGCCGACGCGAGCGCCGACGCCACCGTGGACGCGATGGAGGCCGGTCCGACGTCGGGTGAGGCGCTTTCGTTCGACGGCGTCGACGATCTGGTCACGATGGCCATCAACCCGAGCGAGACGGCTTTCACCGCCGAGCTCTGGTTCAAGATGGCCCCGGTCGGCGACGCCGGCTTCGCGGCCGAGGGCAACATGTTCGAGGTGTTCAACGCCGGCGGCGGCGCCGATCGATTCCTCTTCGTTCACCTCGGGAAGGCCTGCTTCTACGTCTACAACCCCAGCAACGGGAACCCGCAATTCTGCTCGACCACGGACGTCAACGACGGCGCGTGGCACCACGTGGCCGGCACCGTCGGCGCGGTCTCGGGGACGCGCTTCTATCTCGACGGCGTCGACGTGGGCGGGACGAGCAAGAACACGGCATCGACGTTCACCGGCGGCGACCAAGTGCGTCTCGGCTACGGCCACTACGGCTTCGTGAGCGCGTTCATCCACATGGCCGGCGCGATCGACGACGTGCGTCTCTGGAGCGTCGAGCGGAGCGCCGCCGAGATCGCGGCCAATCGCAACGTGAAGCTCGCGCCGAGCACTGCCGGGCTCCAGGCATACTGGACACTCGACGAGCCCTTCACGAGCAGCATCGCGCACGACTCCGTTCTCCTCGCCGACGGCGGCCCGAGCGCGAGCAACGGCACCCTCACGAGCTTCAAGCTCGATGGCGGCGTTTCGCCGTGGATCGCGCCGGGCGCGTTCTGAGATCGCCGGAGCACCATCGGTGATCGAGACGGCCAGAGTCCTTCGCTGCCCGCGCTGCGGCGCACGCGACGTCGCGGTCTCGGCTACCCCCATCGCCGAGCTCGACGAGCTGTTCTGCGCCGCGTGCGGGCTCCTCCGGACGTGCGACGAGCACCAACTTCGCGCCGAGTGGAACGAAGACGTGTCGGTGCATGAAGCCGCGCCGGACAGCGTTTTGCCACGTCCGCGCTTCGTCGCGATGTGGCGAGCCCTCGGCGCGAGCTCCCTCGCGGACGAAACGCTCCGCCGGCTCCGCGCGGCGTATGCGGAGCCGGCGCGCGCGTACCATACGGCGCGTCACGTGGGCGCATGCCTCGCGCTCTTGGACGAGCTCGCTACGGCGCTCTCACTCGACGACGCCGTCCGCGCCGAGATCGAAGCGGCGCTCTGGTTCCACGACGCCGTCTACGATCCGCGCGCCCGCGACAACGAGGAGCGCAGCGCAGCGTGGGCGGACCAAGCGCTGCGCGAAGGCGGAGCCGACGTCGGGGTGGCGGAGCGCGTCGCGAGCCATGTGCGCGCGACCCGCGACCACTCGGCGACGTCCGAAGCGGCTGCGCTGGTCGTCGACATCGATCTCTCGATCCTCGGGAGCCCCTGGCCGAAGCTCGTGCGCTTCGAAGAGGAGATCCGGCGCGAATACGCCTGGGTCTCGCGCCAAGAGTTCATCATCGGCCGCGCCGCCGTGCTGCGTCGATTCCTGGCGCGGCCGCACGTCTACCGCACCCCCGTCGCGCGCGAGCGGTTCGAGGCGCGCGCGCGCGTGAACCTGCGCGCGACGCTCGCGTCGCTGTTCGAGCGTGCGCGAAGTGACCTGCTCGCGCGCGCCGCCGAGTGGTGCGCGATCCCTCGGCTCGTAGAGACCTGGGAGTACGGTGATGGCCGGGGCTTCTTGGACGACGATGCCCGCGCGCGCGCATCCACCGAGCGCGACGCTCGCGAAGCCGCCGCGCGTGCCTTCACGTCGACGCGCGACGCCTTGGCTCGGGACTTTCCGAGCGAGTGGAACGCATGGCTCGCGGCGCTCTCGAGCCGCGTGAGCGCGCTGTCGGTGCGGAGCGCCGAGACCGCAGAGTGGTCACTGGCCCTCGATGCCGAACGTACGGACTCTCCCAGAGACGCGTGGGCGTTCGCGACGGCACTCGATGCCGCCGTCCGCGCCGCCCCTCCGCCGCCGCGACATCGACTCGTCGTTCGAGTGGACGACGACGGCGCGTTCCACCGCTCGACGACCTACGACGTCGTCGACGACGCGACTGGAGACACGATCCTCTCCTACTTCTCCGACTTCACGGACAGCATGTTCGCCGACCAGAAGGTCTACGCCGGCGTGCGCGACGTCACGCTCGCCTCGGACGGCACGCACGTCCTCGTTCATCAGTACGAAGGTCCGAGCGAGCGCGTGGCGCTCTGGCCGAACCTTTGATCTCAAACTGTTGATCCTACCCGGCGGGCCCTCACCGGGGGAATCGTCGTTCGCCGGCGCGGAGCGTACCGCGCGCGATTGCCCAATCGACGCGACTGCTCCGCCAGCGTTCACTCACTCGTACGAAGTCTCTTCACGCTCCCTTCCGGACCGATTGCCCCGCCCGAGGCGCACCGTCCAACCAGAGTTTCTTGCCTGCCGTATCGAATCCGAATTCCCTCGCGACCTCGGGCCGCGAGCGATCACTCGTTGTCGCTGATCAAGGTCGCGCGCACCGGTCGACCGGCGAGCAGCGTGCAATCGCCGCCGCACGCCTTGTTGTCCGCTGCGAGCGGACCTTCGACGAAGTACGTGCGCGACGCGGCTTCGACTTCCGGCGCAACCTGATCGAGGATCGCCCAGAAGATCTTTCCGCCCTTGCCGTCGTCGAGCGCGAGCTGCGCGCGACGACGCCCCTGCCAAACACCCGACGATTCCTCGGGGATCGCGATGCGCGCGCGGAGGCCCTGCCCGCCGACGATGCGGATGACCGGCTGCCCAGCGTGCACCGTCGCGTCGGCCTCGACGTTGATCGCCGTGACGACGCCTTCCCACGGCGCGGTGAGCTCGGTGTGCTCGACCGCGAGCTTGAGCTGATCGACGCGCGCCTGCGCTTCCTTGATTTCCGCGCCGGCCGCGCCCGCGCGCGCGCACGCCGCGGCGCGGTTGAAGCGCGCCGAGTCGGCCTGACCGCCCGACACGATGCTGATCTTCTGGCCGTTCCACTCCACGGTGCCCGAGTTGCGCCGCGCATCCGCAGACGCCGCGCCGCACTCGGCGCCCGCCGCGCCCGCGCGCGCCTTCGCGCCCTGGAGCTGGCTCTCGGCGGCGAGGAGCATCTGCTGCTGCTCGCGCGGATCGAAGCCGAGGAGCACCTGGTCCTTGCGAACGCGCTGGCCGAGCTTCACGTCGATGTGCTTCACGCGCGTGTCGCTGAAGGCCGAGAGGTTCGCCATCTGGGGCGGGAGGAGCACACCCACGAAGTTGCCCGTCGCGATCGGCGCCGCTGCGGGCTTCGTCGCTTCGACCGCCTGCTCCTGATGCGTCTCGGCGGCCTGCGCGACCGCTTCACGCTTCGGCGTCATCAGGATCCCGACCGCAGGCGCACCGATCAGCGTGAGCACCACGGCGATGCCCTTGACCAGAAGCCCCGTCTTCATCCGAATGCCGCTCATCGATTCCTCCAGTAGTTGCCAATCTGATCTTCACGCTGCGTGACCGGCTCTTCATCGGTCGAGTACGCGGCGGCGTAGCTCGCCGCGCCGTAGCCGCCCGAAGCGGCCTTGAGCACTTGCCCCTGCACGGGGCGGGCCTGCGCCTTGGCCGGAGGACGCGCCACCGTGACCTCGGCTTGCTCGTCACCGCGCACCATCACGAGGGGACGATTGAGGGTGGGCTGCGACGCGCGCGGGGGGAGCGGCGGCGCGGGACGACGCGCGACCGTGCGCTCCTCGGCCATCGGCGCCGGCGGCTGCGACTGCGAGACGCGCGGGGCCTTGCTGACCTGCGCGGCGAGCTGGGCCTGCATCTGGGCCTGCGCCTGGGTGAGGACCGGCGGCTTCGACTGCTGGGCCGACTGGGCTTGCATCTGCGCCTGCATCTGAGCCTGCATTTGCGCCTGCATCTGAGCCTGCATTTGCGCGGCCATCTGCGCCTGCATCTGGGCCTGCATCTGGGCCTGCATCTGCATCTGCTGCATCTGCTGCGGGCTCATCTGCGCCTGCATCTGCTGCATCTGCGCGGCCTGCTGCGGGGTCATGCCGGCGGGAGCGCCGGGACGCTGACCCTGCGGCGCCTGCTGCTGCGGCTGCTGCGGGCGCGGGCCCTGCTGCGCGGCGACGGCCATGCCGTGCTCGCCCATCTGCGCCGCGACGAGGCGCGCGTAGAACCCGCCCTTGGCGACGAGCTCCTTGTGCGTGCCCTGCTCGACGAGGACGCCGTCCTCCATCACGAGGATGCGCGTCGCGTTCACGACCGTCGAGAGGCGGTGCGCGACGACGATGCGCGTGCACGTGAGCGACTCGAGGTTCTTCTGGACCTCGGCCTCGGTCGCCGCGTCGAGCGCGCTCGTGGCTTCGTCGAGGAAGAGAATCGCCGGCTCGTTCACGAGGGCGCGCGCGAGCGCGAGGCGCTGACGCTGACCACCGGAGAGCGACGCGCCGCCGGCGACGACGGGGGTGTCGTAGCCGAGGGGCATCTTCGCGATGTCACGGTCGATGGCCGAGAGGGCCGCCGCCTTCTGCACGCGCTCGAAGGGGATGGTCGGATCCGCAAGCGCGATGTTGGCGCGCACCGTGGTGCCGAAGATGTGCGGACGCTGCACGACGACGCCGAGCTGACGGCGGAGGGCGCGGAGGTCGATCTGCGTGAGGGGCTTGCCGTCGTAGCGAATCGAGCCGCCCGTCGGCTGGTAGAGGCCGAGGAGGAGGCGGCCGAGCGTGGTCTTGCCCGAGCCCGAGCGACCGACGATGGCGATGCACTCGCCAGGGCGAACCGCGACCGAGACGCTCTTCACGACCTCGGGGGTGTTCTGCGAGTAACGGAACGAGACCTTGTCGAGGATGATCTCGCCCTTGAGCTTCGTCGAGAGGCGGTTGGAGTTCTCCTGCTCGGGCGTCGTGTTGAGAACGTCCTCGATGCGGTCGAACTGCGCCTTCACGGTCTGCATCTGCTGGAGCGTGCCGACGAGGCTCATGACCGGCTGGATGAAGCCGACGGCGAATGCGTTCGCGGCGAGCATCTGGCCGAGGCTGGTGGAGCCCGACGCGACCTCGGCGACGCCGACGAGGAGGAGGAGGGTCGGTCCCATGATGCGCATCGTGCCGAGGAGCGCGTCGGAGAGGTTCGAGACCGTACCGCGCCGAAGACCGATGTTGAGGACGTCGACGTACTGCGACGCCCAGCGCTGCGCGGCCACGTTCTCGACGCCGCTCGCCTTGAGGCACTCCATGCCCTGGAGGAGCTCGTTGAGCGAGTGCGCGGCCTCGGCCTGCTTGGCGATGGTGCCCGCCGAGAGCTCCATCATCTTCTTGCGCATGCCGACGTAAACACCGGCCTGCGCGCCGACGACGACGAGCGCCATGCCCGCCGTCTTGAGGCTCATGAAGGCGAGGAACCCGAGGTGACCGATGACGAGCGTGCCGTCGACGAGGGCCGAGAGCACCGCGCCCGTGAGCACCTCGCGAATCGTCGCGACGCTGGAGACGCGCATCTGGAGGTCGGCCGCTTGGCGACGCTCGAAGAAGCCGTACGGGAGGCGGAGCATGTGCTCGACGAACCCGAGCGTGAGCTTCGCGTCGAACTTGGTCCGGAGGTGCGTGAAGATGTGGCTGCGGACGAGCGACGAGAGGAAGTGGAAGACGATCGCCGTGATGAACGCCATCACCACGACGAACATGAGGTGCATGTCGTTGCGCGGGAGGACGCGGTCGACGAGGCGACCATGGAGCAGCGGGAGGAGAAGCGCGAGGCCCTGGAGGAGGATCGACGTGATGACGACGCGGTAGAGGTCGTCCGAGCCCGTGAGCATCTCGCGCCAGCGGCGCCAGAGCGTGCGCTTCTTGGGGCCCGACTTCTGGAACGTCTCGGCCTTCTCGAAGAGGAGCGCGACGCCCGTGAACGCGCGCGAGGCCTCGTCGGCGTTGACGATGCGCGTCCCGAGCGCGGGGTCCGCGAGGTGAATGCCCTTCTCGTCGACCTTCTCGAAGACGACGAAGTGCGAGAAGTTCCAGTGGAGGATCGCGCCGCACTCGAGGTCCTTGAGGTCGTCGATCTCGATGCGGACGCCGCGGCCGCGGAGGTCGTAACGCGAGCCGGCCTCGAGGATCGCGCGGGCGCTGACGCCGTCGCGACCGACGCTCATGCCCTCGCGGATCTCCTCGAGCGAGACGTGCCGGCCGTTGTAGGCCAGGATCATCGCGAGGCACGCCGCACCGCAGTCGGTGGCGGTCGTCTGGAGAATGAGCTCGATCCCCTGCTTGCGGGACCCCAGCTTCATCAGCGCGGGGAGGAGGTCGCGCACGCGCTCGAAGCCGTGCTTCTCCGGCTCGGCGGCGGCGGGGTTCTCGACGGGAGCTTGGTCTTGGTTCATGGGGCGGGCGGGCTCGGCGGGCGGTGTCGTCGGGCTGGGCGAGCTCGAAGCGACGTAACTCTCCACTGCAAGCGCAAGGCCGGCATCGGAGGCCCTGGGGCTGAGGTCCTACATCCCGAAATCCCGGGACATTTTCCGTAGACCTACACGGGAGCACGTTCGCCCTGAGATCTGACCGCATGGGTCCATGTCGCGCCGGCGAGACAGCCCCACGAGAGAGCCGATCGTGGTTCTCCGAAGCCGCGTCGGGCGCGCAAGACGCCGCCGACGCCTGGTCACGGTGGTGTCCGGCTCATTGGCGCGCCGCTTCGCCTGACCGTCGTCGGTGCGCCTGACGCGGACCTGACGAGGTGGGGACACGCACTTTCGAATTTCAGCCGCCGCCCTAGCGCTCCGCGCGAAGTCGAGCCGTCCGCCGTCGATGCTCGTCGACGAGACGTGAGCCGCGCGTCCCGACGACGCCCCTCAATACGGATTCGGATGAATCTCGGGCCGCGGCGCGGGCGTCGGCGGAGCAGGCGCAACCGGCGGAGCGACCGGTGGCTCGGCCGCGGGCGGTGCCGTGTGCGTGATGGCAGGCTTCACCGTGTTCGTCGTCTTCGACGATCGGGTGCCCGTCTTGCGCGCGCCCGCGCGGTGATCACTCACCGTGAAGGTGACGTCTTCGGTTGCAGCGGCCGTCGGCGAGGCCGAGCCTGGCTTCGTGCCCGCGTTGGCAGCGCCCGCGATGGCCGCCGCGTTGTCGACGGCGGTGGTGCCATTCGGCGGAGCAACGGTCCCGGTGCCGGTTTGCGCCGTCGGCGTGCCGGGCGCCGGCGTGGTCACGGTCATCGCGGTCGCCGGTTGAATCGGAACGTCATCACGCGTCGAAGCCGACGGCGTGCCGCGCACGAGGAAAGGAACCGAGAGGAGCGCGAAGAGCGCCACGGCCGCGCCGACCACGAGCATCGTCGTGCGACGCGACGCGCGCTTCATGCGCTTGGCCGCTTCGACCGACGCTGCCGAGAGCGGCTCGGAGATCGGCTGCAGCGTCGTAGAGAGCTCGACGACGCCGCGCGGCGGCGCGCTGCCAAGCACGGTGGGGTTCGTGACCAGGAGCGCGTCCGTCATCGCGTGGAGCTGCTGGCCGACGCTCGGACCGATGGGGGGCAGCGTGAGCGTGTGCACGTCCTCGTCGAGCGGGACGCCTGCCCCCGGGATCGCCCGCACCAGCGACGGGCCGGACGACGCAGCCGGAACGAGCGTGGGCATCGCGTCGACGAGCGTGGTGATGCTCGGCGTCGCGTAGGGGATGAACGCGCGCGCGAGGTCGGCGGCGGTCTGGTAGCGATCGCCCGGGTCGCGCTGCAAGCACTTGTCGATGATCGCCTGGATTTCCCGCGGGAGATCGGGGCGTACGGAGGCGAGCGGGGAGAAGCGGCGTTCGAGCACCGAGCAGAACACCTCGCCCACCGACTGACCGTCGAAGGGCAGACGACCGGCGAGGAGCTGGTAGGCCACGACGCCCAGCGACCAAATGTCGGTGCGGTGATCGACCGAGCGAGCGTCGCGAATGTGCTCGGGGGACATGTACGGAGGCGAGCCGAGCATGCCGTCCCGCGACGTGGTGAGCGTGTGCTCGAACTCCTCTTGGCCGCGCGCCTTGGAGATGCCGAAGTCGAGGACCTTGATGGTGTGCACGCCGTCGACCACGTGATCGAACAGGTTCGACGGCTTCACGTCGCGGTGCACGACGCCGACCGCGTGCGAATTCGCGAGCGCGTCGCACGCCTGAATGATGCAGTCGGCGACGTCACGCAGGGTGAGCGGCCCCTCGGCGCGCAAGCGCTTTCCGAAGTCGCGACCGCGCAGCCGCTCCATGACGATGAAGGGCGTCGCCTCGTTGGGCGAGCTCACCGCAAGGACCTTCACGACGTGCGCGCTGTTGATGCGCGAGACGGCGCGCGCTTCGCGGAAGAAGCGCTCGACCCAGACACGCTCGGAAGGCGGCGAAAGGAGGAGCTTGATCGCGACGGCGCGACCCTTCTCGTCGCGCGCGGCGACGACCCGTCCCATACCGCCGGAGCCGATGACACCTTCCACCTCGTAGCGCCCCGCCACGAGCTCGCCCGCGCGAGGCGCGGCCGACTCGTTACGAGCTTCGGCGAGTGGAGAGCGCATGACCATGAAGGGCGACCCGAAGCACTCAAAGCAACCGAGGTGCCATTAGACACCCGCCGAGCTTCTCGAGAATTTCGGTGTATCCGTAGGGTGACTCGACTTCGCCCCAGAGTCCATGGAGGAGGATCAATCCATGTATGCGGCCGGGGTCGATGTAACCAAGTCTAAGGGCAAACCACATGTAGGGCTACCGGTTGTCCGCCGTCGCCCGCGTCGCCCCCGTCGGCGCCACACGATTCGACCGGCGCGAGCGGGACGGGGTCGCCCTTTTCGGCTGGTGATGCGCTGAAAGAGATGGCGACCGAGAGCGCGTCGCACGGCTTTCCCTTGTTGTCGTCCCCCTCGTTCGCCGAGATGTCGGCGGTCGCGCAGATCTGCGGGATCAGCTTCTCGGTGAAGAAGTCGGTCTCGCAGATCTTCCCCGGCACACCGAAGTTGTCGAGCGAGAAGCGGCCGACGGAGGCCGCGATGCTGTCGATGGGCCAGCGTCCACCGAGCACACCGTCTTCGATGCGCGGCGGGTTCATCTTGATCGGTGCGACGATGAAGCCCTTGCTGAAGCCGAGGTCGAGACCCGCGAGCGGGAGCGTGGCCGCCCCGTTCGAGATGGCCACGGCGACGTGGTCCTTCACGTAGCCGAGGATCTGGATCGCATTCGCGAGGTTGAGCTTCTGATCGAAGTTCGGATCGTAGCTCCAACGGAGACCGCCGTCGGTGATGGCTTCTGTGCCGCCGTCGGGGAGGAGCGTCAGCCGCCCCGCGCTCGGCAGGAAGCTGATGCTGACGTTCGCGTCGTCGGCGAGGCCGTTGTAGCCCGAGATCACGATGAGCATGCCGGCGCTCCCCTCTTTGAGCCGGCGGTTCATGTAATCCTCGATGTTGAACGGCCCGGTGAACGTGCCGGTGACGGCGGCGATGGTGTTGTCTCGACCGCCCGGCGCGTCGCAGTGCTCGGGGGCACCGCTTCGCGGCGTGCACGTCCCTGCGTGCGGCGCGCACGTACAAGAGTTGTCGAGATCGAACCCGACCGAGCTGCCGCCGTCCTTGGATCCGAACGCCACGTGGTCCATGGCGAAGACGAGCGGTGGATCGACGAAACCGTCGGGCTCGATCGGTCGGGCCGGCAAGAACGCGTGCTCGCAGCCGTCGCCACCATCCCCCGCATCGACCGTCGCCGGCGCGGGCGGGATGATGAGGCCGTTCGCGACGGTGCAGGCGACGAGACCGATCGCCGCGAGGCTCGTCGACCCCAGCACCGCGGCACGAGTGCGCGTCCTCATCGCTTCCCCCGCTTCATCAGCGGCACCCCAGCGTTTGCTCGGGACACACGTTGTCTTCGTTCTCGATGGGAATCGCCGCGCCGAGGGTGGCGGGTGCGCCCTTGAACGTCATGCCGACCGAGACGGCGTTGCACGTCTGGCTCGTGTTGTCGGCGGTCGGAACGTCCATGATGTCGGCCAAGCCGCAGATCGTAGTTTGACTCAAGAATTGATAGGCGGTGTCGAGACAAAGCGGGCTCGCGGAATCGGAGACCTTCATCTTGCGGATCGACTGGAACGCGTCTTCGAGCTTCCACCGCCCGGCGCCGACACCGTCTTCGAGACGGAAGGGGTTCGTCGCGATGCGCGCCATCACCACCCCGGCCTGGAGCCGGAGGTCGAGCCCGGCGAGCGGCAACGCGCCGTCGATGCTCGCGACCAGCACGCCGCCCACGACGTACGCGTTGGTCGCGACGAGCTTGGACACCATGCGCTTCGGGTCGAGGAGCTGCGTGGGGTCGTAGCTCCACTTGTCGCGCTCGTCGTAGAAAGGCGCGGTGCAGGTCGGCTGCGTCGCGCCACCGTCCGCGCTCGGATTGCCCGGCGGACCGGACACGCCTGCGTCGTCGGCGGGGAGTGTGCACACGCCGCGCGATGGAAAGAACGAGACCTGCACGGTGGGATCGTCCGGGCCGCCGCTGTAGCCCTGCAGCCGGAGGAGGAGTCCGCCCTTGCCCGCGCTACCGAGCGCGTTGATGCGCGCAGGAATGTCGAAGTGGGCGGTGTCTCGGATCGTCGTCAGGAGGCGACCGACGACGTTGTCGCGACCACCAAGCTCGTCGCAGTTGGGATTGCTGCTGGCCGACTTGCACGTCGCGGCCGACGGGTGACACGTGCACGCGTGATCGAGATCGAGGCCGACCTTGCCGCCGCCGAAGTCGATGTCCTTCATGACGAAGAAAAGATCGAGGTCACCGGGCGGATCGGCGGCGGGAGA
This sequence comes from Polyangiaceae bacterium, assembly GCA_044224815.1. Taxonomy (GTDB): domain Bacteria; phylum Myxococcota_A; class Polyangia; order Polyangiales; family Polyangiaceae; genus JADJCA01. The sequence goes on from JBGAJR010000022.1 coordinate 78,130, forward strand.
AGGTGGCGGCGGAACGGCGTGCGGACAGCCATCGTCGGCGTCGACGACCGCGCCTTCGCCGACCGGCGCGGCGTCTTGCGGATCACGCGACTCCGGGACCACGAGGCCGTTCACGACGGTGCACGACGCCACGCTGGCCGCCACCGCGGCGGTCCAGGCGATCGGCCGCATCGCTCTCCGCGGCCCGCGAGACATCAGAAGCGACCTTGAAGCGAGCCAGGGCCGAGCGCGGCCGTCTTGGGCACCGCCTTCTGTCCCCAATCGGTGAAGAACAGCGCCGCCACGGTGGTGACGACGGCCACGCCGACGGTGACGCCGATGAGGATGTTGGTGCGATCTTGCGCCTGGTTCGCTTCGTCGAGCTTCGACTGCGCGGCGTCGCGCGTGAAGCCCGGCGCGCCGGAGCCGAGGCCGCTCACGTACTCTTGGAAGTCGTTCTTCTTGTTGATCGTATCGATGCCCGAGTACGTGAGCACACCGGCGCCGGCGACGGTGAGCCCGCCACCGACGATGATGAGCCACGGCGGCAGCGGCCGCGGCGTGCGGTTCTCCACCGTCGGCGGCGTGACCACGGGCGGCGGGAGCTCCAGCGTCACGCTCACGCGATCGCCCGCTGCCACGGAGACGGTCTTTCGCACCGGCTTGCCGTGCGCGTCGGCGCTTGCGACGTGCTCGCCCGGAACCACCCAGAGCTTGTCGCCGTCGAGCACCTCGCCGTCGATCCGCACGTCGGTCACGTCGTTGAGGAGCACCTCGATGCGCCCGAGGCGCTTGTCGAGATCGGTGATCACCTCGGTGGCGCGATCGCGGTCGGGCGCGTTGGGCGGCGCCTCGCGCAGGTAGCGCTCGAGGAGGTTCGCGCCGCGCACGTCCTCACCGGCGCGGATCCACGCCCGGGCCGCGCCCCAGAGCGCCGAGTGGTGGGGAACGATGCGGTACGCGTTCTCGAAGAGCTCGGCCGAACGCCGGAAGTCGCCCTTCTTGAAGGCCCGCTCGCCTTCTTCGTATTGTGCCTTCGCCGCCCGCGCCGCCGCCTGGCGATCGTTCACGCCGCTCGCGTCCGGCTTGCCGCTCCGGCCCTCCGCGTGCGCGACCGTTCCGCCGAGGGGACCGGTCGTCACGACCAGCGCGATCACCGCCGAGACGAGCGGACGACGCCAGCGATCGAGGGACACACCCGTCACCGCCTAAGAGTAATGAAAAGCGACCGACATGGCGTACTTTCGTTCGCCGTTACGGAGGCTTTCGAGCGCAGTCCGGAGCGTATCGGGCGTTCAGGCGCCGGGCGGGATGGAGCCGCCGCTGCCGCCGCCGCCCTGATCGGTCGGACGGAGCCGCGCCATCATGCGGTAGAAGCTCGGTCGTGCGACGCCCGCGAGCTCTGCCGCCCGCGACATGACGCCGTTCGCCCGCTCGAGCACGCGCGGGAGGTATTGCTCCTCGAATCGATCGAGGACGATCTTGCGGGCCTCGTGATACGTGAGCGACGCGAGATCGTCGTCCGCGCTGCGCGCGACGGCCGATGCGCGATCGAAGAGACCGCGCTCGCTGCCGAACACGGCGTAGCGCTCGACGACGTTGCGGAGCTCGCGCACGTTGCCCGGCCACGGGTACGCGGCGAGCATCGACGCGAAGTCGGCCGGGAAGTCGGCCGACGTGTCGTTTCGCAACATGCGGAGCAGGGTCCGCGCGATGGGGAGGATGTCCTCGGGACGATCGCGGAGCGGCGGCACGGTGACGCGCGCGACGGCGAGGCGGTAGTAGAGGTCGCTCCGGAACTCGCCGGTGCGCGCGGCCTCGGAGAGGCGGCGGTTGGTGGCGGCGATGACGCGCACGTTGACCGGCTTGGGCGTGCGACCGCCGACGCGACGAATCTCGCGCTGCTCGAGCGCGCGGAGGAGCTTGGGCTGAAGGTCGAGCGGGAGCTCGCCGATTTCGTCGAGGAACAGCGTGCCGCCGTCGGCCTCCTCGAACATGCCGCGCCGCGAGTCGGTGGCGCCGGTGAAGGCTCCGCGCTCGTGACCGAAGAGCTCGCTCTCGACGAGGTTGGCGGGGATCGCGCCGCAGTCGACGACGACCATCGGGCCATCGGCGCGCGGCGACTTCTGGTGAATGGCGCGCGCGAGGAGATCCTTGCCGACGCCGCTCTCGCCTTCGATGAGCACCGTGAGATCGCTGCCCGCGATGCGCTCCAGGTTGGCGAAGAGGTGACGCATCACCGTCGACGTACCGATGGCGTCGCCGAAGCGGTCGCCCTCGGAGAGCGCGAGCTCGATCTGCTCGGCCTCGATCGAGATCTGCAGCGTGGTGCCGCCGATGGTGATGGCCGCGTCTTGCGTGAGCGTGATGTCGCGTACGCGCATCCCGCCGACGTACGTGCCGTTCTTGCTCGACTCGTCGCGGATGCGCGCGCCGTTGGGATCGAGCATCACGCGCACGTGCTCGCGCGATACGCCCGGGTCCGAGACGCGGAGGTCCGCGTTTGGACCGGAGCCGATCACGAAGAGCGGGCGATCGATCTTGGTGGCGAAGCCCTGTTCGGACCCCTTCAAGATCTTGAGGGTGACCGCTCGGACCTTGAAGGCGTGCGGCGTGGCTGCGACGGTTTGGGTCAGCTCGGAGACGGGAGGCACGTACGAAGTTTGCACTGACAGGGGTCCTTTAGGAAACGCTCTTTCTCGAGCTCTTGCTTTGGGGGAGACATCGGCTTCGGGCGCGGGCGTCGCGGCCCCGCGCTTGGCCGCGAGATCAGAGCGAGTAAGGCCCTTCGGCCGGGCCCGCGAGAGGCACCTCGCGCGGCGCCCGCTCAGGGGCACCAGGGAGCTCCGGCCGGTCCGGCGCGACGATCGCGTCGCCGAACGACGGGTCGCCATACATGTCGGCATCCGTCATCGGGGTCATGTCGTCACCGGCGTTGGGATCGTCGGGCGTGGCCGGCGCGTTCGGGCCATCGAGCGACATGGCCGGCGCGCGCGTGCGATCGCACTCGCTCTTGTGCGCCTTGTAGCCGTACCAAGCGTTGACGCCTTGGAGCCGGTAGATGTTGTAGGCGCAGCGCGTGTTGGTCTCCGGATCGAAGATCGCCGACGAGCTCGCGGGGCAGCCCTTGGTGTGGCCGAGGTGAATGCTGTTGATCTGGAAGAGGCCGCGATCGGTCGTGCCGTTGCGGTTCTTGTTGGTCGCCTTGGTGTAGAAGCTCGACTCCCACTTGGCGGTGCAGACCATGCGACCGATCATGTTGGACGGGAAGCCGGCGTTCCGAACGAGGTCGGCGACCTGGGAGGCGGTGAGGCGTTCGCCGCCGCGGAGCTCGCCCTCGTCGGCGCCTTCGGCGTTGGGGTCGTCGGTCGTGCCGTCGTCGGTGCTGGCCGAGCAACCGGTCGCGGCCATCGCGAGCACGAACACCATCGGAAGAGAGAGCCAGCCGCGTGTCATGAAGACCTCCACTGGCACGTTCAGCAAGGTGCGGGCCGCGCCGCCGAGGTGGGCGCGTGAGCGCCACGCGCGAGAAATCACCGGTGAGATCGGCGCTCCGCGCGGACACGTGTAACTTGCACGCGACGCGTGCGGTGTCGCCGGAGAGGGTCAGTTCGAGCTGGCGGTGATCCACGCGCCGCGCGGCGGGAAGCGCGCACCCTGGATCACGTCCGTGTCGCGCGGACGCTTCGGGGCGACACGAATGCAGGCCTCGGGCGGGCGAATTTGCAGCAAATCCCGCGCAATTCACGTCGGCGCGAGGGTTGCTGCTCGTCGGACGATGGCTTCATCACGCGCGCGTATCGAAGGCTCGGGCGTCCGCCCGACGACGCGTCGCGCGTGCATCGCCTTGCTCGGTGTCGCGTCGATCGTCGCTTCGGTCGGATGCTCGGACGCGCCGGCGCTCGACACCACGGGTGAAGGTCAGAGCGCGGCGAGCCTCACCGACGCGCCGCCGGTCTCCGCCGACCAGGTGACGGTGCTGCTCCGGCAAGCCGGGTTCTTCGAATCGACGATCCCGAAGATGGTGTGCACGAGCTGGCACGCGTCCGGTTGGGACCCAGAGCTCGTGACGCGCGGCTCGAGCGGCCGCGAGGTCGGGCTCTTCCAAATCCGGACGGTCCACCTTGGCGCGACGCCCGGCTGCCCGGCGACCGAGGCCGAGCTCCTCAATCCGCGGGTCAACGCGCGCTGCGCGCACGGCGTGTTTCAGCTCCAAGGCCTGAGCGCCTGGCCGGCCTATCGAGCGAACAAGGCCGAGTGCGACGCGTACCGCTGACCGCGCGGCGCGGAATCGGCGGCGTCAGCCGTCGACGATGCGGAGGACGTACTCGGCGATCTTGGAGTGGCCCACCGGGTTCGGGTGGTAGCACGTGAGATCGAACCAGAGATCCGTGTTCGGGCCGCGGTAGCACTGGAGCTTCGGGTCGTCGCGCTTGTAGCCGTGACCGCAGAAGTTCTCGAGCAGGAAGACCACGTCGGTCCCCGTCTCGACGGCGTGCTTCATGTAGAGCTCTTGGAAGTGGACGATCGCGTCCGTGCCCTGCGCGTAGTTCGCTTTGAAGCCGGAGAGCCCGGCCGCGGGGCACGAGAGCACGTCACCGCTCGTGTCCGTGTACTCGTACACGTTGGCGAAGATCACGTAGCTCCCGTTGGGGAAGTGCACCGGGTCCTTGAGCCAGCGAAGCGCCGTCGCGAGCTGGTCGCCCGCCGCGTCGGCTTCGGTGGTGGCGGCCGGGCCGGCGAGCTGCGCCTTGGCCCACGCCGCGATGTCGTTGCCCCCCATCGTCATGACGACGAGCGTCTTCTTCTGCTCGACGCCGGTGGGGAAGCACTGATCGATCTGCCCTTTGTCTTTGCCGCCGGGCTGCGTGTTCAGGTCGTCGTTGCGCGCGCCCCACTTCGAGCAGTCGCTCACCGCGACGTTCTGGCCGAAGCGCTGCTTGATCCCGTCGGTCACGATCGACCGGTAAAACTGGTTGATCGGCGTGGGCGGCGTGCCTGCCGTCACCGAGTCGCCGAGGAACACGAGCTTCTCGACGCCGGTGATCTTCTGCTGCTGCGTGCCGTCGCAGTGGACGCCCATTTTGGGCGCGAACTGATCGTAGTTCGGGCCCACGACGGGGCCGAGCTGGTTCACGAAGCACTCGCTCGGCTTCGCGTGCGGGACGAGCGGAGGGCCCACGTCGGCCGACGCGTCGGCCCCGGAGAGGCCAGCGTCTTGGGAGCGTGGATTGTTCGTGCTCGCGGGCGCAGGCACGTCGTTCGCGGTGGACGAGGGCTCGTCGGGCGCGATCGTGGCCGTGGCAGGACGCGTGGCGCGGCCGGGCGTTCCGTCTCCCGTCACGTCGCCGCACGCCACGAGGGCGGTGACGGCGAGCGCGAGCGACGGGAACCACGCCGTCCGGGCGAGAGTGGCGCGCTTCTGCATGACGCCACGGATTAAGCCACCGGGACCCAGAGCGCAATGAACACATCCACGTTTCATTGTCTCATTCGGGCATTTACGGCGGTGAGCCGGTGTTACCCTCCCCCGACGATGGGGGCGCGAAGGCCAGCTCAACCAGCGAGAAAACGCAAAAAGTCCGCGAGCGTAGACTCGCTGGACCCCGAGGCTGCGTCCGTCGAAAAGGCGCCCGGCCGCGGAAAGTACGACCGCACCCTCGCCCCCGACGAGAGGGTTAAAGAAGCGCGGCGACGCATCTTCGGTGCGCTCACGCTCGTCCTCGCCACCCAGGGTCTCGCCCAGAGCACGGTGGACGACGTGTGCAAGGCGGCCGGTGTCAGCCGGCGCACCTTCTACGATCACTTCCGCGATCTCGGGAGCGCCCTCTCCGAGCTCCACGATCGTCTGAGTCGCCAGTCGTATCAGGCGGTCGAAGGCTACGTGCGCGCGCAGGCCCACCCCAACGACCAGCTCCGCGCGGGCGTCGAGGGTCTGCTCGGGCTCATCGCCCGCTTCCCGAACGAGTCGAGGGTCATGTTCGTCATCGCGCGCGGCGCCGGCCCCGAGCTCGACCAAAAACGCGAGGCCCTGCGGCAGCGCTTTGCGGATCTCATGTTCGAGGGCGTGGCCAAGTCGCACCGCGCGGGCGTCGCGGCGCGCCCCCCCGACCGAATTCGCGTCTACGCGCTCGTGGCGGGCCTCGAGGCCGTGGGGATGCAGTACGTCGAACGCGGCGAGCACGAGCGCGCGATGGAGGCGCTCGACGCGCTCGTCGATCTCGTGATGCGCGCCTTCGGGAGCGCGGGGGCGTGAGACGCGCGGCCGCGGTGGCGATCTTCGCGGCGCTCGACCTCGTTGGCGCCGGCGCCCATGCGACCTCCTTCCGCCCGCGCTTCGAGCCCACCGATCTCGAGCTCGAAGATCCGGGAACGCTCGAGCTCGATCTGCAGCTCGGACCGACGACCGGCGATCAGGGCGCGGGACGCTTCTTTCTCCCCGACTACGAGCTCGACGTGGGCCTCCTCCCGCGCTTCGAGCTCGACGTCGACGGCGCCGTCGCCCTCGAGCCGCTCTCTCCCGAGCCGGGCGCGAAGACCCGGCTCGCGATCGGCGAGCCTCTGTGGACGAGCGCCAAGATCGGCATCGCCGACGTGAAAGACGTGGGCGCGCTCGACGCGGCGGCCCTCGGGCTCCAGCTCGGGCCCCGCCTCCCGCTCGCCAAAGACCTCCGCGGGGCGGGTTACGAGGCCCTCGCCCTCTTGGGCCTCGATAGAGGGAACATACACGTAGTCGTCAACGCTGGCGGGCTGGTCGATCCCCGGGTGGGCTCGGCGCGGCGCCGCCCGCTCGGCTTCGTGGGTGGGCTCGACCTCGTGCTCGACGTGGACGAGGCCAAGCGCTGGTCGCTCTTGGGCGAGGCCGGCGGCGGCTACTACGTCGCCGAGTATCCGAAGCAGCTCACGCTGACGGGCGGCGCGGCGTGGGACGCCGGGCCGGCCACGCTCTCGGTCATCGCGCTCTACACGCCCATCGGCGACGCCGACCGACTGGGCGCGCTCGTGGGCGTCTCCCCCAAAATCAAGCTCTTCTGAGAACGCGAACGGTCACTTCTCGACGAGCTTCGGCGACTCGCGCACGACCTTGGCCACGATCTCCTGGCCGAAGAACTCGAGGACGCGCTGCACCTTCACCTTCTCGTCGTTGCAGCTCCGCGCGAGGCTCTGCTGCGTGGAGACTTGGAGCTCCATCAGCTTCTTGATCTCGGTGATCTCCTGCTGGAGCCGCTCGATGCGCGTCTGCGCGTCTTGGAGCACGCTCTGCGTGTGACGCGCGCCGTGCTGGATGTACGCCTCGAGCGCTTGGATCTGCTCGACCCCCGTCTCGACGATCGCCTCGATGGGCACACCGAAGGCCTTGAGCGACGCCTCGACGATCTGCCGTTTGACGTCGTTGGGCGTCTCGATGGGCAGGCTGTCGACGAGGCTCTTGGCCTTTTGCACACGCTCTTGCTCTTCGGGCGTGATCTTGGCCGCCTCGTAGACCTTGGCGAGCGCGGGAGCGTCGAGCGTCTTGCCGGCGGCGACGAGCGGGAGATCCCCACCCTCGAGGCGCACGGACTTGGGCGCGTCCTTGGGCGGCGGCGGGGGCGCGGGGCGCTTGGCGTAGCGCTCCACGAGCTCCTCTTTGGCCTTGGCGTCGCTCACGCTGTCGGGCGACGCCTCGTCTCCCTCCTCGTCCTCGCGAACCACGAACCAACCGAGCACCGTCTCGCCTACGCTCTTCTTCGCCACGTGCTCCTCGCTTTCGGCGAGGATGGTAACATCGACGCCCGCGCGCCCGGGAGCATGTTGGCGCTCGAGCGAAAAGGCGCGCTCTGCGCGAGAGTCGAAGAGAAGACGCACCCGTGGCGAGGCGAAAGAAGAGCGACGAGGATCCGCCGTACCTCAAGTACGCGCTCGTGAACCCGTACAACCTGTCGCTCCTCGCGGGGGCCGGCGTGGCGTCGGCCGCGACGGGCCAGTGGTGGGTGGGCGTGGCCGCGGCGGTCGTCGAGACGGTGTGGCTCCTCTTCGCGCCCGACTCGGCGGCGCTCCAGAAGGCCTGGTTCGACAAGCTCTGGGCCGACGAAAAGATGCGACGCGTGACCGAGGTCCGCGACGCCAAGTTCAAGAAGCTCCAGGAGGGCGATCAGCAGCGCGCCCAGATCTTCTGGGACGCGCTCCGCCGCATCGAGCAGCTCGCCAAGGAGAACCCGTCGCTCACTGCCGATCTCGTGCAGAGCGAGCTCGTGAAGCTCGACGGCCTCTACGACGACTTCCTCGATCTCGCCATCATCGCTGGCCAGGGTGAGGCCCACCTCTCGCGCATCGACTACGGGCGAATGAACGCGCTCTGGTCGCAGTACCAAGCGCAGCTCAAGTCGCTCTCCCCCAGCGACAAGCGGCGCGAGATCGCCGAGAAGAACATCGAGGTGCTGGAGGAGCGACGGCGCCGCATCGACGAGCTCGCGGCGAAGATCTCGAACGCGCGCGGTCAGATGGATCTCCTCGACAACACGGCGCGCCTCCTGGGCGACGAGATCGTGGCCATGACGACGCCGAGCGAGCTCGGCGATCGCCTCGACGAGCTCCGCTTGGGCGTCTCGACGATCCGCGAGACCACGCGCGACGTCGATGCGGTGTACGCCGAGCTCGAGGACGAGCTCCGCGCGCAGGAGCAAGCCCAGCGCGCGGGTCATCGCTGAGCGTTCGCCCCGCGCAGCGCGTCAGTCCGCGCGCCGCATGCAGCGAAAGCCGACGTACGGCGCGCCGGAGTCGTCCACCGAGCCGACGATGCGCGTGCTCGCGCGCAGGCTGAGCACCGAGCTCGCGAAGCTCCCGCCGCGCACGGAGTGGCCCTTCTGGGTGGCGCTCGAGGTCTGGCAATCCGGATCGCGCAAGACGCCCGCGCCCCAGCACGACTCACCGTCGTCTTGAAAGACGTCGCGCATCCACTCGGCGACGTTGCCGGCGAGATCGAGCACCTCGCGATCGCCGAAGCTGACGCGGTCGAGCGCTCCCGAGCCCGCGCGGCTCGCCCCGCTTCCGATGGAGACGCACGCTTTGTACGGCGCGGCGCTGCCTTTGGGATCTCGCGCGTAGACGGCGTCGGTGCAGCTCGGCGGCGTCCGGCCCCAAGGGTAGTCGGCATCGAAGGCGCCGGTCGCCAGCCGCTCGAACGCGGCTTCGGTGAGGAGCGTCTTTCCGCGGAGCGCGCAGTAGCGCTCGGCGAGCCCGTGGCTCACGCAGTTGGCGGGGAGGTCTTCTCGGCCATCGGGCACGTCGGCGTAATGACAGCGCGGGTCACGGATCGGGTCGGTCGCAGTGGCGAGCCGGGCGGCGCGAAGATCGCCGACCGTGACCTCGCGCGTGTCGACGTAGAACGGCGACGACGTGACGAGGTGCTCGCGCCCTTCGAGCGGATGCGTGGGCGAGCCCATCCAAAACGAGGTCCCCGGGACGCATGCCTCGTCGGTGCCCCCGGGCTCGGGGCACCCGCGCCCCGCGACGTCGCGATCGAACGACCCAGGGAGAAGCCCGGTCGAATGCGCATCGCTCGCAACCGGCGCGTCGAGCGATCCGACCGGAGTGCCGACGTCGGCCGTGCGCAAGCCGACCCACACGTCGACGATGCCATCGGCGGCCACGGCCGGCAGGGACACGACCCGCACGAGCGACGACGCCGCGCGCGGTCCGGCCGCGCCGCCCGCGCGGTGAAGCGTCACCCGCGCGCGCGCCCCGACGGAGCCGGCGCGCGGAACGAAGCCGATCGACGCGCGCCCGCGGGCGAAGAGATCCGTCGTTGCGGCGAAGTCGCGCACGCACTCGGCGCACGGCTCGTCGGCGCCATCGGGGAGGAGCTCGATCCGCAGGCGATCGAAGAGCGGCGCGGGTGACCCCGGCGTAATCGTGTCCCCGTCCGCGGGCAGGACCCGCGCGTCGGTCTCCACGTGCAGCACGATCTGGCCGACGGGCGGAAGCTCACGCGCACACGCGAGCAGCGACCCTGCGGTTGCAGCGAGCCACGGTGCAAACGCGCGCGGCCTCATGGTTCCCTCGGATACGCGCAGCGAAATCCTATGGCGACCTGCGCTGCGCTCGGGTCGACCTCGTAGCGTTCGGAGGTGATGAGGGCGCTCGTTTGCCAGGAGTTGCCGCGCGTGACGCGCGTCTTCTGCGACGAGGGGTCGGTCGTGGGATCGACGATCGGCGCCGTCCCCCAACGGAGCGAGTGGTAGCTCGCCCATCCGTCGCGGGTCCATTCGATGAGCCCGCCGAGCAGGTCGCGAACGCCGAGCGGCGTGACGTCGCGCGCGCCGGTGCCGATGGGCGCGGGACCGAGGCCGAGCGACTTGCACGCCGAGGTCTCCCGTCGCGCGTCGTCGCGCTGGAGCACCGCGTCCTCGCAGCGCGGCGCGTCCACGCCCCACGGAAACGGGGTCTTCTCGCGAAAACCGGCCACGCTTGCGGCGTGCTCCCACTGGAGCTCGGTGGGGAGATCTCCACCCTCGAACTTGCAGAATGCACGCGCCGTGTCCCAGTCCACGCAGCTCACCGGATAGGCCTCGTGCACGCCGGGCGACGCCGTAAACGTGCATCTTGCACCCACCTCCGCGGTCTGGCCGTCGAACCCGCGCGCGCGCGCGGCGCGGAAGCGCGCCACGGTGACCTCGTCGCGATCGATCGCAAAGGAGTGGATGCCGAAGAGGCGCACCACCGTGGGAGCGGCCGAGCCGTCGGGATCGAGCACTTGACCGGTGTCGCCGTTCGAGCCGAGCAGCGTGGCACCGCCCGGAATGCAGATCCGCGGCGCCTCGTCTCGGCCGGCTTCGCAAGGCTCATCACTGGCGAGCCAAGTTCCCACCCGCGTCTCCGGGAGCGGCGTGTCGCGGGACAGGAGCGGCGCCTCCTCGACCGCGCTCCAGGTCTTCTCGGTGTCGACGCACGACTCGCTCGTTGCGAAGCTCGGGCGGCCTTCCGGTCCGAGGTGCGCCATCGTCGTGGCGCACGCACCGTGCAACACCACGTGCGTTCTTCCGGTGTGGGCCGGTCCCACGCGAACGGCGACCAATCGATCGACGCTGGTGAGCGGCGACGGATAGAGAGCGGGAGTGAGGTCGCGATCGCCGCGGACGAGGCGCGGCCCCGAGCCCTTGTCCGCCGACGCGAACGGATTGTCCCAGCGCCGGAAGCGCTCCCCGCGATACGGAAACGTGGCGCCCTCCGGGTAGATGCGGAGCCGTACCCATACGACGCGTTCACGGCCGTCCTCGTCGGCGTAGATGCCGAAGCTCGTCGGCCAGTCGCGACGATCCGGGCGCACGTAGTCGCGCGAATCGAACCACGTGCCGTCCTCGGCGTAGAGATCGACGCGTAGCCGCGAGAAGAGCGGCACGGGTAGATCCGTGTCGGCGACGACGACGACCTCCGGCAAAGGCGCGAGCTCCCGCGGGGCACACGCCGCGTGGAGGATGGACGCGACACCGAGGACGGTCAGCCCTCTCGCCGCGCCGCGCCGCGCAACGCCACGGCACGGAAGCATGCTCGCGAAACCCCGCCTTCGCCGTTCGCCTTCGCTCAGCCGCCCTCGATCACTTGGCCCGTCGGCTCACGCAGCACCTTGGCCGACCACTCCGGGTAAAATACACGGATTCCGGCTTGGGGTGCAGCGAGGCGCAGCTTGGCGGTCATGAGGATGGGGTACTTGGGCGTCTCGTTCATCTTCACGTACGTGCCGCCCTCGCCGCGCGTGTAGTACGACTTCTCCCCGGCCGTCTCGGCGACGAGGATCGTGGGATGCACCGCCGACACCGTCCCGAGCAGCGTGAGCGAGCTCGCGTGGAGGTTCGCGGCGAACTTGCCGGGCGGCGTCGCCGGTCCGAGCAGGTTGAAGGCGGCGATGGTGAACGCCTTGTGGTTCGCGCGGATCGTGTCCGTCACGAACGATTCGTTGTCGCCGTCGACCGTGTTCGTGAGCCGGCTCCGCACGAGCGACACGACCGCGTCGGGCGCAAGGCCGTCGAAGCCGGCCTCCACGACGATGTCGCTCTCCTTCGGAGCGGAGGTCGCGTGCGCCAGCTTGAGGCGAACCTGATCGGGGAGGTCGAACCCGGGCTTTTCGACGTACCCGCTCTTCACGGCGTCCTTGGCGAGCCGCGCGATGTCGTCGGGGCCGACCGTGGGGAGCGAGAGGACGTCCAGCACGGAGCGGTACCAGCGCTCCACGCCGCCCGGACCTTTGCGCGCCGCGACGATCCCTTTCGCGGCCGCGGGCGAGAGCCCGACGCGCGTCGTGAGGACATCGACCGTTACGCGCCGATCGTTCGCGAGCATGCGCACGCCGATGGCCTCGGCGCTGTCCTCGGTCATGCCGCTCGGGAGCGACTCGAGCGCGCTCGAAGTGTCGTCGCCGTCGTCCACCTCGGCGCCACCGCAGGCGACGGTCCCCAGACTCGTGACGAGTGCGAGAGCACAAGCAACGGAAAGCGCGCGCATGCCCCTTTCCTGACATACACACACCTCATCGCAAGTTCGCGGGCTGGATGAACTTTTACCCATCCGCACGCCTGCCGCGCCGCCGCTCTACGCCGCGGAGTTAAAAGAGCGTCTCAGGCTTCGGCGTGGGAACGGGTCGCCGTGCGGGAGACGTCGCCGTCGACGAGCGTCGCCTTGGCCGGCGCGATGACGCTCGTGAGCGCGTGCACCGCGAGCACGTGACGGTCGGCGGTCGGAAGCACGCCGTGCGCGCGGAGGCTCGAGAGCGAGATCGCGTCGCTCGGACAGGGACCGAAGCCAACGTGCGACTCGGCATCGTCGAGCACCGCGAGCACCGCAGAGCGAACGCTCTCGCCGCCGACGTTCAGCGCCCAACGCACGATGCGCCACCCGAGGAGCGCGTGCTCGGACTCCTCGTCGGCCGTGGTGCGGAGGATCGCCGCGAGCGCGGGATCGCGCGCGACGTCGGCCGCCGCGTGGAGCTGGAGCGCGGCGATCGTCTCGGCGACGCAGCCTTCGCTCGCGGCGCGCGCGGCGAAGTCGGCGAGCGTCGGCGGCTTGCCCAACGCGCCGGCGATCGGAAGGGGCCCGGGCATGACCGCGCGTCCGGCGTAGCGCCCCGCGATCGCGAACGCACGCTCGGCGTGACGGATCTCGTCGCCCATCGCGCGCTGCGCGTCGCGCACCAAGTCGGACGGAGCGCCGAGGGCGAGAAGCTCGAGCACGACTTGCGCGAACGAGGCTACCGACGCGTGCTCGGTGAGACCGTCGCGCGTCCACACGTCGGCGATCGCCTCTCGCGTGGCGTCGTCGAGAGCCGCGATCGCATCTGCGAGCGTATGCGTGCTCTTGGCGAGCGCGCGGTCGGTCCAGTCGTCACCCGGTCGCGCCTCGGCGAGCACCGCCTCGCCGTCGATGACGAACGGGCGACCGACCGCGCAATGCCCCTTCACGCGCCAGCAGCAGACCTCGGGGTTCGACGACGGAAGGCGGCCCTCGACGGACGTCGCCGACCTCGACTTGCCGCACACGAAGCGGCTCATGATGCACGCGTCGCTGTACGCCTTGTCGCAGGCCTTCGCCCCGCCTGGCGGAACGGGCAAGCAGACCTCGGACTCGCTTCCGTAGAGGTCGGGACGCTTGCCGTCGGGCCACTCGGCGTACGTCCCAGCGGAGTCCGGGCACTCGGCCTTCGCCGGCCCGCCCGACGGTGAGTCGGTGGGTGGCGTCGCCGTGGTGTTCGACGGCGTGCAGGCCGAGACCACGAGCGGCACGCACGCGCCGAGGGTCAAGGTCTTCACGATTTCGACGAGGAGCTTCCGACGCGCGCGCTCGAGGTGGGTCATAGAGGGAAGCTACAGCCTCACCGCGCCTCAGGGTACAAAGCGAACGCGATGCAATCGGTGAGGAGCGCGTAGAGCTCGAGGCGCTCGTCGTCCATCGTGCGGAAGTGACCGAGCGCCGGATCGAAGACGCAGCGCCGAAGCTTCGCGGGCTCGCCGTGCCGCATGGTCTTCACTTCGAGCGCGTGGATCGCCTTGTCCCAGAAGATCGTCACGTCGGCGTTCCGCGGCGAGCGCGTGAGAACGATTCGGTCGGGCTCCCGCTTGACGGTAAGGCCGGGCATGGCCAGCGTTCCTTTGAAGTCGCGCTCGAGCTCGTCGAGGAGGGCGAGGCCGCGCAGATGATCGGGAGAGACACCGCTGGGCGCGACGTTCTGGCGCGCCTTTTTGGCGAGCTCCTCGAGACGCTTCTTTCCGTCCGACATGCGCCGAAGGTACCGCGCCCGCCGCGCGGAGGGCACGCGCGATGCCTGGCGTCGGCGAAAAATAGGGTGGAAATCGGACGTGCGGGTAGACTCGCCCGCGCTGGTGGTGCGTCCAATCGATGCACCTTTTTGGAGGGACTCCTCGTGGCACGTTTTCGTCTGACGACTCAGGCCAAAGTCTTCATCGCCGTCGTGGTCGCCGCGACCGGCGGGTTCGTCGTCTACAAGAACCCGCAGTGGCTCGGCAGCGTGGCTCCGCCCGCTTCGTCGACGACGCCGTCGTCGAACGTGCCGCCCGAAGCCAAGCTACCGAGCGATCCCAACGCGACCGCGATCCCGGCCGCCGCCGACGCACCGCCCGGATGCGCGAACCTCCCCGAGGTCCGCTTCTACCACTGGGCGTGGAACGCGCAGATGGGCCTCATGTACGCGACGGGCGGCAAGCAAGCCGTGGCCGGCAGCTTGATGTGCGCCAACGGCGTGAACCTCAAGCTCATTCGCGAAGACAACACCGACAACATGCAGAACTTCATGGCGACGTTCGCCGAAGGCCTGAAGAAGGGCGAGGCCAACCCGTCGGGCGGCGCGCACTTCGTCGCCATCATGGGCGACGGCTCGGCCACGTTCTTGAAGGCATTGAACGATCGCTTGGAGAAGCTCGGCGGCGATTACATCGCGCAGGTCGTCGGCTCGGCCGGCTACAGCCGCGGCGAGGACAAGTTCATGGGCCCCGCGGCGTGGAAAGCGAACCCGCAGGCCGCGCGCGGCGGCCTCGTGGCGGGCGTGCTCCGCGACGGCGACTGGAACATCGCGCTCAAGTGGCTCGGCGACAACAAGATCCCCAATAACCCGAGCGAGACCACGTACGACCCCGACGCGCTCAATTGGGTCAACGCGAGCGACTACATCGAGGCCGCGCAAAAGTACGTGAGCGGCTTCTGCGTCGATCTCAAGAACGTGAAGACGGGCTCCAAGGAGAAGAAGTGCGTCAACGGCGTCGTCACGTGGACGCCCGGTGACGTCACCGTCGCCGAGCAGAAGGGCGGCCTCGTCAACATCGTATCGACGAAGGAGTACCGCGCGCAGATGCCGAACGTGATCATCGGCAACAAGAAGTGGATGCAGGCCAACCCGAAGCTCGTCTCGGGCATGCTCAAGGCCATCTTCGACGCCGGCGACAAGATCAAGGAGAGCGACGACGCGCTCCGCAAGGCCGCGGCGATCTCCGCGCTCGTCTACAAGGAGAAGGACGCGGCGTATTGGTACAAGTACTTCCGCGTCGTCGAGCAGAAGGACAAGCAGGGCCAGGAGGTCGAGCTCGGCGGC
Organism: Polyangiaceae bacterium; assembly: GCA_044224815.1. Taxonomy (GTDB): domain Bacteria; phylum Myxococcota_A; class Polyangia; order Polyangiales; family Polyangiaceae; genus JADJCA01. Next base: position 93,680 of record JBGAJR010000022.1, read on the forward strand.
TCGTCCGTCAACAACCTCGCCGACAACCTCCAGCTCTTCGGCATGACGCCGGGCGCCATCAACGCGTTCGCGGCGACGTACACGGTCTTCGGAAACGTCGTCAAATCGCAGTATCCGGATCTCGTCCCGTCGTTCGCGCCCGCCGACAAGATCACGGACACGTCGTACTTGAAGGCGATCGCCGACACGGCCGCGCCCACCACGAAGGCCGACAACCCGACCTTCACGCAGCAGCAGAAGATCACCGCCGTCGTCAGCAAGAAGGCGTGGGACATCCAGTTCGCCACCGGCAGCGCGGAGTTCACGCCGCAGACGACCGAGACGTTGAAGACGCTGCTCGCCGACCTCGTCGTCGCCGGCGGCACGCTCGTCGAAGTGCACGGGCACACCGACGACCAGGGCACGCCCGACGGCAACATGAAGCTCTCCGAGGCGCGCGCCTTCGCGGTCAAGGCCTGGCTCGAGAAGCAGAGCCCGACCAACTTCCCCGAAGGGCGCGTGAAGGTGCTCGCGCACGGGCAGACCGAGCCCGTCGTGCCGAACAGCTCGGCGGAGAACCGCGCCAAGAACCGGCGCGTCGTCATCGTGCTCGGCACGTCGTCCTGACGACGCGCCCGAGGCCGAGCGATGTGGAAAGCGCTGCTTCCGAACCGCGTCCTGTCTTCGACGACGACGGCGCTCATCATCGGCGGGTGGGTGCTCGCGCTCTTGGGGGCGTGGGTCGCGAGCCCGTTCCAGAGCCTGCCGACGATCGGTGAGGTTTGGAGAGCGCTCGGCACCTTGTGGTGGCAGCGCGGGATGGGTCCGGAGCTCTTCACGACGCTTCGGCTCATCCTGCACGCGACGCTCATCACCACGGTGGTGTCGCTCCTCCTCGCCTACGCGAGCGTGATCCCGCTCGTGCGACCACTGGTGCTCGGCATCGCCAAGCTGCGCTTCCTCGGCCTTGTGGGCCTCACCTTCCCGTTCACGCTGCTCACCGGCGGCGGTTACGCGCTCAAGGTTGCCCTCCTCGTCTTCGGCATGAGCACGTTCTTCGTCACGTCGATGGAGCGGATCGTCTCGGACATTCCGCGCTCGAAGTTCGAGCACATGAAGGTCCTCGGCGCGGGTGAGGCACGGACGATTTGGGAGGTCGTCGTGCGCGGCACGCTCGATCAAGCCCTCGACGTCACTCGGCAGAACGTCGCGATGGGCTGGTCGATGATCACCATGGTCGAAGGCATCAGCCGCGCCGAAGGCGGTCTCGGCGCGATGCTGCTCAACGAGAACAAGCACTTCTTGCTCGCCGAGGTGTACGCGATCCTCATCGTGATCCTGATCGTCGGCCTCGTCATCGACTACGGCATGGGCGCGATCGAGCGCGTCCTCTGCCCGTACGCGTACTTGAACAAGGTGGACCGGTGAGCGCTGCAATTCAGGCTGGCGACGTCCTCCTCGCGGCTAAAGACGTCTCGGTCGTTCTCGGTGAGAAGGTCGTTCTCAAGGACCTGTCCCTCGAGATCGTCGACCGCAAGCGCGACGGTATGGTGTGCGGCCAAGTCGTGGGGCTCCTCGGTCCATCGGGCGTCGGCAAGACGCGCCTCCTCCGCATCCTCGCCGGCCTCGACGCGCCGCGCACCGGCACCATCACCGGCTTCGGCGGAAAGCCCCTCGACTTCACCAAGGTCGGGTACGTCTTTCAGGATTACCCGCTCCTCGAGCACCGCACGGTTCGCAAGAACCTCCTCCTCGCCGGCCACCTCGCCGGCATGTCGGCGGCCGACACCGAGAAGCGCACGACCCAGCTCATCGAGCACTTCAAGCTCGGCGATCGCCAAGACGCCTACCCGCAGGAGCTCTCGGGCGGGCAAAGGCAACGTGCGTCGATCGCACAGCAGCTCATCGCGCCACGCACGTTCCTCTTGATGGACGAGCCCTTCAGCGGGCTCGACCCGGCGGCGCTGGAGGACGTGGCCAAGCTCATCGTCGACGTGGCCAACCTCGACGACGAAAACACCGTCATCCTCGTGACGCACGACATTCGTGCTGCGCTCACGGTGAGCGACACGCTGTTCGTTTTGGGACGCGACCTCGCCGACGACGCGCGCGGCTTCAAGCCCGGCGCGCGCGTGCAGTTCAAATACGACTTGGTCGAGCGCGGCCTCGCGTATCAAATCCACGTCGAGGACCGGCCCGAGTTCGTGGCCCTCGAGCGCGAGCTCCGAGGCCACTTCCGCAGCCTCTGAGCGTCGACGATCGCCGCGTCTCGAGAAAGGAGGGAGTCGCGACGCGGCCGCGCGGCCGAGCCGCCAACAACCGCTTTGGACCGCGCGCCAGCGCGCATGTAGTAATGTTTTCGAATGAAGCAGCGCCGCTTGATCGCCGTCCTGGGTGCCGCGGCCGCCCTCACGCTGGGCTCGGCCAGCTGCTCATCGGACGAGCAGGCGAACGATGCCAACGACGCCGGTGACGTCGACGGGGCCGCGAACGGCGCCGACGCACCCGCCGAAGGAAGCGCGAGTGGCGAGGCCTCGACTGGCGACTCCGGCTCGGTCGACGCGGCGAGTGCCGACGCGACCAACGTGGAAGACGCCGGCGACTCCGGGACCGGCGACGGGAGCGTCACGGCAGAGGCCGGCGACGCCGATGCGGGCCCAAACGCGAACGACGCATCGGACGGAGCGCCGGACGCGATCAGTGACGCGGCAAGCGCTGCCGATTCCAGTGACGCATCCGGCGACGCGAGCGACGCATCGATCGACAGCGGACCGGCGTGCGCGAAAACGAGCGCGGGAAACCTCGTCACGAACGCGGGATTCGACGTCGACGTCAAATCGTGGGGCTCGACCTCGGCGGTCGTCACCTGGAAGACCGAGGATGCCGCGGGCTGCGTCGGGTCCGGGTCGGTGGAGCTCGCCAACAAGCTCGACATCGGGATCAACAACGGGCTCCACCAGTGCGTGCCCATCCAGGCGGGCGTGTCTTACGACTTCGGCGCGTCGATCTACATCCCGTCGACCAGCCCAGCGGGTGTCGCCGACTTCCAGGTCGACTACTACACGGGCACGGACTGCACCGGTTACAACGGATTCCGACAGCTGACCGCCGACGCGATGGTGACCAACCAGTGGCAGTCGCTCACGAGCTCTCAGGTCACGCCGGTCGGGACCCAATCCGCGCTCGTTTACATTCACATCCAGCAAACCGCGGCGAAGGGCTTCACGGCTCGCTTCGACCGCCTCTACCTCACGCCGTCACCGGGCGGATTCTGATCTGGCGAGCTCAACGGCGCTGCCGCAGCCAGTCGATCATGGCCGAGACGCCGTCGCCCCAGCGGCGCGCCGGCTCGGCGCGGAAGTGGACGCCGTCCGAGCCGTCGTAGGCGAGCGGAACGTCGATCACGAGCTTGCCCTCGGCGTCGAGCACCGGCGCGCCGGACGCGTCGGTGCGCGGCAAGAAGCGGCTGTCGTAAACCGTGCAGCGCGGCGCGGCGTTGGCGGAGATGATCTGGAACACTTCTTCGATCTCGCTCGGCGAGTACTGACTCGCGCTCGCCCGCGGCGGACCGAGCCACAAGCAAAGGTCGGTCTTGCCGTCGAGCGCTTGCACCATGCGCCGCACTTGATTCGTGACGTCGGCGGCCGACCGTCCGAGCAGGTTGGTGCCTTGCTCCACGACGAAGAGGCTCGGACGCTCGGCGAGGATCTCGCTCAGCTTGGGCACGCACGCGCCGGTCTTGCTTCCGCGCGTGCAGGTGCGCCGCGCCGGTGACGGAACGGTCTGCGTGTATCCCCACGTCGCGGCCTGATCGGGCGTGTCGTCGAACCACCAATTGGGCGCGCTGCTCGACGCAGCGAAAAGCGCGAGCGGAATCCCCTCCGCGGCGAGGTGCTGCGACACGCGATAGCCGAGCACGCCGAACGAGCCGCCCGAGCCTTCGAAGTCGCTGTGCGAGTCGCCGATGTACGTGACGCGAAAGTCGCCGCCCGGCGCGACGCCACCCTCGGTGGCCGCTGGCGCGCGCGCGAGGTACTTCGCGCTCACGAATCCTGCCGTGCCGTTCACCGTCACCGCATAGAAGCCGTTTTGCGCGGCGCCTCCCGTCGCGACGACGCGTGTGGCACGCGGAACGACGCGGAGGACGTTGTTCGCGATCTTCGCCTCCGAGCGAAGGTTGACGTTGGCGGTGGTGACGAGCGACGTGCCCGCCGGGACGTCACCGCTCAGCGCGCTACCCGTCTCGGTGAGCGCGCTGTCGTCCGCGATCGCGTCGTCGTCCGGGGACGCGGCCGAGCAGGCCACGAGGGACGTGAGAACCATCGCGAACGCAGCCGCACGAATGAGCATGGGCCCGCCCACGCAAACCGGGGGCCAGCGGCCGCAGCCTCGCGATCATGGGGTATTCGCGCCGCATTGATCGTCTCGTAGCCAAGCCTCGCGCACATAGGCGCACAGCCGCGGCGGTCGCGGCCGCTGGGTGGATCTCCAGTGTGCGACGACCGGCTCCGGGCGGAGACACGCGCGCTGGTCTCGAAATAGGCTGCGAGCCGTCCGCGCGGCGTCGATTATCCATGGGGAACGCGCATGCTCGGTCGACGCCCCTTCCCTGCCATCGCGTCACTCGCGGCGCTCGGCCTCGCCGTTTCGTCGATCGGCGCTTGTGGAACCACGCAGCCCACGTCGATCACGGTGCGCGTGCGCACGGATCTTTCGTGCGAGGACCTTCGCACCGTCGCCATCGCCGTCGCCGATCCCGCCGACATCGACGCGCGTCCGCCGCAGACGGTGACGACCGCGTGTCAGGTCCTCGACAAAGAGCTCTCCACCGTGGGCACGCTCGTCGTGGTCCCGAGCGGCGCGACGGACGCGACCGTGGGCGTGCGCGTGACCGGCGGCGTGACTCGCCTCGCCGACCGGTGCACCGCCGACACCGGATTCAAGGGCTGCATCGTCGCGCGACGCCTCGTCCGCTTCGTGCCCGAGCGAGAGATCGAAGTCGTCGTCGACTTGCGCATCGACTGCGCCGATCACGCGTGCGATGCGACGTCCACGTGCGTGCGGGGCGCTTGCGCGAGCGCAACCGTCGACGGCGCCGCGTGTGCAGACAGCACGGATGGATGCGGAGAGGGCTCGCTCGGTGGCCCCGGCGCACCGGACGGCAGCACGGTCGGTCCTGGCCCTGGACCGGGCCCAAGCTCGGACGGCGGCAACGGACCGAACGACGGCGGCAACGGACCGAAGACGTGCACCCTCGACGAGAAGTCGTGCGGCGGCCAGTGCGTGAAGATCTCGGACGCGACCTTCGGATGCACGGCGGGCGCGTGCGCGCCGTGCCCGGGCGCCGACAGCTCGACGTTCACGTGCGCAGGTCAAGTCTGCAAGCTCGGCGCGTGCAAGCCGGGGTTCAAAATGTGCGGCGGCGTCTGTGTCGCGACGGACGTCGCACACGGATGCGGCGGCGCCGCGTGCTCTCCTTGCGATACGACCAACGGCACGGCGAGCTGCACCGCAGGCGGTGCGTGCTCGATCGCGTGCGCGAACGGCTACAAGTCGTGCGGCGGCAAGTGCGTCAACGTCGACGATCCTACGTACGGATGCTCGGCCACGTCATGCGACGCCTCGAGCTGTCCGGCCGTAAGCGCCGGTAGCACCCTCGTGTGCGCCGCCGGCGCTTGCGTGATTGGAGCCTGCGGAGCGGGAACCAAGGCGTGCGGTCAGGTGTGCGTCCCCACCGATGCCAACAACGGCTGCGAAGAGCGCGGGCGCTGCACGCCGTGCGCGAGCGGCGAGCAATGCCTTGGGTCACCCACGGCTTGCACGTGCGTCCCGGAAGCCAAGTCACTCACGTGTGCGCCGATAGCCTGCGGGAGCACGTTCAACAACTGCAACCAGAACGTCGATTGCCCCGACACGTGCCCGTCCTTGGGAACGGGCTACGTGTGCGGCGCCGGTGGCGTCGGTGCCAACAACTGCGGATGCGTGCCCGACAACGTCACGGCGTGCGCGGGCAAGCAGTGCGGCACGGCAGTCAACAACTGCGGTCAGACCATCCCTTGCGATGACACCTGCCATCTGCTGGGGCAGAACTATGCCTGCGGAGCGAACGGCGCGGGGCCCAACGCGTGCGGCTGCACGCCGACCGCGAAGAGCATCGCGTGTGCGGGCCAGACGTGCGGCTCGGCGCCGACCGATTGCGGCGGCAACTACAACTGCGGGAACTGCTTCGCGCCGAAGTTCTACTGCGCGTGCGGCACGTGCATCCTCGCCGGCGAATCGTGCCAGTAATGGCAAGCGCACCGACGCTCAGGTTGACGGGGGGAGCTCGTCGAGCGCGCCTTCCGGGCCCACGTCCTTCGACTTCTGCTTGAGCGCCCCCACGCTTTGCCCGAGGCGCTCGCGCGTCTCGCGCAGCCCGCGACCAGGCGTTTTGGCCACGAGAATGCGGGGCGCGACGGGCGGCGCTTCGTCACCGAACCGCGCGCGGAAGCGCTCGGGCCACGCCCGACGCCAGGCGTCGAGATCGCTCGCGAGCCCACCGCGCGTGGGCGCGCCGATGACCAGCATCTCGTCTCCACCATCGCGAACGACCGCCGCCGCTGGCAGCTCGCGCAGCGCCTCGGCGAAGTGCGCGAGCACGAGATCTCCCATGTCTTGTCCGAAGCGGTTGTTGAACTCGCGGAAGCGCGCGAGATCGATGAACGCGACTTCGGTTGTGACGTCGCGCAGGCCATCGAGCTCGCTCATGAGGCGAGCAAGATCGTCGAAGTATGCATAGAACGGCAGGCCGGTCTTTCGATCGAGGTTGGCGGCCGGGATCTGTGGCCACCGAAAGCGGTGGGCGAATGGCTGGGCGAGATCCTCGGCGAGCTCGACGATCGCACGCGTCAACCAGGGCGCCTCGGGACCGAGCACCGAAAAGAAGCCGGACGGCGTTTGTCGCGAGAGGAGCCACGCGAGGGTCGGGGCGGAGTCGAACGAAGGGTCCACGCGAGAGAGGAGCTCCAGGCACGGGAGCGTGACGAGCACGTCGTCGGGCGCGTCGCCGTCTCCCCATGCGCCCGAAGCGCGGCGCATGGAAGCGACCGCGCGCACCATGCCCGAGAGCCGCGGCACCTCCAGACCGAGCCGCAAGAGGCCCCACGCGAGCTGCGCCGTCGCCGACGCGAGCGGCGTGTCGGCGAACGGAAAGCGCAGCCCGAGCACGCGATCGTCGGAGAGCGCGCTCGCGTAGACGCTCGCGAGCGCGATTGCGAGCGGACGCAGCTCCTCGAGCGCCCGCGGACGACGAACGAGCGCGAACAGAGCGAAAGTGTCGGTCCAAGGATGGGTGCCGAGGACGTACTGCGCGAGGTCACGGCGAAAGAGCGGCAGCGCCTCGTCGAGCAGCGCGCGAGCGTGCGCGCGGAGCGCCGGGTGCCGCTCACCCACGCGCGCGAGGTACTCGGCGTTCTCGGCGATCGAGATGGGGAGCGAGAGCCGTAGCTCCATGCGCGCGGGATCGGGCTCTACGTCGAGGCGAAACGGAGCCCACCGGTCGACGGGAGGAACGTGAGGCGCAGGCCGACACCGCTTGTGCGAAATTTCCCAGCGATAGCGATCGTCCCCGACACGCGTCCCCGGCGCACGCGACTCCCAGAAGGCGAAGCGAGCCGCGACGTCTCCCTCGCTACCGCCGACGGCGAGCTTCGCGTTCAGGTCGGCGCCCACGAAGGGCGACTCGGCAGATACGGAGAGAGACGCGAGCGCCGCGCGCGCCGAGCGCAACATCAGCGACGGATCGCGATCTCGACGCACCACCGAAAGATACCGCGAGCGAGGTGGCGCGTCCCCCGCGGTGAGACCTAAGGAGTGACGGTCACCGTGAAGGTGAAGGTCGAAGTCGGCGTGGTCTCGAAGGGACGCTTGTAAATGAGCGTCACCGCGTGCGAGCCGACGGTGAGATCGTTCCACGCGAAGGCGTGGGTCCCGGCGTCGCCCGGTTTCGCGCCCGGCGTGATCTGCTCGGTGGCGGCCGGTAGGCCGCCGGGTTGGCTCACGCTCCATTGGTAGCCCGTCGAGCCGTTCTCGGTGAGCGTCACCGAGAGCGCGTCGTGCTCCTTGGCGGCGATGGAGGCGCCGCTGTCGGCGTCGCCGAGGGAGAACGTTTTAATGCAGATTGCACCTACCGTGCAGCCGTACGCGTCCTTGTCGGGCTTCACGGTCGGACGATCGGGCGGGCAGTTGGGCGCGACGATCTGCGGACACGAAACGCAGCAGCCGACGCCGATCCCTCCCCCGCACGACGCGACGTCGCTCGGGGCAAACACACCGTCGGGGCAGCTCGTGGGGCTGATACCGACGCATTGGCCGCGACCGGTCGGGCACGGGGGCACGTCGGCGTCGGGGGCCGGCCCGCCGTCCTGATCGTTGGGCTGACACTCGTAGCTGAGCCAGCAGCCACGATCGTCCAGGTGCGACACCACGCGTTCGTCGACGGCGCAAACGTCGGGAGAGAGCGGCGGGATGGGACGACATTCGCCACCGTCCGCGCCGCCTCCCCCATCGCCCGCGGCCGCGTCGGAGCCGCTGAGGGCATTCTGACCGAGAGAAAGCTCGCCCGTGCCGCACGCGGCGACGAACGCGGCCCCGGCGAACGCGGCGCCGAGACCGAAGGCAAGCCGCGCCCGCGCGGGGCCGCGACGTCGTTCCAAGAAGCCAAGCAAAGAGGGTTCGCTCATCGAGATCTCCACGTGGAGAGCGCCGCGGTGAGGTGCGGCACATCGGACTTGGCCGACCGGCGTCGAAACTGTGACACGCGGCGGAGTTTTTTTCCGAGAGAGAGGCGCGCCGGGTGCAGTCTTGCATGGTACGGAGCGTGGCAATGGCGCGCCGGGCTCTCGGCTTTCTCGTTTCCGCGCTCGCGTGCGTCACCAGCGTGGCGTGGCCGGGCGCGGCGCGCGCCGAGGTGCGCATGACCGCGCCGCGCGGATGCGGATCGGTGGAGCGCCTACGCGCGCGGGTCGCGGAGCTCGCGCCCGGCGCGCCGGTGGACGCCGACGTGGCCCTCGAGCGCGAGGTCGCGCTCGTGCGCGCGCGCGTCCGGCTCACGGCGCCGACCACCGGTGAACGCACGCTGGAGGGAGCGGACTGCGACTCCGTGGTCGAGGCGGCGGCCTTGGTGATCGCCATGAGCGGACGGTTGCCGGCGGGGCCGCCCGCCAGCCCCAAGCCCGATGCGCCGCCAGCCCCGGCCCCGGCGCCTACCCCAGCCCCGGCCCCGGCACCGTCGCCGCCGCCGGCTCCCGCGCGGCCGCGCATTCGCGTGCATATTGCAGGCTTCGGGGCCGCCGTCTTCGGCGTGCTGCCATCGCCGGGCCTGGGCGGCGGTCTCCTCGGCGGCGTGACCGTGGCGCAGGTCCGCGGAGAGATCGCGGTGTCAGCGTTCGCCTCGCAGCGCACCGCGGCCGCGAGCGCTCCTGACGTGGGGGGTGACTTCTCACTCGCCAGCGCGACGGCCCGCGGATGCGTGGCCCTCACGAGCGGCGCCCCGCTGACCGTCGCGCCGTGCTTGGGCGCCAGCGTTCATCGGCTGGCGGGCGACGGCTTCGGCGCCACCACCACGCAATCCCAGACTGCGTGGATCGCGGGGCCGTCGGCGGGGGGGCTCGTCGCCTTGTCGCTCGGCCGCGCGCTCGCCCTACGCGCGACCGGGGAAGCCATCATCCCCACGAGTCGCCAGCCCTTCGTGATCGGCAACGTCGGTTCAGTGCACCGGCCCGCCGGGGTCTTCGGCCGGGCCGAACTGGGCGTCGAGGTGGGTTTTTGACGATTTCCGCCGCACGCTTCACGGACTCGCGCCCGGCCGGCCAATACGCCATGTTGTTCGCCATGGCCGCCAAACCCGACGCCGTCCTTGCTGCCGCCCTCGGCGGACAAGGCGCTGCGCGCGTGGCGGCGCCGCCGTCGTTCGAGGCCGTTTACCGCGAGCAGTTCTCGTTCGTATGGCGCACCGCGCGACGAATGGCCGTGCGCGAGGCCAACGTCGACGACGTCGTTCAGGACACGTTCCTCGTGCTTCATCGCAAGCTCGACGAATACGACGGGCGCACGTCGATGCGCGGCTTCCTCTACGGCATCCTCGTTCGCGTCGTCGCCGATCACCGGCGCCGCGCCCGACGCAAGGACGCGCCGCTCCGTTCGGTCGACGAGGATGAGCGTGGTGTGGAGCGCTTCGCCTCGGGCGGCGCCGGCCCGGCCGATCAGGTCGAGCGCGGCGAGGCCCTCGCCCTCTTGGAGACGCTCTTGTCCAAGCTCTCCCCAGAGCACCGCGAGGTCATCGTGCTCTCCCGCCTCGAAGAGATGAACGTGCCGGAGATCGCCGAGTGCCTCGGCGCGAACGTGAACACCGTGTACTCGCGCCTCCGCGTCGCGTGCGAGCGCTTCGATGCGCTGTACGCCGAGTTCCGCGCCCGCGAAGAGAGGAGCGTCGCGCGATGAGCACGCTGCCCGACGATCCGAACGATCTCTTTCGACGCGCCCGCGCCGAGCTCGATCCGAGCGACGGCGACCGCGCGCGGACGCTCACGGCGGTGCTCGCGAAGGCCGCCGCGGCCGGCGTCGTCACCACCGCCGCTGCCAGCGCGACCGCGAGCGTCGCCCCGGGCGCAACCAAGACCGGCGGGCTCCTCGCCGCGCTCGCCAAGCTCGGAACGACGACCAAGGTCATCATCGGCGCGGTGCTGCTCGCCACGGCGGCGCCGGTCATCATGTACAATACACACGACGCGCCGCCCGCACCATCCGCCCCCGCGCCGCGCGCCACGGAAGCGATGGTCGCGCGCACCACACCCACGGCGGTCGTGACGGCCACGCCGACCGCGACGACCACGCCGACCGCGACGACCACGGTCGCGGAGGCGGTGCCCGTGACGGCCCTGCCGACGGTCGCGACCGTGAAGCCGGCGCGGCCGTCGCCCGCGCCAGAGTCCGCACCACCGAGCCCGAGCGCGGCGCTTCCCGTCGCGCCCGTCGCGACGACGAGCGCGGCGGCGCCGCCCAAAGGTCCCGATCTGGGTCCGGAGCTCGCGCTCTTGGACCGCTTGCAGGCCGCCGAGGCCGCGCACGACGCGGCGAGCGTGCGGCGCCTCGCCGACGAGCACGCGCGCCTCTTCCCGAACGGCGCGTTCGTCGAAGAGCGCGAGGCCGCGCGCACCATCGCCGAGTGCGGCAGCTCGGCGTCCCCCGCCGAGCTCGCGGCCCGATTCCGGGCTCGCTTTCCGCGCTCACCTCAGCGCGCTCGCGTCGACGCCGCCTGCGCCGCTCACTGACGCGCGCGCGCGCGACGGCGCCGATAGAGCACCACGCCGAGCGCGCCGAGCACGATGAGGTCCAGCGGCACGAACAAAGTCTTCCGGTCCACGATGCGGACGATGGGCGGTGGCCGCACGGTCGCCGCTGCCTCGCCGGTAGCGCCGGTGAGGAAGACGTCGTCCGGCGCGCGCTTCGCGGCCCGATCGATCATCTCGGTGAGGAAGAGCCCCGCGGGGGCAGCGCCGAGCACGCGGCCCAGCGCGTCGCCGGACTTGATGCGATCGGCGAAGAAGACCTCGGGAGTCCAGGCCGCGCCACCGCCGAGCGCGCCGGCCACGCGTCGGTCCGAGAGAACGAACAGGTGAAGCGCGCGGTCGACGACGACGGGCGCGTCGCTCGGCTCGCGATACGGGTAATATGCACGTTCCGTGGGAAACGAGATCCGCACTGCGGTGGGAGCGACCGGCGCGCCGATGCCGAGCGGCCCGTTGGCGGCGACGTCGGGGCGCGCGTACTGGAACGCCGTCAACGTGTAGCCGGCGGCCACGTAGGGCTTGAGCCACTCGGCGAGGCTCGGTCGCATGTCGTAGCCGTGCGCGCCGAGCCACTTGGCGAGCGCGTCGGCGTCCGTGGCCGCGAGCACCGTTGCATCCATGCCCGCGACCCGCGTCTCCTCGAGGACCGTGACGGGTGGCGGCGCGACGGCGGCGGCAGCCACCTCCATCGAGGCTGACTTCGTCCGCATGAACGTCGTCAAGCAGCCGTAGCTGGCGAGCGGGATCACGTCCCAGTCGACCTTCTCGATCACCTCGGGCTTGGTGGCGTCCTTGAGCTCGTCGAAGAGGCTGGCGGGCGCCTCCGAGAGCGTGGGCCGCGAGGGCGTCGGCACGATGAAGCCGAACGACTTCACGCGCGTGTCGAAGACCGCGCGCCGGATGAAGTCCTCGGTCTTCTTCTCCGAGTTCCATACGATGAGCGCGTCCTCGCGGTGGATCTCGACCGGCGCGCGATCCTTGCAGTCGTTGCAGGGCGGCACCGCGGTCGCGCAAGCGGCCGCCGGGCGATCGCCCAAGGATGCGGCGAGGGCAACGAAGGCGGCTAAGAGGAGTCGGATGCGCATCAGATGATCTCGAAGTAGCGACGAAGCTCCCAATCGGTGACCGCTCGCTCGTATTGGCGGACCTCCCAGTCGCGCGTGCGGACGTAGTGATCGACGAACGCGTCACCGAGGATCTCGCGCGCCGTCGCGCTCGCCTCGAGCAGGCGCGTCGCCTCGCGAAGCGTACGCGGCAGCGCGGCGAGGCCGGTGCGGCTCGCGTCGGACGCGTCACCGGTCGACGGCGGCGGCGCCGCGAGGCGACGCTCGACGCCACGGAGGCCGGCCGCCACGCTCGCCGCGATCGCGAGGTACGGGTTCATGTCCGCCGCGGGCTGCCGGAACTCGAGGCGCGTGCTCTTCGCGCTCCCGGGGATGGCGCGCACCGCGCACGTGCGGTTCTCGAGCCCCCACGACGCGGTGAGCGGCGCCCAAACGCCGGGCACGTAGCGCTTGTAGCTGTTCACGGTGGGCGACGTGATCGCCGTCAGCGCCGGCATCTCGGCGACGAGCCCGGCCAAATACGAGAGCGCGACGCTCGAGAGCTTGTGCGGCGCCGCGGCGTCGTAGAACACGTGGGTCCGCGACTCCTCGTCGCCGTCTTTGGCCGTGCTGAGCGACTGGTGCAGGTGACCGCTCGAGCCGGGGAGACTCTCGTTCCACTTGGCCATGAAGGTCACCGCGAGCCCGCGCTCGGAGGCGAGCTGCTTCATGCCCGTCTTGAAGAGCGCCGCTTTGTCGGCCATGCGGAGCGCCTCGTCGACCTTGATCGCCACTTCGACGACGCCCGGGCCGGTCTCCGTGTGCAGGCCCTCGATCTCGCAGTCGAACGCCGCAAAGTCCTCGAGGATGGCGTGCATCAGCTCGGAGCTCTGACCTTCGCGCAGCCACGAATAGCCGAACATGCCGGGCGACAAGGGGGTCATCCCGCGGTAGTCCTTCGCGCGCATCGACTCGCTGGTCTCGCGGAAGATGAAGAACTCGTACTCGGCGCCGACGTGCACGCGATACCCCATCGCGTGCGCGCGCTCGAGCACGCGCTTCAAGAGGTTCCGCGGACAGGCGGGGTGCGGGGTCCCGTCGGGCAGGTAGAAGTCGCACAAGAACGCGGCCGTTCCGGGCTCCCACGGAATGACGCGGAACGTCGACGCGTCGATCTTGGCGAGCGCGTCCGGATAGCCAGTGCTCCAGCCGGTGACCTTGGCGTTGTCGTAGAGGACGTCGCCGCTGTCCCAGCCGAAGATCACGTCGCAGAAGCCGAGGCCGCCATCGAGCGCGCTCCACAGCTTGTCCATCGCGATGTACTTGCCGCGGAGGACGCCGTCGACGTCGAAGCCACCGACCTTCACCTTGGTGATGCCGCGAGCCTCGAACTCGCTCTTGAGCTCTTGAGGGGTCATGCGACGCTCAAGGTATCAGCGACGACGACGCGGCGTGGCCCCGCTCCGGAGCGAGGGAAAGAGCTTTCCAAACGGGCTTCCCCGGATGCTACGCTTACGGATCTGCTGCGGAGTTTGCCGCACGCACCTTCTCCACTCACCTGCATGGATACGGCACGAACGAGTTGGCTCCCCGGACGACCGTCGGCCTCAGGCGGCGCGGGTCTCGTTCTGCTCTACGCGCCGAACCACGAGGCGATCCCCAACGCGCGCGACATCCCGCCCGGCGGCATCATCATCGGTCGTGATCCGCCGGCCGATGGCCTCGTCATTCCGCAAGGCGCAGTGTCGAGGAACCACGCGCGCATTTCGCTCGAGCTCGAGGGCTGGACGCTCGCCGATCTCGGCAGCCGCAACGGCGTCGTGGTCAACGGGCGCCTCGTCCAGCGGACGCGCCTCGCGAACGGCGACGTCGTCCACATCGGCGAGGCCATCTTCAAGTTCGTCGACGCGGGAATGGACGACTATGCCGACCACACCGTCGCGGGCGCGGCGAGCCCGGAGCGCACGGCGGCCCAGCTCGGGATGGTGGGCGGACCGGTGGTCCGACAGATCGCCGCCCAAGTGAAGCGCGTCGCCAAGGCCGGTCTCTCGGTCCTCGTCGTCGGCGAGACGGGGAGCGGCAAAGAGCTCGTCGCGCGCGGAATCCACGAGGCGAGTGGGCGGTCGGGTCGCTTCTGCGCCCTCAACTGCGCAGCCATCCCGGACAACCTCGTCGAGAGCGAGCTCTTCGGGTACCGCAAAGGCGCGTTCACCGGCGCCGACCGCGACCGCATCGGCATCGTGCGCGCGGCCGAAGGCGGCACGCTGCTCTTGGACGAGATCGGCGACATGCCGCTCGACGCGCAGGCCAAGCTCCTCCGGTTGCTCGAGACCCGCGAGATCGTGCCCATCGGTGGCGTGACGGCGGAGCCGGTCGACGTGCGCGTCATCTGCGCGACGCACTGGAATCTGCCCGATCTCGTCGCCCGCGGCCGCTTCCGCGGCGACCTCTTCGCGCGCATCAACGGCTACACGCTCAAGGTGCCGCCGCTCCGCGCGCGCAAGGAGGACATCTACTCCTTGATGAAGCTCTTTCTGACCGAGGCCGGCTACCCGCAAGCCTCGATGTCGTTCGGCTTCATGCTGGCCGCGCTTCGCTACGACTGGCCGTACAACGTGCGCGAGCTCAAGAACGCCGTTCACCGCGCCATCGCCCTCACGAGCGTCACCGCGAGCGGCTTCACGCTCGACGTCGATCACCTGCCCGAGACGATCCTCGAGATCATGCACGGCTACGGGTCGGCCGGCTCGGAGAACCCGTCGACGTTCTTGAGCACGCGCAGCCAAATGGCCTCGATCCCGCCCTCGGAAGAGAGCGTGCCTTCGGTGGGGGTGCCGTCCGCGCCGGGCAGCGGCGTGCCGAGCGTGCGGAGCGGACGCGCACCTTCGCAGGACGAGCTCGCCGGCCTCCTCCGAACGCACCAAGGCAACGTGGCCGCCGTGGCGCGCGAGCTCGGCAAGGATCGCACGCAGATCCACCGCTGGCTCAAGGCGTACGGTCTCTCGCCCGACGCGTTCCGATCCTGACCGAAGCGCGCGGCTCAGCGCGGCTTCTTCTCGAGCGACTCGGCGATGGGCGTGCTCGACACCGAGAGCAAGACCTCGGAGAGGAACGTCACGAGCGAGCCGACGAACGCGACCATCGCGAGGACGAAGAGCACGGCGACGAAGCGCGACGCGTCGGCCGCCATGAACGAGCCGATGAACGCGGCACCGATGAGGACGCACACGAAGAGCGCGGCCACGGTGCCGAAGGTGATCGCCCGATTCACGAGGCGCCGCCGACGCGCCAGCACGCCGAGCTCGTAGTTCACCTTGTCGCTCGGCGGACGAGACTCCTCGAGGACACGCGCGCGATCGACGATCCGGCCGAGGCGCGTCGATAGGACGCCCAAAAACGTCCCCAGCGACGAGAGGAGAAAGACCGGCGCGACGGCGAGCTGAATGACGTGCGCGACGGTGGTGAGCGGAGTGTCGGGGCTCATGCAGGCACGTCTCGCCGCCTCAGCGCCCAAGCTCGGTGAGGACGCGCTTCATGTCGTAGACCTTGTCGAGCGCGTGCACGATGCCTTGGCTGTGAACGGCGACGGCGCGGTTCTTCTCGGCGTCGTAGCCGAAGTCTCCGCCGAGCGAGTGAATGTTGCCGTCGAAGATGAGCCCGACGACCTCGCCGTTCTTGTCGACGACGGGTGAGCCCGAGTTGCCGCCCACGATGTCGTTGGTGGTCGAGAAGTTGAACGGCACCTTGCCGTCGACTTTGTCCTTGGCGGCGAGCCACGTCTTGGGCAGCGCGAACGGCTCGCGTCCCGTCGCGCGCGCGTAGAGGCCGGCGAAATCCGTGAGCGGCGCGACGTCGCCACCGGTCGGCTCCTTCCAGCCCTTCACGGCGCCGTACGAGAGACGCATCGAGAACGTCGCGTCGGGGTACTGGCTCGTGCCGTAGGCGGCGAAGCGCGCCTTGGCGATCGCCTCGCCGTACTTCTTGGCCGGACCGTCGACCTTGTCCTCCCACTCTTTGCGGACCGCGCGTGCGGCCTCGTCGAGCGACTGGGCGAGCGCGATCATCGGATCGTTCGCGGCGGAGAGCGCGGCCTTGCCGCCCTCGAAGAGCGCCTTGCGGGCCTTCTTGTCCTTGAGCTTGGTGCCCTTCACCGCGGCGGCGGCGATCTCCGCGGGCGACCGCGGCCCGAACACCTTCTTCACCACCGGATCGTCGGCGCCGAGGAGCTCGCGGAGCTTGGTGAGCCCGTGCGTGAGGAGCACGGTCTCGACTGCGTCGTGAATCGGCGCGTCGGAGAAGAGCTGCGCTTTCACCGCGGTGAGCTTTCCGTCGGTGAGCTCGGCCAGGCGCTCCTCGTTCTTCTTGGGGAGCTCGTCGGCCGCGCGAACGAGGACGCGCGCGTGCTCGAAGAGCTCGGAGCTCTGCGCATAGAGCCGCTCGAGTAGGTTGTAACGAACGAAGAGCCGACGCGCGTCGGCTTGCGACTTGGCGATCGCGTCCCACGCGCCGGCGGCGTCGGGCGACGTTCGCGTCGCGCCCTCGCGGAGCGCGCGCTCGTTCTCTGCCGCCTTCTCGAAGAACGCCGGCTCCGCGAGCGCGCCATGCATGCCGCGAATCGCCTTGATGGAGTTCTCGACGTAGTAAAGCGTCTCGCTCGAGGTGCGCCGCTCTTCTTTGCCGCGCGCGCCGTAGTCGGTGAGGAGACCGCGGAGCTCGGACAGCCAAACGAGCTTCATCGGGAGCTCGACGTCACGCTTGAACGCGAGCTGCGCCGTCGTCATGAGGCGCGACGTGCGCCCGGGGTTACCGACCACGAAGGTGAGATCGCCCTCTTTGACCCCCGTCTTGGACCACTTGAAGTAGTGCTCGGGCTTGGCAGGCTTGTCGCTCTGGTAAATGCGCAAAAACGAGAGATCGAGGTCGTAGCGCGGGAACATGAAGTTGTCGGGATCGCCGCCGAAGAAGGCGATCGCCTGCTCCGGCGCGAAGACGAGCCGAATGTCCTGGAAGCGCTTGTAGCGATAGAGGTGATAACGGCCGCCTTGATAGAGCGTGACGACGTCGCAGCGGACGTCGTCGGCGGTGCCGCACTCCTTTTCGATCTTGGCGGTCGTTCCCTTGAGGGCGTCGTAATACTCGCGGCCGGTCTTGCCGCGCGTCTCGGCGAGCACGCGCTCGGTCACGTCGTCGATGCCGACGAGCTGGTTCATCTCCATGCCCGGGCACTTGAGCTCGTCCTTTTGGGTGACGGCCTTGTAGCCCTGGGTCATGTAGTCGTGCGCCTTGCTCGACACCTGCTGAATGCACTCGGCGGCGCAGTGGTGGTTGGTCATCACGAGGCCGTCGGGCGAGACCACGCTCCCCGAGCAGCCACGCGCCAGGCGGACCGCGGAGAGGCGGAGGTGATCGAGCCACTCTTTGGTGGGACTGAAGCCGTGGAGACGCTCGAGCTTCGCCGTCGGGAAGTCGTTCAGCAGCCACATGCCCTCGTCACCGTTGTCGGGCGCGACGAGCGTCGTCGCGACCGGCGGGGTCGCGACCACGTTCGTAGGAGCCGGCGCGACGGGGCGCGGGGGCGGCGCGACGGGCGTGACGCCCACGTCGGCTTCGCCGCCTCCACACCCCGAGGCGAGCACGAGAGCCAAGAGCGAGAGCGAGGAGCGGGCGAAGCCGGTGCGCATGGAGAGCGCGTACACCGCACCGCTTGAGCCCGCAAGCGATGCCAGTTGGCGCGTTCGGTCGGCGCCTCGCAGGCCGGCGTCGGCCGGATGTGGCGCCGGTCTGGGCAGCCGCTTGCCGTCACTCGGAGGCGGGCGCGAAGGATCTCCGCCGCGACGCGGTGGCATGCGCGGTGCTTGATACGCGGCGTGGGCCCCGAGCCGATCATCGCCTGCGAGTCCCCCTACATCGCGCTGCCGATGGGCGCGCTCCGCCACTTCTGCCGTCGCTGGGAGATCGACCGCCTCACGCTCGCCGGATCGGCCGCGCGGGGGCCGTTCCGCCCCGACTCCGACGTCGACTTGGTCGTCCACGCGTCGTACCGCGCCCGCGTCTTCGCGCGCCGCGGGACCGCAGCGGTGGCTGCGGTGCGGGAGCTCGAAGCGATGACCGGCGGGAGGCGCGTCGATCTCGTCTCGGCGCGCGGCGTCGCGGGCGACTCCAATTCATATGTAGCTTACAACCTTCTCGTCGAGCACCGATTCGAACGGCGCTTGAGCCTCCTCCGATACATCGAGCAGGCGGGCGCCGAGCTCGCCAACGTGAGCGTGACGTCGGCCGAGCACGACTTGGCGAGCGCGGACGTCCGCCCACGCCTCCTCGCGGCCCTGGTCGTGATTGGCCGCGTCTGTGATCGCGACGAACGAATCGCCCTCCTGCGCGCCGCCGGCCTCGTCGCCGTTCCGTGGGAGTACGCCCGGGACATCCTCCTCCCGACGGTCGAGGCGGCGCGCCGCCACGAGCCCCGACCGTGGCCCGACGACGTGACGCTCGCGGAGCTCGTGCGCCGCCTCGCGCCGCACGCCCCGGCGATGGTGGCGGTGGCGCGGGCGGTGCTCGCGCGCGAAGGGCCGATCCCCGAAGTGCCGGCAAGCGCGCTCGCCCTCGCTCGCGGCGACGCGCCGCCCATTCCACGACGGGGCGACCCCATCCCCAAGACGCCGACGCTCGCCCTCGCCCGCTTCGACGATCCCGATCGGGAGGCGCTCTCCGCCATCGCCAAGCGCTTTCGCATTCATCGCTTGATCGAACGAGTGAGCGACGAGCCGCACGCACCGCGCGTGTTCTCCGCTTTCGCCGTCACCCGCGCGCCATTCTACGAAGGGCCGGGCCGCGTCGCCGCCGAGGCCATCCGCGCGTTCGGCGCGCTCGGCGCCGAAGTGCGCTGCGCCCGCCGCATCGCCCTCGATCGCAACCCGTTCGCGATCCACGACGCGTTCGTGCGGGATCGCGGCGTTCCCGCCGAGACCGCGGCTTGGTACGTGCGCGAGGCCGCGCGTCTCTTGGGCGCGGCGCCGGCGGTTCGGGCGAAGGCGGGGGGACCGCGCGAGATCGTTCGATGCATAGTGCAGGCGTCCGCGACGACGACGCCCCCGACGCGCCGGGCGTGGGGCCTCGAAGACCTGCCCTGGGAGCGCTTCGCGCGCGCGGAGAGCGACGAGCGCACCGCCGCCGAGCTCGCCGACGCGATCGCTCCGTGGCGGGACGCGATGGCCCGCGCCGAGGATCCCCGCCGGGAGGGCGAGACCGCGTTCGTCCCGCGCGGCCTCGTCATCGACGCTTTGGGCGACGTGACGCCCGAGACCGAGGCGGCTTATCGCTGAAGGTGCAGCGTCGGCGCGAAGCGCTGGAATCGTGCGGTGGGTCGTTCTAATGGACGCGCCATGGCTTTCGATCCCAACGCCGCGGCCTCCCCCGACTCGGGCATCTTCGGTCTCTTGGACTCGCCCGAGGAGTCGCGCGTCGTGCTCCTCCCCGTCCCGTGGGACGCGACCACGTCGTATCGGCCGGGGACCGCCAAGGGTCCGGACGCGATCCTGGAGGCTTCGCGGCAGGTCGACCTCTTCGACATCGAGACGGGCAAGCCCTACGAGGCCAAGCTCGCGCTCCTCGAGCCGAGCGAGCACGTCGCGAGCTGGAACGCCGCGGCGCGCGCGGCCGCCGTCCCGATCATCGAGGCGGGCGGCCAAGTCGAGGGTTCGGCCAAGCTCGAGTCGCTCCTCGCCATCGTCAACGACTTCGGAGAGAAGCTGAACGACGACGTGTACGCGCGCACACGCGAGTGGCTCGGGCGCGGCAAGATCGTCGGCCTCGTGGGCGGCGATCACTCCACGCCCTTCGGCTCGATCCGCGCGCACGCCGAGAAATTCCCCGGTCTCGGCGTGCTCCACCTCGACGCGCACGCCGACCTCCGCGAGGCCTTCGAGGGCTTCGAGTGGTCGCACGCCTCGATCATGGAGAACGTCACGCGTCGCATAGACGGCGTGAAGAAGCTCGTCCAAGTCGGCATTCGTGACTTTTGCGAGGAGGAGTTCGATCGCATCCGCGGGAGCCGCGGCCGCATCGAGACCCACTTCGACGTGGAGATCGCGGAAGCGCGCCGGCGCGGCGCGCTCGAGAAGCGCTTCGCGGAGATCGCGCGCGCGCTCCCGCAGAAGGTCTACGTCTCGTTCGACATCGACGGCCTCGATCCGGTGCTGTGCCCTTCGACGGGCACGCCGGTCCCGGGCGGGCTCGCGTTCCACGAGGCGAGCGCGCTCCTCCGCGCGGTCGTCGCCGCGGGCCGCACCATCGTCGGCTTCGATCTCAACGAGGTCGCGCCCGGCGAAGGCGACGGCCCGGCCAGCGAGTGGGACGGGAACGTCGGCGCGCGACTCCTCTACAAGATGATCGGCTGGACCCTGCTCTCGCAAGGGATCGGCCGCCCGCCGGGCCGCATCGCCAAGACGAGCCCGCGCAGGCCCGCGCCCACGCGCCCGCCGCGCCGTAAGCCCGCCAAGGCGCCGCGCGCGCCCGCCTCGCGACCCAAGCGGTGAGCCGCCGCGCCGCTCATGAGCGTCGGCGGGTGAAGCTCGGAAAGAAGTTCTCGAGCACGTAGTCCCGAAACACCGCGACCCGCGGCGCGAGGTGCTTCGTCGACGGCACGACCACGTGGAGCGCGCCGCTCGACGTAGCCCAGGGCGCGAGGACGCGCACGAGGAGACCGTCGCGCACGTCGTCGCGGCACAGGCCTTCGGGCATCCACGCGATCCCCGCGCCCGCAACGCAGGCCGCGCGCACGAACGAGAGGTCGTCGGCGGAGACGCGTCCTTTGACCACGACGCTCGTCTTCTGCCCGTCCCGCTGGAGCGCCCACGTCGCGCTCCCGTCTTGTCCGCGGAAGAGCACGGCTTGGTGCGACTCGAGATCGGACGGTGCCTTCGGGGTGCCGTGCTTCTTCAGGTACGCGGGTGCTGCGAACAAGTGACCGACCATGTCGCCGACCTTGCGCGCGACGAGGCTCGAGTCGTCGAGCTTGGCGCCGGCGCGGAGCGCGACGTCGAAGCCCTCGGCGATGAGATCGACGTAGCGATTGGTCGGCACGACCTCGACGCTCACCTCCGGGTATTTCTCGAGGAAGCTCGTGACGAGACCCGCGAGCGCCGGCTCGAGATCGATGGGCGCGGTCACGCGCACGACGCCGCACGGGCGTTCGTGGAACGACGCCACCGTTGCGGTGGCATCGGCGATCGCGCGGAGCGGCCCGACGACGCCGCCGAAGAGCGCCTTGCCCGACGCGGTGGGCACGACCTTGCGCGTGGTTCGCTCGAGAAGCCGCACGCCGAGCGCGTCTTCGAGGCGCGCGATGCTGCGGCTCACGGTGGACGTCGGAACACCGAGCTCGCGCGCCGCGGCCGAGAAGCTCTCGCGCTCGGCGACGCGCACGAACGACTGCAAGTCGGACAGATCGACCTTCGAAGCCACTCGTCGACGTTAGTCCTC
This sequence comes from Polyangiaceae bacterium, assembly GCA_044224815.1. Lineage (GTDB taxonomy): Bacteria > Myxococcota_A > Polyangia > Polyangiales > Polyangiaceae > JADJCA01. The sequence continues at coordinate 115,509 of JBGAJR010000022.1, forward strand.
CGGCCCCCGCCCGAGAAGCGACGAAAACGCGCGCGCCGCAGGCGAGAGCGGTCGCGCCATCTTGGAGACGACGCCAAGGCGTCGGGTGATGCGGAGGCCTCGCACCTCGAGGACGCGGAAGCGCGTCCGCTCCGCGGCCACGCCCAGGTGGCTCACGAACGCGAGACCTTGCGTGCTCTCGACCATGCCCAAAATGGCGGCGATGGATCGGAGCTCCATCTGCACGTTCACGGCGACGCCCACCTCGCGGAGCGCGTCGTCGATGAGGCGACGGATCGCCGAGCCCGCCTCGAACCCGACGATGCTCTGGCCCTCGAGATCGCGCGCCTCGATGCGCTTCTTCTTCGCGAGCGGATGGGTGGCCGACGCCACGAGGACGATGCGATCCTCGGTGAGCGGGCGCACGTCGACGTCACGCGTCCGCGTGGGGAGCGTGACCACGCCGAGATCGAGGCGCTCGGCGATGACGTCCGTCTCCACGTCGCGGCTGCCTTGCTCGACGACCTGGAAACGCACGCCAGGGTGCTGCTTTTGGAACACGGCAATCGCGCGCGGGACGATGAACGACACCGCGGTCGCGCCGCCGCCGACGCGCACGAGGCCCGCGCTCAAGCTCTCCTCGGCGCGGATCCGCTCCTTCATGAGCTCGTAGCGCGCGACGATCTCGCGCGCGTCTTGCGTCGCCACGCGGCCGGCCTCGGTCAGCGCGACGCCGCGACGGCTGCGCGCGAAGAGCGGCGCCCCGAGCTCGTCCTCGAGGAGCTGGAGCCTTCGCGAGAGCGCCGGCTGGGTGACGAAGAGCGCGCGGGCGGCCGCGCTGATGGCGCGGTGATCGGCGACCGCGAGGAGCGAGCGGAGGAGGACGAGGTCCATCCATGCAATCCTTGCATGGATAGCATCAACATTATCCATATTCGCGCATGGCGCGACGGCACTAGTGTTCTCCTCGTGGAAGGCCCCCTCGGCGGGCACCCCAGGAGAATCACCGATGCTCACCGAATACCGTGAACACGTCGCCAAGCGCGCCGCCGAAGGCGTGCCCCCCGCTCCCCTCTCCGCTTCGCAGGTGAAGGCGCTTTGCGCGCTCTTCGCCGCGCCGCCCGCGGGCGAGGAGTCGTTCCTCCTGGACCTCCTCTCGAACCGCGTGCCGGCCGGCGTCGACGAAGCCGCCGAGGTGAAGGCCGCGTTCCTGGCCGACGTGGCGACCGGAAAGCAGAAGACGCCGCTCCTCACGCGCGAGCGCGCGACCGAGCTCCTCGGGACGATGCTCGGCGGCTTCAACGTGGCTCCGCTCGTCACCTTGCTCGACGACAAGGACCTCGGCGCACTCGCCGCCAAGCAGCTCTCGCACACGCTCCTCGTCTTCGGCTCGTTCGACGACGTCGCCGCGAAGGCCAAGGCTGGAAACGCCAACGCCAAGGCGGTCTTGGACTCGTGGGCCAAGGCGGAGTGGTTCACGTCGCGGCCCAAGGTGAAGGACAAGATCACGGTCACCGTGTTCAAGGTCGTGGGCGAGACCAACACCGACGATCTCTCGCCGGCCACCGAGGCGTGGTCGCGCCCCGACATTCCGCTCCACGCCAACGCGATGCTCAAGAACCCGCGCGAAGGCATCACCAACGCGCGCGCGCAAATGGACGAGCTCAAGAAGAAGGGCCACCCGCTCGCCTACGTGGGCGACGTGGTCGGCACCGGCTCGTCGCGCAAGAGCGCGACCAACTCGGTCCTCTGGTTCATGGGCGACGACATCCCGCACGTGCCGAACAAGCGCTCGGGCGGCCTCGTTTTGGGCGGAAAGATCGCGCCGATCTTCTTCAACACGATGGAAGACTCGGGCGCGCTCCCCATCGAGTGCGACGTCGCCAAGATGCAGATGGGCGACGTGATTCACGTCTACCCGTACGCGGGCAAGGTCGAGAACGACAAGGGCGAGGTCATCGCGACCTTCGAGCTCAAGACCCAGGTCCTCTTGGACGAGGTGCAGGCCGGCGGGCGCATTCCGCTCATCATCGGCCGCAGCGTGACGACGCGCGCGCGCGCGGCGCTCGGTTTGCCGAAGAGCGACGCGTTCCGCGAGCCCGCGCAGCCCAAGGACACCGGCAAGGGCTTCACTCTCGCGCAGAAGATCGTGGGCCGCGCGTGCGGCGTCCCCGGCGTGCGCCCGGGCGCCTACTGCGAGCCCCAAACGGCCACCGTCGGATCGCAAGACACGACCGGCCCGATGACGCGCGACGAGCTGAAGGAGCTCGCGTGCCTCCGCTTCTCGGCCGACCTCGTGATGCAGTCGTTCTGTCACACCGCGGCCTATCCGAAGAAGGTCGACATCGAGACGCAGAAGACGCTGCCGGACTTCATCACCGCGCGCGGCGGCATTTCACTCCGCGCCGGCGACGGCATCATCCACTCGTGGCTCAATCGCATGCTCCTCCCCGATCAGGTCGGCACGGGCGGCGACTCGCACACGCGCTTCCCGCTCGGCATCTCGTTCCCGGCCGGCTCGGGCCTCGTCGCCTTCGCGGCGGCGCTCGGCATCATGCCGCTCGACATGCCGGAGAGCGTGCTCGTGCGCTTCAAGGGCACGATGCAGCCCGGCATCACCCTCCGTGATCTCGTGAATGCGATCCCGTGGGCGGCGCTCAAGTCGGGCGATCTCACCGTCGCCAAGAAGGGCAAGAAGAACGTCTTCAACGGCCGCATCATCGAGATCGAGGGCCTGCCGACCCTCACCGTCGAGCAAGCCTTCGAGCTCAGCGACGCGACGGCCGAGCGCTCGGCGGCGGGCTGCACCATTCGCCTCTCCAAGGAGTCGATCAGCGAGTACCTCCGCTCCAACGTCGTCCTCCTCCGCTCGATGATCGCGCAGGGCTACGAGGACAAGGTCGCGCTCGAGCGCCGCGCCAAGAAGATGGAGGAGTGGCTCGCGAAGCCCGTGCTCCTCGAGCCGGACGCCGACGCCGAGTACGCCAAGATCATCGAGATCGATCTCGATCAGATCAAGGAGCCGCTCCTCGCGTGCCCCAACGATCCCGACGACATCAAGCAGCTCTCCGAAGTGGCCGGCACCAAGGTCGACGAGGTCTTCATCGGCTCGTGCATGACCAACATCGGTCACTTCCGCGCGGCGGGCAGCATGCTCGCCAAGTTCAAGGAGCCGGTGCCCACGCGCCTCTGGATGGCGCCGCCGACGCGCATGGATCAGGCGCAGCTCGTCGAAGAGGGCGTCTACTCCAAGTTCGCCGGTGCGGGCGCGCGCACCGAGATGCCGGGCTGCTCCTTGTGCATGGGCAACCAGGCGCAGGCCAAGCCGGGCTCCACGGTCGTGTCGACGTCGACGCGAAACATCCCGAACCGCCTCGGCATCAACACCAACGTGTTCTTGTCGTCGGCGGAGGTCGCGGCGGTGGCGTCGATGCTG
>JBGAJR010000088.1:0-15721 GCA_044224815.1 Polyangiaceae bacterium
ATTCAGGCCGCGAGCGTGGTCGGGTGGTCTCTACGGATCCCGAGGTATTCTCTGGGTCGCCCGATGAAGGTCGCCCTCCTGTATCCGCCGCCGTGGAAGATCGCCGCGCCGGGCGAGGCCGCGTACCCCGCGGGTGAAGGTCCGCCCGCCGGCTATCGGCAAGGCGATCTCGACGCCGACTTCCATCAGCTCCCGTATGGCCTCCTCGCGCTCGGCGCCGCGGCCATCCGCGCCGGTCACCAAGTGAAGGTCTTGAACCTGTCCGGGTTCGCGTGGAGCAAGGTCGAAGAGGTCGTGCGGGCGCTCGACGCCGACGTCTTCGGCTTCTCGTGCTGGACGGCCAACCGGCGCGGCGTCGGTTTCGTGGCATCGCTCGTGAAGGAGATCCACCCGCGCGCCCATGTGGTCGTCGGTGGGCCGCACGCGACGCCGCTCGCCAAAGAGATGCTCGCGCATCACGCTGCGATCGACACGGTCTCGGTCGGCGAGAGCGACGACACGTTCCTCGAGCTCATCGATCGCGTCTCGCGTGGCGTTCAGGTCGCCGGGCTCGCCGGCACGTTCGCGCGCGCGGCCGACGGCAGCGTCGTCGTCGGACCGGAGCGCCCGAACGTGCGCGATCTCGACGCGCTCGAGCCGGTGCAGCGGCACTTCGACACCCACATCCTGATGACGTCGCGCGGCTGCCCGTGGGCGTGCACCTTCTGCGGCGCCGAGACCACGTGGGGAAGGGGCTTCCGCGCCAACTCGATCGACTACGTGCTCCGCTCGATCGAGTCGGTGCTCCCGCGCCTCCCCGTGAAGATGATCCAGATCAAGGACGACACCTTCACCACCAACAAGAAGCGCGTCGTCGACATGTGCCGCGAGATCCGCGCACGCAAGATCAACTTCCTCTGGAGCTGCGACACGCGCGTCGATCTCCTGAACGACGAGCTCTTGAAGGAGATGCGCCTCGCGGGCTGTCAGCGCCTCTCGCTCGGCGTCGAGTCGGGCAGCCAGCGCATCCTGACGGCCATCGACAAGAAGATCACGCCGGACGAGATCCTCACGTCCACCAACCTCGCCAAGAAATACGGCATCAAGGTCCGCTACTACATGATGCTCGGCAACCGCGGCGAGACCGCGGAGTCGTTCGCCGAGACGCTCGACTTTCTCGCGCGCGCCAAGCCCCACGAGTACATCTTCTCGTGCCTGTCGGTGTACCCGGGCACGCGCGATTTCGACGACGCCGAGCGCGACTGGCTCGATCGCGAGGTGTACTTCCGCGAGGACTTCCAGGAGCTGAAGACGCCGTTCGACGCCTCGCCCGAGGACACGGCGCTCATGAACGGATGGTTCGCGCAGAACTCTGGCCTGCGAACGGCGTTCAAGGAGACGGCGCGTGACTACGAGGAGATCTTGGCGCGGCTCGGCGAGCACCACGCCGCGCACATGGACCTCGGCGCGGCCTACTACCACGAGGGGCGGCTCGACGACGCCGAGCGCCACGTGCGCCGCGCGCTCGAGCTCGGCTACCCGGGGCCCGGCCTCGTCTACAACCACCTCGCGTGCATCGCCAAGGCGCGCGGCGATCTCGACGGCATGATGGACGCGTTCACCACGGCGGCGAAGATCGATCCCCAGCACTGGGTGCTGATCCAGAACGTGCAGAATGCACGCGCCTGGTTCAAGGCCGGCGGCCCGGGGAAGGGGACGCCGCTCGAGCTCGTGGTGCGGCACGACTTCCAGCTCCTGGAGCGCACCGCCCAGCCCACGCTCCCGGGCCCGCTGCCCGACGACTACGCGGTCTGGTCGGCCCCGGTCGCGCCCGCGCCCGCGGCCGCCGAGTACGTGAAGACGCCGGAGATGGAGGGGAGCGGGAAGGGCCTGGGCGGTCGAAAGCTCCCGGTCGTGGGCTGAGGCTCGCGAGGGCCCTTGCGGCACCGCGGACGCGGCGCTAACCCGTCGCGCGTGATGAAGGGGTCGTTCGCTCGGGCGTCTTGGGTGCTGGGGTTCGTGTGCGTCGCGGCCGGGTGCAGCGACTCGTCGTCGGCGAGCAGCGTCGCTCCGGCGGGCGTCTTCGTGCGAACCGACGACGCGAGCGGCAAGGTCTGGCTTTCGTTCGACGGCGGGAAGGGCGCGCGTCGCACGCTGACGACGAGCAACGGCAAAGACGTCACCGGCCTCACGTGCTTCACGTACGAGGCGTCGGGCACGACGGTGAAGATGACGCTCAAGAAGACGACGTCGTCGTCCAACGGCGTGTCCACGAGCTCGGATCTCGGCGGCCGCGTCGAGGAGCACACCGCGGCGATGTCGGCCGACGGCGCCAAGCTCGACGCGGACCGCGTCCTCGAAGACGGTCGCTTCGAGTACGCGCGCGACAAGTCGATGAGCGCCGCCGACGTGGCCAACGGCTGCAACTGACCGCTCCGCTCTTCTCCTATCTCCCGGCCCCCTCGGCGAGAAGCAGCGGAGGCGAGCGCCGAGCCCGGGGGAGGTGCAGGAGGGGAACCCTCCTGTGCTGGACGGGTCTTCTCTTCTCTCCGGGGGATCGAAGGGGGCGCGAGCTCATAGCGAGGCCCCCTTGGCGAGAAGCGAGCCCGAAGCGGAGCGGAGGCGAGCGCCGAGCCCAGGGAGGTGCAGGAGGGGAACCCTCCTGCTGTGGACGGGTCTTCTCTTCTCTCCTTGGGGGATCGAAGGGGGCCCGAGCTCATAGCGAGGCCCCCTCGGCGAGAAGCGAGCCCGAAGCGGAGCGGAGGCGAGCGCCGAGCCCAGGGAGGTGCAGGAGGGGAACCCTCCTGCTCTAGAGCCAGCCTCTAGAATCTCGCGAACGTGGTGCCGACGCTCGCCGTGAGCGCGAAGCTGTCGCCCGCGTACCCGAGATCGTTCACCACGAGGCCGCCGCGCACGGTGATCGACGGCCACGAGTAGCCCGCGGTCACGCGTGTCGCGACCGAGGTGCGCGAGCCGCCGCCTTGGGTCGCAAAAAGGAAGTTGGGCCCGAGCTCGGCGGATACGTCGAAGCCGTCCGTCGTCGCGGCGCTCTCGGCGAGCGGCCGAAACGCGACGCCGCCGAGCACCGGCCAGTCGACGAGCGTGACGCCGCCCGACTTGGGAATGAAGACAAGCAAGCCCGTGCGCCCCGTGATGTCGAGCTTGGGAATGACGCGATAGTGGAAGACCCCGAGCGCGCCGAGCCCGAGCGGCGTCGCGGCGGAGAAGTTGCCGAGCGGGACCTCGAGCACGGCCTCGCCGCCGAGCGACGCCTTGGGAGCGGCGTCGTCGGCGCGGGCGGCGTCCGAGTAAGTGCAGAGTGCAATCAAAAGACCAAGCGATGCGAAGTAGGCCAGGGTGCTGCGCATGCGAGAGCGAGGCTGCACGCGCGATACCACCACCCCGAGCGCGGCTTCGCCCCGTTTCATGGTGTGCACCCGCGTCGCCCCTGACGCGCCCCGCGCCTTCCAGCACCTGCCCGCTGCGTCCATCGCGCCGCAGCTCACGCCCTTGCCCGCGAGCGGTGCGCGCGCGCTCACTCTGGCACGCGGCCTGCGCTACGCTCTCCCTCGCATGAACCCGGAGGCGGCGCTCGCGTGGGCCCAAGCGGAGCGTGAGCGCGCCGCGGTAGCCAAGCTCGGCGCCGATCTCGCGCCGGTGGGCGTCGAGGTGCTCGTCTTCAAAGGAATCCACCTCGCCTTCGCGGTCGCGCCTACGCCGGCGTTTCGCATGTGCCGCGACGCGGACGTGCTCGTCTTGGGGGACTTCGGTCGCGCCGTCGCACGACTGCGCGCCCTCTCCGATTGGCAAGTGGTCGATGGCAACTGGTCGAGCCACGGCCTGCGTCTTCTCGCGACGGGCGCGTACGTCGACCTCCATCGATTGGCGCTTCCGCCGCGATTCGGTCGACTCGATCTCGCGGGCATGCGCGCGCGCGCGCGAACGAGGCCCGAGCTCTTCGGCCCTGTGCTCCTCCCCGATGTCCTCGACGCTGCGGTCCTCGCGATCGCGAACCACGCCAAGGACACCCTCGGTCCGGGCGGCGGGGAGAAGCTCGCCCAGGACATGCACCTCCTGGTCACGGCGGGGGTGAGCGCTGAGCCGCTCGCCGACCGTCTCGCCTCGCACGGGCTCCGGCGCGTGGGAGCTCTCGCGTTTGCCGACCTCACACGCACCGACCCCGCTTGGGTTGCCTTTCGAGACGCCTGCGCCCCCTCCCGGTCCGAGCGCGCTCTCCTGGATGCGGCGGCCCGAGGGATCGCCGAGGCAGGTAGCGTTTCGGAAAGACTTGGCTTTTTGATGGTGCGGGCCGTCGCAGACCGGCCCGGGGACGGCCTCGCCTCTTTCGGGCTGGCGGCCGCCCGCCTGACTCGCGATATTCTCTTTAGATAACAATAAGAAACGCGGTCTCGTCGGCTGCCGTTGCCCTCTCTCTCGACCCGTGCTTTCCTGGCGTCCGCGTAGTGGTTTTGGGAGGCGTCTCCGGTGAATGGGGGCGTCACGAGGCGCAACAGAACGCCAGACGCGGTAAGCACGCGTCCTCCCTCGAGCGCCGATTCCACGGCGAGGAGCTTTTGCGATGGATAGCGGGGAAAAGATGAAGGACGCAGCCTCGGCGAACGAGAGCGGTCACGAAGCGGGGAAGTCCCCGTCGCTCCGAGCCTACGAGCCCCCGCGTCTTCGCCACCTCGGCTCGGTCCGCGAGCTGACGCTCGGCGCCACCACCGGCCGTAACGACGGACAGGGCGGCAAGAAGGGCGTCGGCTCGAGCATCGACTTCAAAGAGAACGTCCACTACCTCACGCCCGACGAGAAGAACGCCGTGGCGCGCGAAGTGCTCGGCCTCAAGCTCGCGACCTACGACTACAAGCCCGGTCTCGGCGACGAGGGCAAGCACCTCGGCTTCATCATCGAAGACGCGCCCTCCGCGTCGTTCGTGCGGCCGAGCGAGAAGATGGTCGACGTCTATGCTCTCGCGTCGGCGCTCACCGCCGTCGTGCAGAAGCAGGAAGCGGTCATCGCGCGCCTCGAGGCCGAGGTCGCCGAGCTCAAGGCCAAGCTTCCGCGCTGAGTCGCGCTTCGCGTGCTCGAGCCCCGAGCCGCCGTCGCGCCACGCGCTGCGTGGGACGCGCCGCTATTCATACGTGAGTCGGACGGCGCGCGCGCGTCGCGCCTCGCGTCGCTCGTCGCACGCAGCGACGCGGTCGATGCGTCGCGCCTCGCGTGTCGCGTCCTCTCGTTGACGCCCCACGCGTGGCTCGAGAAGACCGCGTACCGCGGCGTCGCGCGCCCGGTTCCCGCCGGCCTCGCGCCCTCCGTGCTCCCGCCGCTCGAGACGAACGAGGCCGAGCTCGTCTCGTCGCTTCGCGCCGAGCTCGAGGCGGCCGTCGCCCGCGCGATGCGCGACACCAAGCGCGTCGCGATCATGGTCGGCGGCGGCGTGGACTCGAGCGTCCTCACCGCGCTCGCAGTCGCCGAGGCGCGGCGCCGCGGTGACGTGACGGTGATTCCCATCGCGCTCGACTACGCGTCCGATGGCGACGATCGCCCGCACCTCCGCGCGCTCTCGGCGGCGCTCGGCGTCGAGCCCGTTCGCGTGAAGCCGGAGGACGCAGGCCCGATCGTCACGTCGAGCTTCGTGGCCGACGCGTCGCCCGCGACGTGGCCGTCGGTGCCGCTCGAGCTCGCGATGGCGGCCGCTGCGCTGCGCGAAGGCGCCGAGGTCATCATGACCGGCGCGGGCGGTGACGATCTCTTCGACGGCTCGCCGTACGTGCTCTCGGATCTCGCGCGGCATCACCCGCTCCGCGCGGTGCGCGATGCGGCGCGGCTCGTCCTTCCATGGCGCGTGTCGACGCCGCGTCGAGTGGCCGACTTCGTCGTGCGGCCGTTCGTCTCTCCGCGAATTCCGGCGCCGATCCGGGCCGCACATCGCAGGCGGCGCCTCGATCGCGCGCACCCCTGGGCCGGTCCCGAGGCCCGCCGCGCGCTCGCCGCGATCGCCGCCGAAGCGCCGCGCCCCACGCGCACGCCGGAGGAGCGCTACGCCCGCTTCGCGACCTCGGCGCACTTGGTCGAGGTGGCCACTCTGCGCACGCAGTTCGAGAGCGCGAGCGGGCTTCGCCGCGTCGATCCGTTCCTCGACGAGGCGCTCGTCGCATTCACGTGTCGCATTGCGCCGGCGGCGTTTCTCATGGGCCATCGGCTGCGCGGGCTCTTCCGCGAAGCGGCGCGAGGCCTCGTCCCCGACAGCGTGCGACTCCGCACCGACAAGGCCGCGTTCGAGCCTGCGCAGGCCAGGATGGTCGAGGCGGCCGGCGGCTTCGGCGCGCTCGAGCCCCTCGCCCGTGCCGCGCGCGCCGCGGACCTCGGGCTCGTCGAGCCGCGCGTGTTCCGCGCCGAGTGGGACGCGTTCGTGCGCGATCCGATCGATCACGATTGGCTCGCGGTGTGGCCGACCCTCGCCGTCGAGGCCTTCTTGCAGGGCGTTTCCGCGTAAGATTGCGATGGGCGCATGAACGAGATCACCTGGCTCGGCCAATACGAAGAGGACGGCGAGGTCGCCTTCCGACTCGGTCGCGCGGGTGACGAGCTCGTCGCCGAGTGGCTCGGCATCGCCACGCTCCGCGCCAGTGTGACCACGCGCGCCCATCGCTTCGAGCCCGCGCCCGACGCCGATCCGGTGACCGTCGAGAAGGTGCGCGCGAGCGTGGCGCGCGCGCTCCTCCGGCACCTCGAGCACAAGCTCACGCTCCACGGCTCGGCGTTCACCGAGCACGGCCGCGCGATTGCGGTCGTGGGTCAGAGCGGGGCCGGAAAATCCACGCTCTCCGCGGCCATCGCCCGCGCACCCGGCGTGGGCTTCGCCGCCGACGACACGATCGCGCTCGAGCTCGACGACGCCGTCCGCCTCGTGCCGACCGAGACCGTGAGCTGGCTCCTCCCCGACGCGCAGCGCGCGGTGGGCGCGATGGTGGGCGAGGGGAAGCACCCGATCGCCGCGCCAGCGTTGGCGGAGCCCGCGCCGCTCGCCGCGATCGTCGTGCCGACGTTTCACGAGGGCGCGGGCGCCGTCACGCTCGAGCGCCTGCGCGGCGCTGCGGTCCTCTCCGCGCTCGTCCCGTGCGTAGTTCGCTTCGTGATCGACGATCCGCGCGTGCACATGCGCGAGCTCGATCAGCTGGAGCGCGTCGTCAGGTCGGTTCCCGTGTACGGCCTCTCGCGCCCGCGCGATCTCGCGCGGATCGGCGAGTCCGTGCGCGCCGCGCGCGCGCTTCTGGTAGACCCGGTGATGCCATGACCGAGCCCGCTTCGTCCGTCGTCGATCGCCGCCTCGCGCCCGCCGCAGACGTGCACACGCGCATGTTCGACGGCGAGATGGTCCTCGTCGACTTGAAGTCGGGCGACTACTACGGCTTGAACGAGCTCGGCGCGCGCTTGTGGGATGGCATCCTTGCGGGGAAGACGCCGCGCGAGATCGCGACGTCGCTCGAAGGGAGCTACGCGGTCGAGGCGCCGCGCCTCCTCGCCGATCTGGTCGCGCTCGCGGACGATCTGGTCGCGCGTCGACTCTTGGTCGTCTCGGCGTGAGCGCATCATGGTGCGAGGGCTGATCCGCATGCACCTCCTCCACGCGCTGGCGCGCGCGGCGCTGCGGGCGCTCCCGCCGCGCGACGCGAAGCGCATCGTCGACGCGGCGGCGCGCCCGCTCGGCCGATTCTCCTCGATCGAGCGCGCTCGGCGAGCCGCTGACGCGCTCGATGGAAGCGGCACGTGCTTGAGCCGTGCGCTCACCGTCGCCTCGCGCCTCGACGGTGCGTCCGTCGTCATCGGCGTGGAGCCCGGTCGGCACGTGAGCATGCTGCACGCACACGCGTGGGTCGAGCTGGGCGGCGAGCCGCTCCGGGCGTCGGATCCGCGCGGCGAGGAGCTCGTTCGGCTGTGAGCCCCGTGCGCGTCCTCGTCCGAACGATCGACGCGGCCGGGCGGAGGCGCGCGGCTTGGTTCGGTGTCGCGCACGGCGCCGAGCGGCTCGCGCTCTTCGCGGTAGCCCTCGTGGTGCCGCGCGACGCGCGGGTGACCGCGCTTCTAGCGGCGGGGGCACTCGCGCTCCTCACGATCATCCGGGCGCTCCTCGGCAGCGCGGCCCAAACCCACGCCAAGGCTTATTTGCACGTGCGTGCGGGGCAAGCGCTCCTCACGCGCGATCTCTTCCGGCCGAGCGCGCTCGAAGACGATGACCCGGAGGCCGCGCTCCTCGATGGCATCGACACCGGCGCGCGCGCGCTCGCGAGCTTGTGGCCGCAAGTCATGGCAGACGCCGCTGCCGCGGCGATCGTGGCGGTCGTGCTCGCCCTCACGGTGCCGCTGACGTGGCTCGCGGCGTTCGCGCTCGCGATCACGGTCGGTGCGATCACGCTCCTGGCGCAACGGCGCGCGACGGTGTCCGCGTCGGAGCGCGCCTTCGCCGCGTACCGGCCGGTGGTCGATCGACTCGTGAGCATCCTCGCGGGACGCCTCGAGATCGTGGCCAATGGGGCGCGGCCGCTCGCAGAGCGCAGGCTCGCGTCGGAGGCCGGTCGATGGGCGGACGAAGAATCGCGCTTCGAGCGGAGCGCGGCGATCGCGGGCCGGTTGCCGATCCTTTTTGGCGCGTCGCTCGTCGTGATCGTGCTCGTGGCCGGCGCGACCGCGCCGCTCCGAGAGCTCGCCGTGAACGCGGTCGTGCTCGCGTTCGCGCTACCGCCTTTCGCGGGCGTGGCGCGCGGACTGCACGAGCTCGGAAAGATTGCGCCGCGCGTGGCGCCGCTCGCGTCGCTGCTCGACGGCGCGCCCGCGCCTGCCTCCTCCTCGCCGGGATCGGTCGACGGCCCTCCGCGTCTCGTTCTCACCAACGCGTCGTTTCGCTATGCGGGTGCAACCGTCGACGCGCTCGACCGCGTTGACGCGGCATTTCTCAAGGGGCGGCTCTCGGTGCTCGTCGGCGCCAACGGGAGCGGCAAATCCACCCTTCTTCGGGCGCTCCTCTCGCTCGAGCCGCTTCGCGGAGGCGCACTCTCGGCAGGCGACGTCGTCGTGAAAGGCGGCGACGCCCTGCGAGCCGCCACCGCGTACCTTCCGCAGCGGCCTTACCTCTCGGAGCGCGCGACCGTGCGCGAGTCGTTCGAGCTCTTTTTCGAACGCGCGCCCGCGGAGGCGCCGCTCGTCGAGTGGCTCACGCGCTTCGGGATGCTCGACGTCCTGCGCGCCAAGAACGCGGACGATCCGCTGGCCGTGCGCATTGGACGCCTCTCGTCCGGCCAGAAGCAGCGCGTCGCCCTCGCGCGCTTCTGCGCGCTGGACCGACCCGTGTGGCTCCTCGACGAGCCCGATGCGTCGCTCGACGCCGAGGGCCTCGCGCTCCTCGAATCGATCCTCCGCGAAGAGCGCGCGAACCGCATCATCGTGGTGGCCGCGCACTCCCCGTCCATCGCGCGCATCGCCGATCAGGTCATCGCGTGCGATGGCGGTCGAGTCACGGCTCGATCGTCGGACACTCCGGCGTGACCGGGCGCCGCGCGTCGGGCGGCGGCGCGCGGACCGTGAACCGCTCCGGCGCGCCGCTCGCGGCCATCACCGCGAAGTGCTCGTACGCGCATGGCGTGACCACGAACGTGCGTGAGGGATCAGCGGCGCGGAGCGCGAGACCGCGCGCGATCTGCGGCGCGCGGTCGGCCTCACCCTGACCCGGGTACGCGCGAATCGCGTCGGGCGCGCGGATCGCGAGCAAGAGCATCGCGGCGCCGGCCGCCACCCAGGAGCCCACGCGCACGAACGGGCGCGCGTCATTCGGGCGCGCGCGCAGCGCGTCGAGCGCGAGCGCACCCAGCGCGACGCCCAGCCATCCGATCGACACCAGCGCGCGCTCCGGGTGATGCGTGGGCGCGCCCTCGCCGAGCTCTCCCACGATCAAGAACGCGAGCACGGCCCCGGCCGCCACGAGGCACGGACCGAAGCGTTGCGGCGCACGAACGGCGGCCGCGAGCCCCAGCGCGCCGAGCACCGCGGCTTCGGGAAATCCGCGTACGAACGCCGCGGGGTAGAGCGCGATCTTCTCCGAGAGCGGCGCGCCCGCGGCGCCGATCGCGTGCCGGTAGCGGGTCACGCGCGCCACGAAGTGGAGCGCGCTCCCGTGATCGATCCGATTCCAGAGCATCCACGCGAGCGGGCCCGCCGCGGCGAGCGCGGCCGCAACGAGCACTCCCCGCGGGCCGCGCCACGCGCCGAGCGCGGCGGCGATCGCGATGACCGCAGCCATCGGCCACGCCTCGTAGCGAGAGAGCGCGCACACGAGCGCGAGCGCCGCGGGCGCGAGCCACGCAGGTGCGGCATCATCGCCCTTTCGCACGAGGCCGAGCATCGCCGCCGCCATCAGCGAACCGGTGAAGCCCTCCGGCACGGGCGCGGCGCCGACCCACAGATTCCAGCTCGAGACGCTAGCGACGATCGTCGCCGCTGCGCCCATCGCGCGTGACGCGCCTGCGCGTCGCAGCGCCAAGAAGAAGACCGCCGCGCCCACGCCGCTCGCCGCGTACGCAACGGCGCGCGCCACGCCGAGCGAGCGGCCGAACGCCATCATCGCTGCGCCGGTCGTCCAAAACGGGAAGGGGAGCCAGCTCGTTCCGCTCGGATCGAGCTTCGGCGCGCGCGCGAACGACTCCGCGATGACGGTCCGCGCGTAGTCGTCGTCGGAGATCTGCCGAAACCCGAGCCACGAAACGAGCGCGATCGACACGCCGATCTTCGCGCACGCGAGGAGCGCAGCGATCGCTGCGTCGCGCCGCGCGACCGTGTCGCGAGCGGGCGCGACGGTCACGGGGTCACTTGGGCGCGGGCGCCTCGGACGTCGACGCGGGCGACGTCTCCGCCGGCTTCTCGGCGGGCTTCTCGGCGGGCGCCGTCTCGCCGGGCGCGGTCATGTCGACCGGCTTGTCCTTGGCGGCCTTGTCCCCGGCGGGCTTGTCTTCCTTGGGCTTGGCCGCAGCCTTCTCCACCGCTGCCGCCTTCGCGCGATCCTTGAGGGCGCGGTCACCGGACGAGGAGATGTACGCGAGCGACACGCTCGTGAGCATGAAGATGCCGGCGCCGATGAAGGTGGCGCGCGTCAGCACGTTGCCTGCGCCGCGACCGCCGAAGACCTGCGCCGTGGCGCCGCCGCCGAACGCCGCGCCGAGCCCGCCGCCCTTGCCCTGCTGGAGCAGGATGACGAGCACGAGGAACAGCGCCGTGACGGCGTGAATGATCTGGAGGAGCGTCTCGACGATGGGGGAGTGCATTCTCGTTCAGTCGGGCGAAGAGGCGGGGACCGTGCAGAGGAGGGGCAAAAGCGCGCGGATCAGGAGCCGGTCAGCCCTTCGGCCGCCTTGGCGATAGCACCGAATGAACCCGCCTCCAAGCTCGCGCCGCCCACGAGGGCGCCGTCGACGTTGGGGCAGGCGAGGAGCGCGCGGGCGTTGTCGGCCTTCACCGAGCCGCCGTAGAGGATGCGCGTGCGCGTCGCGAGGGCCGAATCCGCGGCGGCGAGCCACCCGCGGATGGCGGCGTGCACCTCTTCCGCTTCGGCTGGGCCCGCGGTCTTGCCGGTCCCGATGGCCCACACCGGCTCGTACGCGATCGCGCACGCGGTGGCGGTGCCGGCGAGGACCGGAAGTACCGCGTCGATCTGACGCTTCACGACGGCGAGGGTGGTCCCCGCCTCGCGCTCGGCGAGGGTCTCGCCCACGCACACGATCGGAAGAAGCCCGCCCGCGAGCGCGGCCTTCGTCTTCTCGGCGACGAAGGCGTCGGTCTCACCGAAGTGCTGCCGCCGCTCGCTGTGGCCGAGGATGACCCACGTGCAGCCCGCTTCCTTGAGCATCGGGGCGCTCACCTCGCCGGTGAACGCGCCCGAGTCCTTGGGGTACATGTTCTGCGCCGCGATCGTGACGTTCGAGCCCTCGCACTCGTGCGCCGTCGCGGCGAGCGCGGTGAAGGGCGGGCCGATGACGACGTCGACGTGCGGCGTCTCCGCGGCGGCCTTCACCACGCCCATCGCGAGCTCGATGCCCGAGAGCCCACCGTGGAACATCTTCCAGTTGCCGGCGATGAGCGGCTTGCGTGCAGAGTGCATCGATTCGTCCCCTCGTCTTCCTTGCGTGCCCGCTCAGGCTTGCCCGGTGGTGGGCGCCGACGAACGGAGAACCTCGATCCCGGGCAGCTTCTTCCCTTCGATGAGCTCGAGCGAGGCGCCGCCGCCGGTGGAGATGTGGCCCATCTTGGCGGCCAGCTCTTCGCCCGCCGCGCGGACGGCCGCCGCGCTGTCGCCGCCGCCGACCACGGTGAACGCCGACGAGGCCGCCATGGCCTTGGCGACGCCGAACGTGCCGTGCGAGAAGGGCGCCTTCTCGAAGAGGCCCATCGGCCCGTTCCAGAAGATCGTCTTGGCCTTGGCGAACTCCTTGGAGAAGAGCTCGACGGTGGCCGGGCCGATGTCGAGGGCCATCATGCCGTCGGGCACGCTGCCCACCGGGACGACCTGACCCTCGGCCGCGTCGAGCGACGCGGCGACGACCACGTCGACCGGGAGGAGCACCGTGGCGCGCTTGGCTTCGGCCTTCTCGAGGAGCGTGCGGGCGAGGGCGAGCTTGTCGTCCTCGATCTTGCTCTTCTTCATGGCCACACCCTTGGCCGCCAAGAACGTGTTGGCCATCGCGCCGCCGATCACGATCGCGTCGACGCGCGCGAGGAGCGCCTCGATGACCTCGATCTTGTCGGAGACCTTGGCGCCGCCGAGGGCCGCCACGTACGGGCGGTCCGCGCCCGTCACGAGCTTGCCGAGCGAGGCGATCTCCTTCTCGAGGAGGAACCCGCAGCCGCGATCGCGGAAGAGCTTCGGGAGCGCGCTCACGCTGGCGTGCGCGCGGTGCACGCTACCGAAGGCGTCGTCGACGTAGATGTCGGCGTACTCGGCGAGCTTGCGCGCGAACTCTTCGTCGTCCTTCTCCTCTTCGGGGTGGAAGCGAAGGTTCTCGAGGAGCGCGACGTCGCCGCCGCGGAGATCGTAGACGACCTTCTTGGCGGCATCGCCGAGGCAGTCCTCGGGCATCTTCACTTCCTTGCCGAGGAGCTCGGCGAGGCGCTCGCCGCAGGGCGCGAGCGAGAAGCCGTCGGTCTTGCCGGGCTTGGGCCGACCCAGGTGCGAGCCGAGCACGACGCGCGCGCCGCGCTCGATGAGGTGCTTGATGGTCGGGAGCGCTTCGCGAATGCGCGCGTCGTCGGTGATCGTCTCACCGTCGAGCGGCACGTTGAAGTCGACGCGGACAAAGACGCGCTTGTTCTCGACCGGGAGCTCGCGAACCGCGCGGATGCCTTCGAGGTAACCCTTGGACATCGCGCCCTCTCACATCTTCGAGGCGATGAGCTGGGAGAGCTCGACCATGCGGTTCGAGAAGCCCCACTCGTTGTCGTACCAGGAGAAGACCTTGGCGAGCTTGTCGCCGATCACCTGGGTCTGCGTGGCGTCGAAGATCGAGGAGCGCGGATCGCCGATGTAGTCGCTCGAGACGAGCGGCTCTTCGGTGAAGCCGAGGATGCCTTTCATCGGGCCTTCCGACGCGGCCTTGATGGCGGCGTGGATCGACTCCTTGGAGACGGGCTTGTCGGACGTGAACGTCAGGTCGACGATCGAGACGTCCATCGTCGGGACGCGCATCGAGCAGCCGTCGAACTTGCCCTTGAGGGCCGGGATGACCTCGCTCATCGCCTTGGCGGCGCCCGTCGTCGACGGGATCATGTTCATGGCCGCCGCGCGCGCGCGACGGAGGTCGCCCTTGCGGTGCGGGATGTCGAGGACGGCCTGGTCGTTCGTGTACGCGTGGATGGTCGTCATCAAGCCGTGCTGGATGCCGAAGGTGTCGTGGAGGACCTTGGCGACCGGCGCGAGGCAGTTGGTGGTGCACGAGCCGTTGGAGAGCAGGTGGTGCTTCGACCCGTCGTAGATGTCGTCGTTCACGCCGAGGACGATGGTCGCGTCCTGGCCCTTGGCCGGCGCGCTGATGAGGACCTTCTTCGCACCCGCGTCGAAGTGCGCCTTGGCCTTCTCCTTGTCGGTGAAGAGGCCCGTGCACTCGAGGACGAGCGAGACGCCCATGTCCTTCCACGGGAGCTTCGCCGGATCCTTCTCGGCGAGGATCTTCACGGCGCCGTGACCGAAGTCGATCGCGCCTTCACCCGCCTTGGCGCGCACCTTCGCGGTGCGGTGCACGGTGTCGTAGTTGTAGAGGTGCGCGAGGGTCTTCGGGTCGGTGAGATCGTTGATGCAGACGAGCTCGAGATCCTTCGGTCCCTTCTCGGCGAGGATGCGCGCGACGCAGCGTCCAATGCGACCAAACCCGTTGATGGCGATCTTCGTGGCCATGAGATGCTCCTCGGTGACGACCCCGGCGGCCTGGCCGCCGAACTGTGGGAAGGGGGGCGCACCGTAGTCCCCCGCCCAGCGGGCGGCAAGGGGGAGCTAGCTCCACGAAATACGCAGGATTTTCGGCGCCGAATCGGCGCCTCGCGACGGTCAGCCGCCCATCTTCGTGAGGGCCGCGTCCATGGCCGCACTGACGTTCTTCGCGAAGTCCTTCGATACCGCCTCGCCGAGGCCCTTCTTGCCGACGGCCGGGGTCGGAATGCCGCGGACCTTGAGCCGAACGCCCCCGCCGTACTTCACCGTCTCGCTGCTCTCGGCGTGGATGGGCGATTGGCAGAGCGTGCGGTTGTGCGCGCGGTCGAACACGATGACGCGACCGTCGACCTCGCCGAGCTCGTACGCGTCGCCGTCGACCTTGGGCAGCGTGATCGCGTCGACGGCGAGGACGACCAGGATGGCCTCTTCGAGCGTGCCTTCGAGCTTGCTCTTCGTGCCGAAGCCGACGTCGCCGTTCGCGTCGCGCCTCACGACATCGACGTCGCTCGCCAGGTCGCTCGGGAACCGATAGCCGCGCACGTCTTCGAGGGCGCGGATCGTATCGGTCTCGAGCGGCGCGCCATTGCGCGGCGCCAAGCTCGAGAGGAAGACCGAGTCGACCCGCGGCGCGTGGCGCGCCTTGGTGCCAGCCGGGCACGTCGTCGGCACGTCCGCTCCGTCGCGAGGCAAGCTGGCGCCCACGAGCGCGAGCGCGTCGCTGGCCGCCAAGACCGTTCGTCGGCGCTCGGCACGTTCGGCCGCGGCGTGCGCTTTTCCTTCTGGCGTCGACGCTTGGTAGTCGAGGTAGAAGCGCGCACCGTAGAACGCGGTAACGAGCAGGCTCCCCAAGATCGCGAAGGCGATCACCGCCGGAGACGTCTTCTTCCGCGCGATGGGCGTGTACGCGTACGGCGGCGCCGACGCGTGCTGCGCCTGCCCCGCGCCGTAGTACGGCTGACCGTCAGGCCCCGCGTTTGGCGGGCCTTGGTAGCCCGGGTAGCTCCCGTAGGGATTGTACGGAGGCGGAGGCGAGCCCGGAGGACCGTAACCGTGGGGAGGCTGCATGACGACGAGGCTGTGTACGCGTCGTCGCGCGAGCGCTTCCCCGTGTCGTCGATTTTACGGCGCCGTGGTGTGCAAACGTCCGCTCGGAGCGTCGCTCAGAACGTCGCGGTCACGGTCGTGCCGGTCACGGCGACCGTCGCCGTCTTTGTCGGCGTCGTCGGCGCGATGAAGGCGTACTCGACCTCGTAATACGAGCCCTGCGCGTTG
>JBGAJR010000089.1:0-15284 GCA_044224815.1 Polyangiaceae bacterium
CCTTTGACGTCGAGCCGCCCCGACGAGATGGCGAACAAGACCGCTTCGAGGTTGCGTCGCTCGGTCCACCGCACGTAGCCGATGGGGTAGTCCTGCCCGCGCTCCTCGTAGCCTGGGTCGTAGCGCCCCGGGCCGTACGAGCGGGACACGACGAGATCGAGCTCCTTCTCGTAGTAGGTCTTCCGAGGGATCTCGAGCGGCAAGAGCCCGACCACCGACACGCGCGCGCGGTCGCGGGCGATCTCACCGGCGAGCGCGAGCGGCTCCGCGGTGGGGGAGGACGCGGTCACGATGATGCTGTCCGCGCCGGCGTCGCGCGAGAGCGCGCGCACGATCTCCACGGCGTCGTCCGTCGTCGTGACGCCCACCGCCGCGGCTCCGCGCGCGCGGGCGAGCTCGGTCTTGCTTGGGTCGATGTCGAAGCCGACGACCTTGCAGCCGCTCGCGACGAGGAGCGAAACGGTGATTTGGCCGATGAGCCCGAGCCCGATCACGGCGACGATGTCGCCGAGCTGCGGCTGCACGAGGCGCACGCCTTGGAGCGCGATGGCGCCGACCGTCACGAACGAGGCTTCTTCGTCGGAGACGTTGTCCGGCACGTGCACCGCGAGGTTGCGCGGGACGGCGTTGAGCTCAGCGTGGTTTGCGACGCCGGCGCCCGCGCAGGCCACGCGATCTCCGCGCTGGAACCCGATCTCGTCGCGACCGACTCCTTCGACGACACCCGCGAGCGAATAGCCGAGCGGGATGGGGCTATCGAGCTTGCTTCGCACCGCGTCGTACGCGGCGAGCACGCCCTCGCGCTTCGCCTTGTCGATGACCTTGGCGACCAGATCGGGGCGCTGCCGCGCTTTCTCGACCAGGCTCTTCTTGGCGAGGTCGACGATCATCCGCTCGGTACCGGCGCTGATGAGCGATGCGCGCGTTCGGACGAGGATGCCGCTCGCTGGGGCGCGGGGCGCCGCGACGTCGACCTGAGCGAGCTCACCGGTACGATAATTCTGGGAGATCTGACGCACGGCGTAGTTCTAGCGTGCTCTCGGCTCGCGGTGCACCCCGAACGTGCGTGCGTCGCGCCGATCGGCCGAAGGACGCGCCACGCCGAGCAGGACCCGCTCGAGCGTTAGCGCGCACGCTGCCCAGTCGTACTCGGCGACCACCGCCGCGTTCACACCACCGCGCATTGCACCTCGGTGGCACCACGCCTCGAGCACGTCTGCCGCTTCCTCCGCCAAAGTCACGACCTTGACCTGCGGCAGCGCCGCGGCGATCGGCGCGATCTCCGGGAGCGGACGTCCGAGGCAGAGCACGGGGCTTCCGGACGCCATGAGCTCCAGCTCCTTGACGCCGACCGACGCGCCCGACGGAGCGTAGTGCGTGGCCGGCATCATGAGGAGCGCGTCCGCGCCGCGCATCAGCGCGTAGGCGGCCGCGGTATCGACGAAGTCATGTCGGACCACCGCGTCGGAAACGCGATGCCGAGCGAAGATCGCGTCGAGCTCCGCCGAGCGGTGTCCGACGAGGTGGAGCTTGACGGGAGCCCCGCGCGCTCCGAGCGCGCCCAGGGTCCGAGCGAGCGCCTCTCGATCGTGCTGGACCGAGAGATGGCCGAGGTACACCAGCGCGAACGCGGTCGCGTCTGCGAGCCTCGAAGGCGTCACGCGCTCCATGAGCGACGCGTCGTATCCGCTCGGGACCGTGAAGGTGGGGCGTCCGAAGCGCGCGCGGTCGGAGCGCGCTTGGCCGTCGGCGGTCTCGGTGAGCGCCGCTGCGGTTCGCAGGCGCCGTGTCGTCGCGAGAAGCTGCACTCCGCGCGCGACGGGGCCCGACGCGAAGAGGTCCCACGGGTCCTTGAAGTCGGCGACCCACGGGACGCCGGTCGCTCGATGAAACCGGTAGCCGATCTCGTGCGCGCTCGCGTCCCCGTGAATCGCCCACACGACGTCGACGGGGGCGCTTCGATGCGCTTCGAGCAAAGCCGCGAGCCCGCGACGAGCCCAAGGCGCGTAAGGGCCCCATCGCACCATCCGCGCGGCCGTGCGCAGGCGACGGGGAAGGACGCCGCGCGGCTCGCGGTCGACGACGAAGGGCGGCTCGACGGGCGAGAACTGCGGGTACCACGACCGCGGGTCGATGCGGGTCACGCGAAGCTCCCCATCGTCGAGTGGTGCGCTGCGATCGACGCGCCAGTCGACGGTGACCACGCTCACGGCGTGACTGCGTGCCGCGAGCCCCTCCGCCATCCGTACGGCTCGAACTGCCGCGACGTGGCGCATGGGAGGAAAGCCGAAGGAGACGATGGCGACGTGCATCGACAAAATGACGACAGGCCGCGAGACGAGCCCGCGGCCTGTCGATGGCGCTCAGATCATTGCAGTGTGTACGGCGACGACTTCTGGTCGTCGTAAAGGACGGTGCTGCCCTGCGCCCGTGAACGCGACAGGATCGTGTACGCGCCCAGAGCCTTGCCCGTCGTGTTCCACGTCCACAGGCCCGCAGCGGCGTAGTTCCTGCCCAGCGTCCACAGACCGCCCGGCGGGAGGTAGTAGTACTGGAACTCGGGCGTCCCGCTGTTCGTGCACGTCGCGCTGCCGGTGACGTCCACCGGAGTCCCCACCGTCTGCGGGCTCGCTGGAGAGATGCTCACGTTGATAGGCTTGCAGACTGCCGACGTGCCGCCGCCGGCGTCCGTGCCGCCGCCGCTGCCGCCGAGCGTGAAGCTGAGCGCCTTCTGGCTGTCGTAGACGACCGTGCTGCCCTGGCGGCGCGTACGCACGAGGAGCGAGTACGTCGCCGCGGCGCGGCCCGTCGTGTTCCAGACCGCCGAGTTGGACGCGCCCCAGTTCTGGAGGAGCGTCCAACCGAACCCACCGCCGCTCCAGAAGAACTGATACTCGGGAGTGGCGCCGGCGGTGCAGGTCGCCGCGCCTGAGACGGTGATGGCGGTGCCCACGGGCTGGGGGCTCGCGGGGCTCGCTGACGCGGTGAGCGTGTTGCACACGCCCGTGCCGCTGCCACCCGTGAGGGTGTAGCTCGCGCTCGCCTGGGCCTCATAGCTCGCCGCGCTGCCGGTGGCGCGCGTCTGAACGAGGACGGTGTACGTGTTGGACCCGTAGGTCGTCGTGTTCCAATTGAACGTGTTCGAAGCGCTGTACGCCTGGACGAGCTGATAGCCCGTGCCTCCGTTGATGTAGAACGCGTACTGCGGGGTCGCGCCGCCGGTGCACGTCGCCGTGCCGGTGACGGAGACCGCGGTGCCGACCGCTTGCGGGCTGGCCGGGCTGAATCCCATCGTGAGCACGTCGCACGCGGGGGTCGCGACGGTCGCGAGGTCGATGGTCGGAGCGACCGCGGCCGCGGACGTCGTCCGCGTGCCGCGCGCCACCCACGTCGCCTTGGTCGTGGGGAGGTTCGAGAGCACCGTGTTGTCGTTGTAGACGGCGTAGTAGTTACCGGTCCCGATCGCGACGCGCGGCGAGTCTTGCCCATTGGCCGCGCTCGAGATCGTGAACGCCGCGCCGACGGAGCCGCCGGTGATGGGCGCTGCCGCCACGTCGCCTGCAGCGCCGTACGCGGCGAGGAGCGTCGAGCCGCTGCGCGCGAAGTTGGGATACCCCTGGTTGCCCGCGCCGCTGGCGAGGGTGATGGCGCCACCGGACACCACGCCGGCGGTCGTGACGGCTTGGACGAAGGCGTCCTCGTCCGTCCCGAACTTCGTGTAGCCGACGTAGTAGTTGGTGCCGTCGTAGCCCGCAGCCGCCGCGTACTCGTCACTCGCCGAGTTGGCGATCGTGGCGATCGTGCCGGACGGAGCGCCCGCGCTCGAGACCGTGGTGCCGAGGACGTCGCTCGAGGCGCCGCCCGCCGTCTCCCACGCCACCATGTAGTTGGTGCCGTTGGTCGCCACCGCCGCGGCATACTGATCGACGCCCGCGGCCACCGCGCCCGAGATGGTGAAGGCTGCTGACGCCGAGCCCGTCTGCGGGTTGACGATGCTGCCCTTGATGACGGTCGAGCCGACCGCGCCTTCGTTCCAGGTCACCAGGCAGTTCGTCGTGCTCGCGCACGCAATGTCAGGGGTGTACTGGTTGGAGGCGCTCGTCGCCACAGCGATCTCACCGCCGGTTGCGCCCGCGGTGCTGACGCGGGTGAGGCGGATGTTGAAGACGCCGGAGCGCTTGTCGCGCCAGACGGCGACGAAGCCCGTGCCCGCGACGGCGGTGGCCGCCTCATACTGCTCCGAGGTCGTGGAGAGCGACTTGCTCGACACCGCGGGCTGGCCCGTGCCGTCGGCGATGATCGAGAACCGGAGGTTGCCGAAGCCCGCCGTATAGTTCTCCCAGACGGCGAGGTTCGTCGAACCCGTTGCGGCCGTGTCCGGGCCGTAGGTCGACGACGTGGTGTTCGCCGACATCAAGATCGGGTCGAGCGCTGCGGGGTACGAGCTCGATTCGACGAGCGCGTGCGGCACGACGAGCTCGACGCGGCCGAGGGTGGCGTTCCAACGCGACGCGACCGGCGTGCGAAGGCCCGTGTCGTCGATCCAGGTCGCCTGGCCGTAGACGAGGCCAGTGCCGTCCGCCGCTTGGAACACGAGCCCACGCTCGTCCTTGCCCGCGTACGGAGCGCCGACGGTCTGCACCGCCACCACGAGATCGCCGTCGCCCTCGGGCTTCTCGTCGATCTCCCAGAGTTGCTCCACACCGTTCGGCGAGTTGCCGATGACCTCGCGGACTGCCCCGCGCTGAATGACGACCTCGCCGTCTGCGTCGGCGACGTTCATCGAGCCTTGGGCGAGCTCCATCGCACCACGGCGAATGGACACCGTGTTGAGGCGGACCTCCGCGCCCGGAGCTGCGGCCTCACGGCGCGCGCGCTCGCGGTGGTTGAGCGCCTTCGGCGGCTGGATCGGGTGGCCTTGGAACACGACCTCGCCGAACTCCGACACCTTCGAGTCGTAGCTCGCGAAGCCCCCGCGCCACTCGTCGTTGACCTTCTGGAACGCGACCATCTTGCGCGTCCCCTCGTCGAGGGTCCTGCCCACGCGAGCGTTCAGGATTTGACCCGTTGCCGCGCCGACGACCTCAGCCGGCTTGCTCGACTGCGGCCGATCACCCGTTGAGCAGCCAGCAACCACGACAATCGAACTGACAACCCAACTGCGCCATCGAATCGCCCTCATGATCATCTCCATCGAGCTTTAGTGGTCGAGCAGCCGCCATTGGTTCAGGGGGCGCCGCCGTTTTATCAGGATATGCATGCTGCCTGGCCCTTGGCGACAAGAGACTGCGATCGCGAGGCTCCTTTCTAGGAGTGGCAAAAACCTGCCCTTCTTCCAACGGGCCGCGTGTCGCGAGGTAGGAGAGGCGCGCCAATCGAGACAGCGGGTGGCCGTTTCGTCGACCTCAAACTCGTCTGGCTACGGTCTTGCCAGTCTGCGGACCTTCTCCGCCACGCCCTGAACCTCCTCTCCAGACATCAACGGGTGAACGGGAAGAGAAAGCGCCTCCTTCGCCAAACGGTCCACCACGGGTGTCTCCTTCAGCACCGATCGGCTCGCAACGAACGGATATCGGTGGGCGGGAGTCCGATAGAACGCGGCGGAGGCGCACCCCTCAGCCGCGAGGCGGGCCGCGAGGCCGTCGCGATCGCTCGGAACGCGGACCGTGAACTGGTGCCACGCGTGCTCGACGCCAGGGCGCGTGACCGGCGTAGTGACCACGTCGGCCAGTCGATCCGCCAAGGTTGACGCGTTGATGCGCCTCCTTCGCTGCATCTCGGGGAGCCTCGCGAGCTGCGCGCGCCCGAGGGCGGCGCCGAGCTCGCCCAAGCGGAAGTTGAAGCCGAGCCCGGTCGGCTCCTCCTTCTTGAGGCGCCCATGCGATCGCAGCCTCCGGCACGCCTCCTCGACCTGCGGGTCGGAGGTGGTGATCATTCCGCCCTCACCGCTCATGACGTTCTTGGTCGCGTACAAGCTGAAACAGACCGTCGCTCGGCTCGAGCCGACGGGACGTCCGTCGATCGTTGCACCCATGGCTTGGGCGGCGTCCTCGATGACGATCAGGTTGCGCGCTCGCGCGACCTCGTCGATCGCTGGAAGATCACAAGGGTGTCCGAAGATGTGAACCGGGAGGATCGCGCGGGTTCGTGAGGTCACTGCATCGGCCACTCGCTCGGGATCGAGGTTGAAGGTGTCGGGTGACACGTCGACGAACACCGGCGTCGCGCCGACTTGCAGGATCGCGCTCGCGGTCGCCACGAACGTGAACGGCGTCGTGATCACCTCGTCTCCCGGGCCGACGCCGTGCGCGAGCAAGGCCAGATGCAGCGCCGTTGAGCCAGATGAGGTTGCAACCGCGCGTTCCGCACCCACCGCCCGTGCCCACTCCTCCTCCAACGCCGCCACTTCGGGACCTTGGACGAGTATCCCCGAATCGAGCACGCGAGCTATTGCGGCCCGCTCTTCGTCACCGATCCAAGGTTTGGACAGCGCGATCTTCACGGCCTGCGGATTACCACGATTGGAACGGCCCCCGTTCGCGGAGATGGTCGCGTCGTGTGCCGGCCGGTCGGCCCGCCGACTTACGGGAAGTTAATGAGCCACAGCTCGAGCACACGACACTCTCTCTGGCCGCCCGCTCACTCGTCGGGATGGAAAACGGTCATGTGTGGACTCGTCGCGCTCTGGGATGGCGCTCTCGATGCTCGAATGCGTGCGCGCACCGCCGCGGCGCTCTCGGCGTCGCTCGCCCATCGGGGGCCCGACGGGAGCGGCGTGTGGTCGAGCGAGCTCGCGCCGCTGACGCTCGCGCACCGGCGCTTGGCGATCCGCGACCGATCGACTGCCGGGGCGCAGCCGATGCTCAGCAGCACGGGGCGTTCGGCGCTCGTCTTCACCGGAGAGCTCTTTGCGGTGGAGCGGATTCGCGAAGAGCTGGCCTCGCGCGGCGTCGCGTTCCACGGGGTGAGCGACACCGAGGTCTTGGCCCGCGCCCTCGAGACTTGGGGCGTGACGCGCACGCTCGAGCAGGTTCGCGGGCAGTTCGCGTTCGCTTGGTTCGACGAGTCTCACCGAAGGCTCGTCCTCGCGCGCGATCACGTGGGAATTCGTCCCATGTACTATGCACACGTCGGCGAGCGCTTGGTCGTGGCGTCCGAGCAGAAAGCGATTCTTGCCTGCCCTTGGGTCTCTCGTGGGATCGACCGAGAGGGAGCCGTGCGCTTCTTGGCGATGGGCCGGACCGACGACGTTCCGTTCGCCACACTCGTCGACGGCATCCGCTCGCTGCCCGCCGGGCACGTCGCCACCTTCGACGGTCGCGCGCTCTCCGTGTCGCGCTACTCGCGGCTGGCAGTGGCAGTGGCTCCTAGCTCGGTGAGCGACGTTCGCGCGGAGCTCGAGCGCGCCGTCGAAGAGCAGCTCGTCGGCGACGTGGCCATCGGCTCCCTCGTGTCCGGTGGCGTCGACTCCTCCGTCGTGACCGGGCTCGCCGATCGGGTCCGTTGCCGGCGAGGGGACACCGCCCCGCTTCACCTCTTCGCGTATCACGACGCGCTCGCCGGTCCGGACGGCGACGAGCGGCCGTATCAAGCCGCCGCGCTCGACGGCGTCGTCGGCCCCAAGGAGATCCACTGGGTATCTGGATCGCCGGCCGAGCTCGCGTCGACGTTGTCGAGCTACATCGAGCATCAAGAGGAGCCGTACGGCGACGCCTCGAGCTTCGCGGAGCTGTGCATCGCCCGGGCCGCGCGCGCCGTCGGCGTCAAAGTGCTCCTCTCGGGGCTCGGAGGTGACGAGGCGTTTCTCGGCTATCCGAGCTTCCTCGGTCCGTTGTTCGGAGATCTGATTCGCGCGGGGGCGTGGCACGCGGCGGCGGATGTCCTCCGAGCGGTGAGCGACGTGCGCCCTGGCGCTCGGCACGCCGAGCTCGATGTCGCGCTCGGCGCGGCCTATCACGCGCTCCCGTTTCGCGTGCGGAGCGCGCTCACGGCGTTCCGGTCAGCGCGCGCGGCGTCGCTCGGGGCTTCGAAGGCGCTGGGCGCGGCGTGGGACGCGCGGCGCGTGGCGCACCGCCACGACGGCACGCCGCACACCAACGGGGCGCTTCGTGGCGCCATCGAGTCCTGGAGCGTGCCGCGCTTCTTGCTCCACTCCGATCGCATGACGCTCGCGTGTGGCGTCGAGGGACGGGTGCCGCTCCTCGACGTCGGCGTGCTTCGAGCCGCGTTCGGTACGCCGCTCGTCGAACGGGTTGGCACGACCGGGCTCAAAGCCGCGCTGCGGGCGGCTGCGTCGGACGTGCTGCCGCGCATCGTTCGCGAACGGAGCTGGAAGCTCGGCTTCCACGTACCGCTCTCTCGCTACACCGACGCGCTCGAGGATCCGCTGCGGGCCGGACACGCGACGACGGCGCGCCTCGTCGGTGGCCTTCCGGAGTGGGAGTCCCTCGACGCGGGGATGCGTTGGCGGTCGGGCATGCTCGGCGCCTACGTGACGTGGGTCACGACTCGACCCGTGGCCGAACCGGCGAGCGCCGACCCTCACACCGTGCGTGACGGCTACCAGTCGACGCGCCACGCGTCGTCGTAGCCGCGCCCCACCGCGTCGCGCCGCTCGTACACGGTCGCCGCGCGCCGCTCGCCATGGCGCGGAAACCATTCGGGGTGCGCGGTGTCCGTCGTCGTCCTGCCGTCCATCGCCACCCGCGGCGCGTTGGCGACGGCGGCGAGCCGCAGGCGATTGACGAGCCGCGTTTGCTGGGCGGGCGGCTCGTCGGCCAACGTGATGCGATCGTGAACGACCAGCGCGCGCGGCTCGAGTGACACGCGACGCACGTGCTTCGGTCGACCCGGCAAGAAGCGGTACCCGTCGTGCTCCGCCTCGGCGATCAACGTCGCCGTGCCATCGGCGTGGGGCTCTTCGCGGAGCTCCGTGAGCGCCGCGTGCGCGCGCCGGCCGACGCGGAACGCGGACCAGACCTCACTCGAGTCGAGGCCCTCGAGCTCCACCGTGTTGTGCGATCGCGTGGCGCGGGACTCGGCGCGCGCGGCGTCGTTCGCGTAGCTCGCGACCCCGTAGTCGACGATCACTCGCTCGCCGCGCACCCAGAGCTCGATCGTCAGCGCGTCGGCGTGCACGTGCCCGGGCTGATACGACGCGCCGTCGGCGCCTGCGTCGAGCGCGAGCATTACGCCGCCGGGTTGCCGCAAGATCACCCAGCCGGTCGAGGCGAGGTGACGCGCCGATGCGGCGCGCTCGTCCGCGCTCTCCGCCGCGCCGATCACGCGCATCGACTCCGCGAGCGCGAGCACGAGGTCGACCGCGGGCGCCGCATCCAGCGCGGCGTCGTTGAAGAGCGGATAGGTCCCGTCGGGCGCGCGCACCGCGCGGAGCCACTCCGCCCCGCGCGCCGCCGTCGCGATCCACGCCGCTGGCACGGGTCGACCGCCGGCGCGCGTGAGCTCGATGGTCTCGAGGAGCCCGTGGAGCAGAGCGACGTGATACGAGGCCGAGCCTTCGAAGTGGCCGCCGTCGCTCCCGAACTGCTCGCCGAGCTGCCAATCGAGGAGCGCCGCGCCCACGCGGTGCCAAGCGTCCGCCTCCGGGCCGCGCGTGACCGCGCCGCCGCACGTCAGCGCGAACGCGTTCTCGAGCAGGTGATTGCCGAGCAAGTGAAGCTCTGGCTGGAGGACCACGGCGCGGCACGCGCGCGCGAGCTCGCCGGCGAGCGTCCGCGACGGCGACCCGGCTCGAAGGGCGACCGCGATGCGCCGGGCGCGCACCGACGCGGGAAACGGCTCGATCGCCACGCGCGATCGCCAAGCCGCGCGCGCCCGGTCGTCGATCGTGCCGGCGGCGCCGAGGTCGAGACCGTACGCGGCTTCGTAGTCGCGGAGACGTCCGGCGGGGAGCCGCGCCAAGCGCTCCCGCCCACGCGTGCGTTCCGCTTCCGCGAGCGCGATGAGCGCGGCCGGCGCGCTCCCAAACGGACTTCGTGAGGCGGGCGCGAAGACGCGCGGCACGAACGCGAGCGAGCGCGCGACCGCGAGGTGAGGGAGCCGCATCGCGATCTGCAGCGGGTGAAGCTGCGCGACCGTTCGCGCGAATCGCGGGAGATCGCCGAGCGCGCTCATCGCGCGGCGGCGTCCTTCAAGATCTCGAGGTACGCGTCGGCGAGGACCTCGCGATCGAACTCGCGCACCACGTACGCGCGGCCGCGTCGCCCCATCTCCGCCGCCTGCTCGGGGTTCCGGCGCAGCGCTTGAATCGCGGCGGTCATCGCCTCGACGTCCTCCGGCGGCGCGTACACGCCGCCCTCCGACGCCTCGACGATCTCGCGCGCTTCGCCGTCCACCGACAAGACGAGCGGCCGCTCCATCGCGAGGATCTCGAAAATCTTCGATGGAATGACGGTGGAGAAGAGCTCGGTCTTGCGAAGCGGAACGAGGCACACGTCACTCGTCGCGTAGACCTCGGTCATCGCGTCGCGCGGGAGGACGCCCAAAAACTGCACGTTGCTCAGGCCCTCGCTCTTCGCGCGCGCTTCGAGGCGCGTCCGCTCGGCGCCTTCGCCCACGAAGATGAAGCGCACGCCCTCGTCGGCGAGGAAGCGCTTGGCCACGTCGAGCACGGCGTCGAGCCCGTGCGCCATCCCGTGGGTGCCCACGTACGCGCAGACGAACCGATCCCCGAGGCCGAGCTTCTCGCGCAGCGCCGTCTTGCGCGGCGCGGGGCGGAAGCGCGAGAGATCGACGCCGTTCTTGATGACGGCGAGCTTGCGCTCCGGGATGCCGCGCGCCGCTAGCTTCTCTCGGAACGCGTCGGTCACGACCACGATCTTCTTCGCCGCGCGATAGAGGGTCTCTTCCACGACGGTGAGCCCGCGGATCACCGGGTGGCCTGCGGGCAGCGCGCCGACGGCGACGATCGACTCCGGCCAGAGATCGCGCACCTCGAGCACGAACGGCAAGCGCCGCATGCCCGCGATGACCGCGCCCGCCGCCCCGCACAAAAGCTGCGGGCTCGTGGCCACGAGGACGTCGGGCCGCTCGCGAACGAAGAGCTGCCCGAAGGCCGCGGCCGACGTCGCGAACGACGCGTACGCGAGCGAGCGCCGCACGCGGCCCTTGTTGGCGGCGGCGTAGATCCACGTGCGAAGTACACGCACCCCGTGGAAGTCCTCCTCGCGGTGGCTGACGCCCTGATACTCGGGCGGCACGACGCCCGTCGGGTGGTTGGGCATGCCCGTCAGCACCGTCACGTCGTGACCGCGCTTCACCCACGCGCGCGCGAGCTCCGACACGCGCGCGGCCGGGGCGCCGGGCTCAGGAGGGAAGTACTGCGAGACGTAGAGGATGCGCATGCGAGCTGCGTGAGTCGCTCAGGCGCGGGGCCCGGCCGTCTTGGGCGGTGGCGTGCCGGCGACGAGGCGCAGCACCGCGTCGGCGATGCGCTCGCCCGCGCGGCCGTCCCAGCCTTCGGGTACGCGCCCGCGCTTCGGTCGGCCTTGCACGATCGCGTCGACCTCTTGCGCGATGCGCGCGGCGTCGAGCGATACGACCGTGTTGGTGCCTTCGGTGACCGTGATCGGGCGCTCGGTGCCTTCGCGCATCGTGAGACACGGGACGCCGAGCGCGGTCGTCTCTTCTTGAATGCCGCCGGAGTCGGTGGCGACGAGCTTGGCCGCTTGCATCAGCGTGACGAAGTCGTTGTAGCCGATGGGCTCGGTGAGCCGGAGGCCGGGGATGCCGCGGAGGCGCTCCTCCAGGCCGAAGCTCGCCGCGCGCGCGACGGTGCGCGGGTGCACCGGGAAGAGGAGGGGAACGCGCGCCGCGATGGCGGCGAGGGCGTCGAGCATCCGCTCGAAGGGCTCGCGCGCGTCGACGTTGGCCGGCCGGTGCAAGGTGGCGAGCGCGAACGCGCCCGGTGTGACGTCGAAGCGGGCGAGCGCGTCGGTGGGGCGATCCTTTGCATAATGCAAGGAATCGATCATCACGTTCCCCACGAACACGATGCGCTCGTCGGCGATGCCTTCGGCGCGGAGGTTCGGCGCGGCGTCGTGCGAGGGCGTGAGGAGCAGGTCCGAGAGCTGGTCCGTCAGGACGCGGTTGATCTCCTCCGGCATGTTCCAGTCGCGCGAGCGGAGGCCGGCCTCCACGTGCACCACCGGGATGCCGAGCTTGGCGGCCGACATGGCCGAGGCCACCGTGCTCGTGACGTCGCCCACGACGACGATCGCGTCCGGGCGGTTGGCCATGAGCTCCTTCTCCACGCCGACGAGCACCGACGCCGTCTGCTCCGCGTGCGAGCCGCCACCGGCCGCGAGGCGCACGTCGGGGACGGGCATGCCGAGATCGCGGAAGAAGACGTCGCTCATCGCCGCGTCGAAGTGCTGGCCCGTGTGGACCAGGCGGAACGGCGCTTTGCGTGCCGCGAGCGCGCGCAAGATGGGCGCGATCTTCATGAAGTTGGGGCGAGTGCCGGCGACGACGGTGATCATGACGAGGTCCCCATACGGTTGTGCCGCTCGGGGAGGGGCCCGAGTGGTACCATCCCCCGAGCACGGAGCCCAGGGAGCAGCTTGTGACGAGCGCGGAATACGCCGACGGAGAGCTCATTCCCGGGACGGTCTATCGGGTGGAGCGAAGGCTCACCGCGGCCGGCTTCGGCGCCGTCTACGACGTCGCCGACGAGACCGTCGGCCGTCGCTACTGCCTGAAGACGCTCCACTCCGTCGGCGGCGGGAGCGACATCGACGAGTTCCGGAAGCGCCTCGCCATCGAGGCGCAGACGCTCGCGCGGCTCGCGCATCCCAACGTCGTGCAGATCATCACCGCCGGTGTCACCGCCGACGATCTGCGCTTGCCGTACTTCGTGATGGAGCGTCTCCACGGGCGAACGCTGCGCGAGACGCTCGACAAGCGCGGCAAGCTCGACATCGCCACGTCGCTCTCGATCGCCACGCAGACCCTCGACGCGCTCGAGCACGCGCACGGACGCGGCGTCATTCATCGCGACGTGAAGCCCGAGAACATCTTCTTGCACCGCGTGGCCGGCTCGAACGACGTGCAAGTGAAGCTCCTCGACTTCGGCGTCGTGGCCTTCCTGATGGATCTCCCCGGCATCGAGCCGGCCGCGGGGCTCTCGCCGCGCTACGCCGCGCCCGAGCTCCTCGAAGGCAAGCCCGCGACGCCGGCGAGCGACGTCTACTCGATGGGGCTCGTGCTCTACGAGATGCTCACCGGTCATGGCCCGTTCGACGGAGGCGATCTCGCCGACGTGGCGCGAGCGCGCCTCGAGCGCGATCCCGCGCCGCTCGACGTGGAGGTGCCGCTCGTCCTCGAAGATCTGATCGCGTCCGCGCTCGATCGCAATCCGTTGCTCCGGCCGGAGGACGCATTCAGCTTCGCCGAGACCTTGCGCGTCCTCTCGGGGCGCATCTCGCGCGTGCCTGGGCGCGGCAACATCCTTTCGTCGGAGCCGCCGCCGTCGAGCGGCGCGCTGCCGCCCATCTCCGAGATCCCCGACGCGCTCGTCGAGGCCGATTGGCGCGCGCCGCCGACGCCGCGCACGAGCGAGGTCGCGCGGGTGCTCGCCGCCAAGAACCGCGAGCGAACGAGCGGCCGGCCGTCGGCGCCCGACGCGCGCGAAAACCCGTTCGATCGACGGCCGGTCGGTACCCCGTCCTCGGCGTTCGATCGTCCGGCGAGCGGTCGCGAGACCTTGGTCGGCATCGCGATCGGGCTCGCGCTCCTCCTCGTGACGATCTTCCTCGTCGTGCTCAAGCAGCGACACTGAGGAGCGGCCTCTTGCGGCGCTTCGGCAAGCGGTTCGATAAGCAGAGGCGACGGAAAGCGGCATCCCGCCCCAATTTGCGGTACCACCTTGGGGCGCCGTCGGGCGCGCGTCGCCATGGGCTCCCCGAACGACACCGACGAACTGACGGGACCGCCGCGATCGGAGACCGATCCGTCCTTCCCGGGACCGATCACCCCGCGCTCGCTCGCGGCCGCCGAGCCGCCGAGCGCTCCGCCGCCGGCCGAGGCCGCGGCTGCGGCTGCTGGGGTGGCCGCGCCGCGCGCGCCGAGCGACAAGCCGCCGTCGCTGCGCCCGCCGTCGGACCCGCCGCGGCGCGGGCACACCGAGTCGATCGACGAGCTCATCGACGGGCTCGCGGGTGACGGACAGCTCCCGCGCAAATCGAAGTCCGGGCGCCCGCGCCCGCCGGGCGGTCCGGCGAGCGACGCGAAGATCGAAGCGGCGGCGCGAAAGCCGCAACCGCCGGCGCCCGCCGCCGAGCCCTTGCCGAGCATCGTCTTGCGCGAGAGCGGAGACTCGTCGCGTGACGGCCTCGAAGACGACGATGGCGACCGGCGCAGCGATCCGACGGTCCTCACGCCGACCGTCCTCGCGCGGCGAACGCGCGCGCAGACTTGGATCGCCGCCGTGATGGGCATCGTGGTCGCGCTCGCAGTGCTCGCGCTCCTGCGGTCGCTCACGCGATCGGGCGAAGACGCGGTCGCGCCCGCGAGCACCCAATCGACGGGGGTGGTGGCGACCGCTGCGCCGACCGCGATCCCGCCTGCGACCACCGTGACCGCCGCGTCGACCGCCGCCGCGACGACGGTGACCGCGCCGACGGGCGCGAGCGGGGCGGCGGCTTCGCCCGTCGTGACCGCGGCGCCGCGCCCGACGGCGGCCGCCTCGGCTGCGCGAAGCGCCGCACCGGCGGCCGCGACCACGAACGCGCGTCCCACGACCTCGAGCGAGCTCGAAGACTTCCGAAAGACGATCCGCCAATAGCCATGCGTCAAAGCCGATTCTTCGTCGGGCCCCTTGCACTCACGTTCACGCTCGCGCTCGCGGCGGCCGCCCAGGCGCAGCCCGACACGGCCCGCAAGGACGCCGAGTCGCGCTTCAAGGAGGGGCTCGCGCGCGTGCAGGGCGGCGACTTCGAGGCGGCGCGTGTCGCGTTCGTGCAGGCGTACGCGGTGCTGAAGAGCACCGACGTCTTGTGGAATCTCGCGCTGTCCGAGCTCAAGTCGAGCCATCCGCTCGAGGCGCTCGCGCACTTCAAGGAATACGTGAAGGATGCACGTACCAGCGAGCCCGACCGCGCCAAAGGTCGCAAGTACATCGACGAGCTGAACGCCAAGGTCGGGCGCGTCACCATCGACGCGCCGGCGGGGCTCACGATCGTCGTCGACGGGAAGGTGCTCCCGCAGCCGACGCCCATCTCGGAGCCGATCGACGTCGCGCCGGGCGAGCACTTCGTCGAGGCGCG
>JBGAJR010000090.1:0-15290 GCA_044224815.1 Polyangiaceae bacterium
GAGCGCCATCAGTGCATGAAGTTGAACGCCGCCGTCATGTCCTTGGCGTGCGCGTCGCGCGACGTGAGCGGCGGAAGGTTGAACCGCTTCTCGAGCGTCGCGAGGATCGACGTCGTGTCGTAGACGGTGTGGTCGACCGTCCCCTTCTTCACGAAGGGCGAGATGATCATCGCCGGCACACGGCTGCCTGGTCCCCACTTGTCGCCCTTGGGCGGCGCCACGTGGTCCCAGAAGCCGCCGTGCTCGTCGTAGGCGACGATGATCGCGGTCTGGTTCCAGGTCGGGCTCTGCATCACGGCCTCGACGACCTTGGCCGCGTGGAGCTCGCCGCGCGCGACCGGTGCATAGCCCGGGTGCTCGTTGTCGATGCCGGCCGGCTTCACGAAGGACACCGCCGGGAGCTTGCCCGCCGCTGCCGCGGCGAAGAAGTCGTCCTCGTCCTTGAGGTGCGTCCGCCCGGGCGTGCCCTCGGCGTAACGTGCAAAGTACACGAAAGGCTGGTGGTGATACTGGAAGCGACTCTCGGTGGGCGCGGGCAGGTTCGAGCCCGGCTTCCACGCCACGGCCACGTTCCAGCCGCCCGAATACCACGCCCAATCGACGTTGGCGGCGGTGAGTCGGTCACCGATGTTGTCGTAAGTCTGGAGCGGCACGAGCGGGTTCGTGCCCACGTTGGCCGGGTGCGGCGGCGACACGCTGTACGACGTGTTCACCGCGTACCACTTGTTGTCTTGCGAATCGAAGTACGCCGGACCTTCGGTCTCTCCGTACTTGAGCGTGTTCGGATCCACGATGCCCGTGGTGGGCGCGGTGGTTCCGTATTCGGGCGTGCGCGCGGCGATGAGCCACTGGTGGTTCAAGAACGAGCCGCCGAACGCTGCGTGGAAGAAGTGATCGCAGAGGACGTAGTCCTTGGCGTACTTGGCGAGCTGCAAGTTGGCCGTCTTGTAGTGCCCCATCGAGAGACCGCGCGCGTCGCTCCAGAGCACGAACTG
Organism: Polyangiaceae bacterium; assembly: GCA_044224815.1. Classification (GTDB taxonomy): domain Bacteria; phylum Myxococcota_A; class Polyangia; order Polyangiales; family Polyangiaceae; genus JADJCA01. The sequence continues at coordinate 996 of JBGAJR010000090.1, forward strand.
GTTCATCTTGCCGCCGTTGATCTGGCGCTGCTCGGTGATGAAGTTGTGGTGGAGGTCGCTCGTCGTGAGCTCGGACGGGATGTACTCCTCGATCGCGAACGGCCCGTTGGGGAGGCCGCTCGGGAGTCGCGGATCGGCGAGACCGCCGTCCGACTTGAGCGCCATGGGGAGCGCGCCGTACGGAGCGCCGTTCTCGTCGACCTGCACCATGTTCGGCGCGTTGGGCGCGAGGCTCTTCAGGTTCTCCGCGCCTTCGAACTCGCCGTACAGGTTGTCGAAGCTGTGGTTCTCCAAATAGAGGATGACCCAGTGCTTGATGTCGCCGAGCTGGGCGTTCGACACCGCCTGATCGTCGGTGCCCGTGGACGGGTCGTCTTTGGAGCAGGCCTGGACGGACGCGGCGAGGGCCGAAGCGGCGACGAGCGAGGCGAACGAGAAGCGGAAGAGGTGCGCGCGCATGCGGAACCTCGACCATGAAGGCTCGGCCGCCGGGGCGCAAGCTTATCGCCCCGGCCCCCCAATGGCCGGACCCCGTGCCCCAAAGCCCCCCGCGCACAACCCCGCGGCCCTCCACCAGAAAAGACCGATCTTTGCCTTGCCACAGATCGTTTTTGCGGAGGGGCCGGCTCGGGTTCGGAGCTGGGTGAAAACCGACCGCGCCGACGCGCCGAAACGCGCGTCCGGCCGCGCGCTCCGAGGTCGTCCCCGTCCGTTGCCCTCCCCCGCGCCGGAACGGCGCAAGGGGCGCGCACTCACATCTTGATGTCGACGTACGTGAACATGTGGTCGCTCGCGTGGCACGCGAGCGGGAAATCCGGCGACCCGCGCTCGGGCAAGAACACGGCGCCGCCGGCGATGGAGCCGGTCGTCACGGACGGCAGGATGTAATCGAGGTGGAGCTGCAAGCTCTTCGACGGATCGGCAGGCAGGCCTCCGTCGGTGTCGCCGCAGCCGCCGAGGTACGTGTTCTCGGTCGGCGCCTTGCCGGCGTTGCCCGCGCCGGTGGGGAATGGCCGGGCGTTCAGGCTGGGGAGGTCGATGATCTGAGCGATCGCGCCAGGCACACCGTCGCCGTCGCCGTCGGGGTCGGCGTTGAAGTCGCCGATGACGATGAACTTCGCGCCGTCCGGGAGCGGATCGACGCCGGGCAGCTTCCGCTCGAGAAAGAGCTGGAGCGCGTGGAGCTCGTCGTGGTTCCGGTACTTGTTGATCGGATCGTAGACGGGCGCCGTGGGGTGCAAGAGGACGAGCCAGATCTTCTGGCCGTGCACGTCGATCGGCACGAGGTTGAGCGACTTCTCGAAGAGCGGGAACCCGGTCGGCAGCTCGAGCCCGGTGTCCTTCTTCATCTGCGCGAGCATGTTGTCGGGCAGGTCCGACCAATGGAAGTCGTTGATGACCCGCGCTTCGTCTTTGAGGATCGGGTGCTTGGAGAGAATGGCCGTGTTGAAGCGCCCCGGCCACTCACCCCACCCGCGCAGCGTGAACGAGTCGGAGTTGCTCGGGTTCTCGCCCTTCCAATAGGTGCCCGAGTTTCCGAAGAAATGAATGATCTCGGAGTACGTCACCCCCGACTTCGCGGCGATGCGGTCGGCGAGGCGCTGCGCGTTTTGCGCTCCGTGATCGAAGCTCGGGGGCTTGGTGCTCGTGGGGGCGCCGGGAAGCCCGGTCTTGGGCGTGTTGGCGAGATCGAACTGGATCTCGTTGATGTTCACGAAGTCGGGCGCGAAACGACCGATGATCTCGGCCGCGGAGTCGACCTGCACGTTCGAGTCCGTGACGAGCTTGTCGGTGGCGAGCTCCTTCAAGTTGAACTGGCCCACGCGTAGCGTCGAGGGGCCGGCATCACCGCCCGCGTCAGCGGTGGTCGTCGGTCCCGACGGCGAAGAAGACGAGGAAGACGAGCACGCCGCGATCGCAGCCACGAGCCCGGCGCCGAGCGAGACGAGAAGGAGAGCCCCCAAACGCATGGGCCCTCCATGCCACTTTCGCCGGCAATCTGCCAGCCTCCGGCTCGCGGCCCCCACGAGGCGAGCAGCCCGCGTACGTCGCGGACGCGCCTGACGGGCGCGATTCGCGGCCCGTGGTATAGGACCCGCGTCGGCGGGTCGGCAGAGCGGCCCCGCGGGAGTGAACGGCGAATGATGCGCGCTACGAACGACGGTCGGCTGGGCAAGGTTTCTCTCGGCCTCTTCCTCTTGGCGCTCGCTTCGGCACCGCTCGCCGCGTTCGGCGCGGGTTGCTCGTCTTCGGGCTCGAACGCGACCCCGCCCGCGGGCAGTGACGCGGGCGACACCGACGGCGGAGGCGAAGGCGACGACGCCGGCGAGACCAACTACCCGCCGAGCTGCGATCCCTACGAGCCGCGCCACACGACGCCCGAGCTCTACATCGGTCCCACCGGCCTCGAGAAGAAGACGGTCGACCTCATCAACAGCGCAGAGAAGACGATCGATCTCTCGATCTACGAAATCGACACCAAGTCGATCATCGCGGCGCTCAAGTCGGCCAAGTCGCGCGGCGTCACCGTGCGCGTCGTGATGGACAAGAACCAAAACGCGGCCGCTCGCTCCTCGCTCAAGAACGCGGGCATCACCGTGAACGACGCGTCCGGCAATTTTCCGTACTTCCACGTCAAGGTCATGATCCTCGACGGCGATCGCGCGCTCGTGTCGTCGGCGAACTTCAACGACTACTCGATGCAAGGCGAGCGCAACTACGCCATCCTCGATCACGACAAGGACGACATCGAAGGGCTGCAGAAGCTCTTCGACAACGACTTCGCCGGCAAGAGCGACACGCCGGACCTCTCGTGCTCGCGCCTCATCGTCTCGCCGGTCAACGCGCGCGAGCGCTTGAAGGAGCTCATTCAGTCCGCGCAGACGAAGCTCGATCTGTCGGTCATGTACATCACCGATCCCGAGATGGCGAACGCGGTGAAGGAGCGACAGGCGGCGGGCGTCGCGGTGCGCCTCCTCCTCGCCAATCCCAAGTGGATCTCGGACAACGCGGGCTCGGCGCAGCAGTTCGCCGCCGCCAAGGTCCCGGTGAAGATCATGACGGCCTACGATCTCCACGCCAAGCTCATCGTCACCGAGCGCGCGGCCTTCGTGGGGTCGGAGAACTTCTCGTCGAACTCGCTCGATCAGAACCGCGAGGTCGGCGTGTTCGTCACGAACCCCGAGCCGCTGGCCGCGATCCAGAAGCAGTTCGACAACGACTGGGCGATCGGCGCCAAGCCGTAGTGTGGGCCTGGCCGGCCCCTCGCCCGAGTTGACACTCGGGCGAGCCTCCCCGGCACTCAGGTTCTGGCGAACCTTCGCCCTCTCGCGACCGCAGGGGTCGCGAGAGGTGGCGTCGACGCGTAGGCGAGCTCTCCTAGGCCTGGCAGCCGACATGTCTTGGGTGCTCGAGGGGCGGAGCCCCTCGAACTCAACCGGCCGTCCTGAGGAGCCCGCGGCGAAGGACCGAGCAAGCTCCGCTCGCTAGAGCGGAGTTGCGACTCTGGAAGAGACGATGCGCGTCCAGTCGAACTCCGGTTAGGCCCAGAAGCCCGAGTTGCGACTCCGGGTCACCCGCCGTCGGCGCCGGTGACGCCGGGGGTGTCGTTGCCGCCGGTGCCGGGCGGGGTGCCACCATCGCCGGCGGGCGGCGCTACGGGTGCAGCGGCCGGCATCGCGGCGGGGCGACGAATGACGAGGATGCCCTCGATCTGGTCGGCGGGCACCGACCCGTACTTCGAGACTTCGTGCTCGCTCGAGTACTGGTTGTTCGAGAGGGTCGCGATGTCGAGCCACACCTTGCTCATGTCGAGCTTCTCGGTGCCGGCGTACACCTCGCGGAGCGTGAGCACGCGCGGGCCGGCCTTGAGATCGTTGTCCGGCTGACCGTCGCCGTTCTTGTCCTTGAGCAGGCCGAGCGTGTCGATGCTGCGCGCGTCCGACGTGAGGATCTGATCGAACGGAATGCGCATCAGGTAGATGAAGCCGGCGGTGCCGTCCTTGGGCGTGCCCGCCGAGTCCCACGCGTGCGACGCGCGGAGCGTGATCGAGCACGCGACGAGCGGTGACGGCTGCTGCGAGATGTTCGGCGAGTCGGTGTCCATCGACGAGTACGTCTGGTAGAAGTTCTCGTGACGATCGATGACCGAGTAGAAGCGCTTCAAGAGCGGGCATTGCTCGGGTGACGGCGCGTCGCCGGCGCAGCCGGAGCCGTCGGGGAAGATCGCCGAGAAGCCGAAGTCGGGGCGACCGAGGTACTCCTTCTTCCAGAGCGGATCGACCGCCTCGAAGGCCTGAACGCTGCGCGGCCCCGTGGCGGCCGTGACCTGCGAGCCATCGGCGAGCGCGATCGCGATGTCGAGCTCGCCCGAGAACTGGCTCGCGACGCCGGTGCCGCGACCGATCGAGAGCGAAGGCTGGAAGTCGGCCGCGACGGGCAAGCTGATGGCGTTCGCCAACTTCACCGGCACGTTGCTCTGCTTGTTCACCGAGTCGTAGCGCGGCACGGTGCCGGTCTTGCCGTCGGGCAGGATCACGGTGGTGTCGGGCATGAGGCGAGGCGCGTTCGTGTCCTCGATGACGAGGGTCCCACCCGCAGCCGGGAGGCGCACCTTCGAGGCGCCGAGGCCGCCCGACTGCGACCACTGATCGCCGCTCGACTTGGCGGTGACCTCGGTGCCGGCAGCGACGTCGACGAGCTGCCCGTCGACGGAGATCTTGGACGCCGACGCGATGCGGACCTTGAGCTCGGTCTTGATGGGCAGATTCGAGATCGACACGACGGCCGCCGGATCGACCTTCACCGCGCCCGGCGCGAGCCACTCGCCCACGCCGTCGCCGTTCCGGTCCTCGACGAAGATGCCGGGGTTCGACGGGCCGGACATGTAGTCCTGCATCGATTGACCGGAGATGGTGGCCTCCGGACGCGGGTCGTAGACCATCTCGCGGAGCGCGAACTCGGTGTTCTTCTTGTCGCGGTACTTGAGGCGGTTGGCGGCGAACTCTTGGCAGCGTTGCGTGTATTCTGCAGTCGGGCTGCGGCAGGCCGTCAGCATGCGGCGGAGGAAGCGGTCGGAGAGGTTCGACTCGAGCCAGCTCGGGCGAAGGCCGCCGAGGCCGCGGAAGTTGTACCACTCGAGGAGATCGCGCTGCTCGCACTGACCCGCGAACGTTTGGTAGGCCTTGGCGTAGGCGTCGTAGCTCGAGATGTTGCGACCGGACACGAACGCCGGATCCGAGACCTCGCCCTTGGAGATCTTGATGAGGAACTTGGTCTCGCAGACCGAGAACGGGCGCACGCCTTTGGGGCTGCCGCCGTTCACTTCCATGTGGTGATCGAAGACGACGTCTTCGTTCGCCATGAGCGCCTCGAAGGCGTCGTTGTCCATCCCGTGGAACGGGGTGATCTTGCCGACCGAAGGATCGGTCTTCACCTCGGGCGCGCTGAAGAACACCATCGAGGCGAGGGTCTTCATGCGGGACTGGAGGAGATCCGGCGTCGCGCCGTACTCGAGCTTCACCGCGTCGACGAACTGATCGGGGAGCTCGCCTTGGAGCTTGTAGTTGCCGAGGTGATCGCGGTCGATCTCCTTGGCGATGCGCGCGAGGTTCGCGCGCGCGGCGGCGACGACCTCGTCGGAGACCTCACCGAGCGCCCCCTCGTCGGAGTCGTCGGCGCTCTCGGAGCCGGAGCAGGCAATCTGCCCCGTCGCAGCAGCGAGCGAGAGGAGGGCGGGGATGGCGAAACGAGCGGAGCGGAGGTTGAACATGGCGGAGGACCCCTCGGGAAGAAAGGCGTTCGCCGCTCCGATTGCGAAAGGCGTGCCGCGGGCGCGGCAGGCGCAAGCGGCGCACACCTCGCACGATCGCGCGGGTCTTCGCGGCGCCGCTCCGCGGCATGGACGATCGCCGATCCGGGGTCCGGACAGGCCAGGCGCGCGCGAAGACTGGGGAGCGGAATTGGGAAACAGGGAACAGGGAACGGGCGACGGGCAATGCGGTAAGGGGCAGGCCTGCCCGCTTCTCTCCCCGTCTCTCATTTCCCATTGCCTGTCGCCTGTTCCCCGTTTCGCTCTCTCGTTCCCTGTTGCCTGTTCCCCGTTTTCTCTTCTGCCTGTTGCCTGTCGCCTGTTCCCCGTTTTCTCTTCTCTCCGTTGCCTGTTGCCCGTTGCCTGTTTCTTCTCTCTCTCTCTCGTTGCCCGTTGCCCGTTGCCCGTTGCCTGTTGCCTGTTTCCTGTTTCCTGTTTCTTCTCTCTCGTTCCCCTCTCTCACGTCGCGGGGCCGAACGCCGGCGTGTAGCGGTCGAGCAGGCAGCGCGTCACTCCAGGGAACCAGCGGGCGAGCCAGTTCACCCGCGGATAGACGATCCGCGCGCGCCGCGTCCGCACTGCGTCCACGATCATCTCCGCGAGCACGCCGGCCTTGCCGTGCGGCTGGAGGTCCAACATGCGAGAGGGCGCGGCGCGCTCGATGGCGGCGTCGGCCATCGGCGTGTCGATGATGCCGGGATACACGGTGACGACGTGAACGCCCGTCGCGCGCAGCTCGCCACGCATCGCTTCCGACGCCGCGGCGAGCCCAGCCTTCGACGCGTTGTACCAAGTCATGCCCGGCGTCGGCGCGAGCGCGGCCATCGACGCGACGTCGACGATCGTGCCCGCGCCGCGCGCGATCATCGCGGGGAGCGCGGCGCGCGAGAGGCGAAGCGGCGTCATCAGGTTGGTGGCGAGGAGGCGCTCTCCCGCGTCCGGGTCGGTCGCGGTGGTCGCGCCCACGATTTGGACGCCCGCGTTGTTCACCAAAACGTCGATCGGTCCGAGCGCCGACGTTGCGGCGCGAATGACCTCGTCGGCGCGCTCCGGCTCGGAGAGATCGCAGGCGACGACGTTCACCCGAACGTTCGCGCCGAGGTCGGCCGCTAGCGCGTCGAGTCGATCTCTGCGACGCGCGACGAGCGTGAGGTCAGCGCCCGCGGCGGCGAACGCGCGAGCGATCGCCTCTCCGATGCCCGAGGATGCTCCAGTGACGATGACGTGCATGTGACTCTCCCAGTCGAACGTTGGTCTCGATTCGGTTCTCGTGGCGATCAAGCAGCGAGCGAGCGCTCGGCGCGTGCGATGGGCGTGAACGGCGGGCCCGAGACGCGCGACGCGATCTCACCGAGCACGCGGAGCGCGAGCCGCCGCGCCGCGCCGTCGACGTATCCCTCGGCGAGGATGTAGCGAAGGTTCGCGATCTGGTTCGCGTGCGTGATGTCGGCCTCGATCGTGCGGAGCTCGGCGAGGCGCGCCGCGCGCGTGGCGTCGTCGGGCGCGTAGCGTCGCGCGATGGCGTGGCAGTAACGAAGGTGCCGCGCCTCGTCGCGCGCGACCTCTTCGAAGACGCGCGCGGTCTCCGGATCCACTTCGCGAAACGCGTCGATGAACAGGTCGAACTGCGCGACGGCCCGCTCTTCGAGCACTTGCAAGACGAGGTACGCGTCCATCACGCCGCGACCATCGACGATCGCGCGCTCCGAGAACCCGACGCGCGCTTCGAGCGCGTCCATCAGCCCGAGCTCGGGCGGCACCTCGCGCGGCGGAACGCCTTGCCGCTCTGCGCACGCGCGAAAGAGTCGCTCGTGGCGCACCTCGTCGTCGCGATGCTTGGCGATGGTGCGGGCGAGCTTCTCGTCGTCCTTCGTGAAGTCGAGCATCGCGTCGAAGACGCGCGCCTCTCCGGTGTGCTCGGCATCGGCGACCTGCGTGAGAAGGTGCCGCCGACCTTCCGGAGTCCGGAGAAGCTGGCGGAGGAACGTGAGGTGGAGAGCGTCGCGGACGTTTCGCATGGTTGACCTCAATGACTATTTTGGTTTTTTGGTCAGCACGGGGCGTGCAGAAACGCGGAGCAGTGCGCGCGGATTAGGCGCGCACGGTGCCGCGGAGAATCAGATCGAGGGCGACGGCGCGCCTCTTCTTGAGTCGCTCCTCACGATCGGGGCCTCGATCGTGGAACAGGTAAGCCGCGATCTGGAGATCGAGGAGGAGGCTGGCGATCGTGTCGACGTCGAGGTCTTGGCGGAAGCGCTTCTGCTCGATGCCGAGCTTGAGCACCTCGACCACGTTCGACGTGCCGATGCGCCGCAAGGCGTCGAGGCGATCGCCGAATTGAGGGAGGCTCTCGTCGAGCCGTCCGAACAGCAAATCCCGCACGAGCGGCCGTGATTCGAGGTACGCGATCCCCTGCTCGCTCATCATCGCGAGCAGCTGATCGGCGGGGATGCGCGGGTCGATGAGCTTGGCCGTCTCGGCCGACCAATCGCGGATCTCGCGATGGAGCACCTGATAGAAGAGGTCCTCCTTCGACTCGCACGCGAGATAGACCGTGCCCTTCGCCACGCCCGCGGCGCGTGCGACTTCGTCGATCGACGTCTTCTTGAAGCCGAAGCGCGCGAAGGCGCGGGCGGCCTCCAGCAAGATGCAATCGCGCTTGGCTTGTTCCATGGTGGGTCCGATTGGCCGACTGACCAAATCAGTATTCCAGTCAGTAGCACCCTCGCCCGTCCCGTCAAGCCTGGCAGGCTCACCGGAACCCGAAAGGTGCGACCAAACTATCGGCAGCCATGACGGAATCTGCCGCGCTTGCCCACTGTTGCAGGTGAGACCCCCGAGGTCGCCCATGAGCCTGCCCGCAGAAAACTCGAATCGCCCCACGCCGCCCGAGGCGGCCAAGTCGGGCACCTACCGCGCCGTGCGAGGCGCCGACGATCCTCTCGTCGCGCACCTCGAGCGATGCATCCCGTTGCGACGCACGGCGCGCGTCGTCATGGAGGCCCACGGCACGGTGATGTCGACGCTCGATCTCTCCGCCGTCGGCGTGCGACTCCGCGCACCGCACGCCGTAGAAGCCGGCACCGACGTCGTCGTCTCGTTCGTGGTCGGCGGCGCGCACACCTCGTTCCGCGGCGAAGCCATCGACTGCACGCCGAGCGACGACGGCTTCACCCTGACGGTGGCGTGGCGTGAGCCCGCGCGAGTCACCGAGCGCGCGTTCGTCCGCGCGCTCGAGCGACTCTAATCCGCGCGCCTACTTCACGAACGCCTGCGCGGCCACCACGCCCCCACCCTTGGTCGCCTTCACGATGAAGCGCGCCGGCACGTCGACCGGAATGATCGCGAGCTTCACGCACGCGTCCTTCGCGCCGAGCACCGTACGAAGACCGGTGCCTTTGGCCGAGCCCATGATCGGCGCGAGGCCCGGCACCGGCGTCGCCGCGACGAGTGAGATCTCGAGCTCCTGGGGACCGGCCCCCGCCGCGACGAACGAGTAGCACTTGCCCGGGCTGATCGTGATCGCCTGCTCGAGCGTCTGACCTTCTTGAAAGCTGCCCACCATCGGCGCGCCGGCGGCGGACGCGCTCGGCGCTTCCGTGCGCGCGAGGAGCGCGAGCGGGCCTTGAGCGATCTGCGCGACGTTCGGATCGACCGCGGTCGCCGTCCCGCCACTCGTTCCGGTCGCGGGCGGAAGGAGATTCGGAAGGCCGGTCGGCAACGTCGTCGGGAGCGCGGTCGGAAACCCCGTCGCGGTCGGCGCGGTGTTCGTCGCGATCGGTCCCGTCGGAATCGACGACGCGGTGTTCGTGGGCGACCCGGACGTGGTGCCGGTGGTGTCGTGCGGCGCGAGCTTGGGGTCGGGCCCCTCGTGCGCACACGCGATCGCGAGCGCGGAGGTTGAGAGGGTAAGGAAGGCGAGCGTGGCGAAGGATTTGGCGTTCGGCATGTCGATCGAACGGCGGAGCCTGGCCCCGCCTTACAGTGCGACGCGCGCGTCGCGGCGACGGGCCCGCCGGCCGCGACGACGCCGTCGCGAACCGCTTGATTCGCTGGGATTTTCGCGTTGGTGCGGACGTTGCTCGAGTGCGCCGACATGCTGCTCGGTCCCCTCACCCGCGGATGGGCCTTCGCGCTCGTGGCGCCCGCCGCACTCGCTTCGACCGGATGCTCCGGCGACGGAAACGGGCCGTGCAAGCCCGCGGCGTCGCTGTCGGTGTTTCCCCACGACCTCCCCGGGATCCCGAGCGCGCTCCCGGGCACGACGCCAACGCCTCCATCGGGCGGTGCGGCTGCGCTCGAGCCCGTCGCGAGCTTCGGCGAGAACCCGGGCGGCCTCGCGATGTACGTGCACGCTCCGACTTCGCTTCGCGCGGGCGCTCCGGTCGTCGTCGCACTCCACGGCTGCACCCAAAGCGCGAGCGCGTACGCGGGCGCAGGTTGGAACGCGATCGCCGATCAGAACGGATTCGTCGTCGTGTACGCGGAGCAGTCGACGGCCAACGATGCGACGCGCTGCTTTCGGTGGTGGGACCCCGCGCAGACGACGCGCGACAAGGGCGAGGCGAAATCGATTCGATCGATGGTCGACGCGGCGCGCGCGAAGTACGGCGTCAAAGACGCGTTCGTCACGGGTCTCTCGGCCGGCGGCGCGATGACGGCGGTGATGCTCGCGACGTATCCCGACGTGTTCCGTGCGGGCGCGGTGATGAGCGGCCTTCCGTATCACTGCGCGACATCGAAGAACGACGCGTACACGTGCATGAGCGGCAAGGCGGAGAGCGCGGCCGCGTGGAAGGCGCTCCTCCCCGCTATGGCGCTGGCCGACCCACCGCGCGTCGCGATCTGGCACGGGGCCGCGGACTACTTGGTCCGCGAGACCAACGCCGAGGCCCTCACCGAGCAGTGGACGGCAGCGCACGGGCTCGCGGACGCAAAGCCCACGAGCGAGCGCGTGGGCGCGGCGACGCACGACGCCTTCCGTGACGCGAAGGGCGTCGTGGCCGTGGAGCGCTGGATCATCGATGGCATGAGCCACGGTGTGGCGCTCGATCCGAAGAAGGGGTGCGGCACGGCCGGCGCGTATCTCCTCGACGTGGGCCTCTGCTCCACCGAAAAGACCGCGGAGTTCTTCGGCATCGCTTCGGCGAGCGCGGGCGGCGCGACGGCCGCGCAAGGAACGAACGGCGCGAGTGGAGCGACGGGCGCGACGACAGCCGGCGCGAGCCCGAGCGGCTGCAGCGAGTGAGCGCGCGGCGAGTCCGCGCCGCCCCCACCTGACGAACCGGCGCGCGAGCGATACGCTTCGACGAGTGATGACGACTCCGAAGCCGCGCGGACAGCTCGTGCACGAGAGCGACTGGAAGCGGCGCTGCCGCTGGACCACGGCGGGCTACTACGCGCTCGAGACCGCCGACGTGGAAGGCGTCGACGTGAGGCTCTTCGTCACCGAGCGACTCCTCCAAGAGGCCGAGCCCACGCTCTATCGGCAAATCGTGAACGCCACGCGTTTCCCCGGCGTGCGCGGCGTCGTGATCACGCCCGACGTCCACTATGGCTACGGCGTCCCCGTCGGCTCGGTCATCATGACCGACCGCCGCGCGGGCGCCGTCGCGATGGGGCCAGTGGGCTTCGACATCGGCTGCGGCATGATGAGCGCGTCGAGCGACGTCCCGGCCGAGCGCGCGACGCCCGATCGCAAGCTCGAGTTCAACCGCGAGGTCACCGAGCGCGTGGCGCTCGGCGCGGGCGGCAAGAGCTCGCGCCTCTCCCGCCTCTCCGATCGTGAGTTCCAGGATCTGATCCGCGGCGGCGCCGAGCACTACGTCGCCAAGTACGGCGCCTCGTTCGATCGGAGTCGCGCCGAGCGCCATCGCATTCCGGTCGACGACACTTGGGACGTGCCGTGGGGCGGGCGCGGCATGCCGGAGCGCGGACGCGAGCAGCTCGGATCGCTCGGCGGCGGGAACCACTTCATCGAGCTCCAGCGCTGCGAGGAGACCGGCACGCTCTTCGTACAAGTGCACACGGGCTCGCGCGGCTTCGGCCACGGCCTCGCCACCAACTACTTCCAGATGGCGAAGGACGAGCGTCCCGGCGAGATCACCGACATCGATCTCGGCTACTTCACGCCCGAGTCGCGCCACTTTCGCGACTATCTCAATGCGGTCGCGGCGGGAGGAAACTTCGCGATCCTGAACCGCCTCGTGATCTACGAGGCCATCGCCGAAGCGTTCGAGAAGGTCTTCAAGGCCGAGCTCTCCCTCATCTACGAGATCAGTCACAACCTCGTGCAGGCCGAGGAGCATCCCGAGCTCGGAAAGCTCTGGGTACACCGCAAGGGCGCAACGCGCGCGTTCCCCGCCGGCCATCCAGCTTTGGTCGGAACGCCGTGGGCGAGCGCGGGGCACCCGGTGCTCATCCCGGGATCGAACCGCGACAAGAGCTACGTGCTCCGCCCCGAGCCCGGCGCAGTGAAGAGCGGATACTCCGTCAATCACGGCGCGGGTCGCCGCATGTCGCGCGGCGAGGCGGCGCGCACCCTCGATCAGCGCAAGGTCGACGATCAGTACCGGCGCGACGGCATCCTCGTGAACCTCGACGGGCGCGTACCGATCGACGAGTCGAGCGCCTGCTACAAGAGCGCGGAGGAGGTTGTGCACGCGGTGGTGCAGGCTGGCCTCGCGCGCATCGAGCGAACGCTTTGGCCGCTGGCCTCGATCAAAGGCGACGACGGCGCCACGGCGCGCGCCCGCAACCGGGACGTTCGCGCGCGCGAAAAGCGACGCGACGACTCGCGACGCGAGGCTCGGCGCGCCAAAGGCGGACGCGGCGGCGACTGATCGCCGACGCGTCACGGGACGAGTCGGCCAGGATTTGGCGCTCGAGAAGCCTTCCTTTGTACGCTCGACGCGGCCATGGATCGCGTCGCGACCTTTCTCGCCGAGCGCACGCCGCGACGCTTCGTCGCGATCGCGACATTCCTCACGCTCCTCTTTCTCTTTCGGCACCTCGCGCTCCTCCTCGTCTTCTTCGTCACGTTCGAGCGGGCGCTCGGCGCGGCGGCGGCGCTGGTGCAAAAGCGCACCGGCCTCTCGGCGACGCGCGCGCTCCTCGTGGTCCTCGCGCTCGTCGTCGTCACGCTCGGCGTCGTCGGCTGGCTCGGCGTGGGCAAGACGCTCCGCGCCTACACGAGCATGCAATCGACGATGCCCGAACGCATCGCCGAGCTCCGCGAAAATCCCCTACTCAAGCAGCTCCAAGAGCAGGTGGGCGGCACCGAGCGAATCGTCGAGCGGGCCAAGGAGTACGCCGGCGACGCGCTCGGAGCAGCGTCGGCGATCGGTCGCTTCTTCGTGCACGTGCTCATCGGATTCATCCTCGCGGTGGTCTTCCGCCTCGAGGAGGCGGAGCTCCGCGCGTTCGCCGCGCGCATCGCGCCGCGCTCGCTCATCGGCACGCTCGGGCGATGGACGCGCCACGTCGCCGACGCGACCATCGTGACCGTTCAGCTTCAGCTCATCGTCGCCGCGTGCAACACGCTCATGACGTTGCCGGTGCTCCTCATCATCGGTGTGCCCCACGTGGGCGGGCTCATGCTCCTCATCTTCGTGTCGGCCCTCGTCCCGGTCATAGGAAACGTGGTGTCCGGCGCGGTCTTGTCACTCATGGCGTACCAAGCCAAGGGCTGGCTCGGCGTGGGCGTCTTCATCGGGCTGACGTTCGTGCTCCACAAGATCGAGTCGTACTACTTGAGCCCGCGGCTCACCGCGCGGCACGTGCACATCCCGGGGTTCTTCCTCATCGTGAGCTTGCTCGCGTTCGAGCATTTGTTCGGGTTCAAAGGCCTCTTCCTCTCCTTCCCTTTCCTCTTCGTCGCCGGGCGAATCCGCAGCGAGCTGGCCGACGAAGACGCGGCGGCGACCGCGACCGACTGAACGCGCGGCACGCAGGGACGCCCGAGGGACGCGCGCGAGAAGCTGACCAGACCGCCGGCTCGGTCTAAGCTCATGGGGAGTGGCGGTCAGTGGCATTCGGGGGGCGACGCGCGCGGGCGCGCCGGACGAACGAAGTACGTTCGTGAGCGACACGATCCACCTCGGCGGCGAGAGCGGCCAAGGCATGCTCCAACTCGTCGGCGGTGAGGTCACCTTCGTCAGCTCCAAGCTGGGACTGCCCTCGCTCCGCGAGCACCTCGTGGCGGCGGGCCTGGTCGCGCCGCACGAGATCGATCTCGCGCTCTCCGTCTCCGAAGCCGACTGTCCGGAGCTCTTGGAGACGATCCTCGGCTTCGAGCTCGCCTCGCCGGCCGCGCTCACGGCCGCGTTTGCGGAGTATGCAAAGGCCCACCTCCGCGCGCTCCTCCGCCAAGACGATCTCCGCGTGACGTGGACGCGCGCGTCGGTCGAGGAGCGGCCCCCCATCACGTTGCCACTGGAGCGCCTCCTCGACGATGACGACTTCGAGCGCTGGGGGATGCTCGTCGT
>JBGAJR010000023.1:0-113100 GCA_044224815.1 Polyangiaceae bacterium
CGTTTACGGATCATCTACATGTATCGATCACACCGCGCGCGATCCGTCGATCGAAAAAGCGTCCAATCCGACGCGTTGGGGCTGCCCTCAGTCGCGAAAATGCCTGCTCAACGCGTCACTTTTGCACCGCGATGTAGCTAAATGCCGTGGGGAAAGCGCCTCGAGCTTCCGCGACCGCGACGACGACCCGCTCGGCTCGCGCCAAGAACGAGGCGCGAGTGCGGGCCATGCTCTCGAGCCGCGCTTCCGTGGTCGAGAAGAAGGTCATGGGCGCGCTCGCGTTCATGGTCGACGGTTCGATGTGCTGCGCCGTCAGCGATGCGGGGCTACTCGTGCGCGTGACTCCGGAGGAGCGCGATGCCTTGCTGGCCGCTGCGCACGTGTCGCCGATGACGGTGGGCACGCGCACGATGCGTGGGTTCGTTCGCGTGGGGCCCGCGGCCATCCGCACCGACGCCGCGCTGAGGGTGTGGCTGGAGCGTGGCATCGCGGCGGGGCGAGGTCGGAAAGCGCGTCCGAAGCCGGGCCGGAACGCGAGCCCGAAGCCGGTCGCGCGCGCGACTGCACGCCGGCAGCGCTGAGCGCTCAGCGATCTCGTCCGCTCATTGAACGGAGCAGGTCACCTTCGAGTACTGGTGCGGGCCGTCGTCCTCCGAGCCGTAGATGCGGAGGAAGCCATGCTCGTAGTTGCTGTTCTTGTAGAGCGCGAGCTCGATGAGATAGAAACCGTCGGAGTCTCCGCTGATGCGGAGCATGCTCTTGCCGGTGGCCGCGCTGAGGTTTTCGTTGAGGGCGCTGACGCGGCCCTCGGTCGGGGTGACCTTGATGGGCGAGTAGTCCGGATCCTCTTTGCCGTCCGGCGTGAGGATCTCGATCTTCTTCGAGTCGCTCAAGTTGCGAACCGAGAACTGAATGCGCTGCACCTTGTCGTCGACCTTCGTGTCCGTCTTGCAGTCGAAGACCTTTGGCTTGGCGGCGCCGGTGGCGAGCGCGCTCGCGCCTTCGTCGACGGGGGCCTAGTCGCTGGCGCTACCGCCGCTGCAGGCGACGAGGACCGAGGTGACCGCAGCAAGACCGAGCGATTGAACGAAGCGCATGCGGGCCACGTGAGCAACCCCCGTGCCGACCTCGGGCTGACCGTAAATCGAGGAAGTTGCTGCCCCGCGGGTCTATCAATTCGTGGCGCGGGCGCACCGGCCTTGCGGGTGACCCTGGCCTCGTGATCCACGCGCCGACCCGATGGGGACGGTCACCGGTGAGTCGAACGGCCGACGCACCGTCTCACGGCGACTCGGGGAAGAACGCGCGCACGAGCTTCGAGATCTCGGGAAGCTTCATCGCGCGAAGCGGTCCGGTCAACGCGGGCTCGAAGCTGCCCAGGTCGCCCTTCTGCACGCGCACCGTGCACGTCGCGTGAGCGCCCGCGACGCACGAGACGCCGCTCGCGGACGACCACGTGGCCTTCGCGATCTCGGCGGCGAGCACGCCGCTCAAGTGAGCGACGTATTCGGCGCTCTCTTTCTCGCGCGTGTCGAGCTTGCCGATCTTGCGACCGTCTTGCGCCGCCATCTCGACGACCGCCGAGAGCGAGCACGTGTCGACGGCGAGACGGCCCGCGCCCGGCACGTCGGTCCCGGCCGCTTGGCAGGTGATGCCGAAAAAGCGCGAGTCGTCGCGACCGAACCCTGCGAGCTCGCGTCCGATGAAGCCGGCGACCACGGTCTTGTCGTCGGAGAAGGCGCGCTTGCCGCCCCGGTCGAGCAAGCTCTGCCTCAGCGCGACTGCTGCCTCCCCGGTGGCGATGGCGCCGCTCGCGAGGCCGAACGTCGCGAGCCGATCTGCGTCTTCCGAGCCCGCGAGCGCGCCCTCGGCTTCCGGCGGCGGCTCCGTGGAGTCACCGCCGGAGCAGCCGGCGAGCAAGCCAAGAAAGGGAAGGACCACGAGCGTGCATTGGAGTGCGTTCATGCCTCGAGCCGCTGCAGCTGCCGTGCCGCATGCACGAAGCACGATGTCTGCCCGTTTCGCGCCGCTTTCGCGGCCAGAGCGACGGGCGTGCTGGGGAAAATGACGCTGCTGCGATCACTCGGGACGATTCGTCCCGCGCCCTCACTTCGCGATGGTCGCGAAGATCTCTTTCTGCGCGGCAGCGTCGCCGGTCACGGTGACGAGCGTCGTGCCGAGGAGCTTGACCGCGCCGCTGTCCAGGCCCTTCTGGAAGTGCACGATCTCGACCGCGACGCTGACGCTGTCCTTGGTCATCGGCGCGCGGTGATTGAAGACGACGCCGCCCGGGGAGACGCGCCCGCCGCTCGTGGAGCCGGCCGAGAGTCCGTGCTTCTTCAGCGCCCCGTCGTATCCGGAGCTGTTGAAGAGGCCGTCGGTGGCCTTCTCGGGAGGCGTGACGGCGACGATGTCCTTCGCGAACGCGGCGACGTCGAACGGCGCGGCCTTGCCGGGCGAAGGCGTCATCGCGAAGCGAATGAGGGCGCCCTTGCCGATCTCGACCGTCGGCTTGGCCTGCTTGCCCGAGGGCTCGCCCAGCGCGTCGATCCACATGGTGGCCGAACGGAAGTTGTCGTCGGCGCCCTTCTCGAGCTTCACGTAGCGCGACGGCCAGCCGTCTTGGTCATCGAGATCGTTCGACGTGATCGTCCAGCCCGCCTTGGTGAGCGCGGGGACGAT
Organism: Polyangiaceae bacterium; assembly: GCA_044224815.1. GTDB lineage: Bacteria > Myxococcota_A > Polyangia > Polyangiales > Polyangiaceae > JADJCA01. The sequence continues at coordinate 2,683 of JBGAJR010000023.1, forward strand.
GTCGGCCGCGCCGAGCGCGCCGGAGGTGCTCGACGCAGACGTCGTCTTGGTCGCGCCCGACTCGCCGGAAGAGAGCTTGGAGCAGCCCGTAACGAACACGAGGGCGAGGGCAGCGAGCGGAGAAACGGTGCGGAGGGAGAGCTTCATGCTCGCTGGTACGCGAGAGTCCACGCGCCGCTCCCTCGAGCGTAGGTAAAAGCCCAGCTCCGTCGGCTCACGGGGATCGGAGTGACCGGCGCGGTCCGCTCAGGCGAAGCGGCCCACCACCGCGCCGCGCGCGGACCAGGCGAGCAGCGAGTTGACCGCGACGAGGCTGGAGATGAGCGCCATGTCGCTCGCGCGCGCGCGCGGGAGATTTCGCGGTGGTCGCAGCGCCCCGGACGCGAGGAGGCTCAGCCACGCGGCAGCGGTGCGGTCGGATCCACGCCGGCATCGGCGCGCACCGCGTGCGCGCGGCGACGTCGCGGCCGCGGAAATGCTGCGCGATCCCGACCGCGAGCCGATCCTCGTCGGACCGCGACGAGCGATCTCGTGCGCGCCCACTTGACTCTGCCTGACCGACGGCGAGGTTCTTCCGTGTGACCAAAGCGTGAACGTCGAGCGAGGTGCTCCCATGAAGGCCCTGCGTCGTCCGTCTTCTCGAGTGATGACCGCGTCCGCATTCGTCGTGCTCGCCGCTGGCCTCTCCGCGCTCGCCAGCGCCGGGCCTACGCCGCCCACCGGCCCGCAGCGGGGCGGAGGTGGCACCTTGCCCACTTCGACCGCGATTCCTCAGACGCTCGATCCCAACAAGATGGCCGCCGCAAAGGGGCCCGACACGCCGTCGTTCACGCTCACGGCGTACGTGAAGAACGAGCTCCTGGGGCCGGTGCCGTGGCCATCGAACGCTGGTATCCCGCCGGGCACGATCGAGAAGCGATCGGTTCCGACCGCCGCGCTCGCCGCTGCCGCGGGCGCCGCGGCGCAGACGGCGCAGACCGCGACGTCGACGAGCGATCCACCCGCCGCGTGGGTCGGCACGAAGGGGAGCGGGATGGGCGTCGAGGCGTTCTCGGTGAGCCCCGGCGCTCCTTGGCCGAGCTGCCTCGCGCTCGAGTACATGGCGCACGTGCCGGGGCAGGGCGACACCGGCTGGTTCCAGGCGCCGAAGCGCGTCGGCACGCTCGGCGCGTCCAAGTTCGTCGAAGGGATCGCGTTCCGGCTCGCCGGCACGTGCGCCGACCAATACACCCTGAAGTACAACTGCCACCTGAAGGGGCTCGGCGATCAGACGATGATGGCCGCGCCGGCGTTCTGCGGGACGCGGGGGCAAGGGCGACCGCTCGAGGCGTTCGTCGTCTACATCACGCCGGCGCCGTCGCCGCTCTCGCAGACCGCGCCGCCGAGCACACCCGGAAAGAGCACTGTCGACTTCTTGGTCATGCAGACCGACTTCGCGATGAGCCCCGACCAGTGGCTCGGGACCAAAGGTCAGGGCATCCAGCTCACCTCGCTCGCCGTACAGCCCATGTTGGCGAGCCTCGCGACGCCGTGGCCGAGCTGCCTCGCGCTGAAATACATGGGTCACCTCTCCAACGTGGGTGACAGCGGCTGGTACGACGCGCCCGCGTTCATTCAGGGCGCGTTCGAGGGCGTCGCGTTCAAGCTCGATGGGACGTGCGCATCGAGCTACGTCGTCGAGTACCAGTGCCACGTGCAAGGCATCGGCGACGTGCCGCTCATGACTGGTCCGTCGTATTGCGGCACACGCGGGCAGGGCCGCCGCCTCGAAGCCGTTCGGCTGACCGTCCGCAAGCGGTGATCGCCCGCGCGGGTCATGGCGCGCCTCAGCCACAGGCGGGTTTGGACCCGAGTCGTCGGCGGCGACTACCATGCGTCGCATGGGAAACGACCTGAAGCCGACGACCGCCGACGAGCACGGGCGCCTCTGGGGCGCGCGCGCGCGTGACTGGGCCGACTACCAAGAGGCGACGGTGCGGCCGGTGTTCGAGGCGGTCCTCGACCGGACACGCGTCGGCGCAGGCACCCACTACCTCGACGTCGGTTGCGGATCAGGGATGGTCGCCGAGCTCGCGGCAGCTCGGGGCGCCGCCGTGACCGGCGTCGACGCCGCCGAGGCGATGCTGGCGATCGCGCGCGCGCGCGTCCCCAGGGGCGACTTCCGCACGGCCGACCTCGAGGCGCTCCCGTTCGCGGACGCTTCGTTCGACCTGGTGACGGGTTTCAATTCATTGCAGTATGCAGGCAATCCCGTCGCCGCGCTGAAGGAGGCCGGACGCGTCACCAAGCGGGGCGGGCTCGTCGTGATCATGACCTTCGGCAACCCCGCGGGCATGGGCGCCGCCGCGCTCGTGACCGCGCTGAAGTCGCTCTTGCCGTCGCCGCCACCCGGCGCGCCGGGACCGTTCGCCCTCTCTGAAGAAGGTGCGCTCCGCAACTTCGCGGAGAGCGCCGGGCTCACACCTGTCGACTCGTTCGAGGTCGACAGCCCATGGCTCTATCCGAGCGAGGCGGCGGCGCTCCGCGGGCTGCGGTCCACGGGGAACTCCATCCGGGCCATCGAGCGCGTCGGTGAGGCCGCCGTCACCGACGCGTACGTGAAGGCGCTCGCGCCGTTTCGAAAGCCGGACGGAAGCATCGAAGCGAGCGCTTGGTTCCGCTGCCTCGTCGCGAGGCCGTAGCCGGCGTCGTCCTCAGAGGGGCCCGGTCCGCAGCATCGAGATGCTGCAGCCGTTGCTGCACGTGAAGTCGACGCTCCCCGTGGTCGTCGTTCCGCTGCAGGTCACGCTCGCCGAGCCGAGCGTGAGCGCGACCCCCGATTGCGTTCCGCTCGACGAGAGCACGACCGTCGACGAGCTCACGCCGAGCGCGCCGCCGCTGTTGAACTCGAAGTAGACGCTGCAGCCGGTGCCGTCGATGCGCTGCCGCGGGGCCTGCGTGCTCAGGTCTCCGCACGTCCCGCTCGCACTCAGCGAGTACAGCCCGACGTCGGGGCAGCCGGCCGCGCCGACCGCGCCGTCCACGCCGCCGCCCGCGTCGCTGACGCTGCCGCCACCATCTCCGCTGCCGGCTTCGGCCGCGTCGATCGCAGCATCGCTCGCGTCGGCGGCGTCGCTCGCGTTGGCGGCGTCGCTCGCGTCGGCGGCGTCGGTCGCGGCATCGAGCCCGCCGTCCGGAAGGCCACACACCGAGCCGGTTCGTTGGAGTGGCGGCGCGACGTAACACACGGGGTGGTCGCTCTGGCCGCCTTCGCACGAGGGAGTGGTCGTCGTGGTGAAGATGCAGCCCGCGCTTGCGCGCTCGCACTTCCAGACGTGCTCGATGCCGCCGGGACAGCACGGCCCGTTGGGCGTCGCGACGTCGGTGAACGTGCCGCTCTTGCAGAAGGCTTGGGGCGTCCACATGCCGAGGTACGAGAAGTGCGGGAGCTCGAGCGCGAGCCCGTCGGCGGCAGGGGCCAGGAGCTCGAACGCACTGGGATCGGCTGCGCTCGCGAAGGTGCCGATGAACCCGTTCGCGCTGCCGGAGAGCGGCTCCACGCGGACGGGCGGATCGAACACCGTGCCGTGGGGCAGCATCTCGACGAGGTTCGGGAGCTCGCCCGGGTGCCCGATCTCGGCGTCGGAGATGACGCGCAACGAGACCGTCTTGCCCGCGGCCGAAGCCGGAAACGTGAAGACGAGCACCTGTCCGTTGGGCAGCGTCAGCGTCTGCGTCCCGCCTTGCGCTCCGATCACGAATCCGCCATCGACGGTGACGGGGCCATCGCTCGTGGTGGCGACGTCGGAGGCGCCACCGTCACTGCCCGCCGGCGTGGCACCGACGGTGTCGTCGCTGCAGGCGGCGACGACCACTGCGCCTCCCGCGCCCAATCCTGCCAAGACGAGCCAACCGAGCCGATTCGAGCGTTCGATCATCAAGACCCCCGACGCCAAGCGTGGCGTTCTCCCGGAGGCTACCCCATGAAGCGCGCGCAGGCTCATTCCAACGAAGCGGGCCGATTGGGCTCGCGCCGTGCGCGACGGTGGCGCGCCAAGGCGATTGGGGCCATCGGCGCAACGAGGCGCGCGAGCGCGTCGAGGAATACGCGGACCTTGGGCGCCACGTATTCGCGGCTCGGGAAGACCGCGTAGACCGGGCGAGGGATCGTCGGCTCCTCGCCCAGGAGCACCTCGAGCCGTCCGTCGAGGACAGCCTCCTTGCAGACGAGGCTCGGAAGGAGCGCGACGCCGACGCCCGCGATGGCCGCCTCGCACGCGACCTCGAGGTCGTTCACGACGAGGCGCGGCGTGACCTTGGTCTTCACGCCCGCGACTTGCCACGTCTCGCTCGCGCGCGTTCCGATCGCCGGCAGGGCGCGCAACGCCTCCGGAGTCGATGGGCGCCGTCTTCCGACGAGGCGCGGGCTCGCGACGAGGTATACGTGCCCTTCACCGAGCTTTCGCGCGGCGAGCGACGAGTCGTCGAGCGCGCCGATGCGAATGGCGAGGTCGAAGCCTTCGGTGACGAGATCGACGCGCCGGTCGGCGAGCACGACGTCCAAGCGCAGCTTGGGATGGCGCAACAGGGTCTCGGCGATGACCGGGGCGAGGAAGCGGCGCCCGTAGAGCGCGGGCGCAGAGACGCGAAGGACGCCCATCGGCTCGGCCTGGCGCTGCAGGACTTCGCCGTTGGCCTCGTCAATCTGGGCCGCGATCGACGCGCAGCGCTCGTTGTAGGTGGCGCCGGCGTCGGTGACGCGGAGGTGTCGCGTCGTGCGCTCGAGCAAGCGCACGCCGAGCCTGGCCTCGAGCTTCGCGATGCGCTCGCTCACGGATTGCTTCGTCACCCCGAGCTGATGCGCGGCCCGCGTGAAGCCGCCCTCCCGCACCACCGTGGCGAACAGCACCATGTCGGCGGCCGAAATCGCGTCCCTCATGCGTCAAGAATAACCTGACGAATCGTCCAATTCGTATCGATTGTCGGCATGGCCGCGCGTGCGCATCGTGAAGGTCGTCGGGGGCGGAGGTCCGCGTCCAGACGAAGACCCCTTTTTGAGCCCTAGAGGTGCACCGTGGCCAATGAATCCAAGTCCAAGCTCGTCGTCGTCGCCGGAGCTGCCGGTCGGCTGGGCCGTCTCGTCGTCGAGTCACTCCTCGCGCACCCCGGCGTGCGCGTCCGCGCGCTCGTGCGCGATCCCCAGAAGCCCGACGTCCGTTCGCTCGCTCGCCCCGGTGTGTGGAGCTCGTCGCGTTCGACGCCGCCCTCGCGACCGCCGCCGATCGCGACGCCGCCGTGAAGGACGCGTTCTCCGTCGTCTCCACGCTGCAGGGTGGCCCCGACGTCATCGTCGACGCGCAGCTCGCGCTCCTCCGCGCGGCCAAGCGCGCCGGCGCGCGGCGATTCATCCCGTCGGACTACTCGTACAACGTGTTTTCGCTCCCCGAAGGCATCAACATCAACTCCGACTGGCGCCGCGCCCTCGGCGTGGCCGCGGCGCAGGAGAAGACCGACGCGTTCGAGACCGTGCACGTCTTGCAGGGCATCTTCGCCGACCGGTTCGTCCTCGGCTTCCTCGGGATGCTCGACGCGGAGAAGGGCGTCATTCGGTACTGGGGCGACGGCAAGACGCCCATCGATTGGACCACGTGGGAGGACACGGCGCGGTTCACGGCGGCAGCGGCCATCGACGAGCGCCGCGTACCGGAGAAGCTCTTCGTGTCCGGCGACCGGGCCGACGTCTTCGCGTTCGCCGAGGCGTGGGAGAAAGGGCACGGGAAGAAGGTCACGCTCGAGCGTCAAGGCTCGCTCGCCGAGCTCGAGGACGAGACGCGTCGCCGGCTCTCCGCGGAGCCGAGCAACATGTACGCATGGCTCCCGCTCATGTACGCGCGCGGCGTGTTCGGCGGACAGGCCTTGCTCGGCCCGCTCGAGAACGCGCGCTATCCGGAGATCGCGGCCGAGAGCCTCGGGAAGGCGATCGCGCGCGGGGCGCTGTGAGCCAGCGAAGCGAACGACGTACCTTGACCGCGCGCTCGGAGGTATTATCGTAAGAAGACGATGGATGCCGCCGCGTCTTGCTGCCCGCCCGCCAACGACGCGGCGGACCTCCGTCCCATCGAAGGGGACGACGCGGACGCCGAGCTGGCCGCCCTCGCCAAGGCGCTCGGCCACCCGGCGCGGGTGAAGATCGTGCGCATCCTCCTCCGGCGCAACGCCTGCATTTGTGGGGACATCGTGGAGGAGCTGCCGCTCGCGCAGTCCACGGTGTCCCAGCACCTCAAGGTGCTCAAAGAAGCGGGGCTGATTCGCGGAGACGTCGACGGTCCGCGGGTCTGCTATTGCATCGAGCCGCGTGCGCTCCGGCGTCTGCGCGCTCTGGTGGGGGGCCTATGAGCTCAGTTCATCGCCGATCTTCGATTGCCGAGAGGTCCCCATGTCCACGTCCATGACCATCCGAGTGTTCGATCCCGCCATGTGCTGTGCGTCCGGCGTCTGCGGTCCGAGCGTCGATCCCGAGCTCGCGCGCTTCGCCGCCGACGTCGACTGGCTCGAGAAGCAAGGCGTCACGGTCGAGCGGTTCAACCTGTCGCAGCAGCCGGCCGCCTTCGCGGAGACGCCGGTCGTCAAAGCGGCGCTCGCCCGCGGCACGGAGGTGCTCCCGCTCGTCCTCGTCGGCGATCGCATCGCCGTCGAGGGTGCTTACCCGTCGCGCGAGACCCTCGCGGCGCTCGCTGGCGTCGTCGTGAAGAAGCTCGCCACCGCGCCGGCCGGAGACGCCGCGTCGACTGGGTGCTGCGGCCCGAGCGCGGGCGCGAAGTCCAAGAGCGGTTGTTGCTGAAGCAGCGCTCGGGCCATGGACATCCTCGCGCGCCCGCCGCGCAACCTGTTCTTCACCGGTAAAGGTGGCGTGGGCAAGACCAGCGTCGCCTGCGCGACCGCGATCGCGCTCGCGGACCGAGGGCTTCGCGTCCTGCTCGTCAGCACGGACCCGGCCTCCAACCTCGGTGAGGTGCTCGAGACCTCCCTCGGCGCCGAGCCCCGCTCGATCGCGAGCGTGCCGGGTCTCTTCGCCCTCGACATCGACCCCGAAGCCGCGGCGCGCGCATACCGCGATCGGGTCGTCGGTCCCTACCGCGGCGTCTTGCCGGACGCGGCCGTCCGCAGCATCGAAGAGCAGCTCTCTGGCGCGTGCACCGTCGAGATCGCCGCGTTCGACGAGTTCGCGAAGCTCCTCGGCGATCCGCGGGCCACGACGACGTTCGATCACGTCGTGTTCGACACCGCGCCTACGGGCCACACGTTGCGGCTCCTCGAGCTTCCCGCGGCGTGGACCGGATTTCTCGAGAGCAACGTGGGCGGCACGTCGTGCTTGGGCCCGCTGGCCGGGCTCGCGGCGCAGCGCGCGCTCTACGACGCCACGCGTCGTGCGCTCATCGACTCCGACGCGACCGCGATCGTCTTGGTCGCCCGCGCCGATCGCGCTTCGCTCGCCGAAGCGGAGCGGACGCGCCGCGAGCTCGCGCAGCTCGGAATCGAGCGCGAAGCGCTGGTCGTCAACGGGATCTTCCGCGCTACGGACCCGCTCGACGGGGTCGCCCGCGCGATGGAGCGACGCGCCACGGACGCCCTCGCCGCGATGCCGGCTGGCCTTCGACCGCTCCGAAGGACGGAGCTTCCGCTCCTTCCGTTCGGGCTCGTCGGCGTCGCGGCGCTGCGCACGCTGTTCACGCCGCATCGGCCTCCGCCCGTCGCGAACGTCGACACGTCGTCGAGCGCTCTCGAGCCCACCACGAGCCTCGACGCGCTCGTCTCCGCCATCGAAGTGGGCGGCCGGGGTGTCGTGATGACGATGGGGAAGGGGGGGGTGGGCAAGACGTCGGTCGCGGTGAGCGTTGCCGTCGAGCTCGCGCGTCGCGGGCACGAGGTTCACCTGACCACGACGGACCCAGCCGCTCACGTCGAAGGCGCGCTCGGTGGCGCGGTCGAGCGCGTCCGCGTGAGTCACATCGATCCAGAAGTGGAGACGCGCGCGTATTCGGAGCTCGTCTTGAAGACGGCGGGCGCATCGCTCGACGCGGCAGGGCGCGCGCTCCTCGAAGAAGATCTTCGGAGCCCTTGCACCGAGGAGATCGCGGTCTTTCGTGCGTTCGCGCGCGTCGTCGACGAGGGAACGCGCGGCTACGTCGTCATCGACACGGCACCGACGGGCCACACGCTCCTTCTCCTGGACGCCGCCGAGTCTTACCACCGAGACGTGCTCCGCACGGCCGGCGCCGCGCCAGAAGAAGTGCGCCGCCTCCTCCCGCGGCTCCGCGATCCGGAGCTGACCAAGATCCTCCTCGTCACGCTCCCCGAGGCGACGCCGGTGCACGAAGCGGCGGCGCTCCAGCGCGACCTCGCGCGCGCCGACATTCGCCCGTTCGCTTGGGTGGTGAACCAGTCGCTCACGCCGCTCGAAGTCCGCGATCCCGTGCTCGTGGCGCGGCGGGCGAACGAGGCGCGCTTTCACGCCGAAGCCCGGGCGCTCGCCGCCCGCCTGGCGGTCGTTCCTTGGACGAGCCCTGCGGCCGATGCGGCGCGCCTCGAGCTCCTCTCCGGCGGGCGGACCGCGATGAGCGCGGAGGTCCACCCATGACGTCGGTGGGCCCCGAGTCGGTGGAGCTCCTCTACTTCCCTGAGTGTCCTCACGTCGAAGCGGCGCGCGGCGCACTGCGGAGCGCGTTCCAGGCCCTCGGCGTGCCCGCGTCGTGGACCGAGATCGACGTGACCGGCGTCGACGCTCCGGCCCGCGTGCGCGGCTTCGGGTCGCCGACGATTCTCGTGAACGGTCACGACGTCATGGGTGAGGGTCCGGCGGAGGGCGCGTCGTGCCGCGTCTACGCGGGCACTGCGGCGCCGGGCGCGCCGCCGGTCGAAGCCATCGTCTCCGCGCTCGGAGGGGCGACCTCGAAAATCGACGCGGAGGCTGCGTCCATTTCGGATCGCCACCGTCTTCATGCTCGAGAGGTGACGAAAATGAGCGAGACCACGAACGATGCAGTCCGCGCCGCGGTGCGCGAGCAATATGGAAACATCGCGCGCGCCAACGCGAACGCGAGCTGTGCGCCGGGCTGCTGCGGCCCGGGCGCCGGCGCGAGCCTCAAGCTGGGCTACTCGGCGGAGGATCTTGCGGCCGTCCCCGAGGGCGCGAACATGGGCCTCGGCTGCGGCAATCCGCAGGCGATCGCCGCTCTCCGCGCCGGCGAGACCGTGCTCGATCTCGGCGCGGGTGGCGGCTTCGACTGCTTCCTCGCCGCCAAGCAGGTGGGCCCGCGGGGGCAGGTCATCGGCGTCGACATGACCGCCGAGATGGTGGCCAAGGCGCGCGCCAACGCGGTGAAGCTGGAGGCCAAGAACGTCGACTTTCGCCTCGGCGAGATCGAGCACCTGCCGGTCGCCGACGGCACGGTCGACGTCATCCTGTCGAACTGCGTGATCAACCTGAGCCCCGACAAGCGGGCCGTCTTCGCAGACGCGTTCCGCGTGCTCAAGCCCGGCGGTCGGCTGGCGATCTCCGACGTCGTGAAGCTCCGAGAGCTGCCGCCCGCGCTCGAGAACGACATCATGGCGCTGACCGGCTGCGTCACGGGCGCCGCCAGCGTCGAGACCCTGCGCGCGCTCCTGCGAGTCTCCGGCTTCGAGGACATCCGCGTCACGGTGAACGAGGCGAGCCGCGACTTCATCCGCGACTGGCTGCCGGGCTCCGGCGTCGAGGAATACGTCGCGTCGGCCACCATCGAGGCCGTGAAGCCGAGTCGCGCCACGACCGGCGCCCAGGCCGAGGCCCAGGCCGACGCCAAGTCGTGCTGCCTTCCGTCGTGCTGCGCCAAGGAGCCGTCCGCGTGATCGAGGCCACCGCCCGCGGCGCACTGCGTGATCTCGAAGCGAAGCTTCGCCCGTTCGTGGCGCGACGGATTCGCTCCGATGCCGACGTCGACGACGTCGTTCAGGAAGTCTTCCTGCGGATGCAGCGCGGGCTCGGCGGCCTGCGTGACGAAGAGCGCTTCGGGCCGTGGGTGTATCGAGTGGCGCGGAGCGCCATCGTCGATCATCAGCGAAGCGCCGCCCGGCACCGGCTCGCCGATCCCGATGGGCACGACGAGCCGGCGGCGGAAGAAGTCGACGACGATCGGGCGGCGCTCGAGGCGCTGGCCAGCGTGGTCGCGATCTTCGTGGCCCTCCTCCCGTCACCGTATCGTGAGGCGCTGACGCTCACCGAGCTTCAAGGCCTCACGCAACGAGAAGCGGCCGACATGCTCGGCGTTTCGCTCTCGGGCATGAAGTCACGCGTTCAGCGTGGGCGCGCGCTTCTCCGCACGTCGCTCGAGGATTGTTGCCACATCGGCGTCGACGCGCGCGGTCGTGTCGTCTCGTGCGAGCCGCGAGCGGACGGTCGCTTGCCGGACCGCTGTTGCGGCCCCGCGGACGAGGCGCGCGGCGCCGAGTAGGCGCGTGGCCGTCGTCGCCGACGATCCGGTCTCGACCGCGCGGGCGCGCGTGGCATAGCCTCGCCGACGTCATGACCGACGTCTCCTTCCAGGGTCTCAGCCACGTCGACGTACCCGTGACCGATCTCGCGCGGGCGAAGCGCTTGTACGGCGAGGTCCTCGGGTTCCCGCTGCGGAAAGAAGGGACGGGCTGGGCCGACCTCGACGCGGGCACGGCCGCCATCCGCCTCGTCGAGACCCGCAAGCCCGAGCAGACCGTGGCGATCCGCGTTCAAGCGGCTTCGGTAGAAGAGGGGCTCGCGACGCTCGCGAAGAGCGGAGCGCGCCTCCTCTACACGGCGATGAAGACGCCCGCCAACGAGCTCGTGGGGAGCGTGCGCGATCCGGACGGCAACACCATCTACGTGTGGCGGCCGCTCACCGAGGACGAGTACGAGACCGTCCCCGAGCTTCCCAAGGAGCTCACCTGGACGCCGGAGGCAGAGGCCTTCTTGAAGTCGCTCCTCAAGCACGTGCCGGCGCTCTTTCGCGGCCTGGCGCGCCGGCGTGTGGTCGCCGTCGCCGAGGAGCTCGCCGGCATGCGCAATCTCGTGACCAAAGAGGACGTCATCCGCGGCTTCATTCTCGGGAGCCCGCGCGTCACGCGCGGCCGCAATCGCGAGCCGCTCGTCGCCCACGGCGTCGACGTCGACAAGTACCAAGCGGACTGGGACGCGGACTGAGCGCCGACCCCGGCCTCTTCTCACGGGTGCAACGCTCGGTCATCATCGTTGCACGCCATGGAATCGAACGACCTGGGGCTCCTCGTCGCCCTCGACGCCCTCCTCCAAGAAGGCAGCGTGTCCGGCGCGGCTCGTCGCGTCGGCCTCTCCACCCCGGCCATGAGCCACGCGCTCGCGCGGATCCGCGAGCGGTTCGGCGACCCCATCCTGGTGCGCTCCGGTCGCGGGATGCTGCTCACGCCGCGCGCGGTGTCGCTCAAGCCACGCGTGAACGCGGTGGTCGTCGAGGCGCGGCGCACGCTCGCCCCCGAACGACCGTTCGTGGCCGCCGAGCTCGAGCGCACCTTCGTCGTGCACGCCACCGACTACGTGCTCACCGTGCTCGGCGCCGCCGTGGACCGCTTGCTCCGCGAGGAGGCCCCGCGCGTCGCCGTGCGGTTCGTTCCCAATACGCCCGACGACCCCATTGCGCTTCGGGACCACGGGTCCGACCTCGCCGTCGGGATCTACGGTGACCTGCCCCAGGAGATGCGCAGCCGCCAGCTCCTGACCGATCGCTTCGTGGCGGTGGTTCGGCGCGGGCACCCCGCCGTTCGTCGGCGGTTCACGCTCGAGGACTTCGTCGCGCTCTCCCACGTTCAGGTCGCGCCGCGCGGGAAACCCGGCGGGTACCTCGACGACGTGCTCGCTGCGCGCGGGCTCGAGCGACGCGTGGCCCGCGCGGTTCCGTACTTCTTGACCGCGCTCCAGCTCGTGACCGACACCGACTACGTCCTCACGATCTCGGAGCGCGTCGCCCGGCGATACGCCTCGTCGTGGGGGCTCGAGATCGTCGAGGTGCCGCTCAAGCTCCGCCCTTACGCGCTCAGCTTGGTGTGGCACCCGCGCGTCGATGGTGACGAGGCGCACCGGTTCCTCCGCGACGTGTTCCTCCGCGCCGCGCGTCAGGTCGCGGGGGAGCGTCACGAGGCGCCGCGGACGCGCCTCGACGTCACCGACCCGACCTCGGGCCAAGCGCGCAAGCGCCGTCGCCGTCGAAGTTGAATTCCATGCAACGTTGAATTCAATCGCATTGCGTTGCTTGCAAGTGATGCTCGCCCGACATTCGAGGGGACGAGGACGACCGGTCCTCGCATCGCCAAGGAGCGAGCAAGATGAGCCTCCGAGACCCGAACCCTTCGAACAAGAGCAAGCCCAAGCGCGTCGCGATCGTCGTCGCCAACCCCGCCACCTCCAGCACCACCGGTTGGCCCGTCGGGTTCTGGTGGTCGGAGCTGACGCACCCGTACTACGCGTTCCACGAGGCCGGGTACGAGGTCGAGGTGTTCAGCCCGGCCGGCGGAAAGTGCGTGGCCGACGGCATGAGCGATCCGCGCGACGCGAGCGGCTACTCGGCCTCCGACCTCGTCAGCATGGGGTTCATCCACACCCCGAGCCTCGCCGCGCTCGTCGAGAAGACCAAGCCGGTCTCCGAGATCGACGTACGTCGCTTCGACGCGATCGTGGTGGCCGGCGGGCAGGCGCCGATGTTCACGTTCGACAAGGCCACCGACCTTCACGCGAAGTTCGTCGAGTTCTACTCGGCGGGAAAGATCGCGTGCGCGCTGTGCCACGGGGTCGCGGTCTTGCGCTACGCGAAGCTCCCGAGCGGAGATCTCCTGGCCAAAGGAAAGACGGTGACCGGGTTCGCCAACGTCGAGGAAGACTTCGCCGACGAGGCCGTGTGGGGCATGGGCGCTTTGCCGCGGGAGAAGCACCTCATGCCGTGGCGCATCGAGGACGAGCTCCGGAAGGCCGGCGCGAACTTCGTTCAGGGCGGCATGTGGCGCGGCTTCGCGGTTCGCGACGGCAACCTGATCACGGGCCAGCAGAACTTCTCCGGCACCGAGACCGCGAACCTGGTCATCGAGACCTTGGGGCGCTGAGCCCCGCCGGGCGCGAGACATCATGGGAGACACCCTCGCTGCGACCCGCGAGCTCGTCGGCACCTGTCACTGCGGTGCCGTGCGCGTTCACATGCCCCAAGACAGCACCGGCGTGGTCGTCTGCCACTGCGCGGATTGCCAGAAGCTCCACGGCAATGCGTTCGCCATGCTCGTGGCCGATCGAAGTGCCGTTCGGTGGGAAGGCGAAGACCACATCCAGTGGTACCGCTCCTCACCGGAGAACGAGCGCGGGTTCTGCACGCGCTGCGGGAGCCGCTTGGCCAAGCGCCCGGTCCAGGGCTCACGCGTCATGGTGTCGGTCGGCCTCTTCGACCGAACGCTCGCGCGCCGCGTCGTCAAGAACCTCTGGCTCGAACAGAAGCCCGCTTGGTACGACGCGCCGCGCGCGGGACCACTCGCGCCGGAAGACTTCGTGTCGCTCGCGCTCGCCGAGCCCATCGAGTCGGCCACGGCCCAGTACGGCTACGCCCTCCGCGCGGCGTCGGGGAATCCGCACCCGCCGGGCGTGATCGCGCTCACCTGGATCGCGGCACGCGACGCGAGCGAGCGCGATCGCATCCGCGCCCACTCGCGCGAGAACGTGCAGGACTTCCTCGCCGAGCCGGGCTTCATCTCGATCGTGACCGGCTTCACCGGCCTCCGCGGCTTCACCGTGACGGCGTGGGAGGACGAGGCGGCCATGAAGCGCGCGCTCGGGAAGCATCACGCGGTCGCGATGAAGGAGCTCTTCGGTGAGCGGTTCGTCGCCTCGGTGTGGACGAGCGTCTGGACGCCGACGCGCGTCAATCGCCTCTGGGTGCGCTGCCCTTCGTGTGGCGCGCTCGAGGATGCGTCGGCCGATCCGCGCGCGTGCTCCGCGTGCACCGCACCGATGCCGGCGCGGCCGTCGTACTGGTGATGGGGGTCAGCGCTCGTCGACGCCCACGTCCCACGCGCCTCCGGCGGGGCGGAGCTGACCGTCGATGTCCATGTGACCGAGGCCGCCGGTGATGAAGGGCCCGGTCGGCGTGCCGTTGCCGACCGGAGGGCTGCCGGCGAGCACGTGGTAGTCGGTGCTCGGATCGACGAACCCGATCGCGGTCGCGACGAAGTTGTCGCCCGCGCTCTGACAGCCGGTCCAACCGCACGCGTTCACCGTCACGATGTCCTCGACGTACGTCGCCGAGACGGCGCTGTGAACGAACAAGTGCCGGTTGGCGAGCGCGTTCGGAGGGCTGGGCTCGCTCGTGTAGAGGAGATTCACGAGCAGGTTGTTTCGTAGCCACGTCTTGGAGGCGAACCCGACGTCCACCGGGATCGCGTTTTCGGTCGGACGCATCGACCAGTCGAGCGGCGACGGCGTTCGGTCTCCGACGATGCTGTCGACCAGGGTGAGCGGTGAGTTCGAGAAGACGCCGCGCGAAGCCTTCGCCCCGCGGCCCGCGAAGATCACGTCGTTCACGGCGTACACGGTTCCCGCGCTCGATGTCGTGTCGAGGTACGTCGTCACGTCGTTGCGGAGCCCGTAGCTGTAGTCGGCCGCGCCGCCCTGATCGCCCGGATTGAGGACGCTCGCCGCGACGCGCATCGTGCCCCAGTTCTGGACTGCGACCGCGCTCGAGCCCGCGACGCCGGGGCCCGACGCCACGGTCGCGCCCCACAACGTCGCCGTGCCGTGGTTCACGAGGCCGAATGCGCTCGCGGTGATGCCGGTGCCCGAGGGCGTGCCCGCGTCGAGCTTCGTCCGAATGAGCCACGTATTGGTGGCGGTTCGGTCGATCCACATGCCGACGTTTTGAAGGCCAGCGCCGGCCGAGATCCGCATGTCGGCGAAGACCACGCGCCCCGAGCTATTCACGGTGATCGCGCGAATGGGGGCGCCGGGGCGCGCTCCTCCCTGGACCGTGAAGCCCTGAACGACGGAGCTCGCCGTCGTGTTGACGCTGATCCACGAGTCCCAGTCGATGCAGGGACACATCGCGTTGCAGCCCTTGGCGGAGGCACGACACGCCGCGCTGTCGAGATCGTCGAGGTGCGTGGCCCCGCCGATGATCGTCGGGTTCGTCACCGGCGCGTACGTCCACGCCGCCGCGTCGTATCCGCCGTAGAGGCGCATCGACTTTGGCCAGCCGATCACGTGCGGGTAGGTGCCCTTGGCCACGAAGATCGCGAATCCGGCCGGATCGACGGGCGGGTTCTGGTAGGCGTCGAGGACCGCCTTGGCGAGCGAGCAGTACGGCGTGGCCTTCGATCCACGGGCCGCGTCGGTGTCCGAGCAGCCCGCCGCGCCGACGTCGACGTACTTGCCGGGCCCGACGGCCGCCGTGAGATCGCCGCCCGAGCAGTCGTTGTCGAGACCATCGTCGGCGAGCTCCGCCATCGCCGGGTTCACGAGCGGGTTCGCGTCGTCGCAGTCGTCGCCGAGGCACGCAGCGCCCACGCCGTAGCCGTCGCCGTCGAGATCGACGCACGTCGCCGCGGCGTCGGCGTCTGCGCTCGCGTCGACTTCGGCGTCCGACCCAGCCTCCGCGGCGCCGTCGAGCGGTGCATCCGAGCTCGCGTTCGCGTCGGTGGTCGCGTCGGCGTCCTGCCCGCCGCCGTCCGGTGCCTCGATCCCGCCCTCCGCGCCGGCCGAATCGGTGGCGCTCGACGCGTCGGAAGCGGCGTCGGCGGCGTCGGGCGGCGCTGCGGACGACGGATCGCCGCTCGACGCGGAGCCGCTGCACGCGGCGACGAGAGAGAACGCGAGGAGAAGGTGATGAGATCGCACGACTCGACGCTCACACGAAAGATGCACGGCCGGCAAGGCTCCGAGCGGGACTTGTGACCAATGCGCAGCTCACGTTCCCCTCACGATCTTCTGCGTCGGAACGTGGTGCGATGTGCGCGCGAGCGCTCGGATCAAGCGGCGCCGCGGCGCCGGAGCGCGACCGCGACGCCGAAGATCGCGCACGCCGCACCGATGGCCCACGGGAGGCCGACGCGCGGGCTCGCGGTCATCGCCATCCCGGCGACCGCGGGGCCGACGAGCGCGCCCGTGCCCCAGCCCACGCTCATGACCGAGTACACGCCGACCAGCTCCGGGCCACGGAAGCGGCTCCCGACCAAGGTGAGCATCACCGTGTAGATCCCGACGAAGAGGCCGCCCCAAACGAAGACGACCGCGAACGCGATCGCGTGCGAGCGGAGCATCCACGGCCACGCGAGGGCGCTCGCCGCTGCGAGCGCGGCGAACGCGACGAGGAGCTTCCGCTTGTCGACTTTGTCGGCGAGCCACCCCACGGGAAGCTGGAGCACGATGGCGCCGACGAGGAGCGTCGACACGAGGCGGAGCGAGCTCGCCTCGCTGAACCCGAGCCCCACCGCGTAGAGCGCGACGAACGAGAGCCCCGCCGTCTCGACGGCCGCGTTGAGGACCGCGGTGGCCGTGGCGAGCGGGGCCATGCGTGCATAGTGCAAGGCATGCGCCGGCTCTTCGTCTTCGCTCGCGGGGGCGACGATCTTCTTGCTCGCGAGCGGCACGATGGCGAGCGCGGCGATGGCGGCGCCGGCCGCGTAGGCGAGGTGGTGATCGGTGATCACCGACAAGAGGAGCGGTCCGCCGGCGAAGCCGAGCGACTGCGCGGCGGTGTAGATGGCCATGACCTTGCCGCGGCTCTGATCGTCGCTGAGATCGTTGGCCCACGTCTCCGACATGACGAAGAGGATCTCTGCGCCGATGCCGAGGCCGAGGCGGAGCGGGAACCAGAGCCAAATCGAAGGCGCGACGGGGAAGAGCGCCATCAAGATCGCGCTCGAGCCGAGCGCGGCGAGCATGAGGCGCCGCGGGCCGAAGCGGATCGAGAGCTTGGGCAAGAGCGGAGCTATGCCGAGCACGCCCACCGCGTGCATCGCGGCGTTCAGGCCGATGAAGATCTCCTTGTGGCCGCGCGCCGTGAGATCGGCGGCGATGAGCGGCGCGGAGAGACCGTACGTCAGCCCGAAGATGGCCGCGCCGCCGACGACCGCGGCGATCGACAGCGCGCGGGCCGAGCCGCGCGCGGAAGCGGGACCAGGCGACATGGATCGCGCCTCGGCCTCGGCGCGGTGGGCTTCGAGCGCAGCGCGCTCACGCTGCATCGCCGATTGCGCGAGCGCGAGCGCGTCGGCGACCTTGGCCGACCAAGAGCCGTCGGGCGGATGAAGCGCGCCGCGGATCGCGCGCGCGTAATCGAGGACCAATCCGGGCGTCCACGCCATCGATTCGGCGCGCGCCCGGATCTCGGCGGCCGCCCAGAGCTCGGGGCTCAAGAACGCGCGCACGAGGAGCGCGATTCGCCGCGGTTGCCGGAGAAGCCAGCCCTCGAGCGCGACCTCGAGGGCCACCGCCGTGGTCGACGAGCAGTTGCGGCGGGTCAGGTTGTAGACGTTCTCCGCCGAATAGGCGGTCCAGAACCGGCGGAGGCGTCCGACGTCGACGCCGTCGAAGCGGATCTCCTCCGTGGACTCGCACCATCCCGCGGCCTCCTGCGCGTAGCTCGGCTGGTACTTCGCCGGCACGTCGTTCTGGACGGTCGCGCGCAACGTTCGTGCGAAGTCCTCCGGCGATCGGTCGATCTCCACCGCCGGGTAGTGGCTGATGTAAAGGCCGGGCGGGCCCTCGAGCGCGGCGTGGCCGGTGGAAATGACGCCGTTTTCGTCGCGCGCGGCGATGTACCGATCGACGAGCGGTTGCCGCTGCGCGTTCTTGATCGACCCGGTCGGTGTCCATACGTGCACGGTGACGGAGTCGATCTCCGGCTCCGCAGTCGAGGGCGCGGCGCGTGATCGAACGCGCCCCGAGAGGAGGAGCGGAAGCGTCACGTCCGCGGGGACACGTCCGAGCGCCACGCCCACGCGCCCGATGAAGAGCCCAGCCACCGTGAGGCCGAGACCGATGGCAAGCTCGATGACGCCGTCGTGTCGCACCGGATACGGCTCGAAGACCACGACCGCGAACGCGAGCTCCCCGACGCCCACGGCCATCGCGCGCGGCCACGCGGGGAAGCGGACGATGGCCGCCGACGCCACGCGAAGGATGCCGTCGAGCGCGTAGGCGAGGCCGAAGACGATCGTGATGACGAGTGCGTTCCGCTTCGGGTGACCGTCGATGACGAGGTAAGCGAGGGCAATCAGCGCGACGGCGCGGACCTGCCGCAGGCGCTGCTGCACGCCGCGCGACATCGAGCTCGAGAGGAAGCCGGTGAGCCCGAGGCCGAGCATCACCCAGCCGAAGACGTGAAGCGGGAAGTGGTACACGCCGTCGAGCGTGTCCAGCATCAGGGTCACGCCGAGCGCCACCGCCACGAGCGCCGCTCCGAGGAGGAGCCAGCGGATGCGTCGCGCGACGGGCGTGCCCAGGAGGAGCAGGACGAGCCGAATCATCGGGCGCGGAGTGAGGCGTATCCGGCCGGCGCGTCGAAGTACATGGCGATCGCCTGGTCGGGCGTGGCCCGCGGTCCCCGACGGCGCGCCTTTTCCCGGGGGCGCTGGCACCCGGCGCGCGCGTTTTGCATCGTCGCGAGGAAGAATCCCCGCCTTCGGTCGTACCCGGGGTGTGCTCTCCACCCAACGCTCTGCCCACGTGGCCACGGGTCTCGCGCTCACCGCGCTCGCCGCCTTCGCGCTCGGCAGCGCGCCTACGTCGGGGAGCAACGGCACCACCGATGGCGGCGCCACGACGACGACGAGCGCGCTCGGCGAGCCGACCGAGATCAAGGTGAGCGTCTCGGGCAAGACGCTCCCGAACTACGAGTACATCCGCGCGATCTGCGACAAGCCCAAAGAGGGGACGTGCTCCGAGATCTACGGGTTGATCCCGAAGTTCACGCCCGAGCTCTGTCCGAAAGAGGGTGGGACCTTCAGCCTGGCCGCGCTCGGCTTGCACGGTTGCCCGAAGGAGCACCTCGTCGGCACGTGTCACTACATCCAATCGCGCGCGGGCGAGCCGGGCGAGCTCGTGAGCTATTACGCGAACAGCCCGGAGGCCAAGACGGCGAAGGCCGAGTGCAACGGCCCGAACCAAGAGTGGATCGATGCGCCCGCGCCGCCGCCCGCCCGTCCGTCGCCGGCGGCGTCCGCACCCAAGGCGGCCGCGAAAGGCCCGGCCAAAACGGGGCCGAGCAAGAAGAAGTGACCGCTCGTCGTGCGCTCCGAGGCGCGCTTCCGCCGCTCGTCGCGCTCATCGCGGGCGCGCTCTTCTATTTGCTGATCCGTCGCGACGAGGTGTGGTTCGTCTCTCGCATCCTCGAGAGCCATGGTGCCCTTTCTGCCGAAGTCGCGCGGCTGAGATCGTGGACGTCTTCGTCGTCGCGCGGTTGGCCGTCGCTCGCGCTCGGAGTGACCCCCGACGCGCTCTGGGCCTTCGCCGTTGGCGGTGTCGTGATCGTGCTCGCGCCGCCGGGGCGCGCGCGTCTCGGTTGGCTCGTGGCGGGCGCCGTGCTCGTCGTCGGATACGAGCTCGGACAGCGGCTGGGGCTCGTTCCCGGTACGTTCGATGGCGCGGACGTGATCGCGCAGCTCGTCTGCTATCCGCTGGGCGCCTACGTCTCGATGCGCGCGCGCCGCGTCCCCGTCGCCGCGGCGCGGACGAGGCCGGTCGCGTATCCTGGCGCGCGTGCAACCTCGACATGCCCGGTGCAGCTGCGGTCAGTTGAACGTCACCTGCGAGGGTGAGCCCGTACGCGTCTCGATCTGTCATTGCCTGGCGTGCCAGCGGCGAACTGGTAGCCCGTTCGGGCAACAATCGAGGTGGCCGCGTGAACGGGTGACGATCGCCGGCCAGGCGACGACCTGGACCCGCGTCGGCGATTCGGGAATGAAGATCGACTTCCACTTCTGCCCGACGTGCGGCTCCACCGTCTATTACGAGATCGATCAGCTTCCCGAATTCGTCGCGGTGCCGGTGGGGGCCTTCGCCGATCCCGAGTTCGCGGCGCCGACGTTCTCGGTCTACGAAGCGCGCAAGCACGCGTGGGTGCAGGTGCCCAACTCGGCTGAGCACATGGACTGAGCGAACGGAGCGAGCTCGCAGCGGCGGCCGTGGGGAGACTCGTTCCGTGCGCGTGACTCCCCGCGTGCGACGACGTTCTCCGTGGAGACCGCGCCGACCACACGAGCGTGAAGGTGAGCTCCCGACGAGGCTGGACAGGCACCCCGGACATTCCGGACTATTCGGCCATGGCGAACTACACGGTGAAGCTCTCCTCGGCGCCCAAGGGGCACGAGATTCCCTCGCTCTTGCGCGACGTGGGCGCGTTCGTAGGCAAGCAAAAACACGGGACGCTCGGATGGTTCGATGCCTTCGCGGCCGAAGCCATCCCGAAGGAGTGGAACGAAGAGAAGGCTGCGAAGCTTCGCGCGAGCGGGTTCGCGTTCATGCATCTTCCCGAGGGCTCGCTCGTCGCGCTCCTCAAGGCCGGAGACGAGGCCCCGCCGGCGGTGGCGCTGCTCGGCTCCGAGGGCGAGGCGCGGACGGTCGCGAACAGCCTCGAAGAGTTCCTTGCGCTCTGGTCGAAGGGCCAGACCGACATCGGCGAGCTCGACGACGAGGACGGCCGAGCGGGACGCAAAGCCCTCAGCGCGTGGCTCAAAGACAAGAAGGTGAAGCCGCCGAAGGTGAAGAAGGACTTCGATTTCGAGTCGTGGCTTCACGCCGACTCGACCCAGAAGGCCGCCAAGCCGGGGAAATCGAGTGAGAAGCCCGCCGCCAAGGCGACCAAGGCCGCATCGACGAAGCGCGAAACGACGCCCGCGATGAAGGAGCTCGGTCCGAAGCTCCGTCAGCTCGCACAGGTCATGGGCCAGCGCGCCGACGCCCCCGAGGTCGTGGCGTACGTGACCAAGGTCCTCGGCAAGAAGGTGCCGCAGTCCACCAGCGATCGAAACGACTCGGCCAACGTGGAGGCGCCCAAGGTCGGCGTGGAGCTCGTCTTCTCCCACGACGTCCTGAACGACGACTACCCGCCGATCCCGAAGACCGGAAAGACGTTCGTCCCGTACCTCACGCACGCGTGGGTGCACGAGAAGCTCGGTGAGCCCGTGCTCGGCGTGGCGTGGGACGCCTCGGCCGACGACATCGAGAAGAAGCTCGGCAGGCCGACGCGCATGGGGAAGATGTTCGTCACCGACAAGAAGGCGACCATCCCCGAATGGACGCGCGATCTCGGCGGCGGCGTGACCCTCGAAGTTTCGTTCCGCAAGCACCTCCGCGTGGAGCTCTCGCTCGCGAGCGCGGGGTACCTCGAGCAGTTCACCGACGTGAGCACGGCGCTCTTCATCGGCTGGGCGGCGACGCGAGGCCTCCTCGACGAAGCGCGCTTCGCGGCGCACGCCGATCTCCTCGCGGCGGTGAAGAAGCGCGCCGCCAAGGGCTCGGACCTCATGAAGGCCGCCCTCCCGCGCGGCCTCTGGGACGCGCACCTGAAGGACGCGCCGGGCCTTCGCGAAGCCGCCTATCTCTGGTTCCACAACATGGGCGGCTCGTGGATCACCGGCGACCTCAAGAAGGTCTTCGGCAAGCGCGAGGGCAAGCACGGCCACGACGAGCCCAAGCTCGATGACGACACATGGGCGGCGGTCGACAAGGCCGCCAAGGTCTTCGAGTCGCGCTTCTCGCGCTGGCTCGAGTAGTCGCCCCGCGCGATCACGCGAAGAACGCGCGGATGGTGTCCTCGGCGGCGCGGGCGTCTTCGTAGCCCGCGTCGACGAGGCGCGTCGTGTAGGGCGCGTCGAACGCGAGGTAGCTGAGGAGGGCCGCGCCGCTCTCCGTGCCGACACCGAGCCCTTCGAGGAGGTGGCGCAGCATCAGGGGAAGATCCTTCTCGGTGCGCGCCGCGAGCGCGCCGATGTCCTCGCGCGGAAGGAGCATCGTCGCCGGTACGCGCCGGAGCGCCTGCGCGTCGCGGAGCGTAGGCGCGATGAGCGCGAGCGTCCGGTTGATGCGTTCGAGGCGCTCGAAATCGGCCTCGAGCGCGTCGAGGAAGAGCGCGCCGAGCAGCGTGCCTGCCACGTCGGCATGGGTCGGCGGCGCGAGCGGTGCCTCGCCGTGGCGGAGATCGAACGGATCCGGCGTGTGGGATCGGCGCACGATGCCGATGGCGAGCACACGGTCGGCGCCGAGGCGAATCGCAGGGCTGAAGGGGGTGCCCATGCGGATGCACCCATCCGCGAAGAAGGCGCCGTCGAGCACGACGGGAGGGAAGAAGACGGGGATGGCCGACGACGCCATGATGTGATCGACCGTCACGCGCGCGCGCACGGCGAGGCGGTTCGTGCGCGTCCAGCCGACGAGGCTCGCGTCGCCGTCGAAGAACGTCACCGCCGTGCCGGTGTGGTAGTCGGTCGCCGTCACCGCGAGGGCGCGCACGTCGCCGCGCGCCACCCCGCGCGCGAGGCGCTCGGTGTCGAGATGACGTGCGAGGAACGCGCGGAGCGGCGCGGTGTCGAGGAGCGATTGTGCGTGCCCGCTCCCGATGAAGCCGCCGAGCGCCAGGTCGGAGAGCCAGCCCACGCCGGTCTTCGTGAGCGCCGAGACGTCGGTGCGAAAGACGTCGCTCGCGCGGATGGTGGTCCACAGATCGCAGAGGCCGCGGGCCGCGCCTTGAAAGTCGTCGGCGCGTGACGCGAGGAAGGCCGCGTTGATGCTGCCGCCCGAGGTGCCGGCGAGGATGGGGAAGGGAAGCGTGCGCGCGCCGGTGATCTCGGCGATCCCGAGGAGCGCGCCGGCCTGGTACGCGCAGCGCGCGCCGCCGCCGGTCAAGACGAGGCTGTGGCGTCGCTCAGCCATTCACCGAGGAGGTTTGCGCGTCTCGCGCGGCGCGACGCGCTTCATCGTGCGCGCGAGGTGCGATCCGTCTTCGAGCGTGGTGAAGTCCGCGAGGCTGATGACGCCCACTGCGTGGACGCGCTCGTCGACGCACACGATGCGCGAGACGCGCCGCGTGGCCATGCGCGCTTCGGCGACGACGAGCTCGTCGAACGGCTCGCAGGTCACGACTGGGTGCGACATGATCGTCCCTACGGTCGTCGCGTGCGCTGCGCCGCGTCCGAGGACGCGCAGCGCGAGATCGCGGTCCGTCACGACGCCGACCACGTGGCCTTTCGCGTCGGACACGACGAGGAAGCCGACGTTCTCTTCCTCCATCACGCGTGCCGCGGACTGGGCGGTCTCCTCGGTCGAGATGGTGCGGACCGGCGAGCTCATGACCTCGGCGCACCGCATGGGAGGAGCCCTCAGTGAACCACGAGCGCCGCGGCGGCGACGGCGAGGGAGGTGAAGAGCGGAATGGCGAGGTTGTCGTCGACCTTGGAGACGAGGAGCTCGATGGCCGCGCCGATGAAGCCGGCCACGAGCGCGAGGACGAGCCGCGCTGCGTGCGGCTCGCTTCCCGTGATCGTGAGCCACGCGAACGCCGCGAGCGTGCCGGAGATGGCGAAGCCGAGCGCGCCTTCGATCGAGCGGCCAGAGGCGAGGCGGTATCGCCCGAAGCGTCGTCCCACGAAGCCGGCCGTGGGATCGGCGACCGCGAGGACCAACACGCCGAGCTCGGCCGCCGGGAGCGGCACCACGAGCGACATGATGAAGAGCGCCGTCGCGTACCAGGTCGCCGAGTTCACCTCGCGCCACTCGTGCGGATGCGCGACCGGACCGAAGAGGCGCATCAACCGCTCGTTGATGCGCGGGCTCATGCGGCGCGAGATTTCGCACGTCCAAGCCGACGCCGCGAAGAGCGCCGATGCCACCATGAGCCACTCGCGCGACGGGAGCACGCGCAAGAAGAAGAGCGCGACCGCTCCCGAGCCAACGTGAAACACGGTGCGCGGAACGTTGGTGGGCCGGGGCGGACGGGCGCTTGCGATCGTCCGCTCGGGAGCGGCGATCTCATCCAGCGACATCGACGGGAACGCGGAAGGTTCGGACGGCGGCGGCACGGCGCCACGAAAACTACGGCGAACGCCGCCTTTTGCCCGTCATTTCTTCGTCAGAACGACCGTTCGTTTGGCACGGCCTTCGCCAGATGCGACTTGGCTCGGGCGAAATCACGTTCACGGAGCGGGTGTGGCGCGAAGAACATGGCCGTCGGCGGTCCCCAGGAAGAGCGCTCCGCCGAAGGCGGCGACGGCGGTGGGACGGACGTCGGTTTCGAAGTGCAGGAGCTCCGTCGGCTTCTCCAACGTCGCAGCGTCGGCGACCAGCACGCGCACGTCCCAGTGCTTCGCTTCGATGGCGGGGTCGTCGCCGGTCGCGGTCAAGAACACGAGCTCGCCACCGTCGGCCTCCGCCACGTCGAGCACGGTGCTGCCGCGAAACGCCTCGATGGGGGTGAGCGATCCATCGCCGCGGACGCGCACGGTCGTGTTTCGGTTGGGCGGGCTCGCGAGATTGATTCCCCAGAGGAGCCCCGTGCCGTCCGAGAGGGCGAGGGTGCCGTCGGGGAAGATTTTCTGGAGCGGCTCACCGTTCGCGAACGGCGTCACCGTCGTGCCGTCGAAGGCCGCGTTCTTGGTCTGGCTCGAGCCGGCCTTGTAGTCGCTCTGGTAACCGAAGAGGAACAGCCGCTCGTTGGTGGCGAGGAGGTGCACCCAACGCGTGTCGGCGTTGCCGGGGTCCGTGACCTCGACGCGTGTCACCGTGGTGAACGTCGCACCGTGGTCGTCGCTTCGCCACAGGTAGCGGAAGACGCGGCCGGCCTCGAATTCGGTGCGAACGTCGGCGCCCGAACCGACCGAGTAGAGCGCGCCCTTCCAGAGCGCCAGGTCGTGCACGTGCTCGCCGCCCCAGATGCTGCGGTGCTTCTCGAAGCGATCGCCGGCGAGTCGGTACACGTTGCCCTGAATGCGCTTGGGATCCGTGTTCGCTTGCGTCCAGAGCTCGTCGGGATCGATCGAGTCGATGCCGGCTTGATAGAGCTCGCCGCCGAGGACGCGGTATCGATCGATCTGTTCTTCACCGCTCGCGGTGGGCGTCTTCTGCGCGGCGCCTTGGCCGTCGGCCGTGATCGGCAACGCGACGACGTTCGCGTCGTCGTCCGACGAGAAGGCGCGCATCTCGATCGGCGTCTTCTCCCCGAGGTTGTAGTCCGCGTCGCCGTACCCGAAGAAGAGGCGGCCGCCGAACGCGGTGAGCTCGGTGATCGACGCGTTGAACTTGTCCTTCTGGTACTTCCTGCCCACCGCGAGAAAGTCGTCGATCGGCGAGGCGAACGGCGCGAAGGCGTCGAAGTGTTGCGCGGCGAGCCGTCGGTCCTTGGTCGCCGCGTCGACTCCACCATCGGACGCCGCGCTGGCCGTGCTCGAGCTCCCGCTCGAAGAGCACGCGGCGAGCGCCGCCGCCGCGATCACCGTCCAACTCGCCCCCACCCAGCGCGTCGTCGCCATCGCCGAGCACGCTAGACAGCGGCGCTCCCGGCGCCAGTCGGAGTGGGCTTATTTCGGTTAAGTTCGCGGCGCCCGGCCCGAGATTACGGGGCCGTCGCGTTCGAGGCGGTCGCGCCCGCGGCGTCGCGTTCCCAGCGCGGGGCGCCACATCCGACCGGGACGGCGGCGAGTCGGCCTTGGTCATCGAAGAAGGCGACCGCGCCGCGTCCGTCGCGAGCGACGAGGACCTGCGCGCCGCGCGTGTCCACGTTTGGCGCGACCGGGGTGGGCTCGCCGAGCGCCCGTCCCTCTGCGTCGAGCGTCAGGATCATCGCGGCCCGTTCGTGACTGCAGCGGTGAACGAAGCCGAGAACGAAACGACCGTCCGGCAGCGTCGCCACCGTCGGCGCCTCGAGGGTCACGTCACCAGTCGAGGCCGTCAGTGTCTGCGTCGACACCCGCCCATCCTTCTGCATCGCGCTCCACGCGACCCGTCCGGTCTCCGGTACCGACCAGGCGACCAGCGAGACCGCCGCATTCTCCGCGGTCACCTCATGTCGACCCGTGGTCGCTTCGACCGACAAGAGGCCGGCCTCCCCGATGCGGGGGAGCATCCGGCGCGGCGGCGCGGCGAGCTCGCTCCGCATCGTTCGGGTCACGGCGAGCGTCCACGGATCGATCGCGATCGCGTTGGCCCAGTGGGGCATCTGGTAGTAGCCGATGGCCACCTCGTGCTCGCCCGCAGCACCATCGAGCTCGGTCGACACCCAGCCGCTGCCGAGGATGCGTGGCGGACCGATCGGGCGACACGTGACGCTGGCCGCACCCTCGACGGCGACCGCGTGATGCAGCGAGGGTCGTGACGACGAGCATCCCGCCGCTGCGAGAACCAGGGCTCCAATGACGATGAGTCGCGACATGACGTTCTCCGATCTCGAGACGGCCGACGAGCGCGGTCGCGCGCCCGACTCAGCGGGATGCGTCGTCGTCGCGCCGCACGGCGAACACGCGCTGTCCGAACCAAGCGCCGGCGAGCGCGAGCACGATGAACGGCGTCACGTGACCGCGCACCACGTGGCCTGGATCGGCGAGCGGGCACCACAAGACGACCATCACGCCAGCCCACGCGCCGGCGACGGTGCCCAGCGCGGCGCCGAAGAGGCGGGGGTGCACCGGGTCGAGCGTTCGCCGAGCGTTGATGAGCGCTCCCATGATCCAAGGCGCGCTGAGCATCGAGAGCGCGAAGCAACGCACGCCGAGCCGCTCGAACGGATCGACGTAGCTGACGTGCCAGGCGATCGTCCACGCAGCGAGCGCGAGCGGCGTCGCGATGACGACCGTCCACAGGAGCGCGCTCCGCGGGCCGAGCATCGAGCGGCGCCGCGTGGTCAACATCGTCGCCAGCGCTGCGAACAAGAGGCTCCCGATCGCGACCGCCGCGCCCATCGGCGCCGGGCGACCGTCAGCGTGCCGAGCGCCTCCCGAGACCTCCAGGATCGCCGCGGTCACGAGGGCGGCGACCACGTACGGCACGAGCACTCCGACCGATCCGCGTCGGCGCGCCTTGCTGGGTCGAGCGCGCGCCGCCTCGAGGACGCGCGCCTTGAGGTCTGCGGAGGGGCCGACGTTCATCGCCGACCTCCCACGCCGCCTTCTTTCAGGGCCAGGCGAAGCGCCTGATCGGTGCGATGCGCGCGGAGCTTCACGGCGTTCGGCGTCGTGTCGAGGACGGCGGCGGCATCGACCGCCGAGAGCCCTTCGAAGCGCATCAATTGGAATGCGACGCGTTGTGCTTCGGGTAGCGCCATGAGAGCCCGCTCCATGCGTTCGGCGAGTTGCTTCGAGTAGAGGATGTCGTCTGGCCTTCCGTCCGTGGAGGCGGGGCCGTCGTCGCTGTCGTAATCGGGCTCGGGGACGAGGCGCTCCCGGTGCCGCGCGCGCCGGAAGCCGTCGATGACGAGGCGCCGCGTGATCGCATACGCCCACGGAATGACGTCGGCGCCCGACACGAAGCTTTCGCGTGCACAGTGCATCTGGAGCATCGCTTGCTGGATTACGTCCTCGGTCGCGGCCGCGCTACGGAGCTGGCGGAACGCGAACGCGTAGAGCCGCGGCGCGAGCAGGTCGTACAGGGTGGCGAACGCGGCGTCGTCGCCATCGGCGTAGCGATCCATCGCCGCGTTGGCCGCGCTTCGAATCCGCTCGAGCGCGCCCGCACCCGTGGAGTCCCCCGTCGAACGTGCGTCCTCGATGTCGAGCGCGAGCGCAGCCACCCAATCCCCCCTTTTTTGGTACTGCTGCTTTGCGGATGGATACGCGCGGGGGGCGCGCGGGTGTCCGGAAAAATCGCTGCGAACCGTCGGGTCCGGTCGCGAGGGAGACGCCGGGTCAGCGGGCCGGGGAGCCGACCACCAGGTGCACGCGCGCGGGTAAGCGCACGACGCCATCGACGAGGTGAGCCGCGTAACGCTCGCTGAGCGCGCGATGCGCTTCCGTCGCGGCGGCCTCTCCGGCGCTCGCGAGGAGCTCGCCGAACGACGACATGGCCGCGAGCGCGAACTGCGCCGCCTGGTTCGGAGCGAGCCCGCCGCCGATCGGGAGGGTCGTCCGCACGTCCACCACGTCTTCGGCCTCGAGCCCCGCGGCCGCGAGCAGCGACGTCAGCTTGGTGACGTCGGCGTAGCGGAAGGGGCCCGGCCCGTCAGGGTCGAACGCCGGCACGGGCGCGACGCGCGCCACCGCATCACGCACGGTCTCGATCCAGGGGTTGTCGCTTTGCGTGGCCCAAACTGCGAAGGCGAAGCGACCGCCGGGGACGAGCCACCGCGAGAGGTTCGCGAATGCCGCCGGCGGGTCGTCGAAGAACATGGTGCCGAATCTCGACGCGAGCCGGTCGTACGGTGGCTCGGGGAGCGCCTTGGATACGTCCGCCAGGTTGAAAGAGATGCGTCCCGCTTCGCTCGATCCGACGCGGGCGCGCGCGGATTCGACGAGGTGGGGTGAGATGTCGAACCCGTCGACGACGCTGCCGGCCGGGGCCCGCGCGGCGATGCGAAGGGTCGTGCCGCCGCCGCCGCAGGCCACGTCGGCGACGCGGAGCGGCGCGTCGAGTCGGAGCGCATCCACGAGGGGAGCGTCGATCGGCGCCAGCGTCGCTTCCATGCCGGTGACCTGCGCGC
Organism: Polyangiaceae bacterium; assembly: GCA_044224815.1. GTDB lineage: Bacteria > Myxococcota_A > Polyangia > Polyangiales > Polyangiaceae > JADJCA01. The sequence goes on from JBGAJR010000023.1 coordinate 31,353, forward strand.
TCCACTTCTCTCCGCGCGAGCCGCTCCAGTCGGTGGCGGTGGGGTTCGGGTTCACGGCAGGCGGTGCGCCTCTCTGCATGGCTGGAGTGGAGCGGAGCCTCGACGGCGCGTCCACCTCGTTCGCTCCGTCGCGCCGATTCGTCTCCCCGGACTTGCGGACGTACGCGACCTGGCCGACGCTCCCGTCGTGACGCCGCCTCCGTCGCGCCCGCTGGATTCGCTCGCGTTCGCCACGTTCGCCGCGCTCGCGGCACTCGCCGGCTGCGGCCGTTCGAGCGCTCCGGCTCCGTCGAGTGACGCGGGCCGGGTCGCTGCGACCTCGAGTCCGTCCCCGTCCGCGCTCGGCGAATGCACGGCCGCGACGGCGCTCGTTCCCGGCGTCCCCGGCAGCCCCGGACACTTGGTTCCGTCGCCGCGCAATCCGAACGGAGTGAGCGAGCTCGCGGCGAAGATGCGCGAGATGGAGGCCGACTGGCGCGCGCTCCGAGAACGTATGCATGATGCAGGTAGTGCGGCCCCCGCGCCGCGCGACCTCGTGTCGCGACACGGGCGGATCCGCTGCGCGTGGCCCACGCAACCGTCGGACCGCGACCCTGCGTTCGACGCGCGCGCGGTCGCCTACCTCGACGCCGTTCGAGCCTTCGAGGCCGCGCCCGGGGCGGAGCGATACGAGGCGGTCCTCGGGCGCTGCCGCTCCTGTCACGAGTCGGTGTGCACCGGCGCGCTGGCGGCCATCGAGGCGCTCTCGCTCCCGGCGCCGCGTCGCTGACGCGGCCCGCGTCGCTACTGGCACTGCGAGTAGAACTTGGTCGCGTCGGTCGCGAAGGGGTGCACCGAGCAAGCCGACGCCGCGCCGCAGAAGAGCGTTGCCGACGACGAGAACGGGATCTCCGTACCGCCGAAGACGCCGCAGTTGAGCGCGAAGCCGTTTCGACACACGCCCTTGTCTTCTTGGATGTCGCCGCAGTTGTCGCCCGAGGCCCCGTTGCCGTTCAGCATGGCCAGCGTGTCGGCGGGGAGGGCCGCGTAGTACGCGCCCATCACGTAGGGCTTCACCGTCTTGCTGCCGGCGGAGATGGCCTCGCGCATCAAGCCGACGATCTCGTAGCCCGCGCCCTTGGCGCGGAGGAGGGGAGCGCCTTGCGACGACAGATCGTTCCCGTCGATCGCCGCTTCGTTCGGACCGTTCGCGAACATGTCGTACTTGCCGAGCAGCGGCCGCTGCCACCGCGGCGCGGCGTTCCCGTACGTGTCGAGCTCGCCCGCCGAGAGGTAGTCGCTCCGCTCGAAGGGGACATCGGTGTAGGCCTGCACGAAGCTCGCGAACGTCGGATAGAGCGTCTTCATCGGCTGCCCCGTGACCGCGCGAAGGACGGTGGTCGATCCCTCGAGGTGCTCGATCGTGCCGGGCGGCAGCGTGCCGTCGATGTCACGCCCCACGGCGTGGACGGTGACGAACGACTTGCCCACGTCCGCTGCGGTGAGCGGGCCTCCCGCGAGCGTCACCGGCGTCACCCCGGTGAGCGGCTGCGCGAGCTCCATCAGCGCCACGAATTTGTATTCGCTCGACTTGGTGACGGCGATCCACTTGGACGGGGTTCCGAGATCCTTCGCCAGCGCGAAGTAGTTGTTCGCGACCGAGCCGCCGAAGGGGCGCGTCGCGAAGCAGGTGTGTCGGGAGACGATCCGCGTCGGCGAGATCAAGGTGCCGACGCATTGCGGGAACGTCCCGTTGCCGTAGTCGACGAGCACGAAGCCGACGCCGTCCGGAACGTTCACGCTCCCGCCGCTCGGAGGCACGCCGGTGTCGTCCGCCGCGGCCGCGTCGTCGTCGGAGCTCGTCTTCCCGGCGTCCTTCGCGCCTCCGTCACGCGTCTTCCCCGCGTCGTTCCCGCGTCCGGCGTCGTTCGCCTCGTCGTCTTCCGTCGTCTCGCCCGCGTCGTCCGTGGCGCTGGCGGTCGGCGCCGAGGCGTTCGAGCCACCGCTGCAGCCCGCTGCGGTCGCGACGCCACCGAGCGCGAGGAGGGAGAGACGAAGGAGGGCGGGCCCGACGAGCGCGTGCTTCGACATGGCGCGTTTCGTTGCACGCCGGGCGCGCCCTAGGGGACCGCGTGGCTCATTTCGTAGGGAAACTCCCGTGAGCGGGAGCGATCACCGGCGGTTTCGACCCGCTTCGGTCCTTCACGCGCGGAGCTGCGCGACGAAGCCGAGGCGATCGATCACTTGCCAGTGCCCCGCGACCTTGCCGCCCTCGACCTCGTAGAACGTCTGTCCCGCGAACTTGAGGCGACGCCCCGTCGCGGGGAGCTCGCGGAGATCACCCTCGTGCGTACCCTCGGCGTGCCATCGCACGGCGACGCGCGACCCCGCCGCCACGACGTCGTCGAGCACGAACGAGAGATCGGGGAACGCGACGCGCGAGTAACGGACGCGCTCCACGTAGGTCGCGCGGTCGAGCGTGCGCCCCTCCCAAGCATCGCCGGGATCCGAGTGCACGACGTAGCGCTCGGCGACGAGGCGCGCGACCGCGTCGTAGTCACCCAAGCTCCACACGATGCGATGGAGATCGCGCACCACGTCGGCGTTCGCCTCCGGGCTCGGCGCGCGCTCGGCGTCGGCGCGCGCCGCCTCGCTCTCCCGATCGACGGCGTAGTCGCGCACGTCGCGCGGCCAGCCGGAGACGAGCTTGCGAAATCGCTCGGTGTCGCCCGCGAAGAGCGCGCGCGACGCCTCCTCGAAGTGCGGGAGATCGCCAGCGAGCGCGGAGAGGATCTTGTAGAGCGCGGCGCGCGTCCGACGCGCGCGATCGCGCCCCGTGTCGCTCTTGGCGGCTTGCTCCACCAACCGTCGCATCGCGCCGGAGATGCCGGTCGGCTGGTCCTCGAGCCACTCCCAGTGGCGGGGAAGGAGCGACACCTCGCGGCTCACGACGCCGAGGCGCGGTCGGCCCGGTCCGCGCGCCGGCTCGTCGGGCGCGTGCCGCGCGAGCACCTTCTCGAGCGAGCCGCGCAGGTCGAAGTCGATCTGCCGCCCGCTCTCGACCTCGAAGACCAAGACCATGTCGCCGTCGTCGCGATCGAACCGCTGCTTGAGCACGGTGAGCACGTCGCGCACGGGGCCGCTCGCGACACGACGAGCGCCCGCGAAGGCGATGAGGAGGCTGGGGGAGGAATCCATTTTACCCATGACAATTAGGCGAAACGATCCCGCGTTCGTTTGCGCGACCGCCAACAACGCCAATTATGCCTGGGTAATATTTAGAGTCAAGTGAGGGCCGACGCCGCGGTCACCCGACGTCGCTGTAACCGCCGCCGTCGCTCAGCCCCGCGTCTTGGTTCGGCGCCGTGAAGTCGTTGTTCGACGAATAGTCGTTGTTCGACGAGTAATCGTTGTTGGTCGGGTTGTAGTCGTTGTTCGGCGTGTACCCGTTGTTCGACGTGTCGCCGGTCGGCAGGTTGTCCATCCCGTAGAGATCGTGCGGCGTCTGGTCGGGGAGGTCGTGCGGTGCGTTCGCTTGCCCAGCGACCAGCCGCCCGACACCTCGTCGAGGGCGTCGAGGTCGAGGGCGGGAAGGTCCTTGGGCGCAAGCTTCTTGGTCATGCGTCTTGACCACGCACCGACCGTGCCGGGGCTTTTCGTCGAGACCTACATCGTCGCCGGGGCTGGCAGTGACGCACGCGGGAGACATCATGATTCCGCGCGCCAACGTGTCGGAAACGATGCGAAAGCGTGGCGGTCGGACACTCGGGCGGTTCGAGGCGGCGGTAGAGTGCGTCGCATGACGAGCGGCGTCTGGCCCCTGGAGCTCGGTCTCGACTTCTTGAACCACGGCTCGTTCGGGAGCTGCCCGTCGGAGGTTCGCGACGTGCAGCGCGCGTTCCAGGAGCGGATGGAGCGTGAGCCCGTCCGCTTCTTCGTGAAGGAGCTCGAGGGCCTCCTCGACGAGGCTCGCGCGGCGGTCGCGCGGCTCGTGGTCTGCAACCCCGATGATCTCGCGTTCGTGCCGAACGCGACGTACGCGGTCGGTTCGGTCTTGGCGAGCCTCGTGCTCTCGCCGGGTGACGAGATCGTCGTCACCGATCATGGCTACAACGCGTGCAACAACGCCGCACGGCGGTGGGCCGAGCGCGCGGGCGCTCGCGTCGTCGTCGCCGAGATCCCCTTTCCGATCGCCGGCGCGCGCGACGCGCTCGACGCCGTGCTCTCGGCGGTCGGTGCGCGCACGCGGCTCGTCCTGATCGATCACGTGACGAGCCCGACCGGCCTCGTCCTTCCGATCACGGAGATCGTGCGCGGGGCGCAGGCGCGTGGCGCGCGGGTCCTCGTCGACGGCGCGCACGGCCCGGGAATGCTGCCCCTCGCGCTCGATGCGCTCGGCGCCGACTACTACACCGGGAATCTGCACAAGTGGATCTGCGCTCCCAAGGTCGCCGCGTTCTTGCACGTGCGGCGCGATCGACAGGCCGATCTGCACCCCGCCGTGACCAGCCACGGCGCGAACAGCGCGCGCACCGATCGCTCGCGCTTCCTCGTCGAATTCGATTGGACGGGCACCAGCGACCCTTCGGCGATCTTGGCGGTGCCGGCCGCGATTCGCTTCATGGAGTCGCTGCTCCCGGGCGGACTTCCCGCGGTCATGGAGGCGAACCGATCGCTCGCCCTCGAAGCGCGCGCCATCCTCACCGAGGCCCTCGGCGTCGCTGCTCCGGCGCCGGCAGAAATGATCGGCGCGCTCGCCGCGGTGCCACTCCCCGACGCCGCGCACACAGCGGCTCCGGCGTCGGCGCTCTACGCCGAGCCGCTGCAGGACGCGCTCGTCGCGCGCCATCGCATTCAAGTGCCCATCGTTCCTTGGCCTGCGTCACCGCGCCGGCTCGTGCGGGTTTCCGCGCAACGCTACAATTCGCGAGCGCAATACGAGCGCTTGGCGACGGCCCTCGTCGCCGAGCTGGCGCGCGAGCGAGACGAACGACCGAACGGCTGAGATGGGAGCGCCATCTCAAGCTCGGATCGACGTCCAGCCTTTGGACGGCCGCTCGGCTTGCCGGCCTGAAAGCTCGCGGGGTTGCGCGGGCACCTGAACGGAACGGCACGTGCACGCGGTCCGACCATGGATGCGCGCCTCCTTCGTGGGAATGTCCTCGCTGCGACCGTCACTGACGCCGAGCCGTCGCGGCTCGTGTCGGGACTCCATCGCATCTCGGCGCGTGCGCCCGAGCGGCGCACCAACCGTCGCGTCCCGCTCTCCACCCGCGCCATCGTGCACGTGAGAGACGCGCTCCTCGACGGCGTCGTCGAGGACGTGTCCGAGACCGGCGTCTTCGTTCGTCTCGTCCGGCTCCTCTCCGCCGGCACGCGGGTGAGGGTACGGTTCGTGCTCCCGCAGGGACGGTTCGAAGCGGGCGCCACCGTCGTTCGCTTTCGTCTGAACGATCCGCGCGGCCCGGGCGTCGGCCTCCACTTTCACGACCTCGCGCCGGAAGACGCCGCGCGCCTCGCAGCCTACTGCGCCGAGCGCTGACGGCGCGAGAGCTTCGCGGCGTGCGTGAGCTCCTCGGCCAGCGCGTCGGCGACGGCGCGGACGCGCGGAATGTCGAGCGCGCTCTTCGCGCACACGAGCGACAGCGTTCGCTGCAGCGGACCGACGTCGACGTCGAGCTCGACGAGCTCGCTCCGCGAGTAGCGATGGCGGACGCGGCCCAAGAACATCGCGCCAAGCCCGGCGGCCGTCGCCGCGAGTTGGACGAGGAAGTCGTCGGAGGCGAACGCCGGACGAAACCCGGGGACGAGCCGCGCCAGCTCGGGGTTGGGCGAGAGGTGATCGAGCGGCGCCGCCCAAGCGATCCAGTCGATGTCGGCGAGGCGCGGCTTTCTCGGCAGGCGCTTCGCGTAAGCGGGCGCGGCGAAGACGCCGACGCCATGCTCGAGTTGCGCGACGGTCACGAGCTCGCGCGGCGCCGTGCCCATGCGGAGCGCGAGGTCGGCCTCGCGTCGACCGAGGTCGAGGTACTGGATGCTCGAGACGACCTCGAGCGTGATCTCGGGCAGCTTCCGCCGAAGCGCCGCCGCGAAAGGCGCGAGCACGTCGAACGCTATCCCCGGCGGCGCGGTGAGGCGGACGACGCCGTTCGGGGCGGCGTTCGAGCGCTCGGCGGTCCGGTCGACCTCGCCCGACCACTCCGCCATGCGGCGAGCCGGCGCGAGCAACGACTCGCCATATGGAGTGAGCACCACTCCAGCCACGCCGCGCACGAAGAGCGGCTCGCCGAGCGTCGCTTCGAGCTCGACCAACCGGCGGCTGGCGGTGGGCTGGGTGATGCGTAGCTTCTTCGCGCCGCCCGTCACGCTCCCGCTCTCGGCCACCGCGAGGAACAGCTGGACGGCGTCCCAGGGGATATGCATGAGCGTATGGTAGCATGCATACTTAGGCACTTATCATGCGCATAAACATGCCTCACATTGAGGGCATGAACCTCGCGCGCCTCACCTCGGTCACGCTCGCCTCGCTCCTCTCCCTCGCTGCGCTCTCCGGTTGCGCGGCCACCTCTCATCCGGTCGGCCCCGCAGCGCTCGGGACTCCGTCACGGGCCCGCTCGCTCGAGTCGCTCATCGACGAGCCCGGCCCCGTCGTCGTCGACACGGTGGTCGGCGCCGATTGGGAGGTGCCGCTCTCGGGACTCCTCAACCTGGACGCTCCCGCGGCCAAGGCGGCGGGGCTCGTCGACCGCGCCGAGCCGATTCAGATCTACTTCCACGCCGTGCGCCATCCGACGCGCGGCACCTACCTCGTCGACACTGGCGTCGAGCGCGCGATCTTCGAAGCGCCGACCGACGCGGCGATCGGCGACTTCGTCGCCTCGTTCATGAACCTCGAACGGATGACACGGCGCACCGACACTGCGACCTGGATCGCGGCGCATCGCGCCCAAGGTCCGATCGCCGGTGTCTTCTTGACCCACCTCCACTTGGACCACGTCTCCGGGATGCGCGACGTGCCGGATGCGGCCACGGTGTTCGTGGGGCCAGGCGAGGCCGACGAGCATGCGTTCGTGAACCTCTTCACGCGCCCGACCGCGGACCGTGCGCTCGAGGACAAGCCCCGGCTCGCCGCGTGGCAGTTCGCGCCCGATCCCGACGGTCGCTTCGAGGGCGTGCTCGACGTGTTCGGCGACGGGACGGTGTTCGCGCTGCACGTACCCGGACACACTGCAGGCAGCACGGCCTATGTGGTCCGCACACCCAAAGGGCCGGTCCTCCTGACCGGCGATGCGTGCCACACCGCGTGGGGTTGGGAGCACGGTGTCGAGCCCGGCACCTTCTCGGTCGATCGGCCGAAGAGTCGAGAGAGCCTCGAGCGACTGCGCGATCTCGCGCGCCGTCACCCGAAGCTCGACGTTCGCCTTGGGCACCAGACGCTGGTGCGTGCACGGTGATTGCCGTCAGGGGTGTGCGACGGGCTCGCCGCTCTCGAGCACCGCGCGCACCTTGCGCGTGAGCGCCTCGGCGCTGAACGGCTTGGGGATGAAGCCGAGGTCCTTCTCCGAGATGCCGTGCCCGACCAGTGCGTCGTTGGTGTAGCCCGACATGTAGAGCACCTTGAGGTTGGGACATGCCGTCGCGAGTCGCCGCGCGAGATCGGGGCCGCTCAGGCTCGGCATGACCACGTCCGTGAGCATCAAGCGGAGCGACTCTCCGTGCGTCTCGCAGAGGAGCAACGCCTCGCCGCCGTTCGCCGCCACGAGCACGTCGTACCCAGCCTCCACGAGGATGCGCCGCACGAGCTTGCGCACGGTGGGGTCGTCCTCCACCACGAGCACGGTTTCGTCGCCACGGAACGGTTGAATGCGCCCTGGCGCGCGGCCCGCGGAGTCGACGTTCTCGGCCGTGACCGGGAGGTCGATGATGAAGGTCGTCCCGCGACCGGGCGCACTCTCCACGCGAACGGTCCCGCCGCTCTGGGTCACGATGCCGTACACGGTGGCGAGGCCAAGGCCGGTCCCTTTTCCGGTTTCCTTCGTCGTGAAGAATGGCTCGAAGGCACGCGCGACCGTGGCACCGTCCATGCCGATGCCGGTGTCGGTCACGAAGAGGCGCGCCGTGTGGACGCCGTCGTCGCCGACGACGTCGCTGGTGCGAATCGTGAGCGTGCCGCCGGAAGGCATCGCGTCGCGAGAGTTCACCGCGAGGTTCATGAGCACTTGCTCGAGCTGGCCCGGGTCGGCCTTCACTCGACCGAGGCCGGGGTCCGGCACGAAGACGAGGTCGACGTCTTCTCCGAGGAGGCGCTCCAGCATCTTCTCGAGGCCGGTCACGAGCGCGTTCACGTCGACCACCGTGGGCTTCAAGACCTGCTTGCGACTGAACGCGAGAAGTTGGCGCGTGAGGCCCTCGGCGCGGTGGCTGGCGGCGAGCACCTCCTGAAGATCGGAGTACAGCGGATCGGCCTCGCGGAGCTCACTGAGGGCGAACTCGGTATAGGAGTGAATGACGCTCAGGATGTTGTTGAAGTCGTGCGCGACGCCGCCAGCGAGGCGCCCAACTGCCTCCATCTTTTGGGCCGTGCGGAGCTGCTCCTCGGTCTCGTGCTGCACCGTGAGGTCGGCCACGACGCCGTGCGCCCCTTGGAAGACTCCCGCCTCGACGATGGGACGCGCGGAGACACGGACGAATCGAACCTTGCCGCGTCGGTCGAGGACGCGCGCTTCCATGACCGTAGGGCGCCCTGCGGAGAGCTCGCGCCAAGCGCTCTCGACGATCGCGGCGTCGTCGCGGTGGGCGACGAAGCTCGCCGGTCGACCGGTGACGTCCGCCGGCGTGGCGCCGAACCGCGAGACGGCATTGCTGACGAAGCTCACGATGCCGGTCGCGTCCACGGCGAAAACGACGTCGGCCAGGTTGTCCAAGAGGACGCGGTACCGTTCTTCGCTCGCCCGGAGCGCCGCCGCGCGGTCGAGCGTTTCGAGCCCGAACGACACGTCGTTGGCCAGCGCGGCCAAGTGCTCGACCAGCTCGGCGTTGAAGTAGTCGCGTCCGCCGGCTCCTAGCGCCAGCACTCCGATGGGCACGCCGTCGCGGCGGAGCGGGAGCGCGACGGCCGACCCGAGACGCTCGCTGGTCGTGAGGCCGGGCTCAGGTGGTAGGTCTCGGGTGACCAGTCGGTCTTCGCGGAACGCGGTGGCCACCGCGCTCGGGCCGCTCTCCGGCGTCGTGTGGAGAGGAACTCTGGCTCGCGCCAGCGCGCTCGCGAGAGGGCCGCTGGCCGCCGTGGGCACGAGCTCGGCTCCGTCGGCCGACGGCACGAACACCGCGACGCCGCGGAGACCACCAAGGCTCATGACGCTTTCGGTGACCGTCTGGAGCATGCTCGCGCTGTCGCGCGCGCGCACGATGGCCTCGTTGGTGTCACTGAGCGTGCGATGGAAGCGCGAGAGGCGGGCGAGACGGTCTTCAGTGGCGCGCTGGCTCGTGACGTCCATGGCGAAGCCGTGCCATGCGCGCGTTCCGTCCGGCGCGGCTTCGGGCTCCGGGAGAAAGCGGAGCTCGAGCCAAGACAGACCTCCCGCAGGGTGGTCGTAGCGGAAGACCACGTGCCAGGGCTCACCGCGACGGAGCGCAGCTCGCACGTCGCGCTCCACACGCTCGCGCTCCGAGGGATCCAAGATGCGTTCGAAGATCCGTGCCGCGTCCTCGCGCAGCGCGGCCTCGGGGATGCCGAAGAGGTCGTCGGCGTTTTGGCTCACGAACGCAAATGAGAGCGCGCCGTCCGTCGAGGCGCGGAGCGTGCAAATGACGCCGGGAACGCTGTCCGCGATGCGCGACAGTTGCTCGTTGAGCTCGATGCGCGCCCGGAGCGCAGCGAGCGCATCGCGCTCCTCGGTTCGATCGACCGCGAGCATCACGATCTCCCGGAGCGCGCCCTCCTCGTCGAGGATGGGCGAGCAGGTGATGGTGTGCTCGCGACCCCCCAGCGCGACGTCCACCGACTGGGCGGCTCTCGTGTCGCGCGCTCGTGCGAGCGCGGCGAGCGTCTCCTTCGCTTCGTGCGGCCCGGCGACCGCGGACGCGCTCGCAGCTCCATGTCGGCGTCCGGCCGCATTGAGAAACTGGAGGTGGAGCTCGGGATCGAACACCGCGATGGACTCCGGGATGTTGTCCACGACCCGCTGGAATCGAGCAGCGCTCGCGGCAGCCGCGTCTTCGGCGCGCTTCCGATCGCTCACGTCGCGCGATACCCCGTAAATTTTCAGCCGCCCCGATCGATCGTCGATGACGAACCGCGTCGCGGTCTCGCTGACGATGACGTGTCCGTCGCGGTGTGGATGCTCGAGCAAGTCCACGTAGATCTCGTGCACCCCACGCGCGAACGCGGCGAGCCGTGAAGGCAACGCTTGCTCCACGTAAGCCCGTGAGCGCGGCGTCAGCACCTCGGTCAAGCTCTGCTTGAGGACCTCCGCGGCGCGATAGCCGCGCTGTCTCTCGATCGAGGGGCTCACGTAACGAAAGCGCATGGTCTCGACGTCGATGATCCAGATGACGTCGGTGGCGTTCTCCGCGAGGAGGCGGTACTGCCGCTCGCTCTCGCGGAGGGCGTGCTCCACTTGGCGTGCTTGAGTGACGTCCTCGCTTCGAATGGCGACGCGCGGACCGAGCGGAATGGCCGTCAGGCGGAGGCTCCTCCCTTGGCGGTCGAGGCCGAGCGCGATGTGGTTGCGCGCCACGGCGATGAGGGTCTCGAGCTCCGGTCCGCCGAGGAGCTCGCTCCCGCGAACGCCGGTGGTGACGTCCGGGTGGAGGCCGAGCTGCCGCGTCATGGCCGCGTTGCACTCCTCGACGACGAAGTCCCGCGCTGGCTCCTCCACGAGCGTGACGACCATCAGGCCGTCGGTGAACCCGGCGAACAGTGCACGCCGGTCGTTCTCGAGGGATGAGGGGTCAGGCATCTCGTGCATCGACCTGCACGTCCCGTTCCGCACCCGAGGTCCCGCCAAGCGGCTGAAATGTCGGTGCATCGCGGTCGGCAAGCGCCCGCAGAATCTGCGCCCGGCTGCATGGGAGAGCGATCTTCGGCCGTCGCCGCCGGCCTCGAATGGCTCTATGATGTGATCCGGGGGGCGATCGGGAGCGCTGATTTGACCTCTGTCTTGGTCGTCGAGGATGAAGCACTCATCGCCGACGATATTCAACGCACGCTGACACGCCTGGGCTACGAGGTGCCGATAACCGCGGCGACCGGTCGGGAGGCGATTCACGCGGTCAGCGAGCGACGGCCGAGCGTCGTCCTGATGGACATCAAGCTCCGCGGCGCGATGGACGGTATCGAGGCCGCGCGCGAGATACGCAAGCAATTCGACGTGCCGATCGTCTACCTCACGTCCCACTCCGATGAGGGGACGCTCGAGCGCGCCAAGGGCAGCGATCCTTACGGCTACATCGTCAAGCCGTTCAGCGAGCGCGAGCTCCGCACGTCCATCGAGATCGCGCTGCACGCCCACGAGACGATTCGCTCGACCGTCGCGCGTGAGCGTTGGTTCGCGCACGCGCTTCACGCCGTCGAGGACGCGGTGGTGGTCGTCGACGCACGTGGTCGCGTCGCGTTCATGAACGTCGCGGCCGAGGCCCTGTCGGGTTCCAGCTACGCCGAGGCCGCCGGCCATGCGCTCTCCGAGGTGCTCGTCGTGGTCGACGCAAACGATGGACGTGCACGTGTCGTCTCGCGCGACGGCCGCATGCGCGAGGTCGAGCGTCGACAGCTCACGCTGACGGATGCCCGCGGAGAACGCAGCGGCGAGCTCATCGTGCTGCGGGAGGCGAGCGACCTCCGGACGGGTCGCGAGCCTCCGGAAGCGGACCGGATGGCCACCATCGGTCGCATCGCGTCGGCGATGGGGCATGAGCTCAATAACCCCCTCGCCGCGGTCGTCACCGGCTCGTGGTTCGCGCAGGAGCTCGTTCGCGACATCGAGCACCACGCTCCGCCCGAAGGGCAGGTCAGCGTCGAACGCGAACGCATCACGGAGCTCTCGGATGCGCTCACCGACGTGCAGGAAGGTGCCGACCGCGCGCGACGCGTCGTCCAGCAGCTCCGACGCTTCGTCGTCCCCTCGACTCGGATGGCGCGCTTGGTCGATCCCGTGAAGCTCGTGCTCGACGCGATGAACGCGGTCGTGGTGGACGGCGTGACCATCACCCGTGACTTCGCGACCGTCTCGCCGGTGGAAGTCGACGAGGCGCAGTTGACGCAGGCGCTCGCGTGTCTCTTGGAAAACGGCATCGAAGCCGGGAAGGCCGCCGGGCATCCGGTCATCGACGTCTCCATCCGCAACGACGCTGCTGGCCGCATCGAAATCTCGGTCGCCGACCGCGGGCGGGGCGTCCCGGCGGTGATTCGGGCGCGCATGTTCGAGCCCTTCGTCACCACCAAGACCGAAGGCGCGCGCCTCGGGTTGGGGCTCACCGTCGCCGAGCACGCAGTGCGCGAGGCGGGCGGCGAGCTGCGGATCGACGATCGGGAAGGCGGCGGCACCGTCGCGCGCATGAGCATCCCGCCGGCCGTTCCACCGGAGGCGAGCCCGGAACGCAACGCGCCGCGCGGGGGTGGCGACCGCCCGCGCGTCTTGGTCGTGGACGACGAGCCCGCGCTCACGCGATCGGTGCGGCGTGCGCTGGAGCGCGACTGCGACGTCGCGACGGCGGGCGGCGGTCGCGAAGCGCTCGACCTCTTGCTCGGGGGCGCCGATTTCGACGTCGTGCTGACCGACGTGCAGATGCCGGACATGACGGGCGTGGAGCTCCATCAGAGCGTGGCAGCGTGCTTGCCGGCCGTCGCACGTCGCTTCGTGTTCGTCACCGGCGGCGTCGTGCCCGAGGAGCTTCGCGCCCTGCTTCGTGATTCGCCGCAGTTGCTCGTGACCAAGCCGTTCGTTCCGGCCACCCTGCGCGCCATCGTGTGCTCCATGGCCGGGAACCGAGACCGAACCGACGCCTAACGCACAACCCAGTTGCGACGACGAGCCGCACCCGCAAGGTCGCAACGGCTCGGCCTTTCCGCTACGGTTCACGGAGTCTCCGAGAGCGCCCCGTGAACGCCATTTCGCCTTCGCTCCTGACCCCCGGCGCTCTGATCGCCGGCAAGTTCCGCGTCGAGCGCGTGCTCGGTGAAGGCGGCATGGGCGTCGTCGTGGCCGCTCACCACACGGCGCTCGACCAAAAGGTCGCGCTCAAGATCCTCCGCCTCGGCGCCGCCGAGCGTCCGGAGATCGTGGAGCGCTTCCTCCGCGAAGCGCGGAGCGCCGCTCGGCTTCGCACCGAGCACGTGGCGCGGGTCATCGACGTGGCCACGCTGGAGAGCGGTCTGCCGTACATCGTGCTCGAGTACCTCGAGGGCGCGGACCTCGATGCGTGGGTTCGGAAGAACGGCCCGATGCCCGTCGAACGCGCGGTGTCCCTCGTGCTCCAAGCGTGCGAGGCGGTGGCCGAGGCGCACGCGCTCGGCATCGTCCATCGTGACCTCAAGCCGCACAACTTGTTCCTCACGACGGGCGTGGGCGGCGCAGATCTCTTGAAGGTGCTCGATTTCGGCGTCGCCAAGGCCGCTGGCTTCGCGGGCGGCGTGCTCACGCGATCGGACAGCTCGGTCGGGTCGCCGCTCTACATGTCGCCCGAGCAGATGCGCTCGTCGCGCGACGTCGACGCGCGGACAGACATCTGGTCGCTCGGCGTCACGCTTTACGAGATCATCGCCGGTCGGCCGCCCTTCGACGCCGAGTCGTTCCCCGAGCTCGTGCTCAAGGTGCAGGCCGGAAAGGTCGTGCCGCTCTCCGACGTTCGGCCCGACGTTCCGGCGGCGCTCTCGGCCGCCATCGGCCAGGCGCTCGAAGGCGATCGCGACAAGCGCTATCTGCACGTTGGAGCGTTTGCGTCGGCGCTCGAGGCGTTCGGCGGACACGAGGGGCGCGTCTCTGCCGAGAACGCGCGCCGTGCGCTGGGCATCGCGCCGAGCGCTTCTCTCGCCGCGGCATCGAGCGCATCCGGAGCTGCGTTGCCGGTGCCGCCCTCGACCGTCCCGTCCGGGGGCGATCTGCGTCCCGCCGTCTCCACCGGCTCGCAGGGCGGCGCGTGGACGGAGAGCGTCGCCACGGGCCGCACCTCTCCGAAGCGCGCGCCCTTCGTCGTCGCTGGAGCGCTCGCCCTCGTCGCGGTCGGCGGCTTCGCGGCGATGCGAGGGCGAGGGGAGACGTCCGTCGTTCCTGCGGCCAGCGCGAGCGCCCCTCCAAGCGTGCTCTCGGTGCCGTCTTCGGCGGGCGCGCCCGCCAGCGCGGCCTCCGTGTCGATCGCCCTCGTCGACGCCGGGCCCGCGCTCGTCGCGCCCGCGGCGTCGACCAAGCCGGTCGCCGGACGGCCGACCAAGCCGGCGCCGACCGTCAGCGCGCGGCCCACCACGAGCGCGTCGCGTCCGCGCGCACCGGACGACATTCCGAGCGAACGGTGATCGAAATCTCTGGCGCCGATCGCGCCCTGGGCGCGGTACCCTCGGCGCCGATGCTTCGCCGTCTTCTCTGCGCGTCCATCATCTCTTGCGCGATCGGATCGTCACTCGCTTCGAACGCGCGCGCGGACGACCCTTCGGCGGTCGCGACTGCGGAGGCGTTGTTCGCCGAAGGCCGCAAGCTCATGGCCGATGGACAGATCGCCGTGGCGTGTCCGAAGTTCGAGGCCGCGCAGCGATTGGCTCCCACGCCGGGGACGCTCCTCAACCTCGCCAACTGCTACGAGAAGGCGGGGCGCATCGCCAGCGCGTGGGCCTCGTATCGCGATGCCATCTCTTCGGCGCGCGCCGCCGGCCGGACCGATCTCGCAGAGTCGGCGCAAAAGCGCGCGGGTCTGCTCGAGCCGCGCCTCGCGCGACTGTCGGTGACGGTCACTGCGTCCGCGCCCGGCGTTGCGGTCATGCGCGACAACGTGGCGCTCCCGCGCGAAGGCTGGGCCGTGCCGGTGCCGGTGGACCCCGGTGAGCACGTCGTGACGGCGCAAGCGCCTGGGCGCCGGCCGTTTCGCGCTGCGGTGCCCGCGCCTGCCGAGGGCGCGACGACGACGGTGAACGTGCCCGAGCTCGAGGTCGACCCCGCGGCCACGACGCCCGCTCCCGAGCCATCGCCGGTACCGGCCGCGACGCCTTCGGTCGCCGCGCCGCCGTCGACGAACGACGGACCCAAGCCCGGCGCAACGCAACGAACGCTCGGCGTCGTCGCGGGCGGCGTGGGGGTGGTCGGCCTCGTGATTGGCGGAGGCTTCGCGGCGCAGGCGTCATCGAAGAACTCGGACTCGAAGGCCAAGTGCCGCCCAGAAGCGCCCAACCTGTGCACACCCGAGGGCAAGAGCCTGCGCGACGACGCTCAGCACGCCGGTGACTTGGCGACGGTCTCGGTGCTCCTCGGCGCGCTCTTCGCGGGCGCGGGCGCAGCGCTCTATTTCACCGCGCCGTCCGACCGTTCGCCGCGCGCCGCGCAGCCGATGTCGCTGCGCCGAGTCGGGCTCGGGGCGGGGCCGTCGCCAGTGGGCGTCGGCCTCGCGGGGGTGTTCGAATGAGCGCGCGGCGCCACGTGAGCGTCGTCCTCGCGGCGACGCTCGGCCTCTTCGCCTGCAACGCCGTTCTCGGCATCGAGCCCGCGGAGATCGATCCGGCCGCGGGCGACGCTGCGCCGACTGGCGCGGTGACCGCGTGCAGCGACTATTGCACCAAGATCGCCAAGACGTGCGTCGGCGCCAACAAGCAATACACCGCGCCCGACGTCTGCCTTGCGATGTGCGCGAACCTCGAGCCGGGCGCGGCGGGCGCCGTGTCGGGCAACAGCTTGGCGTGTCGACTCACTCACGTGGGGCTCGCCGTGAACGATCCGGTCACGCACTGTCCGCACGCGGGGCCGCTCGGGACAGGTACGTGCGGCACTTCGTGCGAGAGCTTCTGCCTCCAAGACGTCGCCCTGTGCCGCGCGCCCAACCCGCGCCCGTACTTGGATCAAGGCGATTGCCTGACCCAGTGCAACGCGGGCGCGAGCGGCTCGTTCCGATTCGTCTCGGGCACGTCGGTCGACGACGAGGGAATTCAGTCGACGGACTCGCTCAACTGTCGCATCTACCACCTCGAGCGCGCGTACGAGCCGACGCTCGCTGCCGAGCACTGCCCGCACACCGCGCGTGTCAGCACGAAGTGCGTCGGCGCGAGTGTCGACGCCGGGGTGACGGACGCCAAGGGCGGCGGCTGATCTCAGCGGCCCGCGTCGCGCGCGATGACGCCGGCGTCGAGGTGGCCGTGCACGAACTCGAGCGCCGGGGCGACGGGGCTCGCGGGGAGGATCGGAGTGAAGGTCTCGTCGTCCAGGCGTTTGAGATCGTCGTGGATCCGTGCGCGGAGGTTTCGATCACGCGTCTTCGGCTCACCGGCGCGCAAGAGCTCGACGGTGCGCTTCCACGCCATGGTGGCCCCGGCGAGCGCGCGCGGAATGCCGTCGCCGAACGTCGCGCCTGGGCCGCCGGGCGCGGTGAGGTCGGCTTGCACGCACGGCGAGTGCTCCGGCCTGAGCTCGGGGCGGAGCGTCATCGCCGGCTTGCCTTCGGCGAGAAGGCGATAGGTCGGACACGCGCCCGGCACCACGCCCGCGATGGCTCCGAGCGCGCGGAGCATCGTGGCCTCGTCACGCGCAGGCGCTGCGGCGTCCTTGCTGGCCTCGCGGAGCGCGCGCCCCACCGCCAATCGAAAGGTGTCGGCGCCCAACCCCTCCTTGCTCGAGAGAACCGTACGCCAAACGTTCGGCTCGGGGAGCGCGTACGCGGCGTGGTCGCGGAGGACCAGGATCGAAGCTGCCGCGGCGCTCGCGTGGCTCGGCGGATCGGTCACGAACGAGTCCCCGCCGAAGCCGCGCGTCACGTTGTCGAGGCACCGGCGTCGCGGTGCGCCCTCGTCGAGTGGCGCGCAGAAGGGGAAGTCGTTCACGCCGGTGATCGGACCGCCGTCGGCGATCATCCACGCGAACGACTCCACGCGCGAGCGTTTGCATCCGCTCGCGCTCGCGCCACACGTGGCGACGACGAGCGCGAGCGCGAACGTTCGGCAGCCGATGCGACCGTCACCGATCACGTCGTGGCGAACGCCTCGTCGGGGATCTCCAGCGGGCTCTTGTCTTCGGTCGCCATCTGCTTGGCGCGGAGCTCGACGTTGGGGAGGACGCTGCGCGCGTAGTAGAGCGCCGCGTAGGTCTTGCCCGAGTAGAACGGATAGTCGACGTGGCCCTTGTCGAGCGACGCCTTCTTCTCCTCGGCGATCGCCGCGCCCTCGAGGAGGAGCCACGCGACGCACGTCTCGCTCATCATCTCGAGCACGCGGTTCGCGTAGAGGGGAACGGTCTCCATCTGACCCGACTGGAACCACATGAGGAGCTTCATCGCGGAGCCGGCGAGCGCCTCTTGCGCGCCCGCGAGCTGCTTCACCGCGCCGCCGAGCACCGGATGATCGCCGTGCTTGGCGACGAACTTGGCGATGTCGCCGAGGAACGCCTGGAGGTTCGCGCCGCCGGCTTGGGGCAGCTTGCGGCCCACGAGGTCCATCGACTGGATGTGGTTCGTGCCCTCGTAGATCGAGAAGATCTTCGAGTCGCGGCAGTACTGCTCGACGGGGTAGTCGCGCGTGTATCCTGCTCCGCCGTAGGTTTGGATGGCGGTCTCGCAGATGCGGAACGCTTGATCGGATCCGTAAGCCTTCACCAGCGGGACCAGGAGATCGACCTGGCCGACGTGATACGCCGCCTTCTCTTCGTCTTTGCCGCGGAGCACCACCGCGCAGTCGATGTGGTGGGCGAGCTTCACGGCGAGGGCCCGGATGCCCTCTACGCGCGCCTTCATGTCGAGGAGCATGCGGCGCACGTCGGCGTGGCGGATGATCGGAACACGCGGGGCCGTGGCGTCCTTCCAGTGGGTGATCGCGGAGCCCTGCTTCCTGTCCTTCGCGTACTCGAGCGCGTTCAAGTACGCCGCGGAGGCGACGGCGACGCCCTGGATGCCGACGGCGATGCGCGCGCCGTTCATCATCTTGAACATCTGCGGCATGCCCTGGTTGAGCTTCTCTTCGCCGCCGACCGGCCACCCGAGACACTTGCCGTTGTCGCCGAAGTTGAGGACGCACGTGGCCGAGCCGTTGATGCCCATCTTGTGCTCGAGCGCGGCCACGACGACGTCGTTGGATTCGCCCAGCGTGCCGTCGGCGTTGGGCCGGACCTTGGGCACGATGAAGAGCGTGAGGCCCTTGGTGCCGGGCGGCGCGCCGGGCGCGCGCGCGAGGACGAGGTGCACCACGTTCTCGGCCATGTCGTGATCCCCGCCCGAGATGAAGATCTTGGTGCCGGTGATGTTGTAGCTGCCGTCGGCGTTCTTGGTGGCGGTGGTGCTCGCGGCGCCGACGTCGCTGCCAGCGTGCGGCTCGGTGAGGCACATCGTGCCGCCCCAGACGCCGTTGTACATGCGGTGACAGTAGAGGGCGCGCTGCTCCGGCGTGCCGAACGACTCGATGACCTCGGCCGCGCCGCGCGCGAGCCCCGGGTACATGTTGAACGCCGTATTGGAGCCGCTGAGTAGCTCCTCGATGAGGACCTGCACCGAGTGGGGCGCGCCCGCGCCACCGTACTCGGGGTTGTTGCCGACCTGACGCCAGCCCGACTCGTAGAGCTTCACCCACGCGTCCTTGAAGCCGGTGGGCGTCTTGACCGTGCCGCCTTCGATCTTGGTGCCCTCGGTGTCACCGATCGCGTTGAGCGGGCCGGTGACCTCGCGCACGAAGCGGTAGCACTCGTCCATCGACGATCGGACGGTGGCCTCGTCCCACGACTCGAAGGGGCCGCTGCCGAGGACGATGTCGTTCACCTTGAACTGCTCGAAGAGGAGGAACGCGAACTCGCGCAGATCGGCCTTGTAGCGGTTGATGGCGGGGATGGGCTTGCTCACGACGCTCTCCTCTCGACTGAACGACGACTGAATCGCCATTCAGTTTAAGGGCTCCGCCGCGTTTGGGAACCCCTTACGCGCGGTTTGAGCGTCCGTTTTGCCCCCTCGGGCGCGGCCACCAGCGGCGCGACCGGACCAGGCCGGTCGTCAGGGGCGGCACGAATCGTGGGCTCGCTTCAGCGGATCGCCGCTATATTGATCGAAGAAATGGGCTCTTCCGCCGACGACCAGGTCCTCCGGGCCATCACCGACGACGGCGCCTTTCGCGTGATCACCATCCGGTCGACCGAGACCGTTCGCGGCGCGATCCGGGCTCAACGGGCCGGCAAAGCCGCCGGCCCGTTCGCGGACCTCCTCACGGCGGCGGTGCTCGTTCGGGAGACCATGTCGCCGGACCTGCGCGTCCAAGTGATCATGCAATCGAACGACCACCGCGCGAACATGGTCGCCGACGCGCACCCCGACGGCTCGACGCGAGGGCTCCTCCGCATCTCGGGGGAGACGAGTGAGGCCGACCACGGACCGTTCCCGGTCGACCGCGCCATCCTCCAGGTGGCCCGCACGCTTCACAACGGCGGCCTCATGCAGGGCGTCGTCGAAGTGCCGTCGAGCGGCGACATCTCCGGCGCGATCATGACGTACATGCAAGAGAGCGAGCAGGTGGTCTCGATGATCGCCGTCGGCTCGCACTTCGAGGGCGGCGAGCTCGTGGCCGCAGGCGGCTACATCGTCCAGCTCCTCCCCGAGGTCGGTCGCGGTCCGCTGATGATCATGGAGGAACGGCTCCGCGATTTCGGCGGGATCGGAGATCTCCTGGCCAAGGACGAGGCCGAGCCCCAGCACCTCATGACCGAGCTCCTTTACGGCATGCCATTCACTGCCGTGGGGAGCTCGCAAGTGCGATTCGGTTGCAACTGCTCCGACGAGCGGATCTTGGCCAGCTTGGCGTCGCTCTCGCGCGCCGACATCCAAGAGCTCGTGGCCGGTGGCGAGGTGCTGGAGATCTCCTGCGACTACTGCCGCAAGGAGTACGCGGTCGAGCCGAGCCGTCTCCGCGGCCTCCTCGAGACGTCGTAGCATCGGGGCGCGGCGCGCGGCGCGGAGTAACCTCTCCGCATCGCGTAGCCCACGCACGCCCGAGGCTTTGATGACCGTTCGCATCGTCTGGACCGATGAGGCCAAGAAGCAGCTCACGCCGCGCACCGCCGCCGACGTTCGTCTGAAGCGTCCGAAGCGAGAGACCCTCTGGGCCAAGCTCGGTGAGATCGCGCGCGATCCGAAGCTCGTCCGCAACCTGGACGGCGAGATGCGCGATCGGTTCGGCGCCGAGATGCCGGCGACCGCCGATCTCGAAGCGCTGACGGCGCTCGTCCTCGCGAGCGATCTCGAGTCCACGGGAAACGACGTCCTCGACGCTGCCGGGCGCCTGTACGGAGCGGCCACGCTCGTCGAGCTTGGCGTCGCGGTTCACGACGCCAAGGGCTACCCGCGCCACGCGTCGCTCATGCGTCGCGCGCTCCTCCTCGCGTCGCCGGAGGATCGAGCGGCGGCGATGAAGCGGGCCGAAGCGCTCTTCTCGTCGGCGACCTTGAACTCGCAGACCGTCCTCGCCTACGCCTTCTTCGAGCGCCCCGAGTGGTCCGAGGCCGCCGCCAGGGCGTCGCTCGAGCCCGCCGATGCAGGCGTGGCGCGTCCTCGTGCGTCGCACGCCGATGCGCTCCTCCTCTTGCCGCAGCTCACCGATCCCGAGCTCGCAGGGCGCGTGTTCAAGGCGCGCGCGCGATCGTCTTCCCACGTCGACATGGTGGCGGCGCTCGGTGAGGCCGCGCTCCCGCTCCTCACGGCGAACTTCGCGACGCCGATGCATTCGGCGGACCTCGAATACACCGCCGAGGCGCTCGCCCTCTTCGAGAGCGAGGACGTGGCGCGACTCCTGGTCACCGAGCTCGCCAAGAAGGAAGTGCGCGGGCCCGCGACGGGGTTCTTCATGCGGTTCCCGGCCATCGCCAAGCGCGTCCTCCCCGAGGTGGCGAAAGGCAAGACCAAGGTCGCGAGGCTCGCCGCGGAGTGGCTCGAGCAAGCAGGTCGCGCGGTCGACGCCTCGCCGCCGGCGGCGAGCGGCTCGCGCGCCGAAGCGCCGGCCGCGGCCGAGGGCACGGCGGAAGGGCACGCCCATCTCGTCCCCGTCGAGCTGCGCTCGCTGCCCACCGGCAAGCCGCCGAAGCGCAGCAAGCGCAAGGTGCTCGACGTTGCGTTTCCTCCACGCCCCGGTCGCCTCGCCTGGACCGATCCCGATCTGCCGCTGATGCTTCGCGCCGCCGTCGCCGCGCGCCGGGTCGGTCCTTTGCTCGAAGGCGACGCCCTCGCGCGCTACCGAGCCGAGACCATGGCGAGCGCGCGGCAAGCGTTTGGCTGGACGGCGCGGGTGGACAACGTCATGCGAGCGCTCCCGGATGGGTTGATGCTCGAGCTCTGGAACCACAACATGAGCGACAACCCGTACCAAGCGGGCTCGGGCAGTCACATGCTCGCCGTGTTCGGGCTCGATGCGGTCCCTGGGTTCTTCCGAAACGCGCGGAGCGGGCTCGCCCGCGCGGGCCTCGGGCTCTTCGCGCTCGCCGTCGACGCGGTCGCGTCGCTCGTCCTGGAGCGGCTCGACGACGAGCCCGACGTCGCATGGCTCTACGCTCGCTACCGGCCGGAGGCCGCCCTCCGCGCGGCGATTCCCCTCGCCGTGGGGGCGCTCGGCAAGCCCCGTGATCGCGCTGAGTCGTTCCTTCGTGGGATGAACGAGGGCGGGGAAGGCGCACGCCTCCGCGCCCTCGCCGGCGAGTTGGGCCCGTTGGCGCTCGAAGCGGTGGAGGAGGTCCTCGCCGTCGACGCGTCGCTCGTCGACTTCTCCACCAAGCCGCCGAAGCTGCCCGAATCGTTCCGGCCCGAATCGTTCACGCGCCCATGTCTCAAGAGCGGCGATGCGCTCCCGCTGTCGGCGGTCGAGGTCCTGGGCTGCCTCGCCGCGCGATCCGCCCCGTGGCGCATGCACCCTGCGTTACGCGCGGTCAAAGCCGCCTGCGACGCGCGCTCGCTGGGACAGCTCGCGTGGGACATGGCTCACGCCTGGTTCAACAGCGGCAAGGCCAAGCGCGACGAGTGGATGCTCGAGGCGCTCGTCCACCTCGCCGACGACGAGGTCACGCGACGCACGACGCCCGACATTCGCGACAAGCGCGTCCTGCCGGTCCTCGGATGGACCGGTACCGACGCGGCGGCGACCGAGCTCCTCACCGTGATGTCGCGCTCCGTGGGCCAGCGTTCGTGGTCGCCGTTCTATCCGGCCGACATGGCGAGCGCCGCGTTCGAGTCGATCGCGGGTGCGCGCGGGCTGACGACCGAAGAGCTCGCCGATCGCGTCGTGACGACGCTCGGGCTCACCGGGCGCGGACAGATGTCGCTCGACGTCGGGGGCCGCACGATCCAGGCCGGCCTGGACGCACGCTTCGAGGTCTACGTCGTCGCGGACGACGGCAAGATCGTCAAAAAGATGCCGTCGGCGCGCAAGGACGACGATCCGAAGAAGCTGGCGGCCGCCAAGACCAAGCTCGCCGAGCTGGCCGAAGATGCCCAGGCCATGCTCGTCCTTCGCGCCGAGTCGCTCCGCCGCGCGATGGTGCACGGGCGGACGTGGAGCGCGGCCGATTTCGCTCGGCTGTGGTGCGAGCACCCGCTGCAGAGGCTCCTCGGCGAAGGCGTGGTGTGGCAGCGCATGCCCGACGGGGCGACGTTCCGCGTCGCAGAAGACGGCTCGCTCGCCGACGCCGACGATGAAGCGCTGACGGTCGGCGACGATCACACGGTCGCCGTGGCCGACCCGCGGCGGCTCGACGCGGCCCTCCTCGCGAAGTGGCGGGAGCGCTTCCTCGAGTATCGAATCGTCCAGCACTTCGCGCAGATCGACGCGCCCGCGGCCGCGCCGAGCCGCTGAGCGTCGCATCTCGTCCCACGCCATATGTGTGCATGTTGCACTAATGTGATGGGGCTCGGTCGGCGTCCGCGCGTAGGAGGGCGTCGCGCACGAGTCCGTTGACCTGCTCGGCGTGGGTCAGCGGCGCCATGTGCCCCGCGCCCGCGATGGCGTGCTCCTCCGCGCGCGGAAAGGTCTCGGCCAGTCGCGCGGTCACCGTGCGGCTCGCGATCGTCGTTCGCTCGCCGAAGAGCAGCGTCACCGGCGCCTTGACGTTGGCGTACGCCGCGCGCGGTGTCTCGTCGCTCACGAGCGTGCGGACGGTCTCGTGCACCGCCCACCCGACGCGCCGGAACTCCGCGCGCGCCTCCTCGCGCAACGCTGCCCACGCGCCCGGGCCGCTCCAGTAGTCGACGAACACCGAGAGCCATCGCTCCGCGTCGAAGGGCTCGTTCCAGCGAAAGTCGATGGCCGCGAGCTCTTCCCGCGCCTCCACGTCGCTCGGGGCGAGCATGCCGAACGCCACCGGCTCGATCAAGACGAGGGAGCGCACCCGCTCCGGGGCGCGCGCGGCCGCGATGGCGGCGATGAGCCCGCCGTACGAGTGGCCGACGAGGTGCATGCGTCCGCGTGCCTCGAGGAGGCGGCCCAACCAGTCGATGTCGTCCTCATGGCGCGCGCGCTGCCGCGGAAGGAGTGGAGGGGAGTCGCCGTGGCCGACGAGATCGGGGAGCACGACGGGGAAGCCCTCGGCCGTGAGCAGTGGAGCGAGCCGTCGCCACTGCCGGCGCGAGAGTCCGGAGCTGTGGAGGAGGACGACGGGCGTGCGTTCGGTCACTCCGGCGCGAGCCGGAATTTCTTCCACGAAGTGCGCCGCGTCCACACGAGGATTTGTGGGGGCTGCTCGGGGATCGGTCAATCCCGCGCGCGCGCGGCGATCGCCCGGATCCGCTCGCGTAGATCGTCCGGCGAAAACGGCTTGTCGAGCGTCTCGGCGTTGGGGAATCGCACGAGATTCTCCTTCACCGCGGGCAGAGCGAACCCGCCCGTCATGAAGAGGAAGCGCGACGCGATGGCAGGCGCGTCTTTCTCGATGAGCTCGTAGAGCTCGATGCCGCTCATGTCGGGCAAGAGTACGTCCGACACCACGACGTCGAACGTCTCGCCGGCGCGGAGGCGCCTCCACGCGCTCTCGGCCGAGCTCTCCAGCGTCACCTCGTAGTCGTTCTTGAGGAGGCGCTTGAGTGAGGCACCGAGCGCGGCGTCGTCGTCGATCATCAGGACCGTCGGACGACGACCCGCGCGAACCGTCGTCCGTGGGGGCGCGCGCAGTGATCCGCCACGCGGCGATCGACCGCGCCCGCTCGGTGGCGGAACGCTACCGGCGTTCGGGGGACGCGCGGTGACGTCGGCGCCTCGCCGTCCGCGTGAGGAGGGGGCGGGGAGCTCGCCGCGCTCGAGGCGCGCGAGCGTGCGCAGCGCCCCCAGCGCGCGTTCGCTGGCTGCTTGGGCTTCGCCGAGGATCTCTCGCTCGGCGTCGTCGTGCTCCCGATGGCGCCGCAAGGCTTCGATGCTGCTCGCGAGGAGCGACAAGGGATCGGCGAGGTCGCGCGCGAGCTCGGCGGCCACGTCGCCGATGGCCCGTAGCCGCTCGCGCACGAGCGCGTCGCCTTCGAGCGGGCGCTCGTGGAACGCGACGAGCGCCGCACCGCGCCCCGCGTGAGCCACGGCCACGGCGAACGCGCGCGCGAGGAGCACCGAGCCGTCGCCGCGGACGAAGCGTACGTCGTGGAGCGGCAGCGAGCGGTCGGACGACTCTTCGACGTCGCCGATCCGTTCGCCCTCCTCGGACGCGTCGTCGGGGTGGAGGAGGGCGCGGAGCGAGCGCCCCGCGAGATCGCGGTCGACGGCGCCGAGGGCACGAGCGGCGGCTTGATTCGCGTGCAGCACGCGGCGCGCCTGCACGAGGAGCATCGCCTCGGGCGCACGGTCCATGATGGTACGCATGCCGCGCTCGAGCGCGTGCGCCGCTCGCTTGTGCTCGCTGACGTCGCGCGTCATGCACACGACGAGGTCGGGGCTCGGTCCGGTCTGCACCACCGTCTCGACCCACTTCTCCTCGCCGTCGGCGCAGCGTACGCGGTACGCGACCTTCTCGGTCTGGCCCGACTCGACGCGAAGCGCGAGCTCGAGCTTGAGACGATCCTCTTCGTGGCACAGCCCGACCAGCGAGTCGCCGAGGAGCGCGGAGTCTTTCCAGCCGAAGAGGCGGAGCGCGGTCGGCGCGACGAACACGAACTCGCCGGCGCGCGTGTGCACCGACGCGACGTCGGTGCCGTGCTCGGCGATGAGGCGGAAGAAGGTCAGCCCCGCCGCCGAGCCCATGGCCGCGCGCTGGCCCGACAGGCGCGGCCCGCCCCCGGCCTCGGCTCCCCGGACCGGACCCTCCGGTGACACTGGTCTCCGCGTCTTCGACATCCCCGTGCCCCCGATTTCTAGTGGAGCACAAAAAGGAAGCGCGGGAGCCCCTCATCGAGGAGCTCCCGCGGATCAGGCCACTTCCGACGTTGGAAGCGGAGCTCGGATCAGCCCGCCTTGCCCGACGCCGAGCCCGAGGCGCTCGCCTTCACGTCGACCGAGACGTTGATGTTCGCCTTGAGGCTGGCCGCACCGTCGATCGCGCCCTTGAAGGGAGCCGCGACGCAGGCGACGAGCTTGCCGCCGATCATGGCCGCCTCGGCGCCCGAGCCCTGAACCATCGTCTTGACGGAGCCTTCCATGGCGCCGACGACGTCGCTCACCTGGCCGGCCATCTTGATGCCGTGCTCGCCGAGGCCGATCGCGACCTTGAGGACGGCCGGGAGGTGCTTCTCCACGGCGACCTTGAAGTTCTCGGCGACCTTGGCGTCGGCCGCGCCCGTGATGCGGACGGCGACCATCGCCGGCGTGCACTCGGCCTTCGCCTGCACGTCCATGTCGCAGTGCGCCTTGCAGTCGGCGCTCATCTGCGGCGGCTTCACCTCGCCCGTGCACTTCGGCTCCTTGAACTCGGCCGAGCACTTGCCGGTGCAGGTGCCTTCGCACTTGGCCGACGCCGCGAGCTTGCAGCTGCCGCCGCACTGGCCCTTGCACTCGCCCTGGACCGAGCCGCCCTCGCACTTGCCTTCGCAGGTGCCGGTGCAGCTCGCGCCCTTGGAGTCCTTGCCGTCGCACTTGCCGTTGCACTTGCCGGAGCACGAGCCCTTCATCTGGGCGTCGCACGAGCCGGCGCACGTGCCTTCGCACTTGGCGGCGGCCTTCATGTCGCAGGTGCCTTCGCACTTCGCGTCGCACGAGCCGGAGAGCTTGCCAGGCTCGCACTCGACCTTGGCCGAGCCGGGCTTGATGTTCGCGTCGCACTTGCCCGCGCAATCGGCCATCGCGTTCATCGAGGCCGAGCAAACCGGCGGCTTCACGTCGAGCGTGATCGACGCCTTGGCGCCGAGCTTCGCCTTCATGTCGCCGATGGCCTTCGCGGCCGCCTTGCATGCGTCGGTGCCGCTCTTGAAGTCGGCGCCTGCGCCGAGATCCTTTGCGAGGTCACCACAGGCAACCTTGAGATCCGCGTCGACCTTGTCGGCGAACGCCTTGATCTCGATCGCGGACTGGAGACCGGCCTTGAGCTTGGCCGCGTTCTCCGCGTTGAGCTTGAAGCCACCCACGAAGTCGTAGGACGCAATCGCCTCCGCGCTGGAGGTGTCCGGGCAGCTCGTCGCCGCGCCGCCGATGGCGCTCGCGCCGGGGATGTTCTTCACCGCGCCGCACGCGAGCGGAGCACAGAGGAGCGCGAAGGCGGCGGGCCAGAAAACGACACGGAGCGAATTACGAAGCATGTTCAGTTCTCCTCGAGGGCCTCACGCTCTTGCGCGGGCGCGGCAAACTACATCGATCGCCCAGGCTCCCGCAACCCTGCCGGCACGCCGCCGTAAGGGGGCATTTTTGCGGGGATTTGGGCGGGCCCTGTCACTCCGCGAACCACGCGGGGACGGGGGCGGAGTCGCTGCACGTGGTGCTCGAGAGGCTCTGGTAGCTCGAGACCGTTGCGCCGTGCAGCGAGAGGCTGGCGCCGCGGCGGGCGCAGCTCGTGAACGCGGGGGCCCCGTTCGTGATCGGCACGTCGCCGTAGTAATCGGGGAGGGACATGAGGCGCGTGCCGTCGGCGAGCCGCACGATCGTGGCGGTCCATAGTCCTGCGCAGCCGTCGTAGCGCGGTCCGAGGGTCAGCGTGGCGCGCTGGACGCTCGCGGGGAGGGTGCCCTCGTCACGCCCGAACCACGTGTTGTCGATCGAGCCCGACCACGTCTTGCCGTTGGTCCAGCTGCCCGTGTACGAGGCGGTGATCGAGAGGCGCGTCCCGTCGTAGGTCAGCGTCCCGTCCATCGTGTATTTCACTGCGCGCGAGTCCGAGCAGTACGAGCAGGGATCGTAGACGGACTCACCGTGGAAGCGACCGGTCGCGACGGCGCCCGTGCCGCGCGGATCGGTGATCGTCACGTGCGCGCCGTCGACGGTGAAGCCAGCGCCGGTCTTCCGAACGGTGAAGATGTCGAAGCGTTCCTTGCAGGCGGCGTTCGTGTTGATGAAGCTCGTCGTCGGGATCCGGTACGTCCCGTCCGGCAGCGCCGCGAGGCCGGTGGGCGCGGGGACGGGCGGCGGGGGCGTCGTCGTGGTCGTCGTCGGGACCGGCGGCGTCGCGCGCGCTGCGAGGCTGACGCTGAAGGTCCCGTCCTCGCCGTTCTTGTCGCGGAAGACGATGTAATAGTCGGCGGTCGCGCTCGCGGTCACGCGTACGTGTGCGTCGCGCGTCGAGCCGTCGGCGTCGTCGTTGCTCGCGAGGGTGCGGCTCGCCGCGTTGACGATCCACGCTTTGGCGTCGAGGCCGTTCCCTCGCACCCACGCGTCGATCGTGTCCCCTTTCGTCGCGGAGACACGGAGCGCGCGGTAGAGCGGCGTCTCGGAGTACGCGACGGTCTCGCTCTCACCGAAGGCGATGTCGCCGACCTTCTCGTTCGCACCGAGCGCGCGGAGGGCGCTCTCCGCGTCGACCTCTTCCGCGGGCGCGCTCGCGCAAGCGCCGAGGGTCGTGACGGAAGCAAAGATCGACAGCGTGGCGAACGTGCGAAGCGCGAAGGAGGGCATGGCCGCATGTACGCGGCCCTGCGCTACCTTCTACCTCGGCGGCCTCGTTTTCTCGCCGTCACTCCGTGAACCAGAGCGGCGCGGGCGCAGTGTCGAAGCAGGTCGACTCGCCCCAGACCGCGTGAACGTCGATCGACCCGGCACGCGCGCCCGAGAAGACCGGACCGCGCGCGCATGAGAAGCGCGGCGACACGCCGTCCGGTAGGGCGACGTCACCCGAATAGTCCGGGAGCGACAGGAGGCGCGTTCCGTCGGCGAGCTTCACGATCGTCACCTGCCAGAGCGAACCGCAGCCGTCGGTGCGCGGTCCGAGCGCGAGCGTCGCCCGCTTCGCTCCGGCCGGGAGCGTGGACTCGTCCTGCCCGAAGACGGTCGTCGTGATCGCTCCGGTCCACCGGCGATTGAAGTACCCGCCGTCCGTGATCCGCAGCGAGACCTCGAGCCCGCCCGCGCCGTACGAGAGCGTCCCGTCCATCGTGTGGGTGGTCTTCGGTCCGGAGCACCACGGACAGTGGGTGACGCTTCCGTGAAAGTGTCCGTCGGTGACGTCGCCCGTGGCTTGGAGCGGGCTCGAGCTGACGAATGGGCCCGTCACCGTGAGCGCGCCGCCGTGCTTGGCTACGGTCACGAGGTCGAATCGCTCGCTGCAGTTTCGCGCGGGGATCCACGCGATCGTGGGGATGCGGTAGGTGCCGTCCGGTAGCGCGGCGAGTCCCACGCTCGGCGGCGTGGTCGTCGGGGACGCGGTCACGAGGGCGCTCTCTCCCGTCGTGTCGTCGGGCGCTGCGGGGCCGCTGCAGCCGAGCGCGGCGACGATGAACGAGGTGAGCAGGGGAGCGACGGAGAAAGAATGCGGGCGCGACACGCCGCACTCTACGCGACGCTCGCGCGCGCATCCCCCCGACCCCGCTCGGGCTCGTGGATCCCACCGCGGCTCGCGACGCGCTCCCTTGGTATCACTTGCCCACGCGCGTGACCGCGCCGCTCTCCTCGACACGGAAGGCGACGACGCCACCTTGGCTCGCGCGTAGACCGGCCGCGCGGGTGATCGCGATCGACACCTGACCGTTCGCGACTGTGGCGTCGACCTTCACCTCTTTTTGCGGATCGAGGCCCGTCACGTAGTGAACTGCACCTGGTGGGGCCTTGTAGCTCGTGGTCGGTCCGTCGACCGACACGGCGACGACCATTCCCTGAGCGCTCTCGATCACGGCGCCGGTCGCGCCGTCCAGCGCGCGGACCTTGGTCGAGAGTGGCGCGGTTGCGGTGGCGTCGAAGACCGTGAGCCAGCGCTGCGCTTTGTCCTTGGCGGGGGGCCGAACCTCGACGTGCGCGACCTTGTGCCGATTGAAGAGGTCGGTCGTCTTCACCGTGGCGCCGCGCGGGAGGACCACCGCCATCGAGCCGGCGAAGCTCGCCGCCTCGCCGGAGTCGAACGTCGCCACGCCGGCCTCGGCGGGACGCGCCGCGAGCGGGAAGGTGAGGTTCCACGCCATCCACTGATCGAGCTCGGGCTCGCCGACGGTCGTGCGATCGTCGACGACGAAGATCCCGGGCCGCACGTAGAGCACTTGGCGCGTCCAGCCGGCGACGCGCACCTCGTTCTTCTTGCCGCGCCGGTACATGTCTTCGAGGCGCTCTCCGCGGAGGAGCACCCACGCGTCTGCGTCCTCGTAGCGGGAGAGTGTCGTCTGCGCCTTGCCCGGCATCGCCGAGATCTGGCCATAGCGCTCGCTCGAGTCGGGCATCCCAGGCAGGGGAGCGACGCGCGCGTAGAAGACGTTGAAGACCGTCCGGTTCGCCTTGCTGGGATCCTTGTCGTGGTTGCCGAAGAGGTCCTCGTAGATCCAGTCCTCGCTCGGCTCGGACTCACCGGGCGCCTTGCGCTTGAGCGCGGTAGGCGCGTTGACGAGGAGCGGCCGACCGCCGCGCACGATGGCGAGGCTTCCTTGATCGAAATGCATCTCGCCCGAGTCGGGGCTCCCGACGTAGGTGCCCGAGGTGAACGACGCCCAGACGGCGCTCTCCTCCCACGTGCTCCGCATCGCCGCGGCGTGCATGCCCCACGCGACGAACGAGCGGGGGAGGGTCGTGTAGTCGGCTTCTTTTGCCGACGCGTCCCAGTAGAGGAACTCCATCCACGGGGCGGCCTTCTTCTTCGGGCGCTTCTCGCGCACCTCGCGCGCGAACTTCTGCAGGCGATCGGCGAATGGATCGCGCTCCGTTCGGAGGAGCGCCGGGAGCACTGTCAAAGTCGAGATCGGAAGGACCGACACCTCGTCCCACTCGCCGAAGTAGTTCGAGCCGCGATCGTCGATGTGCACGCGATCCGGCCACGAGAACTGGATGAGGTGCAGGCTCTGATCGAACGGAAACGTGTAAGATGCATGGGGATCGCGGAAGAGGTCCATCCCCTTCGCGGTCTTGGCCGCCCACACCGGCCACGTCATGTTGAGCGTGGCGAGCGCGCCGTAGTTCCAGCCTTCGGGCCAGCCGCCGCCCACCATGTGCTTGGCGTAGTACGGCTGGACCATCTTCTTGTGGAGGCGCTCGAGCCAGTCGTTCCACCACACCGGTGACTTGTCCCAGTCGCCCTGCGTCGCGAGCGCGGAGAGCGCCTTCGCCGAGTAGTAGCCGGCGAAGTAGTTCCCCTGCGCGTGGTTGCGCCCGAAGCCCTTCGCATCGAAGGTCTCGATCCATTTCGCGAGCGCGGCGCGCACGCGCTCGCGGAGGGCCGGCGTGAGCTCGGGGTAGAGCCAGTCGTAGCCAATCGCGAGCGTCGTCGGGAAGAAGCGGACGCCGAAGCCGTCGTCGCGGAGCGGATTGACCGCGTGCGGACCTTCGGGCTCGCTCATCTTCTCGAGGACGTCGGCGCCGCGCGCGGCGAGCGCTTTGGCGCGCGCGTCGTCCTTGCCCTTCAAGACCTGGTGGCACAACGCGATCTCGATGAGCGCGTCGAAGTAGTCGCTGCCCTGGTAGCCCTCGCCGATGCCGGGCTCGGGGTAGTCCTTGCCGTCGGGCCACTCGACCGGGCCCGGCATGAGCGCCGCGCACTTCTCGTCGAGCGCCTTCCACGCCGGCGTCCCGGCGGTCATTCGCTGGCGGAGCACGTCGAGGGTGGGGGGATCGAGCCAGATGCGCGGGTGCTCGCCGATCGGCGTTTCGGCTGCCGGCCCGGTCTGCACCGGCGGCGCCTTGGGCTCGTCGTCGTCGTCGTCGCCGCGCACCACCGAGCGCACGCAGGACTTCACGCGACCGCAGGCGACGAGGAGCGGCAGCAGAAAGACGAGGAGGAGAAGGGGGGATCGGCGAGGGGCGCGCACGGGGATGCGACATGGTAAGCCTGAGGAGCGCCCGCCCGCGAGTGGGCTCTCTCTCCGATGAACGCGCGCGCCCGAGCCTTCGCCGTCGTGCTTGCTGCTGCTGCTGTTGCCGCTGCTGG
The DNA here is from genome assembly GCA_044224815.1 of Polyangiaceae bacterium. GTDB lineage: Bacteria > Myxococcota_A > Polyangia > Polyangiales > Polyangiaceae > JADJCA01. The sequence goes on from JBGAJR010000023.1 coordinate 62,924, forward strand.
TGCTGCGAGCGTCGGGTGCGGTCCTCGCGACTGGACGCCCTCCAGCCTCAGCGTGCCGGTCGTCTCGTCCGCGAGCGCGGGCGCGGCCTCGAGCCCGAAGACGGGCAGCGGAGCCGTTCCGAGCGCGAGCGCGGCGATCGCTCCGCCCCGCGCGCGCCCTCTGCCCGGCTCGGTCCGCGTGGTGCTGACGTCTCCGTCGCCAGCGCCGCCCGTCGTGTCGTTCGCGCTTCCCCTCCCGAGCGGGGTCGTCTCGCGCCTCGAAGATCTCGCGATCCGCGTCGACGGCTCCGAGGTACAAGGTGTGCGCCTCCGCCCGATCCTCTACGACTTCTCCGAGAGCGGCCCGCGCCGCACCCTCCGCTCGGTCTGGATCGAGTTTCCCCGACCGCCCGCGACGACCGGCGGGCACGTCGTCGTCGACGTCGCGTTCTCGAACCCCGTGAAGAGCGGCCTCCCTGCCGCCGTCCCCGCGACCCGGACGTTCCGCGAGCAGGCGACCACCGCGCCGGCCACGATCACCACCGCGCCGTACCACGTCGAGCGCCGGAGCGCCGATCGACTCGAGGCCGTGCCGGGGCCGCGCCGCGACGTCACGCTGTTCAGCGGTTTTCTGCCCGTGTGGTCGGCGTCGTTCGACGAGGGCTACCTCACGCGCATCGGGCTCGTGGGCGATCTCTTGGACGCGCGCGCGGCGAAGGCGCGGCCCGAGCTCGCGAAGCTTTCTTTTCTGTCGGAACGCTTCACGGCCTACGCCGACGCGGCGATGGGGGCGGTCGGCTATCCGGTCTCTCCCGCGTCGGTCGAGCTCCGGCCCGAGGCGTGGCTGTACGATCGCTGCGCGACGTTTCTCCTCGCGTACGCCCACACCAATGAGGCGCGACATCGCGAGCACGCCTTCCTGACGTGCTCGCACTACGCGCGGGCCGTCGGACTGTCGGGCGAAGATCGCGGCTTCTTTCTCGAGAAGGAAGGGCGCGACGCCAAGTACTCGCACCTCCGCGGGCTCGTGGCCTACTACGCGCTCACCGGCGACGACGCCGCGCTCGAGGCCGGGCGAGCCATCGCCGAGATGTGGGAGAAGGACACGCTCTTCGTCGCTCCGTATCGTGCGGGCAGCGTGCGCGGCGCCGACAAGCTTTGGACGGAGCGCCTCCTCGCCGCGTCGATCGAAGGTGGCGTGTACGGCTTCATGCTCACCGGCGAATCGCGTTTCCTCGCGTCGGCGCGCGCGCTGGTGAAGACCGCGGTCCGTCACGCGACGACACGCGACGCGGCCGAGCTCGCCGCGATCTCGAAGACGTCGTTTCCCCCGCAGGGCTGCTTCGTCCACAGCGCGCTCCAACACGGGGAGGGGAACGCCGACGTGCCGTGGTGCTCGAGCTGGATGAGCGAGCTCCTCCTCGATCCGCTCCTCCGCTACGAGGCCGTCACGGGCGAGCACGACGTCGACGCGGTGTTCGTCAGCCTCGCGCGCTCGATGCGCGACGCCGGCACGACGTACTTCAAGGGCAACCCGATCGGAGACTCGTTCCTCGCGCCCAAAGACGGGCGCTCGGACTCGGCGTCCGACGACGACCCGCGCATCCTCGTCCCTCTCTATGGCTACGGGGTCGATCGCGGCCGGCGCATCACGAGCGGCGAGTGGAGCGACTTCGAGCACTGCCCCGACGCGACGGCGGTCACGGCGCTCGCTCTCCGCACCCTGCGACGGATCGGTCACTACCTCGATCGCCCGACGCCCGCGTCGTCGTCGCTCGCGGTCGACCTCTCGTCGTTCGCGAGCGACGGCGCCTCGATCTCCGCGCTGCACGACGAGCTCGTCTTCTGCGCGCGCGAATCGCTGCGCCGCGCCGCGCGCCCTGGGCGCGACCCACGGACGGCGAGCCAGTCCGTGCTCGCCGCCGCTCTCGCGGCGGGCGACGCGGCGGCCCAAGCCAAGGCGCTCGACGCGCAGAAAATCGGCTGGCCGGCGTACGGCGTCTCGCCGGGCCGCAAGCTGTCGTGGTGGTTCAACACCGCGATCTCGGAGCTGGCCTGGCTCTCCGAAGGCCACTGAAAAACCAGGGTCTTCGGCGACTCATCCAAAGTCTACCGCTGGGGGTGCGACCCGGCGTACGCTCGCGCTGTCGTGCTCAAACTTCGCTTTGGTCGGGTCGCCATCTCGAGTCTCTTGGTCGCGAGCAGCCTCGGTGCCCTCGCTTGCACGGCGCTGCTCGGGGACTTCGAGGTCCTGCCGGCCGGCGCCGGGAGCGACGCCGGCTCCGGCGCCGACGTGGCGACCGACGCCCCGGTCACGACGTCCGACGGCGCCGTGGATGCCGGGGACGCGGGCGGCGACGCGGGGAGCTATCTCCTCAACTGCGTCGAATCCACGAGCTCGAAGATGAAGCTCGCCGACTTCCCGCGCAACGTCGACGCAGGCGGGATTGGAAGCGGTCCGCCCGAAGAGATCTCCGTCTTCGTCGTCGCGCAGCCGGGCGGGCCGCGCGGTCTAGCGCTCGCGCCCGATGACTTCGGAGTGGTGCACGCGATCGACTTCCCGCTGAGCGGTCCCGGCGCGCCCGCGGATCATCCGATGCCGGTCGCGGCGCATCTTCTCGCGAAGAAGCGCTATGCGACGGGGCTCGCCGTCCTTACCCAGCGCTACCTGCCCGTCGACGGCGGCGGTGCCGTTCCGATCCTCGAGGTGTTCAAGTACCCCGACGACGGCTCGGGCTGGGTGAAGCCGGTCCCGCTCACGGTCCCAGGTGACATCGGGAGCTTGGACTCGTGCCTGCAGAACGTGACCGCGACGTTCGAGGTCGTCGACGCGAATCAGGACGACTACCTGATCGCCGTGTTCTTCAAGGAGGCGGTCCGCATCTCCGGCAACACGTGCGGCAACTACGCGCCCAAGCTCAAGGTGTCGCGCCAAAAGCACGGCACTCCGTCGGCGTGGACGTCGTGGCCGATTCCGGCCGGCGTCCCGAGCCTCGACCTTCCCCACGACGCGTTCGTCAACGGCAACAACCACGCGTACGTGATGGCCAACCCGCAGAGCGGCCCGAGCCCGGCCGGCGGCGACACGGCGATCCTCTTCCAAGCCGATCCCGACACCCTCGCGCCGCAGTCGTCGTTCAAGGTGCCAGTGAAGGATCCGAACGACGTTCTCTTCGCGACCGGCATTCAGGACAACGGTGGCAACACGGTCTCGATGGGGTTCCTCGAGGCCAACTTCTCCGCGGTCGGCTCGGGGACCAAACCGACCCTCTACGTCGGGACGATTCCCATGGCGTCGATCGCCCAGACCACTCCCGCGACGGCCCTCCCGGCGACCACGCTCGGGAGCGTGCTCGATCTCCCGGTCGACAAGGGGCACTTCCACTTCGAGTCGTACGCCAATCCGGCGTCGCGAAACCTCTTCCTCATCGGTCGAGCCGTGACCACGGGCAAGGGCATCAACTTCTATTGGTTCGACGGCCAGGGGCACCTGCGCGCGCAGCGCGCGCCCGGCGCGCCCGGCGGCGCGATGATGGTGCCCGCCAACGGCGTGCTGACCGCATCGGCCAACGTCACCGCCAAGGGCTCTCCCTCGCCGGGGTTGGCGAACTTGCAGATCGTCTGGTCCGAGGACCACTCCGCGGCGGGGCCGAACGCGCCGTACGAGCTGTGGACCTCCGACGTCCTCTGCGTGCCGCCGTGACCGTGGCGCGCGCTCAGCGCATCACTTCACGCGGATGACGCGGAGGCGAGCCGCGGCCTTCGCGTCGACCTTCACGGTGAGGCCGAGCTCGGTCTGACCTGCGGGGACGTCGACGGTGAGGTAGTCGACGCCGCCGGCGCGGAGCTTCTTGTCCGCGCTCGCGAGCGGCTTCATCGCGGGACCGGTCATCGCTTGGCCGTGGAACGAAGCGCGCGGATCGCCACCGCGCTGACGGGTGGTGAGCGGGTCGGTGTTCGTCTTGGCGAACGCGAAGCACGCGTTCTTCGGCTCGGAGAGGCCCGCGGTCGCCGAGCCGCCGCTCGCCGCGAGCGCCGTGTAGAAATCGAGGGTGACGTCGGCGAGGGGACGCGGCGCCGCGCGGCCCGTCACGCCGTCGGTGACGGACGAAGGCGCATCGAGCCAGGCGTGCATCGCGGCCGGCCCGCCCTTGCCGTCGATGGTCCCGTCGGCCTTCATCGTGTCGCCGCCGGCGCGATCGTAGAGAAAGCGCACGAGCCAGTACGCGCCGCCGCGGAGCAGGCCATCGCGCTTCTGATCGTAGGCGTCGCGCTGGCCGAAGACGTCGCCGATGGAAAAATCGTCGATCTGATCGAGCCCCGCCTTGGCGACGTAGAGGTTTCCGGCTTGGTAGCCGATCACGTCCTGCGCGAAGGCGCCGAAGCCCTCGATCATGTAAGCGGAGTCGGGCCACGCGGTGAGCTTGTTGCGCAGCACCTTGCGGTTGAAGTGCACGAGGTGGCCGAGCTCGTGAGCGAGCGTCTCTTTGATTGCGGCCGGCGTGTTGTAGGGCGGCTCGATGTCGGCCGGCGGCGTCAGGTACAGGTACTCGCCGTGATTGCCCGGCTTGCACCCGTCGAGCTCCGCGAGATCGCAACCGAGGAAGAACGCCACCGCGCTCTCCTTGGTGAGCGGAGTGAAGACGAGCGAGATGCGGCCGTCGCCGTCTTGGTCGGACTCCATTCCGAACACGGCGCGTTCGCGCGGCAGGATGACCTTCTCGAAGTCGGAGAGGAAGTCGGCGATGAACGCGTCCTCCATCGTGGCCGGGTGCGCAGCCGTGGTGTCGACCCACACGATCGCGCGCTCACCGACGGCTGCCGCCTTCGCGGTGATCGTCTCGTGCGTGACGCCGGCCGAGACCACGATCGATCGGGTGTCGCCGACCTTGGGACCCGCGCCGCTCGGCTCCGGATCGGCGGCTGGCATCGCGGCGGTCCACGGCGCCAGCGCGCAGTCGTCGACCAAGCGAACACCGGTGTCGTCGCCATCGGCGGACGCGCTCGCCGAGTAGGCGAACGTGGAGCTCGTACCGTCGAGCTTGGTCGACGCGAGGACGACGACCATCTTCTCGCCGCCGGTGGTGGTGAAGCGCGCGGTCGCCGTGTCGTCGGCGAACGTGACCTCTCCGACCTCACCCGCGGCGAGCGCGAGCGGACCTTTCGTGGTGGCCGGCGGAGCGCCGCCGTCGTCGGCCGGCGTCGTGGGCGCGGCGGCCGCGGGCGACTGGCTCGAGCAGCTCGCGAGCGCGACGCTCAGGCTGGCCACGGTGACGATGGCGACTTCGAGCGAGAGCGTGGCGAAGAGCGAACGATGAAGGCGCATCTTGATTACTTCCGGTAGACGAGCACGAAGCGCGCGAGCTTCCGCCCGCTCACCGTCTCGGCCTTCACGGCGTCGAGCTTGTCGACCGGCGTGGTCGTGACGAGAACGTACGACGTGCCCTCGCCGTGATAGCGAACCACACGATCGGGCGTCGCGAGGCCGGTCTGGACGTGCCAGTCACCGGCGACCACGAGCACGTGTCCGCTCGAGCCGAGCGCTTGCGACGCGAAGTACGCCATCGTCTCGTCGCGGATGTGCGCGAGGTCGGTGAAGTAGGGGAGCGCCTCGGCCTCGCTCATGCCCATCTGCGCGCCGTGCGTTTTGTAGTCGAAGCTACCGTCGAAGTACTTCTCGTACGTCGCGTCCCACTTGGAGAGCGGGCGCGGCGCGATCGCCGCGTCGTACGCGAACGAGGGCTTCCACGAGTTGAACACCTCGAGCGGCGTCTTGGGGTAGGCGGCGTAGATTTGCTGGAGCGCTTCGTCGGGGACGTTGAGCCCGACGAGCGGCCGGCCCACCGACTTCATGTGCTCGACGAGCGGCTTCCAGTACGTCTGGTACCCCGTCCACGGCTGGCTCTTCTTCTCGAAGTCCGAGGTCGACATCTTGCCCGCGAGGTACGCGTCGATCACGGACTGCTCGTCGTGCTGGAAATGCTCCATCGCGAGCGTCATGTCGTCGTGGCGCTCGGTGCTCTTTTGAAGGAGCCACAGCTCGAGCTCCTGCACCGGCGCCGTCTCGTGCTGCTCGCCGAAGAAGACGAGCCGCTCCGCATCGAGGGCTTCGAGGAGCGCGACGTCGTCGAGGTACACGTTCCGCTCGAGGTCGTAGATCTGCATCGCCGAGTACGCCTTGCCGGAGTAGCTGGGCGCGTCCGCTGCGGCGTTGAACGTCTTCCCGGTGGGCTTCGCTTCACCCGCGTCGGCCGCCGGCGCCGTCACCGGCGGCGTCGACGTCGCGGCGCTGCTGCAACCGGCGAGGAGGAGCGAAAGCGGAAAACCGAGGGCAAACCGGGAGCTCACGGCGCGAACCATGGTCCGCCTCATGCGCTCCCGCAACATGAAATCAGTCGGCTGAGAGCGTCTGGTCTCTTTCAGAGTCGCAAGCTCCGCTCTAGCGAGCGGAGCTTGCTCGGTCCTTCGTCGCGAGCTCCTCAGGACGGCCGCTTGAGCTCGAGGGGCTCCGCCCCTCGAGCACCCGAGACATGTCGGCTGCCAGGTCTGCCTCGTCGCCAAGGCTGGGCGTGACGCCAATCACAATTCGACGCGGACCAAGACGAACTTGTTGCAGACCTTCTTGTCCGTGACCTCACGCAGGCTCTTGCCCGCGACCTCGTTCTTGAGGCCGCCGACGCGCGAGTGCTCGGTCACGAAGAACATGACCTTGGCGCCCTTTTCGCGCTGCTGCTTGAGCCAGTTGGTGAAATTCGCACCGCTCGACACGAACGCCGGGACCTTGTTGCCCGTGTAGAAGTTCTCGCCCTTCCAGTTCATCTGGTACGCGACGAGCTGCTCCTCGGGGCCCTTCCGGTTCTCGTAGTAGGCCTCGATGATCTCGTGCTGGCCCCAGTGCTGGCTGGTGCGAGCCATGTACGCGTCGACGCCCCAGCCGCCCCAAACGACCGCGATCGCGGCGAAGGCGATGAGCGCGCGCTGGCGAAGCTTGGCGATGGCGCCGATGGCGAACGCGCAGAGCGCCGCGAGCACGGTGAACGCGCCGAGGACCGCGCTGAAATCGAGGTCGTCGGGCCACGGCCGCCGGTAGTTGTACGTGAAGAGCTGGAGGAGACGGATCGCGCCAGGCTGATCGGCCCCTTCCGGCTTGGTCACGAGATCGCGTCCGACGAGCACGAGGAGGAGCGCTGCGCCGATCGCAGCCGCGCCGAGCAGCAAGCTCTCGTGCATGCGGCGACGCGCGAGGTCGTCTTCGGTCTCGACGGTCGACTCTTCTTCTTCACCGCGCACCGACTCGGTGGAGCCGAGGGAGCGGAGCGAGGGACCCGTGCCCATGGTGAGCTCGCCCGTGGCCGAGGCCTCGAGCGCGCCCTCTGCGGCTGCAGATGCAGGCGCCGGCGCGGGCGTCGCCGCGGTGGACCCGAAGGGGAGCATCGGCAGGACGAAGTATCCGGCCACCAAGAGCGCGCCGAGCCCGGCGAGCATCATCGTGCCGCCCTCGCGACCGAAGAAGCTCCCGCCGCGGAACACGGTGAGCGCGACCACCGCGAGGAGCGCGCCGCCCAGGTAGAGCGACAGCGTCGCCGGCCACCCCGCCTTGGGCTTGTCGAGCTTGCCGAGCATGTCGTCGAACGTGACGCCGAGGAGCATCGCGATCGGGGGAACCGCCGGGAAGATGTAGTGGTGGAACTTCGTCCCCATCAGCGAGAAGAGGCAGAAGGAGAAGAGGAACCACATGAAGAGGAAGACCGACACGTCACCGCGGCCGCGGTCCGACGAGTCGCCGCGGCGCAGCCAATAGACGAGCCCCAGCGGCGCGAGGCCGGTCCACGGGAAGAGCGCGTAGCCGAGTTGCCACAGGTAGAAGCGGAGGCTCGTGTCGTCGCCCTCGTTCGTGTCGTGCACGTGCGAGAACGCGCGGTTGAACATGTCGTGCCAGATGAGGCGATCGGTGAACGGCGAGCCGTGCCGCACGTACATCGCCACGTACCAAGGCATCGCGACGGCGAGGATGATGATGAGCCCGCTCACGAGCTCGAGGCGCGTGAACTCCGACCAGCGACGCTTGGTCGCGAGGTACGTGAGCGCGCACAAGATCGGGAGCGCGAAGCCGGCCGGGCCCTTGCCCATCGTGGCCACGGCCGCGAAGAACCACGCCGCGAGGTAGTAGAGGCGCTGCACGCGGCGCTCACCCCAGTTCAAGTAGAGGAGCACGCCGATCAAGACGGCCCACACGATGCCTTGGAGCGAGGGCTCGACCGCGAGGAGGTAGCGGAGGAAGCCCTGCGAGATGTTGTCGGGCGCGGCCGGGATGTTCTTGGGCAAGCTGGCCGGCTTGGCGGGGACGCAGATCTCGTTACCGGGGAGGCCGCAGTTGCCGAGGCCGGACCCGCTCCTGAATTCGTCCCAGTGCGGACGGAAGCCTTTGGGGCCATCGCCGCCGAGCATGAGCTCGAGGTTGCGCGAGAGGAGATAGAGAATCTGCGGAAGCGCGACCATCAAGATGGCGCCGAAGACGAGGTGCCACGCGGAGAAGCGGAGCACGGTCTTGCCGAACGTCACCTCGTAGACTTTGGCGCGTCGGTTCTCGTCCGAGTGGAGGCCGAGGAGCACGAGGCCCATGGCGCTCGTCATCGGCGCGACGAACGGCATGTCGGCCATCGTCTGGTGCGCGAGGAAGAACCAGTCGGGCATCGTCGCGAGCACGATGCCGCCGATGAGTCCCGCCCGGCGACCGAAGACCTTCGCGACGCCCTTGTAGAGGAGGTACATCGCGAGGATCGTCAGGAGCACGTTCGGCGTGCGAACGACCCACTCCGGGTGACCCATGCCGCCCGCGTAGCCGACGAGCATGCGATCGGGCTGGTAGTGCGTGCCGAGCGACGCCATCGCGATCGCCTGGATCCAGAAGTTGAGGATCGGCTTCGACCAGAACCAGCCGTCTTGGGCCCACCAAAGGGAGATCCAGTCGTTGCGGGCGAGGATCTCGCGCGCGACCTCTCCGTAGTGGGTCTCCCACGGATCCCAAAGCGAGAACACGCCGAGGCCCGGGAGGTAGAGCACGGCGCCAACGACGATGACCCAGAAGCCGTGGCGGCGGAGGAGGGGGCGGGCGACGCCGTCTTCGTCGGAGGCCCACGGTCCGAGCTTCACGCCGACGTCGAACAGGCTCGCGACGAGCGCGAGGAACGCGGCCGTCGTGACGATGCCCCAACCCCAGGGCGTCCAAAGTCCGCTCTGCGCGCCGACGAGCGTCGCTGCGTACAGGATGAGGGACGAGCCCGCCTGCGCGAGGGGCCAAGTCATCGTGGCTCCGGTCGTACGCGCCGCGACGTGCTCGTCGCCGTCGTCGAACGTGCCCAGGAGATCCATGAGGCCAAACGCTGCGACGGCGATGCAAACGATGCCGAGCGGAACCCCGAAGCGGACCTGGCCCGAGTAAGCCATGAAGAGGAAGGCGAGGATCGCGCCGACGGCTGCCGTCACGCCGCCGCGACCGCGCCGAAGCGGGTTGCCGCGCGGGAGCGTCTCACGCTTCTTCTCCTTGCCGTCCTTCTCGCCTTCCTTCTTCGCGTCGGCGTCGTCGCTCTTCGCGTCGGCGTCGCTCTTCGCGTCGGCATCGGCCGGGCTCGCCTCGCTGGAAGCGGGAGACGCGGAGGACGCGCCTTCCCGGGGCTCGGCGGCGGGTTCGCCTTGGGAGGCGTCCTCAGGAGAGGAGGGCGGCGAAAGATCGTTCGGCTCGCTCATGCAAGGCGGGGGTCATAGCAAGGTTCGGTCGGCGCAAAAAGATCCGAGATTTCAGCAGTCGCACCCGCCAGCCCAGGCGGAGGGAGCGGGATCTTTGTCATGGCAACGATTGGCACCTTCCCCGCCGCAGGCTTCGGGGGCCGATCTTTGCCATGACAACGATCCGGGAAGCGCCGGGTAGGTCGCGGGGCTATCTGCTCGAGATTCCCTGCGGAATCGCCAAGAGACGCAGATCGGAGTTTGCCATTCTGGTAGCGCGTGCTTGAAGGACGGGGCGTGCTTTCCCTCCGAAGTCTGGGTTTTCTCGCCGTGGTGTCGGCCGCCACCCTCGGTGCCGCGTGCAGCGCCGAGCTCAAGGTCAGCGCCACCGCCGACCCCCCGCGTGAGGGCGACCCCACGACGGACGCGGAGGGCGGGGCAGGGGGCGAGGGCGGGACGAGCGCCACGACGGGCAAGCGCCCCGTGGCCACCAAGGACGTGCGGCTCGTCGTCGAGCCCGGGGACGACGGCGCCTCGCTCATCGCGGCCATCAAGGGCGCCAAGAAGTCCGTCCACATGACGATGTACCTCCTCAGCGCCGACAACGTGATCAGCGCGCTCCTCGATCGCCAGAAGGCCGGCGTCGACGTGAAGGTCGTGCTCAACAAGAGCTTCCCGCAGGCCGGCACCGATCAGAACGCCGTCTTCACCAAGCTCCAGAACGCCGGCGTCGGCGTCACGTGGGCCAAGAACACCCTCAACTTCACGCACGCCAAGACGGTGATCCTCGATGGCCAAGAGGCGTGGATCATGACCATGAACGCGACGTTCTCGGCGTTCCGCGACAACCGCGAGTACCTCGCCGTCGACACCGATCCCAAGCACGTCGCGCAAGCCGAGGCGCTCTTCACGCTCGATTACGACGGGAAGAGCACGGGCTCGACGGGCGACCTCGTCGTCGCCCCGTCCACTGCGCGGCCGATGCTCCTCGCGCTGATCGACTCGGCCAAGGACTCCGTCGACGTCGAGGTCGAGGCGATCAGCGACGACGAGATCGTCGCGGCGCTCGGTCGCGCCGTCGACCGCGGCTGCAAGGTGCGCGTCATCGTCGCCGACAACAGCGACACCCCCAACGAGGCCGACGCCCACGCCGCGCTCCAACAGAAGGGCATCGGGTTCAAGCGCGTCACCAAGCCGTACATCCACGCCAAGGCCATCGTGGTCGACGGCGAGACCGCGTTCGTCGGGTCCGAGAACCTCACGACGAACTCGCTCCTCTCGAACCGCGAGATCGGCGTCATCTTCGACGTGGCGAGCGAGGTTCAGAAGCTCGCTTCGAGCATCGACGCCGACTACGCCGCCGGGCACTGACCCACTCTAGCAAGCCCGGAATCTGCCTACCTCGACGTACATCTGGGGAGTCACATCACAATTCGTTGATCCGGTGAAGCTCATGCAGCGTATCCATACGGCATGAGCAACTACGACCGATCCCATCGGGTCGTCGAGATCGTCGCCATCACGTCGCACGTCGCGCTGAGCGCGGTGCTCGTCGTGCGCTTCGCGATGGCACAGCCGTCCGCATTGGAGGTCATCGCCGCGGCGGCGCTCCTCCTCCCGGCGATGCTGGGCGCCGACTTCGTGTCCGCGGTCGTGCACTTTGCAGCCGATCGTTTCGGCGACACCTCGACGCCCATCTTCGGGCGCAACCTGATCCGGTCGTTCCGCGAGCACCACGACGATCCCAAGGCGATGACGCATCACGACTTCGTGACGATCGCCGGTGACACGTGCCTTCTGAGCGTTCCGCTCCTCGCGCTGATGACGTGGCTCGTTCCCGCGTCGTCGACGGCGAACCGCCTCTTCATCTTGTTCATGGTGCTATTCCTGAGCTGCGTCTTCATGATCAGCCAGGTGCACAAGTGGTCGCACATGGACGAGAAGGCGCCCGCGCTCGTGCTCAAGCTCCAGCGCTGGGGCCTCCTCCTCGATCCGGTGCACCACGAGAAGCACCACACGGCTCCGCACGACAGCACGTACGCCACGTTCACCGGCTGGGTGAACCCGTTCCTCGATCGCGCTGGATTCTTCCCCGCCTTCGAGGCGACGGCTCGCTCGATCTGGAACGCGCCGCGTCCGGAGGACGCGCCCACCGCATCTTCGGCGGATCCGGCGGCGCCCGAGCAGCCCGTTCGGCCCTGACCGCTCAGCGCGCGCGCCGCGTCTGATGCTCGCGCGAGAAGGCGAGGATCGCCTCGAAGACCGAGGCGATCGCGTCCGCGTCGAGCTCCTGCGCCCCCGCCCACGCGCGCCGCGTCGTGAGGAGCTCTGCTTCGCGACGCTCGTCGCGCGTGCCGATTCCGAGCGCGTCCTTCGCGCGCCCGGCGCGCGTCGCTAGCTCGGCGCGGCGCGCGAGGAGGCGGACGAGCTCTCGGTCGACCTCGTCGATCAAGAGGCGCGCCTCCGCGAGCTCGCGCGGCGGACCGGCGAGCGCGGGCACCGACGGCGATCGTGCGCTGCGCGTCGCGTCCGGGTCGTGCGTCGCGCTCGCGCTCTCCGTGAGCTCGGCGTCGCTCTGCGTCAGCGCCGCGAGGAGTGCCTGGCGCATCTCGGCGGCGTACGGGTTTTCGATCTCGATCGCGCGATAGAGGTGCCCGGCGTCCGCGCGCACGGCGTCGACTGACCGCGCCATCGCCTGAAAAGAGGGCGGCGCGAACGGCGCGGGCGCGTCGAGCCCCGCGTCGACGATTCCCTTGGCGAAGAAGAACGCGAGCGCGTGCGTGCGCGCCATCACGTGATCGTGCTCGTCGGGCGTGACCGCCACGATCTCGCAGCCGAGCGCGCGATAGAACGCTTCGGCGTCCGCCGTGGCTGCGTCGCCGCCCGTCGCCGCCGGACACACGATGACGGTGAGCGGGCGCTCGGCGCGCGCGAGGCTCATCGGTCCGAAGAGGGGATGCGTTGGAACCGCGCGCGCTCCCGGAAGATCGCCGAAGGCGCGCGCGAGCGCGGCCGCGGGCGCGACCTTCACGCTCCCTACGTCGAGGACGAGCGGTCCGCCACCTTCGCGCGTGGCGAGGCGCGCGGCGATCGAGCGGAACACGTCCGGCATCGCCTCGATCGGCGTCGCCACGACGAGCGTGTCGAGCGGCTCGTCGACGAGCGCGTCGAGCGACGACGCGCGTCGCTCGGGCGGAACGTCGGCGTGCGGATCGAACGCGCGCACCACACCGCCGCGACGGACGACGAGCTCCGCGAGCGCACGCCCGAATCGGCCGTAACCGACGATGCCGACGCGCGCGAGCGAGACCACGGTCACCTCGCGCCCGCGCCGTCAGTGATGGTGCGTGTGCCCCTCGGCCGCGAACCGCGCGAGCGCGGCGAGCATCTCCGGCGTGGGCTTGAGGAGCTGCGTCTTGCCGTCTTGGTCGGGGAAGGCCCAGGCCCACGAGCCGTCGTCGAGCGACACTCGCTGCACTTCGCCCCGCTCTTCGGCGTGGAACATCGCGTGCGCGATCTCTTCCGGATCCGGCTGACCGATGCGCGCGAGCCGTCGCGACGCCGCGGCTGCAAGCGCGCTCTTCTTGTTCTTCTTGGCCATGGTGATGCGTCTCGTCTGGCGAGAGTCAGTCGGCGAGCTGCTTGTCGAGCTCTTCGCGGATGAGCGCCTCGGCGAGGGTCGGGATGACCTCCCACGCGACGCGCTCCACGAAGGCCTTCATCTCGCCCTCGGTGAACGGCTTGTCCTCGCCGTGCGAGTCCTTCTTGGGATCGCTCACGATCAGCCCTCCTTGGTGAGGCGGGTGATCTCTTCGCGAATCATGGTGGCGGCGAGCGTCGGCACGACCTCCCAGACCACCTCTTCGACGACCTGACGCGAGAGCGCCATGACCGCGTCGACCTGCTGCGGGTTGAGCCCGAGGTCGGCGAGCTTGGTCGCCATGTGCTTTCCGTTCGTCGCCGCCGCGACGACCGCCGCCGCCGGCTTGGCCGCTGTCGCCGCGGGCTTCGCGGGCTCGGCCGCCTTGGCCGGAGCCGCTGCCGGAGCTGCCGCTGCCGCGGGCTTCGCCGCCGGAGCCGCCGCCGCCGCGGGCTTGGCCGCCGCTGCGGGAGCCGCCGCCGCTGCGGGCGCAGCCGCCGCGACCGGCTGGCCGCTCTCGCGCGCTGCGAGCGCCTTCTTCACCTTCTCGATCGCTTGCTGCGTATCGAAGGGCTTCTCGATGTTCTCGTCCGCGCCCGACTCCTTGCCCTTGGCGGCGTCGTACGGCGAGAAGCGGCTCGACAGCATCACGATGGCCGCGCCCGGCTGCTTCGCGCGCACGTCCTTGGCGAGCGCGTAGCCCCAGTCTTCGCCGGCATCGATGAGCACCACGCTCGGCTTGCCGTCGAGCTTGCCGAGCGCGTCGTCCTTGCCTTCGGCGGTGACGACGGTGAAGTCCTCGCCTCCAAACGCGATCTCCAGGACTTTGCGCATCGTCACGCTGTCGTCGACAGCCAAAAGAGTCTTCGGCACGGGAATCTCCTCGGAGGCGCCCTATGGCGCGAGGGAACGGCGATCGAGAGCGCCAGCGACCAGGTCGCCGGCGAGCACCTACGATACAAAGACTGGGTTTTTTGGGAAGGGGGTTCGCCTCGCTCGGACCGGTCCCGAGGGCCGAAGGAGTGCAATCGCTCCTACAAACACGTAGAAGGGAACCGTGGCGGCAAAGAGCTACGAGGTCCCGGAGACGCTCGGCGGAAAGGCGCTCGACGCGATCGTGCGCGCTGTCCTCGAGGTGCCGTGGGGCAAGGCGCGGACCCTCGTCGAGACGGGCAAGGTCTCCGTCGACGGCCAGGTCGTCACGACCTCCGAGCGGCGGGTTCGCGCTGGGGCCACGATCGCGATCGATCCGGCGGCGCCCCGGCCGCGCCCCGGCCGGCTCGACCGTGATCGCATCGTCTTCGTCGACGCGCACGTGGTCGTGGTCGACAAGCCGAGCGGCGTGAGCACGGTGCCGTACGACGAGAACGAGACCGGCACCCTCGACGAGCTCGTGCGCGACGCGCTCGCCGCGCGCGATCGATCGCCGCGCCCTTCGCTCGGCGTCGTGCATCGCATCGACAAGGACACCTCGGGTCTCGTCGTCTTCACGCGGAGCTGGCTCGCCAAGCAGAGCCTCTCGAATCAGTTTCGCGCGCACTCGACGCACCGAAAGTACCGCGCGATCGTGCACGGCCACGCGCTCGCCAAGACGTACACGTCGCATCTCGTCGAAGATCGCGGCGACGGGCTCCGCGGCTCGATCGAGCGCATGAAGGGCAAGCGCCCGCCGCTCACCGCGGGCCAGCGCGCCGTCACGCACGTCGAGGTGGTCGAGCGCTTGAAGGGCGCGACCCTCGTCTCTTGCACGCTGGAGACGGGCCGCACGCACCAGATCCGCATTCACTTGAGCGAGGCCGGGCATCCGCTGGTCGGCGAGCGCGTCTACGTGCGCGACTACGGCGCCGACATCATCCCGGCCCCGCGCCTCATGCTCCACGCCGCCGAGCTCGGCTTCGTTCACCCCAAGACCGAGCGCGAGGTGCGGTTCACGTCGCCGCTCCCCGCCGATTTCGAAGCGACGCTCGCGCGCCTTCGCTGACGCGCGCGCGACGGTGGGCGTTCAGCGAATCAAGAACCAGCGAACCCCGGGCGTGACCTCGAGGTGCAGGTGATTCTTGTGCGCCTTGTTGTAGTGCGGCGTGAGCTCGACGTTGAAGAGGTGCGCCTCGGCCGCGTCGCACACGATCGCGTGGAGCGCTTGGCCGGCCGGCGTCGGCGGGGGCGCCGCCGCCTTGGGGCCGCACGTCTTTTGACCGATGCGACCGCCGAAGTCGCGCTCGACGTCGAGGGCCGTCCCGTCGGCGAGGACGAAGCGGCCGGCGTCGATGGCGAGGGCGCCGGAGTGACGCTTGCCGAGCATCCCGTCGAGCCAGCCGCGGAGCGGCGGCGGTCGATACACGGAAAAATGCACGACCTCGCGCACGTCGTGACGCGCGAGCACCTGCGCGAAGTCGTCGAGCG
The DNA here is from genome assembly GCA_044224815.1 of Polyangiaceae bacterium. Classification (GTDB taxonomy): domain Bacteria; phylum Myxococcota_A; class Polyangia; order Polyangiales; family Polyangiaceae; genus JADJCA01. The sequence continues at coordinate 78,672 of JBGAJR010000023.1, forward strand.
CGAGGGCGAGGCGGCAGTCGACGATCTCCCACGGCGACGTGGCGCGCTGCTTCTCGGGCAGCATCGAGCGGTAGGTGATGCCGCGCACCGGGCCGGTGAGGCGCACGGGCGCGAGGACGCCGCGCACGTCGGCCTCGCGCGTAAACGAGACCCCACGCTTCGTGAGCTCGGCCTCGCACGCCGCCTGATCGAGCGTCGCGTAGCGCACGGCCGGCGTGGACTCCGCGCCCTCGGGCGACTCGATTTCGGTGTCCTTGGCGTCGGTCTCGACGCTCACGGCCATGAGGCCGAGCCCCGCGAGCGCGGCCGCCGTGACTGCTTGGATGCGCCGAACCGCTCGCATGCGTTTTGGAGGGTAGTCCGAGGCGGCCGGCAGGGCAAAACTACGGGCGCGGGGCCTTCTGGGCTATCCTCGTGGAGTCGAGCATGTCCGAGCTCAACCAGCGCGCGAGGCAGATCCTCTACGCGGCCATCAACGAATACGTGGCGACGGGCGAGCCCGTGGGCTCGCGCACGCTCGCGAAGAAATACGGCCTCGAGCTCTCGCCGGCGACCATCCGCAACGTCCTCGCCGATCTCGAGGACATGGGCTACCTCGCGCAGCCGCACACGAGCGCGGGGCGCGTGCCGACCGATCGCGCCTTCCGCTTGTTCATCGACGCCCTGATGGAGCTCCGCAAGCTGAGCCCCGACGAGCGCGAGCGCATCCACTCGCGCTTCGACGAGATCGGACCGGGCCAGAACGTGCTTCGCGAGACGGGGCGCTTCTTGAGCGAGCTCACCGGCACGGCCGCGGTCGTCGTCGCCCCCAAGGCCGAGACGCTCAAGCTCAAACACCTTCGGTTCGTGCGCACGACGCCGGGTGAGCTCTTGGCCGTGCTCGTGATGAGCAACGGATCGGTGCAGAACCGGTTCTTGCGCGCCAACGTCACCGACGACGAGCTCGTCCGCGTGCACAACCTGCTCGACGACGTCACCGAAGGTCGGTCCCTCGGCGAGCTCCGCGACTTCTTCAGTCGCCGGCTCACGAGTGAGCACGTCCAGCACGACGCGCTCCGTCGCCAGGCGTTCACGCTCGGGAGCGAGGTCATGCGCGACGTCGCGTCCGAGGGCGCCGACGTGATCATCGAAGGTCAATCGAAGCTCCTCGAGCGCCCCGAGTTCGCGGGCGGGGAGGGGCTCCGGCAAGTGGTCGCCGCGCTCGAGGGCCGCGAAGAGCTCGTGCGTCTCCTCGATCAGACCATGGCCGCGGGCGGGTCGTCGGTGGTCGTCGGGCACGAGGCCGGCGAGCTCGGCGGTGGTCAGCTCTCCATCGTGGGCGCCTCGTTCCTCGAGCGCGGAAAGCCGGTCGGGACGCTCGGCGTCATCGGTCCGACCCGCATGGACTACCCCACGGTGGTCCCGCTCGTCCGCGCCACCGCCGACGCCGTCACGGCGTTCATGCTGCGGAAGGACGAAGCCGCGGACGGTCGTGACGACGACGACGACGACCGCTGATCCGCCCGCTCGCGCAATCGGATTGCGCGAGTCTCGCCCGCGCGGGGCCTCGTGATGTATCCTCGCCGCGGATGAGGACGGGTCCCCCGGAGCTTCCCGGAACGCACACCACGGACTCGCCGCTCGATCGCGCGCTGGCCCTCATGCTGGCCGACGAACGCGAGGCGGCGCTCCGCTGGAGCACGGCGATCGTGGATCACGATCACGCCGCGGCGAGCGCCCTCATCCTCACGTGTCGATTGCTCGCCGATTTCGGCCGCACCGAGGCGGCGATCGAGGGCCTCGAGGTCGCCGTGAAGCGCGCGATCGACACCGGCAACTTGCCGCTCGCCGTCGCCGCCGTCGCCGATCTTCGCCAGCTCGGCAAGAATGTCGACGTCATGTTCGACGCGATCGCCCAGTCGTTCTCGGCGAGCTCGAGCCGCCTCGCGGAGACCGCACCGCCGCCGCCACCGCTCCCGAGCTTCGAGAAGTTCCAGCCGCTCTCGAGCTACCTCACCGGTCCGGCGCTTCTGTCGAAGGCGCAATCGATCGTGCACCAGGCGCGGCAGCAGTACGAGAGCGAGCGCCACGAGGCGGGGCCCACGGTCATCGCGCCGATTCCGCTCTTCAGCGCGCTCGAGGTCGACGCGCTCCGCAAGCTCATCGAAGCGTTCGAGATGATCACCGTGCCGGCGGGCAAAGAGGTCATCGTCGAAGGCGAAGAGGGCGCCGAGGCGTACATCGTCGCGCGCGGCGAGCTCGAGGTCCGTCGCTCCGGTGCGCCGGCCGAGACCGAGGAGGGCGTTCCGTCGGTGACGCTGGCGCGCCTCACCAACGGCGCTCTCTTCGGCGAAATGGCGCTCCTTTCGCGCGCGCCGCGCGCGGCGAGCGTGGTCGCGTGCCGGCCGTCGATCCTCTTGGTCGCGCGTCGCGACGCGCTCGAGAAGGTGGCCGAAGAGCGGCCCGAGGTGGGGAGCGAGCTCGCCGCGCATTGCCGGCGCCGCATGTTCGCCAACCTGGTGCGCACGTCGCGCATCCTCATGTCGGTTCACTCGGCGGATCGGCCCGCGCTCGTCGAGCGCTTCGAGACGCTCGTCTTCGAGAAGGGTGAGAAGCTCATCACGGCCGGGGAGGAGGCGTCGGGCCTCCACTTGATCGCGTCGGGTGAGGTCGCGGTCGTCGGCTACGAGAACGAAGAGCCGCTCGTCATCACCACGCTCGGACCGGGCGAGGTCACCGGCGAGGTCGCGCTCGTTCTCCGTCGCCGCGCCAACGCCGACGTGGTGGCCGTCCACCCGACGGTGACCCTCCATCTGCCCAAGGAGGACTTCCTCTCCTTGATCAAGGATCACCCGGCGATCCTCCTCAGCCTCTACATGTCGGCCGTCCTTCGCGACGAAGAGACGAGCGCCCTCATCGAGAACAGCACGACGAACGTCGCCGACGACTACGTGATCGTGTAGAGCGTCTCTCGCGTTGGATCCGCACGCTTCGTCCCCCGGTGCGCCGAAGTTCACGCCCGCCGAGGCTCGGCAGGCGCGGCGGCTTTCGTACGTCCTCGCGCTCGTCTCGTGCTTCTTCGTGCTCGAGCTGACAGGCGCGATCTACGCGCGGAGCAACGTCCTCAAGGCCGACGCGATCCATCTCTTGATGGACATCCTCGCGCTCGCGATGAGCCTCATCGCGATGCGCGTCGCGGTGCGGCGGCCGACGCCGCGCTTCACGTTCGGTCTCCGGCGAGCCGAGCCCGTGGCGGCCATCGTGAACGCGTTCCTCGTCCTGGCGGCGACGTTCGAGATCGTGCGCGATGGCATCGAGCAGCTCGAGCACGCGGAGCGACCGGCCGCGGGGCTGATGCTCATCGTGTCGATCGGCGCGCTCTTCGTGAACGGCCTCAGCGCGTGGCTCCTCCACGACGCGATGGGCCATCACGGGCATGCGCATCACGGGCATGGGCACGCGCATGACGAGCATGAGCATGAGCATGAGCATGACGGGCACGGGCACGGGCACGGGCACGCGGAGGCGCATCACCATCATGGGGGCGGCGGGCACGCGCTGAACCTCCGGGGGGCGCGGCTCCATATTCTCGGGGACGTGCTCGGATCGGTGGCCGCGCTGGTGGCTGCGATCGCGATTCGCTTCGGCGGCCCGGCGTCGATCGATCCCATCGCGAGCTTCGCGGTGGCGCTCATTCTCTTGGTCGGCGCGCTCCGGTTGCTCCGCGACGCGATGCTGGTCTTGCTCGAGGCGGCGCCGCCGCACCTCGATCTCGGCGCGATCCGCGCGCTCGCGCTCGCGGTGGACGGCGTCGACGCCGTCCACGCGCTCCACGCGTGGAGCCTCGGGGCTGGGCACGACGCCCTCACCGTCCACGTGACGAGCGGCTCGCCCACACCCGACCTCGCCCTCCGCGTGTCCGAGAAGCTCAAAAAATCGATGGGCCTCGAGTACGTGACCGTGCAAGTCGAGCCCACGAGCGCCCACGCCCGCGACTCGCACCACGACTGAGCGCCCGCTCGCCCGGCGCGGCGAGGGGATGGACGTAACCACCGTAAACCGGCCGTTTACGGTGACGGTGTGGGCCGAAATTGAATCCCTAGTGGTTTCGCGGCGGTGGTGAGAGGCACGGTCCGTGCGAACGGGGCAACCCATGAGCATGAACCCCTCCCAGCCCACCGCCCACCTCGTTCGCGCCGTCGGCATCGTCGGCCTCCTCATCCTCGCGGCCTGCACGGCCGGCACAGTCGCGGACGCGGATGGCGAGGGGACCGACGAGACGTCGGCCTCGCAGGCGTCGCTCCTCGCCGGCGAGGTGACGCTCTTCTCGTCGACCGACCTCCCTGCCACGGCGTCCGACTCGGACGGAGCGGCGGTCGAAGTCGGGACGAAGTTCACGAGCGACGTCGACGGCACCGTGACCGGGATTCGGTACTACCGCGGCGCGGCGAACACGGGCGCGCACACCGCGCATCTCTGGTCGGCGGAGGGAGCGCTCCTCGCGAGCGCCACGTTCCGCACGACGAGGGCGACCGGCTGGCAGACCGTGCGCTTCGCGGCGCCCGTGGCGGTCGTCGGGGGCAGGACGTACGTGGCCTCGTACCACACCGACGTCGGTCACTACGCCGCGACCAACGACTACTTCGCGGGTCGCTCGAAGGACAGCGCGCCCCTCCACGCGCCGGCCGACCGTGCGGAGAGTCACAACGGCGTCTACCACTACGGGGCGAGCGCCTTCCCGACCGACTCGTATCGCGCCTCGAACTACTGGGTCGACGTGCTCCTCAAGCCGGCCGGCGTCGCGCCGCCGCCGCCTGCGACCGACGCCGGGACGACGCCGGTGCCGCCCGCGATCGACGCTGGCACGCCGCCGCCGCCGCCGGCGACCGACGCCGGCACGACGCCGCCTCCCGTGATCGACGCCGGAACCACGCCGCCGCCTGCGAGCGGCGCGTTTCCCGGCCCGAGCAACACGGGCGTCCCTGCGGGCACCGTGCTGACGCCCTCGGGATCGCTCAACATCACCACGCCGGGCACCGTCATCGACGCGCTCGAGGTGAACGGCTGCATCACGGTGAGCGCGAGCAACGTCACGATCAAGCGCACGCTGGTGCACGGCGGCGGCTGCTATGAGCCCATCCACGTCGCGAGCGGGACGAACCTTCAGGTCTTCGACACGGAGATCGACGGAGAGCGCTCGGCCATGTGCGGTGAGTCGATCGGGCCGGAGAACTACACGATCACGCGCGTCAACGCGCACTCGTGCAGCGACGGCCCGCGCCTCGCCGGGACGGGGCCGATCACCATCCAGGATTCATGGATCCACGACCTCTCGAACCTGCCCAACGATCACGGCGACGGCATCCAGTCCTACGGCCACACCGGCGGGACCGTCGTCGTGCGCCACAACACGATCGCCGGGGGCAGCAACGCCGCGTTCTTCACCGCGGACGGCTCGAGCGGCGACATGATCATCGACAGCAACCTGATGTCCGGCGGCGGCTTCACGCTGCGCGTCTACGACAATCGGGTTCGGGTCACGAACAACCTGATCGTCGCCGGCTCGTATCAATTTGGTCCGGTCCACGCGTTCAGCGCGCCCGGCGCATCTGACCCGGGCGTCACGATCGTGGAGTGGACGAATAATCACCTGTGCGCGAACGCGGACGGAACCGGCGTCGGCGCCCTCATCGCGCAGCCCTGAGCCTCGACCAAGGAGCGATCATGAGCCAAGCCCATCGCGTACGCGTCGCGCATCGTCTCTCGGTCCTTCTCGCCGCCTTCTCCTTCGCTGCGTGCGAGCCGCTTTCGGAGGAGACACCGGCCCGCGAGCCGGCGGTGCCGAACGATCCTGCTCTGCCGATCGACGCGGGCGAGCCCGTGACGGAGGGCGGAGCCTCGGCGCGGGACGCGTCGCCGCTCGCGCCCACGAACGACACCACGATCGAGGACGCGGGCGCGCGATCGCCGCCCGCGCCGGACGCGGGTGGCCCTCCTCCGTACGACGCCGGCGCCGCGGCCCCGCTCGACGGCCGTTACGTCTCTCCGGCGAACACCGGTTGGATGCCCACGGGCGCGTTGCTCTCGCCTTACACGGGACCGAGCAACGTGATCGCAGCGGGCACCGTGATCGACGGCAAGGACGTCTCGACTTGTCTCACGATCTCCGCTCCCAACGTCACGATCAAGCGCTCGCGGATCCGTTGCAGCGGTGACTACGCGCTCTATCAAGGCGGCGGCGCCCAAGGGCTCCTGGTCGAAGACGTGGAGATCACCTCGGCCTCCACGGCCGGCGCGGGAGAGCAGTCGTCGGTGGATCGGGCCATGCTCTTCACCGACGGGGCCACGGTTCGGCGCGCATACGTTCACGGCACCCGTCGCGGCGTCGCCCTCGGCGACAACACCACCATCGAAGCGAGCTACATCGGCGACAACGTCAACAACACGGCCGCGCACTCGAGCGCGGTCGCCGCGTGGGGCGGCACGAAGAACGTCGTCCTGCGGAACAACAACCTCTCCACCGCCCCCAACACCATGGCGTCCTCGGCGGCGTCCTTCTATCCGGAGAGCGGTCCGAACGTGGGCTTCACGATCGTGGGGAACCTATTCGACACCGATGGCGGCTACGCGATGTACGTGGGCTACACGCCGAGCGCCGGCGAGTCGCCCAACACGAGCTTCCAGATCACCGACAATTGGTTCGGGGTTCGCTACCACCCCGAGTGCGGAAGCTACGGTCCGGTGACGAACGCCAACGATGGTCTTCAGGCCGGCGGGGGCACGTGGCAACGCAACCGCTGGTACGCGCCGGGCACGCCCAAGGACGGAACCCTCCTGCCCTTGTGACGCCTTCACTTCGGAAGTCGGAAGATCGTGCCGGCGGCGGTCGAGAAGTAGACGTCATGGGCGTCGACCGCGACCCACTGCGGGCGGTCGAGATCCTTGGCGAGCACGGTCGGCGCTCCGCCGCAGCCGCGGACGTCGCACGACACGACGGTGCCCACGCCTTCGTTCGCCCAATAGACGCGCTCGCCATCGCTCGCGATGCCGAGCGGATTGCCTTGCGCGCGCGCGAGCTCGGTGGCTCCGCCCGCGCAGCCGCCGAGCGCGCAGCTCATGACGGTGCCGTCGTCGTAGGTCGTCCAGTAGACCGCGCCGCGGTCGACGGCCAGCGCGCGCGGGTTGGCCTGCGCGCTCGCGAGGGGCGTGGGTGCTCCGGCGCAGCCCGTTCGCAAGCACGTGTACACGGCGCCGTTCGCGCCCGACGTCGAGAAGAAGACGCTCGCCGCGGAGACGGCCACGGCGCCGGTCGGCGTGATGCCCGAGGCGATGTCGTCGCAGCCGGTGACGCAGTGGAGGATGCGCTTGCCGTCGACCTCGAGCACGTAGGCGTTCCCTTGATCGACGGCGACCGCGCGCGGCGCGCCGATGTCGTAGGCGAGCGCGCGATCGTCGGCGCAGTCGGGGAGCGAGCAAATTTCGACGCCGTGGTTGGCGGTCGGCCCGGTCGTGTACCAGAGCGTCTCACCCTCGAGCGCCATGAAGCCGGTGAGATCGTGATCCGACGTCAGGTTCCGCGCCGCGTCGCAGCCCTTGGTCGCGCACGTAGCAACGTGGCGGCTCGTCGCCCAAGCGACGGTCGTTCCATTGGTGGCGAGGGAACCCGCGACCTCACCCGTCACCAGCGGGATGGGCTTGCACGTCGCCGCCGTGCATCCACCGTCCGCACCGGCACCGTCGGGGCTGCCGCCATCCACGCCCGCCTCGGTGATGCCTGGGCCGCCGTCGCGGATCCCGTCGGCGATCCCGCGGAGCGAGCAGCCTCCGATCGCGATCGCCAAGAGTGCACCGAGAGGTCGCAGCACCGAGGCGCAGCGTAGTGTGATCTAGACGCGGCCGCCTATAGGCACTCGCGCTTCACGCGACGAATGCCCGCGGAGTCCTCGTAGTACGGCGTCGAGCAGTCCGGCTTCTTTCCCGGGCCGCTGCGCGGTCGCGGCGTCGCGCCAGGGCCCGGAGCGCGCGATGGAGCGCGGCCCGACGGCGCGCTGCGCGCGATCTCGCTGGGCGCGGCGCTCGCGGATGGCGCGACGACAGCCTCGACCGCCGATGCCGGCGGAGCGGGCGACGCGGACGCGCTGGCCGTCGTCGTCGTCGGGGTCGCGATCTCGGGCGCGGGTGCAACCCCGGAGGCGGCGCTCTTCTGGTAGGCGAAGAGCCCGAACGCGGTCGCGGCCGCCGCGATGAAGCCGACGAGCAGCCATCTCCCACGCGGTCGTTCGGCTCGAGTCTCCGCCGTGAGGTCCGTCTCTGGAGCGGTTCGTGTCTCCACGCCATCGCTCGGATCGGCCTCGAGCGCCGGCACGTCGGTCGTCCCCGCGACGAGCGCGTCGCGCGCGTGAATGCGCTCGCCCGCGATGCCTAGGGCCCACGCCGCGACTTCCCGCGCCTCGGCGAGCGGCTCACCGGCGCGTTCGAGCGCCATCGCCATGTCGAGCGCCGTGGCGAAGCGCGCCTCCGGATCGCGTGACAAACCGCGCAGCACCACCGCGTCGAGCGACGCCGCCACCTCGGTGAAGTGACTCGGAGGCAAGACCGCGCCTTCGAGGACCTTGGCGAGGACCACCGCGTCGTTGCCGCCCGTGAAGAGCGGCCGCCCGGTGAGTGTCTCCCAAAGCACGACGGACGCGGCGTAGACGTCGGTGCGCGGGGTCACCGCCTCGTCGGTGATCTGCTCGGGCGCCATGTAGCGGAGCTTGCCCTTGAGGTGTCCCTCCCGCGTGGTGTGGAGGCTCGTCGCGGCTTTGGCGATGCCGAAGTCGATGAGGCGCGAAAGACCGTCGACGCCCACGAGGACGTTTTGCGGGGAGACGTCGCGGTGGACAATCGATAGGGGAGCCCCGTCTTCGGCGGTGGCCGTGTGGGCGGCGTGAAGCCCGTGAAGCACGTCGACGAGGATGCGGAGCGCGATCCGCTGTGGGATGCGCTCACCGCGTTCGGAGCTCACGCGGGCGAGGGCGGCGAGCGATTCTCCGCGCACGAATTCCATGACGAGGAAGAGCTCCTCGCCTTCGCGAACGATGTCGATGGTGCCGACGACGTTGGGGTGCCGCACGCGCGCCGCGAGGTGCGCTTCATCGAGGAAGCGCCGCACGAACTCGGGGATGTTCGCCAAGTGCGGGTGGAGGAACTTGATCGCGACGACGCGCGTGAAGCCCGCGTCGCCGATCTGGCGCCCCAGGTGGACCGTCCCCATGCCGCCCGAGGCGATCGGGGAAAGGATGCGATAGCGGCCGACCCGCCTCACGCCTCGCACTGCGGACACGTCCGAAGGTTACCCTATAGTTCGGAAGATGTCGGAACGCGCCGCCCACACCATGACGGTCACGACGCACGGACGGACCCGCCTCGAGCATCCGTCGCTCGAGCTCTGCGTGGCTTCGCCGCGCGGAACGACGAAGCGCGCCACGTTGGGGTTGGGCGAGCTCGTCATCGGAAGCGGCGAGGGCGACGGCGTGGTCGTGAGCGACGATCCGCGTGTCTCGCGGCGGCATTGCTCTCTCGAGCTCACCGAGGCGGGGCTCCTCCTTCGTGATCTCGGGAGCAAGAACGGCACCTTCATCGGGGCGACCCGCGTGCTCTCCGCCTACGTGAATCCCGATGTGGAGGTGACGATCGGAGAGACCTCGCTTCGGGTGCAGGTCGTGGGGCAGCCGGCGGTCGTCGCGCTCTCACCGTACGCGCGGTTCGGCGAGGCCTTGGGCGGGACCCTGATCATGCGCGCGCTCTTCGCGCTCCTCGAGACCGCGGCCAAGTCGAACGAGACCATCGTTCTCCTCGGCGAGTCCGGAACCGGCAAAGAGCTCCTCGCGCGCGGGATCCACGCGGCGAGCGATCGGCGCGACGGACCCTTCGTGGTCGTCGACTGCGGCGCGATCCCGTCGAACCTCATCGAGTCGGAGCTCTTCGGCCACGCGAAGGGCGCGTTCACCGGCGCCGCCACGGCGCGCGAGGGCCTGCTCGCCCAGGCGAACGGTGGCGTCCTCTTCCTCGACGAGATCGGCGAGCTGCCGCTCGAGCTGCAGCCCACGCTCCTCCGCGCGCTCGAAGCGCGTCAGTTCAGGCCGGTCGGCTCCAACGCGTGGCAACCGTTCGACGCGCGCGTGGTGGCGGCAACCCACCGCGATCTCCGGCAGCTCGTAAGGCAAAAGCTGTTTCGCGAGGACCTCTATTTCCGTCTCGCCGTCGTCGAGGCGCGCGTCCCGCCACTCCGCGAACGGCGCGACGACATCGAGCTCATCACCGAGCGCATGCTGGCGGCGCGGACGCCGGCCAAGAGCACGAGCGATCTGCCAGCCGGCGCGCTGGAGATGCTTCGCGCGCACGATTGGCCGGGCAACGTCCGCGAGCTGCGCAACGCGGTGCTGCGGCTCGTGCTCTTTCCGAGTCTGGGACGGGAGGCGCTCGGCGACGTGGGGCCGGCGTCGAGCGGCGGGGAGCGCGGCGCGTCTCTCGATCTGCCGCTCCGCGCTGCTCGTGAGCAGGTGGTCGAGGACTTCGAGCTTCGCTACCTCACCGCGCAGCTCGAGCGGCACGGTGGGAACATCACGCAGTCGGCCGCCGCCATGGGTGTCTCGCGGCAGTTCGTGCACCGAATGATGGAGCGCTACGGGCTCCGATCGCGCGGCGGGTGAGCCTCACTCGAACGCGCCGCCGATCGCTCCGACGCCCAGCCAGAGGCGCGTCTTTGCGGTGGCGGGCGCGTGCGGGCGAGTCGGCCAGATCGTCAGTCCGACCCCGAACGCGACCGCGCCGAGCCCCGCGACGACGGCCGAGGCGATCCAAAGGTTTTCAATCGTGTGGAGCTCCGCGGTCGAGCAGAAGGGAGCGCAGGACGAGCGGAGGCTGGCGCGCTCGACGTGCCCCGCGATGGCGAGCCCTCCGCCCGTGAGGAGCGCCGCGGCGCCGCCGATGACGAGCGCGCGCGCGGCCGTTCCATTGCGCTCGGGCGCGGCGCTCTCGGGCGGCGCGTCGGGCGGTGCCTTTGGCCACAGCGTGACCGCGAGCACGCGTCGCTCGTTGCTTTGCAACGTGATGCGCGCCTCGACCGCGGCCGAATCGGGGTGCTCGAAGCGAAGGACGTGAGCGCCGGCGTCGAGCACGACGGGCTCCTTCGGCGCGTCGCCGAGGAGCTCACCGTCGACCGTCACGCGCACGTTCCCGAGCGGCCTTCCGTCGCCGCCCTGCGGCCGGATCGCGACCGTGGGCAAGATGGCGTCCACGTCCGCGAGCCACTGCTCGCAGTCGCGACGAAGCCGACCCGGACACGTGTCGCGACACACGACGAGCTCGCGCCGCGCGGACAAGAGGCGCTCGTTTCGCTGGAGCTCCTGCGCGCGCTCGTACGCGGTGGCGCAGCGCGCCTTGTTCGCGTCGCTCGGCCCGTCGGCCGCGGCCCGCGATGCATCGAAGCATCCGAGCGCGGTGACCACCACCGTCAGCGTTACGCGCCGTCGCATCGCCATCGCCAGCATACGCTTTCGGCGGCGGCGCCGGGGAGGTCTCGGCAGCGAAATGGGCACTGGCTTCAGCGCGGCGCTCGCTTCGGCTTGGCAGCGGCTCTGCGCGCGAGCGGGTGCGCCTTGCCGTCGAGATCGAGGACGGCCACGCCGCGGGCGACGAGCGTTTGGGCGACCTCGACGACTTCGCGGTGGCGCTTCGTCGGCTCGAGGTTCGTCAGGCTGAGCGTGCGGAGCTTGGGGAGCGTCAGCAGGCTGCCGAAGTCGGTCATGCCGTCGGCGACGTTGAGTGAGAGCGTCTCGAGTCGTTCGAGCTTCGCGAGCGGGGCGAGGCTCACGCCGCGCGCCATCCCGCCAAAGTCGAGCGAGCGGAGGCCGCTCAGGGCCTCGATGCCGCCCAACCGATCGATCGCGAACGCCTCTCCGTATTCGCCGAAGCCGCCGATCAGCGCGAACACCCACGTTTCGCCGGGGCGCCCGAAGGTGACGAGATCGCGAACGCGCGCGAGGCGGGCGTCATCGACGTCGAGATCGAGCAGGTAGCGTTCCGCTTTGCGATCGTAGACCTCGATGTCCGGCGGCTCGCGACCGAGCGTCTCGCGATGGAACGCGTCGCGCTCACGCCGCGACAAGTGGAGCTGCCGCGCGGTCGCGCGATCCACCGCCGCGTGGAGCACGCCGAGAAAGAGCTTCGGGTTCTTGGTGCGCAGCCGCTTCGCGAGCGTTCCCATGCCCGCGAGCATACGTCGACATCCATCGTTGGACGGCGTCAGGGCAGCCGCTCGGTCGCTACACGTACCGGTCGCCCTGCTTCACGGTCCACTTCGAGTGGCGGTAGTCGTAATCGGAGACGAGCGGCGCCGTGTCGCTTGGCTCGAGGCACAGCACCGGCCCCGGCCGTTCGGGGCTCCACCCTCCGGTGAGTCCGCACGCGATGACCGCTGAGAGCACGCGGTGGGTCATGATCGGGCGGTACACATCGGCCGGACGGCTCGCATCGAGCGCTCGATACGCGAACGGCGCGAAGAGGAGCTGGCCGGGAGCCTCGAAGTGCTCGAGGCGGAGCTCGAAGAAGCGGTGCCCGTGGCTTTCTCGCCATCGGTAGACGACGCCGTCGACCGTGACGCGCCGGCTTCCCTTCTTCGGCAACACCGTTGGGATCCTACAGCGCGCCTGCGCGCGCTACTTGCAGGTGTTGTCGACGCAGCTCTGGCTCGCCCCGCAGTCGGTCTGCGCGGTGCACTGGGGCTTCGCCTCGGCGGGCGTGCGGCAGACGTGGTCGACGCCGCAGTAGCCGATGCGCGCGTCGATGAGGCGGCAGTCGTCGTCCTTGCCGCAGGTGTACTTGCAGTAGCCGTCGACGCACGCTTGGTTGGCCGAGCACGCCGACTTGTCCTGCGCGGTGCAGATCGGCTTCGGCCGCGTGTCGACGACGCACGCGCCCTGGTTGCAGTAGTTGCCCGCGCCGCACTGCGTGTCGCTCGTGCAGGGCGCGCTGCACTTGCCCGCGAGGCACTTGGGCGTCGCGCCCGAGCACTGCGCGTCGCTCGTGCACGTCGTGGTCGGCGGCTTGGGCTGGCAGAAGCCCTTCTGGCAGCTCGCGTTCGCGCCGCACGCCGTGTCGTCGGCGCAGGGCTTCACGCACTTTCCGTCGACGCACGACTGGCCCGCGTCGCACTCGCTCGCGTAGCGGCACACGGCCGCTTTGGCCACGCACGCGCCCGCCGAGCACACTTGGTCGCTCGCGCAGTCGGCGTTCCCGCCGCAGGGGCAAGGCCCGCTCGCCCCTCCGCACGACTGACAGGTGTTCTGGACGCAGATCTTCCCGACGCCGCCATTGCCGCAGTCGGTCTTGGTCGTGCACTCCTTCTTGGTGCCCGGCGTGCTCGTCGGCGCGGCGCACACGCCCGCTTTGCAGACGGTGCCGCGATCACACTCGTCGCTCGAGACGCAGCTCTTCACGCACCCGACGTCGGTGCACACTTGGCCGCTCGCGCAGCTCGCCTGGCCGGAGCACGTCGCGGGCGTCGGCGCCGCCACGTTCGTGCACCCGTAGCCGTCGCACGAGTAGCAGCCGGTGTCATCGCAGTAGTACCGGCTCTCGGAGCTCGAGCAGCCAGCGGCGACGGAGAGCGCCACCAGCGAGACGAGGGAGACGGGACCCGCACAGAGGCGAAGGAACGCGGTGGGCTTCATGGCTTCGGAGAAGAAGTATCCACGGCCCGTGCCAGTCGACAACTGGCCCGGTCACCCGCATTTTCGTGCAGGGGCCGGGGCCGGGGAGGCCTGGCTGTGGGGCGCTGGCGCCGGGCCGACCGAGAACCGGGGTTCACGGTGGCGGGGACGAACTCCCGCTTGACCCGCTGGGAGAGGCCGGCTACCCGCTTTCCCCATGATTTCTGCTTCCGCCCTCCGCGTCTGGGTTGCGTCGTTCCTCGCGGCTTGTGTGCTCCTCGTGGCGCCCGCCGCCCGCGCCGACATGAAGGTCGCGGTGGTCGACGTCCAGCGCGCCGTGATGCAGACGGAAGACGGCCTCCGCGCCCAGGCCACCCTGAAGAAGCTCTTCGACAGCCGGCAGCAGGAGCTCAACAAGAAGCAGCAGGAGCTCGGCAAGCAGAAGGAAGAGCTCGACAAGCAGCAGCGCACGCTCTCTGCGGAGGCCTTCCAGAAGCGCGCCGAGGCCTGGCAGCGGCAGGCGGTGGATCTCCAGACGGTCTTCGTCGAGTACAACAAGGAGCTCGAGAAGAAGCAGAAGGAGCTCACCGATCCGATCGTCGAGAAGCTCATGAGCATCGTGAAGCGCATCGCCACGACCGAGAACTACGATCTCGTCGTGGAGCGCCAGTTCGCCCACTTCTACAAGAGCGAGCTCGATCTCACCGATCGCTGCATCCAGATGTACAACGCGGGCGGCGCGGCTCCGGCCGCGGGCGGCGCGCCCAAGAAGTAACGCGAGGCCGAACCTGCGCCTCGTCTCGCCCCGCTCGCTCGCCGCGCTCGTTCGCGACATCGGCGGCGAGCTCAAAGGGCCCGCCGACGCCGAGGTGCGCGGCGTCGCGTCGCCGGACCAAGCGGGCGAGGGAGACGTCGCGCCCGTCACGCGGCTCGAGCTCATCCCCGCGGCGCTCGAAGCCCGCGCGCGCGGGGCGCGGCTCCTCGTCGACGCGCGCGTCGCGTCGCGCCTCCCTGGCGATTGGCTGCATCCGCACGTCGCGTGGGCGATGGCCGCGCTCCTCGACGAGACCGACCCGGTCCTTCCGCTCCCGCGCGTCGGGCCGGATGCGGTCGTGCACCCCACGGCAATCCTCTACCCAGGCGTCGTGGTCGGTGCGCGCGCGCGCATCGAGGCGTACGCAGTCGTGGGCGGGGTCGGTTTCGGCTTCGCGCCGGGGCCGGGAGGGAAGACGCGCGCCATTCCGCACCGCGGCGGCGTCGTCCTCGGCGACGACGTCTTCGTGGGCGCGCACACGACGGTGCACGCCGGGGTCCTCGGACCCACGCGCGTCGGCGATCGCACGCGCCTCGACGCCCATGTGCATGTTGCACACAATTGTGACGTCGGCCCCGACTGCTTCTTGGCCGCGCAGACCGGCCTCGCCGGCTCGGTGCGCCTCGGGCGCGGCGTCTTGGTGGGCGGCCAAGCCGGCTTCGCCGATCACGTGACCGTGGGCGATGGCGCGCGCATCGCCGCCAAGAGCGGCGTCATCGGCGACGTGCCCGCGGGCGCGACCTACGGCGGCTATCCGGCGATGAGCCGCGTGCGCTGGCTGCGCGGTGTCGCCGCGGCCACCAAGCTCGCGCGGGGCGGCGGCGGCGAGGCGCACGAATGAGCGCGCCGCGCGTTCACCCGCAAGCAGTCGTCGATCCGGCCGCCGAGCTCGGCCCGGAGGTGATCGTCGAGGCCTTCGCCGTCGTCGGCCCCGACGTGCGCCTCGGCAAAGGAACGCGCGTCCGCACGCATGCCGTCCTCGAAGGCCCGACGACGCTCGGGCCGGACAACGACGTTCATCCGTTCGCCGTCATCGGCGGCCCCGCGCAAGACAAGCGCGCGGGCGGGCCGGGCGGCAGCCTCGTCATCGGCGCGCGCAACGTCTTTCGTGAGCACGTGACCGTGCATCGCGGGACGCAGGGTCGCGCGACGCGCATCGGCGACGACGGCCTCTTCATGGTCGGCGCCCACGTCGCGCACGACGCCGCGATCGGCTCGTCGGTGACGCTCGCCAACGGCGTCCTCTTGGCGGGTCACGTGACGGTCGAAGATCACGTGACGTTCGGGGGCGCGGCCGCGGTCGCGCAGCACGTCACGATCGGCGAGAGCGCGTTCGTCGCCGGCGGCGCCCGCGTCGAGCGGCCCGTGCCGCCCTTCGTGGTCGCCGAAGGTGATCGCGCCCGCGTTCGCGCGCTCAACAAGGTCGGTTTGCGCCGCCGCGGCGTGGACGAAGCCGAGATCGCCGCGCTCTCGCGCGCGCTCCGTCACCTCTTGTTCGGTGAAGGACCGCTCGCCGAGCGCGTGGCGCGCTACGCCGCCGACGAGAGCGCGCGCGTTCGCGCCCTCGCCGCGCGCTTCGTCGTCACCTGATCACTTGATGCCGCCTCCGCACTTGCCCGGCTCGCCGCCGCCGCCGCAAGACGCCGGCGAGGTGCACGTCCCGCAGTCGAGCAAGTGTCCGCAGCCGTCGCCGGCCGGACCGCACTCGAGCTTGAGGTCCTTGCACGTCTTGGGCTTGCAGCTCCCGCCGTCGACGTAGCCGCACTGGCCGGTCACGCCGCCGCCGCCGCACGTCTCGGGCGCGACGCACGGGCCGCAGTCGATCACGTTGCCGCAGCCGTCGCCGGCCGGGCCGCACGAGAGCCCCTGCGCTTGGCAGGAGATCGGCGCGCAGCTTCCGCCGTCGACGATGCCGCATTGACCCGGTTGCCCGGCGCCGCCGCACACCAGCGGCGGCGTGCACGCACCGCAGTCGAGGAGGTGGCCGCAGCCGTCGCTGGCGGGACCGCACGCGAGGCCTTGGTCGAGGCACGAGCGCGGCGCGCAGCTTCCGCCGTCGGTGTACCCGCACTGGCCGGGCACGCCGCCGCCGCCGCACGTCTCGGGCAGCGTGCACGAGCCGCAGTCGAGCTGCTTGCCGCAGCCGTCACCGGCCGGGCCGCAGAAGATCCCTTGCTGCGCGCACGACCGCGGCGCGCACGTGCCGCCGTCGACGTAGCCGCACTTCGCGAACTCGCCGGCGCCGCCGCACGTGGCGGGCGCTTGGCAGGTGCCGCAGTCGATGGGATTGCCGCAGCCGTCGCCGGCCGGGCCGCACGAGAGGCCCTGCGACGCGCAGTCGCGCGGCGTGCACGAGGGCACGGGCTTTCCGGGCACGCACGAGGCGAGATCCCAGATGAGGTACTCGAGCGCCTTCTCCTGCGGGCTCATCGGGCCCTTCACGCACTCGTCGGGGAAGGTCTGCCCGCTCGTGGTGCCGCTCTGGCTCGTGACTACCGTGACGTGGAACGCGCTGAAGACGACGCGACCGCACTGGCTCTGCGCGCCGACGGGCGTGTTGAACGTGTAGAGTACAGGGAAGCTCGCCGGCGCCGGCGTCTGCCCCGTGTACTCGTAGGGGCCTTGCGGATCGGTCGCGTTGACCCAGAGCGTCGACTTGGCCGCGTCGATCGCGCTGAAGTTGTAGCGCGGTGCGTTCATGGTGAACTGACCGGCCACCGAGCCGTTGGCCGAGAGCGCGTTCATCCATTGGTAGAACGTGTTCACCGGGCCGGGTGACGTCTGGATGTTCGCGGTCGCGGTGGTGGGCTCGGAGTCGCTGACCCACGTGGCCGTGCCGTCGAACGGGGCGTTGTCGAAGAGCCACGCGTAGCTGAAGTGCGTCGCGAAGACGCGCCCGCCGTGCTTCGTGTAGTCGACGAGGTTCTTCTTGGCCGTGGCCGACTTTACGTTGTTCACGCTGTAGTCGTGGCTGCCGACGCGCGGGTCCTCACCCCAACAGGGGAGGAGGACCTGGTCGTATTTGTCGAGCTTGGTTGGCCCGTTCAAGGTCTCGGTGAGGACGCTCTCGTCGGGCGTCGTGCCCACGTGATCGACGCCGTTGCCTTGGTACATCTCGATGCGGCCGCCGCCGCCGGGGACGGTGAACTCGCTCTCGTCGATGCCCATCTTGAGGAGCACGCACTCCATCGCATCCCACGAGCCGGTCGAGATCGCGGTCAGCGGAATGTCACCCTCGTTGTGATTGCGCGGCATGTGGATGTCGCCGAGCACGTTGTCGGTGCACGCCGTCACGTCGAACTTGAGCTGACGGCGCCACCGTCCGAGCTGAATCACGACCGGGACCTTGCCGCTCGGCGGCACGGGCACGTTGTCGAGGCTGAAGTTGCCGAGATAGTCGGTGGTGGTCTGGACGAGCGGGTTGCCCGTCACCTCGGCGCCGCACTGGCTGCACTGCACGCCGGCCGAGAACTTTTGCACGGTGCCGTTGGGCACGTAGACGACGACGTTCGGGACTGGATCGGGGCTCCCGTAGACGCCCTGCGTGCCGGCGACGACGCGTCCCTTGAAGCGCGTCGTACCGTTCCCTGGACAGGTCACTTGGTTCTGGCAGAGGCCCGTGCACGGGAGGCCGCCGCACACGCCGGCCTGGCCGCCGCCGCCGCAGATCTGCGGCAGCGTGCAGTCGCCGCACTGGAGCTGATGACCGCAGCCGTCGCTCGCCGGGCCGCAGTTCTTTCCCTGCGCGGCGCAGTCCTTCGGCACGCAGATCGATCCGCCGCCGTCGAGCGCCTTGAGGTTGCCGCCGCACTTCGCGAAGCCGCCCCCGCCGCACCACGCGGGAAACGTGCAGCCGCCGCAGTCGAGCAGGTTGCCGCAGCCGTCGCCGGCCGGGCCGCAGCCGATGCCCATGTCGCCGCACTTCTTGGGCACGCACACCGAGCCGCCATCGAGCGCGTTCAAGTTGCCGCCGCACTGGTTGTAGCCGCCGCCGCCGCAGTACTGCGGCGAGTTGCACGCGCCGCAGTGGAGGACGTGACCGCAGCCGTCGCCCGCGTCGCCGCAGCCGATGCCCTGGTCTTGGCACGTCTTGGGCTTGCAGAGGTTGCCGCCCGCGTCGACCGCCGCCGCGTTGCCGCCGCACTTGCTGAAGCCGCCGCCGCCGCAGAACGCGTTGCCCGAGCACGCGCCGCAGTCGAGCAGGTTGCCGCACCCGTCGGAGTTCTTGCCGCACTCGAAGCCTTGGTCCTGGCACGTCTTGGGCTGGCACAGGTTGCCGCCCGCGTTCACGACCGTGAGATCACCGCCGCACTTGCTGAAGCCGCCCGCGCCGCAGAACTTGGGCGACTTGCAGGAGCCGCAGTCGATCAGGCCGCCGCACCCGTCGGCGTTCTTGCCGCAGTCGAAGCCGAGCTCGGCGCACGTCTTGGGTTTGCAGCTCGTCTTGCTCGTGTCGACGAAGTCGGGATCCGACGTGCTCGCGTCGACCTGCGCGGTCGTGCCGGGCGTGTTGTCGCCGCTCGCGCCGCACGCCGCGATCACGATCGCGAGCGAGAAGAACATCACCACCTGTGACCAAAAGCGCATGAAGGCCTCCAAGCGTGCGCGGGAGCGGAGCGGGCTCGACCGTGCGACGTGTGCGCTTCTACCACTCGCGCCTTCGCCTTCAACGACGTCGTGAGAATATTTCGATCGCACGCGCACGATTCGTGGACCCACGCGCGAGAGTGTCGCGCGCGCGCGACGCTCGCTTGGGGGCGGCGCCCATCAACACAGCCGTGTGCCGAGCCCGATTGCTCTACAATCGAGCGCACGATGCGGTTCGATGATCCCAGCGACGACTCCACCGCCAACGTCGAAGACCGACGGGGCGAGGGGAGGAGCTACGGAGGAGGAGGTGGCGGCGGCGGAGGCATCCGACTCGGTCTCGGCGGCTTCCTTCTCCTCGGCGTCTTGAGCCTCGTCTTTCGGCAGAACTTCTTCGCGCTCCTGGGCGGTGGGTCGCACGCGTCGTCGCGTCCCGCGTCCGGCGCATCCCCGGGCGCTGCGCCTCGCGAAGCGACGGGTGCCCGCGCCGCGCGCGAAGAGGAGCTCAAGAAGGTGGCGGTCCGCTCCTTCAACGACGCGCAGCGGTTCTTCGGCAAAGAGGTGCGCGATCGATCGCGCCCGTACGCCGACGCCAAGCTCGTCCTCTTTTGGGACGAGACGCGCTCCGGGTGCGGCGCTGCCGACGCGGAGATGGGGCCGTTCTATTGTCCGGCCGACGAGAAGGTCTACATCGACCTCGGCTTCTACGACGAGCTCGCGCGTCGCTTCAAAGCGCCCGGCGATTTCGCGCAGGCGTACGTCATGGCCCACGAGATGGGGCACCACGTGCAAGGCGTGATGGGCATCGAGGGCAAGATGCGCCGGGAGCAGCGCGCGAGCCCATCGCGCAAGAACGAGCTCTCGGTTCGTTTGGAGCTCCAGGCCGACTGCTTCGCTGGCGCGTGGGGTCACTCCGCGAGCCAGCGCGGCTTGCTCGAGCGTGGCGACGTCGAGGAAGGCCTCACCGCCGCGGCGTCGGTCGGCGACGATCGCATCCAGAAGATGGCCGGACGGCGCGTGAGCCCGGAGAGCTTCACGCACGGATCGGCGGCCATGCGCACGAAGTGGTTCAAGCGCGGCTTCGACTCGGGCCGCTTCGAAGACTGCGACACGTTCGCCGCGAGCTCGCTCTGACGGCCGGCAGGGAGCGTGCTACCTGTTGAGCTACGCATGATGCGGCCGCGACGAGAGCGCTCGTGGGTCGTGGCGCTGGTCGCCGCGGCGCCGGCTTGCCTGACCTTCGCGGCGTGCAGCTCGAGCCGGGATACGCCCGTGCCGGTGGCCGACGCGGGCGCGGACGCGAACGGGGTCGACGCCGCCTTCTCCTCTCGCGGCGCGCCGCAAAGCTGCGCCGACGCCGCCCGATCGCGCTCGTACATCGGCTGCGACTACTGGCCGACCGTCGTCGCCAACAACGTCTGGGACATCTTCGACTACGCGGTCATCGTGGCCAACGGCCAAGATCAACCCGTGCAGATTACAATCACCGGCCCGGTGGGCGTGTCCACGGGCGGCTCGGTGCCGGCCGGCGGTCTCGGGAAGTTCTACCTCCCGTGGGTGCCGCCCTTGAAGGGTGAGTCGTTCGACGAGTGCACGAGCTCGCGGCAGCTCGGGAGCTCCGTCGTCGCGCTCGGCGGCGCCTACCACCTCGCGTCCACGCTGCCGGTCAGCGTCTTTCAGTTCAACGCGCTCGAGTACAAAGGCGCGGGCGGCTCGCCCAAGAAGGACTGGTCGAGCTGCCCCGGCCTCCGCGCGTGCAACGATCCCGCGACCGGCAAGGCCGGCACGGTGTTCGGGTGCTTCTCGTTCAGCAACGACGCGTCGCTCCTCTTGCCGCAGGCGGCGTGGACGGGGACGTACCGCGTGGCGGGGCAGGCGAGCATGGGCACGGGCGCGAACTCCCTCGGCTCGTACATCGCCGTCACCGCGTCGGCCGACGCGACCACCGTGACGGTGAAGCTTCCGCCCGGCCAGTCGATCCTTCCGGGGGGCGGTGTCGAGGGAACGACCGACACGGTCACGGTGCGCCTCAACGCGGGCGACGTGGCTCAGCTCGCGGCGCCGCCGGGGGACGGGCACGATCTTTCTGGCGCGCTCGTTCGCGCCGACAAGCCCATCCAGCTCATCTCCGGCACACCGTGCTCGGTCGTCGGCGATCCCACGGTCGCGTCGTGCGATCACCTCGAAGAGTCGGTGTTCCCGGCCGAGACCTTGGGCAAGCACTACGTGGTCGCGCCGCCGACGAGCCCGCACGGGAACGTCGTCGGTCACGTGGTCCGCTTCTTCGGCAACGTCGACGGCACCGCGCTCCGCTACGCGCCGTCGGCGCCGCCCGGCTGCCCCGCCACTCTCTCCGCCGGTGAGGTCGTCGAGTGCACGGGCGCGGTGAATCAGCCCTTCGAGGTCACCGGCGATCACGAGTTCGCGGTGGGCACGTACATGCTCTCCGGCCTTTACCAAAACCCGGCCAACACCACGCCCTCGGTCGGTGATCCGTCGCAGTCGTTCGCCGTGGCGGTCGAGCAATATCGTGCAAAGTACATCTTCCTCGCGCCCGAGGACTACGACGAGAACTGGGCGGACGTGATCGTCCCCGACGGCGCCACCCTGACGATCGACGGCGCGCCCGTGGCCGCGCCCGTCCAGCCGATCGCCTCCGGCTTCGGGATTGTTCGGCACCGCTTGGCGCGCGGGCAGGGCGTCCACACGATTTCCTCCACCAAGCCGGTCGGCCTCGAGGTCGTCGGCTTCGGCGCGTACACGAGCTACCACTATCCGGGCGGCCTCGAGCTCGCGCCGATCGCGCCCGCGCCGATCAAGTGAAGCGCGCCGCGCTGTGAACGCGCGGACGCGCCTGGACCCGATCGCGTCCGGCCTGCGCCCGGTTCACGGAGCCATTTCGCGCGGTGTCCATCGCCGCTTGCGTGCGGTACGACGGTTGCGTTCGCGCGCGCATGCTCCGCTCTTTCGCGCTCGCGCTCGTCGTCTTGGTGTCCGGATGTGGAGGTCGCGCCGACGCGACCGAGGGCGCGGGGGGCGCCGGCGCCCCGAACGCGCAGCCGATCGCCGGCGCGCCGGGCACGTGTGTCGCGCGGGCTGGCGTCGCCTCCGACGTGAAGGGGACCCGCGTGGCCGTCGCCGTGGTCGCCGCCGACGAGACCGACGCGTACTGGATTCGCTCGGGGCCCGACTCCGCGTCCGCGGCGCAGATCGTCCGCGCGTCGCGAGCGGGTGGCGCGGTCACCGTTCTCGCGTCGGGCGTGGACGCACAAGGAATCGCCGTGGACGAGGCCTTCGCCTATTGGGTGCAGCGCGACGGCGTGGTCATGCGCGTGCCCAAGGCCGGCGGCGCGCCGACGGAGATCGTGCCCAAAGAGGCGCGCTACCGATTCTCGGACGGCGAGGGGGCTCATGCGACCGCGTCGAGCGCGTTCGGCCTCGTCCGCGAGGGGAGCGATCTCTTTTGGGTCGCGTCGCTCTCGATCCCCGGTCATTGGGTCGGCGCGATCTTGCGCGTTCCGACTTCTGGCGGCGATGTGTCGGTGGTCGCGTCGGATTTGCCGTCGCCGCTCGCGCTCACGGTCGACGCGACCCATGCGTATTGGGTCGAGGGCGGAGCGGTCCGCGACAGTGAGCCGGGGCTCTTCAAGGTGGACCGGCGCCGGGGCGATCCATCGATCGAACAGCTCGCGACCGGCGAGACGTTCCGCAACGTGCGGGGCGGCGCCGATGCGCGCTTCTCGCTCGTTCACGACGACATTGCGCTTTACTGGCTCAGTCGTCACGATGCGGCCGTGGTGCGCATCGACAAGGCGGGCGGACGCCCGACGCCGATCGCGACGGACGTGGGCGATGGTGTGGCGCTCGCGGCCGGTGACGGCGCGGTCTACTTCTCTCGGCAGCGCGGCGCCGTGGGCTCGGTGAGCCGCGTGGCGACGACGGGGGGCCCCATCACGTCGCTCTTCGATGCACGCGCCGCGTCGCTCGCGTTCGGGCCGGGCGGGCTCGTCGTTCTCGGCGACGGCGAGATCTCGGTGGTCACCGGGTGTCGCTGAGCGTCAGTTGCGCTTTTTCTCGGGGCCGATGATGTCGTCGAAGGCGCGATCGAACTCGTCGTCGCCGACGGCCGCTTGCATGACCGGCGCCGACTCGACTTTGGAGAGGCGACGAATGCGCTCTTGCACGTCGCGGAAGTTCGGCTCGCGCGCGGCCACCTTCTGGAAGTGCGCGAGCGCCTCCGCGAAGTTCCCCTTGGCCTCGTAAGCAGCCGCGAGCTCGAAGCACACCGCCGTCTCGTGATCGCGCGCGCGCACCGGCGCCTCGAGCCCCCGCTTGAAAGCGTCGATCGCCTTGTCGAGATCGCCGTGGTCGATGTGCAAGAGACCGATCATCGTCTCGCACACGCACTCGCGCTTCTTGTCGCGCGCCGCGACCGCGAACTCACGGACGGCGTCCTCGTAGAGGCCCATCTCTTTGTAGGCGACGCCGAGATCGTAGTGCGACTGCGAGTCGTCGGCGCCGATCTGCTTCGAGACGCCTTCTTTGAACTTGGCGAAGACCTCTTCGACGTCGACCTGACCCTGCGGCGCCATCGGCTGCACGGCCGGGCTCGTCCGCGGATCGGCGCTCTCGAGCGCGTCGAGCGAGGCGGCGATGGCGAAGCTGCGGTCTTCTTCGGCGGTGGGGCGCGCGCGCGTCCCGGAGGGCTGCTGGGCGGCGAGCTCCTGCGCGTCGAGCTCAGCGACGCGCTCGCGGAGGAGCGGGTGATTCGGCAGGCGCTGGAGCTGCTCGAGGAGCACCGTGCGCGCGTCGTCGAAGAGCCCGCGCGACGCGAAGAAGTCGGCCTCTTCGAGCGCGTCTTCGAGCTCCGGGTTGGGGCCGGGCGGCGAGCTCGTCCCGTCGGGCGCGGGCCCCTCGTAGGTGGCCTGCGTGTCGCCGAGGCTCGCGCGAATCTCGTCGCTCTGCTCGAGCGGGAAGCTCGGCAGCGGGCCCTCGCCTGCGAGCGAATCGTTGACGACGGGCGACGGGGCTTCGACGGCGTACGAGGGGAGGGGCGCTTCGTCACCGTAGGCCGCGGCGGGCTCCGGCGCGGCGTAGGCCTCGCTCGGATCGGGCACGTCGAAGCCGAGCTCGCGCAGCGTGTGGATGGCGCGACTGTTGGCCGGGTCGATGCTGAGGACGTCTTGGAGGGTGCGCGCCGCGCCTTCGCCATCGAGCGAGTCGAGCTGGATGCTGGCGATGTAGAGCATCTCTTCGACGGCCGCCTCGTGCTCCGAAAGCTCGATGAGCACGTCGCGGAGCGCGTAACGGATCTCGAGCGATCGAGGATCCCCTTCGATGCCCGCGCGAAGCGTGGCCACGGCGCCGGCGTAGTCGCGTTGATCGCGAAGCGTCGCCGCCTCTTCGATCGTTCGCCGCGCGTGCTCTGCGTAGGCGGCCTCGGCGTCGGGCTCGTAAGCGACCTCGCCCTCGGGTTGGGCGGCCGCCACGGCGGGCGGGGGCGCGGTGCCGCGACGCGCGACCTCGGCCGCCGCGTCATCTTCGATCTCGTCGAGCTCGTACGCCTCGATGTCGCCCGTCTCGATGAGCTCGACGTCGTCGATCTCCTCGACCAGGCTCGGCTCACGTTGCGCCGCCCGGCTCGGCGGGAGGCCCGCGCCGCTCAGCGCAGTCGGCGGCGTCGAGCGGGCGAGGACAGCGAGCTGCTGCACTTGATCGTCGTGCGGCGCGGCGCGCTCGAGCTTCTCGACGAGCTGGCGGAAGAGGTCGTTTTTTCCCTGATCGCGCGCGATGCGCGCCATCTCTTTTTGGACCTCGATGCCCTTGCTCGCTTGCCCGATCGCGACGAAGGCGCGCGCGAGGAGGGCGAGGGTGTCGAGATCCTTGGGGTTGGCCTGGAAGCAGACCTGGAGCTTGGCGAGCGCGAGCATGCCGTCGTTCGGCTGGCCGCGCTGGAGGTAGAGCTCGGCGGCGACGCGCGCCTGCGCGATGTCCTGCTTGTGGTGGAGCAGGCGCTCGATGACCTTGAGGGCGTCGTCGCGGCGGCCGTGCTTGAGGAGCTGGCCGGCGGCGAACGCGAACTCCGCTGCCGCGCTTTCCGGATCGCGCGCGCGAGAGAGCGCTTCGGCGAGGCGCAGGTGGGGCAGGGGATTGGTCGGATCGAGCTCGACGATGCGGCGGAAGACTTCGATCGCCTCCGGATCGCGGCCTTGGCGCTGGAGGCGCGTCGCGACCTCGTCGAGCGCCGCGAGCGCATCGCTCGTGAGGCCGAGCTGCTGATAGAGCTCCGCGAGCTTGGGCGCGATGTGCGCGTAGCGCTCCTCCAGCTGCGGAACGTGCTTGTGGATGATCTCGCGGATCTGCTTGTAGACCGCGATCGCTTTCAGCGCGAAGCCTTGGCTCGCGTAGAACCGTCCCACGCGCTCGTAAGTCGCAATGGCATCCGCGAACGCCTCCATCTTGAGCTGGAGGTCGCCGATCTTCAGCAGGGTCCGCGCGTCGTTCGGATCCTCCTGAATCACCTTTTGATACTCGAGAACCGCCTTGTCGTACTTCTTCTTCTCGACGAGCTTCTGGGCGGCCTGGAGCACCTTTTCGCGGTCAATCGCCACGGACGAACGAAGGCTCCTTGGGGTTCGGATCGGCTCTTCGGCGGAGACCTGGAGACGAATCCGTATGACGCCTTCGTGAGTGAAGGCGACAAGCGACGGACGTGTTCAGCAAAGCAGGGCGAAGAAGGGGGCTTCGGGGCAGGGGAGACCCGCGGCGCGCCTTCCTGCTTATCATAAGGCCCAAACGCTCCCGTTGCATACTTCGGTGGAAGTTTCGCGAGGTTCCCGCGTTCGGGGCCCCTTGGGCACAAACCCGCGCTGATTGGGGCGGCTCCCGGGCGCGCCGACCGTTCCACACATCCGGATCCGCCCGGATTCCCTCGCCTAAAGATCGATCTTTGCCATGCCACAGGTGCCCGCGAACGCGGACAAGCCTGGCGGACGGGCGATCTTTGCCATGGCACAGGTAGCCCCGCGCAGAGGCCGGCAGGTGGTCGATCTTTGCCATGCCACAGATTCCGTTTCGCCCCAGCCCTCCCGCTTTGGCCGGTCCCAACACGGCCCCTGACCAATTCGGGCCACTTCGACTACCTTCCTCGGTCCATGACGCAGTCATCGCTCTACCGCGCCCCCTTCGGTCCCGGCGGCTCCTCGGCCATCGACGCCGCCCTCGCCGAGCGTCTCCTCGCCGTCGCCCTCGCTGCCGGCGGCGACTACGCCGACCTCTTCTTCGAGTACCGCGCCGCCGGCGGCCTCGTCTTCGACGACGGCATCCTGAAGAGCGCGTCGCGCGGCGTGGGCATGGGGCTGGGCGTGCGCGTCCAGAAGGGCGACGCGACCGGCTACGCGTACGTCGAAGACTTCGACTGGGACGCGATGAAGCGCGCCGCCGAAACCGCCGCGCAGATCGCCACGTCGGGCGGAGCCCACGCGCCGATCGCCGCCAAGGTCCGCGAGCTCCCGCACCGGTACGATCTCGATGTCGTCACCATCGACGTGCCTGGCATGGAGAAGCGCGCCCTCCTCGAGCGCGCCGCGAAGGCCGCACACGCCGTGGACCCGCGCATCGTGAAGGTCGAGGCGAGCTTCTCCGAGGAGATCCGCGAGATCCTCGTCGTCACGAGTGACGGCACCATGGCTCACGACGTCCAGCCGCTCCTCCGCTTCGGCGTCCGCGTCATCGCCGAGTCGAACGGCAAGCGCCAAGAGGGCTCGTCGGGCGGCGGTGGCCGCAGCACGATGGGCTACTTCTCCGGCAAGTCGCCGGAGCACCACGCCAAGGTCGCGGCCGATCTCGCGCTCCGCATGCTCGACGCCCAGGAAGCGCCCGCCGGCACCATGGAGGTCGTGCTCGCGCCCGGCGACAGCGGCATCCTCCTCCACGAGGCCGTCGGCCACGGCCTCGAGGCCGACTTCAACCGCAAGAAGACCAGCAACTACTCGGACGCCATCGGTCAGATCGTGGCGAGCGAGCTCTGCACCGTGGTCGACGACGCGACGCTCCTCCAATCGCGCGGCTCGATCAACGTCGACGACGAAGGCAACGAGCCCACCTCGACCATGTTGATCGAGAAGGGCCGCCTCGTCGGCTACATGCAGGATCGTTTGAGCGCCAAGCATTTCAAGGTGCGTCCCACCGGCAACGGGCGTCGCGAGAGCTTCGCGTGCGCGCCGATGCCGCGCATGACGAACACCATCCTGATGGGCGGCGATCACTCTCCCGAAGAAATCCTGAAGACCGTGAAACGCGGGATCTTCGCGCGCCGGTTCGGCGGTGGTCAGGTCGACATCTCGAACGGCGACTTCGTCTTCTCCCTCACCGAGTCGTACCTGGTGGAGGACGGGAAGATCACCGCGCCGCTCAAGGGCGTGAACCTCATCGGCAACGGCCCCGACGTCCTCCGCAAGGTCACGATGCTCGGCAACGACGTCGAGATCTCGGACGGCATCTGGACGTGCGGCAAAGATGGTCAGAGCGTGCCCGTCGGCGTCGGCTGCCCCACCGTGAAGATCTCGGCGATCACCGTCGGCGGCACCAAGGTCGGCTGAGAGCGCTCGATGCCGGCGGAGCGTCGAGGCCCACCGTACATCCTCGTCCTCGGCGACCCCGTCGCGCTGCGGAGCGAGGACGGCGCGGCGTCGCAGCTCGCGCGCCTCGGGGCCGAAGTACGCACGGACGATCTCTTCGCCGCGTTCGACGCGCTCCCGGCCGAGCCCGCCTGCCGCGCGCTCGTGATCGAGGCGGGCGACCGGCCCGACATCGCCGCGATGACGATCCGCCGCGCGCGCCGCGAAGCGGCGTTCGAGGTGACACCGATCATGGTCGCGGTGCCGGAGCGGCAGGTCGCCCGGCTCGAGCCCAGCGCCGGCTTCGACGACTTCATCGTCGCGCCCTACTTCGCCGCCGAGCTCTACGCGCGCGTGCGCATGCTCGAGTGGCGGAGAAGCGAGTTCGCGAGCGAGGAGCGCGTCAAAATGGGCGAGCTCGTCGTCGACGTTGCCGCGCACGAGGTGTCGGTCGGTGGCCGCTCGGTCACCTTGACGTCGCGTGAGTTCGCGCTCCTCGTGTTCCTCGTGCAGGGCCGCGGTCGCGTCTTTTCGCGCGATGCGCTCCTCGCGCGCGTGTGGGGCGCGCGCTACGATGGCGGCGCGCGCACCGTCGACATCCACGTGCGTCGCCTGCGCGCCAAGCTCGGTGATGCGCTCCCGCTCGAGACCGTGCGCGGCAGCGGGTACAAGCTCCGCACGCCGGCGGAAGGTCCGCCGCCCATCGCGGCGCCCGATGCGGAAATCGCGAGCGCTGCGCCCGTCGTCGCGCGCGCCCGTCCCAAGTTGAGGCGGGCGAAGTGACGCGAGCATCGAAGGGCGCGCCGCGTGCGAAGGACGTGCGGCTCGCGATCAGCATCGGCTGCCCTTCCGGGATCGGCCCCGAGGTGTCGGTGGTGGCGGTCGACGATCTAGCGGACGGCGCGGCCGTGCTGGTCGGTGACGCCGGTGTCGTTGCGCGAGCCGCGGCGCTCCGCAAAACGCGTCGTCCCGTAGTCAGCGTGCCCACGATCGAAGACGGCTTCGCCGCGTTCGCGGGCGGAGCGCTCGCGGTCTTTCAACCGTCGAAGGCGCTCGCGGACGCCGACGTTCGTCGTGGGCGACCGTCGCGCCGGGCCGGCGCCGCACAGCTCGAGTGGATCGACGCGGCGTGCGACTTCGCTGCCGAAGGCCGCGCGGACGCGCTCGTCACCGGCCCGGTGAGCAAAGAGGCGATCGCGCGCTCCGGCGCGCCCGGCTCGGCGATCTTTCTCGGGCACACCGAGCACCTCGAGGCGCGACTCCGCGCGCGCGAGGTCGTCATGTCGTTCGTCGGCGAGCGCCTCACGACCGCGCTCGTAACGACGCACCTCCCGCTCGCCGACGTCCCGCGCGCGATCGACGCCGCGTCCGTCGCACGCGCGACGTACTGGCTCGCGCGCCTCCTCGCTGCGCGCGCGCTCGGCCGCGCACCGAAGCTCGCGGTCGCGAGCCTCAACCCGCACGCGGGGGAGGGCGGGCTCCTGGGTCGGGAAGAGACGCGGGCCATCACGCCCGGCATTCGTCGCGCGCGCGCGCGGCTCGCCAAAGAGCACATCACCGTCGCGATCGAAGGGCCGGTGCCGGCCGAGACTGCGTTCCGTCGCGCCGTCGCCGGCGCGTACGACGGCGTCGTCGCGATGTACCACGACCAAGCGACCATCCCGATGAAGTGCGTGGCCTTCGGTGAGGCCGTCAATGTGTCGCTCGGCTTGCCCATCGTGCGGACCAGCGTCGACCACGGCACCGGCTACGACATCGCGGGGCGCGGCGTCGCCGATGCTGCTGGGATGCGCGCCGCCATCGCGCTGGCGACGCCGCTCTTCCGCGCGCGCGTCATCGGTGAAGCTTCAAGAGGACGCGCGCGATCCAAATGAGCGCGGCGAAAAAGAGAACGCCAGCGAGCGCGAGGACCACCGGGGGCGTCTTCGCCTTCGTGCGCGATGAGGCGGTCGCCATGAGCATCTGCGTCGCCGCGACCACGATCGCGTCGAGGCGCTTCTTGGCGAGCGCGCCCTTCTCGGGATCGTCTTTGAGCGCGCGATAGCGACCGGCGAGATCGGGGAGTCGGTTCGTGCCGAGCGCGAGCTCGAGCAGCGCCGCGTGGCGCTTGGGCTCGTTCCATTCGGCGAGCGCTAGCTTCCACAAGGTGTCGAGCGCTTCGTCGCGCGCGGCTTCCTCCGCGGGCTCCTGCGTCTCGAGCTCGGGAACGACGTCGCTCATTGGGCGCCCCCGCTCGGAGGGACGGCGGCGTTCGGGGCGGGACGCGCGGTGTCGAGCCAGATGGTGACTGGTCCGTCGTTCACGCTCTCGACCTGCATGTCGGCGCCGAAACGCCCGGTGGCGACGCCAATCTTGGCTCGGGCGGTGGCCACGAACGACTCGTAGGCGCGCTCCGCGGCGCTCGGCTCCATCGCGTCTTCGAAGCCGGGGCGACGCCCGCGTCGCGTGTCGGCGAAGAGCGTGAACTGGCTCACGACGAGGAGGCTTCCGGCGACGTCGAGCACGCTCTTGTCGAACTTGCCGGCGTCGTTCACGAAGATGCGAAGATTCAGGATCTTGTCGAGGAGCTGCGCCTCGTCGCGTGCGTCGTCGCCCTTTCCGACGCCGAGATACACGAGGAGTCCGCGCTCGATGGCGCCCGTGACCTCACCGTCGACGGTCACCTTCGCGCGGGCGACACGCTGCACGACCGCCCGCATCACACCGCTCCTTCGATGCGGAGCTCGCGCGCGAGGGCGCGCGCGATCTTGAAGTAGGTCTCGCGATCGTATGGCTCGTTCAAGATGTGGAAGTCCTTGCCGCGGAGGCCCACGCACCCGAAGAGGTACGTGCACCCTTTGCAGTCCGTGGAGCGGACGACGTAAGCGCTCCTCTGGCAGCGCACCGCGAGCACGCAGCGCGTGCACTCGATGCAGTCCTCGCAATCCGTGCAGTTTGCACACGAGAGACAGTCTCGGCATCGCGTGCAGTACTGGCACTGGGTGAGGCCCTCGCTGTCCGAGCAGAACGTGCACTCGACGCAGCCCTGGCAGCGTTCGCAGCCGACCGAGCCCTCGTTGTCCGCGGCGGGGGCCTTCTTGAGGAGCGCGGCGAGGCGCGACTCGAATTCGGAGCGGTTCATGGTGCGGGCCGAATTTCGCGCATTTTTCCGAAATCAGCCCCCGAAAACTTGGCTGGTGCGTCAGGGTGGGGGCATGTAGGCAACACGCTCGGACGTGCCCCCGGGCGGGAGGGATTGCCCAATGAGGATGTTCGGCTTCGGCTCGCTCGCGACGTTGCTCCTGACGCTCACCCCGGTCGTCGCGTCCGCGGCGCCGGCGAAGTCGGCCAAGCCGACCAAGAAGCCGGAGGCGACGGCCGAGGCGCCGCACGCGGCCGCCGCGAAGCCGGTCCACGGCAAGCACGTTCGCGCGAGCGATCGGACGCGCGGGCACAAGGGCTTCATCATCGTCGAAAAGGGCGAGAAGGCCGCCGACGCGAAGGTCGCGCACAAGAGCGACAAGGCCGACAAGGCCGACCACGACGCGAAAGTCCTCCCGCCGCTCCCCGCTGCCAGCCTCACGACTCCGATCGGTCCGTCGTCGACGCACGGCAAGGCGGGCAAGGTCGCCAAGGGCAAGACGCACGGTGCCCACGGCCACGCGTCCGCCGACAAGGGCGACAAGGCCGACGTCGAGACGTCGATGAAGGGCGCGCACACGCACAAGGGCGAGCCGAAGTCCGACAAGGTCATCGCGAGCGGCAACAAGGAGAAGGGCGAAAAGTCCGACAAGGCCGACAAGATCGCGAAGGTCGACGCCAACAAGATGCCGCTCCTCCGCGCCGACGTGCCGCTCATCACCGCCAGCACCGCGAAGCCGAGCTTCAAGCCCGGCTGCGTTCGTCCGGCCGTCACCTTCTTTCGCGGCACCGAAGAGGAGGCCTTCGTCCTCACCAAGTGCGACGGCTCGGTCGCCCCGCTCGCCGTCGAACGCCTCTCGGTGCTCGCGCGCGCCGGCGCGGTGAAGCCGAGCCGCTCGGCCGCCGAGCTCGCCAAGGCCAAGGGGCCGGTCCTCGCGCCCGGCGTGCACCGCATCGATCCGCGCCTCGCCGAGGACATGCAGCGCGTCGTCGACCACTTCGCCAAGGCCGGCAAGACGCCGAACGTGCACCTCGTGTCGGGATACCGCCCGACCTCCGAGGGCAGCTTCCATCAGAGCGGCCATGCCATCGACTTCCGCCTCGAGGGCGTGCAGAACGAGGCGATCGTCGAGTTCTGCAAGACGCTGAGCGACGTCGGCTGCGGCTACTACCCGAACAGCTCGTTCGTGCACATGGACGTGCGCGAGGCCGGCACGGGCCACGTGTCGTGGATCGACGCGAGCGGCCCCGGCGAGTCGCCGCGCTACGTCAGCGAGTGGCCGCCGAAGAAGCCCAAGTTCATCACCGCCATCGAGGAGAGCCTCGCCAAGCTCGAAAAGGGCGAGGGCGAGAAGGCGAGCGAGAAGAGCAAGACGAACGACGCCGACGACAAGAACGCCGACGCACCGGCGGCCGCGCTCACCGCGCCGCTCGACGACGACTTCAACGGAGCGCGCTGACCGGCGCCGCGCCCTCGGCCTCGCGCGCGAGCCAATCGGCCAGCGCACGGAGGTCGGCGGGGCGGTCTACGGCCTTCGACACGAGCCGCCGCGCGAGGTGAACGAGCCTCGGCGGCGGTTTTGCCATTTGGGCGAGCGCATCTTCGAGGACCCGGCCCAGGCCGTACACGTCGTCGGCCGGGCTCGCGGGGGCGCCGCCGAGTCGCTCCGGTGACACGTACCCGAGGCTGCCCGGCGGGCTCGTCGCGCCGACGGGCCGGGCGGTCCCGAAGTCGGCGAGGACCACCGCTTCGGCGTCGCGCACGAGGACGTTGCCGGGCTTCACGTCGAGGTGAACGAAGCCGCGCGCGTGCACTTCGTGAAGCGCTTCGATGAGCGACGGCAGCCACGCGAGCTCGAGAAGGTCTGGGTCGGCGCGGCGGAGCGCGTCTTTGAGCGAGCCGCGCGGGAAGAGCTCGAGCACGATCCAGCCGCTCTCGGGATCGGCGTCGAAGATGCGGATGATGCGTGGTCCGGCAAGCGTCGTCGCGGTGCGGGCCTCGCCGAGGAGCTGCTCTCTGTCCTCGCGTGCGTCGTGGTAGACCTTGAGCGCCACCCGGCGCTCGAGCGTGCGGTCGTCGGCCTCGTATACGGTCGCCGCACCGCCGCGCGCGATCTCTCGGCGGAGCACGTAGGGCGCGTCGACATGCGCGGAGAGCGCCGTCTCGTCGCGGCTCGCGCTGCGCGCGGTCGCGCGCGCTGCGCTCGCTCCAGTCGCGCGGGCGAGGCGAGCGTGCCTTTCGCGCGCGCCCGGCGTTTCGTAGGCGCGCGCGAGGACTCGCTCCACCATCGCAAGCGCCACCGTCGGCTCGCCCGAATCTTCGGCCAAGTCGGCCGCGAGGAGGAGCGCGGTCGGGCTCGCGACGCCTGCGAGGAGTCGGCGCGCGATGGCGATCTCGCCGCGATCGACGGCGACCTTGGCCGCCGCCGCTGCGATGTCGTCGCCGAGCGGTCGCCGCGAAGCGACCGCAGTGAGTGCGGCGAGCGCGTCGGACTCGAGCGGGCTCTCACGAAGCGTGGCGAGGAGCGCGAGCGCCTCGCGCTCGTCGGGGCCGTGCGGCGTACCGAAGAGCGCGAGCCGCTCGATGCGCGTGTCGGCCGCATCGAGCGGCGCGTCTTGGGTGTCGGCGGGCGCCTGTGTCGTCGCGGCCGCGTCGTCCGTGGATTCGGGGGAAGACGTGGCTTCGGCGTCGGTCGCGTCCTTCGCGCCTTCGGGACGCAAGCGATCGAGGATGCGGCGAAAGAAGCTCATCGTCCTCAGCGATCGAAGCGGGCGACGGGAACGCCGTCGCGCGTATCCGAGAAGGCGTCTCCAGCGAGCAGCTCGACGACGCGGCCGGTGGCGAGCGAGCCGAGGAACGCGGCGCCAGGGCGCGTCGTCAGGAGGGCGATCCATCCGTCGTCGGAGGTCGTTTCGAGCGTCCACCCATCGACGACGACGCTCGGTCCGAGCGCGGCGTGATAGCGCTCGCCGGCGATGTCGATGATGACGCCGCCGGCGTGCGGGGCGATCGCGCACGGGACTTCGCCGCCCAGCGAGAGAGTGATGGCGTCCGTGACGGGGAGCGCGCCGCCGAGGCGGACGCCGCGGAGCAACGTGCCGTTTCGGCTTCCGGTGTCGGAGACCTCGGGCGTGCCGTTCGGACCGCGAGCGATGCGGAGGTGGGTGCGGCTGATCGCGGCGTGCGGCACGACGATCGACCCCTCCGATCGGCCGACCTCGACGGAGCTTCCGAGCACCCAGCGCTCCGCCGGCCCGGAGCCGCGCGCCACGTGAACGACATGACCGACGATGCGGGATGCACGGAGGCCGTCGACGCGGGCGCGGAGCGCGTCGTCCATGGGATGGCGGCGAGCGAGCGCTTCGAGCTCGGCGAGGGCGGCGCGGCGTTCGCCGCCCGCGAGGAGCGTGTCGGCGCGTGCGATGCCGCTCCGAAGGTCTCGCGCGTCGCGGTCGGCCGTCGCGTCCTCGTGGAGCGCGAACTCGAGCTCCTCGACGTCGCCCGAGGCGACGAGCGCGCGGGTGCGACCCTCGTCGTCGCCGAGGAGGCGGTACGCGTCCGCGGCGCGTTTTGGCTCACCGAGGGACTCGAGGTCGGCGGCGGCGCGCCGGAGGTC
>JBGAJR010000024.1:0-110879 GCA_044224815.1 Polyangiaceae bacterium
ACCTTCGCGCTCGTCGCATGCGGATCGCTGCCGCCCGACAATCGCATCGGCGTCGTCGCGCCCGATCGCGCCGAGTTCGCGCCGGTGGCGCAGGTGCTCGATCACCGCTGCGGCTCGCTCGATTGCCACGGCAACGCGCAGCGCAACCTCGTCATCTACGGCTGCGAAGGGCTGCGCTTCGGGGATGCCGGCGTGCCCGGCTGCCGCAAGACCGGCGGCACCGACACCACGGCCGAAGAGCTCGACGCCACGTATCGCTCCGTGGTCGGCCTCGAGCCCGTCGTCATGAGCACCGTGGTCGTCGGCAAGGGCGCGCACCCCGAGCTTCTCACGATCGTGCGGAAGGCGCGCGGCGACGAATCGCACAAGGGCGGCGCCCTCTTCGTGCCCGGCGACGCCCAAGACAACTGCTTCGCGTCGTGGCTCACGGGCACCACCGACAAGTCGGCGTGCGCGGAGGCGCTCAAGGCACCATGAGCCGCGCGCTCGCCTTTACGCGATGGCTCGCGATCGCGACGCTCGTCGTCTGCGTCGCCTGGCCGCGCGGCGCCTCCGCCGAAGCGCCGCGCACGGAGGCCGCCGCGCAAAAAGCGTTGCGACAAGCCGAGGACGCGTACTTGTCGATGGCGTTCGCCCAAGGGCTCGTCACGTTGCGGCGCGCCGAGAAGGCGTGCGGCGACGATCGCTGCAAACCCGAGACGCACGCCGCGCTCCTCCGTGACATCGGCACCTTCCTCTTCAGGCAAGGGGATGCTGCGGGCGCGCAGAGCGCGTTCGTGGCCGCGCTCAAGCTCGCCCCCGCGATCGACCTGAACCCGAGCTACGACGCGAAGGATCTTCGCGTGCGCTGGAGCGCCGCGAAAGAGAGCCTCGTCGTCGCGAGCCAGCCCGGCGAGGGCGACTTCGTGCACACGCCGCCGCGCGAGCAGAAGGAGACGACGCCTCTCCCCATCTACGTCGAGTATCGCGGGAGCGAGAAGCTCGCGAGCGTGGTCGTGAAGTATCGGAGCCAAGGCTCGACCACGTGGAAGCGCACGCCGCTCGCGCGCGTCGGCGCGGGCTGGGGCGGCAACGTGCCCTGCGTGGACGTCACCCTCGGGGTCCTCCGCTATTACGTGCAGGGCCTCGACGCGAGCGATCTGCCCACCGTCGCGTCCGGCAGCCCCAAGGCGCCGTATGCGGTCCCGATTCACGAGACCTTGAGCGGTGAGCCCCCGGCGCTCCCCGGAATGCGCGCGCCCGAGACGTGCGCCGACGAAGACCTCGCCACGTTGCGACTCGAGCTCGGCGACCGCTGCCAAGAGGACAACCAGTGCAAGAGCGGCGTCTGCCAAGCGGGACACTGCGCGCGCGCGCCGGAGGTGCCGCTCGCCGAAGGCGAGTACGCGCGCTTCTGGCTCGGCGTCTCCGGCTCCGTCGACGTGGGCTTCCTTCCGGGCGGCTCCGACGTCTGCAAGATGGCGGGCGGCGTGCCCGCGAACGGAAGCTACTTCTGCACCGCGCCCAATGGCTCGGACATCACGTCCGCGCAGAACGATGCGCTCGTCGCGGGGCATGCTGGACAAACGAACGGCGGTGCCGCTTCGGGACCGATCCGCATTCTCGGCACGCTCGAATACGCGGCGAGCGCGAACCTCCTCGTGGGCGTGCGGCTCGGCTACGCAGCGCAGAGCTACCCCGGTCAAGCAGCCCTCGACGCAGGTCGTGGAGCAGCCGCTGCCTTCCATGGCGAGGCTCGCGGTACTTACCTCTTCGGGAGTGATCCGCTCACGCTTCCGCGCCTCGTCCCATACGCGTCTTTGGGTGCCGGTTACGGTCGTTTCGACGCATCCACGCGGGTAATGGTGGCGCTCACGAACGTCGCCGGAGAGCGTCCTCTCCAGGCTTGGCTGGTGAGCGGCCCCTTCTTCGCGTCGGTCGGAACGGGGCTCCGCTACGCGCTCTCGCCGCGCATCGGATTCTCCATCGGTGCGCGCGGCACCGTGGCCTTCGGCGGGGGCGGCGTCTTGGGTCAGGTCTCGCCGGAGCTCGCGCTCCAATACGGTCTCTGAGGTTCGAGGTTCGAGGAGCACGTCATGCAACTGTCTCGTGAAGCTTGGTTGGCGACGGCATTGTTCTCGGTCGCGGTCGTCGCAGGTTGCAGCGGCGCCGACGAGCATCCGCTCGGCGGCCCCTATGGCGGCACCGCAGGATCGCTGAGCGGACCGACCGAAGGCGCCGCGAGTGGCAACGCGGCGGCGAGCGCCGACGACGGGACCGACGGAACGGACGACACGTCGGCGAGCGACAACGACGCCGGAGCGAGCGCCAAGACCGACGGAGGCTCTTCGACGAAGACCGACGCCGGCTCGGCGAACGGCAATGGTGGGTCGACGGGCGGCCAGACCAATACGCCCAGCGGCGCCACCTGGACGTCGATCTACAACAGCTACTTGGCGGGCGGCACCATCGGGAACTGCACGCCGTGCCACTCCGGAATGAAGACCGCTGCCGGCGCCTACGCCTGGCTCAAGAGGAAGGGCTACATCAACGGAGCGAGCTCCGGCCTCGCCGACCCGCAGGTGTCGTGTCTGAGCTGGCTCGGCGGGAACATGCCTCCCAACGGCCCCTCGTCGAACGCGACGGCGACCGCGGATCTCGCGGCGTGGGCCAAGGCCGGCGGCCTGCAAAACTGAACGATCGATGCGTCCGCTCGCTCACTCCTCTCTCTTCGTGGTCGGCGCGCTGCTACTTGCATCATGCACCCATGTCGCGCCCTACGAGCGCGGTCGGCTCGCGCACCCCACGATGGAGCCGGGCATGGGCGAGAGCGCGACGAGCGAGCACGTCCATGCGGTGCACGAGGGAGCGGCGGGCAGCGCCTCCCCGGGCGCTGGCGGCTGCGGCTGCAACTGAGCTCGGCACGGGTGCGTTCTGCGGGTGGCGCGATGAGTCGCTCCCGCCATCGTAGGCGTTAAACGCCGGTTCCCCGTTTCACTTGCGAGGGCGCCGCTCGGGTGCGAGACCACGCGCGATGTTGCGCGGAGTGAGGTTCGTCGTGGGCGTCTTCGCCGCGAGCGCTTTCGCTTGCAGCGCCTCCTCCGAGAGCGCGTCGACCGAGGGCGATGGCGGCGGCCCGCCCCGTTCGACCGCGCCCGACGCAGGCACCCCGCTCGACGATGCAGCGGTGGCGACCTCGACGCCGGATACCGGCGTCGATGGATCGAACGACGCCGCGAGCGCGCCCCGCGTGCCCATCGTCTTCGTCCACGGCATCAACGGGAGCGCCGCCGACTGGGACGTGATGGTGCAGCGCTTCGTGGACGACGGATGGCCGCGCTCGTCGCTCAAGGCGGAGACGTTTCCCGACCCCAAGTGGGGCTGCAACGCGGACAACGCGACGACGATCGCCGGATGGGTCGACGCGCTGAAGAAGCAGACGGGCGCGAGCACAGTCGACCTCGTCGCTCACTCGATGGGCGGGCTCTCTTCGCGCTACTTCCTGCACGACAAGGGCGGCGTCGCCACCGTCCGTCGCTACGTGACCGTAGGCTCGATGCATCACGGGCTCACGTCGCCGTGTCTCTCGCCGCTCGACGTGTGCGTGTGGAAGGAGCTCTGCGCGACGGGCGCGTTCATCGCGGGGCTCGACAAAGCGCCGGTGACCCCCGGCCCCACGGCTTGGTGGTCGATCTACAGTGACGGCGACGGCACGGTGCCCGTGAGCTCGTCGCAGCTCTCGGGCGCGACCAACCAGATGATCCCGGGCATTCCGCACAGCGGCGTGGGCGGGCTCCAGCAAGCGCCCGAGGTCTACGCCGCGGTCAAAGCCGCGCTGCTCTAGCGGATGTCCCTAGTTTGATTTTGGGACACCCTCGTCCCGCAGGTCGGACCAAAGCGACGCCGCCCGATCGCTAGCGCGAGGACGCCCACGACTCCGAGCGCGACCCAATGGTCGTCACGCGACCGGGACCCGAGCGCGCAGGCATGGCATCCCGGCCGTTGCCCGACGGTGGATTCCTCGGCTCCGCAGAAGCAAGCGGCGGCTTCTTCCGGCGTCTTGTCGACTTTCATGCACGCGATCTGGCCCGGCGTGAGCGCGGCCGGGTCGCTCGAGCTCTTCACCATCACCACGCGAACGTCGGCGTGCTCACCCGCGCGAAGCGTCACGGTTTGGGTCGCCGACATGCGCGAGCCAGCGAGCACTCCGCGCGCCTCGATCGCGTGGGCCCCAGGCACGACCGAGAGCGCGCGACCGAGCCGCTCCGGCTTCAACGGTCGATCGTCGACCACGACCTCGAGCGCCTCCACGCCCTCGGGAACGATCGTGAGCGACAGGGACGATCCGCGAGACTGCGCGGCGTCTGGTCCCGCGTCTTCTGCGTGCGCGGCGCGTGTGCCCACCGCCGAGAGCGCGAGCGCGACGGCGAGCCGCAAAGGCCAACCACGCGCACCGAGCGTCAGCGAATCAGTGCGGCGTCGGCTCCGAGCAGACATGGTTGATGCAGGTGACACCAGAAGCCGCGTTGCAGCAATCCGTCGCCACGTCGCAGCGATCGCCGTTTTGGCTGCACCCCGCGGCGCGCGGAGCACATACGGCCGCGCCGCCGTCGGCGCCGGGTGCGCAGTAGCCTCCGCAGCACTCCGTCCCGGAGCCGCAGCCATCACCGTCGTTCTTGCACGGATCGAGGGCCCAGAACGCGCGCAGGTTGAGCGTGGCCGCGTCCTGTCCCGGCAGCCAGAAGGCGGCGTAGCTCGGGTCCTTGCCGGGCGCGGGGTTCTGCTCGATCGCCGCGACCCAAAGCTGCTTCACTGCCGCGCGATCGCCAGTCAGCGCGTTTCCGTAGGTGCGCCGCGAATGGAAGACGACCCAGTAGTAGCCGCCCGCCGCGACGGGCGCGAAGCTCGGCTCGTAGCTCAAGTGACGGTCTCGCTCGCCCGCCGCGAATGGATAGGTGTCGCCATTCAGGTTCGCGAGCCGCACCTCGCTGTTCGGGCTCTTGAGATCCGCGAGGTAGAGATCACCCACGACCGGATCGAACGACGTCAGGTTGTGCTGCGTGCTCGGATCGACGTAGTTGAGCCGGCCGTAGACCACCGTGCGACCGTCGGGCGCGACGGTGGGCCACGCGATCACGCGACTCGAAGGATCGCTCCCCGGCAACACCACGTCGCGCACGTTGGAGAACATGGGGTTCTTGGTCTTGTCGAAGTCGTACACGCGAAGAGCGCCCGGCGCGCTCGTAGACGCCCAAAACTTGTCGGTGCCCGCGCTCGACCCGTCGACGAAGACGAGGTTCGTGCCGTCGGGTGAGAAGGCGGGCATGAACAGCTGCTCGGCACCGAGACCGCTCGTGGTGACGGGCGTTCCGTCA
Organism: Polyangiaceae bacterium; assembly: GCA_044224815.1. Taxonomy (GTDB): domain Bacteria; phylum Myxococcota_A; class Polyangia; order Polyangiales; family Polyangiaceae; genus JADJCA01. Next base: position 5,355 of record JBGAJR010000024.1, read on the forward strand.
CTTGTATTGTACATCCCAGTCTGAGCGAGGCCGCCGGTGATGCGCGTGGCCATCGCGTTGACGACGACGTACTCGCCCTTGGGCGACACCGCCGGCAGACCCCACTGCTGGATTTGGGCCGAGCCCGGGTCGCCGCCGAGCCCGTAGCGCGGGGCGTTGGTCTTCAGGTCGTACGAGCCACCGAAGGTTCCGCCCGCCGCGACGAGCGTCGAGCCGTCGGCCGACACCGTATGGCACGTCATGGTGCAGTCGCCCGCGGCGAGCTTGGAGGCGCTGAAGTCTTCGGGCGCTGCGCCGCCGTGCGGCTTGAGGCGCATGATGCGCCCGAGGTTGTTGGCCCAGTAATAGATGGTGCCGCGCATCGACGCGGGCGCGACGCGCCAACTCTGCTTGGCGATCGACGTGGCCTTCGCGCCGTCGTGCCTCGCGACCTCGAACGTGGCGGCGCCCGACGTCGAGTCGACGAAGCGCTGCCACGTGGTCCCGGCGAACGTGACGTTGGCGGCCGGAGCGTTCGGTGCGGTCACGTAGCTCTCGAGCTCGAACGTCGGGCTGGTCACGTGGACGAGGTACGTGTCGCTCGGGGCGCCGCCGTTCCACATGAGGCGCGGCGCATCGAGGCCGCGCGGCCACACGGTGCCGTCGTACGGGTACGCGAACACGACGCCCGGGTCGGCACCCGAGGGCGCCTTGAGCGCGCCGCCCAACGTGGCGGCGACGCCGTTGGGGTCGTCGACGAGGTGGAGCTTCACGGTGAGGGTCGCGCTCGCGCTCTTGCCCTCCGACATCGCCGTGATCGTGACGAGGCCGCCGACGCTTCCGTTGGCCGCGTACGTGCCGTCGCCGCCGATCACCCCGACCTGCGGCGCATCGGCGCGCCATGCGACGTTGGTCGTGAGCTCGCTGGTCGTCTGGTTGGACCAATGCGCGGTGGCCTTGAACTTCGCCTGAACGGGCGCGCCGTTCAGACTCTCGATCGTGGCGGCGGGCGGGTCGATGGACAGGGACTGAAGCGTGCGGCCGAAGCCGCCTTCGCCGAATGGATCGCCGCCGTCACCTCCGGCGCCGAGTGAGTCGGGCGCTCCGAGGTCGGAGTCTTGATTGCCGCACGCAACGGCGGCGAAGACCCCGCCCGCGACGATGGCCAGTACGGGTGCGTAACGCGAGACAAAGCTCGACCGGAGAGCCGGACGCTTCATGGCGTGCTCCTCGGACGCCGAGGGGGCAGCGTCCATGCGTCGCGGGCAGCAAGAAGCTCGCCGTCACTCGCGTGCAACGCTGCGCGCACGATCTGGCAACTTCACCGGCCATTCAGGACGTCTCCCACACGCACGCAGGTCCATCGGACGGGATCGCCGGCGACTCACGCGTCGCGCTCTCAAGGCTTCGCGGCCTCGATGACGACCTCGAGATCGCGCCGCTCGCCACGCACGAACACGCGGTCCGCCGCGGCGAGGACGGCGCGCGGGGGATCTTCGACCTCCGCTTCAGTCGCGACCACGCCGGTGTCGCGATCCACAACCACGATCGCGGGGCGCCCCTTGCCGTCTTCTCCGCCGCAGACGATGAATCGGGACGTCACCGCGAACGCTCTCGTCGTGCACGCGCGCGAGCGTGATCGCCACCGGAGACCACCGGGTCGTCCGAGGTCGACCGCCACGAGCACTCCGTGCGCCGCGTCCGCTGCGTTCGCGCCCGCGACGGAGACGAAGAGAAGCTCGTCCTGGATCTCGGCCCAGCTCGAAACGGCTGCGTGCGCGCCGATCCGGCCGAGATCGACCGTCACCGCGACCCGGTTGCCGCTGCGTCGGACTTCCACCCAAGAAGCCGATACGCCGATCCACACGTCGCGATACTCGAGCGAGCGGATGGGCAACTTGAAGGTTTGGGTGGGTCGGCCCGCGCTCGACGTCCGCCAGCCCGCCGGCTTCGCGACCCAGGCGAGCTTGTGGTCTTCGAGCCATTCGGAGTCGAAGCGAGCGCGCGCGAGCTCGTCGATCAGACGCACCCTGACTCGGGCCGCCGCCCGAGCCGAGCTCGGCGGATCTCGGTCGTAGCGAAGCGTGATCCTCCGCGTCGGCGCCGTGATCGCTTCGCCCAGCCTCGCGCTCATCTCGATCACTGCCGGCGGCATCGGCTTGCGCAGCGCGTGGAGCGCGGAAAGCCAGCCGAATGCCGCCTCGTAGTCGTAGGCCTCGACCAGCTCGATGGCGCGGCGAACCGCATCCGCTTCGCGTGGCGTGAGGGGCGGCGACATCGGACGTTCGAGCGCGTGGCGAGCGGCCGCGGCGAGCGTGCGCGCGGTGTCCGACTCGCGCCGAAGCAGCTGCTCCTCATCGGTCGGCGGAGCGAAGAGGTCGAGGTCGGGCGTGAGCGGCGGCTCCGCGGGAACGGCGGCAACGGGCACGGGCACGGCGACGGGCGCACTCGCGGGCGCACACCCGACGAACAGGAACGCGACCGCGAGGCTCGGCCGCGTCCGCATTCACTTCTCGCCGTCGCGCATGCGCGCCTTGAGGCGCTGGAAGTGACGGCGCGCGAGGCCCGAAGCCTCGGCGGCGCGCGACACGTTCCCGTTGTGCGCGGCGAGCACGCGCTCCAAGTAGCGGCGCTCGAGCTCCTCGTTCACGCGCGCGCGCGCGGCCACGAACGGAAGACCTTCGGCCACCACCGCGTCGATGAAGTCTTCGCCCGCGGCAGCCTTCACCGGCAATGCTGCGCTCGCGGCCGCCGACGGGAACGGAGCGTCCTCGCCGAGCGCGAGCGAGCGCGCCACGGCGTTGCGGAGCTCGCGAATGTTGCCCGGCCAGTTGTAGTCCTCCCAACGCGCGATGAGGCTCGTGGGCGGCGTGCCTTGCCCTCCGAGCGCGGACCAAATTCGCGTCGCGAGGAAGCGGACGTCGCCGGAGCGCTCGCGGAGCGGCGGGAGCTCGATGCGACCGACCGCCAAGCGGTGGAAGAGGTCGTCACGGAAGCGCCCGGCCTGCACCTCGCGATCGAGGTCGCGGCGCGTGGCGCACAGAATTCGAGTCTGCACGCGAATGGGACGATCGCCGCCCACGCGGCGGATCTCACCGCGCTCGATCGCGCGGAGCAGCTTGGGTTGGAGCGCCGGCTCGAGATCGCCGATCTCGTCGATGAGGAGCGTGCCGCCGTGGGCCTGCTCGAACACGCCCTTTCGCTGCGCCACCGCGCCGGTGAACGCGCCGCGCTCGTGACCGAAGAGCTCGCTCTCGACCAAGTTCGGCGGAACGGCGGTGCAGTCGAAGACCACGAACGGGCCCTGCGCGAGCGGCCCCACTTCGTGAATGGACTCCGCGAGCACCTCTTTGCCGGTGCCGGTCTCGCCCTCGATCACGACGGGCACCGTGCTCGCGGCGAGCTTCTGCGCGAGCGGGTAGAGCCGTCGCATGGCGCGGCTCTGCCCCCACACACGCCCGAAGTGGTCGGCCGCCGGCACCTCGGGGGCGCGCGACGCAGTCTGGTGCGAGACTTTGATCGAAGTCCCGCCGAGGCGGAGGATCTCGCCGCCGCCGAGCAGCGCCTGAAGCACGCGCACGTGATCGACGAACGTGCCGTTGGTCGATCCCAGATCCTCGACGCGTAGGTTGCCGCCCACCATCTCGAGCGCGACGTGACGCCGCGAAACGCCGCGGTCGGTCAGGCGAAAGTCCGCGGCGCTCGAGGTGCCGACCAAGACGCGCGACGGGCTCGCACCGTCGAGCTCGATGATCGCACCTTGGTCCGGGCCTTCGATCACCTCGACCAAGAAGGTGCCGTCCGGCACGTTGGCGACGACCTGGCGAAGAATGGTCTGAACGTCGGTATCGTCCACGGTGGCGAGGGTAACACGGCACAATCAGCCGGTCCGGCCGCCGATCCGCTACAATCGCCGATACCGTGCGCGATCGCGCGCGCTCGGTATGGAAGCGCGATGAAGAAGGTCGGCAGCTACGTGCTGCTCGGAGAGATTGCGTCGGGAGGGATGGCCTCGGTCCATCTCGGACGCCTCTCGGGCCCGGCCGGCTTCGCGCGGACGGTGGCGATCAAGCGGCTCCATCCGCAGTTCGCGAAGGATCCCGAGTTCGTCTCGATGTTCCTCGACGAGGCGCGGCTGGCGGCGCGCATCCGTCACCCCAACGTCGTCCAGACCCTCGACGTCGTCGCCTCCGAAGGCGAGCTCTTCCTCGTGATGGACTACGTCGAGGGAGAGTCCCTCGCGCGGCTCTTGAAGCGCCTCTCCAAGAACGAGACCCGCATTCCCCTGCCCATCGTGAGCAGCGTGGTGAGCGGTGTCCTCCGCGGCCTGCACGCCGCGCACGAGGCCAAGGGCGATCTGGGCGAGCCGCTCGAGATCGTCCACCGCGACATCTCTCCGCAAAACCTCATCGTCGGCGCCGACGGCGTGGTGCGCGTCCTCGACTTCGGCATCGCCAAGGCCGTGGGACGTTTGCAAACTACACGCGAAGGAGCCATCAAAGGAAAGCTCCCCTACATGGCGCCCGAGCAGCTCCGGGGGCACCGACTCTCGGCGCGCACCGACGTCTATGCGGTTGGCGTCGTCCTGTGGGAGTGCCTCGTGGGCGAGCGCCTCTTCGGCGGAGACGAAGGGCACGTCGTGGAGCGCATCCTCCTCGGGACCATCCCCGCGCCGAGCAGCCGGGTCAGGGGCATTCCGGAGGCCGTCGACGCGATCGTGGCGAGGGCCACCGCGCGCGTATCGGAGGACCGCTTCCCCGATGCGGCGGCGATGGCGTCGGCGCTCGAGCAGGCCGTGCGACCCGCGCTCTCCGCCGAGGTCGCGAGCTGGCTCGACGGCGTCGCCGGCAACTCCCTCCGCATGCGCGCCGCGCGCGTGACCGCCCAGCTGAATAGCGGCATGCAAACGCCAGCCGAGGCCCTCCTCACCCCGCTCTCCGGCGAGATGTCGTTGGCGGAGGCCGTGCAGAAGAGCGGCTTCGGTGGCTCGAGCGGCGGACGGGCCGCACCCACGATCCCCGAGTCGGCTCGCACCGTCACGGCACCGGCGACGCCGACGCCCGCACCCACGCCCTCGTCGCCGGAGCCGCTGGCGAGCTCACCCACGGGCGAGCACGAAAACACGCTCAATCGGCCGCTCGAGCGTCCGATCCCGCGCGAGGATCAGAGCGAAGAGTCTTCGCTCACGGGGCTCGGGCTGCGCGAGGGGCGGCGCCGTCGGCTGACGATGGGGGCGGCGTTCGCGGTCGCGAGCCTGCTCGGCTTCGGCCTCGCGGCTTGGCGCTGCGGCCGCGCGACGGACGTGACTCCCGCGCCGGCCATCACGAGCCCGGCGCCACACGACACGGCGTCGACGGTCGTTCCATCGCCGCCCGTTGCGCCGCTCGGCGCAGAAGACGCGGCGGCGCCCGCGCCGACGGACGCGCCCGCCGGCGTGAGCAGCACCGCGGGCCCGAATGACGCGGGCGCGACCCGCGCGCCGGCCACGGCTCGTCCGACCGGGAAGCCCAAGCCGCCGCCCATCGCGCCCAAGCCCACGCCCAAACGTGTAGATTGCACCATTCCCTTCACGGTCGATGCGACCGGGAAGCGCGTCTATCGCCGCGAGTGCTTGAAGTGAGCGGGGCCGCCGTCAGCCGACGGACTTGGTCTCGACGTGGAGCACCATCTCGTCGAGCGCGGCGATCGCGCTGACGAGCTCGGGCGGCGGCACGTCGGCGAGGCGGATGGTGGCGATGGCGGCCTTGGCCCCAGCGAAGATCGTGTTCGACATCTCTTCGACGTTGAGCCCGTATTGCCGGATGACGTTGAGCACCGCCGCGAGCACGCCGACCTTGTCGTAGTGCCGGACGATGAGCTGCACCTTGGCCGGCGAGTGCCGCTCGATGTTGACGACGTGCGGCACGTGGCCGGTGCGGACGAACTCGCGACAGATGCGCACGGCTTCGGCGGCGATGGCGTTCTGCGCCTGATCGGTGCTCGCGCCGATGTGGTGCGTGCCCACGAACCCCGGCAGCTTGCAGATCTCGTGGTCGAAGTCGGCGACGCCGCCGGCCGGCTCGGGATCGTAGACGTCGAGGCCGGCGCGGATGCCCTTCTCGCGCATCGCCTTGGCGAGCGCCGCCGTGTCGTGGATGCCGCCCCGGCTCGTGTTCACGAACGCCGCGCCCTTCTTCATGCGGGCGAAGAACGCCTCACCGAAGAGACCCTTGGTCTCGCCCGTCTGCGGGAGGTGAACGCTCACGAAATCGCTATTTTCGGCGAGCTCCCAGAGCGACGACGCCATGGCGACGCCGGCCGCCGCGGCGTCCTCGGGTGTGAGCTCGGCCGACCACGCGAGCACGTTCATCTCGAAGCCGAGCGCGCGCTTGGCGACCGCGCGCCCGATCGCGCCGAAGCCGGCGATGCCGAGCGTGCGCCCCTTGAGGCCGGCGGCCTTGGAGTACTCCTTCTTGTTCCACTTGCCCTGCGCGAGGTCGCGCGTCGCATCCACGATGCGCCGATCGAGCGCAACGATGAGCCCCATCGCGAGCTCGGCGACGGCGATGCTGTTCTTGCCCGGGCAGTTGGCGACGTAGATCCCGCGTTCGCTCGCCGCCGCGACGTCGATGGTGTCGACGCCGGCGCCGGCGCGAATCACGAGCTCGAGCCGCTTCGCGCCCTCGATCACCTTGCGCGACACCTTCTTGGAGCGCACGACGAGCACGTTCGCGCGCTCCAGCACGCCGCCCAAGTCCTCGGCGGTCACGTCGGGCCGGTAATCGACCTCGAGCCCCAAATCGAGAAAGTCGGCGAGAAAGCGCTCCGGAAACGCATCCGCAATCACGAGCTGCATGGCCCGCCAGCTTACTGGATCTGGGAGAGCTACGTTCCAGTCGTCATGTCTTGGGTGCTCGAGGGGCGGAGCCCCTCGAACTCAACCGGCCGTCCTGAGGAGCTCGCGACGAAGGACCGAGCAAGCTCCGCTCGTAGAGCGGAGTTGCGACTCCGGAAGAGACCAGACGCTCCCAGTCCTAGAGATACTCCGTGTCCTTGGTGGGGTCGTAGACCGAGTCGGCCTCGACGAAGATGCGTTTGAGCTCCGGGTGCGCCGCGCGGAGCTTCTCTTCGAGCGTGTTGGTGATGCGCTCCACGTCGGCCACGATCATGTCTTGCGGGAAGCGGACCTTGAGCGCGACGAGCACGTTGTCCGGCCCCAAGTGCAGCGAGAGAACCTGCGTCACGTCGAGGACGCCGTCGATGGCGCGCCCGACGCGGATGATCTCTTGGCGCACTTCTTCGGTGATCCCTTCACCGATGAGGAGCGCGTGCGTGTCCTTGGCGAGGAGCACGCCGATTGCGCAGAGCAGGACGCCGATGATGATCGAGCCGATCGAGTCGACGGCGCTCGAGCCCGTGAGCCACGAGAGCGCCACCGCGACGAGCGCCACGACGAGGCCGACGATGGCCCCCGTGTCCTCGAGGAGGACGAGCGGGATGGTCGGGTCTTTGCCGCCGAACAGCGCGCGAAAGAACGTCTGGCCCTTGCGCGACTTGTTGAACTCCTTGAACGCGACCATGAAGCTTCCGCCTTCGGCCGCGATCGACACGACGAGAACCACGAGCGGGGCAATCGGCACGCCGTGCGACTCGTGCGACGGGTGTCGGAGCTTCTCGACCCCTTCGGAGATGGCGAAGACGCCGCCCAAGAAGAAGAGCAGCAGCGACACGATGAACGCCCAGAAGTAGATCTCCTTGGCCCGCCCCATGGGAAAGCGAATCGGATCTTTCTTGGCCGCGAGCCGCATCCCCACGAGGAGGAGCCCTTGGTTGGCCGTATCGGCGAGCGAGTGCACGCCTTCGGCCAACATCGTGACGCTGCCGGACAGCCACGCAGCCACGAACTTCGCCGTGGCGATGGCCGCGTTACCGGCCAACGCCGCGATCACCACCTTGCGCGGATCACCACCACCACCGTGCGACATCGGAAGTCCGGCAGCCTACAGCGAGCGGGCGCCGGCATGGAGATCCGATTTGCGCCGCCTATGGCGGCGCTCCGTTGAAGTGATCCTACGATTCGTGCCGCCCGGTCGGGCGAGCGGCACGGATCTCCGGCTGAGCGGCGCACGTCTGATCACGCCGTGTGTCGGTTTCGAATCGGCGCAACTGGGTTGCGCCGTAATCAGCGGTCCTTCGCACGACGGCGCTTCAGGCGGTCGCGGGCGCGTTCGCGAAGGCGTGTGGCGCCGGCGGACATCTCGAACTTGGGAATGGCAATCCCGGCGATGCGACGCGGCTCGGGGGCGCGAAGCGACGGAGCCTCACGCGCCGGATGGCCGAGCGCGATGAAGCGCCCCTCTTTCCACAGATCGACACCCGCGCCGTACCCGGGACCGAGCCGCTCTTCGGAGGCGCCGCCGGGCACGTGATAGAAGGCGCCTGGCTTCGACATGTCGAAGACGAGGTGCATCGCCGGACCGAACACCAACGTCTCGCCGAGGATCTTCACCTGCCGCATCTGGAAAGGCGCGGTCGGTCCACCCGGCAGCTCGGCCGGCGCGAGATCGAACCCGAGGGCCGCGGGCAAAACGCCGCGGAGGAGCACGTTCTTGAAGCCGGCCCGCACCGGTGAGACGGCGCGCCCCTGCGCGAGGCGATCGACGGTCTTCGCCCACGCATGGGAGATCACGCTCTCGAGCTCGTGCGCCGAGAGGACGTCGGTCCGCTCGAGCGCGAGCGCGTCGTCGAGGTGAGCTTGGAACACGAGATCGAGCGCGAGCTCGCTCGTGAAGCGGCGCGCGCCCTTCCCGCCCATGTGGCGCGCGAGGAGGATGCGGGTGGCCTCCGCGTGAAGCGTGTGGAATACACCGACCTGCCGCCGGTGCTCGGCGGGCGCGGCCTCGGCCTGGTGCTTCGCCCAGTGGACGAGGCGCTCGGCGGTCTTGGGCAGAAAGGGCGCCCACACCGGGAGGAGGCGCGCCGCGCACAGATCGATCTCGTCGTACGAGGCGCGGACGAGCGAGGTCAGCTCGGCCTTCTCCAAACCGGAGAGGATCTGGGTGAGCCTCTGGAAGCGGTACGGCGGCTCGGGCAACGAGCACCATCGCTCGCCGTGGGGCCCGGCGCGCCGCTCGTTGGCGGTGACCACGAAGCCCTCCGCGGGGTTCATGACCTGCGGTCGCTCGTCCTCGCCGAGCGGGAGCGGCGTCCGCGTGTCGAGCTCCCAGCCCGGGAACGGCACGACGCCACCGAAGCCCGGCGGTCGCACGTCGACCTGACCGGTGTGAATGAGACCGATGTTGCCGCTCGCGTCGGCGAGCACGGCGTTGAGCGAGATGCAGCGAATCGATCGGTGATGGAGGGCGAGGGTCGCGACGTCGCGCGCGCGCATCGCCGGCAAGATCGACGAGAGGTCACGCCACACCTCGCGGAGCCCGCTCCAACGCACACACGGGAGATCGCCGCCCGCTTCGGCGTCGCCCACCACGGTGCCGTAGTCGTTGTCCCAGAAGGTCCAGCGCTCGGGCGCTTCCTTGCCGCGGATCTTCACGCTCTCGACGCGCCGCCGGAGTGGCTTGGTTCCGCCGCCCTTCACGGCATAGCGTCCGCCGCGCGTCCGCTCGACGATCGTGTCGACCGAGTCACCGTGCCCGTACGTGTAGCCCCACCCCACGTGCTCGGTGCGACCGAAGCTGAACCAGGGAATGCCGGGCACGCCGATGCCTTGGTAGTAGCCACCGCTCTCGTATTCGATGTGGGCGGCGTAGAGCACCGGCGGGAAGCGACCGACCTCCATGTGCGGCTCGCTCATCAAGAGCGCCCCGCCGCTCGCCGACCGGCCAGGCGCGACGGCGAAGGCGTTCGATCCGCCGAGGTGCGGAAGGAGGAACCCGAGCTCGGCGGGCATGCGCAAGCCCGCGACCTCGTCGAGGTGCGCGAAGGAGCGCTCGGGCTCGCCGAGGAGGAGGGCGAGCAGGCGACGATTCTTGGTGCCGCTCGCCACGAGCTCCGCGACCGCGGCCTCGCCGGAGTGCTGCATCGACGTGAGGCCGAAGAACGACACGAGCCGATAGACGAGCACCATGCTCTCGGCGGTGTGAGCTCCGGGGTCCAGCCCGAGCAGCCGATAGACCACGCGCCGGCTGCGCCGATCGGCGGCGGCGTTGAAGCCTTCGCAATACGCCGCGAAGAAGTCGCGCGTCTCGTCGTCGATGCGGGCGATCTGCGTGCCGAGATCGCCCGAGAAATCGAAGATACGCGTGACACGATCGAGGAGGCGGAAGAGCGGCGCGTCGCCGAAGAGCTCCATCGCGCGGCCCTGCGCCAACGAGACGGCCAGCTGGATCTGGAGGAGCCGATCCTTGGCGTGGAGGTGCCCGAGCGCGAACGCACCGTCGAGCACGTCGCGCGCGCGAATGCGCGGGTAGCCGAGCGCATCGCGATCGTAGGAGATGGGGCCGCGGGGACCGGCGATGACCGCCATGACCCGCGCACCGTAGGCCCCGCCGCTCGGCGCGGCAACCGCGCCGTAAACGAGCGGCCCGTGGTACCTTGCCAGGCCCATGATCGAGGTGCGCGATCTCCGTGTCGACGAGGCCGGTGCGCCCTGCATCGACGGCCTCGCGTTCCGCTCGGAGAAGAAGCGCGTCCTCGTGCTCGGCGCGCCGCGTGAGGTCATGCTCGCTTGCGCTGGCCTCGCGCCGATCGTGCGCGGCAGCGTGGTGATCGAGGGAGAGACGCCAGCGCGCGCGCTCGCGCTGGGTCGCATCGCCGTGAGCCCGCAAGGCGGCCCGATGCCCCGTGCGTGGTCGCCGCTCACGTACGTCGAGTGGAGCGCTCGCCTCGCCGGCGTCCCCAAAAAGGAGCTGCGGGAGGTCGCCGAGACCGCGCTCGCGCACGTCGGCCTCGCCGCGCCCACGATCCACGCGCCGATGCGGCGCGCCTCGATCTTGGTCCGTCGCTCGACGCAGCTCGCGGCGGCGCTCGTCCCGGCGGGCGCCACGCTCGTCTTGTGGGACCCGTTCGCGGATCTCGCGCCGGAAGACGAGGCGGTGCTCGCGCCCATCGTGACGCGCGCACTCGGCGCGGTGCGCGGGCTCATCTTCGCGTCGCGTGCACCTTGGGGTGGACCGCTGGCCAAAGCGATGGAAGAGGTCGTCGTCGTCGCAGGCAGCGCGGTCGTCGCGCAGGGCCCGATCGACGAGGTGGCGGCGAAGAGCGGCGCGTTCTTGGTACGCGCGGCAGGCGATGTTCCGGCCTTCGTCGCTGCGCTCGAAGAAGGCGGCGCGAGCGTGAGCCAAGCGCCGGCCGCCGGCGGCGACGCGCTCTTCGTGGAGCTCGGCGCGATGGACGCGGTCGCGCTCTTTCGTGCCGCGGCGCGCGCGGACGCGGTGGTCATCGAGCTCCGCCCGATGGCCAGCCAGTTTTCTTGATCGACCTCCGAGGAGCACCCACGTCGATGAACGAGCCCCTGAAGAAGACCGACGACGAAGGCACCGACATTCAGGCGCCGCGAACGAGCGGCGCCGGTCGCGTCGGCGTGTACACCGCGCTCGGCGCGCTCTCTGGGGTCGTGGCGCTCCCGTGGTTGCCAGACACGATTCAGAAGCGCGTGCGCGGCGCGCTGGCGCAGGATCTCTCGAGCCGCTTCGGCGTCACGCTGACGCCCGAAGCGCGCGCGGTGCTCGCCGCGCCAGAGAGCGAGCTATTCGGCGGAGCGCTGGGGAGCGCTGTCCGCTTCATCGCGCTCCGTTGGCTCAAACGATTCTCGCCGCTCGGCTTCCTGCCCCCCGTTCGCGCCGGCGTCACCACCTACGCCCTCGGGCATTTGCTCGAGCGCTACCTCGTTCGTCACCGCCAAGGGGGCACCACTCGGATGGACGCCGACGAGGCCAAGAAGCTCCGCGCCCTCGTGGACCAAGCGCTCCTCGAGGTCTTGCGCACCGACCTCAAGGTGCCCACCGAGGCCAACCGCGCCGGCACCGAAGACCTTCGCGATGGCGTCACCCAAGTGATCGACGGCGTGGTCATCACGGTGGCGAGCCTCCCCGATTGGATCACGCGTCGGCTCGATGCCGCGTTCGACGCGGTGGTGAAGCGGGAGGGCGCGTGAAGAAGCCCGACGTCGCGCGTCCCGAGGTCTTGGCCGCTCGCCGCATCGTCGTCAAAATCGGCTCGAAGACGCTGGCGGGCGATCCGCGCGTTTACGATCGCATCGCGGCGGCCTTCAAGAAGGCGCGCGAAGCGAAGAAGACGCTGCTCCTCGTCTCGAGCGGCGCCATCGCGCTCGGCACCAAGAAGCTCGGCTACAAGAGCCGCCCCAAAGAGATGGCCAAGCTCCAGGCCGCCGCCGCGGCCGGGCAGAGCCTCCTCATGCGCGCCTACGAAGAGTCGTTCGGCGCGCAGGGTCTCTCCGTCGCGCAGGTGCTCCTCACGCACGCCGATCTCGCCGATCGCGCGCGCGCCGTGAACGCGCGGGCCGCGCTGGGCGCACTCCTCGACGCGGGCTGCGTGCCGATCCTGAACGAGAACGACTCGGTCTCGGTCGAGGAGATCAAGTTCGGCGACAACGATCAGCTCGCCGCGATGGTGGCGCCGCTCGTCGACGCCGATCTCATCCTGCTCCTCTCCGACGTCGAGGGTCTCCTCGACGCCAAGGGCGTGCGCGTTCCGCTCGTCGCGCGCGCCGAAGACGCCAAGAAGCACGTGCGCACGGGCACGTCCGACGTGGGCACCGGCGGCATGGCGAGCAAGGTCGAAGCCGCGCGACGCGCGACCCTCGCCGGGGCGCACGTGATCGTCGCCGATGCGCGCGCGGAGTCGACGCTCGATCGCGTCCTCGCCGGAGAGGACGTGGGCACGCTCTTCACGGCCGATCCGGATCGACTCTCTGCCCGACGCCACTGGATCGCCTTCACGCTGCGCCCGCGCGGCGACGTGATCCTCGACGCCGGGGCCGTGACCGCGGTGCGCGAGAAGGGTCGGAGCGTCCTCGCCGTGGGCGTGCTCGGCATCCGCGGCGACTTCGAGCCGGGAGATGCGGTGCGCTTGCTCGATCCTATGGGCGTCGAGCTCGGCCGCGGACTCACCCAAGCGAGCGCGAGCGAGGCGGCGCGCATCGCCGGGCGGCCCAAAGCGAGCGGCGCCGACGGCGTCGCCGAGCTCGTCCACCGCGACGATCTCGTGGTCTGGAAGGCGTCGACCTATAGCGGTGCTCAGTTGAAGTGAGCCTACGATTCGTGCCGCCCGGTCGGGCGAGCGGCACGAATCTCCGGCTCAGCGGCACCCGTCTGATCACGCCGTGGGCCGGTTTCAAATCGGCGCAACTGGGTTGCGCCGTAGCGACACTCCGCGCATCCCCTTTTCGAACGGGACCCTCTACTCTGGTGCCATGGACTTCTTTCGTGGTCGCGCGCGAACGCTCGCCGATGTCGAGGGAATCACCAGCGTCCGGGTCGTCGGCCGTCTCCGCGCTTCGACCCCGCACACGAGCCCGTTCACGGGCCGGCGTGGCGCGGTGTTCGGCTGGACGTTCTGGGTCAATCGAAGGCGCGCGACCGTGCCGTCGACGCTCGACGTGATCGAGGACGCGCTCGACCGCAACGCACCGAGCCCCTTCGGCGCGCCGAGCCTCACGCTCGTCGGCGACGTCGCGTGGTCGGACGGCGTGACCGTCGACGTCGAGGGCCAGAGCATCGCGCTCCCCGCGCTCGGCGTGGACGTGGCCTTCGCCAGCGGCGGCGGAGATCCGACACCGGTCGAGGTGGAGTGGCCGGCCTGGTTGCCGAAGCCCGACGGGATCGAGAAGGGTGCGCCGTACGTGCTCGAGCGCGTGCTCTTGGAAGGCGACGAGGTGGAGCTCGTGGCCACGATCGAAGCGCGCCCGACGAGCCACCTCGGCACCTACCGCGGCGGTGACGCGGGGCGCGAGCTCACGCTCCGCAGCGACCGCGAGAAGCCGCGCCTCGTCGAGCGCGACGATCCGACGTCGCTCGGCTGAGCATCACGCCGCGCGCGCTCGCGTGACGGGCGAAGTCTCCGCACGATCGCTGGCCACGCCTGCCGTCGTGGCGACGTCGACACGATCCAAGTAGCTCGACAGGCGCGCGCGCGCGCGCACCATGGCCTCTTGCCGCGGAGTGAGCCGTGTGCGGAAGCTCGCGAGCTGCGCGAAGAGCGACACGTCGGCGACGGTGGGCTTCGGTCCGAGCCAGAAGCCCGCGTCGGGCGCGCGTGCGTCGAGCACGTCGAGAAGTCCCTCGAAGCGAGTCCAGCACTCTCCGAGCCCGTGGCGTGTCACGTCGCGGGCGTGAAGGCTGCCCATGACGCGCGCCCGAATGCGCGGCACGATGATCTTCCGCACCGGCCACGGCGCCAGGCCGAAATAGGCGTCGCGCACGTGCGGCCAGTTGTCGTCGTCGGCCCACCGAGCGGCGACCAAGAAGCCATTGAGCGCGGTGTCGGCGAGCTCTTCCCAGAGGAGTGCCTCGGCCCAGCCGCGGGCATCGAGCCCGGCGAAGAGCGCGCCCGGGGCGAGCTCGTCGATGCGCGCGAGGATGCGCGTGGAATCGAACACGGGCTTGCCGTCGACCAAGAGGATCGGCACCTGCTCGGCCGGGTTCAGCTTCGCGTGCTCCCGCGGCGACGACGCGTGACGCGACGTATACGGAAGGCGCGCCAGCGCGAGCGCGCGGTGCACTTTGAGGCAGAACGGCGAGAACGACTGGAGGCCGGCGATGCCGGTCTCCCCCAACTCACACAGGACCAAGCTCACGTTCTTCTCGCTCATCGATTCCTCCCGCCGGACCGCCGCCGGCACCAGAAATCAAGGTACCTTGTGCGATTGTCAGCCTTATGTCAGGTTTGATTCATGCGGCGCCGCGCCCGGCTCTTCGCCATCGCCGAGTACCTCCGCGGCCGCCGCACCGGCGTGACGGCCGAGACCATCGCCGAGCGCTTCGGCATCTCGGTGCGCACCGCGTACCGCGATCTCGAGAGCCTCAAAGAAGCCGAGCTCCCCATCCGCGCCGAGCGCGGACGCGGCGGCGGCTACGCGCTCGACCGGGCGTACACGCTCCCGCCCGTGAACCTCTCGCCGCGCGAGGCGGCGCTCCTCCTGACCGTGGGCCGCTTCGCCACCGAGCTTCGCGTCGTGCCGTTCGTCGAGACGCTGGCGAGCGCGCTCGACAAAGTGCGCGGCGCGCTCGACGCCTCGGCGCAGCGTGAGCTCGCCCGTGATCTCGAGCGCCTCTCCTTCACCGGCGTGCCGGCCGCGGCCGCGCCGAGCGCGGTGCGGCGCGCGGTGGAGCAGGCGTGGTTCGAAAAGCGACCGCTCGTCATGACGTATCTCTCGGCCGACAACATCGAGCAGAAGCGCCGCGTCCGCATCGACGGCGTCGTGTTCGAGCGGAGCCTCACCCTCCTCAACTGCGACGACCTCGACAAGAAGGAGCGGCGCCAATTTCGGCTCGATCGGATCCTCGCGGCCCACGTCGTCACGGACGATCGATGAGCCGAATGACCGCCCGGCGACGCGCGACGAAGCGCGGTATGTTCGCCGCGTGACGCAAACGGCGGAGAGCGCGGGCGCGCAGTCGTCGGGCCGCTGGCTCGGCGCGCTGCTCGCGGTCGCGGCGATCGCGCAGGTCGTCCCGCTCTTCACGGTGGAGGTTCTCCCCTTCACTGACGTGCCCGAGCACCTGGCGGTGATGTCGTCCCTCCGCCACTACTTCGATCCGTCGTTCAAGATCGCGGAGACGTACGAGCTCGCGCTCGGCCGGAGCCAGTACCTCCTCTACCACTCGCTCGGAGCGGCGCTCTCGTTCGTGACCTCGGTCGATCTCGCGAACCGCCTGCTCCTCGCCGCGGCCGGCCTCGCACAACCATTCGCCGCGCGCGCGCTCCTCCGCGCGTTGGGTCGCGACGAGCGGCTCGCGATCTTCGCCGTACCGCTCTTTTGGAACCGAGCGCTCGTCATCGGCTTCTTGCCGTTCGTCGCTTCGTTCCCAGTGCTCCTCTACGCGCTCTCGCTCGCCGTGCGCGAGCTGGACGAGCCCCAGCCAGCGAGGCGACGCGGGCTCGCGGTCCTCGCGGTCGCGATCTTCTACCTGCACGCGAGCGCCGCCATGCTGCTCGTCACCATCACGCTGGCCCTCGCGGCGCACGCGGCGTGGGGTCTCGGTGGGCCTTCGCTCGCCCGCGCGCGCGCGGCGATCGCTCGTACGCGCTGGCTCCTCCCGCTCGTCGTCGTAGGCGCCGCGTGGAGCGCGCTCGGCCGAATGACGCTGCGGGGCGCTTCGCTCGCCGACGAAGGGGAGATCGGCCGTATCACCGCCTTCGAAGGCTGCGCCATCGCCTACTGGGCGGCGTTCCTGGTGCTCATCGTGCTCGCGGCCCGCGCGCGCACCGTCACGGAGCGCCGGACGCTGCGACCGCTCATTCCGTTCCTCTGCGTGCTCGCGCTCTACTTCCTCGTCCCGTTCCGCGTCGGCGCGGCGGCGATGCTCAACGTTCGGATGGCGCCGGTGCTCGCGGCGCTCGCGATCCTCCCGCTCGAGGTGATCCCCGGCCGCGTCTCGCGCGCGGCGCTCGCCACGGTCTTCGCGGTGTCGCTGGTCACCGCTGCCAACGCATTCGTCGAGACGCGCGCGCTCGTGCGCGAAGAGGCGGAGGGAGTGACGGCGCTCTTCGCGCACACCACGCCGGGGAGTCGGCTCGTCTCACTGCCCTTCGACGCGGGCTCGAATCGCGTGCACTTTCCACCTTTTATCCACATGGGCGCGTACCACCGGGTGGTTCACGGAGGCGTCGCGTCGTACTCGTTCTCCGAGCTCGCCCACTGGCCGCTCCACTACCGGGAAGGTCGAGCTCCGCCCACCAAGCCGCAGAGCTTCTGGTCGCTCAACCCGTGCCTGTACCGAAACGCGGAGGACGGCCCGTACTACGACTACGTGCTCGTGAAGGGCCGCGTCGATCCGTTCCGCGACGCGCCCCCGGGCCCGGTGTTTCGACTCGTCGATCAGGTGAAGGACTTCCGCCTCTACGCCAAGGCGCCGGGCGAGACGTGGCCGGCGTGGCCCGCCGCCGATCGCGGCCCATGCGTGCGGCGCGATCGCGCGCTCGGCGAGGCTGCGGCGGCGGCCGCCGAGCCTTATCCTGCCGACTGACGACTCGCGCTCACCACGCGTAGGCCTCGGGCGCGGCGCCGCCCGGTCCGGGGAAAATCTCGTCGAGGGCCTTCATCGCGGCGTCGTCGAGATCGATCTCGAGCGCGCGGAAACCGCCCTCGAGCTGGGCCATCGTGCGCGGCCCCACGATGGGCGCCGTCACCGCCGGGTTCTTGAGCACCCACGCCAGCGCGACGTCGGCCGGCGCTTGATCGCGGGCCGCACAGAACGCGTCGAACTTCTCGAGCGCGCCCTTGTGCTTGGCGAGCGTGCGCTGCTGGAGATCGCCGGTGCGGCGCCCTTCGTTCGGCTTCGCGAGCCCGGTCAAGACGCCGCCTTTGAGCGGGCTCCAGGGAATGAGCCCGAGGCCGTAGGCCTGACACGCCGGAATGACCTCGAGCTCGATCGTGCGATCGATGAGGTTGTAGAGGCTCTGTTCGCTGACGAGGCCCATGAAGTGCCGCGACTTGGCCGCCTCTTGCGCCTGCGCGATGTGCCAGCCCGCGAAGTTCGACGAGCCGACGTAGACCACCTTGCCCTGACGGACGAGCGTCTCCATCGCCTGCCAGATCTCCTCCCACGGCGCGTCGCGGTCGACGTGGTGCATCTGGTAGAGGTCGATGCGGTCCGTGCCGAGCCGCTTCAGCGACGCCTCGCAAGCGCGAACGATGTGGAGCGCGGAGAGGCGCGACTCGTTGGGCCAGTCGCCCATCGTCCCGAAGACCTTGGTCGCGAGGACGACCTTGTCGCGCCGACCGCCGCCTTGCCCCAGCCAGCGGCCGACGATCTGCTCGGTGACGCCCTCGCCCTTCTTCCAACCGTAGACGTTGGCGGTGTCGAAGAAGTTGAGGCCGCGCTCGAGCGCGCGGTCCATGATCGCGAAGCTGTCGGGCTCCGTGGTGTGCGGCCCGAAGTTCATGGTGCCGAGGCAGAGACGGCTCACCTTGAGGGCGGTACGACCGAGGCGCTTGTACATGTCGGGCTCCTTCGCGATTGGCGGAGGGCGGAGCATAGGGTGACCGGCGCCGGCGTTCGAGGGGCGACCGGTCACGGCGCAGGCGGAGCGCGCCGCCGTTCCCAGACCACGACGTTGCGCTCGTAGCCCGCCGCGTGGCCGCCGTTCTCGCGCGCGATGGCGCGCGACGGCGAGAGGTGCTCGGGATGCCGACGCGTCTCCGCCTCCCACGCCGCGAGATGCACCAGGGCCACCGTGCCCGTCGGTGAGTGGCCGTCGGTGGGGCCGGCGTACGCCCACACGGTTCGGAGGTTGGGGAACGCTTCGCCCCACGCCTCGATCCCCACCCGAAAGGCGCTCTCGCCGGCGCGGTGCCCCGAATTGCACGCCGAGAGCATCACGTCATGAACGGCCCCCGCGGCGCGCGGCATGGCGCGCGCGAGCGCGAAGATGTCTGCAAATTGCAGCCATCCCAGGCGGCCGTCGCCGTCGTAGACGCCGTCGCCGATGGAGTGACCGGAGATCACGAGGCGACTCGGAACGGCGCCACCGCGCTCCCCCGCCGCGAAGACGCGCGCGAGCCCCGCGAGCTCGTCGCGCGATCCAGCGGCCGCCATGAGCAACACTCCGCTGATCGCCGCCGCGACGTCGGGCGCGAGCGCGAGCTCTTCCACGAACGCTTCGACGCCCGCGGGCGTTCCGAGATCGACGACGAAGCCCGACTCGAGGCGAAGGTGATCGGCGCCGAGCTCCGGGTCGCGCTCTCCGTGAGAGATCGCCACATGGGGCCCGCTGCCGCGCGTCGCGAGGAGCCTCGCCTCGGCATCGCATTGGCGTCCCGCTCCGTTCATGCCGACGTACACGATGCCGTCGCCAGCGGGCGTACGCGCTGCGACGAAGCGGGCCAGTGTTTCGTCGTGTCGTGCCTCGGTCGTGCGGACGGCGCTCTCGCGCGCGACGACGCGCGGCGGAGGGTCCGGCACAGAAGCGACGTCGTCATCGGCGAGCGGGCGGGCTCCGCTCGAATCGGCGCGGGTGACGTGCATGCCCGCTCCTTCGGCGACTCAGCGACGAGAGTTGCGTCTCCGAGCGCGAAGCGCGAGCCCGAGCCCCACCGCGAGCGCGAGCCCCCCGGGCACGTTCCCGGGCGACGACGCCCCCGCCGCTCGGCATGAGCATCCCGCTTCCGCCGTCTCTTCGGCGGGTGCATCGGCCTCCTCCGCGGGTGCGCCCGCGTCCACGTCGGGCGTGGGCGGCGGCGGGGCCGGCGCCGGGCCGGCGTCGTTCGCGGGCGGCGGCGCGCACGGCGAGCGATTGACGGTGCGCTTGGAGGCGCAGCTCGTCGGGCTCGCACACGAGGGCTCGCTCAGCGCCTTCGGTGTTCCCGTGTTCCCGATCTCACCGCGGTTCGGGTAGGCAGGCTTGATCGCGACCCACCGGCCCGACGACGGGAACTCCATGCGCCCCAAGATGCGCTCTTGGTACGTGTAGGCGCCGCCGTTCTGCGGATTGTACGGACCACGCCCCGGATCGTTGGCTGGGTTGTTGGGGTTGTTGACGTAGGCGAGGCCGTTGTACGCCCAGAGCGCGGAGTACCAGTCCTCCACGATCTCCGGGTTGCGATCACCGACGCACTGCACGTACTCCCACTTGTCTTGCAGGATGCCGGCGCCGACGATCAAGTTGTAAAGTACATCCGATGCGACGCGGTCTTGATCGAAGGTGGGGTTGTCGCCGGAGTGCATGCCCGACGTGACCTGCGCCACGCCGTAGCCGCAGTCGAACGACACGATGGTGCGCGACGGCTTTCCCACCGCGCTCGATGGCGTTTCGGGCACGCAGAACTGCACCCAGCCGCTCTCCTGCTGCGCGAGCGCGTAGAGCAAGTGACAGGGGAACGTGGCCGCGCTCTTCTTCTCCGGATTGGGCGCGTCGCACCCAGTCGTGAGCGTGCCGACCGGCGGTCCGTCCGCCGCGGTGAACGAGCCGGTCCCAAGCCGATCGAAGAGACCGCGGAACGTCGCCGCGTCGGGGTTCGTGCCTGGTTTGGGCTCGACCGCACAGCCCGCGGACGTGCCGTAGCTCGGGCAATATGCGAGTGCGGGCGGCGCATGGGACACGACGACCGCGAGGGCTGCGAGCGGCGTCGCCACGCGAACGAGGCGACCGAAGGCGCGACGTGCGGTCATCGCAGGCCTCCCGCGCTGGGCTCATCTTCGAAACCGACCAGCTCGATGCGCTCGTCGTTCGACGAGAGATCGATCTCGCGTCCGGAGCGCGACGCGTAGAGGGTCGTGCGATCGAAACGCGCGTCGCGACCGCCGACCGTGGAGATCGAGATCCAGCTTCCATCACGTCGCGCGCGCGTCGCGAAGCGCGGCGTCGCGGTCGCAGCGCCCGGAAGCGGCGAAAGCGCGGAGGGGGCGAGCGTGCGCGCGCGTGCGCGAAGCACGCGGCTTTGCACGAGGACCGGACCGCCTTCGAGGGCGAATGGGATAGGCGCTTCGTCGGCGGCCGAAGCGAGCGTGGTGGTAGCGCCCGTGTCGACATCGAGTCGCTCGACGACCCAACGTGACGCGTCGGCGGGGTCCCGGTTGGAGAAGACGAGCGCGCGACGCGGCGCATCGACCGTGAAGTCGCGCGCAAAGGGCGCCACGTCGGCGACGACGCGCGTCTGGCCGCTGGCGCGGTCGACCCGCGCGATCTCGGCGCCGCGCGGCCCCACTCGATAGACGACGAGATCGTCGCCAAGCGCGCCGGCGAGGTGGATGGCGTAGCCTTGCCACGTCGTGACGACGCGCACGTCGCCGGAGCGCGGGTCGACCGCATCGATCTCGAGCGCGTCGACCCGAAGTAGGCCCCGGCGGGCTTCGTCACGGCTGGGCCAATCCCCTTCCGCGCCCCGCTCCACGTAGATCCGACCGTCCGGCCCGGCGAGCGGACGACTTCCGGTGACGACCCCCGCCGCGAGCCGCCGCGTAGACGACGAGACGAAGCTCAGCGCTGCGCCAAAGGTCCTGCGGCCCGACTGCTCGTCGGCGACCACCGCGAGCCCGAGCCCGGGGACTGGCTCGACCCGAACCACCGCGTCGACCGCGTGGTCGACCACCGCGAGTCGGTCGCTGCGGACGAGACCGTCGGTCCCGACGGTCGCCAGACGAAGCTCCGTCCGAGGCGCCAGACCGAGATCCGTGCGCGCGCGCGCGGCAAGCCAAACGCGGACGGAGTCCGGAGCCGAATCGGAGCCCGAGGATGTTGGTGCGCGCGCAGGCTCGGGAGCGACCGCGACCTGCGCCCCGGCGCCGGACAATCTTTGCCATGGCAACGATCGGTCGACCTCGGAGGCACCGGCGGGGGTCGCCGTTGGCAGGTCGGGGCGTCGGGCCAGGACCCCCACCACCAAGACGCCGCCCGTGGCGAGCGCGAGGAGGAGGACGAACGGACGCATCCTTTCCGGGATACGGGGTTTCTCGCGCCCTGCCAACAGCGCCACAATAACCAAGTAATTCCAAGCTATTGCGCCATGCAAATTGGCACGATTTTGCCCAATACTGTACGTCCTTTTAGTATGACATCGCGTGTTCTTGACCCCCGCTCCGGCGAGGGTATACGCACGGGGTTGTGTCGGTGTTTGCCCGGACTCCCGCCGGGTGGGCGCCTCGAGAGGTCGACCGGTGCGGTTTGCATCAATGGCCGGTTGGCGAACGGGAAAGAGGTTCTCAATCACGCATGGGTAGTCGGCAGACCTGGCCAGAAATTCGCGGCTCAAAGCAGTATCGAGGCCGCTGGGTGGCGCTCGATCAGTGCCGCTACGACGCCCGCACTGCCCAACCCGTCGAGGGCAGTGTCGTCGACTTCGACGAAGACCTCGTTTCCCTCTGCGCCCGCATCCAGGAGAGCGGGAGCCGCCACTGCGCCATCTTGTTCTGCGACGAGGCCGAGCTCGAGCCGCCGCGCAGCTCCCGGTTCACGCCCGTTCCCGGCCGCACCCTCGCGCACTGAGGTCCTTGCAGCCCCCGCGGTTGGCGCTATGCCAGCGCCTCTGTTGGGGGTGACGCATGGTGAAGCGTTTGTGTCTGGCCGCCGTGGCGGCGTGTGCTCTGGTCGCGTGCAGCGACTCCAAAGAAGAAGGTCCGTCCACCGGCGAGGAGCAGCAGGCGCTCGGCGGGAAGATCCAAACCTGTCCGCCGGGCTACACGGAGGTCATCGTCTACGACAACGGCGACCCGAAGACCTCGTGTCGACCGACGCGGCTTCCGTAGCCCGTTTGCCAAGACACCCGACGCGCCTTCGGTCGCAGCCCTCGCCGATTACTTCACGACCGGTCGAAGGATGGTCTTGCCGTCTTTGACGGTGACCTCGAAGTCGACGGAGCGGCCGGCGTGCTTTTCTTTGAGCTTCGCTGACGATTCGTTGAGGGTCTTCACCATCGCCTCGTACGTGACCGTGGCGGTCGACTCCTTTTGGCGCCGCTTGGTCTCGACGAGGTCGGTGTAAAGCTGACGCATCCGCTCTTCGGAGAGGTCACGCTTCTTCCCGTCAGCCGAAGGGCGCTCGGCCTTCGCCGCAGCCGCAGCCGCAGCCGGCTTGGCGTCGGCCCGCGCCGCAGCATCGGACTTGGGTGCCTCTGCAGGCTTGGGCGGAGCGGCGCCGCCGGCCGTACTTTGCTGGGCCGCTTTCTTCTCGGCGAGGCGTCGCGCGAGCTCGCGCATGCGCTCCTCTTTGGTCGCGCCGGCCGACGCCGCGTCGGGCTCGGCAGCGGGCGCGGTCGGCTTGAATGGCACGGGCGATGTCGGCGGCTTGGGCAGCGGCGGCGCCGCAGCTGCGCCCGGCTGGAACGGAACCGGCGGTGTCGGCGGCTTGGGCAGCGGCGGCGGGGGCGGGGGGGGGGGGGGGGGGGCCCGCGGGGGGGGGGGGGGGCGGGGGGGGGCGGGGGGGGGGGGGGGTCATCACGACGCTGTCGAACGCGTCCTCGAGCTCCGACTCGTCGAACTCGAGCGCGCCCGGCGCATCGGCCCCCTCGGCCGGCGCGTCGCTCTTCTTCTCGCCGTCCTTCTTCCAGAAACGGCGGCGATGCCACTTGGGGAGTTGCCGCGTCGCCGCCTCGCCGAACTTCGCCTTCGCGCGGAGCACGTCGCGCTTGTACGTGCCTTCCTCGATCTCGCGACAAATGCGGAGCCAATACGTTTGGTACGTGTTGTACCGCTGCAGGATCATCTGGAACCGGAAGCGAAGCGCCGTGTTCCGGATCTGCTCGCGCCGGATCAGCTGAATCCGTCGTTCCACGTCCTTGCGCGGAACCTGCGGCTCCATCTTCTCGATGCCCATGAAGTACTGCTCGTAGAGCGCGCGCAGCCGATCGACGCGCGTCTCGAGCTCGTTGATCAGTTCCTCGATCTCGGACGGCGTCACGCGATGGGCCTTCTCACCGGGGTGGAGCCCCCCGGAGGGCCTTCCATCCTACGATGGATAGGGCCGTTCGGGCGCCCAGACGATCAAAGTTCCGGTCCGTGCCGGGTCATCGGGCGGCAGACGCAAGCCTCCTCACATCGACGACAGCGCGGTCACCTTCACGTTGTCGAAGCACACGCGAATTTGCCAGTCGTTGAAGCCGAAGTGGTCGTGCGTCGCACCCACGAGCGGCGCCGGGTCGTCGAAAGAGAGCATCTCGACGTCGTTCACCCACCAGCGAACGGTCTTCCCGTTCGTTCGCTCGATCTTGAAGCGATAGACCTGGCCTTGCGCCACGGCCCGTTCGCGGAACTCGTCGGTGCTGGGTTTGACCTCGATGACCTTGCGGTCGCTTCCGTGCTCGTTCAGGCGCGCGAGGACGTGGAGCGAGTTCTTCCACCCACCGAAGATGACGAGGTAGCTCGTGGCGTTCGTGTACGAGATGCCCGTCGCGCCGGTTTGGCCATCGCCCCACACCTCGGCTTTGAGGTCACCTTCGGGCGAGTCGCTGATCGCGTCGAACTCGATGCGCGCGTTGACCGGCAGGGTGCGATTGAGCCAGACGCCGCGATTTTTGGCGTTTCGGCCACAAAGACGGCCCTGATCGATGCGCCACGGGCTGTTCGCGTTGCCGCCGACCACCATCCAGTCCGGCCCGAGGTCGGTGGTCTCCCCCGTGGTACGGCCCGTGCTCGCCACGGGCGCGGCGGCGCTGGCCGACGTTGCCGCAGCGACGCTGGCCGTCGGGGCCGCAGCCGCGTCGTGCCCCGCGTCGGTCCGCGCGGCCGAAGCCGAAGGCGCGGCCGCAGCCGAAGGCGCCACCGAGGCCACCGGGGCCGCGGTGCGGTCGAAATTGTCTTCGAACACGCCGACGAGGGGGGGAGACACGACCGCCGGTCGCTTGGCCTGAATCGGCGAGGTCACCGTCGCCGCCGGGGCTCCCGCGTCGTACGGCGGCGCGTTTCCGGGCGGTACACAAGCGGCGAACGCAGCGAAGGCGGCGGGGACGAGCCCGAGGCTCGCCGAGAGGGCGATCGAGGACGTGGACCTCATGGGCGAGGATTCCTACCTCAGGTTGCTTGGGACGGCGGGGATTTTGTGCCACAAACGCGGTGAGCGTGAGGGGCCGACCCCTCGCGTCGTCCTCCCGGCGCTTGCGCTGCGGTGGACCGAGCAAACCCCGCACGGCGCGGATTTGCGACTTTGGCCCGAGGACCCCATGCATCCGATTCTCTTCCACATCCCGCTCATCCCGAACCACCCGATCAAATACTGGTGGGCGCTCGCGGCGGTGGTGACGATCGCGCTCGTCTACGGCCTCCTCGCGCAGCGTAAGGCGAACCGCGAAGGCGCGCTCTGGTCGTTCGGCGTCGCGGTCATCGCCGGCGTCGCGGCCTACGTGCTGCGCGACAAGGCGCTCACCGCGCCCAACCTCCCCATCTACTCGTACGGCGTGATGCTCGGCGTCTCGCTCATCGTGGGTTGGTACCTCACGCTCGGCCTCGCGGAGCGCGACGGCTTGCCCAAAGAGACGATGGCGAACTGCTACGTGGTGACCGCCATCGCGGCCCTCGTCGGCTCACGCGTCCTCTACGTCGTCACGAACCTCGACGAGTTCCAGACCTTCGCCGACGTCTTCGCAATGCGGCGCGGCGGCCTCGTCGCCTACGGCGGCTTCATCGGCGGCTTCCTCGGGAGCTGGGGCTACCTCGCCAGCCAGCGCATGCGGCTCATGCCGTGGGCCGACGTCGCGGTCCCGAGCCTCGCGTCGGGCCTCTTCATCACGCGCATCGGTTGCTACCTCTTCGGCTGCGACTTCGGAAAGCGCCTCCCCGATGGCGCGCCGGGCTTCTTGAAGACGCTCGGCACGTTCCCGCACTGGTCGGGCACGCTCGACGCCGGCGAGGGCTCGCCCGCGTACATGCGCCACCTCGAGATGTTCCGCGGCACCGACCTCCACACGACGCTCGTCCGCGACAACCACTCGCTGCCCGTTCACCCCACGCAGATCTACGAGTCGCTCGCGGGCCTCGCGCTCCTCGTCCTTCTCTTGTGGCAGCGCAAGCACCAGAAGTTCCGCGGCCAGATCTTCTTCCTCTTCGTCTGCGCCTACGGCTTCGCGCGCTTCCTCCTCGAGATCATCCGCGACGACGTCGAGCGCGGAAACTACGGGCCCGTGATGAGCGAGCACGTGCTCGTTCCGCTCGCGCTCCTCGTCTTCTCGCTCGCGTTCGTGTTCGGCATCGCGCTCGGCATCGAGAACCCCACCGCCCGCACCGTGGCGCGCGTCGCGTCGTTCCTTCCGCCCGTGCTCGCGTACCTCTGGCTCAAGCCGGAGACCTTCGGAGGCAGCGTCGCCGCCCAGCTCTCGACGAGCCAGCTCATCGGCGTCGGCTCGACGGCGCTCGTCGCGTACTACTACGCCAAGCTCTGGCAGGAAGCGCTTCGCCAACCGCAGGCCGCGATGGCGCTCGGCCTCCCGCCCGAGCTCCAGCCCACCAAGAAGCCGCCGGCGGTGCGCGCGCGCGGTGAAGCTGTCGACGCGGACGACGAAGAGGAGCGCGACGAGGAGCGCGACGCCACCGACGTGGCCGCTCCTGTCGCCAAGAAGAAGAAGGCCTCGGCCAAGAAGCCCAAGGACGACGACCGCACCGAGGAGATGCGGATGCCCGAAGGCGATGCGACGGAGGAGATGCGCCTCCCGAGCGAGGGCAAGACCGAAGAGATCAAGCTCTCCGAGCCCACCGAGCCGCTCGTCACGCGCGAGCCCACCGAGAACATCATGGCGACCTTGCGTGAGGCCACCGAGCCCATGCCCGTCCCGCCCAAGCCCGAGAAGAGCTGACGAAACCGAATTCGACCGCAAGCGGCGGAGTGTCGCGGCGTCGGCCGCACCGTAAAGGTGTTCGCATGACGTCTCACGCGACCCCCGCCCCCGCGCGACGCGATCGCGCTCGCTCCCTTTCACGGCACGAAGACGAAGCTCGCTGGGCGGCCGTCGTCGGCCGCGATCGAAGCGCGGACGGCGAGTTCGTCTACGCGGTGGCCACGACGGGCGTCTACTGCCGACCGTCGTGCGGAGCGCGGCTCCCACGCCGAGAGAACGTGACGTTCTTCGCCGCGCCGACCGCCGCCACGCGCGCCGGCTTCCGTGCCTGCAAGCGATGCAAGCCGGACGACGACGCGCGGGATCTACGCGCGGAGCGCGTCGCTATGATGTGCCGCGCGCTCGATCGCGCCGACCGTCCGGTGCCGCTCGAGGTGCTCGCGCGCACGGTCTCGCTCTCGCCGTTCCATGCGCATCGCCTCTTCAAGGAGGTGACGGGGCTCACGCCGCGCGCGTACGCGATCGCCTCGCGCGAAGAGCGCGTGCGCCGCACGCTCGGCACAGCGACGTCGATCACCGACGCGATCTACGCGGCGGGCTACGGCGGACCGGCTCGCTTCTACTCGCGTGCGCGCGGCACGCTCGGAATGCCGGCCGCCACGTATCGCGCGGGCGGCGCGCACGAAACGATCACGTACGCGATCGGAGCGTGCTCGCTGGGATCGCTTCTCGTGGCGACGACTCCCAAGGGAGTCTGCGCGCTCTTCTTGGGCGACGATCCGCGCGCTCTCGTCCGCGATCTCGAGGAGCGCTTTCGTCGCGCCGACTGCGTGCGCGGCGACGCGGCGCTCGCCGACGTGGTCCGACGTGCCGCCGCCATGGTCGACGACCCGCGCGCGCGCTTCGCGCTGCCACTCGACGTGCGAGGCACGGTGTTCCAGGCGCGCGTTTGGGCCGCGCTCCGAGCGCTCGCGCCGGGTGAGACCATCACGTACGCGGCGCTTGCAAAGAAGCTCGGGCGGCCGAAAGGAGCCCGCGCCGTCGCTGCGGCTTGCGCGCGAAATCCGATCGCGGTCGTCATTCCCTGCCACCGCGTGCTCCGCGGAGACGGCGCCCTCGCTGGATATCGTTGGGGAATCGCGCGAAAGCGCGACCTCTTGGCCAGGGAATCCAAGGGCCCTACCGGCTGAGCTCCCCGTCGGTCGAGAAGTGACCGCCGACGCGCAGGGCGTCTAGAATCATTTGGTGAGCGGCGCCCCCGAGCCTCCCGACGCGCGCGCCATCGACACCGAGATCCTCGGTCGCCTCGCCGACACGGTCACGGCGATGCTCGCGTATTGGGATGCGGATCAGCGCTGCCGCTTCGCGAATCGCGCCTACCAGCGATGGTTCAATCGGAACCCTGAGGACCTGATCGGCCGAACGCTCGAGGATCTGCTCGGGCCGATCTACCCCAAGAACCTGCCCTACATCGAGGGCGCGCTGCGCGGTGAGTACCAAGTCTTCGAGCGGGAGATTCCCGATCCGCACGGCGGGCCACCTCGCTACAGCCAGGCCGAGTACGTGCCCGACATCGTGGATGGCGTCGTTCGTGGCTTCGCCGTGCTCGTCACGGACATCACCGGGCGACGGCGTGCGGAAGACGCGTTCCGCGCCGCGACCGCCGAGCGAATGACGGCCATGACGACGCTCGCCAGCGGCATCGCGCACGAGATCAACAACCCTCTCGCCGTCACGCTCGCGAACCTCGAGTCGATCGAACAGGAGCTCGAGGGCACCGCGGTGGCGCCCATCGTACGTGAGCGGTTGACCGACGCGCGCAGTGGGGCGGAGCGCGTGGCCAGCATCGTGGAGAGCATGAAGCTCCTCTCGCACGTCGAGACGCGCAAGAAGGAGCGGGTCGACGTCGCCAAGGCGCTGGAGGAGAGCCTGCGTCTCGTCGACAGCGCGCTTCGGTATCGCGCCCAGGTCACGACGGAGATCCCCGACGTGGGCGCCGTGATGGCCACGACGGCGGACCTGTCGCGCGCGTTCGTGAACCTCTTGCTCAACGCTGCCGAGTCGCTCTCCGAGGGACGCGACGCACGTTCGGAGATCCGAGTGACGGCGACACGCGAGGGCGAGCTCGTGCGTGTCGCGATCGCCGACACTGGACGCGGGATTCCGGTCGATCATCACGCGCACGTCTTCGATCCGTTCTTCACGACCAAGCCGGTGGGAGTCGGGACGGGCCTCGGACTCACCACGGCCGCCCACGTCGTGCGCGGGCTGGGCGGTCGAATCACGTTCGAGAGCGCCGTCGGCGAAGGCTCCACCTTCTTCATCGATCTCCCGGCCGCTGAAAGACCACGCGAGGTGCCGGCCGCGGCGGCCCCGGCCGCGGCCGCGTCTCCATCGCCTTCCGCGCGGGCACGCGTGCTCGTCATCGACGACGAGCCGACGATGACGACTGCTCTCCGGCGCGTGCTCGAGCGAGAGTTCGAGGTCGAAGTCTTCACCAGCGGTCGGCTCGCGCTCGCGCGCCTCCTCGACGCATCGGCGCCGCGGCCCTCAGTGGTGCTCTGCGACGTCACGATGCCCGACGTCGACGGTCCGCGGGTGTATGCGGACACGACCGCGCGTCATCCCGAGCTCTCCGACCGGTTCGTCTTCATGACGGGCGGCGCGTACACGCGGAGCGCGCGCGAGTTCTTGGAGAGCTGCGGGAGGCCGCTCGTGAGCAAGCCTTTCAATCTAGCCACGCTGCTCGACACGGTCCGCCGCGCGCGCTGCGGCGCCTGACGTCGCCGGAGCGACGCCGGCCCGCGCTTGCCGCTATCCTCCGAAGAGATGCTGCCGCCCACCGGACGCACGACGACACGCGAAGCGCGCATGAGCGTGGGCGGGTACGTCATCGAAGGCGTGCTCGGCGAGGGCGGTTCGGCGATCGTGTTCGAGGCCACGGACGCGCAGGGGCAACGCGTCGCCCTCAAGGTGCTCCGCCCCGACTTGGCACTGAGCCCGCGCGAGCAGCAGCGCTTCGTCGAGGAGGCGGCGCGCCTCAGGCGCGTGCAACATACATCCATCGTCGAAATCGTCGACTCCGGCGTGCTGCCGGACGGTCGCCCGTTCATCGCGATGCCGCGGCTCGAAGGCCGGTCGCTCCTCGATCGCATGCAGTCCGGGCCGCTGCGCTTCGACGTGGCGCTCGCGCTGTTCGAGCAGCTCACGGGCGCGCTCCAAGCGCTCCACGCGGCGGGCCTCGTGCACCGCGACATCAAGCCGGAGAACATCTTCATCGTCGAGGGCGACACGCGCGCCGTCTTGCTCGACCTCGGCATCGCACGCGACATGGGCGCCGATCCCACGACCACCACGCGGGCCGGGCTGATTCGCGGGACGCCGGCCTACATGGCGCCCGAGCGCTTCTTCGGGAAGCCGGCCACGCCGGCCACCGACATCTACGAGCTCGCGGTCGTCTTCTACGTCGTGCTCGTGGGCGCGCTCCCGTGGAACGCGGTGGACGATCCCACCGAACGCCTCCGTCCGATCCCGCCCGCGCAACGCGGCGTCGTCTTGCCCGCCGCACTATCGGACACGCTCATGCGCGCGCTCGCCGGACAAGCGCAGGAGCGGCCGCGCGTGGCGGCGGAGTTCAGCGCCGCGCTCCACGAGGCGGTCTCGCCTGCGTCGGCGCGCGGCATCGTCGCGCAGCAGACGACGTCCGTCCGACCCACGACGCAGCCGCTCAAGGCCGTTCCCTCGTCGTCGCCCGTCGCCACCCAGCCCGCGTCCTCGATGGAGAGCTCGAGTCGCGTGGTGCCCAAGACGATCGTGGCGGCGGCGGTCTCGGCCGCCCCGACGTGGACGTCACCTGCGCCCATCCCCGTCGCCCCGCCTTCCGCAGCCTGGGCTCCGGCCGCCACCCCGCAGGGTTTCGCGAGCGCGCCACACGTCGCGGGCCCGGCGTACGCGCCGCCATCGCCACCGAAAGGGCGGTCGCTGGGCGTGATCGTCGCTGCCATCGGCGCGGTCGCCATCATCCTGTCGGGGCTCGTGCTCGTGGTCATCGTCTTCGCCGTCAATGGCTCCGACCGACCGCGACGCGTGGACCGCTCTCCCGATCGAGAGACGCGCGTCTCGGGCGAGCAGCCAGCGAGCACCGCGGCGACCGCGGTCGCCGAGCGGATCGAGCCTTCGGCCGATCTCCGGTGCTGCCGCGCCCTCAACGAGGCCTTGTGTCCGGCGCCGCCCGCGCCATGCAAGCCGTCGGTGGACGTGGATTCGCTCACGCGAACGTCGCCGCGCTTCACGCTCGAGCGCCTCGACAAGAACTGCTGTCAGACGCTCGACGCGATGAAGAAGGCGATGGGCAAGTGACGACACCCCCGCTCCCCCTCGACGGGCTCAGCGTGGCCGGCGTAGAGACGTGCATCGAAGTGCCGAGCATGAAGATCGTCCTCGATCTCGGTCGTTGCACGCGGACGGCGGTCAATCAGCCGCTCGCGCTTCTCAGCCACGGGCACATGGATCATCTCGGCGCCGCCGCGCACCACGCGGCGCGGCGCGCGATGATGAAGATGAGCGAGGGGACGTATCTCGTACCACGCGCCGTCCACGCCGAGGTGGAGGCGCTCTTCGCGGCGGCGGGGGCGCTCGACGGCCAGACCATCCCGCGCAAGATCGTGCCGCTCTCCCCGGGCGAGCGCTTTCCGCTCGGGAAGGGGCGCTTCGTCGAGCCGTTCGCCACCGTCCACCGCGTGCCGAGCCAAGGGTACATCGTCTGGGAGAGGCGCCGCCGCTTGAAGGACGAGCATCGCGGGCTCGCCCCGGAGAAGATCGCGGAGCTCAAACGCGCTGGGGCAGCGATCGACGAGACGGTCGAGGTGCCGCTCCTCGCCTTCACCGGCGATACGCGCGTCGAAGCGCTCGAGACCACGCCCGCGCTCGCGGCGGCCGAAACACTCATTGCAGAATGCACTTTTTTGGACGACCGGGTGAGCGTGGACGAGGCGCGCGCCATGGGCCACATCCACCTGGACGAGCTCCTCGCCCGCGCGGAGCTCCTCTCGGCGCGCGACGTCGTGCTCACGCACTTTTCGGCGCGCTACACCGAGGCCGACGTGGCGCGCATCCTGGAGGAGCGCCTCCCGGACTCGCTCCGCGGGCGCGTGCGCTTTCTCTTCGGCGAAGATCGGCGCTGACGGTGCGGGCGCGCGAGTCTTGGTCGCGCGGCTCAGAACTCGAAGGCCAAGCCGGCGTTCCAGGTGCTGTCACCCACGCGGAGCGGCTTGGATGGGCCGAGCAACCCGTCGAGCACCGAGAGCGTCCACTCGCCGAAGATGTACGTGTGATTGATCCCGATGGCCTGATCGAGGCCGCGCGCCGCGCGTTGGTCGAGGACGCCGAGATCGAGCGCGACCCCCGCCGCCGCGGAGTAGCCCCACGTCGCGCCACGGCCCTTCGTCGTGGTGCCGTCGGTGCGGGTGAACTCCGAAGTGCCGGCGGTGGTCGACGCGCGCCAGAGCGCGTAAACGAGACCGGCCTTGGCGTACGGAACGAGCGGGATGCCGGCGTCGCGCGCGAGGAAGTCGAGGCGGAAGACGGCGAGACCGGAGAGCGGCTGTACGGTGAACGACATGTCCTCCGACGAGCTCGTGCCGCTTTGGGTGTAGGCCGGCCTCGTCGCCGTGACCGTCGCGGCGCCGATGCCGGGGCCGAGGCTGCCGACGTGCGGAATGCGAAGCACCTGCCAGTCGAGCTCGAGGCCGGTCATGAGCCGGCGATTCGGACCGAACGACGTGCCGTAGGGCGTCTTGCCACCGAGCGCGGGATCCGAATCGACGTCCGGCTTGTAGAGGCCGAAGCGAATTTCGAGCGCGAACCTCTGGGGGGAATCGTACGCGTGGGGATCGCGGTTCTTACCCTCCACGATGGCGTCGCGCTGCGCGTGCGCGGGCCGCGCGAGGGAAACGAGCGCGAAGAGCGCGGCGGCTCCGGCGATGAGCGAGCGCATGTCACGCGTCTTCACGATCGCGTCTCCTGGTTCTTCTCGGTGCGACGCTTGGCCCGACGACGGACGCCGAAGAGCGTCAGCGCGAAGGTCGCGAAGCCGAGCACGGCGGTGTTCGCGCCGCCGGGCAAGCCGACGGCCTCGAGGGCGCAGAAGCCGCCGGCCTGTCCGCCCGCCTCGCTGTAGGCCTTCCAGAAATCGTTCACGGCCTCGGGCGCGACGCAGGTCGTCACGCTCGCCGGATCGCCCACGTTGTCGAAGGCGTCGAGCGGAGCCACCGCGACGGCGTACGGCACGAGGTTCGTGAGCGAGCGGTCGGTGAAGCCGGTGTTGGTCTTGGAGAGCACGCGACCGCACTCGGTCGCCGCGCCGATGGTGGGCGAAGGGCATGCACCAGTGCTCGTGGCGCTCGACGCCGACGTGCACCCGGCATCCGCGACGGTCCCCGACGCGGCCGTCCCCGCCTCGGCGTCGCCCGCATCGCCGCCGGCATCGACATCGACCGTCGCTCCCGCGTCGCACGTGGTCGTCGACGAAGAGGACGCGCTCGCGTCGACCGGCGCCGACGCAGCGGGCTGGCAATAGAACACGTAGCCGCGCGCGTCCTGATCGCCGGTGGGCGTCCACTCGAGACGCAAGCGGCGATCACCGGAGGACGCGCTCACGTTGGTCACCGCCGGTGGTCCTTTGAGATCGACGACGACACCTTCCTGCGCGGCGGAGGAGCCCGTCGTCGTGGTGGCGCCGGTCGCGGTCGTCTTGAAGCTCGCGGACGCCACCACCGACGAGCCGTTCATCACGAGGAACCACACCGAGAGCGTGCGCGCGCCCGGGCTCGACTGCGCGTTGCACGCCGTCTCGTCGGCGGCCGAGTACGAGACCGGCTTGGGCTTCACCTCGAGATCGGCGACGAGATCGCGCACGCGAACCGGGACCGACAGCGCGGCCGAGGTCGTGCGCGAGGTCGGCGCAACGGGCTTGCAGATCGCGGTGGTGCCGAGGCGATTCGCGTCCGTGCTGCAATCCCCCTCACCGGCCCAGACTTGGAGATCGTAGGTCGTGGTCTGACCGGTGATCGAGAGGTTGAACCCGAGCGTGAGGTCGTCGAGGCAGTCCTGCTTGCTCACGCCCAGCGTCCCGGCAGGCCCGCGCTGACGGATGTCGTCGATGCGCGAAGCCACGGTGACGACGATGCTGCCGGCGGTCGTCTGCGCGGACGCCAGGGGCGCGACGGTGAAGGTCGCGACTGCGGACGCGAGCGCAGCCAAAGCGATGGGGACGGCCGAAATGCGCATGGGCAGAAGGGACGGGCAGCATACCGCGTGCCATCGAGAGCGGGGCCCGCTTTTCCGAACAAAGCCGCGCAGAAAAGGGGCCTCTCGGCCGGGGTCCGCCTCGGATCGAGCCATCCTGTCATGCCGCCCGGGCGATCGAGTGGTGGACGATGCCACTTTGGCAGGAGCGCCGCTTGCGCCCCGTCCGCGGGTCTGCGAGTGAAGGGCTCGCACGCCATGATGCACCTCATCCCGTCCCACCAAGGCCGCCCGTCCGACGATCCGATCTTCGCTCTCAACCGCGAAGCCACCGAGCGCGCGAAGCGCGGCGAGTCGATCGTGAACGCCACCGTGGGCGCGCTCCTCGACGATCAAGGCAAGCTGGCGATCCTCCCGACGGCGGCCAAGGCGGTGCACGACGTGCCCGCCGAAGAGTGGGCGGCATACGCGCCGATCGCCGGCAGCCCGGACTTTCTCGGCGCGGTGATGGACGACCTCCTCGGTAGCGACGCGCGCTACCGCTCGTGCGCCACGGCGGCCGCGACCCCCGGCGGGAGCGGCGCGCTCCGGCACGCGCTCGCGAACTTCCTCGAGCACGGTCAGGCCATGCTCACCACGAGCTACTACTGGAGCCCGTACCAGACGCTCGCGGACGAGTGCGAGCGTCGTGTCGAGACCTTCGAGATGTTCGACGCCAGCGGCGGCTTCAACGTCGACGCGCTCGACGCCGCGGTGGCGAAGCAGATCGCCGCGCAGGGACGCGCGCTCCTCTTCCTGAACGATCCCTGCCACAACCCCACCGGCTACTCGATGAGCGAGGCCGAGTGGAAGGCCGTGGTCGAGCGACTCGGGCGCCACGCCGATCGAGCGCCGGTCACCGTCCTCCTCGACATCGCGTACGCCGCGTACGGCGAGACGGATCTCGCGCGCGTGCTCGACGCTTGCGCGCCGCTCCTCGGCCGCGCCGCGATTCTCTTCGCGTGGAGCGCCTCGAAGCAGTTCACGCACTACGGGCTCCGCGTCGGCGCCCTCGTGGCTGCGATCCCCGACGCCAAAGAGCGCGCGGCGGTGGAGAGCGCGCTCAGCTACTCGTGCCGCGGCACCTGGTCGAACTGCAACCGCGGTGGCCTCCGCGCGATCACGAACCTGCTCAAGAACCCCGAGCTCGCGGCGGCGTGCCGCGCCGAGCGCGACGGCATGAAGGACATGCTCCGGAAGCGCGTCGCGGTCTTCAACCGGGAGGCGCACGCGCGCGGCCTCAAGTACCCGCGCTACGAAGGCGGGTTCTTCGTGACGGTGTTCCACGCCGACGCCAAGGCCAAGGCCGCGGCGATGCGCGAGCAGGGCGTCTACGTGGTGCCGATCGCTGGCGCGCTCCGGGTTGGGCTCTGCTCGGTCGCCGAACGTGACATTTCGCGCCTCGTCGAAGCCCTGGTCTGAGCGATTCGTCGATTTCGACCGTGACATCGTGACGGGTGATGACACCCGATTTTTCCAACGTCACGGATAGGGCGATCCAGGCCGAGTGCTGGGGCGGAGCATCACGTCGTCTCGTCATTTCATGACGTTGCGCGATCTGGTCGCCGCGCATACCACTTGCTCGGTGGGAGATGTGCGACACCACCAACGACGCAACCTCTTCTTCGCCTGTCTGAGCGTGCTCGCGGCGCTCGCTGTCACGGTGGTGTCTGCCGCGATGACACCGCCCTGAGACCGCTTTCGACTTCGCTTCGCTTCGACCGCTTACCGCTTCGCTTGGACCGCTTACCGCTTACCGCTTCGCTTCGACCGCTTACCGCTTACCGCTTACCGCTTCGACCGCTTACCGCTTACCGCTTACCGCTTCGACCGCTTACCGCTTCCGCTTCTTCGCTCATCGAGATCGTCTGCCCGCTACTCACTCCGCTTTCACGACTCCAGTAAGACCGGCGCGCCGTTCCACGCCTCGAGCTCTTCGACGAACGCGTCCACCACGCGCCCTGGATTCGGCAGCACCGCTCGGTCGCTGCGGACTCCCACCCGAAGTCGCCCCGCATAGCTGAGGACGCTCGCTCCGCACGCGAGGCCGCAGGGATGCGGGACCCAGAAGTACAGATCCGTCAAAGGGACGCCCGCGACGGTCAAACGCTCTTTCGGCCCCGGCACGTTGGTCGCGACCAACGTCGCCTTGCGCGCGAAGAGCGCCTCGATCGCGCGATCGATCACGATCGGCGCGCGACCCAAGAGCGCGAGCACGGCGAGCGTGGCCCAAGCCTCCGGGCCGCGCTTGTCGGGTTGCATCGCCGCGTGCAGGGCGCGAAGGCGATCGGCGCGCGACGTCTCGCCCGCGGGCAGGTCGACGAACGCGAGCCCGAACCAATTGCCGTGCGCGAGATCGACCGGCTCACCGCGCGCGCGCAGGTTGACCGGAACGACGGCGCGGAGCGGCGGAGCCTCGCCCGACACGTCGAGCATCACGCTCCGGATCGCACCCGTGAGCGCCGTCATCACGACGTCGTTGAGGCTCGCGCCCTCGCGGTGCGCGAGCGCCTTGATGCGCTCGACGGAGAGCGGTCGAGACCACGCCGCGACCCGCGCTCCCGACACCTGACCGCGGAGCGGCGACGGCGGGTCGAACGACAGCGCGAGGACGCGCGCGAGGGCCAACGCTCCGGCTCCGACGCCGACCGACATCGTTCGCGCGCGCGGCGCGGCGGGTGGCGGCGCGGAGCGAGCAACGTGCGCCGGCTCGTCGGCAAGCCCGGTCAAGATCTCGAGGAGCGCGAAGCCGTCACCCATGCAGTGATGCACGTGGACGAAGAGCACGGTCCCTCCGGCGAGGCCGTCGATCACGACGATGCGCCAAGGGGAGCGCGTGAAGTCGAACGGAGTACTCATCGCCTCGTCGACGAAGCGACCGAATGACTCCTCGCCCTCGAGCGTGCAAGAGGTGAGGTGCGCGTCGAGCGTGAAGTCGGCCTCGGGCTCCCAATGCGGCGGCGCGAGCCGACCGGGCGAGTCGACGACGCGCTCTTTGAAGCGCTCGTGAACGAGGAGCTTCTCTCCGAGGACGGCGCCGAGTCGATCGCGCGTGAGCGACCCGCCGAATCGCATCACGGCCGCGATGTCGGCCGGGCTCGAACGCTCGTCCATCCGGAACCAAGCGGCGTCGACCGGTCGCAAGCGCTCGAACGAGCCCATGCCCTCATCGTAACGCCGCGCGTGGTCTCACGCTGGAGCTTGCGCCTCGCGTGCCAGCGCGGCGATGACCGGCTCGAACTCCTCGGCGTTGTGGGTGCTGAGCTTGGCGAGCGCCTCGTGCGCGCGGCGCACGAGGCCGAGCGCCGCGACGTTGCCCGTCGTCCGCCGCGTCACCATTCGCGCGGGCAGCGTGCGCACGCGCTCGGTGATGCGCGAGAGGACCCCGGTCATCGAGAGCTCGACGAAAGAGAGACGCAGGGCCTCGGGCACGCGCTGGAGGACGATCGCGCGCGGGGCCACTCGATCGACGACTTGGTGCAACGTCCCGAGCGTCGTGCTGTCCATCGACACGCAGTCCCCGAGGTCGACGACCACGTCGCGCCCCGAATCGAGCGCCTCGTTGCAAGCATCCGCGAGCGCCGGCGCTTCGGGCCAGGTGGCGCGCCCGCGGATCGCAATCCAGGTCGTGGTCCCCTCGGCGCCGACCTGAATCGACGTCTCGCTCGCCGAGGGCGGCGGCGGCGCGCTCGGGGGCGCATGCACGGTCGCGAGGGTCGAGTCGCCGGCGGCCGCGCCGACCAAGAGCACCGTCACGTCGTCTTCGGCACCGGCGCGCGCGCGCGTGATGAGCGCGTCCACAGTAGACGCGCCCCCCGTCGCCTCGGCGAAGGCAGCGCGCACGACCCCCTCGAGATCGCGGGCCGGCTCGGCGAGCGCCGCGGAGAGGCCGTCGGTGTAAAAGAGCAAGCGGTCGCCGGGGTCGAAGACGAGTCGCGTCTCGGTGAACGACGCGGCGAGCTCGAGTCCGAGCGCCGGACCGCCGCGCTCGACGTGGTTGACCGATCCGTCACGGCGCACCCAGAGCGCGGGCGGGTGACCTGCCGACGCGATCGTCACGGTGCGCAGCACGGTGTCGATGATCGCCACGACGGCGGTCACGAAGAGACCCGAGGCGCGGCACTCGTCGATGAGGCCGACGTTCAGCTCCGCGAGGATGTTGCGCGGCGGCAGCGGACGACCACGCGGATCGGTGAGCGTGAGCCGCTGCTTGAAGAGCACCGCCAGGAGCGCCGCGGCGACGCCGTGACCAGCGGCGTCGGCGACGTAGAGAGCGAGATGGCGATCGTCGAGCATCGTGGCGCCGTAGAGATCGCCACCGATCACCTGGCTCGGACGATAGGCCACGTTGATTTGCACGCCGTGCGCCGAGGGCAGCGCGCGCGGAAGGAGCGCGGAGACGATGCGCTCGGCGCGTCGCAGGTCTTCTTCGACCCGCGCCTGCTCATCGCGAACGGCGCGGTACGCCGACTCGAGCTCCTTCACGCTCTCGGCGAGGCGCACGTTGTTCGCCTCGAGGCGGTCGACCAGCGCCGCGCGCTCCGCCACGAGCGCTTGCCGTTGGACGGCGTTGGCGACGACCGTCTCGAGGTGAACGAGCGAGTGCATGGGCTTGGCGATGAAGTCGAACGCGCCGAGCTTCAGCGCGTGCACCGCCGTGTCGAACGAGCCGAGGCCCGAGACCACGATCCACAGCGGATGCGGACAGTGCTCTTTGGCCCATCCCATGAGCTCGAGGCCGCCGAGGCGCGGCATCCCGAGATCGCAGACCACGACGTCCACCTCGGTGCGCGAGAGGATGTCGATGGCGGCCGCGCCGTCGACGGCCTCCAGGAGGTCGTAGGCGCCGAGCGCGCGGCGGTAAGTGCGACGCACGGCCTCCTCGTCGTCCACGACGAGGACACGCGCACGCTCGAGATTCGCTCTCATGGGAGGCCCCCTCTCCGCCGATGTTCGGTTCCCAAGGTTCCTATCGGGAGCGCCGATGTCAACGCACGGAGCGCGAGAGCTCCGCTAGAGGTCGCGAAGAAAATGCGACTTCAGGCGGC
Source organism: Polyangiaceae bacterium (assembly GCA_044224815.1). GTDB lineage: Bacteria > Myxococcota_A > Polyangia > Polyangiales > Polyangiaceae > JADJCA01. Next base: position 44,043 of record JBGAJR010000024.1, read on the forward strand.
AGAGCCGCGCTCGAGGAGGCGAGCGAGCTCACCTGAGCGATCGAGCGCGTGGAGCTCGTCCGAGCCGCCGATGGGCTGACCGTGAATGAAGATCTGCGGCACCGTCCGACGCTTCGTAGTGCGGCGCAACCAGTCGCGCTTCTCGTCGTCGTCGGTGACGTCGATCTCCTCGAACGCGATGCCCCGACGCTGGAGCAGCATCTTCGCGCGGACGCAGTAGCCGCAATAGGTGGTGCTGTACATCACGACGGCGGGCACGACTCCCAGGTCTTAGGTTCGATCGGTCGCGCCGGCAACTGCGCGACACGACTCGTCCTCTGGGCAGGCACCGCCCCCCCTCCGGGGTCGAGCGAGGCTCACCGCGACCGGATCTTTGCGGTAGCCTGCGGGTTCCGCCATGACCAAGCTCCAACTCGAACGCTACGCCCCCGACGCCAAGGCCCTCATCGTGGCGGCCCAGGACCTCGCCGACGAGCGCAAGCACACCTTCGTCGAGCCCGTGCACCTCCTCGCGCGGAGCATCGATCGCGATCGCGGCGTGGCCGAGGTCTTCAAGAAGGCCGGCGCGAACCCGTCCGATTTGCTGACCGAGTGCGAGTCGGTGCTCTCCCGGTTGCCCAAGACCACCGCGGGCCAGGCCTACTTCTCCGAGGCGCTCCAGGCGCTCATGGTGCGCGCGGAAAAGGAAGCGGGCAGCGTGACGGTGCAGGTGGAGCACGTGCTGAACGCGCTCTCGCAAGAGATCCGCGGGAGCGCGGCGATGGTGCTCCAGACGTTCTCGCTCGGACCGGGCGCGCTCCGACCGCACATGGCGGCGCTCCGTAGCGTGCCGCGCGACGCGACCGGCGGCAGCGCCAGCGGCGACATCGCGCTCGAGGATCTCGTGGAGCGCGCGAAGAAGGGCGGCTTCGATCCGGTCATCGGCCGAGACGTCGAGCTCCGTCGCGTGATGCAGATCCTTGAGCGCCGCCAAAAGAACCACCCGCTCTTGGTCGGTGATCCAGGCGTCGGCAAGAGCGCCATCGTGGGCGCGCTCGCGATGCGCATCGCGGCCGGCGACATCGCGACCAGCCTCGCCAAGCTTCCGATTTACCAACTCGAGGTCGGCGCGCTCGTCGCGGGCGCGAAGCTCCGCGGTGAGGTCGAAGAGCGCGTGAAGCGCGTCGTCGCCCAGCTCAAGAACAAGGACGCGATCCTTTACGTGCCCGGCCTCGAGGGCTTGCTCGGCCAAGGCGCAGTCGGCGGCAGCGTGGGAGATCTCCTCAAGACCACGCTCGACCGCGGAGAAATTCGCCTCCTCGGCACCACCACGCCCGACGGTCTCCGCAAGCTCACCGATCGCGACGCGGGCTTCGTCCGCGCTCTCACGGCGCTCACCATCAACGCGCCTTCGCCCGATCAGGCCGTCGAGATCCTGCGCGGCGTGACGACGCGTTACGAGAAGTTCCACTCGGTCCGCATCGGCGATCCGGCCATCGTCGCCGCGGTGCACCTCGCCAAGCGCTACGTCCAAGATCGCGCGCTCCCCGACAGCGCGCTCGACCTCCTGGACGAGGCCGCCGGCCGAAAGCGCGTCGAGCTGGAAGGCGTCCCGGCCGCCGTCGACGAGCAGATCCGTCGCCTCGCCTCGCTCAAGGCGCAGCGCGAAGCGCTCTCCGACGACACCGACGACATGAGCGTGAAATCGCGCGAGCGCATCGAGAAGGAGATCGCCACGCTCGAGCCGAGCGTGATCGAGCTCCGCGCCAAGCTCGACTCACGGCGCGGCGCGTTCGCCGCCGAGGCCGCGCTCCGCACGGAGCACGAGCGGGTGAAGACCCAAATCGAAGAGGCGCGTCAAAAGCAGGATTTCGCGCGCCTCGGTGAGCTCGAGCACGTCACGCTCCCCGACGTGAAGCGAAGGCTCGAAGCCGCCGAGCAAGCGGTGCAGCGCGAAGGCACGCCCGCCGCGACCAACGTCGTCGGCGCCGAAGACGTGGCCGTGGTGCTCGGCGAGTGGACCGGCATCCCGGTCGCGCGCATGCTCGAGAGCGAAGCCGACAAGCTCCTCAAGATGGAAGAGCGCCTCGGCAAGCGCGTCGTCGGTCAAAGCGAAGCCGTCCGCGCCGTCTCGCGCGCGGTGCGGCGCGGCCGCGTAGGCCTGCGCGATCCCGGAAAGCCCATCGGCTCGTTCTTGTTCTTGGGCCCGAGCGGCGTCGGAAAGACCGAGCTCGCCAAGGCGCTCGCCGAGTTCTTGTTCGACGACGAGCAAGCCATGACGCGCCTCGACATGAGCGAGTTCATGGAGAAGCACATGGCGCAGCGGCTCGTAGGCGCGCCGCCCGGCTACGTCGACAGCGAGCAAGGCGGGTTCCTCACCGAGGCCGTGCGCCGGCGCCCGTACAGCGTGCTCTTGTTCGACGAGGTCGAGAAGGCGCACGCCGACGTCTTCAACCTGCTCCTCCAAGTGCTCGACGACGGCCGCCTCACCGACGGACGCGGTCGCACGGCGGACTTCTCGAACACCGTCGTCATCATGACGAGCAACATCGGCTCGAAGCGCATCCTCGACACCGATACGAAGATGTTCGAGTCGGAAGACGGTCGCGACGCGCTCCGCGACGTCTTGAAGGACGAGCTCAAGCAGTTCCTTCGCCCCGAGTTCTTGAACCGCATCGACGACGTGGTCGTGTTCCGTCCGCTGTCCAAGACGGATCTGCGCGGCATCGTCGACATTCAGCTTCGCCGGCTCGACAAGCTCCTCGCGGACCGTGATCTCAAGCTCGAGCTCAGCGAGGCTGCCAAGCTCAAGCTCGTGGAGATCGGCTACGAGCCTGCGTTCGGCGCGCGCCCGTTGCGCCGCGCGATCGTGAAGCACGTCCAAGATCCGCTCGCCGAAACGATGCTCGCCAAGGGCTTCGCCGCCAAGAGCACGGTCAAGGTGGACGTCAACGGCGAAGACTTCACGTTCACCGGATGATCCGTTTCGCCCTGCGTGGCGCGGGCGGTCACGCTCTCCTCGCCTTGCGCGACCCGTTCGCGGTGCATAGGGTTTTTAAGTGCAGCTTCAGCCGCTGAGTTGTGCGAATTGCGGAGGCGCTCTCGCAATTCGCGGCGAGATGGCGACGTGCGGGTTTTGCGGACGGAGCTTCCTCGTCCGGCACGACCCCACCGAGGGCGTGCAGCGCATCGTGCGCGAGCTCCTCGCGGTCGACCGGAACCAGAACGGCATTCCGGACGCGCTCGAGGGCGCGCCGGCCATCGTGCCTCCCCACGTTTCGCCACCGCGCCCGCCGCAGCGGACTGCGCCAGCGCAGAACGTGACCTACATCGCGCTGGCTGTCGGCGCGGTCGCAGCGCTCGGCGCGATGGCGGGCATCCTCGCCATCCTCACCAGCGCTCCGCGGCGAAGCTCACGAACCTCGAGCGTCACGGCACCCACGACGTTGCCCGGCATCGCAGCCGACAAGATCCTACGCGCTGCGACGGGCGAGGTCTTCGTCCAGCGGAGCACCGCGCAGGGCCGCGCCGAGCTCGCGATGCTGGACGGTACGGCCGGCAGGCCGATCGCCACGGCGTGGGCTTCGAGCGGGACCCTGGAACGCGAGCTCTCCGATCTCTTCGTGCTGGGGGGACGCGTCGTCGTCGTGAGCCCACGCGCCATCTCTTTCTTGGACGGCCGGGCCGGCACCGAGGTGCTCCCGAGCTTCCTCCCCGGCACGGCCTTCTATGGCGCGTGCATCTCGCCCGAAGGCCATCTGGTCCTCTCACCGAGCTCGACCGCCACCGAGATCCGCATCGACCCGAGCACCGGGCGACGTGCGGCGGGAAGCAAGGGGCGGTGCACGGCCGTCGATCACACGCACGCGCCCGGCTTCACGCGCGTCTTCACCCCACCGAAGATCAACGACCAGAATTGCGCCGCAGCGGTGCGTGGCCCGTCCGGCACGTACCACGACTGCACCGCGCTCGACGGCACCGCCGTGCGAAGGCTGTTCGCCCTCGACCCGAGCGGAAAGCCGCGTTGGTCCGCCGTGCTCACCACCGGGAACGACCTCCGCTACGACGCGAGCGGCGCGACGCTTCTCGTCCGCTCGCCATGGGCACCACGGGAGCTCGTGGCGATCGACGACACGAGCGGCGCCACCCTCTGGAAGCAGACGGAGGTCGAGGATGCCGCGGCGCAGAAGGGTAGCGAAGCCGTCCTTCTCCTCACGAAGCGCCGACTGACACGCGTCGCCGCGCGCACCGGGCAGCCCCTGCCCTGAGATCGGATACGCTCGTCCGAGCGTGGATCGTGATCGGCCCCTCCTCGTCCTCGTCAGTGACATCCACCTGACGGACGCCCTCCACGGGGCGTCGATCCCGCGCGCCGACACGTTCGAGCGCTTCTGGCTCCGCATCGACGCCGCGCGCGGCGCGCGGCCGGCGCACCTGTGCTTCGTCGGAGACCTCTTCGACATCGTGCGCTCGCCGTCGTGGCTCGACACCGCGCTCCGGCCTTACCACGAGCCGTCGGCCGAGCTCGCCGCGCACGTCGATCGAATCGTCGCCGCGATGATCGAACGCGAGCGCCCCTTCTTCGACGCCGTTCGGAAGCGCGTCGAGTCGGGTGCGCTCGCGATCGATTACGTGCTCGGGAACCACGACCGGCTCCTCCGAATCGCGCCCGCGGCGCGTCGCCGCGTGTGGGCCGCGCTCACGGGGCAAGACCGCGACGTCGACTTCCCGAGCGAGCGCTACTTCCCGGAGCACCGCGTGGTCGCGTATCACGGGCACGTCGCCGACGACGTGAACTTCGATCCCGATGGAGGAGGCACGCTCGGCGACGCGATCGGCAGCGAGCTCATCGTCGGCTTCCCCCGCGCCGTACGCGCGAGCGTGGGGCACGCGCTCCCCGAGCTCGACGACATCGACGATGTTCGCCCGATCTACGCGGTCCCGGCGTGGGTGCGGAGCTTCGGCATCTTCCACGCCCCGGTCTTGCGCGAGATCCACTCGACGTGGAGCGGGCTCGTGGAGGGGTTCCTCGGGTCTACGTTCGTGCGCGACTGGTCGCGGCGCCGGCATCGCGCCTTCTCGCTCGACACCGGGCTCAAGCTCCGCCTCCTGTTGGAGCTCTCCACCAAGCGCCTCGTCGCCAAGGGCAGCGACCGTCGCTTGACCGAGCTCTACAAATACATGCAGCACGGCTTCGACGCGAAGATGGCGCGCGTCGCCACCGAAAACCTCACCGCGCGAACCGGCGCGCGCTACGTGGTGAACGGACACTCGCACTTCGCGAGCGTGAAGCCGCTCGGGAGCATCGACGGCCGCCCGGCCGTGTACTTCAACACCGGCACCTGGCGCAGCGTGCACCAAATCGGGCACGGCGTCGGTGGTCGTCCGGCGTTCTTGCCGTACGACGCGATGACGTACCTCGTCTTCTTCCCCGACGGCGATCCGATGGGGCGAGACTACGAGTGGTGGACGGGCGGAATGGTCCCGCGCGAGCGCGAGGCCTGATCGCGCGCGCGATCAGAGCTTCGCGTCGAGCTGCTCGCGGGCGAGATCGATCGCCGTGGAGTTCGTGTCGCGACGGGGAGCCGCGGCCGGCGCCGGCGGAGCCGTGCGCACGCGCGCATCGACGACGGGCGGCGGGGGCGGCGTGAACGTCGTCGGACGCTCCACGCGCGCTGCGGGCTCGGTGCGCGAGGAAGAAGAGCGCTTCGTGAGCTTGTTCGGCGCGGCGACCTTCTCGGCAACGGACGCGGGCGTGGGCGCGGCGACTGCGGCGGGCTGAGCGGCAGGCGTCGCGGGCTTCGCCGCGGGCGTGGCGGCGCCGATGGTCGCGACGAGCGCCGTCGGTGCAGAGACCGCGGGCGTGATCGAAGCACGGGACACGTCGCGCGCGAGGAGCGCGACGACGGTTCCGCCGACGCCGAGCATCGCGACGATCGCGCCGCCCCAGATCCACGCCGTGCGCGCTTGCCGACGTTGCACCTGACGATTGATCTCACCCGGCGAGGGGATCGAGGCGCGCGGAGCCGGGATCGGCGCGGGCTTGAACGACTTCACCGTCTCGATCGAGCGCACCTGCGTCATCTGCGGCGGCGTCGGCGTCGCCGTGTAGGGCGCGAACGAAACGCCGGACGCCGACGGCGGACGGACGCACGTCATGTCGGCCGACGGCGGACGCGACGGGTAGCTCGCGCGCGGAGCGGACACCGGCGGGTGGCTCGGGCTCGGCTCGCGGCGGCCGTCGATGCGGAGCTTGCCCTCGACCTCGTCGGTCGCGGGGAGCGACTTCCGCTGAACGCGCACCGCGGGCGTGGGCGTCACGTCCTCGTGCGACAGCGGACGCGGCGGCGGCGGCGGAGCGGAGGGGCGCTGCACGCTCTTCGCGGGCGGGGGCGGCGGAGCCATCACCGCGAACGCCGCGTAGCCCTCGGGCATGGCCATCGTGCGGTCGCGGTTCGCGACGAGCGTCTCGCCGTCCTCGTCGTCGAAGCGACCGACGAGTCGCTCGCCGCTCTCCGACGGGTTCGGTGCCCGAACGTCCCCACGCCTGTCACGCGCTGCCTGGCCCATCCGACCTCCTCGTGGGGCGACTCCCGCGTGTCGCGCCCAAGAGACAGGTAAGCGCCCCGGAGGCCCTCGAACAACGAGAATTTTGATGGCGATTCAAAACTACAGCGTCGACATATGACCAAACGACGCCACAACACACCCACCGACACGATTTTTAGGTCGTGATTTTGAGATGTTGTGGATCCGCATCGCCGCGGCGCGTTCGGTCAGACCCGACGTCTCAAGCGAGTCGCGAAATGCGCGATCAGTGGGCCGCGGGCTTCGCTCGTTCGTTGTTTCGCTCGCCAGCTCCGTGCTCGGCCGCGTGGGCGCGCGCGGCGCCATTCAGCGTTTCGCCGAGCTGCATCGCTCGCACGAACGCGTCGACGCGTTCTTTCTCGCTCTGACCGTTCACGTTCACCACCGTCACGCGCCCCGCGCCTTGGCCGAGGTCGTTTCGGAAGTCGTAGACCGCACCGACGACCGTGAGCTCGCCGCTCTCGATCTCCTCACCCCACTTCAAGAGCGCGATGCTGACCTGCGCATGCACGTTGGCGACGACGCCGGCCGTGAGCGCGGCCTCGGGCGTCGCAGTCCCGGCCTTCGGGATCTGCAGCGAAGAGAGCTCGCGTTGGATCGCGGGTGACTCGCGCCCGTAGTCGCCCATCGCGGCCTTCACCGCGCCGCAGCCCGAGTGCCCCATCACGAGGAGGAGCGGCGTCTTCAGGTGATGCACTCCGTATTCGACGGAGCCTTCGGCGGTGAGGATCTGATTGCCGATGTCGCGGATCGTGAAGACGTCGTTCTCCGGCGTCGCATCGAAGGCGGGGCTCTGCACGCGCGAGTCGGAGCACGTGACCAGCGTGGCGCGCGGCTTTTGCCCGTTGGCGAACGCCTTGAAGAAGTCAGGCTTCTTCTCGGTGGCGTAGCGCGCGTTGTCAGCGAGGAGGCTTCGCATGAAGCCGCGCATGCGCGCGAGCGGCTCTTCTTCCGAGGCGTCCCACGTGAAAGGAACGACGTAGCCCTTCTTGCGCGGCTCGCCCTCGGCCGCGCCGTGGCCCGAGCCGTGCGCGGCCGCTGCCGGCGCGTGGGCGGCCCCGCCCTCGGCGCTCGGAGCGGCTTTCGCTTCTTCGTGGGCGGACGGCGTGGCGCCGTGCGCTGCGGGCGGTGCGTCGTGCTCGCCGTGTGAAGGCGTCGCGCTCGCGGCGTCGTGGCCCCCGCCGGAAGCGTGTTCGTCCTCGGCATGTGCACCCTTGCAACCGACGGCGGCGAGCGCGAGCACGAGAACGATCGAGAGGGCACGCATGGTGGGTCCACCTCGGTGAACGGCCACCGAACGCCGCTCCCAAGGGCCTGGGCGAGGAACGCGCGACGATAGGTGGGAGCGTGCCCGACGCGCGCTCCGCGCGTCAGTCTCGTTCGAGAAAATCCAGGTCTTTTCCGAACGTCTCTTCGCTCACGGCGATGCCCCAAAACCCGATCGCGAAGAGGGCGACGGCGAGGACCGTCGCCGCATGCACGATCCCGAGCCGCGGCTCCGCGGGCGTGCCGGCGAGCGCGCGAAAGAGGAGCGTGATCGGGATGACCGCGCCGCGGACGAAATTCGGCACCGTGGTGGCCACGGTGGCGCGGAGGTTGGTACCGAACTGTTCGGCGGCGACGGTCACGAAGACCGCCCAGTAACCGGCGACGACACCGAGCGCTCCGATGATCGCGTAGAACGCGACAGGCGAGACACCGCGCGCGTTCAAGAACACGAGCGCGACGACGAGGCTCGCGCCGGAGAATAGGAAGACCGCTCGTTTGCGGCTCTTCAGCCACTGACTGACCAGGCCGCTTCCGAGATCGCCGAAGACGAGGCCGCCGTAACAGACCGCGATCGCGCGGCCGGCAGTGATCGGGCCGGTGACCCCGAGGGTCTTGGCGAACTCGGGCGAGAACGTGATGAGGATGCCGACCAAGAACCAGAGCGGAATGCCGACGAGGATGCAGCGCACGTAGCGCCACACGCGCTCGCGCGAGCCGACGAGGAGCGCCAGATCGCCGCGGCGCGCACCCTCGTGCGCGACTGCACTGGCGAACATGCTCGACTCGGCGACGCCGACGCGGAGCGCGAGGAGCGCGAGACCGAGCCCACCGGCGAGAAAGTACGCGTTCCGCCAGTGCATGAGCTCGCCCACGAAGCCAGCCACGACCGCGCCCGCGACGCCAACGCCCGCGACGACCGCGGTTCCGTAGCCGCGCTTCTCTTTGGGAAGCACCTCACTGACGAGGGTGATGGCCGCGCCGAGCTCGCCCGAGAGGCCGACGCCGGCGACGAAGCGGAGGACTCGATAGAGCGCGACGTCGTGCACGAACCCGTTCGCGATGTTGGCGAGCGAGTACATGAGGATCGAGCCGAAGAGCACCGAGAGGCGGCCTCGCTTGTCACCGAGGACGCCCCACAGGATGCCGCCCAAGAGGAGCCCGCCCATCTGCCAATTGAGGATGCTCGTCCCGATCTCGATCTGCTGCGCGTCGGTCACGCCGAGCTCTATCAAGCTCGGCTTGCGAACCACGCTGAAGACGAGCAGATCGAAGATGTCGACGAAGTAGCCGAGCGCGGCCACGAGCACGGTGAAGACGACCATGCGCGATGACGCCGGCGAAGCGGTTCGAGCCGCGGACATGGCGGGCATCCTACCGAAAAGCGCTACGGCGCAACCCAGTTGCGCCGATTCGAACCGACCCAAGGCCCAATCAGAGGGGGGCCGCTGAGCCGGAGATTCGTCCCGCTCGCCCGACCGGGCGGCACGAATCGTGGGCTCACTTCAACCGAGCACCGCCATACATGGTCAGCTCGGGAGCTTCGCGCGGATGCGAGCGAGCGTCTCCGGCTCGGCGCGGAAGCGGACGTGCACGCCCTCCGGCTCGTAGCGCTCCTCGTCCACGCGGCCGACCTCGTGCATCTCCGAGACCACGCGCTGGCGATCGTAGGGCACCACGAGCTCGGCCGTTTCGTAGGACTCTTCGAAGAACGTGATGATGCGCGTGCGCACCTTCGCGACGTCGGCCGGATCGTGCGCGCTGATCCACCACGCGTCGGGGAACCGTAATTTGAGGTGGGCGAGCGCGTCCGGATCGATGCGATCGATCTTGTTCATGACGAGGCGCGTCGGCACCTCGTCGGCGCCGATCTCGGCGAGCACCTCGCGCGTGACCTCGTGCTGCGCCTCCCAGCCGGCGTCGGAGGCGTCGACCACGTGGAGGAGGAGCGACGCTTCGAGCGCCTCGTCGAGCGTGGACTTGAAGCTCGCGACGAGATCGTGCGGCAACTTCTTGATGAACCCGACCGTGTCGCTCACCAAGATGCGGGGCTTGGCCTCGGGGTGGAGCGCGCGCACCGTGGTGTCGAGCGTGGCGAAGAGCTTGTCCTCGACGTAGACGTCGCTGCCCGTGAGCGCGCGCATGAGCGAGGATTTCCCTGCGTTCGTGTAGCCCACCAGCGCGACACGGCGCGCCTCGCGGCGGTGCGCGCGGCGCACGCCTTGATCGCGTTGGATGGCGGCGAGCTCTTCGCGGAGCTCGGCGATGCGATCGCGCACCTTGCGACGATCGAGCTCGAGCGCGGCCTCACCGGCGCCGCGACCGCGCTGGCGCTCTTTGCCGGTGGGCGACTCGCGGAGGCGAGGCGCGGTGTACGCGAGGCGCGCGATCTCGACCTGTAGTCGCGCTTCGCGGCTCTTGGCGTGGCGGTGGAAGATCTCGATGATGACACCCGTGCGATCGAGCACCGGGACGCCGGTCGCGCGCTCCAAGTTGCGCGCCTGGCTCGGCGAGAGATCGTGATCGACGGCCACGAGATCGACGAGCTTCTTGGGCTCGCCGTCCTCGCCGAGAGGCGCAGCATCGTCGTCGCCTTCGTCGCTCGCGCCGTCGTGCTCGGGGTCTTCGTCGCGCTCGTCGCGCTCGTCTTGGTCGCGCGCGTCGTCGTGCGATTCGCCTTCTTCGCGGCGAAGGCGCGCTTTATCGCGCTTCTTGGGCGCGGTGGTGCCGACGTGACCGGTGCCGCCGGTGAGCGCAGCGAGATCGAGCAGCTTGCCCTCACCGATGACGGCCGCCGGTGCGAGGTGCGTGCGCGACTGGATCACCGTCCCGACGACGCGGTAGCCGAGCGTGGTCACGAGCCGCTGGAGCTCGAGGACGCTGGACGCGTGCTCCTCCTCGTGGACCTCGGGGAGCTTGACGGCGACGAGCACCGCCTTCGGTTTTACGGCCTCGGGCATGCGAGGCACTTATCACAAGGGCGCGCGGGCGATCAGCGAAGGAAGTCGGCGCGGGCAGCGTGGGGGGTCGTGCGATCAGCGAGAGCGGTCAGGTCAACGAGAGGCGATCAGCGAACGCAGATGAGCGAGCCGTCGGAGGGCGGCGGAAGGGTCGTCGCGGTGGCGCGGCGAACGAGGGCGGGCGCGGGCTGGGTCGGAGTGATGGTGGTCTCGAGCGAGAGCGGGCGCATCCCCGAGAGCGCCGGCGGACGGAGGCTCGAGCTCGAGCCGAGCCAACCGTACTCGGGGAGCGCGAGCGGGAGCGCGGGCGGCGGCGCGGCGGCGACTTCGCTGTGCTCGAACGAGGGGGGCAGGAGCGCGAGGCGACGCGCGGGCGGCGGCTCCGAGTAGGTCAACGCTGCCGCGGTGGCTTTCGAGCTCGAGGTCATGCTCTGGGGAACGGTCGCCATGGTTGGTCATTGAGCAAGTTCCTTGCCGTCGGCAGCCGCGTGAATTTCTTGAGAGCGAAACGCGCAATTGACGGAAAATCGTCAAGGTCGCGACATCCCACATCGGCGACCGTCGAATGCCCAGCGGTCACGACTGACCCTCGAGGAGGGGGTCAGAACCGACCTTCCGGGGCGATCGCGACCCCCCACGCGGCACGCCCCGCCGACCCACCGATCTTTGCCATGACAAAGATCCCTCGCGCCCCTCCACGCGGCACGCCCCGCCGACCACCGATCTTTGCCATGACAAAGATCCCCTCCGCCGGCCGCCTCCGCCGCGGCCGTCGGTTGGGCCGATCCGAACGTGCTCGCGCGCGGAGCGCGTCCGCGTGCGGCAAGCGAGCCGTCGAGGCGCTATAGATGGCGCGGAGATGTGGCCGTTCGTCGAGAGGCTCGCGATGGTGGTGGTCGGCGCGACCGCGCTGGGCATCGCGATCTACCTCTTGGGCTCGTTCACGCTCATGCGCGCTTACGCGCCCCCGCGACCCCTCGGCCTGACGGGCCGCGCCTTCGTCCGAGAGGCGATGTGGGTCATCCTCACCCAACCGCTCCTGCCGTTCTTCTACTTCGTAGGGCGACGCATGGGCCGCTTCGGCAGTCGCCCCGGCGAGGCCGTGGTGCCGGTGGTCTTGGTGCACGGCTACATGCACAACCGCGTCGGCTTTCTCGGTCTCGCGCGCGCTCTCGCCAAGCGCCGGCCGGCGCCGCTCTTCGCGATCAACTACCCGTGGTACGCGAGCGTGCCCGACAACGCGCAACGGCTCGCGCGGTTCGTCGCCGAGGTGGTGCGCGCGACCGGCGCGCGCGAGGTCGATCTCGTGTGCCACTCGATGGGCGGCGTCGTCGCGCTCGAGATGCTACGCGCCGCAGCGGTCGGAGAGCTCGCCCCCGCACCGCCGGTGCGGCGCTGCGTGACGGTGGCGAGCCCGCACGGCGGTGTCGTGTGGCGCGGCCCGATGCTCGGCGAAGGTGCACAGAACTTACGACGCGGCTCGGCCCTCCTCGCCAAACACACCGAGGCCATCACCATCCCGTGCCTCAGCATCTACTCGACGCACGACAACGTGGTCCCCAAGGAGACCTCGCACCTCGAGCGGCGCGGCGGGCGCGATCTCGAGATCCCCGAGGTCGGCCATCTGTCGATCTTGTTCGATCGGCGCGTCGCCGACGCGATCACCACGTTCCTCGACGAGGACGCGGCGGCGTGAGCGCCGCGCGAGCACGCCGAGCGTGATCAGGCCGCGAGGCCGATCGCCTCGAGCCGCCCGTCGCGGAGATCGTAGAGGCGCACGCGCGGACGACCGACCTCGTCTTCGACCGTGGCGGGAGCGCTGAAAACCCGCGGGAGAATGCGACGCGCGAGCGCCGCGCCCGGCGCGACGACGTTGGCCGCGGCGTGTCGCAGGCCGTCGGCCACGCGCTGGAGCGGCGCGGGGACGAGGCGATCGGCGATCTGATGCGTATGCCCGTGGAGGAGCTGCGCGTGGGTGTGACCGCCGAGGATCGCGAGCATGCGCGCATAGCCGGCGAGGCCGTCGATGAAGTGCCACGGGCTCTTGGGGTTGCTGAACGGCGGATGATGCTGCACGACCACCGCTGCCTTCTTGCGCAGGCTCTCGTCGCCGAGGCGCGCTTCGACGGCGCGGGCCCACGGCTCGGTGAGCTCGCCGCCCGAGCGCGCCACGCTCTGGTACTTGGTCACGTCGAGCGGAAGAAGCACGAGATCCCCACGCTCGACGATCTTGCCCGGACCTTCGGCGCTCGCAGCCTTGAACGCGGCGAGCGGCCCTTCGAGCGCGCGACGCCACGCGTCGGGCGCGGTGTAGACGTCGTGATTGCCCGGGATGAGCGTGATGCTCTCCGGTGCGATCCCCGAGCCATGGAGGATCTCGGCGAAGTGCTCGAACTCGGTGGGCGTGCCCATCTCGGTGAGGTCGCCGGAGATCACGATGTGACCGGCGCCACTCTTCACGGCGAGGCGGAGCGCGTCCACGAGCCGCTTGGCGCGGAGCGCGGCGTCGAGCGGGCGCTGGATGCTCACGAAGCGGCAGCGGAGATCGTGCTCCGCGCGGCGGTCGAGGAGATGCACGTCGGAGAGGTGCGCGATGCGCGGAACCGTCAAGCCAAGAGCCATGCGCCAGCCTTTCGTTCTCTCACTCGATGCGAAGCCGAGTCGTCGCGGTGAAGAGGGTTGTGGGTCCGCCGGCGGACGATTTCCACCGGCGGCGATCACCGAGGCCGGCTCGAGGATCGAGGCCCATTCTCGTTCGAGCCTTCCCGCTCCTTTGATACTGACGTCCGGTGAGCGTGCGCGCACGCGCGAGCAACGACTTCGTGAACGACATTCGCCGGAGAGGCGCGCACGCGGATGATCGCGATGTCTGACTCGCCGTTCGTTCAGCGGCGCGCGGCCGAGGGCACGCCGCGGAGCTCATCCACCAGCGATCCGTGGATCGGGCCGTTGGAGGCCACGACCTCGCCGGCGAGCACGTCGGCGGGTCCGCCGTCGAAGGCCGAGAGGACACCGCCTGCCGCCTGCACGATCGCGCTCCCGGCCGCCACGTCCCACGGGCGGAGCTTGCGCTCCCAGTACCCGTCGTAGGTGCCGTCGGCCACGAGACAGAGATCGATGGCCGCTGACCCGCATCGACGGACCGCTTGGCAGCGCTTCTTGATCTGCACGAAGGCGTCGAAGTTGTTGTCGGGTTGCGTGCGGTCGTACGGGAATCCGGTTGCAAGAAGCGCGTCGGTGAAGCGCGCGACTTCGCTCACGCGGCATGGCTCCCCGCTCCTCCACGCCCCCACATCGACGAGGCCCGTCCACTCGGTATGAAGCGATGGCGCGACGACCACGCCGAGGATGGGCGTTGGCCTGCCTTCGTCGGGGTGGGCGACGAGCCCGATCGAGACGCAATAGAACGGGTGGCCGTGCACGAAGTTGGTGGTGCCGTCGATCGGGTCGACGTACCAGGCGGCCGCGCCCCGTGAACCGGCATCGGCGCCGCGCTCCTCGCCCACCACCGTGAAGCGCGTTCGCGCGTGGAGCGCCTCGCGAATGCGCGCCTCGCTCTCGCGATCGAACTCCGTCACGAGATCGGTCTCGACGCTCTTCGACTCGACGCGCATCCGCTTCCGCCAACCGCTCTCTACGAAGCGCCCCGCGTCGCGCGCGATCTCGAGGGCGATCGCGAGGAGCTCGGTTCGTTCGGGGAGCGAGAGATCCGTCGACATGCGCTAGGCAAAGTCTACCGGATCGTCAGCGGGCCGCGCCGACGACGTCAGCGCAGCGCAACTCCTCCGCCAGCTTCAAGCCGGCGGTTTGCGTGTCGTGCTGCGCTTTGACGGCCAGCGCGTCGGCGCTCCCGGGGGCGATGGGCCTCTCGGGGATGACCGCGCTCTCGCGCCCGTCGGGCGAGAAGTAGACCCCCGGTGAGTGCGAGCAACGGCCATAGATCCGATAGAGCCGACCAACGCGACCCGACGCGTCGCGATAGACGCGAACGACGGGCCGGTGAATCAGGTCTTGGTTCGCGCCGCCTACGTCACCGCAGGGCTCATGGCTGCACACTGCACGCATGACGGACGGAGGGATGGCTGACCCGGTCGGTGGCGGCGCGACGGTTGCCGCCGTCGCGGTTGCAGCCGTGGCGGTTGCTGCGCTTGCCGCGGCGGGTTCTGTCGCCGACCGCGCCGGCACCACCGCCGCGGAGCCCGGCGCGGCCGAGCCATCGGCCGGCGCACTCTTCGCGCACGCAGCGCTGGTGATGACGAGCGCGAGGCCGAGCGCGAGCAGGCATGAGCGAGCGGTCGTCTCCATTTCCCTACCTCTTTCGGGCGACGAATGAGGCCCGCCGTTCATTCAATAACGCAAGCAGCTGGATCTTGAACCTGCACCGAACGTGTAAGGGGTGCGGCCGTCCCGCCGTTCAGAGGAAGAGAGGGCCGAATGCACACGGTCCTGCGGAAGGAATGACACCGTGACGTCGATGGTTGGCAGCACAAGTACCCGTCATTCCTACCGAGGCCCCGCTGGCACGTCGGCTGCGTTCGTCGACGTACGTCTCTCGAGCTTGCCCCGGAGCTGATCATGGCTTCTTACGCACACGCCTTTCCCCGCTTCTCCGACATCGATGCCCCCGACTGGCGACGGCAGCAGCAGCACGTCCCTGCCGCGCGCGGGACCGTGACCACGGTCGAGATCGACGTCGACTTCGAAGAAGAAGCGCCGGCCACGAGCCGCTCGCCGGGAGCGCCGCACCACGAGACGATTCGCGTGGGGCTCTTCCGCGCGCCCGAGGACGAGGCCGAAGCGCTCGACCTCGACGACGCGGAGCCGGTCACGGTGCGCAGCGATGCGATCGAGATCCGTGCGGCCGCGCCGCGCGTCCTCTCGCACTCCTTCGATCCGGCGAGCCAAGTCTTCGATGAGGCGCACCCGGATCCGATGGCCCCGATGGCTCCGGCGGTGCGACGCCCGCTCGAGTCCGGCATCGTTCCGGCCTCGATGCTCGGCGAGATCGCCGACGCTCCGGTCGCGCCCGCGCACGCGGGCGTGGGCAGCCGGCTCCGCGGGCTCGTCTCGCGCGCGGCGGCGGCGGTCGAGCGCATCGTCGCCTGAGCCGCACGCGCTGCGCGTGCGCCGTCAGCGGGGTGAGTGCGTCGCGGAACGCGAGTGTCAGCAAACGAGTGTCAGCGGAGCCCAAGCCACACGACGAGCGCGACGAGAATGAGCGACGCCGCGACGATGCGGAGCGTGGCGGCTCGAGCGCGCGCACGCGCCCGGGCGCGCTCTTCTCGTTCGAGTGAGTCGACGACGTCCGCCACGAGCGGTGCCGTTCGTGCGACCGCTTCGTGGCCGCGGCGCGCCGCGTGCGCGTGCGTCTCGCGGACGTGACGGATGAGGAGCGCGCCGTCATCGAAGAAGCCTGCGCGTTGCGCGCGGAGTCGCTTGTCGTACGCGTCGCGCTGCGCCGGATCGGAGAGGGTGTCGTAGGCCGCGCGGATCTCGGCCATCCGATCGGCGAAGTCGAGGGCATGGTACCGATGAAGCTGAACGAGCAGCTTGCGGCGTGCCTCTCGCAGAGTCTCCGGCGGCACGTTCTCGGGGACGCCGAGCAGCGCGTAGAAGTCCTTCACCTGACGCACCCTCGAATGATGACACGGGCTGTCGCTCGAGGCAGCGTGTGGGCGCGCGGAGGTTCTGCGACGGAGCCTCCTTTGGCCTGGGGGCTCAGGAGGCTGGGAATCAGCCGGCGGCGAGCGCGGTGAGCACGCGGCCGTGGAGGCCGCCGAAGGCGCCGTTCGAGAGGAGCGCGACCACGTCACCGGGGCGCGCTTCGCTCGCGATGGTGGCGACGATGGCATCGAGGTCGGGCGCGACGAGCGCGCGCTCGCCGATTTCGTGCGCGAGGCGGGTGAGATCGAGGCGCTCCGCTTCGGGCACGTTGGTGCGACCGAGCGGCGCGAGGATCACGCGATCGGCGCGGCGAAACGCGCCGACGTACGCCTCTTGATGGAGAGACCGACACGCCGTCGCGCTCCGCGGCTCGAACACCGCGAAGACTCGACCCTTGTCTTTGGCGTGCTTGTTGGCGAGGGCGGAGAGGGTCTCGTCGACCGCGGTCGGGTGGTGCGCGAAGTCGTCGTAGACGAAGACGCCGCGCGGCGTGCCGAGGAGATCCTGACGGCGCCGCACGCCTTCGAAGGAGGCCAGCGCGGCGCGCGCGGTGGTCATCGATACGCCGAAGCCTTCGGTGCACGCCGCCATGCAGGCGATCGCGTTGCGGACGTTGTGCGCGCCCGGAACGCGCATCGCGAGGCGACCGGCATACGTGCCCGCGCCGTAGAGATCGAATGGCTGCACTTCGCCGTCGCTCGCGACGGGCGCGCCGCTCCAGGTCGGCGTCACGTCGCCCGTGTCGTCGCCTTGCAGCGCATAGAACACGACGCGCGCGCGCGAGGTCTCGCTCACGATGCGCGCGGCTGCCTTTTGGCTCGCATCGCACACGACGAGGCCGCCGGCGGGCACCGCCTCGATGAGCGCGCGGAACGCGGCCTCGTAGCTCGCCTCGTCTTTGTAGATGTCGATGTGATCGTGCTCGACGCTCGTGACGATCACGACGTCCTCGTCGGACACGCCCACGTAATCGAGGAACTTGGGCTGCTTGTGCCAATAGACCGCGTCGTACTCGTCGCCTTCGACGACGAAGGGCGTCTTTTGCGCGGCGCCGCGCGAGGCGCCGGCGAGGAGGCCCGACGCCGTCGTGGCGAGACGTCGCTTCCGCGATCCGACGCCGGCGCCGGATGGGAGATTCTTTGGCAAGCCACCGATGAACCATCCGGGGTCGAGCTCGGCGGCGGTGAGCATGTGCGCGGCCATCGCGCTCGTGGTCGTCTTGCCGTGGGTGCCGGCGACGACGAGGGCTTTGCGACCCTGGAGGAATTGCTGGCGAAGCGTCGCCGACATCGAGAGGCGTCGGAGGCCCAGCGCTTCCGCGGCTTGTGCCTCGGGGTTGTCGCGGCGGATGGCGTTGCCCACGACGGTGAGGTCGGGGCGCGGCTCGAGGTGCCGCGCGTCGTAGCCCGTGAGGCACTGGATGCCGGCGGCGGTGAGCGCGGGGCCGATCGGAGGATCGAACGAGACGTCGGAGCCCGTGACGCGGTGGCCCTCCTGACGAAGGAGCATCGCGAGCGCTCCCATACCAGTTCCCGAGACTCCAATCAGGTGAACGTGCATCGGCGCGGTTATAGCGGGAGCGCGAACGGACGTCTCCTCGGTGGCAATTCGGGGCTTCGAGCGCCCTGTCCGGGGACACCCAAATTTCGTCCGCGGCCACGCCCCCACCCCGCGAAAAGTCGATCTGTGTCATGCCAAAGACCGGATTTTCGCGGGGTGGGGGCGGTTGGGTTTTGGAGGGGGATTTGGCGCGCGGCGTGCTTTGCGGGCGGGGATGCGCCCTTTGATTTTCTCGTTCAAACGATTCGTCCTTATGGCCGGCCGGCTTGCTCGCAAGCTCGCCGAGGTGGCCGGGCTGACGCCCGCGCGGCTCGATCTGCTGCTTCGACTCCGCGCCCGTCCCGCGTGGCAGAGCGAGCTCGTGCTCGACATGTGCGTCCATCCGTCCGTCACGTCGCGCATGCTCAAGGCGCTCGAGGCGCTCGGCCTCGTTCGACGCTTCAAAGACGACCGCGATCGACGCCAACGGCTCGTTTGGCTCACCGACCACGCGCTCGTCGCGCTCTCCGATTTGTGGGAAGCCGAGTTCCCCGATCTCCCCGAGCTCGAGATCCAATCGAGCGCCGAGCGCGAGATGGCACTTCACTGGAACCCGCGCGCTGAGCGCGAAGGCTTCGCGCTCGCACCCTTCGATGGAGACAACGATCGCGAACCGTTCCTCCGGCGCATGCTCGCCACGGTCGTCCGCACCGACTACCGCTCGTGGATTCCCGGCGACCGCGACCCAGAGATTCGACCGCCGTAACCACCCGCGGAGACACCGAAAGGAGACGGTGTGCGACAACCCACCTGGGGCCTCGAGGGTCGCCTTAACGAGCACCACGGGGAGACAGCGATCCAGCGCGCGCGGTCCAGAATCGAGACCTGGGCGACCGAGATCCCGCCCGGCCCCGCACGATTTCCGCGGGTCGTTGCCTCGACCGCCCTGGCATCGTTGGTGCACTACCCTCCCCCATGGCGACCAGCCTCGACCTACTTCTTCTGCACCGCCTCCGGTCAGGGAAGGCGGCGGGGTGGGATGCGGACCCACGCGACGTCACGATTCAGGTCGTGGTTCGGCGCCGCAGCGTCTACGAAGAGATGCGCGAAGACATCGAGCATATGGCGTATCGGCTCGTGAACCGCGGCGTGTACTGACGCCCCTTCGACCCCGCTAGCGCGCTTTCGACCCGCGCTTTCGACCCGCGCTTCGACGACGCGCGCTTCGACGCGCGCGCTTCAACCCTCGAGGCGCGCTTTCGATCCACGGGCTTCGACAGTCGCTTCCAAAGATCGCGCTTCGACGCGGCCACGCTCACTGCACCGCCACGAGCGACGGCGCTTCAACGCGCAGGAGTGATCTCCGCATCGATGCGCGACTCACTCGCGCCCGCGACAGCGAGCGTCACGCCTTGACGCGACACAATCCGCGACGCGCCCTGCCCCGGGATGCCCACGTCGCCGCGCGCCCAGTTCGCATTCGCGATCGCGAGCTGATGACGACGCGCCAGCGCTGCGAGCATCGGCTCGCGAGAATCGTCTTCTTCGACCCACGCCGACGGGAACAGGAAGAGGTCGGCTTCCGCGAGGCGCGCGCACGCATCGGGCTCGTCGTCCAAGAAGTGCACGTCGAAGCAGATCGCGAGCGTCACGCGCGCGCCATCGACCTCGAAGAGCGGCGGCGGCGCGTCGCCCGCGGTCGCCCACGTCTCCGGCATCCACGGGTGTCGCTTCCGATAGTGCGCGACGCGTGCGCCCGTGCGGTCCACGACGACGAACGCGTTCGCGACGCGACCATCCCCGAGATCTTCGATCAGCGGCGCCGCCACGAACGCGTCGGCTGCGCGCGCGAGCGCCGCGATCGCCGCGAACGACGGCCCCTCGAGCGGCTCCGCGAAGCGCGTCAAATCGAAGTCCGGCGCCCCATCCCGAAACCCGACATAGCCCGTGAGCGATGCCTCGGGGAGGACGATGAGATCTGCCGGCCCAGCCGTAGCGAGCGCGCGCGCTGCCCCCAACGACTCCGCGAGTCGATCGAAGCGCGCTGCGAGCTGAAGGACGGCCAAACGCACTGAACGGACGCAGGATACGCCGGGATACCGCCTGACATTTCGGTCACGGGAGAGTGCAACCGGTTGCCTCGCTCTGAGACATCTACCCGCGTAACTAGCTGAAACCCCTGACTACGACCGACGGCACGGTCGATGCAGCATCGACCATCATCATGAGCCGCGAGACCCAGAAGCATAAGGTCGCCACCTCGTCGTCGGAGGCTGCGCCCCGATACACGAGCTTGCTCGGCGCCGGTGCGATCGAGGTGGCGTGGACCACGGAAGAAGAGCCCGTCACGCTCCGCGATCCCCGCAAGGCCGAACGTCTGGCCGCGGACGTGCCGGTCGTCTTGGGCATCCCGTCCCGCAACGCCGCGTGAGATAACTCCCGAGCCATGAGCTCGGTTCGCAAGCAAGACGCGCTCGACTACCACTCGCAAGGACGTCCCGGAAAGATCGAGGTCGTCCCGACGAAGCCCTCGGCGACGCAGCGCGATCTCGCGCTCGCGTACTCGCCGGGCGTCGCCGAGCCCTGCCGTGCGATCGCCGAGAACCAAGATCTCGTCGACGTCTACACCGCGCGCAAGAACCTCGTCGCCGTCATCACCAACGGGACGGCGGTGCTCGGCCTCGGCAACATCGGGCCCTACGCCGCGAAGCCGGTGATGGAGGGCAAGGGCATGCTCTTCAAGCGCTTCGCCGACATCGACGTCTTCGACATCGAGGTCGCCGAGACCGATCCGCAGAAGTTCGTCGACACGGTCGCGCGGCTCGAGCCGAGCTTCGGCGGCATCAACCTCGAGGACATTCGCGCGCCCGACTGCTTCTTCATCGAAGAAGAGCTGCGCCGCCGGATGAAGATCCCGGTCTTCCACGACGATCAGCACGGGACCGCGATCATCGTGGGCGCGGGCCTCCTGAACGCGTGCGAGCTCGTGAAGAAGTCGCTCTCCGACGTACGCATCGTCTGCGTGGGCGCGGGCGCGGCGGCCGTGCGCTGCATGGAGCTCTTGGTCGCGCTCGGCGCGAAGCGCGACCACATCGTGATGTTCGACAAGGTCGGCGTCGTCACGGCGGGCCGCACCGAAGAGATGGATCCGTACAAGGGCGCGTTCGCGACCAAGGAGCCGCTCGCGACGCTCGCCGACTGCGTCGCCGGACGCGACGTGCTCGTGGGACTCGCCGCCGGCAACGTCGTCAGCGCCGACATGCTGAAGACCATGGCGCGCGATCCGATCGTGTTCGCGCTCGCCAACCCCGATCCGGAGATCCCGTACGAGGTCGCGCGCGCGGCGCGACCCGACGCGATCATCGCGACGGGGCGGAGCGACTACCCGAACCAAGTGAACAACGTGCTCGGCTACCCGTACGTGTTCCGCGGGGCGCTCGACGTGGGCGCGACGGCGATCAACGAGGCGATGAAGCTCGCCGCGGTGCGCGCGCTCGCCGCGCTGGCGCGGGAGGGCGTTCCGGATCGCGTGATGGAGGCGTACGGCCTCCGCAGCCTGAAATTCGGCCGCGATTACATCATCCCCAAGCCGTTCGACGAGCGCGTGCTCGCGTGGGTCGCGCCCGCCGTGGCACAGGCCGCGATGGAGACCGGGGTCGCGCGAGCGCCGGTCGACATCGAAGAGTACAAGGAAGCGCTCGCCGGCCGGCTGTCACCGCACCGCGGAACGCTGCAGCGCATCGTCTCGATCGCGCGAAGCGCGCCGCCGCGCCTCGTCTTCCCCGAGGGCGAGCACGATCGCATCATCAAAGCCGCGGCCATCGTGCGCGACGAGAAGATCGGTCGGCCGATCCTCTTGGGGAACCCGGACACGATCGCGTTTCGCGCGCAGGAGCTCGAGATCGATCTCTCGGGCGTCGAGATCGTGCTCCCCCATCGACACCCGGATTTGGATCGCTACGTCGAGTCGTACTGGAGCATGCGTCAGCGAAAGGGCCTCACGCGCTACGACGCGCACAAGTCCGTGCGGCGTGAGCGACGGGTCTTCGGCATGCTGATGGTGCACCTCGGTGACGCCGACGGCTGCGTGTCCGGTCTCACGTCGAGCTACCCCGACACGATTAGGCCCGCGCTCCGCATCGTGGGGCTCGCGCCCGGCTACCGGCGCGCGAGCGGCATGTACATGATGCTGAAAGGCACGCAGGTGCTCTTCTGCGCCGACGCCACCGTCAACGTGGATCCCGACGCCGACACGCTCGCCGAGATCGCGATTCAGTCGGCGGACGCGGTGCGGGATCTCGGCATCGAGCCGCGCATCGCGATGCTCTCCTACGGCAACTTCGGGAGCGCGGCGGGCGCGGAGCCACAGAAGGGCGCGCGCGCGGCGGAGATCGTGAAAGAGCGGCGGCCCGATCTCATGATCGACGGCGAGATGCAGGCCGACGTCGCGCTCGTCCCGGATCTCCGGGCGGATTGGGCGTTCGCGGACCTGAAGGGCGCGGCCAACGTGCTCATCTTCCCGAACCTGTCGGCGGGCAACATCGCCTACAAGCTCCTCGCGTCGTTCGGCGGTGCGGAGGCGATCGGGCCGATCCTCCTCGGAATGCGCAAGCCCATCACGGTGCTCCAGCAGAACTCGAGCGTCGACGCCATCGTCACCATGGCAACGATCACCGCCGCCAGCTGCGTGCGCCAGTCGCGGCACGACCACCCGCCGCCCTCCAGCCGCCAGCTCCTCTGAGCAGCGCGCCCCGCGACCGACCGCCTCGATCGGAGGCGATCTTTGCCATGACACAGATCGGTCGCCGGCCGGCCCGGGTCGGAATGGGATCGTTGCCATGACACAGATCGACTCGGGCCCGGCGTGCCTTCCGCGAACGTGATCTTTGCGATGACACAGGTCGATTTGGGGCAGGCGTTGGGCACGGTGGGCGGCACGTCGCGGCATTTGTGACACACAAGGCACACCACGACACACCATAGCGCTATAAACACATGAAATGGTTCGTGAGCCACATGGCACTGTCATTGCTCCTGGCGCGACCATGGACACCCACCGCTTCCTTCGCTTCGCCTCCCTCCCCCTCCTGATGGCCGCGGCCGCCTGCAGCGCCGACGCAGGCGGAAGCGGCTCCAACCCCCAAACCCAGCCGCCCACGTCGACCCCGTCGACGACGGTCCCCTCCGCCCGGTCGGAGAAGCCGCGCGAGAAGACCCCGGCCGCGACCCCGAACGACGTCGCCGCGCTCACCGGCGACGGCCGCGCTTTTGGCGCGAAGCTCTACGGCGCGCTTCGGAAGGACCCCGCGCTCACCAAAAAGAACATCTTCCTCTCGCCGCACAGCATCCACACGGCGTTCGCGATGCTCTACGCCGGCGCGCAAGGCTCTACCGCGACCTCGATGGCGAGCGCGCTCGACTACTCGCTCCCGCAGGATCGCCTGCACGCTGCGATGAACGCGCTCGATCTCGCGCTCGCGTCACGCGCCACCGCTCAATCGAACGGCTCGGGCTCGGACGGCAAGGGCTTCCGCCTCGCGGTCGCGAACTCTCTCTGGTCGGAGAAGGACTTCGTCTTCGAGACGCCGTACCTCGACACGCTCGCCGTGAACTACGACGCCGGCGTGAACCTCCTCGACTTCCGTCACGATCCCGCTGCCGCCGCCGACACCATCAATCGCTGGATCGAGGAGAAGACCGAAAACCGCATCCAGAAGATGCTCTCGTCGCTCGATCCGTCGACCGAGCTCGTGCTCGTGAACGCGGTCTACTTCAACGCTGCGTGGCGGCTACCCTTCGAGGCCAGCGCCACCGCGAACGCGACGTTCCACGGCTTGGACGGCGACACGTCGGTGCCGACCATGAAGAGCGGCTCGATGTACGGCCGCTACGCCAAGACCAAGGACTACGACGCCGTCGCGCTCCCGTACGAGGGCGGCGCCGTCGAGATGATCGCCATCGCGCCGACGGTCGGCACGCTCGACGCCTTCGAGAGCGGCTTCGATCGCGCAGCATTCGACGCCGTGGTCGACGGCCTCAAGGGAGGACAGATCGATCTCACCATCCCCCGCTTCACCATCAAGGGCGACACCATCAGCCTGAAGCCCGCGCTCTCCGCGTTCGGCATGGCCGAGGCGTTCACCGAGCGCGCGAACTTCCATGGCGTCACGGCGCAGGAGGGCTTTCACGTCTTCGACGCGGCCCACAAGGCGTTCGTGAAGGTCGACGAAAAGGGCACCGAAGCCGCGGCCGCCACCGCGATCGTCGCGGGCACGACGTCGGTCGGGCCGACGCCGGAGCCCTTGCACGTCGATCGCCCGTTCCTCTTCGCGATCCGCGACGTGCCCACCGGCGCGATGCTCTTCCTCGGGCGCGTCACCGCGCCCGAGTGAGCGAGTCCTCGTAAGGCCGACGAGCGCCACGCGTGGCGAGCCGCGCACGCGCAGCGTCGCCGTGCGGCGCCGCGCGTCGCAAGCCGCGCACGCGCAGCGTCGCCGTGCCGCGCCGCACGTCGCGCGCGCCCTCAGGCGCGGCGCATCACGACCATGCGACAGTCGCCGGTCTCGGTCACGAAGAGCTCGTGGCAGATGATCGAAGCGACCTTCGCCGTCGCCGCCGTCATCGCGGACTCGAGTCTGCCGATGTCGGCGGCGTCGAGCGAGCCGAGCTTGCCGAGCGAGAGCGTCTCGAGCTTCACCTCGTAGGGCGACTCGTCGTCGCGATAGCCGAGCGAGAGGACGAGCTTCTTCGCGCCCTCGAGGTACTCGACGCCGATGCTCTTGGGAGCGACGCGCGCATCGCGCACGAATCCTTCGACAGCGCTGGCCACGGAGTCGATGCTCCCACCCGATTGAACCGCGCCTACGAACACCTTGAACTTGTCGTGGATCTGCTGGGTCGACATGCGCCCGAGGGTAGCAGGAGACCGCGCTCGCCGGCTCGACGGTCGCGCGACGCATCACGCGTCAGCGACGAGACCGAACGCGCCGCCGCGATCGTCCTCGCACGGCACGACCCAGGGGCCGTGCGCCGTCTCGACGACGTCGATGACGTTTCCTCCAAGCTCGCGCACCCGCGCGCACGCGCGCTCGCGATCGTCCACGCGAAAGAACGGCCACCACGACGGGTGCACGAACGGAAGACGCACCGATGGAGACAGTGAGACCGCCGGCGCCGGTGAGCCTTGCTCCCACGACATCGTGACGAACGGCTCCCGCACCCCGACCGGTCCGATGCGCTGCTCACGCGAGCGCGTCGTCCATCCGAACGCGCCGCCATAGAACGCGACCGCCGCATCGAGGTCGACGGTGTTCAGGTGATGCCAGCCGACCAGATCGCTCGCGCCGCGCGGGGCTTCGTCACTCGGAGCCACGCCGAAGAGCGCGCCCCACGGATCGCGCAGCACGACTCCGCGCCGCGCGTCTCCAGTGGGGCCGAGCGCCGTCGCCCCATCGCGCGTGAGCCGCGAGGTGATCGCCTCGACATCGTCGACCGCGATGAGGCTCACCCAGTGTGGAGGCGCTCCCGCTGCCCGCGCGCGCTCGGGCAGCGGAGCGAGCGCGAGGCTCCCATCTTCGAGCCCGCGGGTGAAGCGCTCCCCAAGCACGGCGCGATAGAACGAGGCGGCAGGATCGAGCGGAGTGGCGCGGTGTGCATGGCGAACGAAGCGAGAAGGCATGGGATTGCGTGACGTGTCACAGGCAATGTCCCACGATTCGCCTCACCACACCGTGACGAGCTCGGTGTCACGGGCCTCGTCGCCATCCTCGTCGTCGACCGCGCCATGGGCCGCCGCGGATGCGACGAAGGTCGCGTGATGGCTGCGGTTTTTGGCCACCGGCGAGTCGTCGTCGGCCGTGAAGAGCGCGGCGGGGTACGCGAGCCATCCGACCAAAAACGCCAAGGTGACAGCGATCGAGCGCATGTGCGGGTACGTGCTGCAACCGCCGAGCCAGCAACGTTCCGCGGAGTTGCGGCGCGCCGTCGGCCGCGTGCGTCCAATTCGTCCCGCCGACGGCCGAAGAGACCGCCCGCGCGATCCACCCCGCCCGTGGCGATCGTATCCTCGAAGGCGCCATGCGCGTTGCTTCCTGCCACGCTCGATCGCTGCTCGTCGTTCTCACGTTCGCGTTCGTGGTCGCCGCCCCGGGCGACGCGTCGAGCGAACCGCGCGCCGCCGCGCTCTGCCCGGCCGTACCGAGCTGTCCATCGCAAGCGCTCGATACCGGGCCTCGTCGGCCCTTCAGTCGCGCGTCGTCGTCCATCGTGACGAGCCTCGGCTCGCCGCGCCATCGCGCCACCGACGCGCTCGTTCGCGACGGCGCGACGGCGACGCTGCGCGCGCGCTTCCTCTACGGGCCGACGCACAAGTCGCTCGAGGGTGAGGGCGTCGACGTGTGGCTCCTTCGCGGCTGCGCGCGCTGGGAGAAGCTCGGCAGCGCCGTCACCGACGAGGAAGGAAGCGCGCGCTACGAGCTCGCGAGCGGCGCGCTCGGCCCGGGCCTTCATCGCGTGCGCTTCGTCGTGGCGGGTGACGGGAGCAACGTCGACGCGCTCGTCGAGGTGCTGCCCGCGGCGGGCCGATTCTTCGTCACCGACGTCGACGGCACGATCACGACGACCGAGACCACCGAGTGGGGCAGCGTCCTCAAAGGAACGATCTCCGACGTGCACCCCGACGCGGCGCGCGTCGCGAACACGCTCGCCGCGCGCGGATATCGCCCGCTCTATCTGTCGGCGCGCCCCGACTGGCTCGTCTCCCGCACGCGCGAGCTCCTCGCGCACCACGGTTTTCCGCCGGGCGTCGTGCGTGTCACGCCACACGACAAGGGCGCCTGGGGCGCTGCCGCCGCGGAGTTCAAGAGCAGCGTCCTCGCCGAGCTCGCCGCGCAAGGCCTCGTCCCCGCATTCGGCTTCGGCAACAAGCCGTCCGACACCGACGCGTACGAGCGCGCCGGCATCCAGCCCGCGAGCCACCGCATCTTCTATCGACTGAGCGATCCCCACGGCGGCCGCCGCATCACCACGTACACCGAGCTCCTCCCCGAGCTGGGTGCTCTCCCGTGTCCGTGACCCTTCGTTCGAGCCACGACGTCCGCGGGCAGAATTTCGGGTGTCGGGTGAACACGATCGAGGCGATCATCCTCGAATGGCTGCCGTCGAGTCGCCGCCCACGCCCCAAAATCCCCGAGCGCTGATCTTCGTCGCGTTCGCGTTGGCCACCATGATCATCGGGAGCTGCGCCGCTTATTACCTCTGGCCGCGAGGCGACCGCCTCGGAGCCATCGACCTTCGCGCAGCAACGCCGTCGCTATCCATCGACGTCGGCGACGGCGACAAGTTGACCTTCCGCATCGAAACGGTGAGCGTCGGCACGGTCAGTGGCTACCCGAGCAGCTCGCGGAGCCGGACCAACAGCGTGGAGGAGGAGCTCCGGGCGTCGAAGATCAGCATCACCTGCGTGGGAAGCGATGGCGTCGTGCAGGCGACGACCGAGTGTGGCGCGTTCGCCGGCAAGTCGACGAGTGGATCGAGCGACGGAGAACGCATTAGAAAGTCGGGCGTCCCGCTCGACTGTTCGCTCGCGGTGCCAAAAGCCGGCGTCTACACCGTCTCCGCGAAGGTGGCGTGGGTGCCGAAGGACGTGCGTGAGGCCGTCGTCGAGGTGAGGCGGTCGAAAGCGGCGAAGTGACCGCGCGCGAAGCCTGCGGTCCGGGACCTACGCCGAGTGCACCGGGCGTGGCACCGCGGTCCCGATACGCACCGAACAACGACTTCGCGCGCCGAAGACCGCGTGTGAGATCGATGGCGCCGGAAGGTTTGGAAGACGTCCGCGCGCTGCACCGAACGCCGACGTGACGACCTGACGGCGACTCACCCGCGGGCGCGGCGGCGGCGGGAGAGGCCGGCGCCGATGAGGCCGAGCGCGGCGAAGGTCCACGGGGCGAGATCGCCGGGCGCTGCCGGTGCTTGCACAGTGCAACCACCGCCGCCGGTGGAGCCGCCGCAGAACTTGCTGGTCGTGCCGTCCGCGGCGACGCCGCCGCACGAGTCGGTGGCCGCGGCCTTGGCCTTGGAGCGCGGCGCCTCGCCGACGTACGTGCAGCCTTGGTAGACCGGGCACAGCGGCTCGTCGGCCTCCTGCGTGATCTGGCGACGGATCGGAAGCTCGGTCTGCACGGCCGCCGCTTGGAGCACCAGATCGGTCGCGAGCGACGCGCGCGGGAGGTCCGAGTGCATGCGCGTCACGCGGAGCGACGCCTTGTTTTGAAAGAGCGCCGCCATGTCGTCGCGTGCGACCTCGGCCGACGACTTCACGACGTGGCCTTGATCGTCGAGAACGGGATCGTAGAGCTGAATGGTGCCGAAGCCGCCGTCCGGGAGCCTACCTTGCGGTGGCATCGTCGAGCTCGCGTACGACTGGATGACGTTGGTGATGAGGTAGCTGCTGAAGTCAGCGGACGTCTCGATCTCCCACGCGGACGGCCCCAGTGCAGCGACGTGCTGGGCGCGGCGCGCGGCGAGATCGCTGGTGCGCGTCTTCCACGTCCACGTGACCTCGCTCGCTTCGACGGCGAACGACGGGAACGACTGGGGCTCCCAGCGACCGTCGCCGAGCACCCACAGCGACACGCCCACCGACGCGCCGCTCCCCGCGGCGATCATGCGCAAAGGAAGCGACGGCGCCGCGCCGGTCGTGGTGACGCGCACCGGCTTCATCGACTGCGTGCCCGCGCCCGGCACGAGCTTGAGTGCGAGAAAGTCGAAGCCCTCGGAGACGTAGCTCGCGATGAGCGGCTTGATGTCGTCGGGGATCGAATAGCCGCGGCTCGTGAGCCAATCGGTGAGCGCGCTCTGGCTGGTGGACTTGAGCTGCACCGTCTCGTACGGGCCGACGGTCTCCTCCTTGAGCACCTGCACCTCGGGCGGGCCGGCGGTGCCCGCGTCCATCGACGCGCTCCCCGCGCTGTCGGACGCCGCAGACGGCGCGTTCGAGTAGCGGCTCGGACAGACCGGCGGCGACGGACAGTTCATGGGTGGCGGCGACCAATACGGCGTCGTGTTCTGATCGAGGATCTGAAACACGATGTCGGCGCTGATGCCGACCTTGGCCTCCCCGCGGATCGGAAGGACCCACGCGAACGACGACGGACTCCCCGAGTAGCGGAGCTGATCGTAGAGCGTGGTCTCGGTGGTGGAGATGCTGAGCGCCATCCGGTGGTACGCAACCGCGGTGTTGTCGACCGGCGGCGCGAAGCAGCCGCCGCACGCGCGCGCCTCGCGAACGTCACCGAACGTGGTCGCGGCGACGCCGAGCGCGGCGAGCGTGAGGGGCAGCGCGCGCCGCATGACGAGACGAGCCAAGGCGAACCGCATGACGAGCTCCTTCACCACGCGCCACGAAAAGCGCGAGGCGGACCTTCGTCTGCAGGCCGCGTACCAAGCGCGCTACGTGCCAAAATCCGCCAGTTGCGCGCTCGAGCGCCCAGAACGCGGCGGCGGCGTCGTCGCGGTTGGCGCAGGGTGGCACATGGGCGAGAGTGGCCGCGATGAACTGTTGTCGGCGAACGGTGCGGGTCCACTACGCGGTGCAGAGCGGCGAGAGCATCGTGCTTCGGACCGAAGCCAACTGGGACGCCGACGTCGTCGCGAGCCGAGTCTCCGAAGACGGGCGCACCTTCGAGTTCGATCTCGAGGCTGAGCGGCCGTTCCTCTACTTCAAGGCCTGCCTCCGCGCGGGCGATGCGCTGACTTGGATGCCGGGCGCGAACCGGTTGGTCCTCCTCGACGTGCCGGGCGCCGCCGACGTACACCCCTATTTCCGCTCCTCGCCCGACGGAACGTTCGAGCCGCCCATCGTGCTCCCTTCGAAGGAGCTCGGTCGCGACGTCACGCTCCGCGTGTACTTGCCACCCGGGTACCTGGAGGCCGAGCGCCGGCGCTTCCCGGTCGTCTACATGCAAGACGGGCAGAACCTGTTCTTCCCCGAAGAAGCGTTCCTCGGCCACGAATGGCAGGTCGACGAGACCATCGCCAAGCTCGACAGCATGAGCGCCGTCGATCCGATGATCGTGGTGGGCATCCTCTCCGGCGATCGCAAGGACGACTACACCAAGCCCGGCTACGAACGGTACGCCGCCGCGGTGGTGCGCGAGGTGAAGCCACTCGTGGACGCGAAGTTCCGCACGCGCGACGCGCCGCTCGACACGGCGGTGATGGGCTCGTCGCTCGGCGGCGTGGTGTCGTTTTACATGGCCTGGCAGTACCCGGAGGTCTTCGGCTACGCGGCGTGCATGTCGAGCACCTTCACGTTCCAAGACGATCTCTTGCAACGTGTGCTGAGCGAGCCCAAACGGAACACCTCGTTCTACCTGGACAGTGGCTGGCCGGAGGACAACTACGAGGTCACGCTCGCCATGGAAGCCGCGCTCCTCTCGCGCGGTTACGAGCAAGGCAAAGACATCCTCCACCTCGTGTACCCCAAAGGCCGACACAACGAGCGATCGTGGTCCGCGCGCCTCCACGTACCGCTCCAGCTCTGGAGAGGGGCCGCCAAGGCCGCCTCGATGCGCGAGCGCCTCGCCCAAGCGCCGCCCAGCGCGCTCAAGACTTCGTAGATCCGGCCGTTCTCGATCGTGTGACCGTCGATGTTCGGTACTCACGGTGGTCGGTGGAGCCGCCGAGCGTGCCTCCTTTGGTGGAGCAGGCGCCGCGCGTTCTCCTCTTCGACGGCGCGTCCGACATCGCGTCCGCCGTGCGCCGCGCCTTCGATGGCACGGATTACGAGCTCCGCGTGCACGGCTCGGCCGAGAACCTGAAAGAAACGCTCGGCGCCTTCGCGCCCGATCTCATCCTCGTCGACGTCGCCGTGAAAGACGGGGGGTTCGCGCTCTGCGGCGAGCTCCGCGCCGTGGAGCAAGGCCAGAAGCTCCCCGTCGTGCTCCTCACCAAAGAGGCCGCCGACGAGAGCCTCGTCACGCGCGGGCTCTTGTCCGGCGCCGACGACTTCGTGCGCGTGACCGAACGCCTCGCCGAGTTCCAAGCGCGGGTGCGCGTGCAGCTCCGCAACAAACGGGATCGTGATCGCGCGCAGCGCCTCCGCGTCGAGCGTGACCTCTTCCGTCGCGAAGCAGCGCTCGATCCTCTGACGTCGCTCCCCAACCGACGCGCCGTCGACACCTTCATCGACGAGGCGTGGTCCAAGGGGACCACGTTCTCGATCGCCTTCGTCGACATCGACGACTTCAAACAGGTCAACGACGGCTTCGGCCACGACGTGGGCGACCAGGTGCTCCGGGAGGTGGCGGGCGCCCTCGCAAAGACGCTCCGCCCGGGCGATCGCTGCGGTCGCTTCGGCGGCGAAGAGTTCGTGGTGATCTTCCCCGAGACGGGCGCCGTGGACGCGGCCGTGGCCGCCGAGAAGCACCGCGCGGCGATCGAAGCCTTGAAGCCGCGCGGCCTCGACGACAAGCGCGCCGTCACTGCGAGCTTCGGGCTCGCGACGTTCGATCCGCGCGCGCCCGATGCAAACCCGGAGGTGCTCTGCCAGCGCGCCGATGCGGCGCTCTACGACGCGAAGCGCGGCGGCAAGAACCGCGTCGGCATCGCGCGGCCGCTCGCCACGCGCGCCGGTCACGTGTCTCTCAAAATGGATCGCGTGAGCGTGCCCCCGCGCGCCGCCGATCGGGCGCAGCTCGAGACTGCGCTCGTGCGCGAGCTCGGGGCCGGCCGCGCCGGCCTTCCGCTCCTCCCCGAGGCGGCGTCGGAGGCCATGCGCCTCGCCGAAGATCCGCGCACGGACATCGCGCGCATCGCCAAGCTCGTCGATCGCGATCCGCCGCTCGCGGCGCGCTTCGTGGCCATCGCCGGCTCGGCGCTCTACTCGCGCGGAGTGAAGCCGACCTCGACCCAGGCCGCGTTCGTGCGCATCGGGCTCGCCGCGGCGCGCGATCTCCTCCTCCAGGCCGTGTACGAGCGCACCAACCAAGAGCTCCCGATGTTCCGCGCCGAAGTCGCGCGCTCGTTCGAGCGGAGCGTGCGCACCGGCATCGCGGCACGCCTCGTCGCCTCGGAGCTTCGCATGGGCTACGAGTCCGCGTACCTCTGCGGCCTCCTCCACGACATCGGCGAATCGCGTGTATATCGCATCCTCGCCCAGATGCCGCTCGCGCTCGAGCTCCCCGACTTCACCGAGGAGCTCGTGGCACGGCACCACCAGCGTGCCGGCGCGGACGTCGCCCGCGCGTGGCACCTCTCCTCGGAGATCGTGGAGGTGTGCGGCAACCACCACGGCGCGACGAACGCCGGCACGCCCACCGCGGTGCGAATCGTCATGGCCGCCGACGCCCTCGTGCGCCTGTGCGACGAGGGCGCTGCCGAGGACTCCCGCGAAGCCGACTTGGCCGTGCTCACCGGCCTCGGCCTGGGCGACCGTCAAATGGGCGAGCTCCTCGATCGCGTCCGCAACGCGATCACCGCCGCCGGAGACAGCGACGCCTCTCCAGCGAGCGACACGCGTGGCGATGCACGACCCCGTGAGCGCATGAGCAACCCGTCGATCCGCGCCGCGTCACGGCGGCCCACCGCGACCAGCCTACCGGCCGCGCGCGCACGCTTCTCCGACTGGAGCCGCCGCTGACGCTCCGCGGGCGCGGCGCCTCAGTCCGCGTCGGTGCCGTTCGCGAGCGCGTCGACCGCCACGTCACTCGCTGGCCAACGCTCGCCGCTCGTCACGTTGGCCGAGAGGAGCGGCGACGAGATCGCCGGCGCGTCCGACGATGACGCCGCGTCGTCGCCCATGCGGCACATCCCGCGGAAGGCGCCACCCTCGGCCACGCGTACGCTCTTCGCCGTCGCGTCGCCGATGAGCCGACCGCGCACGCCCACTTCGAGGTGGCCGGTCGCGTGCACGTCGCCTTCGACGACGCCATCGATGGTCACGTGCGTACCACGCACGAGCCCACTCACCGCGCCCTCCTCGCCGATGACGACCGGACCGCCCGACTCCACCGATCCGTCGACCCGGCCGTGGATGAGGAAGCCGCCGTCGCCGCGCAGATCGCCGCGCACGAAGGTGCCCTTGGCGATGGTGTTCGGGCTGATTGGTGCCGGGAGCGCGGCCGGCTCGGCCACCTCGAGCGTGCGCGGGAGCGGCAACGGGGTCGCGGCGGGAAGCGGAGTCGTCACGTTCTCTTTCTTGGAGAGCCAGCCCATGGCTTGACCATACGAGCCGGGCGCGCGACTACGCCAGCAGGAGCGGCGAGATCGGTCGCGGCTCTCGGCTCATGGCCCCACAAGCGCGCTGCTCGGCGTCCGCGCGAAGCTCGAGCTCGAACTCGCGAGAATGTTTGAGGTGCAACGATCGGTGGGACACCACCGCTGATTCAGCCGGCGGGCGGGAGCATCGACGGCGTGGGGAGCGCAGCCAGCGCGGCCTCGCAGTCGTCGGCGAGCAGGCGGTTGCCGCTGTCACGCGCCTCGGTGAGGGCGATCTCGAACTCTTCGCGCGCGCGCACGAGCTCGCCGCGCCGCTTGAGCAAGGTGGCGAGCAGCGTGCGCCCGTTGAGCGCGTCCCACGTGTAGTCGTGCTCTTCGGCGTACTCGATGCCGGTCATGAGCCGCTCCTCGGCGCGCATCTCGCCTGCGATGCCGTCCAAGAAC
Source organism: Polyangiaceae bacterium (assembly GCA_044224815.1). Lineage (GTDB taxonomy): Bacteria > Myxococcota_A > Polyangia > Polyangiales > Polyangiaceae > JADJCA01. The sequence continues at coordinate 77,699 of JBGAJR010000024.1, forward strand.
GCGAGGAACATTCGATCGTGGTGCACGAGGCGCTCGAACCCGCCCTCTTGCGCGAGATCGAGCGACTGGCGAATGGCGCCGTACGCGCGCGGGTAGTCCTCGAGGCGAATCAAGAAATCGCCCAGATTGTGGAGGTTGACGGCCACCTCGTAGACGAGGCCGAGCGCACGCGCACCGTCGACGGCCTCTTCGGCGCGGAGGACGGCGGCCCGAAAATCGCGACCGAAGTAGTCGACGAGCGCGGCGAGCTTCTTCCGCTCGCAGGCCGCGGTGGGATCGTCGGGGAGCGTGGCCTCGGCGCGCTCGATGGCGATGAGCGCCGCGCGGCGGTCGCCGAGCGCGGAGTGCGCCTGCGCGCGGTAGAGCAGGACCTTGTGCTCTTCGGCGCGATCGCCCTCGCCGGTGACGATGCGCTCGAGCCGCTCGATCATCGCGAGGGCGCGGTTGAAGTCGCCTTGCCGCGCCGCGAGCTCGGCGTAGGCGAGGAGGACCTTCTTGGCGAGCGGCTCGTCGCCCTCGGCGATGCGCTCGGCCTCGCCGAAGTGATCGAGGGCGCGATCGAACTCGTGGAGCGCGGCCATCATGACGCCCGCGCCGACGCGCGCGTGGACGCGGGTCTTCACGTCGGCCGCTCGATCGATGCGGCCGAGCACGCGCTCGCACAGCGCCGCGGCGTCGGGGCACTTGCGGGCGAGGCGCACGGCCTGCGTGAGCGCGTCGAACCACCGCGCGAGCTCGAAGGCGTCGCGCTTCTCCACGTCGCAGAGCTCCACGGCGCGCGCGAGGTCGTTCGCCGCCGCTTCCATTTGGCGGGCGCGGAGGCGCTCCTCACCGCTTCGTGCGAAGTAGTCGGCCGCGCGCTCGCTGTCGCCCGATTGATAGAGGTGGGCCGCGATGCGTGCCGCCTGATCGCCGCTGGCCAGCTCGCCGCCCAAGAGGCCGAGGAGCGCCGAGGCGGCGGCGGCGTGCATGTCGCGCGAGGCTTCGAGCGTGAGCGCGTCCATCACCACCTCGCGCAAGATGGGTGACGTGAAGCGCAGGGCCGACGGGCCAGTGTGCACGAGGAAGTCTTTGCCACGGAGCGCGGCGAGCGAGCCTTCCACCGTGGACATCGGGAGGCCGAGCATGCGCGCGAGCGCCGTGGCCTCGACCGGCTCTCCGAGCGCGGCGGCCGCTTGCAGCGTGGCCCGCTCCATCGGCGTGATGCGCGCGACGCGCGAGGCGACGAGACCGCGCAGCGTCTTGGGGAGTGCGATCTCCTGGCCCACGAGGCGCATGGTGGTGATGCGCTTCTCTTCGACGCGCACCGCGCCCGAGTCCACGAGTGCCTTCAAGAGCTCCTCGACGAACTGCGGGTGCCCGCCGGCGCGGTCGCGCACGAAGCGGAGGAGCTCGTCGGGCACGCCGTCGACGCCGAGCCGTGCGCCCACGAGCTCGGCCGCGTCGGCCGGGGTGAGATCGGCGAGATCGAGCACCATGTGGCGACCGACCATCTCGAGCGGATGCGAGAAGCCGGCGCGCGAAGCGAAGGTGAAGACGATGCGGGACTTGGCGAGGCGCGCGTAGACGGCTTCCAACACCGCGAACGAGTCCTCGTCGAGGCAGTGCGCGTCGTCCCACGCAAAGATGTGCGGCTTGTCCTCGGAGAGGCTCGCCATCATGCGCGAGAAGGCGTGCTTGAGGGCCGCCTTGGCGTGGGGGTTGGAGGCCGGGACCGGCGCGCCGAGCGTGCCGAGCACCGCCGCGACGTCTTCGTCTTGGAGGCCGAGCGCGCGGAGGCGCGGCTGCACCGAGAGGATGCGCTCGGGCGGGTCGCCTTCGACCACGCCGCAGAGCACCTGCAACATGCACGCAACGCCCGAGAGCGGGTAGTCGCGCCCGTGCGGCGGGCAGGTGGCGAGGTAGAAGCCGATGTTGTAGCCCCCCTTCTGGAGGCGCCGATCGACCTCGTGGAGGAGGCGCGTCTTGCCGACGCCGTGATCGCCGCGCAGCGTGAAGACGCTGGCCTGACGCTTGGTGGCGGCGGCGAGCACCTCGGCGAGCGCGCGGAGCTCGTCTTTGCGGCCCACGAAGCGGCCGAAGGTCTCCTTGGGATCGCGCACGTCGCGCACCACCGCGCCGGTGAGGCCGGTCCGCGAGGTGATGCCGTCGGCGAGGGGCGCGAGCTCGAAGAGCCCCTTCACCTGCCGCATGGCCGTGGCCGAGATGGCGCAAAGGCCCTCGCGCGCGCGCGCGTAGTCGCGTGCGGTCTGCATCAAGCTGCGCAGGCGGTCGTCGTCGGTGGGCTGGCCGTCGGCCGTGAGGTGGATGCGCGCCGCGTGGAGGCCCACGCTCGCGCGGCGGTTCGGGCTCCGCGTGTCGGGCGCGCGATCGAGATCTCCCATCGCGGCGGCGAGCGACGCCGCCGACGCCGGCGCGGCCGGGATGCCGGTGCCTTCGAGGGCGCGGAGCATGACGAGCGCGCAGCGCGTGGCGACCTCGGTGTCGCGACCGTCGGGCTCGTCCATGCCGAAGAGCGCGCCCAGGTACTCCTCTTCGCGGAGCAGCACGCGGCCGCCGTAGCGACCGATGATCGCCTCGGCGCGCTCGGCGGCCCACGACGGATCGCGCTCCGGGAGCTCGACGACCACGGCCGTCACCTCGCGGCGCTCGCCGAGCTCGGTCGCGCGATCGATGTCGATCGATCGGGGCTCGGGCGGGCCGCTCTGCGGCCGGAGGCTCGGCACTTCGACCGGCGTCTTCTCGCTCGCCTCGCCGTGCTGATCGCCCTCGAGCAGCCGATCGGCGGCCATGGCGGCGGGCGGCGGCATGCTGCCGCGGAAGCGCTGGAGGAACGTGGCGAGCTCGTGCGCGCCGTAGCGGCTGCCCTCGCGGTAGAGGAACGCCAGCATCGACTCGTACATGCGTCCGGCGTCGGCGTAACGATCCTCGGGGAGGCGTTTCATCGCCATGTTCACGAGGCCGATGAGGTCCTGCGGAATCTCGGGCCGGAGGAGCTCGACGGGCGGGTACTCGCCGGCCTGCACGCGGCGCAACGTCTCGAAGGTGGTGGGCGCGCTGAACGGGTTCACGCCGGCGATGCACTCGTAGAGCACCACGCCCAGGCTGAAGAGATCGCTCCGCGCGTCGACGTTGTCGCCGCGGGCCTGCTCCGGGCTCATGTAGCCGAACTTGCCCTGGAGCTTGCGGGCGCGCGTGTCGTAGGTGCTCGACGGCTCGATGACGCCGCGCGCCTTGGCGATGCCGAAGTCGGTGACCTTGACCTCGCCCTCGAACGACAGGAGCACGTTCTGCGGCGAGACGTCGCGGTGCACGATGCCGAGCGCGCGGAGCTGCTCGTCCCGACGGCGGTGCGCGTGATCGAGGCCCTTGGCGACCTCGCTTGCAATGTACACGCACATGTCGAGCGGCAAGACGACGTTCATGCGTCGGCAGCGCGCGAGGAGCGTGGCCAGGTCGAACCCGTGCACGTACTCCATCGCCATGTAGTAGGCGGGCGCGTCGTCGATCTCGCCCGCGGGAGCGAGCCCGAGATCGAAGACCTGGACGATGTTGGCGTGCGAGAGGCGAACCGCGAGCTTGGCCTCGTGGATGAACATCTCCACGAACTCGGGGCTCTTGGCGAGCTCGGGCAGGATGCGCTTGATGACGAGTACCTTCTCGAAGCCCTCGACGCCGAAGCTCTTGGCCTTGAACACCTCGGCCATGCCGCCCTGTCCGAGCGGCTCGAGCAAACGGTAGCGGCCGAGCGTCGTCATCGCGCGACCTCGTCTCCACCCGGCCGCGAGGAGCGGACGGGCGCGCATCGATCCTGTGCTCGATACGGCTTCACGGCCGCATGAACCTTATCGCAAGCGCTGCCCCCCACCATCCGAAACCGACCGGCGGCGTGTCCGTGGGTTTGACCTCGCCGACGCGGCACCGCACACTCTGGTGCAGTGCGCATCCTCCTCGTGCTCTTGTCCGTCTTCTTCGCCCTCGTGACGGGCGAAGCGCGCGCGCACGCGCGGCAGACCGACGGCGCACGACTCGGCCGCGCGCACGGCGCCGTCCATACGGCGGCGGCAGTCCCGTTCCAGCGGCCCGCAGCGCCGGCACCGCGCGCCGCGCGCGTGGAGGCGGTGGCCGAGCCGCGTGGTCGCCAAAAGCCGACCAAGCTCCGCGAGCGCGTCGTGACTCCGCTCGCGCTGCGCGGCGCGCCGCGCTCCTTCCCGCGGCCCGAAGTCCCGCGGCGCCCTGCCGAGTGGCGAGCCGCGCTCGAGCCGCCGCCGCCACGCGCGTGAAGCGCGCCGCGCGTCAGGCATCGTCGTCGCGTCGCGCCGTGCGGCGCTCGGCGGGCGCCGCCGAAAGCAGGCGGTAGCCGCCCACCGCGAGCCCGGCGCCGGCGCCCAGCGACACGGCGGTGATGAACGCGCTCTCCGCGCGCCCTTTGCGGGCGTCGGTCGGCGTGTCCGGCTTGTCGCTCGCGGCGTGGAGTCCCACCGCGGAGACTCCGAGCCCGAGGGCCAGCATCACGTATCCGAACAGGGTCTTCTGGATCGACATCTCGGCGACTTAAGGCTCGCCCGCGAGACGGTCAACGACCCCAACCCATTATTTGCACTTTGCACAATATGCATAGTGCACACGGTTAGCCATGCCCAAAATTCGACTCATCGCGCTCGTAGAGAGCGTCCCCCGCGCCGTCGTCCTGGCCGTGATCATCGTCACGCTCTCGGTCATTGCGGCCGTTGCTACGACCGGCGGATCACGGATTCACAATCCAGATCGGATTGGAGAAGGCGAACGGTACATACGGCATGAACGGGAGGACGTCGGACGCGAGCCGCTTCCCGCGCGCGAGCACCATGACCCAGCGCGCATCCTTGGGGACGGCGAAGGACGTGCTCCCGCGGATGGTGCGCGCCCGCGCCTCGGCGAGTGAGCCGAGCTCGGGGCCGGTCACCGTGGGGTGCGGCTCGATGGGCCGAGTCTCCACCGTGCGGCCGTTCACCACGAGCTCGACGTCCGTCACGTCGATCCACGGCGCGGCGCGCACGGTAACGTCGACGCGCGCGCCCTTGCCGCGAAGATGCGACTCGTCACCGGGCGCGACGCTCGCGCCTCCGTCGGGGACGAGCGCCACGTCGAGCATCGGTCCGCTCGTCACGATCGCGTGGCCCGCCTTGAGCCCGGCGATCACCTCGTTCGGATCGAGCGGCGCGGCGTCGCTCGGCACCTTGACCATGGTGCGCGGGTAGCCGGCCCAGTTGTACTGGATGCGGTGCGCGTCGCTGCTGCCCGTCGCCACGACGTGGCGACCTGCTTCGAGGAGCGCGTAGTAGTCGGCGAGGACGGCTTCGACGCGCGCGAGGTGCTGGAGGTCGAAGCCGTTGTAGACCTCGAGGGCGTCGAAATCGATGCGCACGCGCGCGAACGTGGCCTTGTCGCGCGGATCGAAGCCGGCCTTTTCGAAGTAGCCGATGTCTTTGGGGAGGCGCGGGTGGTTGACCTGCAGGATGCTCGATTTGTCGCGGCGCACCGCGGCGAAAAGGCCGGCCGGGGTCGTCCCGCGGTAGGGCGGAACGCCTGCGTCTCCAGGCACGGGGAAGACGCCGAAGTGACCGAAACGCGGCGAGTAGGTGGTGACCTCCACGCCGTGCACCCACGCGAGCGAGCGCTCGAGCCCGAGCGTCTCGAGCGACGGACCGTAGTCGCCGACCACGTTGTGCTCGGTGGGCACCGCGAAGTCGACGCCGGCGGCCACGAGCGAGAGCACGCGATCCTCGGTCGACACCGGCGTGTCGAAGCTCGGGCGGGCGTGTACGTGGAGATCGCAGCCGACCTCGTTCGTCGTGTCGACGACGTGACGCAGATTCAGCTCGACCCGGGCGCGCTCACCGGACGCGATCGTCACGTCGGCCGCGTCGATGTTCCACTCGATCCCTTTGGTCGCCGACACACGGTAGCGGCCGGCGGGGAGCGGCGTCGTCACCTCGCCGCGGAGCGCGTCGACGAGCGGGCCGGCGCCCGAGGCGCGGTAATCCGGCCCGAAGCTCGGATCGCGCGTCCCGTCGATGCCGCGCACCACGAGGCGCGCGACGAGCGGCGCGCGAGCGTCGGCGTCCAGCACGCGTGCGACGAGCTCACCGCCCGGCGAGACGTCGAGGCGGAGCTCGAACCCTGCGCCCGGCTCGAAGAAGATCGGCGGGCTCGTGCGCGCCTCGTCGATGGCCGCGTACCAGCGGTTCACGTTCTTGGGGACGTCGATCGCGAAGCGCCCCCCGGCGTCGACCAGCGCGCGGACGCGCGGCTTGCCCTCGTCGTCGACGCCGAACACGTGCGTCCCCGGCGCGGCGCCGGTGGTCACGCCGGCCACGCGAAGCACCGAGCGCCCCATGGCCTTGGCGAGCGCGCCGTAGATCTTCGCGCTCTCGGCCGACGCCGCTAGGAAGAGCGTCCGCGTGCGCGCGTCGTCGCGCTCGGGCGCGGGGCCGTCGACGCGGACGATCTTGGGCGGCCCGGTGTGGCTCGCGCCGGGCGAGAGCGCGACGCTGAGCGCGCCGTGGGGCGGCGCGATCGCGAGGGCGAAAGGATCCTCCGACGCGACGAGCATCGCCCCGGTCACGTCGGCGACGTCCGCCACCTCGCCCACGCCCTCGACGAAGACGGAGGACGCGGCGTTGGGGAGCTCGAGCGCGAGGGTCTTCTTCTCCGGGCGGGCCACGTCGTCGCCGAGCACGAGATCGATCCGGACGACACCCCCGCCGACCGGCGTGAGTGACAGAGTGGAGCCCTTGCCGGTCTTGGTGCCGCCGCCCCCGATGAGGACCGGCGCGACGATCGTCTGACCGGCCCGCGCGGGGCGCCCGAGCGGGAGCGGCAGCCGCGACGCGTCGTCGACGAGGCGCAGCGTGAAGGGGACGCTGCCGAGGACGCGCGATCCGGCGCGCAGCGTGAGGCCGAGGCGCGAGCCGTTTGCTTTGAGCTCCAACGAAATGTCGTCGACCTCGACGTGCGCCGAGGAGAAGAGGCCGAACGGCGCGTCGTTCGAGACCGCGAGCGCAGCGGCGACGGCGAGGACGAAGGCGACGATGGCCATCGCAGCGCGCGGCCCGCGCGAGAGCTTCCCCAACGCGCCGAGGCTCTTCTTCACGACGCGGAGTCCAGGAGCGAGGCGCGCGGTCCAGCGAGGGTCGCTTCGCGGCGGCTCTCGCCGGCGCGCGCGAGCGTGATGGTGAGCGCGGGCGCGCCCATGAAGGGTGCTGCGTCGTCACCCCACTCGACGAGCGCGATGGCGCCGTCGGCCAAACGCTCGCGAAGCCCGAGGCGATGCACCTCGGCCTCGAGCTTCGCGAGTGCGAGGTCACCCTCGCGCAAGCGATAGAGATCGGCGTGGAGAAGCGTGACGCCGCTCGGCAGCTCGTACTCTTGAACGAGCGTGAAGGTGGGGCTCGCGATGGCAACGCGCGCATCGACGCCGAGCCCGCGCGCGATCGCGCGCGCTAGGAAGGTCTTTCCGGCGCCGAGCCCGCCCGAGAGGAGCACGAGATCGCCGGGCCGGAGCGCGCGGGCGACGCGCTCGCCGAGCCGCACCGTCTCGCGTCGTGTCGAAAGGATCAAAAACGCACCACCGCGCGCGCGCCGCCGCCGACGAGCCCGAGGGTGCCCGTGCCGCCGAAGGCGAAGATCGCGTCACCGAACGCTTCGACGGCGAGCGCATCGGCGAGGCGCGCGCCGACGAAGGGCTGAGCGCGGACGAGGAGGCGGGCTTCCTTGTCGCCGCCAAAGGGAACGAACGCGCCGAGCTGCGCTTCGGGCCCGACATACACGCTGCGCGAGAGCACGACGGCGTAGCGCGCGCCGCCGGCGACGAAGAGCGATCGCGGCGCGACGACGCCCGCGCCGAGCTCGCCGCGAAGCTCGAGGCCCGGCACGGCATCGAGCGCGTAACCGAAGCTACCGAGGAGGTCGACGGTGGTCGCGCTGCCCGACGCGTTCTTGGGGCGAAGCGCCGCCGCGAGGACGCCGGCGCCGAGGCCCACCGCGAACGGGTGATGCTCCGCATACGGAGGAGGCGGAGGTGCTGGAGGAGCGGGAGCGGCGGGAGGAGGAGCGGGAGCGGGAGCGGGAGCGGGAGTGGGCACGGGCACGGGCACGGGGGCGGGTGCGGGCTTGGGCTCGGGGGGCGCTTCGTTCGACCACGGCGTGCTCGCGTTGGCGATGCCTTCGGGGCGGAGGAGGAGCGCGAGCATCTCGGCGAGCTTGCGTCGCTCCGCGCCGGGCTCGATGTTGCGAGCCAACGACTCGACGCGGCCGCTCGCGACTTGGCACGCCTCGATCTCGACGCGCACGTAATGCCCGCGCGACTCCACGCGCCCGCCCACCGCCCAGTCGGCGCTCGAGGCGCGGCCTGCCGCCGAGTACTCCTCGCGCGTGTCGGCGACGCCGTCCTTCACGGCCATCTCGGCGGTGAGCTGCTCCGACGACGACGGGAGCGTGTGGCCGCGATCGGTCGCAGCCTCGCGCAATCGATCGCGCATGCCGTCGGTCTCGGCCTTGGTCGTGCCGGCGCCAGTGAGGGGAAGGACGGTGACCTTGTCTGCGAGGGCGAGCCCCGATCGAAAGAGCAAGGCGACCGCCGCGAGCGAAGCAAAGAGGGCGCGAGGCAAAGCCATTCGGAGGCGAGTATAGCGACACCTGGCCGCCCACCCGACGTTGTGGGTGGCTAGTCTCTGGCCACCCTCGCCAGCGAAAGCCGTTGATTTCAATGGCCCGCCCGCGTTGTCCAAAAATTGGACGAAATTCCCCGCGCTTTCCGGCCCTGGATGCCTTGGCGAGACCGAGCGAGGCTCTTAGGCTCGATCTTCCCATGGGGGCGCTCGCGTGAGCGCAGCGAGGTCGAGTGAAGGTCCCGAGCGTCGTACGAACCAAGGACGACCGAGCCGTCGTCTCCGAAGATCTGTTCCGCCTCGCGCTCGAGGCGGCGCCCACTGGCATGGTGATGGTCGACGGCAACGGGCTCATCGTCCTCGTCAACGCGCAGCTCGAGCGCCTCTTCGGCTACTCGCGAGAGGAGCTCGTCGGTCAGCCGGTAGAGATGCTCGTGCCGGAGCGCTTCCGCGAGCATCACCCCACGTTCCGGCGCGGCTTTTACGACAAGCCTCACGCCCGCGCGATGGCCGGCAACCGCGACCTCTATGGACGCAAGAAAGACGGACGCGAGGTGCCGGTCGAAATCCGACTGAACCCGCTCGTCACGCCCGACGGCGCGTTCGTGCTCTCGTCGATCGTCGACATCACCGAGCGAAAGCGCGCCGCGGCGGCGCTCGAGGCCTCGCTCCGCGAGAAGGAGACCTTGCTCAACGAGGTCCACCATCGCGTGAAGAACAACCTGCAAGTGATCTCGAGCCTGCTCAGCTTGCAAGCCGGCTACGTGAAGGACCACCAGCTCGGCGAGATGCTGCAAGACAGCCAGAATCGCGTGCACTCGATCGCGCTCGTGCACGAGAAGCTCTATCGCGCCGGCAACCTCGCGCGCATCAACCTCGGCGAGTACCTGGAGACGTTGACCGAACACTTGCAGGCCGCGCTCGGCGACAGCCTCGATCGCGTCCAGCTCGTGGTGGAGGCGTCGGATCTCGAGCTCCCGCTCGACTCCGCCGTGCCGTGCGGGCTCGTCGTCAACGAGCTCGTGACCAACGCGCTCAAGCATGCGTTTCCGGACGGGCGGCGCGGCTCGGTCACGGTTCGCGCGGCGCTCGGCAGCGGGAAGAAAGTGACCGTGTCGGTGGCCGACGACGGCATCGGGCTCGGCGCCGACGTGAGCCTGGAACACTCCGGCAGCATGGGGCTCCGCTTGGTGACGACGCTCGCGCGGCAGCTCGCGGGGCAGCTCGTGGTGTCGCGCAACAAGGGCACTTTGGTCGAGCTTACTTTCGAGGTGACACGATGACTCAGCTCGAGACCGTTGCGGCGGGACGTCCGCGCATCCTCATCGTGGAGGACGAGGGTGTCGTCGCTTGGGACATGGAGCGGAGCCTGCGCGACGCGTACGACGTGACCGGCGTCGCGGGCACCGCCGAAGAGGCGCTCGATCGCGCGGCTCGCGACACGCCCGACCTCGTGCTCATGGACATCCGCATCCGCGGCGACGTCGACGGCATCTCGGCCGCCGAGCTCCTCCGCGCGCGCCACGGCGTGCCGGTCGTCTACCTCACCGCGCACGGCGACGCCGACACGATGGAACGCGCGCGCCGCACCGATCCGTACGGCTACCTCTTGAAGCCGTTCAAGCGGCCCGACCTCCTGAGCGCCGTGTCGATCGCGCTCTATCGTCACCGCATGGAGCGCGAGCTCGCGGCGCGCGAGCACCTCCTCGCCACCACGCTCCACTCGCTCGGCGAGGGTGTCGTGATGAGCAACGCCGAGGGGCGCGTGACGATGCTGAACGCGGCCGCGGAGCGCATCACCGGCTTTTCCCCCACCGAGGCGATCGGTCTTCGCGCCAACGACATCGTCGGCCTCGTCGACGAGACGTCCAAGAAAGCGCTCGACGTGGGGACGCAGCGCGCAGTCGAGACCAAATCCGCCGTGTCGATCGATGGCGCGCTCGCCACCGGTCGGAGTGGGCACGAGCGCCCGGTGATGGTGACCACGTCGCCCATCATCGATGCGGGCTCCGTGCTCGGTACGGTCACCGTCCTCCGCGACGTAAGCGAGGCGCGACACCTCCAGCGCCAGCTCGAGTTCGCGGATCGCCTCGCGTCGCTCGGCACGATGGCGGCCGGCATCGCGCACGAGATCAACAACCCGCTCGCCTTCATCGTCGCCAACATCGAGCACGCGGCGGTCGAGCTGGAGGCGCACCGCGCGAACCTCGAAGCCCGCGGCCTCTCCGAGCTCGCGGCGCCGCTCCGCGATCTCGTGGTGGGGCTGCAGGAGGCGCGCGAGGGGTCGAGCCGCATCGCGCGGATCGTGTCCGACCTCCGCAGCTTCACCCGCGACGACCGCAAGCGCGAGAAGATGGTCGATCTCCGCGAGGCGCTCGAGTGGGCGATCGCGGTCACCGGGCACGTCACGCGGCATCGCGCCGAGATCGTGCGCGCGCTCGGCCCCGTCCCGCGCGTCGCCGCCGACGAGGCCCGCCTCAGTCAGGTGTTCGTGAACCTGATCGTCAACGCCGCGCAGGCGATCGAGGCCGGAAAACCCGCGTCGAACACCATCCGCATCGTGACCCGCACCCTCGACAATGGGCTCGCCCAGGTGGAGATCGAAGACAGCGGATCCGGCATGGGCCCGGAGGTGACGGCACGGATTTTCGAGCCGTTCTTCACCACCAAGCCGATCGGGAGCGGCACGGGCCTCGGGCTCTCGATCTGCCACGGCATCGTCACTTCGCTCGGCGGAACGATCGATGTGTCGAGTCAGCCCGGCGTCGGCTCGCGCTTCACGGTCACGCTGCCCGCGGCGCGCCCTCGCGCAGACGCGGGGACGACGTCGTCGACCAAGATCCGCGCGGCCGCGAACGTCCGGCGGCGCGTGCTCATCGTCGACGACGACGCGTTCGTCCGCATCGCGCTCCAGCGCATCCTCCAGACGCAGCATGACGTAGTGGCCGCGGCCTCGGTGCGTGAGGCGTTGACCGCGATCGGAATGACTCCTTTCGACGTCATCTTCTGCGACGTCGTGATGCCGGGTGAGTCGGGGGTGGACTTCCATCGACTCCTCGGCGCCGAGCGCCCCGAGCTGCTCTCGCGCGTCGTGTACCTCACCGGCGGGGCGTTCTCGGCCGAGATGGCGGCGTTCCTGGAGACCGTGCGCAAGCTCGAAAAGCCCTTCGATGCGGGCGACCTCCAGCGCATGGTCGAGGAGATCGCCGGCCGCCCGAGCTGAGCGCTTCGCCGCCTGGACGCAGCCGGTCGACTTTCGGGCGCGCCGGAGTTTGCGTAAGGTCGGCCGCCATGACGACGGCCCCGAACGGCTCCTCCTCTCCGCGCGCGAAACGCATCGCGCGCGGGCTCGCCATCGCCGCGATCGCGCTCGGGCTCGCGGGCGTGTCCGGGCGCGCGGTCGTCCGCTCGTCGATCCCCGATTACACCCGCGGCGCGCGCCTCACCGGGCTCGGCGCCGACGTGACGGTGACGCGCGACGAGCACGCCATCCCGGCGGTTTGGGCCGAGAACGAGCCCGATGCGTACCGCGCCCTCGGGTACCTGCACGCGCAGGATCGGCTCTGGCAGATGGAGCTCCTCCGCCACATCGCCGACGGACGCTTGGCCGAAATGTTCGGCGGAGATCTCGTCGAGGCCGATCTCTTGATGCGTACGCTCGGCCTCGGCCGCGCGGCGGAAGCCGACGAGAAGCTCCTCGACGACGACTCGCGACGCGACCTCGAGGCGTACGTGGCGGGCGTGAACGCGTTCATCGGCGAGCACCCCGGCGCGCTTCCACCCGAGCTCCTCGTTCTCCGCGTGACCCCCGAGCCGTGGACGGTGCGAAACTCGCTCTCCATCGCCAAGATCATCGCCGCCGACCTGGCTGCGTTCGGCATGGAGCTCGAGCACCAGCGGGCGGTCGATCTCGTCGGACCGGAGCGCGCCGCCGAGCTCACGCCCGAGTACCCGAAGTACGGCCCGGTGATTCTCCCCGAGCTCACGAGCCCCACGCCGAGCGCCCCACCGCGCGAAGAGCACGGCTCGCTCGATCGCGCGCCGAACGAGGCGCACGGCCTCGCCTTCGCGTTCTCGGACGTCACCGAATCGATGCTCGCGTCGGTCACGGCGTCACACGCGTCGAACTCGTGGGTCATCGGTGGCGCGCGCACGGCGTCGGGCAAGCCTCTCTTGGCCAACGACGCGCACCTCACGCTGCGCGCGCCGTCGCTCTGGTATTTGGCGGCCATCCACGGCGGCCCGGTGGCGCGCGCGGGCGTCACGATCCCCGGGATTCCCGGCGTCGTCCTCGGCAAGGCGCCCACGTTCGCGTGGGGCTTCACCGACGCGATGGTCGACGACGTCGACTTCTTCGTGGAGCGGACGGCGGGCGAGGATGCGTACCTGACGCCCACCGGCCCAAAGCCTTTCGAAAAACGCACCGAGGTCATCAAGGTGCGTGGCAAAGACGACGTCGTGCACGTCGTCCGGACGACGCGGCACGGGCCGGTGCTCTCCGACGTCGACAAGCGAGTGAAGGACCGCGTGCTCGCCATGCGCTGGACGGCCATCGAGCCCGCGCGCGGAATGAACGCGCTCCTTCGCATGAACCGCGCGGCGAGTTGGAAGGACCTCGTCACCGCGACGCGCGACTTCGACACCGCGAAGCAGAACATGGTCTTCGCGGCCGACGACGGCACCATCGGCTACGTCCTCCTCGGCAAGGTCCCCGTACGCAAAAAGGGTGACGGCCTCCTCCCCGTCCCCGGGTGGACCGGTGAGTACGACTGGGAGCGCTACCTCACGCCCGAGGAGAAGCCCACGGTGCTGAACCCCAAGGAGGGCTTCATCGTCACCGCCAACAACCGGCAGGTGGGCCCCGAGTTTCCGTTCTTCTTGACCCGCATCTGGGCCTCGCCGTTCCGGGCCATGCGCATCCGCCAGATGCTCGAGGGCGCGACCAAGGTGACCGCCGCCGACGTGGCTCGTCAGCAAATGGACCTCAAGGACACGATGGCCGCGCGCTACCTCCCGCTCGCCAAGAAGGCCGCCGAGGCGGCCGGCGAGACCGAGGCGCGAAGCGCGCTCGAGGCGTGGGACACCGAGGCCAAGCCCGACTCGCGCGGCGCGGCGATCTACTGGCTCTGGCTGGAGTCGCTCCGCAAGCGCGTGGGCGAGGACGAGTGGAAGGGCGAGAAGATGTATTTTCCACGCTTCGCGCTCATCGATCTGCTCGATCGCGGCGGCGGCGCGTGGGTCGACGACGTGCGCACGCCCCAGGTGGAGACGCTCGACGACGTCTCGCGCGAGGCCATGAAGGACGCCGCGCGCCTCGCCGCGGGCGGCAAGGTGTGGCGCGATTTTCATGCAACTTACATCGATCACCCGCTGGGCCGCGTGGCGGCGCTCGACCAGCTCTTCGGGTTCGCCATCGGCCCGGACGCGCGGGGCGGATCACCCTACGCGGTCAACGTGGCCGGGTACGGCGACGCGACGCCGCCCTTCAAGTGCAAGGAGGCGGCGAGCCACCGCGAGATCGTCGACCTCGCCGACGACGAGGCCGGCGGCTTCGTGATTCCTACTGGTGAGTCCGGCCACCCATCGTCACCGTACTACCGCGATCTCCACGAGCTCTGGCTCCGCGGCGACGTCGCTCCCATGCCGCTCGATCGCAAGAAGTCCGACGCCCGCGCCAAGGCGCGGGTCACCTTCACGAAGTGACCTCCCCGTTCGCGTGCGCCCGAGCGGGAACGGCGCAGGCGCCATCGGGGCCGCAGCGGCCGGTGAGGCGAAGACGATTCTTCGCGAAGGCTTCGTAGGCGACGTCGGCGAGCTGCGACACCCCGGGGAGGCGGGTCAGAGCGACGAGCGGTCCGAGGCCCACCGCGGCGTACAAACGCCGGAAGACCTCGACGCCTTCGATCCAGGTGCCGTCCGGAAGGACGCGGCCGTGGATCTTGGCCATGAAGTCGTCCCAGGTCTTGCCGTACGCCGCGGCATCGAACGTGGGGTCCGCGATGTCCGTGAAGACGATGCGACCTCGTCCGCGATCCATGCGGCGAAGGAGGTCGACCTCCTTGGTGCAGAGGGGGCAGTCGCCATCGAAGAAGACCTCGACTTCGGCCTGGGTCGGGGCGGTTTTCATGCGTGACCTCTGGCCAGGACGATGCGGCCGGCGCCCACCCGGGAAAAGAGGGTGAGCGGCTCTCGTGACCCGGAGCCCGTGCGAGGGGTAGGATACGGCTCTCGCATGCACGACGACCTCTTCGATCGGCTGGAGCACGACCACGCGCCCGTGAGCGCAGTGATGCTCGAGATCCGCGATTGGTTCGCCGAGCCCGACGCCGACGCGGTGAGCCTCCGCGACAAGCTGGTCCTCTTGCGCGAGCTCGTCATCGAGCACTTCGGCGAAGAGGAGGAGATCATCTTCCCCATCTTGAGCGAGGTCGCGCCCGAGTCCGCGCTCGACCTCACCTCGCTCGCGGCGGCGCACGACGCGATCTGCGGCCTGTCGGTGCGACTCGGCTCCGTCGCCGAGCGCCCGGATCCGGATCGCACCACGATGCGTGCGCTCTTCGAGCGTCTCGAGGTGAGCTACGGCGAGCACGCCAAGCGCGAGCAGGCGATCCTCCGCGGTATTCGCGATCGCCTCACCGCCGAAGCCCTGACCGAGCTCACGAAGCGCCTCCGGGCCGTTCGCTGAGCCGAGGTACCGTCCCGCAACATGGAGAAGTCCCGGGCGAATCGTTGCGAGCTCCGCGGCGTCGAGAAGACGCTCGGCGAGAACCTGATCCTCAAGGGGATCGATCTCGCCATTGGTGAGGGTCGCTTCGTCGTGCTCGTGGGCCCGAGCGGCTGCGGAAAGAGCACCCTCCTCCGCGTCGTGGCCGGGCTCGAGACGGTCGATCGCGGCACGGTGACGCTCGGTGGGCGCGACGTCACCCACGCCGAGCCGCGCGCGCGCGACGTGGCGATGGTGTTCCAGAGCTACGCGCTCTACCCGCACCTCACGGTCAAAGAGAACATGGCCTTCGGCCTTCGGTTGCGCGGCGAAGCGCCCGCCGAGATCGAGCGCCGCGTCACGGAGGCCTCGCGCATCCTCGGCCTCGATCCCATGCTCTCGCGCTTCCCCAAGCAGCTCTCGGGCGGCCAGCGGCAGCGCGTCGCGATGGGTCGGGCCATCGTCCGCACGGCGCAGATCTACCTCTACGACGAGCCACTCTCGAACCTCGACGCCGCGCTCCGCGCCGAAGTGCGCGTGGAGATCCGCAAGCTCCACGATCGCATGGGCGCGACCTCGCTCTACGTCACCCACGATCAAGTCGAGGCCATGACCTTGGCCGACGATTTGTTCGTGCTGAAGGGTGGCAAGGTCGAGCAGTCGGGCCCGCCGCTCGAGATCTATCGGCGGCCACGCACGCGCTTCGTCGCTGGCTTCTTGGGATCGCCGCCCATGAACTTCATCGATGGGCGCGTGATTCGCGCCGAGGGCGGGCTCGCGTTCGAGGGCGCGGGGCTCCGCGTCGCGATCGACGAGGCGCGCTTCGGCCGCGAGATCTCCGAAGGCCAACGCGTGACGGCCGGCCTTCGCCCGCACGACGTGACGGTGGGCGCGGCGCCGCAAAAGGGCGAGCGCGCGGGCGAGATCACGATCGAGCTCGTGGAGGCGCTCGGCTTCGGCGCCTTCGCGTACGGGCGCGCCGACGGCGACGTGCGCTTCGTGGCGAGCGCGAGCGAGGTGCGCGCGGGGGAGCGCGCGCCGTTGTACGCGAGCCCGGACGCGCTCCACCTCTTCGAGACCGGGGGCGAACGCGCGCTCGGCTTCGGAGGCTGAGCGATGCTCGCGCGGCTCTCGTTTCTCTTCGCGTTCGTGCTCGCGGTGTCGCTCGTCGCGCGCGCGGCCGGCGCCACCGAGACGGTGGTCTTGTGGCACTCGTACCGCGCCGACGAAGAGCTCGCGCTGAAGCGCGCCGCACAAAACGCGGAGCGCGCGCTCGATCTCAAGATCGAGCTCTTGGCCGTTCCCTTCGACGCGTACTTCTCCAAGCTCGAGGCGGCGGTCCCGAACGGGAGCGGCCCCGACGTGTTCATCGACGCGCACGAGCGACTCGGCGTCGCCGTCCGCGAGCGGCTCGTCGCGCCTTCGGGCGCCGCGGACGAGGGCCTCGACTTCGGTCTCCCGGCCGAGCTCGACGGCGCGACTCGCATCGAGGGCGTTCGCTATGGCGTCCCGCTCGCGCTGAAGGCCCTCGCGCTCTACCTCTCGCCTTCCCTCGTCCCGAGCGCTCCGCGGTCCATCGCCGCTCTCGCGGCGCTGAACCTCCCGCCCGGGGTCTACCCGCTCGCGTACGAGGCGGAGAACGTCTACTTCCACGCCGCGTTCCTCCATGGCTTCGGCGGGCGCGCGCTCGACGAGGCCGGAACGGGCTACGCGTTCGACTCGCCGGCCGGCATTCGATCCATGAGCTTCGTTCGCGAGCTCGTCGTCAAGGGCGCGATCCCGCTCGAGCCCAACGGCGCCCTCGTGAAGAGCCTCTTCGTCGAGGGCCACGCGGCGGCGGTGATCGGCGGCCCCGACTTCGCCGGAGAGCTCGGCGCCGCGCCCTATCGCGTCGTTCCTCTTCCGCCGGCCGACGACGCGCAGCCGATCCCGCTTCGCTCCTACGTCACCGTCGAGGCCGCGATGCTCACGCCGAGCGGCGCCACGCGAGACGCGGCGCGGCGGCTCGTCCACTACCTCGCCGACACCGAGGCGAGCGTGCTCCGCGCGCGCGTCGGCCGCCAGGTCGTGGCCAACGCAGCGGCCTTCCGCGCGAGCGATCTGGCCGCCGACGAGCGGCTCCGCGCGTTCCGCGACGCCGCGCTCGCGGGCGTGCCGATGGAGAAGTCCGCCGCGATGCGCGCCGTGTGGGAGCCGACCTTGCGCGCGCTCCGCAAGACGCTGCGCGGAGACGTCCCGGCCGAGGCCGCGCTCCGCGAAGCACACCGCCGCTTCGACGACGCGCTCCGCCCGCCGCCGGCCCCGGCTGGAACCACGGGCTGGCTCGTGGTCGTCGGCCTGGCGCTCGTGGCCGCCGCGGGATGGTTGGTGCTCAAAGCAAAGTCGCTCGCCGCGTCGGGCGAAGGTGCGCGCGCGCTCCGGCTCGTGCCGTGGACGGCGCCCGCGGCGCTCTCGGTCATCGCGCTGGTGGTGTTCCCGCTCGCCGTCGGGGCCGTCACTTCGTTCTACGCCGGCACGCGCGCCGATCCGTATTTCGTCGGCCTCGCCAACTACGCCGACATCCTGACCGCGCGCGGCGGCCCCTTGCTCGGCGCCGACTCGTTCTATCGCACGCTGCTCGTCACCGTGCTCTGGACGGTGGTCAACCTCGCGCTCCACGTGGGGCTCGGGCTCGTGCTCGGCACGCTCCTCGCCAAGCCCCAGCTCCGATTCCGCGCGCTCTATCGCGTGCTCCTCGTCGTGCCGTGGGCCGTTCCCTCCTACGTGACGGCGCTCGTGTGGAAGGGCATGTTCCACCGCCAGTTCGGCGCCGTGAACGCGCTCCTCGCGCTCGTGGGCGTGGAGCCCGTCTCGTGGTTCAGCCGCTTCGCCACCGCGTTCACCGCCAACGTGGTCACCAACGCGTGGCTCGGCTTCCCGTTCATGATGGTGGTGGTCTCGAGCGCGCTCTCGGGCATGGACCCATCGCTGCTCGAGGCGGCCGAGGTCGACGGCGCGACGCGCTGGCAGCGCTTTCGCCTGGTGACGCTGCCGCTCGTCCTCCCGTCGATCGCGCCCGCGGTGGCGCTCGGCGCGGTGTGGACCTTCAACATGTTCAACGTCGTGTTCCTCGTGTCGGGCGGTGAGCCCGACGGATCGACCGACATCCTCGTCTCCGAGGCCTACCGCTGGGCCTTCACGCGCGAAGCGCAGGTCGGCTACGCGACGAGCTACGCCGTCTTGATCTTCTTCCTCTTGCTCGCGTTCGCGCGCCGCACGAAGAGCCTCGAGGTGGAGGCGTGAGCGCGCGCGGGAAAAACGGTGGCGCGCTCGAGTCCGCCGTGGTGCACGCGGTCCTCGTGCTCGCGTGCCTCTTTTCGCTCTATCCCGTGGTGTGGGTCGTGAGCCTCGCGCTCTCGCCGCGCGGCCTCTCCACCAAGGCCGCGCTCTTGCCCACGACGGGCGCGCCGACGCTGCAAAACTTCGCGACGCTCCTCGGGAGCCCACTCTTCTTGCGCCAGCTCGCCTCGTCGATCGTCGTGTCGATCGCCACCGCCGCGGTCGCCATCGTGATCGCCACGCCGGCCGCCTACGCGCTCGCGCGCTTCCGCTCGCGCGTCGTCGCGCCCACGCTGAAGGGCCTCATGGCGACGCAAATGTTCCCCGCCATCGGCACCGCAGTGCCGCTCTACATGCTCCTCCGCGTGCTCCACCTCCTGGACACGCGCGCCGGGCTCGTCCTCGTCTACGCGTCGAGCGCGATCCCTTTCGCGGTCTTTCAGCTCCGCGGCGCGTTCATGGGGATCCCCGAGGCGCTCGAGGAGGCGGCCATGGTCGACGGCGCGACGCGCGTCCAAGCGTTCCTCAAGGTCGTCCTGCCCGCCGCGCGCCCCGCGATCAGCGTGACCGCGCTCTTCGCGTTCATGAGCGCGTGGAACGAGTTCATCCTCGCCGCGACCTTCCTCGCCAAAGAGGAGACGTACACGCTCCCGGTCGTCCTCCAGCGCTTCGTGGGCGAGCACGGCACGGCGTGGGGGCTTTTTGCCGCCGGCTCGATCGTGGTCAGCCTGCCGGTCATGGCGATCTTCTATTTCGTGCAGCGGCACCTCGTGTCCGGGCTCACCGCCGGCAGCGTCAAGGGCTGAAATTTCACCGAAAGAAGCCCAGCCGCGGCGCGCCTTCTCCGCGCGTCTCGCGGCCGGGGCTTGCACGGCCGCCCGCCATCGGTCAGCCTGGCGAAGCTTGGCGACCTCGCGTCGCCCTTCGTCGATGCGGCCCCTCCCCCCTCTCCGGATCGTCGCTCCCTGGACGCTCGTGTCTCTCGGGCTGGCCCTCGCGTCGGCGTGCAGCGGCGCTGGCTTTTCGGGCGCGGTCGCGAACGGCAGCGACGACCCCGACAGCGGCACCGGCGACCCGAGCGAGCCCGACGCCACGACCACCGGCGACGCGTCGTCGTCATCGGTCAAGTGCAAGGCGAACCGTGCAGACTGCAATAAGCAAGCGCAGGACGGCTGCGAGGTCGACACCTCGAGCAACCCCAAGAACTGCGGCGGCTGCGGTCGCGCGTGCGCCAAGGGTCAGGTCTGCGCCAACGGCGACTGCGTGACGACGTGCCCGTCGGGGCTCACGACGTGCGGCGCCTCGTGCGTCGACATCACGATCAGCCCCGACAACTGCGGCGGCTGCGACAAGGCCTGCGCCGCACCCAACAACGCCACCGCTGAGTGCACGGCATCGCAGTGCGGCTTCTCGTGCAACGCGAACTACGAGCCGTGCGGGAACGCCTGCTGCCCCAAGCCCATCACGCCGCCCCCGCCGCCCGTGCAGCCGGGCGCCGCCCTTGCCGCGGGCGGCAATCACTCGTGCGCCATCATGAGCGGGGCGCTGAAGTGCTGGGGCTCCAACGGCTCCGGCAAGCTCGGTGACAACACGCAGACCGATCGCTCCAAAGCGGTGCAGGTCCAGAACCTCACCACGGGCGTCGTGGCGGTGGGCTGCGGCGACATCCACACTTGCGCGCTCCTCACGGGCGGCGAGGTTCGCTGCTGGGGCGGAAACACTTACGGACAGCTCGGGAACGGCAGCACCGCCACCTCGCAGACGCCCACCAGCGTGAACGGCCTGGCCTCGGGCGTCGTCGCGCTCTCGGTGGGCAAAGAGTACGCGTGCGCCATCGTCACCGGCGGCGGCGTCAAATGTTGGGGTGCCAACGATCGCGGGCAGCTCGGCGACGGCACCAACGAGGACTCCAACGTGCCGGTCGACGTGAAGGCCATGCCGCACGCCGTCGCCTTGGCCGCGGGCACGAGCCACGCGTGCGCGCTCCTCGACGATGCGAGCATCTACTGTTGGGGCTCGAACGATCGGGGCGAGCTCGGCGACGGCTCGCTCACCGATCAGAACGCGCCCGTGGCCGTGAAGACCGTGCCGGCCAACGTGGTCGCCATCGCCGCCGGCTACTCGCACTCGTGCGCGCGCACGACCGCCGGCGAGGTGCACTGCTGGGGCTCCAACGGCAGCGGGCAGCTCGGCGACGGCTCGGGCAACGACAGCGACTTCCCGGTGAAGGTGAGCACGATCGCCGATGGCGCCGCGCTCGACCTAGGAAGCTTCCACTCCTGTGCGGTGTCGAGCGGGCCGGGCACCGTGATGTGCTGGGGCCTCAACTCGTCGGGGCAGCTCGGCGATGGGACGGGCGTCGAGCGCGACGCACCGGTGTCGATCGCTTCGGTGGCCACGACGTACGTCGACGTGGCGGCGGGGTCGGCCCACACGTGCGCCCGCACGCAGGGCGACGCGATCAAGTGCTGGGGCTCGAACTCGCGCGGGCAGCTCGGCAACGGGACCACGACCTCGTCGGCCGTACCCGTGTCCGTGCAAGGTCTCTAGGCGCGTCGCTCAGTCGGCGCGCGGGAGCGCCGACGCGATCGTCGACTCGAGCGACTTGACCAGCGCTTCGTAGCGCGCGTCGTCTTCGATGTCGGCGGAAGACGGCGTGAACGGCGCGTGGAACACCATGCCGAGCTCCACGTTGCGCACGATGGGCTTGAGCGAGCGGCTGAAGAGGAGCGAGCCGCCGTAGCTCGTGACCGGGAGGATGGGCACACCGGGCGCGCCGCGGAGGAGCTCACGGAGGCCACCCGGCTTGAACGGCTTCATGTGGCCCGTCTTGGAGCGCGTGCCCTCGGGGAAGATGACGACGGTGAGCTTCTCGTCGCGCACGCGCCGCGTGATCTCGGCGATGACGCTCTTGGCCTGCGCGCCGTTCTTGCGATCGATGAGCGCCGAGCCGCCCCGCCGCAGGTTGTACGAGACGCCGGGCACGCCGCGCGAGAGCTCGACCTTGGAGACGTAGCGCGGGTGGAGCGGCTTCAAGTGCTCGGAGAGGAGCGAGATGTCGAGCATCGATTGGTGGTTCGAGACGACGACGTAGTTCTTGGAGAAGTCGACGTTCTCGAGGCCGCGCACCGCGATGCTCGCGCCGGTGAGCATCGCCGAGCGATTGATGGCCCACGCCATCGCGCTCGCGGCGTCTTGCTGCGCCTTGGGGCTCATGCGCCAGGCGACCCGCTGGACCACGTCGAACACGACGAGCGAGCCGAGCACGCTGGTGACGGAGGCGCCGGTCGCGAGCCAGTCTTGGGCCCCGGAGGCGACCTTGGCGAGGGCGAGAGGGGTCCGCTTGATGGCTGCGTCGATCATGGAATCGGCCCGGACCCTACAACGGAAATGTGGGTCGCGGGAGGGCCGGCCGTCCGGTCAGGGCAAGGCGTGACCGGGTCATGACGAAGGCATGACAATCCCTCCGAAAACCGCATCCCTTGAGAGACACCGGGCCGGGGCGTAGCCTCGCTCCTCACCATTTTTTACGGAGAAGACCGCAAATGTCGAACGCCGATATCGGGCTCGTCGGGCTAGCCGTCATGGGCGAGAACCTCGTCCTCAACATGGAGAGCCGCGGCTTCACGGTGGCTGTCTTCAACCGCACGACCAGCCGGGTCGACGAGTTCGTCTCCGGCCGCGGCAAGGGGAAGAAGATCGTCGGCGCGCACTCTCTGAAAGAGCTCGTCGGCGCCCTCAAGACCCCGCGCAAGGTCATGATCATGGTGAAGGCGGGGAGCGCGGTCGACGCGGTCATCGACGAGCTCGCTCCGTTGCTTTCGCCCGGCGACATCGTCATCGACGGTGGCAACACGCACTACCCGGACACCGATCGCCGCGAGAAGGCGCTCCGCGCGAAAGGAATCTTCTTCGTGGGGGCAGGCGTCTCGGGCGGCGAAGAGGGCGCGCTCACCGGCCCGTCGATCATGCCGGGCGGCGCCAAAGAGGCGTGGCCGAGCGTGCAGCCGATCTTCCAGGCCATCGCCGCCAAGGTCGACGGCGCGCCGTGCTGCGATTGGATCGGCCCCGAGGGCGCCGGTCACTACGTGAAGATGGTCCACAACGGGATCGAGTACGGCGACATGCAGCTCATCGGCGAGGCGTACCACGTGCTCTCGGCGATCGGCGGTCTCGACGCCGCCGCGCTCGGCGACGTGTTCGCGCGCTACGACGAAGGCCCGCTCGACAGCTACCTCATCGAGGTGACGCGCGACGTCTTCCGCACGATCGATCCCGAGACCAATAAGCCGCTCGTCGATCTCATCGTCGACGTGGCGGGGCAGAAGGGCACCGGCAAGTGGACCGTCACGTCGGCCGCCGATCGCGCGGTTCCCTTGACGCTCATCGCCGAGGCCGTCTTTGCGCGCTGCATCTCCGCCCAGAAGGACGAGCGCGTCCGCGCGAGCGAGCGCCTCGCCGGGCCCAAGCCGGCACGCGCCGCTGCGGCGGACCTCGTGGGCGCGGTGGAGCACGCGCTCTACGCCGCCAAGATCGTGTCGTACGCGCAGGGCTTTGCGCTCCTCCGCGCGCAGGCCAAAGAAGCCAACTGGCCGCTCGACTACGGCAGCATCGCCATGCTGTGGCGCGGTGGCTGCATCATCCGGAGCGCCTTCCTCGGCAAGATCAAGGATGCGTTCACGCGCGCGCCCGCGCTCGAGAACCTGATGCTCGACGAGTTCTTCCAGAAGGCGCTCGCGGACGCGCAAGCCGGATGGCGCAACGTGGTGGGCCTCGCCGTGCAGCACGGCGTGCCCGTGCCGGCGATGAGCGCCGCGCTCGCGTACTACGACGCCTACCGCACCGCGCGCCTCCCCGCGAACTTGCTCCAAGCGCAGCGCGACTACTTCGGCGCGCACACCTTCGAGCGCACCGATCGCCCGCGCGGCCAGTTCTTCCATCACAACTGGACCGGCCACGGCGGCACCACCGCGAGCACCACGTACAACGCATAGCCATTTGTCCAAGAATTGGACGAACGTGTGCTGCGTGCCAGCTGATTGGCAAGACTCGAAGTTAGAAACCCCTAGCACCTGCCTCCGTTGCGGTCGCCACGAGCGACGAAGGGAGACAGGAGATGACGAAGAAGAAAGAGACGCCCGCCGCGCGCGGAGGTGGGCGGGGCGCGCAAGGGAAGCCCACGCGTTGGGGCGGGCCTTACAGCGACGAGGCGCGGCTTCGTGCGGTGCAGGAGATCGTGGACCGAGGGGCGACGATGGCGTCCGTGAGCCGGGCGTTGGGGGTGCCGGTCTCGACGCTTCAGATTTGGGTGCGCGCGTATCGAGAGCAGGGTGAAGCGGGCATTCGCGAGCGAGTGAGGAAGCTCGGTCGCCCGTACTCGAAGGAGCGCGCGGCAAAGCGGGAGGCGGTGGTCGAGGTGCGAGAGGCGCACCCTGAGTACGGCACGCGTCGGATCCGAGACGTGCTCGCGCGCTTCGAGGCGCTCGGGGTGTCGGAGTCGGTCGTGCGGCGCGTGCTCCACGAGGAGGGGCTGCTTGCGGAGCGTCCACCGCCCACGGAGGCGCGTGAGCATCCGGAGCGTCGCTTCGAGCGCGCGGAGCCGAATCAGCTGTGGCAGTCAGACATCTTCACGTTTCTCCTGCGGAGGCACGAGCGGCTCTACCTGACGGCCTTCATGGACGACCACTCGCGCTTCATCGTGTCGTACGCGCTGGCGCACCATCAGCGCTCCGAGCTCGTGATGGAGGCGCTCCGGCGTGGCATCGCGGCGTATGGAGCGCCGCGGGAGATCCTGACGGACCAGGGACGTCAGTACACGGCGTGGCGTGGGGAGACGGACTTCGAGCTCGAGCTTCGCCGCGAGGGGATCCGGCACATCAAAAGCCGGCCGCAGCATCCGCAGACGCTGGGGAAGATTGAACGCTTCTGGAAGACGCTGTGGGAGGAGTTTCTTTCGCGCACGGTCTTCGCAGACTTCGCGGATTGCGAGCGGCGAATCCGCCTCTTCATCGATGCGTACAACTTCCAGCGGCCGCACCAAGGCATCGAGAGCTTGGTGCCTGCGGACCGCTTCTTTCGGTCGGCGGCGCACGTGCGCGAGAGCATCGAGAAGGGCATCGCGGCGAACGCGCTGCGGCTCGCGCACGAGCGACCGACGCAGAAGCCGTTTTACCTGGTGGGTCGATTGGGAGACCGAAACCTGAGCATCGCGGCCGCCGGCCGTGGGCTGCAGGTGCGCGTGGGAGACGAGGAGCCGACGACGATCGAGCTTGGGAGCAAGGAGGGAGACGATGGGCAGAACACGGTCGCGCGATGGGGCCACGAAGCGACGGCGAAAGCACAGCGGCCGCAAGCCGCGCTGGCTGCTCGAGCCGAAGGATCTGGACGCGATGGCGCAGCGGCGGTGCCTGATGATCCTGAGCGTCTTGAGCGGCGAGTCGTCGGTGGAGGAGGCGGCGGCGCGCGCGGAGATCACGCCGCCGCTCTACTACCTGCTCGAGAAGCGAGGGCTTCAGGGGATGTTGACGGCGCTCTTGCCTGGCGCGCCGTCGGACGGGTCCGCGGCACCGGCTTTGAAGCAGCTCCAAGCGCGAATCGAGGAGCTGGAGAAGACGAAGCGGCGGCTCGAGCGTCTGCTGTTTCTGACGAGGATGACAGTGAAGCCTGGGGCGATGACACAAGGGCCGAAGAAGCGGAGAGCGTCGAGCTCGACGAAGAGTGGCTCGAGCGATTCGATGAAGCGGAGGAAGACGAAGGGTGGGCGGCGAGCGAGCGCTTCGACCCCGACGCCGGGTGGAGAGACCGCGCTCTCGAGTGGGAGCGGAAGCTGACGTCGTGCGACGCTGGCGGAGATGAAGAAGACGTACACGCCAGCGCCGGAGGTGCCCCCGGAGGCGCGCGACCGGTACCAGGTGATGCTCGAGGTGCTGAGCGGCGCGACGACGGTGTCGGAGGGGGCGCGGCGTCTCGGGCTCTCGCGGAACCACTTTCAAACGCTGCTCCATCGTGGATTGGAGGGCCTCCTCAGTGGAATTTCGCCTGGGCGTCCGGGGCGTCCGGCGACGCCGGAGCGCGAGGCGTCATTGGCGCGCGAGGCGGAGCGACTGCGGAGAGAGAACGAGTCGCTGCGGGAGCGGCTCGGGATGATGGAGCGTCTGATGAGCGTGGCATCGGAGATGGCGCGCGGGACGAGCCGAGCGGCGCGCGCACCGCGCGCGGCGAAGAAGCCGAGCGGGACGAAGTCGAAGACGGATGACGACGAGCCCTCTCCTCGCCATCAATCCGCCCGCGCCCTCCGGGGTGCTGGCTTGTCACATCGGGAGGTGGCACGCGTGCTCGCGGTGAGCACATCGACTGCGCGGCGGTGGCTCACCGCGCCGCCGCGCGGTCTCGTGTCACGCCGCCGGCCTCCGACCGCGCGGGTGGTCGCGGCGGCGGAGCGAGACATCCGCGCGCTCCACGGTCTGGTCGGGGCAGACAGTCTGCGCCGCGCACACGCCGGACTGTCTCGTCGCGTCGCGGCGGAGCTCAAACGGACGACGCTCACGGCGATGGAGCGAGAGCGCCGCGAGGCGGCAGCGCGTGTCACCGTGCTCGAACCAGGCGTCGTCCGCGGTTTCGACGCGATGCATCTCGACAATGGCTTTGCGCTCGTGAGCGCGGACGCGGCGGTGCCTTATCGCACGAGCATCGCCGCGAGCGAGCTCTACGACGGAGCTGCCGTCGCGCGCGCACTCGAGGCCGACTTCGAGGCCCATGGTGCTCCGCTCGTCCTCCGGATGGATCGCGCGAGCGTGCATCGGTGCCCGCAGGTGACCGCCGTCCTGGAGCGATACCGCGTGATGGTGCTGCACGGCCCGGCGCGGCACCCAGGCTTCTACGGGCAGCTAGAGCGTCAGAATCGCGAGCACCGTGCGTGGCTCAACGCGGCGCAGGCGCGCGCTGGCGGCCCTGATGAGAGCGTGCTCGAGACGCTACGAGACGCGGTCAACGAGCGCTGGCGTCGGCGCACTCTTGGCTACCAAACCGCCGGCGAACGCTGGCGCGCGCGTCGTCGTCTCGAGCTCGACCGTGACGACTTTGCTCGCCAAGTGGCCGACCGCGCGCGTCAGTTGCGCTCGTCCTCGGACGCGGCGATCCTCTCCGAGGACGTCGTCACGCGCTTGGCCATCGAGCACACTTTGCGTCAAATGAACTTGCTTAGAATCGATTCTGGAAGGCGGGTGCTAGGTGATAGCTAACCCCGAGTCGACGCCATCCAGCTGGCGCTGCACACGTACGTCACGCCTCCTTCGCGTACGGGCGGCGTCGCGGTGTACAGTCGCGTGGCCGGCGGGCTGTTCGTACTCGGCGGGAGAAACGCGACGACGGGCGTACAGTACCAGGACCTCTGGTTCATTCGGCTCGGCCGCACTTGGGGCCAGATCCCGCTGTCCGGATACAGCGCTGCGGGTGGTGTGCTCGCAGCGACCTACTCGTTTGCCGACCAGAAGCTCTGGGTGGTCGCGCTGAGCGGAGCAAGCACTGCCAGCGTGTACCGCATCGATGCGACGAGCGGTGTCGCGACCTCTGCTGGCACCTTCAGTTACACTGGAGCTTACGTGCGTCACGGCTTCAGTCTCGATCACGACGGCTCTGTACTGCTCTTCGCGAAGGCGTCGACCGGTGCGGCGAAGCTCGCGAAGCTCACCATCGATTCCTCGGGCCACGTCGCGGCCTCAAAGATCGACCGGGACGAGCCCGGGCTCAACCGCGCGCCACTCGTGGACGAGAACGGGTACTCGCTGGTTCACGACGATTACACGACCGAGCGACTCACCTCGCTCCGTGGGGTCACCGGCGCGTTCTCGCTGGCGGAGATGTTCTGATGGGCTGGCGCTGGGCGATCGCGTGCGCATCGTGCATGACCGCGCTCTTTGCGCGGAGCCTCGCGAGCTGCGATGACGATCCCGGCACGACGATGGTCTCTAGCTCGGATGCGAGTGACCGCGCCGATCGCCTAGCGCTACCGTCCGACGCGTCGTCGGATGTCGACACGTCCGACACCGAGTCGGGCGACTGGGTGCACCTGCCCGGTGTGCCCGGCGATTGTCAGATCGATGTCCCGGCTAGCGACGCCGCGCTCCCGGCGCCCATCGAGTGGGAGGCTTGCGGTCCGGAGGTGCCAAGCTTCGCCGGGTGCCGGCAGATGAAAACCTCCTGGCCCATCTCCGACTTGGCGGGCTACCCCAAAATCAACCCACTCGCCTGGGGGGGACGGGCGAAAACCGGCGAGCCGCTCCTCATGTTCGGCCGGGTTTCCGGGCGGTACTTCTTCCGGCTGATCGCCGAGCCGGATGGCGCGGTGCTCTCAGCGTTCCGGGAGGATGCGGTGGTGCGCGATCCGGGCTGCGTCCTTTTCCCATACAACACCACGTCCAATCGATACGCGTACGCGCTCTTGGAGAGGCTTGCCGATGGTGGCTCGCGGGGCTATGCGGCCGTCGTCGGCACGACCACGCCGCGCGCCGAACGCGTACTGCTGCGAGAGCTGACCGCCGACCCTGGAGGACCAGGCTACCTCGCGTCCGCGGCGGGACTGATCCGCCTCTACGGCAAGCTGACGGTGCGTGACTGGGACGACGTGGACGCCTCCACCTTCCTCGGGCCTACCGACGAAGGAGCTCCTGGGATGATCTTCCCCCAGGGCGACGCCATCTTCTGGTCGTCGGGCACGCTCACGGTCATGAAGCACAAGGTGTGGACTCGCGACGCCGGATCTCGCGACTTCCTCGGCTTCGGGGCCGACACCACCCAAGGCGCCGCCGACCTCGGGACCGACGGGAAAGACATGGTCTGGCTCGAAGGCTCCGAGCGCGCAAACCCGTCCTCTCCGTTCTTCCCCAAGATCGCCATCAAGGCCGCTCCGTACACCACCGACCCCTCGACGATCATTCCGCGCACCCTCCGCAACGACATGGGGCCCTACGGCTTCGGTGGCACCCCCTTCGTCGTCGGCTGCGGCTACGCCGCACGGCCGGGCAGCCCGGCCATGCTGACCGATGGTGGCGTGCCGCTAGGAATCGGAATCCAGGTGGTCCGCCTGTCGGACGGTTATCAAGCGCTCCTGCCCAACAGCACCGATTGGAGCTTCGAGACGCCGCTCCTCGCCACCTGCGACGAACTCTTCGTCATCGGCAGCAAGCGGACCAAGTTCGACTTCAACATCCTCCGCATTCCCCTTGCCTCCCTCGGCCCCTGGCTCGCTCCGTGAGCGCGCGTCGACGGCCGCACCACGCATTCCAGAGCGCGCCCGCGAGAGGAGCTCGCATCATCCGGAGCGCGTTCGTCGGCAAGATCAAGGACGCCTTCACGCGCGCGCCCGCGCTCGAGAACCTGATGCTCGAAGTTCTTCCAGAAGACGCTCGCGGACGCGCACCGCGCGGCTCCCCGCGAACCTCCTCCAAGCGCAGCGCGACTACTTCGGCGCGCACACCTTCGAGCGCACCGATCGCCCGCGCGGCCAGTTCTTCCATCACAACTGGACCGGCCACGGCGGCACGACCGCCAGCACCACGTACAACGCGTGATGCATCGGTCAGGCAAAGCGCGTCGGCCGTGGATCGCGTCGTCGAGGGTCGCCGGCTCGAGGGCGCTCGCTTCGTGAGCGCGAAGCTCGGGTTGGCGCTGCTCGCGCTGGGCGGCGTGACGTCTTGCGGCGCGCAAGCAAACGTCACGTCGCCACCGCCGGCCCAAACGGCGACCGTCGGAACGGCCTCCGAGAAGCCAGCGAAGCCGCCCTCGCGATGGTCGGCGCGCATCATCGCCAGTGGCGACGGATTCAAAGCGAGCCTGTTCGCCAAGAACGGCGACGTCGTCGCGCTCACCGACCGCGACGTCTGGATCGTTCATCCGACGCAGCCACCCCGCGCGACGTTGGTGGACTTGAAGGACACGCCGATGTCGGCCGCCGTCGCGGAGAACGCGGAGCGGGCGGTCGTGCTGACGCGGGGCGGCCAGCTAGCGGTGCTTCGCTTGGACGGAAGCATCGAACGAACGATCGACGCCGTGGCTCGAGACAAGCGGTCGGAGCTGTCACTCAGCGCGGACGGGCGCGTCGCGTCGCTCGAGACCGTGGACGCGTCGGATGTGTGGGCACGCCTCTACGATCTCGACACCGGCAAAGCCCTCGGTGCGGCCAAAGGGATGCGCGCGCGATTGCACGAGAAAGGCGCCTACGTAATCACCTCGCACGGGGTCTATTCACCTGACGGCGCGCCCGTCGTGGAGTCGAGTGACTCCGCCGAAGAAGGGGTGTGGATCGGCGACCGCGCCGTGTACTTCTTGGGGGACGAGCTCCGGCTCGTGGATGCCCCCAAGAAGGCCACCGTTCGATTGACCGCCGCGTGCCCGGCCCGCGAGGGCGGCTACTCGTACGTCGACCGCCTCACCAAACGCGCGGTGCGACTCTGCCGCGATCGCGCGATCGTCTTCAACGTCGACAAGCTCGCGCGCAGCGAGATCAAGCTCACCGTTCCGAAGTGGTTGGACTCGCCCATGGCGCCTTCGTGGCAGGGCTTGGCGTTCGGGCACGCCGGCGAGATCGTGTCGTACTGGATCGCTGACGAGCGTTCGTACGCGCTCGTCATCGATCCGGTGGCGCGCACCGCGAAGGCCACGAAGCTCTCCGAGCTGCCGCCGCTCCGCGCAGAGAACGGCGCCATCCTTTTGTTGCCGCAGTTGGACTGCACGCTCGGCTCGGGCCCCGCCTCATCCGAGCTTTGCCGCGTCCCGGTCTCCCCCGATGGCGCGCTCGCCACGTGGACGAGAGGGCGAGCGCTCGTCATCCAGGATCTGAAGACGGGTGCGCCGCGAGCTCGGTTCGGGATCGAGCCGCCGCGGAGCGGCGAGGCGATGGATCTCCGGGAGCGCGATGGCGGCCTCGACGTCTTGCTCGCGCCACGGCTCACGAAGCGGGCTCCCGCGGCTGACTCGGGAGAGCTCCGCGTCGGCTATCGCTTCGGTCCCAAGACCGACAGCGATCAAGCGGTCGTCAAGCTCGGGCCGCGACCCGAGGGGTGCGCCCCCATGAAGGGGATTCACCTGAAGAAGCTCGGGGACCGGACCCTCGCCTACGACTTCGGATTTCGCTCGCCGTGCCTCTGCGAGGCCGACGGCACCTGCATCCAAATGAAGCTGCCTGATCGCGTGAGCCCCAGCGACATCGGCCCACGCTTCGGGATCGGCGTCCGGTTCGGCGGCAAGCTCGCGAAGGGCACGGACGTGGTTCTGTTCAACTTGGACGGGACCGTGGCGAGCAGTCGAACGCTCGACGGCAAGATCTGTCCGGTTTGGTCGCTCGACGAGCGACGCGGCGCGGCGGCCGCCGTTTGTGGCGCACCGGACGCGGCCGACGAGATCGTGGAGCTCTCGCTACCCGCGCTCGAAGACCGCCGACGGACGCCGCTCGACGGCTCGACCACGAAGCGGCCGACCGCCGTCAAACCATCCGCTATTCCACGAGAGACGCGCGTGGCGTGGGCCGGCTCGATGCTCTTGGTCGAGCAGAGCGACTTCGATCTCATCGATGCCGCGCTCTATCGCGCCGATGACGCAAAGCCGCTCGGACGCTTGGTCGCGTTCCACGACTTCGGTCTCGTCACGTTCGCGGACGGAAAAGTCGAGCGCTTCGGCGCGCTCGGCGGCGACGCGGATGGCGCGCTCGTGTGCACCGACGGCAAAGAGGTCGCGCCTTACGCGGTGTGCAGGGCCGAGGTCGAGGTCACCGGACGCTTCTCGGTCCGCTGACGTTCCGTACCTTGATGCCGCGGCGCATCCGGCGCTATAGGCTCTCCAATCATGGCGCTCTGGGGCTGGTTTCGAAAGAAGACGGCGGCCGCAGACCACGCCGCGTGGCTGAAGGCGCGCCTCGACGAGATCGCCGACGTGAGCGTCGCGGATGCTTCCATCACGCGACACACCCAAGCGCTGCTCGACGCGTACGGCGCGCTCACCGGTCGCAATCAGAAGGACGTCTTCGGAATGGATCGAAGCGCCCTGCGTCTCGACGACGCGGAGCGCGAGAGGCTCGTGTCGGCGCTGCGCGCGGCCATCCTCGCGTTGCGTACGAAGCTCGACGTCGCGAACGACGCCGTCGCGCTCTACGAGCTCGCGAAGCACGCGGAGGCGCTCGACCTTCCGGAGCTGCGGCTCGCGCGACGGGTCCCGCTGCGCAGCGATCCCCTCGGATCGATTGATGGGCTCTCACCCGAGTGGCAGGCGCGCATCGGGCGGCTCGTTCGCGCTCGCGACGGCGGGCTCGCGCTCCGCTGGCGCGACGTCGGCATCGACGTCGAAGACGACGGCGCGAGCGAGATCAGCTTCGGCGCGCCCGCGCCCGAGGCGCTCTATGCCTTTGCACTTCGCTACGAAGCCGAGCTCGACCAGCCATTCTCGCGCGAGCTCGCGGCCTTCTTCGCGATCGCGAACGGCATCTCGGTGGCCGGACACCACTGGGTCCTCCTTCCCGTCGCGGAGTGGAGCTTCGAAGACGAGGGCCTGCGCATCGGTACGGGTCCCGACGCCCAAGGACCGCTATTGCTATCGCCCGATGCTGGCGTCGACCTCATCGACGGCAACGTGCTCGTGTGCAACGACGACGGCGACGCGGCGGCGACCTTCGCCGGATTCGGCGACTTCGTGGACCACTTGCTTCCACCTTGAACGGCCGCGGCAGCGAGGAACCGCTCCGCGAGCGCGGCCCTTCATGAGCCCGTACCACGCGCAGCGAGAGCATCACGGCCGGCGATTGTGGCGAGGTCACGTCCCGCGCCGCACCTCACACGCGACCGAGGGCATCCAAGGCGGCTCGTAGCCCCAACGTCTTGAGCGTCTTGGTGAGCGCCGCCTTGGGGATGAGCCCCTTGGCCGCGGCCTCGACGCGCAGCATCGCGAACGCGCACGCATCGAGCGACTCGAACGCAGTCTTGCGGTCGAGCGAGCCTTCCTCGTGCGCGTACGGAATCACCTCTCCGGTGGTGACGTCGAGCAGGAGCATGTCGCCCGATCCGTCACTCGCAATGCCGAAGAGCTCGTCGCCGTTGGCGCCGTAGAGGTCTTGCTCCGCGCAGTCGAAACCGTAGCTCGAGAAGTCGAAGGAGACGCCCAGGTACGGGAGCTTCCCCTTTCGCACGAGCGCATCGAGCGCTTTCGCGCTGGCTTGGTGCGCCGCGGGCAGCTTGGCGAGCTTGGTGCTCTTCTTGGGGAGGCCCTCCACGGAGACGGGCTCGGCCGTCGGGAAAAAGCGCTTCGCGTCCTTCGCAAAGTCACCCCGCTCGATGTAGCCCAAGAGCGTCGCCGGGCTGGCATCGGCGCCCCAGTCGGCGATCGCGTCCGGCCCCGCGGCGAGCGGCGCGCCGTCCTTCTTGAAGAAGGCCACGCTCTTCAGCTTGCCCTTCGCGAAGGTGGCGCGGACGCGGTGCGGCCAGGGCTTTGGCACCTTGAAGATCTTCTTGTCGATGGAGGTCGCGCC
>JBGAJR010000025.1:0-109863 GCA_044224815.1 Polyangiaceae bacterium
TCGTCGCGCGATCTCCTCGGGGTCCCCGGCGCGCCCCATCTCCGCCACGCGCTTCGCCCACCACTCCGCTCGGTGCCTCATGCACGCACTCAATCACCGACGCTCTCGACGCGCACGGCGCCCACGCCCGTACGGTTACGTCTGCGTCGTCGATCTCTGGAAGGTGACGGGCGACGAAGGCGACTACTCGTGGCACGTCCGCAACCCGCGCCGCGTCAGCCCCGTCGCCGTGAAGGGCTACGCGTCGATCTACCACGTGGACGACGCGCTCATCCGCTTCGCCAAAGACTCGGCGTCTACCGCCGACGTTCGCGTCAAGCCCAAGTCGCGCGCAGGCGCCGTGCAGATCCCGGGCGCCCCGAGCGTAGTCGTCGCTGCTCGCGACCCGCGACTCGCACGCCGATGGCAGCAGGCGCTTCGAAGCATCGGCTGCCGCGTAACGACCCTTCGAGACGGCTATGGTGCCTGGCAACACCTCGGCTCGCACCCCGCATCCTGCGTGCTGTTGGACGCCGACGTCCAAGGCTACTCCGCTGGCGAGGTGCTCGCGCGGATGCGCGAGACGCAGGCACACGCCGACACGTCGGTCATCGTCGCGGGCGGCTCTGCCGCCGGCCGCGACGCCAAGGTGTCGCGGGTCGCCCGCGCGGCGAGCGCCGAGGCCGTCACGAAGGCTGTCGAGCGGGCACTCACGGAATGAGGCGCCGCTCCGATCTGGTGCAAGCTACGGGTGGACCCCACCGAAAGCGTGCACTCTGAGAGTCTCCATGGAGAACGGGCCCAAGTCCCCGGCTTTCCAGCTGTTCCCGGAGTGTGTCTTAAGACGAGATCAGTTCCCATCACGACAAAGAGCGGTTCGTAACCACCCTCGCATGGGGCGCTGAACTTAGCCACTCCCGGGCCCATCGACTCGTCACCACTTGCTGACGATTGGGCCGGGGTAGGCGCATTGATTTGGGGCTGTGGTGGCGAAATAGGCGTTTGCGCGAGAAATCAGGCCGCTCGGGAGTATCGGTGGTGGAGCCCGCCGACGCGCGGTAGCGCGACGACCTCGCCCAGCTCAGGCCCCTCGGCCGCTCGCCCGGCCGGAGCATCGCCGTCGAGCGCCATGTGTGGTCGGTCGTCGTTGTAGAAGCGGACGTAGTCCCTGACGAGCCGGAGCAGGTGCCGCTCGCCGAGGACGATGACGTGATCGAGCAGTTCGCGGCGGATCGTTCCGACGAACCGCTCGGCGAAGCCGTTCTGCCAAGGCGCGCGCGGCGCGATCCGAAACTGCTCGAGCCCCATCCCGGCGAGTCACCTGTCGAATAGGGCGCCGAAGATCCCATCGCGATCGCGGATGACGCGCTCCGCGAAGACCTCGGGCGACACGCCCTCGATCATCTGTTGCGCCGCCCACGCGGCGAACGGGTGTGCGGTTACGTTCACGTGCAGGACGCGCCGGCGCTCGAGCGAGAGCACGAAGAAGACGTAGAGCACGCCGAAGGTCGCGGTCGGGACGGTGAGGAAGTCGATGGCGAGGGTACCCGAGAGGTGGTTGCGGACGAAGGTCCCCCACGTCTGCGAGGGTGGGCGCGAGCGAGGCCTCTGTTGCGGCATGTACCGCGCGACCGTGTCCTTGCTCACGACATGACCGAGCTTGGCGAGCTCGCTCGCGATCCGTCGCCGGCTCCACGTGGGGTTGTCCCGAGCCAGCCGCACGATGAGGTCGACGATCACAGGATCGAGCGATGTGCGGCCGGGGCAACGAGACCGGCGAGCCCAGAAGCGGACATACCCGCGACGGTGCCAGCCGATGACGGTCTCCGGCTTCACGACCACGAGGGTATCCGTCCACCGAGACCACGTGTGCGAGAGCACGACCCAGAACGCGCGGTCGACGGGACGCAACCTCGGTCGCGGCGTAGCGCGACGAAGAATGGAGAGCTGTTGCCGCAGAGCGAGGTTCTTCACGACGAGGCTCGCGCGGGGCCGAAAGGCGGCCATGAGGGTCGCGGCGATGGAGGATAGTAGTGCTATCACCGCCGCACCCTTGCCCAGCTCCGCGAGCGCGTCATGTCGCCGCCACAGGCGCTCGTCGTCCTCCGCGAAGCGGGAGCGCGAGCGATGCCTGGTCCCCGAGGCCCTCGCCAGCTATAATTCTCTTGATGGCTGCGAAAGTGAGCCCGCGAATCCAGCACATCGTCGAGGAAGCGGCCGAGCTTCCCCCCGACGAGCTGGCTGAGCTCATCGAAGCCATCAAGAGCCTCCCGCGACGCGAGGAAGCCATCGCCGACCGGCACTCCGTCATCGCCGAGCGCGTGGCGCGGGTGCAGGCGGGGAGCGCGACGACGCTGTCGGTCGACGAAGTCGAGGCGAGCCTCCGCCGCGATCTCGACTTCTGAGAGCATGGCGACGAGGGTTCTACCGGAGGCGCGCGACGATCTTCGGGAGGCGCTCCGTTACTACCGGAACATCAACCCGCCTGTTCTCGGTAAGCAGCTCGCGACGCGGATGATGGCGGCGTTCAAGGAAGCCGTCGTCCGTGCAGCCTCGATGTCGCTCGGACGTCCAGAGCACCCCGACATCCCCGGAGCTCGCTACGTCATGTTCGAGCGCTTCCCGTACATGCTCTTCTACACGGTGTTGGAACGCGACGTCGTTGTGGTCGCCGTGGAGTACGCGACTCGAGACTATGTCGACCGCATCGCGCGGCGCACCCAAGGTGCTCGCTAGAGTGGGAGCACGTCTCGGGTGGACCCCACGAGAAATCGAGCGCACGGCGTTCTCCGCCGGAGAACGTCTCGATCTCTCGAACAACCTCGGCCTTTCCCGTGCTCGGTTCTCCGTTCTCCGCTTTCCCCATCACGACAAAGAGCGGTTCGTAAACACCCTCGCATGGGGCGCCCTCAGTAGCGTTTACGAACTTTGGTGACCCAAGGGTCCGGAGGTCGTGACCGCGCACGACGCGCCGGACTTGCGAGGCGCGGCTCTCATGGCGCTCTCGACAAAGAACACGCGGTCCGTGCAGGACGCACGCGAGTGCTCGCGTTCGGAGTCGTGAGCGTGCTCTCCATATGATGTTCGAAGCCCGCTTGCGTAGGGCTCCAGCGCGGGGTAGGCCCACCGCGTGGTGTATCTCGATCAAGGCGGAGCGGGGCGTTCGTGCACCAAGGTGCTGCCGCCGCCGTCCGACCTGGCGGACGTCGTCGAGTCGACCTTCATCCTCGACGAGGTCCGTGACGCGTCGAGCGCGCGGTCTTGGCGCGTGGTTCCGGATCCGAGCGCACATCTCCTCTTCGTCGTTCCGTCGACGGGACGCGCGCGCGGCGCGGTCGTCGGCGCGCGCTCGACCTTCGACGACATCGATGTCTCGGGGCGCCGGCTCACGCTCGGCGTGCGGCTCACACCTGGCACGCTGTCGCGGATCGCGCGGGAGCGCGCGACCGCGTTCACCGACCGCGCGTTTCCCGTCGAGGACGTCCTGGGTGCGTCGTGGCGGAGCGTGCTCGACCCGCTCGTGGAGTCCGAGCCCCACGGCGTCCTCGACATGATCCTAGAGCGACTCCGCGGCGTTCTCGGCGGCTGGCGTCCGGCGCGATCGTGGATGGCGACCCTGCGATCCGCCTCGGTCGACGAGGCCGCGCGTGCGGCTCGGATGCCGGCGCGCACGTTCCACGCTTGGGCGCTCGAGGCGGTCGGCCTCCCGCCGAAGCGGCTGCTCCGCATCGTCCGGCTGTACCGGGCGCTCGAGGCGCTTCGTCCCAACGTCGGTTGGGCGGAGGCCGCGACGAGCGCGGGCTTTGCCGATCAGCCCCATCTCGTCCGCGAGGTTCGTGCGTTGCTCGGTGAGACACCGTGCACGTGGATCGCGCGTTCTGCCGATTCCTTCAAGACGACCTGCCGGCGTGCCGACTAGGTTGCGCCGCATGTCGATGTCGTCTCGCTTGGTGCCCATCCTCGCGTTTGTCTCTGCATCGGCCGCTTGCAGCCCGCCGAGCACGTCTCCGCCGACCGCCGCTCCTTCCCTGGCCACTGCTTCGCCTCAGGCGGCGCCGCTCTTCGAGTTCCATAGCGACCCATGGCTCAACCTCCACCAGCGACTCGTCGCGGAAGCTAGCTGGAACAAGCACTGGCACGCGCCGGTCACCCCATGCGCGTGCGCGAAGGGCGCGGACGGCGAGATCGTCCCCGCGTGGACCGCGGCGGTCGCGGGGTACAAGTCTGGCCTCGCCGGCCGGAGTCAGGTCTTCGATTCGACGCTCGCCTCGACCAACCTCGCGCTCGCCCTCGCCGGGACGAGCCCGTCCTTACCCAGCTCCGGGATCGATCCCGCACTCGCGAAGTCGATCGAAGACGCGTACGAGCTCTACATGCGGGCCGAGTGGCCTGCCGACGACGCCCGCAACAAGGCCTGGATCGCCGCGATGCAGCCGCTCGTGACGAAGTGGGGGTCGGAGCTCGCCGCCGAGTACGCGAAGCGCTTCCACGTCACATGGCCGAGCAGGCCGATTCGCGTCGAAGTGTCGCGGTACGCGGACTCCGTCGGCGGCTACACGACCACGGACCCGATCCTCACGACCATGTCGAGCGAGGACCCGGGCTATGCAGGTGCGTCGGGCCTCGAGATGCTCTTTCACGAAGCCTCGCACGGCCTCGACGCCATCCTGACGCACGAGCTCCAGATGGCGTTCATCGCGAAGGGCAAGCGAGAGCCGAGCCGGCTCGACCACGCGATCATCTTCTACACCGCGGGGGAGCTCGTCCGGCGACGGATCCCCGGCTACGTGCCCTACGCGGTGCGGGAAGGCGTCTACCAACGCGGATGGGACAAGTACGAGGTCGCCCTCCGCGCCCACTGGCAGCCGTTCCTCGACGACCGCATCGACTTCGCGACCGCGCTCGAGCGCCTCGCGACGGCGTTCGACTAGGGGGTGTCCCTAGTTTGTTTTTGGGACACCCCACAGCCTCCCGAAGGTCGGACTAGCTCATATCTCGTCCCACGGCGCTGGAGCCTGACCCCGCGCTCGCTCGACGACCTGATAAACTCCGGCCTCGACCGGAAGCGAGCGTTCATGCTGAAGATCCCGGACATCGGCCAGTTCGCAAAGGTCCCCTCGGCGGTCCAGGCCATCGTCGACGAGAACCTCGCGAGGCTCGGGAGGCTCCGAGGCCTCGACGTGAACGCGCCCATCGCACTCGACGAGGACATCTCGGAGACGCCGCTCCACCTCGCGATCGTCCTCGCACGCGGTCGCGTCGTCGAGTGGCTCCTCGCGCGCGGCGTCGACCTCAACGCGAAGGGGAGCCCGTCGATCCTGTCGGCGGCGCGCTACGGGGACGCGAAGCTGCTGCGCAAGCTCGCGGCGGCGGGCGCGAACGTGCACGCGGTGAACAGCGTCGGCAGCGACGCCTTCGAGGCCGCCCTCGCTGGCAAGCGCCACGCGAACCTGCCGGTGCTCGAGGCGCTCGGGCACACCGCGGAGAAGTACGGCGGCGGCGCGTTCCGGTCGGCGGTGTTCGACGGCGATCGAGCGGCGGTGGAGTTCTTCCTCGCGCACGGAGTGGACGTCAATCATCAGAAGGCGGACCAGGTTTTCCCAAACCGCGAGTCTCCGCTCTGCGTGGCGACGCGCAACGGAGACCTCCGCATGGTGAAGCGGCTCGTCGAGGCGGGCGCGGACCTGTCGATTCGTGAGCGCGGCGGCCAGCGCCCGTACGACATCGCGCTCGAGGAGAACCACGACGCATTGCGCGAGTACATCCGCTCCGTCGAGCCCGCGTCGCTGCACTCGCAGGCTGCGCGCCGGCGTGCCCTCGCTCCGTTCGCGCTCCCGCCGAGCGCCGTCGCGCTCATGAAGCGCGGGGCGCACCGTCTCCCCCTCCCCGGCAGCCCCTTCCGATTCCTCGAGCTCTATCCGCTCCTCGACGCCGTGCCGCTCACCTTCGGGCGCAAGAAGCTGCTCCGCATCTCGCGGGCCACGGGCGACTACACTGACATCGTCTTCGTCTGGGATCCGAAGACGAAGAAGGTGGCCGCGCTCGACCAGGAGCACGAGGAGCTCACACAGCTCGCGAGCTTCGACGACTTCCTTCGCGAGCCCGGCCGGTACTTGGACAAGCTGTTCTAGCGGCGGCCGCGGCGCGGCGCTTCGATGGGGACACATGGCAGCTCGCCGGAGGAGTTGCCGTCGGATCGAACGGGTCCTACGTCGAGGACCTGTCGCTGTCGAATGACCCGACGCACGGACGTTGACGCTGTCGAGCGGACCTCACCCCGACGCGTGCACCTAGCCAGGTCGGGCTTCCCCAGCCGGTTGCCGCTACCAGCTCTCTTTGAATGGGCGAGCCTCGACTTCGAAGGACCAGGCGGATCGGGGCTGCTGCGTCAGGTGGTACGCCGTGTCGGCAAGGTCGTCGGGCGCGATGAAGAAGTCGTCCGGCTTGTCCTTCATCATGGGCATCGCGCGCGTGCGCGGCAGGTCGACCACGCCATCGACGATCACGAGTGAGACGTGGATGTTCGAGGGCCAGAGGTGCCGTGCCATCGACTCGGTCAAGCTCCTCTGCGCCGCCTTCGCCGGCGCGAACCCCGCGGTCCGGGCCACGCCACGCCTCGACGAGGTCGCCCCGATCACGACGATGTTGCCGCCGCCCTGGGCCTTCATGTGCGGGATGACCTTCTTCGCGGACAAGAGGAGTCCGAGCGTGTTCACCCGGAAGGAGCCCTCGAGCACCGACGGATCGATCTCCTCCACCGTGCCCCACGTCCCGGTTCCCGCGTTGTAGACGAGCGAGTGCACCGGCCCCATCTCTCGCTCGATCGCGTCGAACGTCTGCGTCACCGCGTCGGCGTCGGTCACGTCACAGGCGTACGCACGCGCGTCCGCAAGGCTCGCCGCGAGCGGAGCACTCGTCTCGGTCGTCCGCGCGAGGAGCGCCACCGCGTAGCCCTCCCTCGCGAAGCGCCGGGCGAGCGCGGCTCCGTTGCCGGGCCCGACGCCCACCACCGCACATACCTTCTTCGCCACCGTCATCGAGGTTCCCTCCGAGCCATGTTCTCACGAGCGATTGTGCCGTGCGACTCAGCGCTCGAGCGCCGGGGCGAAGACCTCGCGCGCAAACTGAGCGACGCTGCGCGCCGGGTGCCCCGTGATCTTCTCGACGAAGGTCGTCGTGAAGTCGCCCCACCCCTTCGCATAGGCCGCGGAGTAGTCCGACATGATGCCCGCCATCCAATCGCCCCAGCCCTTCTTCATGATGGACTCTCGGTCAGCCCTCGTTGAAAACGGCGAGCACCTGGTCCTCGCCATCCGCTTCCAGTCCTTCGAATTCGCCGGGCGTTGAGGCGCAACTCGGTTGCGCCGATCCTGAACGAACGAGAAAGTGCCGGGACGCTTCCGGTGCGCCGGAGGTTCGTGCCGCCCCCCCAAGCGCCGCTGCGCCGCAGCGTGAGCCTCCTCAGGGAAGCGCGATTGCGGTCAGCCCCAGCCTGCGGGCATCGGCCGCCGCGGAGGGCGTGCAGACCACGTAGAGGAAGTCGTCGCCCTTCGTGTCGACCGCGAAGACGCGTCGGGTCGCGGTGGCTTCTTCGAGGCGGAGATTCACGCGCTTCATGAGCTCGTCGAGACTCTGCCCCCGGAGGTCGGGCAGCGCGATCCCCTCGGCGCGGAGCGCTTCGGCCAGATCGCGCATGACCTCGTCCGGCTCGAAGCGGTGGTCGTGGCTCACGATGCCGTTCTTCGGTGAGCCGAAGGTCGTGAGAAGAGTGAGGATGACGACGAGCGGATCTTCGTCGGCCTCGAGACCGTGGTCGTCGCGCAGCGCTTCGAGCTTGGTCCGAGAAGGCTTGTCGAAGAAGCCGAGCGCGGCGAGCTCCTTGGCGAGCTTCTCGAGCACGCTCAATGAAATCAGCTTCGGCGGTTTCACGACCGGCACTTCGATCTCTCGCGCGATCGGCGTGCTCGGCGTCGAGACGACGACGGTCTTTCCCTGCGCGACGAGCCTATTCGCCGAGCCGAAGAAGTCGCCGATCTCGACCGTGTCGCCCTTCGCGAGCCCGCTCTTCGGGAACGGAAACCAGAAGCGACCGCGCGTCTCGTGCTCGATGAGGACGCGATCGTCACCGACGAAGAACACCGTCGCCTTCTCGAGCGGAAACGACGGGAGCTCGATCGGCACGACGCGAGCCCGATACGTCTCCTTCGGCAGGTCGAGGATCGATCGCAACGACAGCAGCCGGTGGCCATCCGATTCAATCCAGCACGCGTGCGGCGCGTCGGGCACGCTCGTCGGAACCGGCACGCGCGCGCCAGAGAAGTCGAACGCGAGCCGCTCCGGACGAACGAAATCCTTCGGCGTCTGCCGGTTGGCGCCACCGTCGAGCGGTCCCGAGAACGCGACGATCGTCGTTCCGTGCACCACGTGCGTGGCGTGTGGAACCTCCAGCTTGCGGACGACCGCGCCGTCCGCATCGAGCTCCATCACCAGCGGGTAGTGCTCGAGCGCGACGAACACGTGATCGCCGTGCGTCCCCACCAGGCGAACGCGATGCGCACCGAAGTCGACGAAGACGGGAATCGCCACGAGGAGCCGCTTACACACCGCGCGTCGGCGCGTCCAGCCTGCTCCCCGACCCGCCGAACGCGTCTCGCCTACTTCACGACCTGGATCGGCACGTGGGCGATCACCGTGCGGTCCCCGTGGTCCTGCACGTAGCGGACGTCGTGCGCGCCCGGCTCGCCCGGCGCGGTGAGCTTCGCGTGGTTCCCAGCGGAGGTCTTGGCGTAGGAGATCTCGTCGCCGACCTGCTTGGCGCGGCCAGACGTAACCACGTCGATGTAGTCGTTCGCGCCGTTCGGCCCCGTCCACGCGACGGCCAGCGGCTGCCCGGCCTTGATCGGCGTGGCAGGAGGCGTCAGCGTCGGAGAGGCCGACGACGCCGGCGCGGACGTGGAGTCCGCCTTCTTGTGGTCACAAGCCGCGAGAAGCGTGAGCGCCGCCGCGACGGCGGCCAGGTGCTTGACGTGCATCGAGAGCATTCCTCCTTTCGCGGACGCATCGTCCGCGAACACGGCACCAGCATAGGCGCTTTCGTGACCGAGACGGTGGTGTGCTCCGCCCTTCGGTCGAACGAATCCTTCGGGGAAGCGGGAGAGAGATGCGTCGGCGCTCACTTCCCCCAGGACTTGGTCCAGCTCCGGAACTCGTCGAGCACGGCCTTGTCGTTGAGGCGCTTGATCATCGCCAGCTCGCTCCGGACGCTCGGATCCGTGTCGGACACTGCGAAGACGAGCGTCACCCCCGCGAACGACCGATCCGAGCGCAGCGACTCGAGCACGCGCATGCAGGTTTCGAACAGCTCGCGCTTGAAGGTCGCCAAGCCGCGCGGCGCGGGGCGCGGGCGTAGTGGGCTTACGCCGGCGAGCGTCTTCGCATCGGCCTTCGACACGCCTTCGAGGGAGAGCGCGTGCGTGCGGAGCTTCAAGCAGATCGCATTGAACGCCGCGTCCGCGCCCTTTGCCTCGTACTTCCACTCGGCCGGGGCGAACTTGTAATACATGGCCTCGTCCGGATACTGGCGCTGCTTGGCGGCGAGGTGCTGGGTGGTGTTGATCGATGGGCACACCGTCCACCCGCCGTCGTCGCTGTACAGGGCGAACGCGCACAGCTCCTCGTGGGGGTGTGCCGCCGCGACCTCCTTGAAGGCGCGCCGCGCGGCCTTGCGAATCTGGACCTCGAGCGCGGCGAAATCGAACGGCTTCGGGCGGATGACCATCGCGACATACTAAGGCGTCGCACGACTCGGACCTGGCCACGAACTTCTACCGCGCCATGGAGACCGCGGTGACGAAGGTCCTCCCCGACGCGAAGCTCTGACGCTCCGCCCTCGTCGCCGCTTCCGCAAGCGCCGTGATGCACGGTCTGCGCTGCCGCCCGTGCGCGGCTGCAGACGGCACCTCAGCGGAGGAGTCACCAGACGATGACGACGCGACCGTTCTTGCCCGTGCCTTCGGACGCCGGCGGCCCGCCGCCGCCGACGTTGCCGATGCCACCGCCCACGGCGACTCCCGCGCGGTAGTACGCGCTCGTGCTCGCCGGTGCGGAACCGGTCGCCGTGACGCTCGTCACTGCGCGCGCGCTCGGGCTCGCCCAGGAGGCGCCGCCACCGCCACCAGCGCCCCATTCGTAAGCAGCGCCCGAGCCGCCGCCGCCACCGAAGTAGCCGGCGCCGCCACCACCACCGGCGCCGTTGTAGCGAGTGATGCCGGCGGCGTTCTTGTTTCCGCCACCGCCGCCGCGGCCTCCGCCGGTCCCGCCCGCGAACGCTGCACCATCACTTCCGGGCGTCGCGGTCGCGCCCGTGGTCACGACACCGCCAGCGCCGGGCGCGCTCGAATCACCACCTGCACCACCCGAGCCCGCTGACGTGCTGCCCCCAGCGTTGCCGACGAGGCCGCCGCCTCCGCCCGCGCCGTTCCCGTCGACGTCGCGACCGCTGTTGCCGTCCTCTCCTGCTCCGCCTCCACCGCCCGCGATGAGCAAGTAGCCGACACCCGGCCGCGCGAGGCTCGACATGCCTGCGCCCGCGCAAGGCGGACCGCCCTGACCGGCGGCCACGATCAACGACTCACCCGCTGCGACGGGTAGCGTGGCGGTGATGTAACCGCCTCCACCGCCACGAGCGCCCAAGCTTCCGCCGCCTCCACCTCCCCACGCGTGGACCTCGATGCTCGTGACGCCTGCGGGGACGTGGAAGTTCGTCGGGGAGCTGCTCTCCGTCGCGAAGTTGCCGTGCGAGACCGGGACCACCGATCCCGCATCGCCCGCGTCCACCTGGATGCCGGCGTCATGGGCGCTCGAGTCCACCCCGCTGTCTTGAACGAGCGCTCCTCCGTCGTCGCTGCCCGAGTCCACGCCGCTGTCCACGACGCCGATCCCGG
Source organism: Polyangiaceae bacterium (assembly GCA_044224815.1). Taxonomy (GTDB): domain Bacteria; phylum Myxococcota_A; class Polyangia; order Polyangiales; family Polyangiaceae; genus JADJCA01. The sequence continues at coordinate 10,923 of JBGAJR010000025.1, forward strand.
CGTCGAGCGAGCTCGTCGCGTCGACTTGAGAAGCGTCCGGCAAGCTCGCGCCGCCGTCCAAGAGCGCACTCGTATCACCCCCGTCCTCCACCGCGCCGTCGGACGTCGACCCCTGATCGGCGTCGCCGACCGCGGCGTCGTCGTCGCTTCTCCCGCGAGCAATGAGCGCCGCGGCGTCGTGGCGCGCGCTCGCTTCGCCAGCGCCGTTCGCCGCGCTGGCGGGCGCGCTCTCCTTGCTCTCGGCCGTTCCAGGAACCGTGCCGGGGGTGCCGTCGAGATGCTCGAGCTGTCCGCACGCGGGTGCGAGCGCGACGAGCGCGAGTGCCATGCATTGTGCACGCAGTCGGCGGTCGGTGGGGATGACGCGGGCGGCTTCCTGGAGGGTGTGTCGAACGGGCATGACCAGACATTGGCAACCCGCATGCCGGCTGACGCACCATGAAACTGCACGATTTTCCGCGCCGATCGGCTCTAGCCACACCGTGGCCACACCGCGACTTCAACAGCCGGCAACGTCGCGACGGCTCCGGGCCGGGTGGCCCCATCGGTGTGCCCCGCGACCTACTCGCTGATGGTGCAGGTCTTCAGCTCGGCGCCCACGTCGACCGCCCCGCCGCAAACGAGGACTCGGCCGTCCCGAAGGGTGACCGCCGTGTGAAGCGAGCGCTCGCCGACGAGCGGTCGTATCGACCGCCACGACGCCGACGGCACGTCGTAGATTGCGGCGGCGTCGAGGATCTTTTGCTGAATCTGATCGAAGCCTCCGACGATGAGCGCGTTGCCCGACGACAGTGTAACGAGGATTGCGCCGTTCCTCGCGCCTTGGAGCTTGGCCGCGGGGCTCCACGCGCCGTCCGAGAAGATCTCCGCGGTGTCGAGCGGGCCGATGTTGGCCTTCTTCCCTGCGGCGATCAGGATCCTCCCGTCGCCGAGCCTCGTCACGGATGGATGAAGTCGATCCACGCTGAGCTTGGGGCCCGCGCTCCATGAGAGCGTGGCGGGATCGAAGAGCTCGGTGGTCGCGGTTCCGCCGCCTCCATCCTTGGCGCCCGCGGCTGCCAAGATCGCGCCGCTAGCGAGAGGCACGAGCGCGAAGCTGTGGCGCGCCTCCGAGAGCGGCGCGAGCGCGCTCCAGCGATCGGTCGCGGGGTCGTAGATCTCCGCGCTCGCGATCGGCTTCGCGATGAAGCAACTCGGGTACTGCGGAGGGCACGGTCCCATGACGTCGGCTCCGCCGCCCCCGACCACGACGACGCGCCCATCCGCGAGGCGCGCGGCGCCATGGCTGCTCCGCGCAGACGTCAACGGCCCCGTCTCCGAGAACGTGTCGGTCGACGGGTCGAACAAAAGCGCGCTCGAGATCGCGGCCTCGCCCGATGGCTCTCCGATGATGGAGCTCTTTCCGCCGCCTGCGATCAGCACGCGACCGTCCTTGAGCAGCGTCGCGGAGTGGTTCGACCGCGCTGCGGGGAGGCGCGGGAGCTCGGTCCACTTCTCGGTCGACGGGTCGAAGACTTCGGCCGAGTCGAGCATGTGGAGGTCGTCGCCCGCCTCGCCTCCGACGACGAGCACGCGGCCGTCGTTCAGCACCGTCGACGTGTGGGCGCGGCGCGCGTGGTGCATCGCGCCCGTAACGCGGAACCCGGTCGGATCCGGAGCGACGGCGACCGCCTCGGCGTTCACCCCAGCGTCTTCTGCGGGGGGCCGAGCCGGAGGGCTGACCGCAGGCGCGCCGCAGCTCGCGAGCGCGACGAACGAGAGAGAAGCGAGCCGAGTGACACCCATCGCGAGAGAGGACATTTTCGCCGTGACCGGGCACTCGGCGTGCCAAACGCGCGACGCGCGATCCGTCGCTCCGGGCGCGGAAGCGCGACATTTTCTTCACGGTCACCTGTCAGGGCGCTGACGCCGACGCGCGTCGCGTTCGATGTGCGCGCGGGAAGATTCCGGAGCCGTCTCGCGTAGAGAGTCCGAATGCTGCCGCGAGCGCTCGTGGGCTTGGGGTGCGCCCTCGTCGTCGTCGCGACCCCTGGATGCGCCCATCGCACGATGTTCGTGAGCAGCGCCGAGCTTGAGCGGCAATCCGTGGCGCTCGCTTCACGCGGTGAAGCGTCGGTCACTTCGTCGGAAGGAGAGACCGCGCTCGTCCGCGCCGACGAAGTCGTCGAGACCGTGTCGGGGACGCGTCGACTCGATCACTGGGTCTCCTCCAACTGCGAGCCGTCGGGCGTATGTCACTTCGCGAGCGAGGGCGTCAGGCTCGAGCGCGTCGACGCCGGTGCGTCGGCGCGTCGCGCCGCGGAGATCGGCGCGGTCGGCCTCATCGTCGTCGCTGGCACCGGAGGCGTGGCGTGTGCGACCGGCGCGATCTGCGACTCCGACTCGGCGCGGCTGGCGGGCACCATCACTTTGAGCACGGTCGGCGCGCTCCTCGTGGGTGGGCTCGTCGCGTTGGCGACGTGCTCGTCGTGCTGGGCGACGCGATGAGCGCGCGCGACGCGTCCATCTCACTCGCGACACGCGTTCCGTGATAGCTCGCTCCAATGACAGCACGTCTCGTGATGGGCTTCCTCGGTCTTGCGGTCTCCCTCGCGGGAGGCGCATTTTCGATCGCCTGCTCGTCGTCGACCCCCGCCGAGCCGGCGATCGCGTCGGACGCCGCGGCTGACGCGATCGAAAGCACCGACGCGCCGGCAGACGGCGGCGCTTCGAGCGACGCCGCGAGCGACGTGGCGACGCCGCCGAAGCGCGTCTTCCTCACCAGCAACTACTACTTGGGCACGGCGATCGGCGGGCTCGCGAAAATGGATGAGGCTTGCACGCAAGTTGCGGCCAAAGCCAAGCTCGGGGGCACCTGGAGAGCGTGGGCCTCGGACTCGCACGCGAACGCGATCGATCGCCTCGCCGACGTGGGGCCGTGGTTCACGCTGGCCGGAAAGAAGGTCGCCGAGAACAAGGCCGGCCTCCTCGTGACGTCCCTGCACTCGCTCCTCGCGAGCATCGACGTCACCGAAACGGGCCAGCCCACCACCGGCGGCGGGAGCGCGTGGACGGGCACCAACGCGGACGGCAAAGCGAGCGCCGACACATGCAACGACTGGACGATCTCGAACGACGGGCTGGCGCCCGACGGAGGCGTCTTGCTCGGCCAAGTCGGCACCGTCTTCGCGACCGACGAGAGCTGGACCGCTTCGACGCCCGGTCAATGCGGCGCGAGCCAACTCTCCCTCTACTGCTTCGAGCAGTGACGTTCCTCGTGACCGCGCGCGTCCTCCGGGCGCGCCGTGCGTGCGCGCTCACTCCTCGCCGACCGGCCCCGGTGAGCGATGGTGCAAGAGCCCGTCGATGGTCATCCAGAGCTCGCCGTCGGGCAGGGCGGCGAGGCCGTCGATGATGCCGGTCACCGGCGCGCTCACGCGACTCCAGCGGACGCCGTCGTAGTGCAGCAAGACGTCTCCGTTCGAGGCCCACGCGTCGTCGCGGGCCGCGACGGCGAGCCCGCGCATGTCGCCCTTCACTCCGCTCGCCTGGTGCGTCCATGACGAGCCGTCGAAGTGGAGGATGGCCCCGTCGGCGCCCGACGCGAAAGCGTCGTCGGTCGCCGCCGCCGCGATGGCGTAGAAGCTGCCCGGAACGAGCTGCTTCGACGGAATGCCTTCAGCGCGGTCGGCGAGCGGGAGCGTCACGACGCGCAGCCCGGCGTCCGTCGCGAGATAGAGCATGCCCCGACCGATCCAGAGCCCTTCGACGGAATCGAGGTCGCTCAGATTGTGGCGGACCATGCTTCCGTCGAGCGCCGTGTAGTGCAGCAGCTGCGCGGTACGGTTTCCGGCCCAGATGTCGCTCGGGCTCACCGCGAAGAGAGAGCGGACCCCGGAGCTCGGCCCGCTGATGTCTTGCCGCGCTCCGCCACCTACGATCGCAAAGAGCCCCTCTCCGCCCACGACCGCGGTGGTCGGTGAGAGCGGCGCGAGCGTGGCCGGCAAGGCCAGGGTGAACGTGATGCGTTGGTCCGTCCAAGAGTCGACGTTGACGTAGGCGCCCGACGGTTCGAGTCGGCCAACCTTGATGGTGATCGTGTCGGTGGTCTTCGGTGAAGCCGACGCGAGGAAATTGCTGAGCGTGACCCAGACGCCGTTCGCGCTCGCGCTCAACACGGGCACGACGTAGCCGGGAGCAACGGGCACGCTCGACCAGGTGCCCGGCGCCGCGAGCGGCGTCGCATCGCCCAACGCACCGACACCAGCATCTTCGTCGGTTTCGCCGGCGTCCGCGCCCGCGTTGGGGCCGGGCGTGGCTCTCCCCACGTCGGAACGAGAGGCGCTGCACGCGAAGAGAGCTGCCCCGGCTCCGAGAACGAGGAGCGAGCGGCGCCATCGCGGCGCGAACGACGGCGGCGTTGTCTGTCTTCCGTCGTGGTGCGGTCGCTGGCATGGAAAGATCCGTTCGGCCTTGGTGTCGGAAGGGATGCTCGGTTGCATGTCTGAGGATTCGCCCGCCGCTTGCGATTGGACGCAGCGCCGACGCGAGAGACCCATCAGAGGCACACCGGCCGCGCGGGGCACGGCGCCTTCTTGCACTTCACGTGATCGACGACACACCGTTTATTCGGCTCGCACTTCGTCTTCGCGCAGACGGACTTGGTGAGCTCGTCTTCGGCGCTCGCGGGATCGTCATCGTCGTCCTTCCCGCCGCACGCGACGACGGCCATGGCGAAGAGGCACGAAAGGAGAGCGCGCTGGAAAGACGTGCGCATGACGAAACCTCGCTGGGAGAGTGCACGCGCGATCGTTGCGCGCGACCGATTGCTCAGGAGTTCGCTCGCGCCGTTGGATCGGATGCACGCGGTTGCGCCGAAACATCGGCGCGATGCGGCGCCCCCCGGCGAGCCGCGGCGTTACTCGTCGAATTCACACTCCCGCGGCCTTGGATCCGGGCGGAGATCGTCGACGCGCCACTCGCCTTCCTCTTTGACGAGAAGGAACCAGAGGTTCGTTTCGCCGACGCTCCCCTCTATGCACCCATGGGTCCATTCACCCTTGAAGCCACCGTGAATTTCATCGGTCGCTCGGACGAAGCCGAGCGTCCGCGCCAAAGGACTCTCCGGCGCGGGGTGCTCGAGGCGCGCGGCGAGAGCGCGCGTCGCGTGTCGGCGCATCTCGTCGTCTCGACCGGCGCGCGCGGCCGCAACGAACGCGCGCGCCGCGCGGGTGGCCGGCGCGCCCTTCATCGCGAGATCGAAGGCCGCGAACCCGAGGATGACCGCAGGCAGCCCGACCCAGAAGAGCCAGCGTCTCCTGATGGGCTCGTCTTCAGGCTCCGATGTCATGGTGTTGAGGCCGTAGCCCTGCGACTCCGCTGACCGACGCCCCTGGCCGGGGCATGAGACTGACTGTGCGCATGGTCACCATGGTCGCACGAGGCTGTAACCAACTGATATTACACAACTCATTGGACATCGTGGCCGTGCGGCCCCGATCCAACGGTCGGGTGGTGCCGATGAGGCCCCGGGGGCTTGAGCGCGAGGGCTCCGAGTGCTAAACGGCGGGCGAAATGAGCACGATTCACGACTTCGTCACGTTCTCCGACAACACGCTCGCCCAGGCATGGACCGGCAAGAAGGTTCCCATGTCGGACGTCTACGAGGCGTACATCGAGGGCAAGCTCGACATCCCGAACGACAAGTGGAACGCGTTCTTCGACGCGCGCAACGAGACGGTGTCGTTCCGGATCACCGACTCGCACTTGAAGTGGGCGGTGACGAACTTCATCCCCGAGGTCTTCATCCACTCCAAGGATCAAGACAAGCGGGTCGTCGGTGACAACTACAACCGCGGCAACGACTTCTACGGGTGGTTCCTCGGCGAGTCGATGGTCTACACGTCGGCCTGGTTCCAGACGCCCAAGACCACGCTCGAAGAGGCGCAGTACGCCAAGATCGACCACTGCTGCGACAAGCTGATGCTCAAGCCGGGCGAGACGCTCCTCGACATCGGCTGCGGCTGGGGAACGTTCGTGGCGCGCGCCGCCAAGCTGCGCGGCGCGCAGTCGCTCGGCGTGTGCCTCGCCGAGGAGCAGGTCGCCTTCGGCAAGGAGCGCATCAAGGAGTACGGCGTCGAGGGTAAGGCGCGCGTCGAAGTGCGCGACTACCGCAACGTCACCGGCAAGTTCGACAAGATCGTCTCGCTCGAGATGGTCGAGCACGTCGGCATCAAGAACCTCGACACCTACTTCGAGAAGGTCCACGACCTCCTCGCCAACGACGGCTTGTTCGTCCTCCAGTGGACGGGCATCCGCAACCTCTACAACCCGCAGAACCCGATGTCGGCGCTCTCGCTCGCGCCCGAGGACCTCATCTGGGGCCTCTTCATGAACCGCTACATCTTCCCCGGCGCCGACGCGAGCCTGCCCCTGTCGTCGATGCTCCGCGCGGCGGAGAAGGCGGGCTTCGAGATCGCGGACGTGGAGAACATGAGCCCCCACTACGTCCGCACGCTCCGCGCGTGGCGTGACAACTGGGCCTCCAACAAGGAAGTCATCGTCAAGAAGTACGGCGAGCGCATGTACCGCCTCTGGTACTTCTTCCTCCACTGGTCGGCGATCATCGGCGAGCAGGGTTCGGCCTTCACGTACAACGTGACGATGCACAAGAACCTCAACACGCTGAAGCGCGAGGCGATGAAGATCCCGCGCTCCTGACGCGTAGGCCATCGCTCGATGCGGTGGCGGCACACCACGGCCCGGTCCGCGCAAGCAGGCCGGGCCGTCGTCATTTGGGAGCTTCAAGCGTCGCGCGGCTTCCGCTCGCCGATGCGCTGCGCCGGAACACCGCCCCAGATCTCGTACGGCTTCACGATCGTCCCCTTCTTGAGGACCGCGTTGGCCGCGATCATCGCGTGATCGCCGATCTCGCAGCCCGGCATCACGACGGCCATGAGGCCGAGGGTCACGTTGCTCCCGATCTTCACCGGCGCCGTGACGATGTACGGCCCCTCGACGGCGTGCGCGATGAGCGTGACGTCGCCGCCGACCACCGTGTCGTCACCGATGGAGATGAGATTCTGGTCGGACACGACCGCGGTGTTGATCTGGACGCGCGCGCCGATCTTCATGCCCATCATGCGGTGAAAGAGGATGATGAACGGCGTGGCGCGCACCCAGTTGATGTAGCTGTATCGGACCGCGAGGGTGAGCGCGTTGTAGCTCGCCCACTGGTACCCACGAACCGAAGCGTACGGATACTTCCCGAGCGGCGTTCCGAACGAGAGCGTGAGCCAGCGCGCGATCGGAACGACGAACAAGAGGACGACGCCGGAGAGGAAGTAACCGAGCGCGGCGAGGACGCAGAGCGCGAGCGTTCGACCGGCGCCGGCGAATGGCATGCGCTCGGAGGCCCAGAGCCAAAGCGACACCGCCGGGAACGCGGCCACCCCAAAGACCGTCGCGAGCTCGACGAACATGACGAGCGTGACGACGAGCTGGAGTGGGGTCAGGAAGCGCTTCATGGTTCTCGACCGTGAACCGCAGCATAGCGGAGCGTGCGGTGCGCTACGCTGGCGCCGAGATGCCGATTCCGGTTCCCGTCGCCACCGAGCATCGGGTGGAGGTCAGCGCGGGCTTCGAGCTCGAATTCGAGTGCCCGCGTTGCGGCCCCGAAGCGCGCGCGCGCGCACGAGTCTTCGCCACGAGCGAGGGCTCGGCGATGGGCGCTCCGCTGTCGCTCGCGGCGAGCCGTCCCCTCGCGCGCGCCGAAGCGCGCGCTCGCGCGGGCCTCGACGAGGAGGCCAAGGCATTGCTCGCGCTCGCGCGTTGCCCGCGCTGCCGAGCGCGCAGCTCGGAGGCGGTCCGCGACTGGTGGCTCGTTCACGCGATCCAGACCGCGGTCGTCGTTGCGTTCTTCGTGGGCGTCCCGCTTTTCTTCTTCGGTGCCCCGCTGGCTCCGGTCATGACTGGCGGGCTCGTGGTGCTCGGCGCCCTCGCTTACCTCGTGGCTCGCTTCCGCGTCCGACTCTGGCGCGTCGACAAGCGGGTTACCTTTGGCAGCGACGTCGGGCGCGCCCCGGGGCCGAGGTGATCGAGAATCAGATCGAACACGACCCGAACGCGTCGGCTCGTCACTAGCTCGCGGTGGGAGACGAGCCACATCGGCACCGGGATCGGTGGCATCGCGGGAAGCGCCCTCTCCACGAGCGGCTCGGCGTCGCCGACCTCCTCGAGGATGACCCCGATGCCGAGCCCACTCTTCACGAGCTCCCACAAGACGAGGTGGCTCTCGGTGAAGATGGGAAAGTTCGACGGACCGAGCTCGAAGCCCATGGCGTTCAGGCCCTCGCGGAATCGATCGTCGAACCCGATGAACTCGGCGCGCGAGAGATCGGCGATGGTCTTGGGGCGGCCGATGCGTTCGAGGTATTCGCGCGTCGCGTAGAGGCGCGCCGGCGTGTCGCGGAGCCGCGTGGCGATGAGGCTCGGATCGGTGGGCCGGGCGTTGCGAACGGCGATGTCGGCCTCGCGCCGGCGCAGATCGCGCACGGCGTTGGTGGCCACGACCTTGATCTCGATCCGCGGGTGCTCGCGCCGAAGACGGGCGATGACGGGCGGGAGGAGGAACGCCGAGTTCACCTCGCTCGACGTGATCGAGATCGAGCCGGCGAGCGTCTGCGACTGGCCCGACGCGGCGAGCGCGACGCCGCTCGCCGCTTCGCCCATCGAACGGACGTGCTCCAATAGATCGAGCCCGCCGCGCGTCAGCGTGAGGCCGCGCCCGACCCGCTCGAACAAGACGACGCCGAGCTCCTTCTCGAGCGCGTCCACCTGCCGCCCGAGCGTGGGCTGCGTGAGGCCGAGCGCGCGTGCCGCGGCAGAGAGCGAGCCCTCTTCGGCGGTGACGAGGAACGCGCGCGCCCGGTTCCAATCGAATGCCACCGATCGCCAATCCATGCGTTTATGCATAGATGATCTACGCGCATCGTCAATTTCAACGAGCCGATTGGAGACCTATTCCTTGGAGTGAAAGCAACCGAGGAGGAGAGTCATGCAAGCGTGCATATACGAAAACTATGGTTCCGCAGACGTGGTCAGGCTCGCCGAGGTGGCCAAGCCCGAGGTGGCGGCCGACGAGGTTCTCGTCCGGGTCCACGCCGCGTCGGTGACGACGGCCGACTGGCGCTTCCGAGCGGCCGCGTTTCCGCGGGGCTTCCGCCTCATGGGGCGCCTCATGACGGGGCTCTTTCGGCCGCGGAAGCCGATTCTTGGGATCGATTTTTCCGGCGTCGTACACGCCGTCGGCAAGGACGTGACCCGGTTCCGCGTCGGTGACGCCGTCTTCGGCGCGGCGAGCGCGACGCGGCGCGGCGCCCACGCCGAGTTTCTCGCGGTGCGCGAATCCGGCGCGGTCGTGCACAAGCCGAGCGCGCTCACGCACGAAGAGGCCGCGGCGATCCCGTTCGGCGGCGGCTCCGCGCTCTCCTTCCTCCGCGACTTCGCCCACGTTGCGCTTGGCCAGCGCGTGCTCGTCGTCGGCGCGTCGGGCAGCGTGGGAGTGTGGGCCGTACAGCTCGCGCGCCACTTCGGCGCCAAGGTGACGGGCGTCGCGAGCGGGCCCAACGCCGACCTCGTGCGCTCGCTCGGCGCGGATCGCGTCATCGACTACACCAAGGAGGCGATTGGCGACGCCGGCGAGACCTACGACCTCGTCGTCGACACCGTCGGAGGCACGACGTTCGCCGAGTCCCGAAAGGTGCTCTCGCCGAACGGGCTCTATCTCCCGATCGAGAGCGGGGTCCGCGAGATCCTGCAAGCGGTGCTCACGAGCTTCCGGTCGGGCCCGCGCGTGAAGTGGGCCGTGACTCAGAACACGCGCGCGGGCCTGGAGACCTTGGCACGCCTCACCGAGAGCGGCGCCGTCCGGCCGATCGTCGACCACGTTTATCCGATGACGGCGATCGCCGAAGCCCATCGCCGGGTCGAAGGCCGTCACAAGCGCGGCAGCGTGGTGGTGAGGATGGCTTGAGGCTTCGCGAATATGGAAGCGACCACGAGTCCCTGGAAGGCGGGCGATTCGTGGGCGCGGCTCGCGCGTGGTCGATACGCTGCGAGCATGCGGTGCTTCTCCAAGCGCGTGGCCTGGCTCGGACTCGTCGGCGCAAGCCTCGCGTGCACACCGGCCGAGTCACCCTCGTCTTCACGGTTCGTCGAGATCCGTCGCGCCGTTGTTCGCGCCGACTCTACTTGGGTGCTCGGCGTCGTCGACGAGCCGGAGCCACCGGGCTTCACTCCTTCGACCGAGGAAGAGAAGAAGAACTCCGTCGCCGCCGCTGAGGGCTTCCTTTGGGCACCCGGCAGTCGGCGCGTCGTGACCCTGGTGCTGCTCGATCCTGGCGGTGGCGAGCACGGTCGCTTCTCGCACGTCGACGACACGGCCTCGATCTACCTCTACGCCGACTACTGGCTGATGCCGGTCGTCGGCCCACGCGGCGAGAAGCTCTCGCAGTCGTACGTCATGGGAGCGAGCGGCATCGAGCCCGTCGGCAAGTCGCTTCCGCGCGTCACCCGGTACGACTTCCGCGGTGAGGGTGGTGTCCTCTACACGGCGCCCATCGCGGACTCCGGTGAGGGGCTCGTCTTGCCGCTCAGCACGCGTGATCGCGGGCTCCCGGTGCCGCTTCCGTCGGGCGTTCGCGGCGTGAAGGTCATCACCACGTTCGACAAGCTGTGGGGCGCGTTCCTCGTCGCCCGAAACGATCGCTGGTACCTGTCGCGCGATCCGCTGCTCAAAGCCCCACCGGAGCGCGAGTGGACCTCGGTGACGGAGACCAAAGTCGCCGACGGGTCGATTCACTTGGGCAAGCGCGCCGATGGGACGTGCGATGTCTTCGCCGTCCGCCCACTCACCGGAACGTTGGAGCTCCCCGTGCTGCCGCCGATGGTCTCGTGCGACGTCGCGGTGACAGCTGTCGCGGGGAAGGTCGCCGGGATCGCCAGCGAGACGTCGGTGGCAGAGCACGCGCGCGAGAAGGAGACGGCGGCACGGCAAGCAGCGGCGAGCGACGCTGCCGCGCAGGCGCGTCGCGCCGCCGAGGACCAGCAGGCCAAGGCGCTCTACCTCGACCTCGTCAAAGCGAAGAGCTACGCGGCCGCGTGTCGACAGGGCGAACGCATGAGCGCATCGGCGTACGTCGATCTCGTCATCGAGCGTATGGCGCGCCCCGACTATCACACGGAGGAGACCGTGTGCGCCCAGCAGCGCGCCACCTTGATGGCGGCCGGTCCGCGCGAGCGACTCCAGGCGGAGATCGATCGCCGCGGGATCGCGGTCGCCGCGCCCGCCGCTGCACCTTCGACGGCACCAGCGCGGACGACGTCGTCGTCGGAAGATCCGCGCGCGTACGATCGCTACATGAAGAACGTTCAGGACTACGTCTACGGGAGCGGAAAAGGCGCCGTGTGTCCCTTCGCGGACCGCAGCCTCTGCCGCTGAGCCGTGCCGCAGGTCGCGCCTTCGTTTAATCGGGAGCTACGCCGAGCCAGCGGCGTTCGCGCCGCGAAGCGCTTCGAGGCGTGTCCGCGCCAGCTCCGCGAGGGGGTGCGACCGGCGTGTGGCTTCGTCCATTTGCACGATGACGGTCTCGGCGATCGCGGCGCACCGACCGTCCTCGAAGAGCGCCTGCGCGAGCGTGACGGACGAGCGCCCCAGCGAGGCCACCTTGGTGCCGATCACCACGTCGCCGGGCCAGGTGAGCTCGGCACGGAAGTCGAGCGTGAGACGTGCGATGACGAACGCGCAGCCCGGAGCGGCCAGCGGGGACGCGGGGTCGTAGAGGAGCTCGGTGCGACCGACCTCCAACATCTCCGCGAAGACGGCGTTGTTCACGTGACCTTGCCGATCGGTGTCGGCGTAACGAAGCCGGCAGGTCGTCACCAGCGGGAAGTCGGTCGGACGAATCGGATCGGACATGGGCTCCTCCAGCGAGAGGATCCACGGCGACGACCTCGTGTTCAACCGGGACGAGCTTCGTGGTCGGCGCGAAGTACGACGAGGAAGAGCATGCACGCGCCGAGCTGATGCGCGACGGCGAGCGGAATGGGAACGACGAAGACGAGCGTGGCGACGCCCAGCGCGAATTGGAGCGCTGTCGCGGCCGCGAGCCAATGGACGGTGCGGCGAACGGCGGGCGCGGCGCCTCGCGTCAGCGCGATGACCACGCCGACGGAAGCGACGACGAGCGTGCCGAAGACGCGGTGGAGAAACTGTACGGTGGCCGTGTTCTCCACCAAGTTTCGCCACGCCGGCTCGAGCGCGAGCCCGCCCGGCGGTAGCCACGAGCCATGCATCGTGGGGAACGTGTTGTAGCCGAAGCCGGCGTGGAGCCCCGCAGTGAACGCGCCGTAAACGATCTGCACGGCGATGAGCACGAGGGTCGCGCGCAGCGCCACGCGCGCTCGCCGCTCGGCGCCTGCGCCCGGCCCGCCGAGGTCCATGCGAAGGGCGAAGAGGTAGCCGAGGACGACGAGCGCGAGCGAGAGGTGCGCCGCGAGTCGGTAGTGGCTCACGTGCGGTACGTCGACGAGACCGCTCGCGACCATGAACCAACCGAGGGCGCCCTGTAGGCCGCCAAGCCCGAGCCCCACGAGCAGCTTCAGCATGAGCGCCCGAGAGAGCGCTCTTTTGCTCACGAAGAAGAGCCACGGCGCGACGAACGCGATGCCGATGAAGCGCCCGAGGAGCCGGTGCACGTACTCCCAGAAAAAGATGTGCTTGAAGGCCGAGAGAGACATCCCGGCGTTGACGAGCCGGTACTGCGGCGACGCTCGATAGGCCTCGAACGCTTCCTCCCACGCGCGCTCGGAGAGCGGCGGGAGCGCGCCCGTCACCGGCCGCCACTCGACGATCGAGAGGCCGGAGCCCGTGAGCCGCGTGATGCCGCCAACGACCACCATCGAGACGACGAGGGCGCAAAGGAGCGTCAGCCAGCGGATGACCCACCAGCGATAGGGCTCTCGCACCGCTGCGCTCATGGCGCCTCCATCGCTCGGAGCTCGGGACCGCGCAAGCGATCGATTTGCGCGTTGCGCGAAGCGCTCCGAGCGTCGACGCTGACAGAAACGGACGCCGCGTTCACGCCTCGCCGGAGCCACGTCCGGTTGGCGCGCCGCGCGACGCACACTCCGCCCCTGGCCATGCCTCGCGTGCAGAGAGCCCGGGGCCGACCGGTGCCGCTCTTCGAGATCGGGCGGTGCGAGACGTGCGGGCCTTCCCCTGATACCACGAGCTCGATGAGCGCCACCGTGGTTGGAGCCCCGCTCGAGGCGGGGGAACGCGTCATCTACTTTCATCGCGCTGATCTCACGAGCGCGCGCGTTCTCTACGTGATCGTCGGGCTCATCTTCTTGCCCATCGTGGTGGGTCTCTACTTCTTCTATCGGGCGATCGCGTTCGCTTCGAACGAGGACCACTACTACGTCATCACGGATCGACGGCTCTTCACGGCCGACTTGAGAGGACGCGTGAGGCGTCAGTACCGACTCGCCCAGGTGGCGAAGGTGCGGCATCGAATGCAGCCTGGCAACCAGCGCTACGAGGTGCAGGGGCCGGGCGGCTTTGCAGACACCATCACCTTCCGGACGTCGGAAAAGCACGACGCAGCGCGACTCGAGAAGGTCCTCCGGAACCTCCAGGACCCCGACGTTCTCGCGTCGCTCCCCAGCGTCGACGCGCTCCCCTGAAGCGCGGCAGGTGTGATCGTGACGTGACGCCGCTCAGGCGCCGGTAGACCGGAAGCTCCGCATCATCATGATGAGCCCGACGAACAAGAGGGCCATCATCACTGTCGTGCGGAGGAAGTTCGTGGGCTGGAAGAACAGCGTGAGGTTCATGATGATGCTCACGAGGACGGTGACCACCGAGCCGCCGGCAAGAAGCCAGCCCACGATGGATCGCGCGTTGAAGAAGAGCATCGCCACCCCGAGGCCGAGCGGCACGAGGACGAGCCCGGCGTGGCCGAAGAGCATGTCCATGTTGCTCATGACCACGACCCGGGAGAGAAACAGGTAGGCGCCCACGGCCATGAGCGCCAAACCCATCAGAAATTCCCCGATCCCACCGGGAGTGCCCCCGGCCCCGCGCATCGCCATGGGTCGGAAGATAATCACGCCCAACGAGCGCGCGAGAAATTCGATGGGGATTGATTCGGCGACGGTGGGTGCGACGGGACGGTGGGTGGGGCGCCTGCGCCCGTGGCCTTGGTGACGTCCGATACCGAGCTCGTGCGTGATACTCAGCTTCGGTGACCTTCGAGAAGCTCACTCACGCATACGGCAAGGCCGGTGATCTCCCGGCAAAGCTCGCGGCGCTGTCTTCGCCATCGGCCAAGGACCGCGCCGACGCGATCTTCATGATCGGAGCCAGCATCTGCCACCAGGGCACCTTCTATTCGGCCACACCGAAGGCGATTCCGCTGCTCCTCGAGATCCTGGCCGCGCCGAAGACCCAGGATCGCGAGCGCATCCTGAAGCTCTGCGCCGACATCCTCACCCTCGACGACCACGCGCGCTTCGTGTTGGACGGGCTCGTGGCGCGGAAGCTGCCAAAGCTCCCCAAGCTCTACGAGCGCTCGCTCGAGGCTGCGCGCGCGGGCTTCGATCTCTACGTGTCGCTCCTCGCGGCGCCGGAGGCGGAGGTTCGGTCGGTGGCGGCGTTCACGCTGGCGTGGATCGACGAGCGCGCGAGCGAGTCGCTGCCGCGGGTTCGGCGCGCGCTCGAGTCCGAGCGCGACGACGACGTGCGCGCATCGCTCGTGCTCTGTCTCGGAACGCTGGCGCGCTACACGGCCTCGGAGGCGGAGGCGCCCCTCCTCGAATCGATGCTCGCAGCGAAGCCCGCCACCGTTCGCGCCGCCGCCACCATCGCCCTCGCGCGCGTGAGCCGCGGCGCGCGATCGGACGCGGAGATGCTCGCCAGCGCGGCGTGCGACCCCGGGCTCGCTGCGACTTCGCTGCCATGGCTCGACGGCGACCTCGCCCTCTATGCGGCGCGTGTGCTCGCGGCCCTGCCCGCGAGCGAAGAGAACGACGCGCGCCTTCTACGCGTCGTCGGCGCGGCGACGAACGCCGCGCCGTTCGCCGCCAACGTGCTCGCGCACCGGCTCTTCGCGAGGCGGCGGGGCGGGAAGACGGCCGCAGGGCGGAGCGCGCCCAAACGTGGCGCCCGACGCGATCTCGCGGACGACGCGATCCTCGCGACACTCACGACCAAGCTCGCCGAGCTGGCGCCACCGCAGCGCGCATTCTTCGACACCATCGCCGGGAATCCGCGAGCCTTCGACGATGGTTTGGCGGAGCTCTTAATCGAGCGCGGCCTCCCGTCGACCCCCGAGCTCGTGGCGCGGTTCCTCGGCAAGTCCACTGGGCCGACGGTATCGATCCTCGATCGACGGATGGACGCGGAGACGATCGGAGAGGCCATCGCGCGCGCGGCCAAGGCTCCGGCGACGAAGCGTGCGGAGCTCGTGGCCGCGCTCGTCGCGACGCTGCCGGCGGACGACGTGATCGACGCGGCGCTGGCCGCGCTCGTCGAGCTCACGGTCGAGGACATCCATTCCGTTGCCCTGGACCTCGCATGGGCCGCAGGGCCGCGCGCGGAGAGGGCGCTCGCCGCCGCGCGGGAGCGATTCGAGCGCGACGGAGCGCCGACGAGAACGCAGCCCGACGGAGCCAAGGTCACCTTTCCCGGCGCGTTCGTCGTCGTTGCGGTGGGCTTCGCGGCGCGGGCGATCGCGATGGGTGAGCCCGCCGCGCCATTCGTCGACCGCTGGTTGCAAGAAGCCTATGGGTACTTGCCGCGCGTGCGCGACGCGCTCGCCGCGCTACCGATCGCGCGTCGCGAAGCTTGGGTGCTCGATCCGAAGCGCGACGACCGCGCGCAGCCGGCCGAGTCCTTTCAAGGCGCGTGGCCGTACTGGACCGCGACGCCGACCCAGAAGATCGCGGCCCGAGCCCTCGCCCACGTGGCCACCTGGAAGCCGCGTGATCCGTGGGGCGGGAAGCGATCCCAGTACGCGGAGCCGCACCTCGCGGCGTTGATCGCCGCCCTCCGCGCCGCCGGCGAAGACGCGACCGCGTGCGAGGAAGCGCTCGCGCGCATGAAGCGTGGGCGCTGAGCTACGGCGGTGACGCGGCCGTGCGCGCACGACCTCGCGGCCCGCGCGTCACGGCCCGCTCCGCTCACTTGGCGACGCCAATCTTGTACGAGTGATCGGGCCGATATTCCGCGCGGTGCTTGGGATCGTCGACGCGGAACTCGAGGTGGTACGGAACCTGGTGCTCACCGGCGGCGTTGCGCTTGTATACCGCCGCGCCAATCGGGATCTTGAAGGTCGCGATGCCATCAGCGTCGGTCGCCGCGTTCATCTCGCTCTTCTTCTCGCCGACGACCCGGTTGTTGCCGACCCAGCCCGCGGTCGGCGCAGTCTCGGTGAGCTTCACGTTGACGCCCTTTGACTTCCCCATCATGTCCATCGCGAGATAGCGAACGCGCATGCGCACGGTGATCTCGGAGTTCGCCGGCACGGAGCCCGGCACGTCCGCGCCGTCGAGCATCATCACGACGTCCTTCTTGCGAACGAACACCTCCTCGCGCTCCGACGGGGCGCCCTTCTCGACGCCCTCGAAGGCGACGCGGATCTTGTTCTCGCCTTCGGCGAGCTTGTTCCAGGGAAGCTCCATGCCCGAGCGGAGATCGAGATGCTCGGCGACGAGGTTGCCGTTGATGAAGACGCTGCACGGCTGCTTGGGTCCGACGGAGCCCCCGTCCGAAACGTAGATGACATTGCCATCCATCCAGTACGGACCGGTCTTCTTCTCGATGAAATTGAGGTGGTCGACCTTGGTCTCCGTACGCATGACCGAGAGCGACGCCTCGATCTTGCTCGGCGCGAGGTCCGCGTTCCCGGCGAAGTGCGCCGACATCTTGCGAGGTCCGATCGCGGGGAAGTACGCGTTCTTTTCGAGCTCGGCGACGCCATCAGAGCCCGTCTTCGCCGTTCCCGCCGAGTTGCCGTCGAACTTGAACTCGACGTCCGCCCCGACGACGGGCGAGCCCGACGCGTCGAGGAGCGTGGCCTTCATCGAGAACTTCGCTCCCCACAGCACGATCTTGTTCGGAAGGGTGATCTTGGAGGCTTTGCGAACGGCGAGCGGCCCCGGACGGGGCGCAACGATCGCGGTCGGCTCCGCGCGCGCGGCCAGAGGAAGCACGGAGAGAGAGGCGATGATGGCAAACGCAGGGATGGGAACGACGCGACGGGACATGCAGGGATCCTCCAGAGACGATGACCAAGGACCGCGGACCCTCGACGAAGAGGGCAGAAATCCAGCGAGCATTAGGACTCGACCTTGTTCCCGTTGCAAGACGCGACTGCCCGTCGACCGAGCTCGTGCGTCGTCTTCGACGCGATCGGTGGAAAGCGCGCCGACCACCAGCGGATCAGCGTCGGTCTCGATCGCGCACGCGTGATCGAGACCGACACTTCGGTCACGTTCGACAAGCCAGTCACCTTGACCTCGCGCGATCAACGCGCCGGCCACCGCGCCAGAAGGACCAGCAGGATTCACTCCACGCGACGTCACATGCACTCCACGTGAATGAGCGACGCCACCTGGCCGGCGAAATTGTGCTCGTTTTTCGCGAGGCCTCTTGGTACGCGGCGTGCTTCGACTTCGCGTCGACGTCCCCATGCGCTCCTCCACGCCCTTCGTTCGACGACGTGTCCGCGGGACGGCAAAGGCCGTCACCGAGCTCGACGTGGAGTGGACGGTGCCCGTTGGCTCTTCGTTCTTCGATCGGGTGCTCGCTACTTTGGAGCCAGCGCTCGATGCCGCGGACGCGCGACTCGCCCAGATCGTGCGCGGTGACCGTAAGTCGCGACCGGCCAAGATCTCCCGCGCCAAGCTCGCCGCCGCGCTCGCGGGAGAGGACGTGGACTCGCTATGGCTCACCGGACGGCCGGGGCGTGGTTACACAGCGATCACGATCGGCCCGGCGGAGGCACCACGCGAGAGCGGCGGGGCTGTGAGCGCCGTTCATCTGCATGTCGAGATCACGGCCGCTCCGGGCGAGCACGCGCGGGAGATCGCCGACGGCGAGATCTTCGCCGCCGCGTTCGAGGAGCTCATGGCCACCTCACCGGAACGCGGCTTCGTGCGCCGCGGCGCCGAGGCGCGGCCGCGTACGCGCTCCACGAGACGAGCTTGGGCGCGGACGCCTACCACGCGCTCACGGACGTCGCGTGGCGTCAGCTCCTCTCGCCGGTCCACGCGCGACAGTTGGCGCCGCTGATCGAATCGGGCTGGCTGAAACGGTATGGCGACCGCTTCACCGTCTCGCTCCCGGGCTCCATCCGTGACGGCATGGCGGACGCGGCGCGCAGCGCCCGCGTCGCGATCGTCGCGGCGGTCGATCCTGCGCGCGCGGACGCGTACGCGCGTGAGCTCGAAGCGCGCGCGCGCGTGCTCGGCGACGTCGAAGTCGACCTCGACGCGGACGCGGAGCCGCTCCTCGTAGCCTGCTTCGGAGACGATGCGCCGTACGCCCAAGCTCCCGCTCTTCGCTGGGACAAGCGCGCGGTTCCGCTCGACGAACGAGCTCCCGCCGACGTCGTCGATGCACTTCGCACGCGCACGCTCCCGCTTGCGCTCGAGCCGCTCGGCGCCGATGCGCTCGCGCTCCTTCACTCCGAAC
Source organism: Polyangiaceae bacterium (assembly GCA_044224815.1). Classification (GTDB taxonomy): domain Bacteria; phylum Myxococcota_A; class Polyangia; order Polyangiales; family Polyangiaceae; genus JADJCA01. Next base: position 29,659 of record JBGAJR010000025.1, read on the forward strand.
GGTTGCCCGATTGCCTTCCGCCATCGGTGGCCGGCATCCACGCCATCGACATGCTCGCGGCGTCGTTCGGCCTCGATCGCATCGGAAGACGGGTGATGTTCGACGCCGACGTCGAGCGTCACTTGGTGCCCGCGCTCGGCGCTTACCTCGGACAAGTGATGGTGCGCGAGCTAGGCGGTGAGTGGGCGGTCCCGCGCGAGGCCGACATCGCACCCGATCCGAACGTCGTGGCTGATTGGCCGATCAGTCGCTTGGATCCGAGTCTCGTCGATCGCATCGCCGTCATCGTCGGCGACGTCGCGTGGCTTCCGTTCGCGCGGGCGCGAGCCCTCGTTCACGCCGCGACGAGGCAGGGGTTCAACCCTCGCGTGGAGCCGATCCTCGAGCGGTCGTTGACCAAGATGATCCGCGCTGCGGCGCGCGTCCGTGGGACCAGACTCGCGACTTGAGACCGCCGCCGGGCAACGCGACGCTCACTCACCCGTCGTCATCGTCGTCGTCTTGGTCGGCTGGCGCGTGCACGACCGGCGCCGGATCGGCGACCGCGGGCGAAGTCGGCGGCGCGGGCGACGGGGCCGCCCCCGCGTCCGAGAGGCCGCGACCGCCCAGGGTCAGCGCGCGGAGATCGGCCATCGTGCCGTTGAAGACATCGAGGTCGGCCGCCGTCCGCACACCGGGAACGCGACCGCTCTCCGAATACTGCCAGAACGCCCAGCGCGACCATCCGTCCGGCATGAGCGGACAGCGCGCTCCGTAGTTGGGCACCCAGAGGACGTGGGCCGAGAGTGACGAGCCGACCACACCGCTCATGTTGGCGCCCGTGTACACGATCGGCTTGATGCGGGTCTCTCGCTCGACGACGCCGAGCCAGGTCTGTGCGTTTTTGCGCACCGTGCTCCGCGACACGCCGTCGTCGTCTTCGACGTCGAGGACTGCCGGAAGGTCACCCGCGTTCATACCGCCCGCCTCCGCGATCTTGCGCAAGAACAAGCGGGCCGTCGCATTCGGGTCCTGCCCCGGACGGAAGAACTGATAGGCGCCGCGGAGGATCCCCACGCGCTTGGCCTCCGCCCAGTTACGACGAAACTGCGTATCGAGGTGCATCCCGTCCGAGACGCGCATGAACGCGAAGGTGACACCCGACGCCTTCACCCGCGCCCAGTCGATGGAGTCGTTGTGGTGCGAGACGTCGATGCCCTTCTGGGTGACGCCGCCCGCGCAGGTCCGCAGCTCGTCGTCCGACGTGCCGAGTGATCCTTCTTCACCCCCGCACGCTGAGACGACGGCCGGGGTCACGAGCACGAGGAGCGTCGAGAGCTTCGTCATGCGCAGGGCACGAGCAACGACCGTGCTGACGTCGCGCACGTCTCGTCGCATCGCAGCGGCCGCAGTGAGCCGGTAACGCGAAGCCGCCCCGTTGCTGGTGGTGCCGCCGCGCTGGAATCGCGCGCCGCGCGGAAGATACGTGCGTCCTACATCGATGATCCACCCACGCCGCGCGCCGCGGATCAATCGCGCGGCATCGCAGCGTGCGCGGCGATCAGAACGTCGTCGTCCTGACCCATCACGAGGATGGTGCCGCCGCTCTTACCGGCGCGATCGATCGAGGTCGAGATCAGCAAGCTTCCTTGAAGACGCGGTGCGGACGCGGCTAGCTCGCCTCCTCGAGCCGGCCCTGATAGACGTCAGACATAGCCATGCCGCGCGCCTCGCTCTTGGCTGTCGCCGTCACACTGTCACTCGCAGGATGCGCGAGCGCGCCGCCCCCGCAGCGACACGACGCGCCCAAGGCGACGGCGTCGAGCGCGTCCAGCGCGGCGTCAGCCGCACCGGAGGCCCCCGCTGGCGGGGACGTTCGGCCGGACATGGAGGCGCTCCTCCGCGAGCGCGCAGCCTTTTTTTCAGCCGATGGAGCCACCGTCGGTGGGGCCACGGCGCCACCCGCGCGCGCCGGGAAGCTGCCCACCAAGGGTCCTATCGCCACGAAGCGCGTGGCACGGATCGACGCGGTCGCGTTCTCCGGCCACTTCGGCCGCGGCCCGACGTGTCGCCCCAGTGAAGAGCCCCTCGCCAAGGACGGTCGCCTCTGCGGTGACGTCCACTTGCCCATCGCGACGCTCACCGAGCCCGAGAAGGCGCGCGTTCTCGCGCTCCTCGTCGAAGCGGAGCAAAAGTACGGCCCGAGCTCGGCGCGCAACGGGAGTTACGCATCGCGGCCGGTGCTGCGCTGCGGCTTCGATCCCCACCAAGCCCTCCTCCTCTACGACGACGCCGGCGGGCTCCTCGGGACGATCACGATCTGCATGACTTGCCACGAGTGGCTCGTGCGACCGGCGAGCGGCGGCACCGGTGACGGAGCGCCCGCATGGGCCGACCCCGACGAGCGCGCAACGTTCGCCGCCGTGCTCGACGCACACGGGCTCGGCGCGTGGATCTTCGACGAAGACGACCCTCGCCAGAAAGCCGCGATCACGTACCAGCGCGAGGTCTACGGAACGGAAGACGATCCGACCCCGCGCGGCATCGAGCGCCGAAAGCGAGCGCTCGCGGCGAGCACGAGCGGCGTCGACGCGAGCAAGAAGCTCGCCGATCTCTCGCGCGCCGAACGGGCCGCCCTCTGCACGTGGACCGCCGACGTCGTGCGGCCAGGCAGGCGCAACGGCGGGTCGCACGGCTACGAGTGCAAGGACGCGGATTGGGTGGCGGACTACGGCGAGGCCGACTGCGGCAAGCGACCGCTCGCTTGCGCGAGCACGGTGGCCGAGCTCGAGGCGTGCTTGCGCGAGCTCCGTGAGCCCGAAGATTTGTGCGGACCACCGCCCGCGAGCTGCGCGCCCCTCATGCAGTGTCTCCCCGGCATCACCGCGCGCACGCCGCGTCGTTGACCCGCACGGAGCGTCAGCGCGCCGACGCCCCGTAGAAGCGAACGCTCACCTGATTCAGCTTGGTGCCCTTGCCCGTGCTCGGGTCGATGGAGAGGACGATCCCTTGGCAGGTGAGCCCGTAGAGGGTGAATCCGTAGGCGGCCAAGCCCCAGACGCAGCGGTACCCGACCGGCCCGACGACGTGCGACGTCCCCGTCGTGACGTCCAGCTCGACGAGCTCGTCGTCTCCCCCGCCGGTCGCGGTGGCCAAGAGTCGGCTTCCGACGAAGGCAATGTCTCCGCTCGACGTCGTTCCGGCCGGAAAGGTCGCCACCTTGGTCACGGCGCCGGTGGTGGGGTCGAGCCGATAGAGCGAATCGACGCCTGCAGCATACATCTCGCCGTCGGGCGCCGAGTCGAGCGCGTTCGCGTACTCGCGAGACGCGGCCACGAAGGTCGACGCCCCCGACGCCTGGTCGATCTCGTAGAGGCCGGACGAGCCGACACCGTAGAGCACGTTGCTGGGTGCGAGCGCGACGTCGGTGAAGACGGCGCCGGTCTTTCCGATCGCGTTGACTTGCCCCGACGGCAATCGAACCTCGTAGAGCGTCGTCGCGTCGATGGCCAGCGCGCGCGCCTGGCACCCGAGCGCCGGATCACACGTGTGGCTGATGGGACAGCGCGAGTCGTCCGGCGCGTGAAGACACGATTTCGATCGCTCGTCGCAAGTGTCGACCGTGCACGAGAACGAGTCGGCGCACGCGCGTGCGGCGCCGGCGGTGCACCCGCGCACCGCATCGCAGCGCTCGGCACCATCGCAGAAGACCCCATCGTCGCAGCGTGCGTGATCGAGCGTACGCGTGCATCGACCCAGCGTGCGATCACAGCGATCGATGGTGCACCCGACCGCATCGGCGCAGTCGGCGTCGACCCGGCACGCGATCTCCGTGATGATCACCGCGCCGTCGGCGGCGTCCGCGTCGGCGTCGCGCGGTGAGTACGCGTCTCTCCCCGCGTCGCCGGCTCCACGTGGCCCATCGGCGCCGACGTCGAGGTCCGTTCGCGTGCCACACGCGACGAAGATCGCCGTCACCGCCAAGAAGAGCGTCACGCGCCTGCCCGTCACCCGACGAGCGTAGCGGATCCCTCACGAGCCAAGGGCCGCCGGCGCGCGGGTCGCAACCGCCGACGAAACAAGCCCATTTCCCGCGCTCGCGCAGCTCGCGAAGATGGGGCAATGCGCCCCATCGGACTCACCCTCACGCTACTCACGACCGCGACGCTCGGAGCGTACGTCGGCGGATGCGGAAAGAACGACAGCGCCGCGTCGGCCGTCGTCGACGTCGACGCGGCGGTAGACGCGGCACCAGTCGCGTCGGACGCGGCGCCGATTCCTGTCGCCCCGGATGGCGGCGCGCCCGAAGGCGGACGGACGTTCTTCATGGGCTCCTCCCCTTTCTTCGCGACCCAATCCGCGTTCCCCGACTTTCGCTTCGACTACCTCGTCGACGTGGATCTCCTCTCGTTGCACGTCGACGACTTCTTCGGCGTTCCGTGGAGCCAGCTCGAAGCAGGCACCGCGCTCCCGAGCGCGTGGACTGCCAAGTGGAGCAAGGCGGCGGCGGGCGCAGCCACGACCGGCAAGCCCATCTTCTTGACCGTCTCACCGCTGGGCGACCGCAAGACGCTCGCGCGCGCGGTCAGCGACGACGGAGCGACCTCGGATCGGTGGGCGCCGGCCGACGCCGCGGGCTGCTATCTCTTCGCGTCCGATCCGCTCGCGACGAAGCATCGCGACGCCTATCTCAAGTACCTCGACTACGTGATCGATCTCGTCAAGCCGACGTACTTGGCGCCCGCCGCCGAGATCAACGTCGTCTTCACCAAGTGTCCGGCGCAGAAGGCGGCGTGGCTCGCGTGGCTCGGCGAGGTCGTGCGCGCCGTCAAGGCGTCGCACCCGAGCCTCGTCGTCTTCCCGACCGTGCAGCTCGAGCATCTCTACGGCGTCGCAGACAAGCTCGCCGAGTGCCCGGGCCTCACGCCGACGGCGTGCTTCGAAGAGCGCCTCCCGGAGATCGCCGCGCTGCCCGGCGACCGCCTGGCCTTCTCCGTTTACCCGGCAGCCTGGGGCTACCTCGGGCAGACACTTCCGTCGGACACGTTCGCGAAGGTGCAGGCCGCGACGTCGAAACGCATTTGGATCTCCGAGACGGGTTGGCCGGCAGCGCGCATCTTGAGCACCTATGGGACGACGCCCGCGGGCTGCGGCCCGGAGCTCGTGCCGTCATCGATCGCATCTGACGCCAATCTCGGCATCTGGGTCGATCGACTCTTGCGAGAGGCTGACGCTCGTCAGTTCGAGGCCGTCGTTTGGTGGGAGAGCCGCGACTACCTCGACGGTGCGGTCGCGGAGACGTGTCCTTGCCAGGGCACGAGCGACACCTGCGCCCTCGCGAGCGCGTTCCGGAGCTCGCCCGGAGGCGCCACCGCGGAGCTCCTCCTCCGAATGTTCGGCAACATGGGCCTCGTGCGAAACGACGGCACGGCACGCCCGGCGCTCGCCACTTGGAGCGCCTATCGAAAGCGGCCGCGCGTGCCCTGAACGTGGGGGCGGGCGCGCTGGATCGCGTCTCCGTCTTGCGACGGTGTGCCGCGTCAGGATAGGAAGCGCGGTATGCGTGGACTCTTGTCGGCAGCAGCGCTCGCGACCCTGGCATGCATGAGCGCGTGCAGTAGCAGCAGCAGTGATGACGGCGTCGCGACCAACCGCTCCTGGGCGGCGATGAACGGGCTCGAGACCACCACCGTCTGGTTCACGTTCTTCGACCAGAAGGGCGGCGTCTGGGCGGCGACCAATCAGGGCCTCCAGAAGTGGGGCACACCCAAGGCCCAAGGGCTCTCCGGATGGGACGTCGTCGTGCCGGGCGGCGACGTCATGGCCGCCGACTCCGATCCCACGAGCGATGCGATGTGGGTCGCGACGAACAGCGCGCTCTATCGCGTCGCGGCCGACGGCACCGCGACGAAAGCGTCGGACCTCGACGTCGCGAAGGGAATTCGCGTCGGGCAGACGGGCGGTATGGCGGTTGGTGGTGATGGCCGCGTGTTCGTCGTGGGCGTGGGCTTCGCGACGCTCCACGTCTTCACGCCGAGCACCAACACTTGGGGAAAGATCGACCTCGATCCCCAAGTGGCTCCGACGAGTGTCGCGCTCAGTCGGATCACGCGCGGTCCGAGCGGCGACATCTGGACCGGGCTACCGCTGAACCTGTTCCGCGTGGCCAAGGGCGCGAGCACCGCGACGATGGTCGCAGTGTGCGGTGGGAAGGCCGAGAACTGCCCGACGCTGTCGCGATCCACGGACGGCAAGTTCTACGGCGAGGTGAAGAACGACATCACCAACTACCACGGCGTCTTTCGCTTCGACGAAGCGACGGGCAAGGTGGGAGACGAGCTCGCGCGCCTCCCGACCGAGTACGTGCAGTCGAACGGCGCCGCCGTCGACACGAACGACACGGTCTATCTCTCCGGCCGCACGACGATGGACGAGCGGGCCGACGCCGCCCTCTTCGTCGCGAAGCCGGGTCAAGCGCCGACCAAGATCGCCAGCCTCCCGCACCGCGCTTGGAACTGGGAGGTGCGAAACGGTCGCATCGTTGGCGGCGAGGCCGGGAGCGGCGTTTGGGAGCTCAAGTGAGCGGCGCGCTCAGCGCGTGAAGAGCGCGGCGATCTGGTCCATGAGCCCCTCGGTGCCGCGGCGGCGCGAGACCTCGGGACCGTCGGGCGCGTACGTCGCCTTGCCGTCGGGATCGAAGTAGTAGACGCCCTGCTCGGTGAGCCGGAGGCGCGTCTTCGCGCCCTCGGGGAGGACCTCGAACGTCGCGAGCGACGTGGAGATCTTCCGGCCGTTCACGTGCATGTCGTAGACGTAAACGACGCGTTCGCCCGGCACGATGTCCAGGTACTGCGCATCGAAGAGGCTGGTGAGCCCGCCTTGGTGGCGTCCGGCGACGCGCTCCTTGCCGCCGACGCGGAAGTCCATGGTGCGTGACTCTTCGACCCACGCTTCACGTGGACCGGCGAACCAGCGCGCTTTGACCTCCGGCACGGACAGCGTCTCGTAGACGCGGGCGGGGGTGGCGTCGAGCAAGCGCTCGACGGTGAAGGTGTCGAAGACGAGGGGATTCATCGGCTCTTTCCTTTCTTGGACTCTTCTCTTTTGGGCGCTGGGGGATCGGTCTCCCGGAGGAGCGCCTCCAAGCGATCGAAGCTCTCCTCCATGAGCGCACGGCGCGACGCGAACCAGCGCTCGGCCGACGCCAAAGCGCGCGGCTCGACGCGACACGTCCGCGTGCGACCCACCTTCTCGGTGCGCACGAGCCCGCACTCTTCGAGCGTCTGCACATGCTGCACCACGGCGGCGAGCGTCATCTCGAACGGCGCGCCTAGCGCGCTGACCGAGAGCGGTCCGCCGCGCGCGAGGTGCTCCACCATCCGCCGCCGCGTGGGATCGGAGAGCGCGTGGAAGATTCGGTCGATCGGCTGAAGGTCAACCATCGACTTGACTATATGCGCGCCGCCAGCTCGATAATCAAGCCGTCGCTTTACCTTTACCGAGGCCGTTGCGGCTCAGGTCGAGGGCACGGAAAGCGAGTATCGTCGGGGCTCACGGAGGTTTCCTTGCCCTCGCGCACCGAGAGAAAACCCAAGCGCTCCTCGCCCAAGGCCGTCGCCCGCCTCCTCGCTACGCTCTCCAAGATCGCCGGCGAGTTCGGACCGGGCCGCAGCGCCGAGAAGCTCGCGCTCATCGAGAGCGTCGACGGCGCACGGCTCCCAACGGCTGCCTCCGTCCTCCGCTACCACGACCTCCTCTGCTTCATGCGCGCCTACCCCGACGACGCGGCCCTGCTCGCGCGCGTCGAGGCCGCGCTCGCGGCGTTCGAGCGCCGCGCCGATCTCGCGCGGTTTCGCGCGGAGCTCGACGACAGCGGCATCGCCGGCACGGACATCTACTACACGTTCTACGCCGACACCGCGCGCTGGCTCGCCGAGCGCTTCCCCGAGCGATTGACGATCGCGTGGGACTACCTGCAAGACGACAGTCGACTCGCCGAGCGCCTCGGCATGTTCGCCACCTACGCCGAGAACATCGGCCTCGACGACTACGATCTCGGGCTCGCGGGTTGGCTCGCTCGTCTGAAGGGTCCCGCCGAGACCGACGCGACGTACCTCCTCGAGCGCTGGTGGCAGCTCCCCATGGATCCGGCGACGCGGCAGCAGCTCTACGAAGAGATGCAGCTCCTCCTCAAGCTCGCCGGCGGGCCGGGCGGCCCTGCGCGGACCACGGAAAAGCTCGCGGGCTTCGACTTCCCGCAGCACTTCCAAGACCGCGCCCCCGACCATCGCCGCCCCGATCTCTGGGAGGCCGCCACGGTGAAGCCCACCCGCGTGCGCGCGGTGTCGCGCGCCGACGGCGAGAGGCTGGTCACGCTCGCGCGGCACGCGATGATCGCGCGGAGCCGCGATCTCGACGCCTTCTGCTACGGCGATCCGAACGACGTCCGCGTCGTCGAGTTCGATCAGGGCCTCGCCTTCGTGGCCATCGGCATGAAGCCCGAGCGCCGCTTGCTGCTCGAGTCGGTGTACGGCCTCCTCACCATCAAGAACGGCGTCCCGATCGGCTACGTGCTCGCCGCCACGCTCAACGAGTCGGCGGAGATGGCGTTCAACGTCTTCGACACCTGGCGCGGGTACGAGGCCGCCACCATCTACGGGCGCGCCCTCGCGGCGACGGCGCATCTCTTCGGCGCCAAGGCGTTCAGCGTCCCTCCGTATCAGCTCGGACACGACAACAAGGAGGGCTTGGCCTCGGGCGCGTGGTGGTTCTACCAAAAGCTGGGTTTTGCACCGCGCGATCCGGCGATCCTCCGCCTCGTCCAGCGCGAGCTCGCGAAGATGAAGCGGCGTCCGGGTTACCGATCGAACGAGGCCACGCTGCAGGAGCTCTCGAGCGTGGACCTCTTCTTGGAGCGCGGCGCGCCGCGGCCCGACATCATGGGCGTGCTCCCGCTCGGCGCGATCGGCCTCGCCATCACCGACCGGCTCGCGAAGCGCTTCGGGAGAGAACGAGAGCGCGGCCTCTCGGTCTCTGAGGATGAAGCCGCGCGCACGCTCGGCGTTCAGGGACTGAAGGGGTGGACCGCGGGCGAGCGCCTCGCCTTCCGGCGCTGGGCGCCGATCGTGGGCATTCTCCCGGGGGTCGAGCGGTGGACCGCCGACGAGCGGAGCGCGCTGGCGGACGTCATTCGCAAGAAGGGCGGGCGCTACGAGTCCGACTATGTCCTCGCGTTCAATGCCCACCCCAAGTTGCGGCGCGCGATCACGAAGCTCGCGATCGACGCCTCCAAGTAGTCGCCGCGCGTCAGCGACAGGTCCCCGCGACGCGACCTGCGCTCACGTTGCAGAACCCGCTCCGGCACTGCTGGTGTGTCGTGCAGAACTGGCCGCTGTTCGCCGTGCCGTCCTGGGCGACGCAGCCGGCGCCCGGACGATTGTCGCACCGCTGCGAGAGGCACTGCGGGTGGGTCGTGCACGCGGTGCCGAGCGGCGCGCCGGTCGCGCACGTTCCGCGGAGACCCGCGGTGACGTTGCAGACTCCGTTCTGACACTGCTGGTTCGTGGTGCAGAGCTGCCCGGGCGTCGCCATGCCATCTTGCGACACGCAGCCGGCGCCGGGACGACTGTCGCAGCGGAACGACATGCACGCGTCGTGGGTGGCGCACGCGTCGCCGAGCGGACGGGGCGAGAAGCCGTGCGCCGCGAAGATCTGGCGAATGGGGCCCACGCGGCGGGGCTCGTTGATCTGAATCCACTCGAGGATCGAAGACGCGAGCGCGTCCACGCGCTGGCCGCGATTGAGCGCGAGGCCGTAGACGAACGCGTTCGCCATCGTGCGGTTCGCGAGCTTGTGATCGGTGGGCATGTTCGAGCCGGGCGCCGGCCCCCAATCGACCTTGATGGCGCCGGCCGGATCACGCCCCCAGAGCGACTGCAAGAACGCTTGCTGCAGCGGCCGCGCGACGTCGTAGGCCTGCTTGGGCTCGCCGCACGTGACCGGCCACCGATCGAGGTGCGTGGCGTCGTACTTGGCGTACGGGTCGGTGCCGGCCGAGGTCCTCGCGTCGTGGAGGACGAGGTAGCTGAAGATGTACGCGGCAGCTTCTTGGAAGGCGAGCTTCGCGCAGTCGCCCGTGGCGGCCGGGAGCGAGAAGCCGAAGACGTCCATGTGACCGAACACGTAGCCGGCGGCGTAGTGACCGTACTCGTGGGTCACGAGGCCCGGCGTCACCACGCCCGTCTTGAGGTGCATCTTGGGTCCCTCGCCGGGCCACACGCGCATGCATCCGTCGGCGGCGCCGATGGGGAAGCACGCGCTGTCGAACGAGCCTTGGGTGATCACGTTGGGCTGGACGCCGTCCTTCGCCATCTTGATCGCGCCGAGCGGCCAACCCGGCGGCGTGATCCATAGGCGGCTCACCGCATACTCGCGCGCGACACGCGACCAGTAGTACGCGGTCTGCTCTTCGTAGAGCCGGACGTTCGCGGCCTTGGTCGCGTCGAAGGCAGGCGCGACGGTGCACGCCGGCGTCACCTTGCGCTGCGGCGGGCCGCGATCGCCCGACACCTCTTTGATGTCCCAACCGTTGGCCAGGTACTGGAGGCGCGATTCGCTCTGCGCGTTCCCCGTGAGCGCGATGACGACTGTGGGCAGGAGCTTCGCGCCGCCCACGTCGTCGGTCTGCACGTTCACCGTCTGAACGCACGTCTGGGCGCGCGCGGCGCGCGGGAGCGCGCAAGCGACGAGCGCGGCAACGACGGCACCGAGAAGCTTCGAGCGGGCGTGGAACATGGCGTCCTCCGTGAGGCCCCCGCAGTTGCGATCCAGCGACGAGCATCGCGTGTGCCACGGCGCGAACCCGCGCAGCGGCGCGAGATCCTCGACGCCGCCGACGCAAAGGCTGCGCCACGACGCAGCGCGACGCCGAGTGCCGTCGTCGTCAAAAGACGCGTCGACTCGACACGAGAGCCTTATCGCGGCTGGAACAGCGCGCGCACTTCGGCGGGTATCGCGGCGAGCACTTCGGGAAAGAACCCGGCCACGACGTCGACGATCGCGGCGTATTCCACGAGCGAGTAGCCATAGAACGTGACGCCGAGGATGCGCGGCGAGGGGCGCGCGGTGAGCGCTTCGCACGCGATCTTGGTCGGCTCGCGGACCCCGAGCTGTCCGGTACCGGCCCCGAGCGCGACCCACGCGATCGTCACCGGCTCCGAGAGCGACGCCGCGGCGTCGACGATGTGCGTGCAGCATGCACGGATCGTGTCGAGCGAGGGAAACGAGCTCCCATTGAAGCCCGCGCGGTAGTCCATCACCGCGGCGTGCGCCACCCACCGCGCGCGTGGGTGGGCCCCCGCGTCGGTGACGAGGACCTGACCGGGCTCCATGGGGCCGCCGTAGGTCGCGGCCAGCGCGCTCGCGATGTGCTCTTGATAGCCCGAGCCGCACGCGGCGCGAATGGCCGCCGACACGCCGCTCCCGAGCGCGACGTTGGTGTTCGACGCGTTCACGAGCAGCGTCTCGTCACCGTCCGTGAGGCTGCCTTGGACCACGCGAACGTTCACGGCGTTGGCTCCGGCTCGGGCGGGGCGGGGCAGCGGAGATCGAGCTGGCGCGCCAGAAGCGCGGCGACGTCCTCGAGCGAGAAGGGCCAGGCGTAATGAATCGCGACGCCCGCGAGCTCGCCGCGGAGGGCCTCGAGCGTCTCGGGGATCTCCACCTCGGAGTGGACGCCGCCCGGCGTGAGCATCGACGGGACCACGTCGACACGGCGCGCGCCCTCGGCGACGGCGGCCCGCACGGCGTCGTCGAGCGAGGGGGCGCAGAATTCGTTGTACGCTACACGCACCGGTACGGGCGCCAGCGCGCGCGCGAGCGCCGCGTGCACCTTCTGAAAGCCGGCCTGGTACGGGTCACTCGCCGCAGTGCGAGGCCACGTCCGAACGCGCTCGTCGAGCGCGCGCTCCTCCTCGCTCATGGGGGCGCCGCTCGCGCGACGTCTCCCCTCCAGGGCCTTGAGGCGCGTGAGCTCGTCGCGCGGAAAATCGGCCGGCGGGGCGCCGTGCCCGACCAGAATGACGACGCGCGTGGCTTCGAGCGACATGGGCGACCGGGGCGCGCCGATTTGCGGCGCAGCCCCGATGGTAGCGCAGCGCGCGTTCACTCAGGGCGCGTTCCAGACACGCACGTAGTCGACGAGGAAGTCACCTTCGCCCGCCGGCCGCGACGGATCGGCGGCCCACTCGCCGCCGTTCGCGAGGTCGAGCCTGACGTGCATCGGTCCGTCGAAGAGAACTCCGTAGTCACCGCCGATGGTCGCGAGCTCGGCGCGCGTGATCTTCGCGGCCAGAAAGCCATCGATACGCGACTCGAGGACGTCGTGCGTCCGCGTGAAGCTCCACACGTGATAGTCGGCCGTGTAGTCGGACAGGCGGGGCGGGGTCTCGTAGGTCTTCGAGCAATGCCCCCACTGATCTTGAGGGCACGACCAGTGCACGGTGAAGAACGAGACGCCGTTGTCGCGTCCGTTGTTCACGAACTCGAAGATGTCGATCTCGCCCGTCTTGGGCCACGCCTGATCGCCGAGGCCATTGCCCATGAGCCAGAAGGCCGGGAAGCCGCCAGCGTTTCCGGGGATCTTCGCGCGCGCTTCGACGTGCCCGTGCACGAAGGTGTCGAACTTGCCACGCGTCGAGAGGTCGGCGCCACACATCGCGAAGCCACCCGGATTCTGGCAAGCGCGGTTCCGCAGCGTGGCAACGCCTCCCGCGACCTCGGCGAGCGATCCGGCCGGTGCTTGGAACCACGACCCGTTTCCGTACGCCGCCGTTCCGGGCGGACCCCAATACGGCTCGTGATCGACCCACTGCGTGTAGAGGTCGGCGTCGAACTCTTCGCGGAACGCGAGCGTGAGCGGCATCGACGCCGGCGGGTAGGTCGGCGCGGGCGCGCCGGGCGCGGGCGTCGCCGTCCCGACCCCGACATCGAAGGCCGCGCCGCGATCGTAGTAGACGAGCGTCTCCGACCAGTCGGCGGAGAACACTCCCGCGGACACGTAGTAGTGCCCCGCGACGAGCGTCGCCGGCAGCGTGAACGCGTGCTCGTACGCGGCAGTCTTGCCAGCGTCGAGATGCTGGCCGTCGACCACGTAGCGATCGACCACCGCGTAGCTCTCATCGACGACTTGAATCAGTACGGCCGCACCATCGACGGTGCGCGGTGAGACCACCGCGGCCTTGACGGTGATCGCGCCGCCGGGTGCGACCACCGCCGGAGCGACGACGACGGGCGCGGCGCTCGCGCTCGCGTCGGCTGGCGCGGCGGTCACCGTGACCGAAGCCGCGGACGGGCTCGACTGGTACACGATCGCGCCGCTCGAGTCGGTCGCGCGGGTGGCGACCGTCAGCGCGCCGGGCACGGTGCCCGCCGGCACGGTGAGCTTGGTGGAGATCGTGAACGGCTGACCGACGACGAGGGGGGACGCGGGTGCGTCGACGACACGGGCAACGACTGCGCCGCTCGGATCGACGAGCGCGTGCGAGATCGAGAGTGCGTCGTTCGGCGCGCGGAGGACCTTGTAGGTCGTCGAGAGCACGATGCTCTCTCCGGGAGCGACGGTGGCGCGGTCGAGGCTCGTGACACCGGTCGACAAGAAGCGGCGGCGGAGCTCGCTCGCGTCTTCGGACGTCGATGCGTCGTCCGACGAAGCGGAGTCACAGGCCGTGAGAGCGATGACGATGGCGGAGAGTGCGACGGTGAGCGTGTTTCGCATGCTCCTCTCCATCGCAACGCACGGGCCGCGAGCGGACTCTGCGGAAGTTGGGCAATTTCGGAGCGATTCGTCGATCCAGCCCTTGCGCGAATTGCGCAAGCGGCTGAAGGCCTTGCCCAATCGCGACTACTTGCGCGGTCGCGGCACACCGAGGGCCGTGAGGCGACTCACCAGCGTTCGCCGCGAGATGCCGAGCAGCTTGGCGGCCTTGGTCTGATTGTGCGCACACGACTCGAGCGCCTCGAGGATGCGGCGGCGCTCTGCGTCGTCGATGCCGGGCACCGGACGGGTAACGCTCGCGCCCGTGGAGACGCTCTCGAAGCGAAGGTCGGCGGCGCGCAGCTCGGTCCCCGGACAGAACAGCACGCTGCGAGCGATCACGTTCCGGAGCTCGCGCACGTTGCCCGGCCAGTCGTGCTGAAGGAGCCGTTCGATGGCGTCGTCGCCGACGAGGACGGGCGCGCGCCCCGCGTCCGCGCACGCCTCTTCGGCGAACGCTTGGGCGAGCGGCGCGACGTCGGCCGGGCGATCACGGAGCGCGGGCACGAGGATCGTCGCACCGTCGAGGCGAAAGTAGAGATCGCGACGAAAGCGCGCGGCTTCGACGAGCGCGCGAAGGTCCACGTTGGTCGCGGCGACGATGCGCACGTCGACGCGATGCGGCGCGACTCCGCCCACGCGCGTGACCTCGCCCGATTCGAGCACGCGCAGGATCTTGGCCTGCGTCGACGCGGGCATGTCGCCTACTTCGTCGAGAAACAGCGTGCCCTTGTTGGCGGCTTCGACGAGACCCGCTTTGGCCTGGTTCGCGCCAGTGAACGCGCCGCGCTCGTAGCCGAAGAGCTCGGCCTCGAGGAGCGACTCGGCGAGCGCCGCGCAGTTGACCTTGATGAAAGGCTCGGGCGCGCGGCGCGACGCCTCGTGGATCTGCGCGGCGAGGCGCTCCTTGCCGGCGCCGGTCTCGCCGATCAAGAGCACCGGCAGCTTGCTCTTGGCCACGACCTCGACGAGCTCGTACGTGCGCGCCATGGACGGGTCACGGGAGACGGCGCGCGAGGCCGCCCCCTTCGACGACGCGACCGCAGAAGCGCCGTCCTCGACGAAGACGCGGAGCACGCTCGAGCCGACCTCGACCGCGACGCCGGTGGGCACCCTGGCCTGCTCGGTGGGCGCGAGACGCCGCCCGGCGATCCACGTGCCGTTGGCGCTCGAGAGATCCTCGATGCGCACCTCACCGCGCGACATGGTGAGACGCGCGTGACGACGCGAGACCGAATCGTGGTCGATGCGCACGTCGACGCCGTCACCGCGACCGATGAGGAAGCTGCCCTCTTCGGGTAGCGGAACGAAGAGGGAGCCGCCTCCGCTCCACACCGCGACGAGGTGCACGCCGCGCTCGATCACCGAGTCTTTGGCGACGACGTTCGTCGGGCTCTCTTCGCCATCGGTAGTTGCGCGCGGCCCGCTCACGTCGACGCAGGATACCACGCGTTCTTCGCGGGTTTCGCTCACTCGTAGGTGAGCACCACGTCGTCGAAGTGCACCGTGACCGCGTCGCTCGGCCCGCCGACGTAGCCGGGCCCGAGCACGATCGAGGTGAGCCCGCCGAACGTGAGCCCGGCCGCGAGGGGCGACGACGACTCGACCGCATCACCCTCCATGCGGAGACTGCCCACCGGGCTCGCGCCCGATCGATCGAGCGCGAGCTCGAAGTGGATCCACCCGCGACTCCAATCGACGGCGTGCTCGGCGTGGCTGGCCGGCGCCGCCGCGTCGGCCGGCACCGTCTCGTCGATGCGAATGCTGGTGGCGGTGGGGCGCAGACCGACCGCGTAGCCCGTGTCGAAAGCGAGCGTCGCGAAGCGACCCATCTCGGTCGCCGGCGTCATGGCGAGCTTCGCCGCGAAGGAGAGAGAGACGCGCGTCTTGGGGCCGGCGATGTCGTGATTGACGATCGCGTTTCCCTGCTCGCCGCTCGAGAGCGCGCGCACCGTGCAGATGAGAGAGCCCGGCGGCGACAGATACTCGACGGTGTCGATGCTGGCCGTGCCGTTCGCGAGGCCCACGGTGAACGTGAGGAGCGCGGAGGGATCGCTGAAGTCGCCGCAGATGCCGGCGTCGCCCGGATCGTGGGTCGGACAGAACGGCGCGCCCACGTCGATGGCGACGTCTTTCGGGACGCCGGCGTCGGAGGGTGGCGCGGCACGGCACAATCCATCGACGCAGAAGAGGCTACTCGGACACGGGCAGCGCTTGCCCTCGTAGTCGACCTCACCGAGGACACACGCCATCGGAAGGAGCGCCGCGAGAGCGGCGAGCACGCGACGCCGAATCAAAACGTGCCTCGCACGAGGAGCCCGCGCGGTTCGACGCCGAGCGCCACGTCGACCCGCGATCGTTTTCGCGCGTCGAGCACGGCCCACGTTGCACCCGTCAAGACGAGCGCGCCCCCGGCCACGAACGCCACGTTCGCGCCGAGCGCGAGACCGTGCGCCCGGTCCTCCTTCTCCTTGGCATCGACGCCGGTGGACGCGTCGCGTGCGTCGGCGATCGCGCCGCGTGCGAGGAGACCGAGCGCTGCGCCCGCGCCAACCGCGGCGAGCCCGACGCCACCGACCACGAACGGAAGGACGTCGACGCGGGACGTCGACGGGCCCGGGCGCGCGCGCTCTTCTTCGCGCCGCCTCGTGAGCGCGCGCTGTCGTTCGAGCTCGGCCGCGTCGGAGAGCTCGCGTCGGAGCGTGGCGATCTTGGTCTCCACGACGACGCGATCGCGTGACGTCGGCGAGAGCGCGACGTAGCGCTCGTAGGCGGCGATGGCGCGCGGACGATCGCGCTCGGCCTCGCGCGCCTTTCCGAGGTTCAGGAAGAGCACGGGCTCGGTCGGCGCGAGCTTCACGGCCTCTTCGAGCGTGGCTGCCGCGACGGCGAAGCGACCGTCGAGATACGCGCTGACGGCGGCTTGATTGAGCGCGCGCGCACGATCCACGCTGGCGGCGCTCGGGCCCGGCGCGGGCTCGTCGGCGCGCGCGTCGCGCGAGCGCGTGGCCAAGAGAAGAAGGCTCGCGAGGAGCACGATCCCTGCGCGTCGCATGCCTACTCGGCCCATTCGTTCCCGCGGAGATCGCGCGCCGTGTCGTTCATGAGATCACCGCGAGGAGCCCTTGCGGTAACGTAGAGAATGCTATGTCGCCCGTCGGCGTGACGTCCACTCCGCCCGGGCTCGGGAGCGCGCGGATTGGCCGCTACCAGATCCTCGGCGCGCTCGGCGCGGGCGGAATGGCCGAAGTCCTCCTCGGACGATTGGTGGGCCCGAGCGGCTTCGAGCGCCTGGTCGTCGTCAAGCGCATCCTGCCGCACCTCGCCGGGCGACGCGCGTTCGTCGACATGTTCCTCGACGAGGCGCGCGTGGTCGCGCAGATCCGTCACCCCAACGTGGTCACCGTGCACGAGCTCGGCAACGAGGACGGTGAGCTCTTCCTCGTGATGGAGTACCTCGACGGCGAGAGCGCCGGCGGCCTCTTGCGAAGGCTCTCGGTCAAGCGCGAGCGCTTGCCGTTCGCGGTCGCGGCCTACGTGGTGGCCGAAGCGTGTGCCGGACTTCACGCGGCACACGAGCTCACTTCGCCGACGGGTGAGTCGCTCCACGTGGTGCACCGTGACGTGTCGCCGCAGAACGTGTTCGTCACGTACTCCGGCGCGGTGAAGGTCCTCGACTTCGGAATCGCGCTCGCGGGCGATCGCCAGACGCGAACCGAGGCCGGGCAGATCAAAGGCAAGTTCGAGTACATGTCGCCGGAGCAGTGGCGCGAGGAGCCGCTCGATCGACGGGCCGACGTGTTTGCGCTGGGGATCGTGCTCTACGAGCTGTCGACCGGCCATCGATTGTTCCGGCGCGCGACCCACTTGGAGACGCTCGACGCGATCTGCGAAGCGCCGATCCCCAAGCCCTCTACCCTCGTCCCCGACTATCCGCCGATCCTCGAGCGCGTGTGCTTGCGCGCGCTCGAACGGAATCGAGAAGACCGCTACGCCACCGCGGCGGACATGCGGCGTGAGCTCCTTCCGTTCGTGAACGCCGAAGACCTCGAGCCCGAAGCCACCCTCGCGCGCGTGATGGCGAAGACGTTCGCCGACCGGATCGAGGAGAAGCGATCGATGGTGCGCGCCGCTCGGACCGGCGACGCGCTCGCGTCGGTTCCCCCCGCGGACGTCGACGAGACCATCGAGCTCCCACTCGTGGGCGGTCCGATCGCGACGCAAATCGTGTCCGTCCCGCGCGAAGGACCGGCGGCGGACGACGGCGCGCCCGCGCCCAGCGCCGTCGTCGCGACGCCGGTCGCTTCGACGTCGACGCGCTCGCGCAAGCCCGTGTGGATCGCCCTCGGGCTCGTCGCGGCAGCCGCGATCGGCGCGGCGATCTTCGGCGCCGCGCGTCGCGAAGTCGCCGCCCCGAGCATCGTGCCCACGGTGACGGCAAGCGCGTCCAACGCGATCGCGCCCGGCGTCGCGCCATCGAGCGACGTGAGCCCGACGCCCGTCGACGCTGCGGCCGATGCCGCTCCGACCGAGCCAGCCCCCGCGACCACGGCCGCGCGCCCAGACAAGCGTCCGTCGTCGCCGAGTCGACGGCCGATGCGCGCCGCGCCGCGCAGCTCGGCGCCGAAGCCGGAGCGCCCCCCCGACTTCGAGCGCATCCCGCTGTGATGTCTCTCCGGCGCGGAGCGGTCGCGCGATCGCTCAAGCGAGCTCGGTGTCACCGCCGCTCGGTGCGTACTCTTCGTCGTTGGAGCCGTAGCTCTCGCTACCACTGTCGGAGCCCACGTCCGCCTGAGCGACCGCGTACGGTGACGGCTCGGCGTCCAGCTCGCCGACGCGCGTCGTCTCGGGCTGCTGAGGCGGCATGCGTTGCCAGATCGCGGGAAGCGTCTCGCTCCCTCCGTCGGGCCAGAGCGGATCGGGCTCACCGCGTTGGCCCTTCTCGTACGCGTCGAGCATTCCGCGAATGCCTTCGATCGACTGAGGGTGGAGCGGGTTGGGCTCTCCGCCTCCCGGGCCGTCGGCGAGCGCGCGCAGTCCCTCGGCGTCACGCGGGGTGATGTCGCGGCGGTCGAAGAAGTTCCCTCCGTTCGGGAAGTACGGGGCGTCACCGAACGCGCCGGGCAGTCCGTGGTAGGCGCGATTGAATCGATCGCGCTGCGTGAAGTCGGTGAGGGCGTCGCCGCCGGAGATCGTGTCGAGCGAATCCAGATCGAGTGCGCGGAGGACCATGCCTCGTCCTTCGCAAGCCCGAGGCCACCCTGAACTGGCCGCAATCCCGCGCGATCCCGATGCGCCCACATTTCGCGCTCGTCGCGCGCTCACGACACGCCGGGGCACCTCGGATCCCCGCGACCCGGGCGTACGTGTGGGCCGCCCGTCACCGCGTGCGCTCCAATCGCGCACCGGCGCGTCGCGCGGCTTGCGTTCGACCTCTGGACTGCCCGACTCTCTTGGGCTCCAACGATGAGCGCCCCCATCGCCCTCACCTGCCCTTATTGCGGAGCGCCGCTCCCGAGCATCGCTCCTCAACAGACGATCGCCACGTGCGCGTACTGCGGGGCGACCGCGAGCCTCTCGGGAGCGATGGCCGTCCGTGCAGAGCCACCCAAGGGGATGCTCGTTGGGGGCCCGACGAATGATCCAGCGCTTCTCGTGCGTGTGGTTCAAACGTTCGCGGAGGCGCAGCAGCGCGGAGACTCGTCCTTCGAGGCGCTCGTCGCCGCGTCGCGAGAGCGGCTCGGACCGCTCGGCGAGACCGAGAGCTTCGCGCGGGTGTGCCTCGGCCTGGCCGAGGACTTCGATCGCGAAAACGGCACCAAGGCGGCGTCCGATCCCATGAGCGTGGGGCGAATGATCGAGGTGTACCTCAAGGCCATCGAGGGCCTCCGCACGAGCGGCTCGTACGTCGCGGACATACCGTTCTTCGCCGCGAACGCCCAAGGTCCGCGCCACTTCAAACGCACGCTCACGCCCGAGGTCATCGCCGCGCTCGCGTCGCGTCCGCCGCCCGCCAAGAAGAAGGGCTTCTGGCCGTTCGGTTGACGTGTTCGAGGTTCGGCGCGCGATCAGTTGCCCGGGCCGACGCAGCCCTCGAGCTCGCCCTGGATCGCAGCGCCTTCGCACGTGCCGGCGTCGGGAACCGTCGCGCTCTTGGATGAGCGCCGCACGAGGCTCCGCAGCTTGAACGTGATCGGTCGCCGTTCGTGGGCGATCGTGGACGACGGCCCCGCGCAGTACACCTCCTCCGCGAATGGTCCTTCGTGCGGGAACTGGATGAGCGCGAAGCTCACTGGCTGTTCGCGGTCGTACGCCGACGTTCGCGCCGCGACGAAGGAGCCCTCGGTCGCGAAGCTCGCGTGCACGTCGGCGCCGCCGTACGCATAGATGGTGAACCCTTTGCCTGGGTAAGTGACGTCGAGCGGCACGCCATCGAGGGTGCCCCACACCTTCACTTCCCTTGGCTCGCAGAGGTGCGCGGTCGATGCAGCGTCCGCGCTCGCGCCACCTTCGGCGCTCGCATCGGAGAGGACGCTCCCACCGGGCCCACCGGTCCCGCACCCCAAGAGCAAGAAGAGGCACAACCCCCGACGAATCCGCACGCGCGGAGCCTATGCGCGCATGCCGGACCGGAGCAACGGCACAGCTCACGGCGCGCGTCCGGATGCTGGAACGAGCGGCCGTCGCACCCGAGCGAACATCGTTCCGAAGACGAGGCTCTGAACGACGAGCGGGACGAAGTGCGCGGGGTGCCCCACTGCGAACGACTCGGCGACGATCCATGGCGCAGCGAGCAGGACCGTCGTGACGAGACCATGCGCGAGCCATCCCAGCCCGAAGTCAGCTGCGACGACGACCAGCCCGGCGGCGGTCCAGAAGAGCCCCGCCTCCAAAAGGACCCAACGCGACGCGTGCGGCTCCACCGCAACGATCAGCCCCACGTCGAGCGCGGCCGCCACTGCCCCCGCACCGACTCCTCGCACCCAGAGCTCCGCAGCTGTCGACATGCAGCGATGGTGCGCGGAATGGGTGACAATATCTGTCACCAATATGACGAGCCGCATCGACCGACTGGCGGACCTGGAGCGCCTTCTCCGCGAGACGGGAACCGCCACGACCGAGTCTCTGGCGGGGGAGCTGGGCGTGAGCCGACGCACCGTGCTCCGCGACGTGGCCACGCTGCGCGCCCGCGGCGTTCCGATCGAAGCCGACGCTGGCCCTGGGGGCGGCCTTCGCCTGGACTGCGACAAGGCGCGAGTCGCCGTATCGTTCGGCGTTACCGAGATCGCCGCGCTCTGGCTCTCGGCGACGCTATCGCGCAGTGCGACCGCACTGCCCTGGGGCCACGCCGCACGTACCGCGCTGAGCAAGCTCGCGGCGACGTTGCCGAAGATCGAGGCGATGCGACTCCGCGCGCTCTGTCGTCGCGTCGTCGTCGGTCCGCCCGCCAGCGAGAGCGCCGCTCGCCACGTGGCGACGACCTCGTCCGAGATCCTCCAAGCCGTAGAGGCATCGTTCCACGCCGGGCTCGGCCTCGCATTCGATTACGAGGATCGCCACGGCCGGAGGAGCCATCGGCGCATCGAGCCGCACGGCCTCCTCGTGCAAGCGCCGCTTTGGTACATCCTCGCCCGCGACGTCGAGCACGACGCGCCGCGCATGTTCCGCTTGGATCGGATCACGCGGCCGCGCGTTCTCGCCGGCGCGACGTTCGTCCCCGACATCCAATCGGTGCTGGATCCGACGCTGCCGCGCGACGCATTTGGCCCCCTGGGCGCGTGAGCGCCGGCTCGGAGCGGCGCAGGCCCCCCGTGAGGTGTCCGCAACGCAGTTGCAGTAAGTGCCCAGGCACCGGGTCTCCCACCAAAACGAGGACGAGAGCATGGCACGGCTGGCGTGTCGCCGAACGCGTATGCTTCGATGGTGGGGGCACTGTGCTGAAAAAGGAGCTTCGAATGAACGACATGGATCTCGAAGTCGATGCGCGGAACGAGTCGATGACGGAGCTCTCCGACGACGAGCTCGACGCCACGGTGGGTGGCGCGGACGACGGGTCGGGCTCGAACAACATCAACGGGCAGATAGACGACAACGGCAACAACTGACCCTCGTCGGGCGGCTGAGCGGCGTAGCGCGACTCAGACCTCGCTCGCACGCATTAGGGCCGCCCGAGCCTGATGCTTTGCGCGCGGTCCGGGAGATCGCACGTGGACGCGCCGCGGGCCGCTGCTAAGACGTCGGCCATGTCTCGCTCGCTCCTCGTCGGGTTGCTCGGCATCGCTTCGCTCTTCGGATGCTCGAGCGGCGGTGGCGGCGCGATTGGCGGCTCGGATGCGTCGACACCGGTCGACGGCGGCGCGTCCACCGGCTCGGGCAACGGATCGGGCAACTCCCCGACGGGCACCGCGCTCAACGGCTGCACGACGTACCTGGACCAAACCGACCCGGCAGCGGCGCGCAAGATCGATTGGAGTCCGACGCTCGCCACGTCGCCCAATCGCTGCATGAAGGTGAAGTCGGGCCAGACCGTCGCCTTCGAAGGCCGCTTCACCGACTATCCGATCGCCCCGGCCGGCGGGGCCGAGCCCAGCCCGTTCGCGAGCGTGCCCGACACGGGCAAAGTCAAGCTCGGAGCCGCCGGCGTCTACGGCTTCGCGTGCACTATCGACGCGAAGATGACGGGCGCGATCCAAGTGGAGTGACGACCGTCACTCCCAGGGGTGCTTCGGCGCTCCGGTGTCGGAGGACGCAACGTCGAAACTTTCGCTCAGGCTCTCGAACGTGGCCGTGCGCCAGTGGGCGTTGTACCGGCTGTCTTGGCCGTGGAGCTCGTCGCTATCCTCGAGCGTCCACGGGTCTTCCCAGGCGTCGATGCCCCAATCCGCGAGGTGCTTCTTGCCCATCTTGGGACCGGCATTGAAGTAGACCGTGCTCCAGAAGAACTGGCCCGCGGGCGGGAGATCGTCGAGTGAAGCACCTTGCGCCTCGAGGTCCTTGGCGAGCCGCGCCTTGCTCCACACGTACATGCTCGCGTTGGCGTACATCCCCTCTTCGATCGAGAGGTTGGTGAGCGAGTGAACGGTCTCCTTCTTCTCGTTCACGTTCTCGGAGAGCTTGTTCGGGTCCTCTATGAGCTTCTTGGTGCGGTTGTCCAAGAAGGGCTGGAGCTCCTTCTTTCGGTCGACGAGCGTGTCGATGCCGAACGCGCCGTAGCCATCGAGGCCGTCGGCGAGATCCTGGTTGAGCGCGACGGCTACCCCTTCACTCAAGATGTTGGTCGCGAGCTCCTCGCGCGTCACGGTGACGTGATGGGCGAGCGCGACGTTCTTCGCGTGGGCGACCACCTTCGGGAGCGCCTCGGCGAAGCGGCGCTCGGCCACGTTGCTCTTTCCTTTGAGGTAGCTGGCGTATCGCTTCGGCCTCGTGCCGTGCTTCTTGGCGATGGTCGCGTTCCTTTGGGCCGGGGACGGCTTGGCGGAGGAGCAGGTCGCGCATTCCATGGCCGTTGGACGCCGCCCCGACCAGGATCGTAAAAAGCCTCACCAAGAAATTCGGAAAGCCCTGAAACGACATCACCTTTCGGTGGGTCCCAGACGGGTGGGCGTGGGTATTCATATTGGGGCGGACGTCACTCCCGACCGCAAGACGCGACCGAAGCGCGCTATAGGGAGCGCATCGTGAGCACCCGTTCTCGCATTCTCACCGGTGACACTCCGACGGGCCGTCTGCACCTGGGCCACTGGGTCGGCTCGCTCGAGAACCGCGTCCGCCTCCAGGACCAATACGACTGCTTCTTCCTCGTCGCGAACATGCACGCGTTCACGACGCGCGCCGATCAAGCCGGCGACATCCGGCGCGACACCCTGGAGATCGTGAAGGACTGGCTCGCGGCCGGCATCGATCCCGAGCGCTCGACCATCGTCCTCCAGACCGAGATCCCGGCCATCGCCGAGCTCTCCTGGTACTTCGCGATGCTCACGCCCTTCAACCGCGTGATGCGCAACCCGACGCTCAAGACCGAGCTCGAGCTGAAGGACCTCGGCGATCACTACAGCTTCGGCTTCCCGCTCTACGCGGTGGGCCAGTGCGCGGACATCCTCGCCTTCCGTGGCGACCTCGTTCCCGTGGGCGAAGATCAGGTCGCGCACATCGAGATGTGCCGTGAGGTCGCGCGCCGCTTCAACTGGACGTACTGCGGCGTCGATCCGGCGACCAAAGACGAGGAGCACCTCGCGGCCGGCGGGCTCTTCCCCATTCCGAACGCGCTCGTGGGTCGCGTGGGCCGCCTGGTCGGCACCGACGGCAAGAACAAGATGTCGAAGAGCCTCGGCAACGCCATCCTGCTCACCGACACGGCCAAAGACATCAAGAAGAAGATGGGTGCGCTCTACACGGGTCGCCAATCGATGACCGAGCCGGGCGACATCAAGAACGCGCTCTTCCAGTACGTGCGCGCCTTCATCAAGGACCCGGCCAAGGTCGCCGAGCTCGAAGACCGCTACTCGCGCGGCGACAACATCGGCGACGGCCACGTCAAAGCCGACGTCGCGGCAGCCATCGACGAGCTCCTCCAACCGATGCGCGAGCGGCGCGCGGCCCTCGAAGGCGAGGCAGGCGACAAGCGCGTGCTCGAGATCCTCCGCGCCCACACGGCCAAGGCCAACGCCGTCGCCGAGGAGACGCTCTACGCCGCAAAGCAGGCGATGAAGCTCGACTTCGGTCGGCGCGCGCTCTCGTTCGGCTGACCCGCGAACGCACTCATCGAGTGCGGGTCGCCACCCGAGTGATGGCGCTGGTGAGGAGCCCGAGCGTGGTGGGCTTGGGGACGATCTCGGCGATGCCCGCCTCGATCGCGGCCAGCTCCTCCTTGGGCTCGACGAAGCCGCTGGTGAGCAGCACCGGAACGTCAGGACGAATCGCGCGGATCGCGCGCGCGAGCTCGATCCCCGACATCTGCGGCATCGACAGATCGGTCAGCACGACGTCGAAGTCGGACGGCGCAGCGCGGAACAGCTCGAGCGCCTCGGCGGGGTTGGAGACGCCGGTGACGACGTGGCCGGCCGTCCCGAGAAGACGTGTATTCGTGCGGACGATGATCATTTCGTCGTCTACGGCGAGGATGCGGAGCTTGGTCGACGCGACGGGCGGCGTCGGCTCGGGGACCGCAGCCGGCACGGCGCTCGGGACGCGCTCGTCGACCGGGAA
Organism: Polyangiaceae bacterium; assembly: GCA_044224815.1. Lineage (GTDB taxonomy): Bacteria > Myxococcota_A > Polyangia > Polyangiales > Polyangiaceae > JADJCA01. The sequence goes on from JBGAJR010000025.1 coordinate 54,656, forward strand.
ATAGAGAATGAACGTCGCGCCTTGGCCCGGCGCCGACTCGAGCGTGATCGCGCCTTCGTGCGCCCGCATGACACCGTGGACCATCGAGAGCCCGAGACCCGTGCCCTGCCCGAACGGCTTGGTCGTGAAGAAGGCGTCGAACGCGCGTGCGCGCGTCGTCTCGTCCATCCCGCACCCGTCGTCCTTCACCGAGAGAGCGACGTGCCGCCCCGGCGCGAGTCCGAGCTGCGCCGCACGTTCGGCATCCACGTCGAGATGGCCAATCGAGTAGACGACCGAGCCCGGCCCGGAGCGCATGGCGTCCACCGCGTTCGTCGTCAGGTTCACGAGCGCTTCGTGGACCAAAGCCGCGTCGGCGCGAACGAGCGGAACGTCGTCGGCCACGATCGTGGTCAACGACACTCCGGCGCGAATCGTGGGGCGGAGGAGGCGGAGCACCTCTTCCAGCACGAGGGCGATCGACAGGTTCGCTTGTCGCGGCTCCTGGGGTCGCGCGAACGTCGTGATGCGCCGGACGAGCTCCGCCGCGCGCCCGCAGGCGCGGTCGATCTCCGACAGTGCCGCGTGGAGTGACGGTTGGGTGCGCGCCTCGATGGCCGCGAGCTCCGCGTTGCCGCGAATCGCGGTGAGGACGTTGTTGAAGTCGTGCGCAATGCCGCCCGCCAGCGTTCCGAGGGCTTGTAGACGCTGCGATTCGTTCCGAATCGCCTCCAGCCGCTTTTGCTCGGTGACGTCTTTCACGATGACGACGGCGACGTCGCCGTGCGGCGAGTACGTAAAGCGCGAGACGCTGACGGAGCAGTAGAGCGCGCTGCCGTCGCCCCGTTGGGCGCGAAGCTCGCCCGTCCACGCTCGTCCCGCCCGCACGGCAGACTCCGCCGCAGCGATCTGGGACTCATCACTGAGCCCGAGCGAGTCGGCGAGCGTGGCGGCGCTCTTCCCGAGCAGCGCTTCGGCGGGCAGCCCGAAGATCTTCGCGACTTGCGCGGACGCGTGGAGCGTCGTGGCGTCGCGGAGCCGGATGAGCAGCGCGCCGTCGCTCATGTTGTCGGTGATGGCGGCCGACAAGCGGCGCGCCGCCTCGTTCCTCACGCGCTCCGTCACGTCATGGAGGACCACGGCGTACGTTCCGAGGAAGGTGTCGCCGACCGGGTGCGCCCAGACCTCGACGACGCGGGTCGAGCCATCCTTGCAGCGGATCTCGAGCTCCATCGGCTCGAAAGCCACTCCTTGTTGGCGCGCCCGGGCGAGGCGCTGCGACCATTCCCCCGCGACCCAGGCGCGGTACGCTGGATCGGGGTACGCGCGCGGCCACCAGGCTTCCACGGTGGGAATCTCGTCCAGCTCGTACCCGAACGTGCGGATGAAGGCCGGGTTCAGGTACGTGATGCGAAGCGCGTCGTCGTTCAGCGCGTAAGGGATGGGTGAGTGATCGATGAGGCCGCGAAAGCGCACCTCGCTCGCGCGCAGCGCTTCCTCGGACTCGCGACGCTCGGTGATGTCGGTGATCGTTCCGACGTACCCAAGAAGCCGGCCCGAAGCGCCACGCACCGCAGCCGCGCGGCCGATCAGCCAGCGGGTGGTCCCATCTGACCGCTGGAAGCGATACTCCTCCTCGAAGCGGCGATCGTTCGCCGAAGCGTCGATCCACCGCGCCGCGATCCGTGCTCGATCCTCGGGGTGCACGGCGAACGTCCACCCGCTCCCCAGCGCGTCGGCCAGGCTCATGCCCGCGTACTCGCACCAACGCTCGTTCACGTAGACGCACGCGCCGGTCGCGTCCGTTTGGAAGATGCCGACCGGCGCCGTCGCCGCGAGCGTACGAAATCGCGACTCGCTTTCCCGAAGCGCATTCTCGGCCGCCACCTCCGCCGACACGTCACGAAGGATCGTCACGGTGTGCGGCGCGCCCGCTTCGTCGGGGAAGATCGCCGACGACACGTCGGCGACGAACGACGTCCCGTCGCCACGCCGCAGGCGGAGCTCGGCGCGAGCGTGTCCGGATTTCCGGCGCTCGTCGAGCGCGGCGTCGAGCGCAGCGCCACCGTCGACGATCCCCGCGCGCCCGAGGCTCCGGATCTCCTCTTCGCTGCGGCCGAGCATTCGACACGCCGCCGGATTGGCGGCCTCGATCCGACCGTCTGGAGCCGTGAGTAGGACCGCATCGAGCGCGTGCTCGAAGAGCGCTACATAGGGGACGCTAGGCGGGGCCACGGCTGGAGCTCAAGCTTAGACCAAGTGACCGAGCGTGGCGGACGGGTTCACCACGCGCATCCGGACCTTCCGTCCGCGACGTCACCACTTCAACGGACGCGACATGCGGAGAAGCGCGCCCCTCGCCCCATGAGCGTTTTCCTGCCTGGCGGGGGCACCCGGGGCTGCTCTAGGCTCGGCCGCCATGAGCAAAGCGCCGTCGAGCGAGGATGTCATCACCATCCTCGAGGCCGCGTATCGGGTCACGCTCCCGGAAGCCGAGTGGATGGACGGCGTGCTCTCCGCGTGCGCGCCTTTCCTACGGCACGGGATGGGAACGTTCGGCTACTTGTTCGACGCGAGCGGGCCCATGCTCAAGACGGGCCTCATGCGGAGCGTGCCGCGGGCGGAGCCCATGGAGCAGGCGATGCGCGCGATGGTCGAGAACGTCCCGCGTGAGTACGTAGAACGCACGTGGCTTCACGAGCCGTTCGGACACGCCTCGGACATCCCCGGCTCCACGGAGATCCTCGTCGCGGCGGGCGCGCCCTTTCGAGACGTCTTGGCCATCAACGGCTTCGATCCGTCGGGGCACGGCATCTGGGTGGGTACGCCCCTCCCCGCCACCGGCAAGCACGACGCGCGATCGACGGTGCGCTGGACGCGCGTCGCGGCGCACCTCGGGGCGGCCTACCGCATTCGTCGGCGGCTCGAGGCACCGCGGGATCCGAGCGTCGGCGCCGACGCGGTGGCGGCACCCGACGGCAAGCTCGCGCACGCCGAAGGAGACGCGAGCACCGCCGATGCGCGTGAAACGCTGGCGCGCGCCATCGTTGCCGTCGATCGCGCGCGCACCACGAGCGAGCGAGCCTCGGAGGAGTCGCTCTCGGCGTGGCGCGCGATGGTCGGCGCAAGGTGGTCGCTCGTCGATCACGTCGACACCGACGGCCGACGCTACGTCGTCATTCGATCGAACGAGGTTCACGTCGGTGACGTCGCCGATCTGAGCCGTCGCGAACGGCAGGTGCTGGCGCTCCTCGCGATCGGCCACACCACCAAGGTCGTCGCCTACGAGCTCGGGATCACGGAGACGACGGTGCGCGTCCTCATCTTGAAGGCGATGCGCAAGCTCGGCGCACGCTCGCGCGAAGAGCTCGTCGCTCGCTTCCGCGCGGCCACCGATCCGCCGCGCTAACGCCGCCGATCACCACTTGAGCGAGGTCGCGAAGAGGCGCACTCCGACAAGCATGCCATTCCAAAAGGCGGGCTCCCCGCCGCCCGCGCGCACGAGGAAGGGCGATGCGTAGAGACAGCCCCAGCCGGTGTCGCCGCTCCACGACTCCTTGAGGAACCCGATTTGGGCGCACACGGCCGCATCGCCATCGAGGCCGATCGAATAGCCATAGCCGCCGAGATCAGTGGTGAGCATGCCCTGCGTGAGCGTGCCGCGCGCGTGGTAGACCTCGAGCACGGGCTGTGCCGAGGCGGTCAAGAGCGCGTTCCCGGCCTCCACGTGTAGGCCGAGCCCCGGCCCCGAGAGCTCGATCACGCTGTCGCTGAACATGCGGAGGCGCGTCTCCTCGGGCGTCGACGGGAAGGTGCGCTCGAAGGTGGGGCCGATGGCTATCGCGCCCCGGAGGCTCACGAGCGGAAACGAGACGAGCGTGCGCAGGTGGTACGAGAGCCCCGCCTCCATCGAGAGAAGCGCCGCGCCGCTGTCGGGCTGCACCGTGGTGCCGTCGAGCCCGCGATACGTGAACTGGCTCGGGGTCCGGAAGTCGGTGATGCCCGGAGGTTGGGCGAGGTAGCCAGCGGAGAGGCCGATTTGGAGGCCCCACCCCTCGGGGTGGAGCGTCTTCCTCGGCGGGCCGTCATCGTCGTCGGCGCGAGCCGAGCGGGCGGTGAGCGCGAGACATCCGACCATCACTGCGAGAGAGACGAGCGCGCGCACGCGAAGATGGACGGCACGCACGCGAGCTCGATTCATGGTGAAGGCGCTTGTTTCCCGCGCAATCGTGCATGCGCGGAGCGATCATGGTCCAAGTCGAGACCAGCGTGAAGCGCGTGCGTCAGCTGTGTCTCAGAGGCCCACGCGCGGAGCACGTCCGCTCAGAAGCTGAGCGACGCGGCGCCGGCCATGAGGCGCTCGTGCATGACGCTCGACCCGGCGATCTTCACGCCATCGATGAGATCCTCCTGCGTGTACCCGCGCGCCTTCGCGCAGGGCGTGCACGCGTAGATCGTGCCCCCGCGCTTCAAGAAGTCGTCGATGAGCGCCTTCAACGGATCGAGCGGCGGGACCACCGTGAGATCGATCGCACGCTTGCGCACGAGATCGACCGCCGAGCTGGTCAAGAAGGCCATGACCTTCATGCCCGACGTCATTCCGCCGCACGCGATCGTGAACGCGACCGACGAAACCTCGTGGTCAGCGCCTTTGGTCATGAGAACGACGAGCTCTTTGGTGCCTTCGGACATCGATGCCTCCTCTCAAGGGAGCGGGCAACGTATCCCAATCGGCTCGGCACCGACCCGGACCGAGCGGGCTTTTCGGCCCGAGCTCATCCACGAACGGTGGATGCGTGCAACTTGCAGCCTTCGCGATCTACGGCCGAAGAGTGACCATCGCGGGATCTCCGGTTGGCGGCTCGGTGACCACGACGAGGTTCCGCCGCTCGGCGCGATACGATGCCCACGATGCCTTCGGTGAAGCCTCGGTTCGTTCCGGCCCTTCGCGCGCTCGCGAACGCGTGCGCCGCCCAGCTCCAGTTGCCGCGTCCTCCGCGGATGCGTCTCGCTCGCAGCGGCGGGAAGCTCCAAGTGCGCGCGGGCGACGTGACGGTCGCTGGCCACGTGGGCGCCGTGTCTCTCCTCGCGGGCGAGCTCGTGGTCGGAGCCGCGAGGCGCGCGGTCTTGGATCAGCGGACGGTGTGGAAGGGGCCGGCCGATCTCTGGTGGAAACGCCCCGACGCGATGTTCGCGCTGGCCGAAGCGTGTCTCGCGCGCGGACTCGTGCATGATGCACGCGACTTGGCTTACCTCGCCATCGTCGAGACGCTCTACTTCGAGGACGTCGAGGCGGGCGAGAAGCCGGCGCCGCCCGCAGCCGTGGCGGCGCTCGTTCGCGGACTCGCATCGCCGCTCGGAGACGAGAGCGGCGCGCACCTCTCCATCGCGAAGCGGCTCCTCGCTCGCCTCCCGCGCGCGGGCCGCGCGCGCGAGGTGCCGCTCCTCCGCGCGCTGACCGAGGTCGTGCGCGACGCGAGCTACGCAAACCCGCTCGTCCTGAACGAGCTCGTCGCCGGACCGGCGCTCGCGATGGCGCGACGGCACCAGGATGCACGGCGCGAGGCCGCGCTAGCGCTCGTGACGGCCCTCGTCGGTCAGCTCGTCCTCTCGCGCGCGTACGCCGAAGCCGCGCCGCTCTTGGACGCGCTCGTCGACGCGGGGCTCGAGCTCCCCCACCCGCTCTTCGAACGCTTCGTGGCGCGAGCCGCGCTCGCCGATCCACGCGCCGAAGAGGATCGCGTTCGGCTCTCGGCGCTGGTCGCGGCCCACCCCGACAAGGTCCGCCCACACTCCGCCGAGCTCGCTCCGTGGGCCGCGCTCGCGCACGCTCACGTACGCGCAGCGAGCGCGCTCCTCGTACGCGCCGCGGGCGGCGATCCGTGCCGCGAGCGGCCCAAGAAGGCGATCCCCGCCATTTCGCGCGCGGACGCCGAGCAGCTTCGCGCGCTCGCGCGCACGCACGTCGAGCACGCACGAACGCTCCTCGGATCGAGCCTCGCCTCCGACGTGAACGCCACGGACTTCGACGCCACGCAGCGCCGCAAGCACATCCACGAGGACTTCCACCGCGTGGACGGCGAGCTCCATCGCGCGAGCGGCGACGCGCGCGCCGCGCTCTCGGCCTTCGTCTTGGCGCACGAGGCGGCGCAGCGTGACGCGTACGCCCACCTCAAGAAGGCGCACGTCGCGACGATTCGCGCGCTCGCAAAGAAGCTCGGCGTGCGCTCGCCGGCGTGACCCGTGCCAGGCGTGTCGCGATTCAAGCCGAGCGATGGCCGCGCGGGTGCGCGACTACAGGGAGAACCGAGCCAACTCGATCGCCGGGTCGTCCGTCGCGTAGGGACTGCCATAGACGACCAGAGCTGTGGCGCTCGGGTCGTTGGGTGCGTCGACATGGATGACCTTCGCGTCGCAAAAGGGCGCTCGCCCCGCCACGAGCCCGCCATCGGCGAGGACTCCCTCGACCACGGTCGGATCGGAGACGACACGCGTGTAGATCGTCTGCCCGGAAGCGCCCTCGAGCGCGAACCAGTAGCCGGCGTGGACCCCGGGCGTGAACACGCCGCTCGAGGGGGGCAACACCATGTTCACGGGCGTGAGCGCCGTGACCGCGAGGACGGGCCCCTGATAGGCGAGCGTGAGCCTCATGACGGTCTCGGCCGGCCGCGTGATGGTGCCGCCCGCTGGAACGACCACTCCGGTGGGTGCGGGGCAACCGGCGTCGACGACATCGGGTGCGCCGTCGACGAGCGCCGCACCGTCGGCCCCACCGGCATCGGCGACGCGCACGGAAGCGTCGTAGACGCGCACGTCGACCGAGCTCGCATCATTGACCGATGGAGACGTCGAAGCGTCGGTCGAGTCGCGCGCCACCTCGATCGCACTCGGCTCGGAGGCGCCGTCGGCCGCGCTGCAAGCGATGGCGAAGGACGATACGAGGACGAGGAGCGCCAATGAACGCATGTCCTCTCCGTAGCGCGCGAGCCCCGTTCAGCGCTGCCGCGCCCCATTAACTCGACCGTTAAGGTGACTCCGCCTGGTATCAAGCGCCCGGGGAATTGCGTTCACCGGATTGGCGTTTCGACTGGGTGCTCGGCGCGCGCGGCATCCTCCTCCTCGTCGCGATCGCGGCGGGAACGACGACGTTTGCTTGTCGGCGCGACACCGCGGGGGGCGCACCTGAGACGCGCTTCCTCGGAGACACCAGTGCGGACTCCGGCTCCGCCGACGCGCACGCCGACGCGGCCCCAGTCGCAACCGGGGACGCGGGCGACGCACCGGACGCGTCCAGCGACGCACGCGTCGTCGGCTGGAAGATCCACAAGGAGACGCGAGGCGGCCGCAACCCGGTCACGATCGCGGCACCGAAGGTGACGACGACCCGCGCCGACACCGACGCGGAGCTCGGCCAGGCGATCGAGGGTGTTCTGGCCGCGCGCACGAAGGCGTTCCTCGCCGACGCACGCGGCGAGGCGCAGTGCCGGAGCGGGGAGCCCGGCGGACGCTGCGCGATGCCCGTCGACTGCGCGGTCGCGCTGGCGCGCGGGCGCGGAGTGAGCGTGCGGTGCGACGCGACTCCCGATTTGGGCGGCGCACACCCGAGCAAGGTCGTGTTCGCGATGAACTACGTCCTCGCGGGTGCGCACGTGCGCGCGATTGGGATCGATGATCTCGCGGTCGACGCGAAAACCAAGCGGAGACTCCTCAAGAAGGCGCTCGCGCGCCTCGACGCGAAGGAGGGCGCCGGCCTCGCTGATCTCGTCGGCGAGGGCGTCTTCTCGGCTCGGGACGTCCCTTTCACGATCGAAAAGAACGGCGGCGTACGGATCGTGTTCGTCGATCTCCCGTTCGCAGTCGGGCCGCAAGACGTTCGGCTCAGCGCCGCCGAGGTACGCGGCCTCGTGCGACCCGAAGTCATGGCCGCGTTCGAGTGATCGTTCGAGAGCGACGTCAGCGCGCGGTGACGTCCGACGCGCGGACCCATGCGTGCTCGAGTCGCCCGCTGTCGCACGCATCACCTCCCTCGGAGAGCCCATCGACGTGGAGAACGCGGCGCCAGCCGCTCCCATCGTCCTTCGCGACGAGCGCGGCAACTGCGGCTGACGCATGGGACCACGCGGGCCCGTCGGGTTCGGCGTGGATCGCCGCGTTCGCGCCGATCGTCATCACGCTCGCCCCACCCGCATGCCCGGCGAGGCCGCATCCGCAAAGCCCGATCCCGGCGCCCCGTCCGCCACCTCCGCCCACCGCCACGGTCGACTCTTCGATCCAACCGTCGAGAAGGGACCCAGCTTTGGTGCGAGCGCGAACGTGAAGGAAACCCGGTCGACGACCGACGAGCTCGAGATCGGCGCTGCCGCCGAGGCCGCTCCACGACGAGAGCCGCACGCCCTCGGTATCCGCGGGGCGTGCGCGAACGAGCGGCGGCTCCGACCACGAGAGGTGGACGCGGCCGCGTGTCACGTTGGGCGCGGCCCGATCGCCGTTTCGCGGATCGCTCGGGACCTCCGGCCCACCGATGGGCAGGAGCGCGTGGGCATCGCTCCGCGAGGGCGCCCCCACGGGGTCGACGCGATTGCGATCGTCGAGCGTGAGCGTCGTGCAGAGCAGATCGAAGGGCCCCACGTCGAAGTCGTCACCGAACGGCGAGCGCGCGTGCAGCCGATCGCCGACCGCGACGCCGCGCAACGGCGCGCCCTTCGCGAGCCGAAGCGCTCCGGTCACGGACTCGGCCTGGGCGAGCGCGATCGACACGTTGCCGCCGTCGAGCGAGGTCGTCCCATCGAAGGCGAAGGGAGCGTGGACCGTCACCGCGACCGGGGCTGACTCGACGCCGGGAATCGTGACGCTCACGTCACCGCCGTAGACGCCGAGCTCGAGGAAGCGCTCTCCGGGAAGTCGCGTGCGTACGTGATGGACATGCGCGCGCGCGCCGCGAACCACGCACGCTCCCGGCGCGGCGACGGGGGCGTCTCGGCTCGGCCCCGCGCAGCCGGAGCCGGTGGTGAGGCGTACCTCCTTCGGCGCGCCCGCTTCAGCCCGAGCAATCGCTGCATCTTGCACATTTCCTGCGTCGACCACGGTCGCGATCGGTGGCAAGACGATGACCGACGGCGCCGGACGCTGGCTCGACGACGGCTGCGCCGCCGGCGCGCAGCCGGCCGCGAACGCGAGTAGTACTCCGCCGAACGATGAGCGCCGCCGCCACATGGCGCCCCGATTGTAGCGCGCCGGTCCATGTGCGCTTTCGAGTACCTTCGGCCGCCGTGACATGAGAGGCCGCGAAGCTTCGATCTTCGGCGCCGCGTACGCGATCCTTCTCGTCGCGTTCCTATGGCCGCTTTTCGCGACGCCGGTCTTGCCGGGGCTCGACCTCCCGTTCCATCGCGCCATCGCCGACATGCTCGACAAGGCAGGCGATCCGGCCTCGCCCTATTCGGCGTTCTACGTCCCGCGCCTCTGGCCGGCGCCCCCCGCACTCTCTTGGATCTTCGTCGCGGTGGCCGCGAAGGTGTCGTCGCCCTTCGCGATCCACGTCGTGGTCGGCCTGTACGTCGCGGCCTTGCCGCTCGCCGTGGCGGCGTACGCCCGCGCGCTCGGCGGCTCGATGCTCGCCGGTCTCGTCGCCTTCCCGCTCGCTTACAACCTCGGGCTTCACTACGGCTTCCTCGGCTACGCGCTCTCGCTGCCTGCGCTCTTCGCGATGCTCGCGCTCGCGACCCGCGCGGCGCGAAGCGAGCGCGGGCTCGGAACGAGCGCGGCGATCTTGGCGGGAGCTGCGTGCGTGCTCTACGGGCTACACCTCGAGACGTACGTGCTCGGGCTCGCAGTCGCCGTGGCGACGGCGGCGCTCGCAGGCGGCCCGCGGCGGGCGCGCGCGTGGACGATCGCGTCGCTCGCGCCATCGTTGGTCCTCGCGGCAGCATGGAACGTCGCCACGCCCTATGCCTCGGGGCCCCCGCACCGAGGCGTGATCGTTCTCCTCGGGGCGCTCGTCTCCACCCGCCGCGCCGAGCTCGCCGCGCAGGGCACGCTGACCGACCTTCAGCGCCACCTCGAGGGCATTCCGATTCACCTACTCCGTGGATTCCGTGACGGGCTCGACGTCCAAGCGAGCTACGCGCTCCTCGCGCTCCTCGCCGTTTGGGCCGGCTTCGCGGTCGCGCGCGCGCGGGGCCGCGCCGTGCGCGCTCGAGACGTCGCGCTCCGTGCCGCGCTTCCACTCGGCGCGTTCGCCGCATACTTCCTCTTGCCGCACCACTTCGACGACTTCGAGGCGATGTCGATCAGCCCGCGCCTCGTGCCGCTCTTCGTGCTCGCCCTCGTCGCCACTATCCCGGCGCCGATGCCCGACGCCGGGCGCGACGGACTGACGGCGCTCCATATCGTCACGGCGGCTGGGCTCTTCGCCTACGGGATCATCCTCCATTCGCGATACGGCGCCTTCGGCGACGAGATCGCCGATCTCGTCGCGGTGATCCGCGAGGTGCCACCGGGTGAGCGCGTCGTCGGCCTCTTGGACGGTGCCGAGTCGCGCGTGATGAAAGTCGATTCGGTGCTCCTCTCGATCCCGTCGTCGTACGTGGCGCTCCGAGCCGGTCCCGGCTCGATGGTGCCGCTTCGCTACTGCGGCATGCGTCACGTGCCTTGCTCGCTCACCGCGCGCGCGGCGACGCTACCATCCACCAACCCGTGGGCCCCGAGCGCGTTCGACGCGCGCGCGCCCGGCAACGTGCTCACCGTCACCATCACCGATCGACCCCTCGTGGCCGGCGCACTCGCCGGGCGACCGGCCCGCGTCATCGCGCAACGCGGCCACTACCGGGCCGTTCGCTTCGAGTGAACGAGCGTCCTGGATCGCCGCGCTGGATCGCCGTCGCCGACGGGGTGCGACCCGACCCCCGGAACCACGGAATCCACACGGCGCGCGAGCTCACGATAGTGGCACGCCCGTTGCGGTCGGGCGTTCGATGCGCCTCGCGTTCTGCCTGCCGCTCGTGACCTGCGCCGCCGCCCTGGCGGCGGGCTGCGCGGGCGCGACCGGGACGGGCCAGGACGACGGGACGGGCGCGCTCGAGAGCACGCGCGAAGATCGCGTCGCGGCCGAGCTCGACGCCCGACGCGGCGACGACGCGGCGCTCCTCGAATTCCTCCGCGCCATGCCCAAGGGCGGAGATCTCCACCACCACCTCTCGGGCGCCGCGTACGCCGAGAACCTCCTCTCGTACGCGCGCGCCGACGGCATGTGCATCGACCCGGCGAGCCTGACCCTCGTCGCGAAGAGCAAGTGCAGCGCTTCGCCGAACCAAGCCCTCCCCGCCAGCAGCGAGGCCGCGGCGGTGGTGCGCGCCTGGTCGATGGAGGGCTTCGAGCGCGGGGGCGCCGAGAGCGGTCACGATCACTTCTTCGCGGCGTTCGGGAAGTTCATGCTCGCGACGCTGAGCCACACCGGCGACATGCTCGCCGAAGCGACCGACCGAGCTGCGGCCCAGCACGCGCTGTACCTCGAGACGATGCTCTCGCTCACGGCCAGCGCTGCCGCGCGGGTGGCGAATGACGTGTGGGCGGCCACCAAGCCGGCGCCCGCGCGCGCCGACCTCGGCGATCTCGAAGCGAAGCTCCTCGCTCACCCGAGCTGGCCGGCGGTGCTCACCGACGCGTCGCGCGCCCTCGACGACGCGGAGAAGCGAAAGCGATCGGTGCTCGCGTGCGACGGCCCGAACGCGCACGCGGGATGCGACGTGACCGTTCGTTACCTCTTCCAAGTGACGCGCACCCGCGCGCCGCACGAGGTCTTCGCACAGATGGTAGCGGCGCGTGAGCTCGCCAAGAAGGACCCGCGCGTCGTGGGCGTCAACCTCTCCGCCGCAGAAGACGGCGAGGTCGCGCTCCGTGACTACGCGCTCCACATGGACATGCTCGACTTCTTGCACGGCGAGTCGCCCGACTTCCGCGTGGCGCTCCACGCCGGTGAGCTCACGCCGCGGGCGCTCCCCGAGAGCGCGGCCTCGCACCTCAAGTTCCACGTACGAATGGCGGTCGAGAAGGGCCACGCTTCGCGCATCGGCCACGCCGTCGACGTGCGCGGCGAGGACGACGCGAACGGTCTTTTCGCCACGCTCGCCGAGAAGGGCGTTCTCGTGGAAGCGTGCCTCTCCTCGAACGATCAGATCCTCGAGATCGCCGGCGACGCCCATCCCATTGGCGCCCTCGTCTCGGCGCACGTGCCAGTGGCGCTCGCCACCGACGACGAGGGCGTGTCTCGCTCCGACTTGTCGCGCGAGCACCTGCGCGCGGTGACCGCGCAGCACCTCGGGTACCGCGATTTGAAGCGCATGGCGCGGGACAGCCTCGAGCACGCGTTCGTCGCCGGCACGAGCCTCTGGACCAAAACCCCGGGAGGTGCGCGCGTCGCGGCATGCGCCGCAGACGCCCCGGCGGCGCACGCGCCGAGCACGACCTGCGCCGCGCTCCTCGCCAAGAGCACCAAGGCCAAGCTCGAGTGGACGCTCGAAGAGCGACTCGCCGCGTTCGAGGCCGAGCGCGCGCCCGATCCCTGAGCCGAGCGCGCGACGGCTTCGAATTGCGTCGTCGAGCGGAGGGCGCTCGTGTAAAGCGCGTCTCGTGATTCACGCTGAAACAAGCACTCCCGCGCTCGAGCTCGGCCTCGACACCTTCGCCGATCTCATGGAGGGCGCGGACAAGAAGCCGTGCTCCTACGCCGAGACCCTCCGCAACGTCGTAGAGCAGGCGGCCCACGCCGACGCGCTGGGCCTGGATTTCTTCGGCGTCGGCGAGCACCACCGCGACGACTTCGCCGCGTCGGCCCCGGAGATCGTCCTCGCCGCCATCGCCTCGCGCACCAAGCGCATTCGCCTGGGCACCGCGGTGACGGTGCTGAGCTCCGACGATCCGGTCCGGGTCTTCGAGCGGTTCGCGACGCTGGATGCCGTCTCGAGCGGCCGCGCCGAGATCATCGTGGGGCGCGGCTCGTTCACGGAGAGCTTTCCGCTCTTCGGCTATGACCTTGCACAATACAACGAGCTCTTCGAGGAGAAGCTCGACCTCCTCTCCGCGCTCCTCCGCGAAGGCCCGGTTTCGTGGCACGGGAGCGTGCGCGCGGCCCTCGACGACCAGCACGTGTACCCCAAGACCGAGAAGGGTCGCATCCGCACCTGGGTCGGCGTGGGTGGCTCGCCCGAGTCGGTGGTGCGCGCGGCCGGCTACGGTTTTCCGATGGTCCTCGCGATCATCGGCGGTCCGCCGGCGCGCTTCCTCCCCTTCGTCGAGCTCTATCGGCGTGCGCTCCGCGAGATGGGCTCGGCCGAGCTCCCGGTGGCCGTGCACTCACCCGGCTTCGTGGCCGACACAGACGAAGAGGCCAAGACGCTCCTCTGGCCGCACCACAAGAAGCTCTTCGACCGCGTGGGCGGCGAGCGCGGTTGGCCGCCTCTGACGCGCGAGCGCTTCGAGGCTGACGTCGCGCACGGCGCGCTCCACGTCGGCTCGCCGGAGACCGTGGCGCAGAAGATCGCGTCCACGGTCCGCACGCTCGGCCTCTCGCGCTTTCAGCTCAAGTACGCGAGCGGGTCGGTGCCGCACGCGACGCTCATGCGCACCATCGAGCTCTACGCGACCAAGGTCGTGCCGCGCGTCCGCGAGCTCCTCGCCACGTAGAACGCGTCACTTCCCGGCCGGCTTCACCGCGAGATCCATCTCGAGCTCCGACACGGCGGACTGCTTCTCGCTGCCCAGCGTGACCGTGGTCTGGCTGCGCGCGGAGAGCTTCATCGTCGAGGTGGGCGTGAGTCGATCGAGCGCGATCTTCACGCTGCCCGCCCCGTTCGCCTTGTGCGAGTCGACGTGGATGGTGGCGCCGGCCGGCAACCCGGGCGGCGTCTCGAGCTTCTGCGGCGGCGCTTCTTGCACCAACGTCACGTCGAGGCCGAGCGCCTTGCCGCTGAGCTCCTTGATGACGTAGGTCGTCGTCTGCGCCGTGGTCAGCTGCGTGGCGACCACCGACTTGACCTCCCACTTCGCGTTCTTGCCGACGGGCTCGGCCGGGAACGGCAGCGAGAGATCGCGGAGCGAGTCCTTGAGGCTCTCGACGATCTTCTTCGCTTGCGGCGGCGCGTCCTTGGGCACGTCGATCGACGCTTCTTTTGCTTCGCCGCGCGACGTGACCACGGTGCGACCCTTGAGGCCGACGATGCCGCTCATCTCCTTCTTGAGCTTGTCTTGGATCTCCTTGGGGAGCGGCGCGTCGCTGAGGACGTCGACCGACTTGGTCTCGACGGTGGCCGTGAGCGTGCCGTCCTTGTCGACGGAGACCGGCTTGATCTCGCTGCGAATGCGGATCGTCGGCATGGTGGTCTTGGGACGCGCGACGTCGCCCATGGTCAGCGCCATCGCCATGCGCATGTCCATTTGGATGGTCTCGGGCTTCTTCGAGAAGGCGTAGCGGAGCGGCTGGCGCGGCTCGGCCCCCGGATCGACGAGCTTCACGACCGGCGCCGATGGCGTGGGGAGCGGCGGATCTTCGGACGCGGGCGCCGTCGACGACGGCGCGGGAGCGGGCGTCACCGCCGCCGCGGACGGAGTCGCGGACACGGTGGCAGACGCGGTCGGTGCGCTCGGAGGCGCTTTCTCGCTCGGCGACTCGGCGGGCGGCGCGCTGCCTCCGCAAGCGGAGAGGACGAGCGCGAGGAGCAGCGAAGACCGGCGACGGAGGAGCGACATGCGCTGGGGCTATCACGCGTGCGAGCGGAGGTCGACGAGCGCGACGCGCAACCTCGCGCAATTGGCACACCGGCGAGCGGATGGTGCTGTGAATGCGACGGCTGTCGCATCCAGTGCACTTCGCCGGCTCGAACGAGCGCATCCCACTGGAAAAGCCGCGCCCGGAGCGGAGGAACACGCATTGCTGACCTCCCCGACATGAACAAGCTCCGCCTCGCGACCACGCTCTCCGTCGTTCCCGCGCTCCTCCTCGCCGCATGCCAGGTGTCGGTGCTTCCGAGCGACGCGACCGATCTCGGGGCACCGAAGCCCGCGGGCAGCGCGGGTGCGGCGGCCGACGCGGCAACCGCGAGCACGAGCCCGGGCGTCGACGCGGCGGGTGGCGGGTCCGCGGACGGGGGCGGCCTCGAAGGCGGAAGCGTCGCCCTCGACGACGGCGACGACGGCGGCGCCGTGAGCTCGGTCGTCGACGCAGGAAAGACGGGCAGCTCCGACGCGAGCAAGGCGCCCGACGTGGTGCGTCCGCCCTTCACGGGCTCGACCGAGCTCGGCAAGCTCGCCGCCGCGATGGCTCCAGGCACGTGGGCCCAGCTCTCGGTGAAGGATCAAGACGCGACGCTCGGCGTCGGTCCGCACTCGGGATCGATGATCCACTACTGCAACACCATGCCGTGGAACGCGTTCGATCACGTGATCGAGATCCTCGGCGAAGACCACGCGTACGGCCACGAGCGATATGCCCGCTACGACGAGATCACGAACGCCTTCGTACTCGTGGCCGACGACGTCGGCTTCGGATCGTCGACCCAGCACGGCTACGACCACAACACGCTGAACCCGCACAACGGAGACCTCTACCAGCGCTTCATCGGCCAAGACGCCGTGGGCGCGGATCTCCCCATTCACGGGAAGCGGAAGAGCGTGGGATCGGGGACCTTCGTCGACATCCCCGACGTGGCCGGCAACTTCTACACGCAGATCGCCATCGGCGCGACGTACTGGTCGGGCGCCTTCGCCGGCGCGGGCGCACAAGGCGCGCTGCTCGTCTTCAACAGCGGGAGCGCGAACGGCGCGGCGAGCGACGGACAGATCGCCATGTTCGATCCGTTGGCGAACAAGTGGTTCTTCAACAAGACGGGGATGGCGCCGTTCTACGGAACGGGCTCGACCTATCACAGCGTCGCCGAGTACAGCGCCAAGAAGAACGTGGCGGTGTACGGCGGAGGCAACGCTGCGCGGAGCAAGCTGTGGCGCCTCGCGTCCGACGGCAGCGTGACCGCGATGCCCGACGCGCCCGCGCAGCTCGCGATTGGGATCCAAGGCGGGCTCCTCGTGGAGGAGCCGGTGACGGGGAACTTCCTTCTCTTGAGCGACGGACAGCTCTGGGAGCTCGATCCGAGCGGCGCGGGCGCGTGGACACAGCAAACCGGAGGCCGGCAACCGCCGGCCAACGTCGGCATCCCCGGCCCCAACGTGATCGACGGCATGTTCGCGACCGCGATCCCCGAATACGGCGTCGTCGTGTTCGTGAAGCAGACCAGTCAAACGGGAGGCACGTTCTTCGTCTATCGACACGCGTGAGCATCGCGGGGCTTCGAACGGTGATTGACCACGGATCTCGAGGAGGCAGAGCGATGCGACGACTCGATCAAAAGCAGCGGATGGCGCTCGCAGCGACGGTGGGCGCGGCGATCCTGGCGGTGGGAACCGTGGCCTGCAACGTGGAGCTCGCGACGCCGCGGCTCACGATCGACGGCGGCGCGCTATCGAGCGCGCCAGGGGCGGCGGGCGCAACCGCCGACGGCGGCGACGCGAGCGCGAGCAATCCGTCGACGGTCGCCGACGACGGCGGCGCAAGCTCCAACGACGCGGGCGCCTCGGCCGCCGACGCGCGCGCACCAAGCGACGCCGCCGCTGGCGTGGACGCGAGCGCGCCGATGCTTCCGCCCGGCGCGCCGTTCGCGACGCGCTGCGCGCAGCCCGGCGTCATCAAGTGCGTGGGCTTCGACGATCCGAGCGACTTCGACATCGGTGCGGGCGGCACGAACGGCGCGTACGGCAAGCGCGCCGGCATCATGCCGCCGAGCGGAACCAGCGACTACTCACGCGCCACGCGCGACACGACCGTGCGCGCATCCGGAGCGAGCTCGCTGAAATTCACCATCCCAGCCAACTCCCCCGCGGATGCGTCGGGCTCTTACTTCACGAACTTCTCCGACGACCTCTCGGCGCGCTTCGGGGCCAGCTCCGAGTTCTTCGTCCAGTGGCGACAGCGCATGAGCGCGGAGCTCGTGAGCACCAAATTCGCCGGCGGCGGCGGCTGGAAGCAGATCATCGTCGGCACGGGCGACACGCCCACCGCTTGGTATGCGTCGTGTACGGCGCTCGAGACGGTGGTCCAAAACCTCCAGCATCGAGGTTTTCCTGCGTCGTACAACTCGTGCACCGGCTCCACGTCGCACGGCGCGTACTACCCGTTCGAAGAGCCGTTCGGCAGCTACGACTTCAAGCTGCAGAACGCGCGGCCCGCGCCCTACTGCCTCTACTCGCAGAGCCAGACGAGCTACTTCCCGCCCGTCGGCAACTGTATGGGCTACGTCCCCGACGAGTGGATGACGTTCCAGTTCCACATCAAGACCGGGCCGCGCGTCGGCGACGAGTTCGCTGGGAGCTACGTCGATCTCTGGGTCGCGCGCGAAGGAAAGCCCTCCGAGCAGGTGCTCGCCTGGGGCCCGTTCAACCTGACGGCTGGCGATCCGACCGAAGGTCAGCGCTACGGCAAGCTCTGGCTCCTCCCGTACAACACCGGCAAGGACGCGTCGGTCACGAACCCCGTCGCCTACACCTGGTACGACGACCTCATCATCTCCCGCACCAAGATTGCCGATCCGTGAGGCTCGCGCGACCTCCGCGTACGCCGCTATGATCGGTGTGATGCGCTCGACCACGCGGCGGAGGGTCGCGACGCTCGCGGCCGTTGCCCTCGCGAGCGCGCTTGCCGGTCCAGCACGCGCGCAATCCGCGCCGAGTGACAACGAACGCTTCGCGCGCGCGCTGTCGCACTACGACAAGGGCGAGTACGCCCAAGCGATCGATCTTTGGGAGCACCTCCTCGCGTCGCTCGGTCCGACGCGCGGCTGGAGGCTGCTCCTGAACCTCGGCCGCTCGTATCACGCCGTCGGAGACGCCACGCGCGCGGTCGAGTCGTACGAAGCGTTTCTGCGCGCGCTCGCTGCACGGTCGTCCGAAGAGCAGCGCGCGGCCGATGGCGCGCGACGCGACGCCGAAGCCGAGCTCGCGACGATCAGGCGAACGTACGGCGCGATCCGCGTGGAACGACCAGCGCGCGGGATCGTGCTCGTGCGCGTGGGTGCCGGCGAGCCGCGACCGGCGGGCTTCACCGTGTACTTGAAGGCTGGCACGCACGAGGTCGAGACGTTCGCGCAGACGTCACGCGCCAAGACGCGCGCGATCGCCGTGCGCGCGGGCGAGGCGATCGTGATCTCCGCAGCCGAGCTCGACGACGGCGAGGCGGCGCCCGATTCGGCCGCGGCGCGGAACGCTGCTGCCGAGAAGCCCACGAAGCAAGTCGGCCCCGCGAGCAAGTCGTCGTCGCGAGGCACGATCCTCATCGTGGGCGGCGCGGTCACCGTGCTCACCGCCGGTCTCTCGGCGGGCATGTACGCGCGAGCCAAAAGCCGACGCGAGGACGCGCTCGCGCTCCCGCGCGACGACGCACGCTACGCCGGCGCAGTCGACGACTACGGGGCCGCCCGTACGCTGTTCTACGCTTCGCTAGCGCTCCCCGCGCTCGCGGTCGGTACGACGGCGGTCTTGATCGCCGTGCGGGGCGACGACGCGTCGACGGCGTCCGGTCCGAGCGTCACCGCGACCGCGAGCCGAGACGGCTTCTCGGCGGGCGTGATCGGCCAGTTCTGAACGGCCGCGCTCATTCGAGTGAACGAAACACGCCGCTCCCGACGGGGGCCGGCGGACGCGGCGCTCCGGGACGCGCGCGCGGCGTGCCGGGGCGCGTCTCCGGCGCCGCGGCAGCGGTCGCGATCGGAGCTGCCGGCGGTGACGATGGCGTGGTGACGGGCGCGGTCGTCGTGGAGGCCACGACGCTCACCGTTGCCCTTGGTGCAGCATCGATCGACTCGATGGATCGCGACGCCTCGCGCGTTTCGCTCATGCGCGCCGCAAAGAACGCGGTCGCGAGCGCGACGAGCACCACGACGGCGCCGAGCACGACGCCGCGACGACGCGGCTCGGCCGGAGCTTCGGCGTCGCCTTCCATGACGCGAGCCGCCTCGAGCTTCGCCGTGATTTCCGCGCGCGTATCGGCGCAGCGCGCCTCGAGCTCACGCGCGAGCGCGGCCGCATCCACCGCGTGCGCCCCCATCGCGACGCGAAGCGCTTCCGCGACCTCGCTCGCGGTCCCGAAGCGCCGATCGGGAGTCTTCTCCAAACAGCGCATGGTGACCGCAGTGAGCTCGGTTGGTGCGTCCGCCGGGGGCTCGACGCGCCGGTTGGCGACCGCCATCGCGACCGCAGCCGGCGTCTCTCCGAGGAACAGTCGATGACCCGTGAGGAGCTCGTGGAGCAACACCCCGAGCGCGAAGACGTCACTCCGCCGGTCGAGCGCCTCGCCGCTGACCTGCTCCGGTGACATGTACGCGAGCTTGCCCTTCACGACGCCCTCGGTCGTGGTGGTGGCACCGTGGTCGACCTTGGCGATGCCGAAATCGGACACGAGCACGCGTCCGTCGAAGCCCAAGAGGACGTTGTGCGGCGACACGTCGCGGTGCACGAGCCCGAGCGGTGCCCCATCGTCATCCGTGAGATCGTGCGCCGCATGGAGGCCGTCGGCGACGGCAGCGACCACGAACGCCGCGAGGTAGGGATCGAGTCGCGCCTGAGCCGCGCGTAGCTTCTGCACGAGCTCCGCGAGCGAGACCCCGAAGACGAGCTCCATCGAGATGTACGGGCGCCCGTCGGCCGTGCCGAGCTCGTAGCTCCAGACCACGTTCGGATGATGGATGCGCGTCGCGATGCGGCCTTCGCGTAAAAACGCGCTCTGGGCCGACCGCGAAGAATCGCGACGCATCACCTTGAGCGCGACCATGCGCGCGGCGTCCCCGGTGCCGACGCGGGCGGCGTAGACCGTGCCCATGCCTCCCGTCCCGAGGGCGAAGAGCGGACGGAACCGACCGACCGCCTCCGGCACCGGTTCGGCGCCTCGAGAAGACGTCTGCCCAAGATCCTCCGCGGGACGAAGTGCGGTCGGACGGGCGGCGCTCTCGGTAACGGGCTCCGCCTTGGGCGGGCGCATCGGCGATAAGATACCACGGATGCCTCGCCGAACGGCGGTCCCCCGGCGCTTCGCGCACCTCGCGCCCGCGTTCGCAGCGCTGGCGTGCGCGACGATCGTCGGGTGCCTCGAAGATCTGCCGGCGCCGCTCTCCGCGCGCGCGGGCGGCACCGACGCGGGCGAAGGCGGCGAGGGCGGCGCGCTCGCGTGCGCGACGAACGCCGCGACGACGACGAGCGACTGCAGCTCCGCCATCTCCAATGCAACTCAAGCCGACCCCAAGTGCTACGTCGGCCTCGCCGCAGAGGCGTGCCTCCTCGGACCGAGCGGGGTCGCGTGCGACGCCACGTGCGCACCGGTCGGTCCCGCTTGCCGAGCGGCATGCCCGAGCGCGGTGGCCGCGCGTGCCCCGTCGGCGGACTGCTCTCCCGCGCACACCGCAGCGCTGGGCGACGACCCTTCGACGGCTGCATGTTACAAACTTCGCTGCCCGCGAACGCAATGCCTCGACGCGTGCGACGACCGCGGGCAGGTCGTCGGCGCGTCGCGCTACAGCAACCTCCCCAACGACGTCGTGCTCGACGTCGGGCTCAGCGCCCCGCCCGCCGGGCGCCTCGGCGTGCACGTTCGCTATCGCGGCGTCTTCCAGGTGAGCGCGATCGTGACGGCGGGCACGACCGAGGTACGACGCTACGAAGTTCCCGGCGGTGCCGCCGGCACGACCTCGTTCACCGACGTCGTGCTCTTGGACGCTACGACGGGCGGCGCCTATTCGTGGTCGGCGATCGCCGACGCACCGACGCGCGTGACCTTCGCGCTCGCCGGCGATTACCCGTTCGCCGTCGCCGAAGTCGACTGCGTGACGCCCTTCTATCTCCCTCTCTGATCGCAGCGCTATTCTGGACGCGGCATGGCGAGTGGACGCACCGAACCCACGGCGACGGAAGCGACGAGCGTGCTCGCGCGCGTCCAGATCACCCGCGCCGACGTGGAGGTGACGACCGGCCCCGACGCGCCGCACGCGTGTCCGGTGACCCCGACCGGGATCGTCGTGGGCACTGGCTTCGCCAGCGACCTCCGGCTCACCGACTCCCAGGTCTCGCGCCGTCACGTGGAGCTGTGCGCCGAGGCGCGCGGCGTCCGCGTGCGCGATCTCGGTAGCCGCAACGGCACGTACCTCGCGGGCGCGCGCGTCACCGAGGTCGTCCTCGAGAAGGACGCCGTTCTCCGCGTCGGTCAGACCGAGCTCACGGTGCGCCTCGGCGCCGATCCGGTGGAGGTCGTCCTCTCGCCGCGCGAGCGCTTCGGAGAGGCCATCGGCGCGAGCGTGGCCATCCGGCACGTGTTCTCGCTCCTCGAGCAAGCGGCGCGCACCGACGTCACGATTCTCTTCGAAGGCGACTCCGGCACGGGCAAAGACGTCCTCGCCTCGAGCGTTCACCAGGAGAGCGACCGCCGCGACGGACCGTTCGTGGTGGTCGATTGCGGCTCGATCCCCGAGCACCTCGTCGAGAGCGAGCTCTTCGGCCACGAGCGCGGGGCGTTCACGGGTGCCGTGAGCCAACGGATCGGTGCGTTCGAGCAAGCCGACGGTGGGACGCTCTTCTTGGACGAGATCGGCGAGCTTCCGCTCGAGCTTCAGCCGAAGCTCCTCCGCGCGCTCGAGGCCCGCACGTTTCGGCGCGTCGGCGGCTCGCAGGCGATTCGTTTCGACGCGCGCATCATCGCCGCCACCAACCGGCGCCTCCGCGAGGCCGTGCGGCGCGGCGAGTTCCGCGAGGATCTCCTCTATCGGCTCGCGGTGGTGCACGTGCACGTGCCCTCGCTCCGCGATCGCCGTGCGGACGTCCCCATGCTCGCCGAGCACTTCTTGCGACGCGCGATCCGCGACCCGAAAGCGACGCTGCCGCCCGATTTGGCGCACCTCGTCCAGGCGTACGACTGGCCGGGAAACGCGCGCGAGCTCCGCAACGTGATCGATCGCTTCGTGACCTTCCGTCGCGTCGACGAGAAGCTCCTCCTCGGAGATCTGGGTCCGCGCGCCGACGCCACGCCCGAGCCTGCACCGGCGCCGATGACGGTCGACCTCAAGCCCCTGCTCGCGCTCACGTACCACGAGGCCAAGAAGCAACTCGTCGAGGAGCTCCACCGCGTGCTCTTGCCGAAGGTCGTCGAAGAAGAGGGCTCCGTGCCGCGCGCCGCGGAGCGCCTCGCGCTCCCGCGAACGAGCCTCTATCGCATGCTCAAAGAAGCGCGCGGCGAGGCCGACGACGACGACTGACTCGCCTGCTGCGCTATGGTGCGCACATGGCGAATCCCATCTCGCGGCGTGCGCTCCTGGTCGGCGTGACCGGCGCCGTCGCTTCTGGCTGCATCGCAGCGAGACCGGGCGCCGGTGTCGCGCGAGAAGATCCCGAAGCGAGCCTGGCAGCCATCGAAGCGCGGGTGGGCGGACGACTCGGCGTGTACGCGATCGACACGGAGAGCGGGCGCGCGATCGAGAGGCGATCGCACGAGCGGTTCGCGATGTGCTCCACGTTCAAGCTGCTCCTCGCAGGCTCCGTTCTCGCGCGCGCCGATCGTGGAGAGCTCTCGCTCGAGGAGCGGGTGCCGTTCGGCGAGCGCGACCTCTTGTCGTACGCGCCGGTCACGCGTGCGCGTATCGGCGAGGGCGCGCTCACTGTCGGGGAGCTCGTTCGCGCCGCAGTCGTCGTGAGCGACAACACTGCGGCGAACCTCCTCCTCGCGCGCACGGGTGGACCGACCGGGCTCACGCGCTTCGTGCAGTCGCTCGGCGACGACGTGACGCGGCTCGATCGCTGGGAGCCGACGCTCAACGAGAACGCCGCGACCGATCCGCGTGACACGACCGCGCCCCGCTCGATGGTCACCACCACGCGCGCGCTCATCCAGGGAGATCTCCTCCGCCCGACGAGCCGCGAGAGCCTCGTAACCTGGCTGCGAGCGTGCGAGACCGGCCGCGATCGCTTGCGGGCGGGCCTCGCGCCCGAGTGGACGGTGGGGGACAAGACCGGCACCGGCGCCCGAGGCGCGTTCGCAGACGTCGCGATCGCGTGGCGCCCCCGAGGCGCACCGATCTTCGTCGCCGCTTATGCGAGCGAGAGCACGAGCGAGGCGACCGAGCTCACACGCGCATTCGCGGACGTGGGCCGCGTCGTCGCGAGGGCGTTCGCGATCTGAGCGGCTCAGCGCGCGAAGTCGTACGTCACCGCGAGCTCGTCGAACTCGATGTACGTGTACGCCTTGCCCGCTTGCTCGTAGCGAGCCTCCCCTCGCGACGGAAGCCGCACGCCGGCCTGCGCGCGGTATGCCCCCACCGGGGTCGACCATCGCTGGGGAGTGAACGTTTTCCCATCCCCGGAGAGCGCGGGTCGATCATCCGACCAGAAGTCGACCAGCGCGCCGTCGTCACCGAACACGAGCACGGCGGTGACGGTGTTCGCCCCGTTCGTGTACGTCGCCTGCGCGTGCCGGTCGTCGAGCTCCTTCCATGCGATGGGCGCACCGACCAGCATCGCGGGCGCCATCACGCACATGTCGTTGAGCACCGTGACCGTTTCGGTGCGCGTGAAGGCGTCGCCGCGCGCGAACGCGACCGGCACGAGCGAGAGGAGCTTCACGCGCATGCTGGCGCCGTGCTCGTCGTACGCGTGGAGACCGTCTACGGGGAGACCGCGCATCGTGGCGTCCATGAAGAAGAGGCGCGTAGGCGGCGCCGCGAAGTTGTGCTGCTCGCCGGTGAGCGCCATCCAAGGCGCGTCGGGTCCTCCACGAATTCGCCCCGAGAACGTGGCGCGGAAGGCGCGCACGTGCGGTTGCCCGACCACGCCCACGTAGCGGAGGTAGCGCTGGACCGACGGCGGCAGGGGCGCGACGTCCGCGTCGGTCACCACCGTCGCCATCGCGGTGCCGAGCCCGGCGCGGCCCGCATCCACGCGGCGGCCATATTCGGCGCGTAGGCCGAACGGGCCGAAGGCGGCGGCGGTGTAGACGGCCGCGACGAGCGCGATCACGTTGGCCACCGTGCCGGCACGCGCGTCGCGCCAAGCGAGCACGATGACGACTTGCGAGACGACGACTGCGAGCGAGGCGACGACGAAGAAGCGCGCCGGTGCGGCGACGAGGCTCACCGCAGAAGCGACGAAGAGCAGGGCGGCGAGGAGCCAAGCGCCGCCGACCGGTCGCGAGATCGGAACGGTGAGCGCGCCCAAACGGGCGAGCCCGAACGCCTTGGTGAAGCCCATCAAGTGAATGAGGCCGTGGAGCAAGAGCACGGCGGCGAGGGCTGCGGTCAGCGCGCGCATGGCGACCTCCGGAGGCGAAAACGGTGCATCCGGCACGCAGCGAGTGCGGGGATGTGCCGCAGATCCTTGCAGTTCGCGGGCATCGCCCGAGAACCGAGCATCACGCGTGCCATGGCGCTCATCGAATCGTGGTCCGAGCACGGCTCAGGTGCTAGTTTGGTCAGCGATGACGACGGGGGAAGAAGACCAGTCCGAGACCACGACGAACGAGGCCGCCGAGGGGGTGAACGCGGCGAGCACGCTGGCCACGCCGGCGAAGAACAAGGCACGCCGTCTCGCGGTGCTCCTCGTCTCGAGCGGCATCTGGCTGCTCTACTTCGACCTCCTGACCTCGACCCCGGGCTGCACGCCCTCGTCGACCAATGAATCGGTGGATGCGGCGTCCTCGTACGTCGACGCGCCGGCGGACGCACCGATGCCGGACGCGCCGGACCCCGCCGTCGTCGACGCCGATCTGACCGACGCGGCGACCCTGGACGCCTCGCCCGATGCGCCCGAGCTCCTCGAGGCCTCGACGGTCGATGCGCCCGACCTCCTCGACGCCTCGACCGACGCGCCCGACCTCTTCGACGCCTCGATGATCGACGGGCCCGATCTCCTCGACGCCTCGATGATCGATGCGCCCGCATCAGGGTGCAACCCGGCGCTCACCGTCGTGACCGTCTATCCGACGGGCGGGGAGACGGGCGCCACCTACAACCACGACTTCGTCTCGATTCGGAATCGCTCCAACGTCGCCGTGAGCCTCTCCGGCTTCTCGCTCCAGGTGCAAGACGGCACGTCCACTGGCGACTGGCACGTGATCGCGCTCACGGGAACGATCCAGGCGAACGGCTTCTACATGGTGCGCCTCGGCTCGGCCGCGGGTGACGCCGGCGTGGGGTCGAATCCCGGCTTCCCGACGCTCCAAGACAACTTCGATCTCCCGAGCGCGGGAGGCCGCGTCGCCATCGTCGCGAGCGGGACGGCGCTGACGGGTCCCGGTCCGTTCAGCACCGTCGACCTCGTGGGCTACGGAAGCACGTACACGGCCGAGTCGGGCGCGGTCACGTTCTCGGGCGCCGCCAACAAGGGCGTCGTGCGCGCGGGCGCGGGCTGCACCGACACCGATCACAACTCGCTCGATCTCGCGGAAGGCACGCCGATCACCTTCGACGCGTACTTCAATCCGGCCCAGCCCTGCGCCTGCAACTGATCGGCGACGTCACTCTCTCACGGCGCGATTTCGGAGTCCTGACAGCCGCGTTCTCCACGCTGCTCGTCGAGCTCCTGCTCACGCGCGTGCTCTCGGTGGTCATGTACCACCACTTCTCGTTTCTCGCAGTTTCGCTCGCGATGAGCGGGCTCGGGCTCGGCGGCGTGCTCGTTCGACTCGAGGTCGGTGGTCGCCGCGCCGCCGCCGCGACGCCCTGGCTCGCGATGGCGTCGGCCGGCGCCATCGTCGGAGCCGCGCTCGTCGCGTTTCATGCGCCCGTTCGCCTCGAGTCGAGCCCATCGAACTGGCTTCGCGTCTCGGGCGTGCTCGCAGCGGCGGTCGTGCCCTTCACCCTCTTGGGCGTCGTCATCGCGCAAGCATTCACGGCGGGCGCGACAGAGGTGCGGCGCCTCTATTTCGTCGACCTCGTCGGCGCAGCGATCGCGTGCATCGTCCTCTCTCCCATCACGCGCTGGTTGGGCGCCCCGAACGGCCTCTTGGTCGCGGCGATCTCGGCTGCCATCGCCGGCGCGTTCTTCGCCGATCGCGGCACGATGGCGCACCGCGCCGCGATCGTCTTGACCGGTCTGCTCGCGATCACCGTCGTCGCGAATCAACGGGCCGGATTCTTCGACGTGCGAATGGTGAAGGGTGGCCCGGCACCGGCGACGGACATCGTGAAGTGGAATCCGTTCTCGCGCGTCGAGGTGCGCGAGCTCGCGCGAATCGGAACGGCGCGTCCGCCGAGCGGCTGGGGATTGAGCACCGAGCTCCGCGCCCCGGCCCACGAGGCGTACCTCCTCTACGACGCGAGCGCGGCCACGCAGATCATCGGCTTCGACGGCGACCTCCGCGCGGTCGACTACCTCACTTGGGACGTCACCTCCGCTGCGCACCACGCGCGGCGCCATCCACGAACGCTCGTTCTCGGCGCCGGAGCAGGTCGTGACGTGCTGACCGCGCTCGCGGGCGGATCGAGCCGCGTGGTGGCCGTCGAGATCAACGACGTGACGGTCGACCTCATGAAGACCCGGCTCGACGCAGCGACCGGTGGCCTCTACACGCGCGTCCCCGAAGTGGAGGTGGTGGTCGACGACGGGCGGGCCTTCGTCGAGCGCCCCGGCGCGCCTTTCGATCTCATCCAATTGTCCTTGGTCGACACGTGGGCAGCGTCCGCGGCTGGCGCGTACGCGCTCACGGAGAACGGGCTCTACACCGAGCAAGCGTTCGATGCGTACGTACGGCGACTCACCCCGGACGGATTTCTCTCGTTCTCGCGTTGGTACGACGACGAGCCCTTCGAGGCGCTCCGCCTCCTCGCGCTCGTCCGGCGCGCGCTCGCGCGCGATGGTCACGATGCGCCGCGCGCCCATGTCCTCGTCGTGCGGTCCGATCCGCGCGTCACCGGCCGTCCGTCGATGTGCACCGTGCTCGTCAAGCGGACGCCCTTCACCGCGCAGGAGCGTGACCAGGTCGTCGCGTGGGCGCATCGCATGCGCTTCCTCGTTTCGTTCGCCGAAGGCGCGACCGGCGCTCACGTCGTGCGCGACCCGCGAGTCGCCGACGTGCTCGACGGGCGACCCTCGCAGAGCCAGACCGCGCTCGGTGTCGATCTGTCGGCCCCCACCGACGACCGGCCGTTCTTCTTCGACCGCGTCCCTCTCGTCGGCTACCTCGCGGCGCGCGTCCGCGGTCATGCGACCGCGCCGCTCCCGCTCGGAAGTCAGATCCTCGCGATCGCCCTCGTCACCACGCTCCTCTTGGCGCTCGCGTTGTGCGCGCTCCCACTCATCGCGACCAAGACGAGCAACGCCGAGGTCGGCTCGCGACGGTCCGTCGTCGTCTTGGCCGCGCTCCTCGGCCTCGGCTACGTCGGCGCCGAGGTCGTGCTTCTCCAGCGACTGAGCTTCTTTCTCGGCGACCCGAGCCTCACCCTCTCGGCGGTGCTCGGGGTGATGCTGGCCACGAGCGGCCTCGGCGCGATGTCGCTCCGCCGGACCGATGGCGCCGCGCTGCGAGCGTCGCTCCTCATCGCGGCGACGTCGATCCTCGTGAGCGGGCTCGTCCTCTCCCGATTGAGCGCGCTCGCGGGGCTCTCACCCGGGCTTCGCCTCGGCGTCGCAGTGCTGGTGGCTGCGCCCGTGGGCTTCGTCCTCGGTCGTCCGTTCCCGACGCTCTTGTCGATCGCCGGAGCGAGGACGCCGCTCCTCCTCACGTGGGCATGGGCCGCCAACGGCGCGTTCTCGGTCGTGGGATCGGTTCTCGCCGTCGTCGTGTCGATGACCGCCGGCTTCAGCGTGGCGCTCGGCGGTATCGCGCTCGTGTACGGGCTCGCGGCCGCGATGGCGCCCAGGCCCTCGCCGAACGAAGCCGTCAGAGCGCGTCGACGACCTTGCGGATGCGGTCCGCGTCGGCCGCGGCGATCTCGCCATCGACGCCCACGATGAGCATCGACTTCGCGTTGGTCATGAAGATCGGCGGCTTGCGCTTCGCGCCGACCTTCTCGGCCTTGAACGCCGCGAGCATCGTGCTCCAGTCGGCGGCCGACGCGAAGGTGAAGAACCCGGCGTAGATCTCGCGCGTGAAGCCGACCGGCTTGGGCAACGTGAGCTGGCTCGCGCTCACCATCGGCGCCGTGGCCGGCTTGGCCTCGCAGATCTTTCCGATCCCGGACTTGAGCACGCGCTCACACGCGTCTCCGGCCGTCACGCCCTTCGCAGGCGCCGCGCTCGGAGTCGCGCTCGGCGCGGCGACGACGGCCGCCGCGGACGCGGAGGGCGCGGCCGTCGGGCGAGCGGACGGCACCGCGGACGCACTCGCGACCGGCGTCGGCGCGTCGCCGCCCTTCGTACATCCGACGAGGATCGAGAGTGCCAGGAACGTGGAGACGATACGCATGAGCCGCAACGTAGCGACGCTCCGCTGGCTCGCCCAGAAACCAGCGAACCGAGAAGCTGGGGGCCGTCGTCACATCGCCCAGTAGGCCTCTTCGTTGAGGCCCTCTTCTCGCTCCGGCAGGCTCCGCATGAGACGCGGCGACGACTGCACGAGCACCTCGTAGCTCACGCGGTTGGCGTAGCGGCAAACCTGGCTCATCGACGAGTACGTCAAGAAGTGCCGCACGTGCTTGGCCGAGCTCGGCACGCGCGCGCGGTGGTAGCGGTTGGCCGACATGTCGTGGAGGAGCGCGGCGAGAGCGGCGTCGCCGGCGCCGTTCGCGCTCGTGATGCGCGCCGGGCCCCCGTGATACGGCGCGATGTGGGCGAAGACCTTGATCGGCTTCGTGCACTGGCGCCGGTGCATGGGCCGACTGAACTCGAAGCGATTGAACTCGGGGATCGCGCCCGGCAGCAGCGGATAGCGCGTGGCGCGCTTCACTTCGTCATCCGTGTAGCCCGCCATGTAGAGGCCGGTGGCGCCCGCCGTGCACAAGACCAGATCGGCCCACTCGAGCGCGCGCTCGCAGGCGAGGAGCGGATCGGCGAAACCGGTGAGCGCCTCGCCCTCCTCTTCGTTCATCGCGACGACGTCGACGTTGTCGGTGATGAACTTCTGCCAGTACTCCGGGCGCTCCGCGATGATGAAGCGCGTGCCGAGCGTGAGGACGACCGGAACGCCGCGCGCCTTGGCGAGCGCGACGGCGTGCTCGGTGGCCTTGGGCATCGGCTCGCCTTCGCTACCGCGCATCAAGTACGCGGAGATCACGAGCGCCGCCGCGTCGTCGAACACCGACTCCGGGATGCTCTCCGGGCGGAGATCGTTCATCTTGCCGGCGCTGATCGCGAACGTGCGCTCGCCGTCGGGCGTGACGAGCGCAAAGCATCGCCCGATCGGCCCGTCGACCGGCTGCAGGTGATCGAGGTTCACGCGGCTCGACGTGTTCGACAAATACCGATAGCCCGACGTGCCGACGCGGATCACGTCGCTCATCACGCCGAGGAGGATCGAGGGATCGTCGGCGAGGAGCGAGTAGTTGTGGAGCGTGTTGCCGACGGTTCCACCGGCGAACTCGTACGAGATGAGCTTCCCTGCGAAGAGCTCGTCGTAGAGCGCGGCGGCGCGGTCGCTGGGGATGATGGTGGAGCCGCCCTTGGGCAGGCCGTAGCGCGCGAGGATCTCCTCGGGAACGCGCGCGTCGATGTCGACCAGGGTCTGATCGATGCCGACGACGTGGGTGCGCGTCTCGGGTGCGTCGAGCCCGGCGTGATGGAGGAGCGGATCGCGCTCGTGAACGGGGAAGTAGTGCTTGTGCTTGCGACGGCCGGGAAAGCGCACGGAAGACGAATGATCGCGCCGCGGAGGGTGCGGCCGCAAGTGTCGACGGCCCGAGCAGGCAAGATCGGAGGAAGCTCCCTCAGGCTCTTCTCGTATCGTGTCGCGACATGCTCGCGACGGTCCTCTTCATCCTCGGCCCCATCGTCGGCGTCGCGGTGTTCTTCTTGGGCCTTCGCTGGGCGCTCGGCAGCCATCGCCGGGAGCGCGCGCCGTGGCTCTCGCTCCTCGACACGCCGGCCGCGGCCGCGAGCGGGGCGCCGGGCGTCCTCGAGGGATTCGCCGACGACGCGGGCGGCGCGATCGCGCCCATGGAAGCGCCGATGACCGGACGCGCCTGCATGGCGTTCCACGTCGAGATCATCACGCAGGAGCAATTCGCGAACACGACCACGTGGCGCCGCGTGTTCGAAGACGCGCGCGGTCAGGCGCTGTTGCGCGGCCCGGCCGGTGAGCCGCGTGGGCACGTCGACTTGACCGGCGCCGGCGTGATCTTCCCGCCTTCGCTCGATCAGTACACGAAGCTCGCCGCGGTGGTGGGCCCAGAGACCGTGTTCCAGGGCACGATCGATCGCGCGCCGCCGCGCGTCGGCTGGTTCGTGCAGATGCTCCCGCCCGACGTGCAGCACATGATCGCGCGACCGAGCGGGCAGCTCGTCGGCGGCAAGCGGGTGTACTTCAACGAGCGCATCGTCGTTCCCGGCCAACCTCTCGTCGTCGGCGGGCGCGCGTCGCCTGGCCCGCATGGCCTCTCGCTCTCGCCGAGCCACGGCGACCCCGTGGTCTTCGCGCTCGGCACGGTCGCGAGTGAGCGCGCGCGCGTCGCCAAGCTCCCCGTCGCGGGCGAGGCGTTCGGCGCCTTCTTCGGCGGCGTCATCGCGTGCGCCTTGGTCGAGATGGTGGCGAGCATGCTCGCTCGCTGAGCGCCGACTCGTTCTTCTGCGAGAGGCGACGACGCGCGTTCACGGTGCACGCCGCGGAGTGTCCGGTGAACGTCGACGCGTTCAGGATCGATCCCCACGATCCCCTGGAAATTTGGCCGGATCCGTTGGTGGCGGAAAGCCACACACCCTGGCATGTCGCGTGCGACGGAGGCCAACATGCTGAAGCGCCGGTCCCTCGTCGAGCTCGCCTCCGTCTCCGTCATGATCTCCGCCGCCGTCGCGTGCTCCTCCGAGCCGCCGTCGAGCCCCCCGGGCGCTCCGAGCGGAGGCTCGGAGGTGAACGCGGACACCGCGTCGAACGCAAAGACCCTCTCGTCGCGCCTGACCGCCACGGGCTTCACCGTTCAAGAAGGGCGCTTCTCACAACTCGACATGACGGCGTGCTGCGCGACGTCGTGCGCCGGTAACAATCCGTCGAGCCCTTACTTCGCGTTCTACGTCCCGCCGGCGCCGGGCGGCATCCCCGACCCGAACCCGGCGCCCGACGGCATGTCGAGCGCGTTCCGCATGGACGCGAGCGAGGCGATCGTCTTCGTGGGTCCGACGCCGCCCGAGGTTCGCTACTTCGGCTTCACGCCGTACATCACCGATCGCGCGACCGCGGGCGGCGGACGACGCTCCGTCGCGGCGAGCGTGTCCGAGACGCTCAACGATCTCGTCATCCGCACGGCGGGCGCGAGCCCGTTCGGCCAGCAAACGGCCGTCGTCGTCGCCATGAACGAGGGGGCTCGAAACGCCGCGATAAACGCGCTCGTGGCGTCGGGCGTCCCGCTCTCGGCGATCAACACGCTGGTGTTCGATCCGGCGACCGTCATCCCGGGCCTCGACGCGAACGGCGACACGCTGAGCGTGCTCTTCCGCGTGGCCGTCCCCTCGAGCAAAGACGCGCTCGACGCGTGGCTCACGAACCCGGGCGCTCATGTCTACCGCATGACGCCCACCGCTCCGCTCAACAACACGACGCCGCTCAAGGTGCAGAGCCGCCTCAAGAACCGCTCCAACACCGAGACCGCGCTCACGTCGGCCGTCGATCGCCTTCGCGCGGCGATCGTGGCGCAGTACCCGGGATACGTCGCGCAAGATCTCTCCGTCGACGACGGCGTTCCCGATCCCTCGGCGTGCATCGCCGGCACGGCGATCTGCGCGTTCGACAACCGCGACACCACCTACCCCGCCATCTCACCGCGCGTTCTCTTCCAGAGCGACGACGACTTCTACGTCGCGTACGGCGTCGATCACCAAGTGTCCGGCAAGGTCAGCTACGCCAACGTCAGCGTCTACGCGATGGAGCACCTCGTGGGGCTCGAGAGCGTCGCGAGCCCGGCGTATCCGGGGAGCGCGCAGAAGCTCCTCGGCGACGGCGACCCGGACGCGCCCAAGCTCTATGCGTGGAAGATCGCGCGGAGCTGCGGCTCGGACCCGTACTGCATGACCGTGGACAAAGGCGCTTGCCCGACCGGCATGGAGAACGGCAAGCTCGGATCGATTGCATTCCGCACGTATCTCGAGCCGTCCTCCAAGACTGCGCCGCTTCCGTCGACCCTGGTCCGCGATCGGGTGATCCGCTTCCGCCGGCCGTAAAGTTTCGTTGCACCTGCCCGATGCGAATCGCAACGCGAGAAATAGCGGGCCGAATCGCTACGGCTGAGCCACGTTCTCGCCTACCATCGAGCCGTGGAGTGGCGCGCGCCGAGTGCTGACGAGCTCATCGCCGCGATGGACGACGCCATCATCGCGGTCGACCTCGTCGAGCAGCGCGTGCGGTACTGGTCGAGCGGCGCGGAGCGAATCTTCGGTTGGACGGCCGCCGAGGCGATCGGCGCCATCATCTACGATCTCGTCCAGGTCGATCATCTCCCAGCCGCTGCGTACTCGACTTTCCTGGACACGCTTCGCCGGGGCGAACGACTCGTCACTGCCGGCGAGCGGGGACGAAAGGACGGCCAGCGGATCTGGACCGAGTGGAGCTACACGCTCATTCGGGACGCGGCGGGCGCCGAGGTCGCCATCCTCGGTGTCGGTCGCGCCGTCACCGCCGCCAAGGCCGCGGCGGACGCGGTCGCGAAGCACGAGGCCGAAATGCGCCGCAACGAAGCGCGCCTCCGGACGAGTGAGGCGACCCTGCGTCGCGTTCTCACCTTGGAGCAACGACGGGTTCTTCGAGCTCGATCTCGCGACTGGCCACGTCAATCGGAGCGAACGTGTCACCGAGATGCTCGGGCTCGAGGTCGCCGAAATGGCGCCGAACCTCGAAGCGTTTCTCGCTCACATTCACCCCGAAGATCTGAGCCGCTTCCGCACGGCCCTTGGTCAAGTGGTCACGGGAGAAGACGCAGCGATGGACATCGAGTTTCGCGCGCGCGGTCGAAGCGACGACCGCTGGCGATGGCTCCACGCCCGCGCGCGACGCGCGATGAGTGTGCGCCGCCCGTCCCTCTCGGGGACCGTCTCGGACGTGACGGCTCGGCACGAGGCGCAAGATCGACTCGACGCGGAGCTCCGCATCAACGAGCGCCTCGTGGGCGAGCTCCGCGACGCGCTCGCCCAAGTGAGCACGCTCTCGGGCTTCATCCCCATTTGCATGCACTGTCACAAGATGCGTGACGACAAGGGCTTCTGGGATCGCCTCGAGAAGTACATAGGCGAGCGCACGGGCGCGCAGTTCAGCCACGGCCTCTGCCCGGACTGAGAGGCGCGCTACTTCGATCGCGAAGAAGGCGACTGATCGGCGCGAACGGCGCGAACGACGAGCGGACGGTCTGGCGAGCCGGCCAATACGCGCGCACGTCCGCCTGGCGCCCGAAACGCGCCGCCAACCGTGATCGCGGCGCCGGCGACGTCCGCGACGACGACGACGTCGGAGCCATCCGAGACCGCGCACACGCTGACGCGGCACTCGCGCGCGCGACGCCGTAGACCACGCTGCTCGAGGAACGCGTCGAAGCCTTCGTCGTCGGGCGCGAGCTCGCGAGGCTCACTCGGCCCGTCGCACACGAGGACCGCGTGCTCGAGCGACACCATGAGGCGCTCGCCGTTCGGGAGCTCGAGATCGAAGTCTCCGCCTTCGGCGTCGGCGATCTCTGCGCCGTCCACGCGGCCTCGGAGACCGCAGAAGAGACACGCTTCACCGGTGACAGGGCTCGTGATCGTCGCCGTCGCCGCGCGCGCCACTCCCGCGAAGGTTTCGCGCGCGCTGTCGTCGTCGGCCGGAGACCAGACGGTGTAAGGCCGACCGGCGACCTGCGCCACGACGTGCCGTTCGGCCACGGTCGTCACCACCACGTAGCTCATGACGACGGCACCGAGCGACGCCACGACGAGAAGAGGCCCGAATGCGATGTCGCCGAACGCGAGCGCCATGACGACCGACGGCGCGAAGAGTGCGAGACCGATCGAGAAGAGGGTCGACGGTGCCGACGGCGCGAGCCGCGAAAGCTGGACGACGGGACCCGAAGGCGATGTCGCGACCGTGCGAAAGGTCTCGGCGCCGCGCGCGCGAATGACGTCCGACGAGCCGCACGACGGACACGTCGCCCGAGGCGCGAAACGAAGGCAGCATCGCGGGCAGCCCGCGCTCGCCCCGAAGACCATCGCTCGCGCGTCCGTCAAGGTGCGCTCACGGTCCGAGATCGAGCGCGGGCAGCGAGTCTCCCATCTCGCCCGAGTTGTCGCCGCGATTGGGCCCCACGACGCCGAGCTGTCCGTACGAGTTCGAGCCCCAGCACTTCACCGTGCCGTCGTCGAGCACGGCACACGAAGACGACGCTCCCATCGCGATCGCCTTGACGGTGCGACCCGTGCCGAGGTTCACCGCCTTGAGGGTGTCGCCCATCGCGCCGGTGCCGCGCGGGTTCGTGTCCCCGTAGCCCAGTTGGCCGGCGAAGTTCTTGCCCCAACACTTCACCGTGGCGTCGTCGAGGAGGGCGCAGGTGTGATCCGCGCCCGACGCGATCGCCATAGCGGTGCGACCGGTGCCGAGGTCGATGGCCTTCAGGTTGTCGCCCATCTCGCCCGCGTTGTCGCCGCGGTTCGTGGTGTCGCCCTGGCCGAGCTCGCCGAATTGGTTGTAGCCCCAACATTTGACCGAGTGGTCGTCGAGGAGCGCACACGCGAACGTGAGGCCACCCGTGATCGCGAGCGCGGTGCGGCCCGTGCCGAGATCGATGTCGGCGAGGGAGTCGCCCATCGCGGTCGACGGACCTCCGACGCCCGCCGTGGATCCGCGACCGAGCTGACCGTCGGTGCCCGAGCCCCAGCACTTCACCTTGGACTGATCGGTGATGACGCACGAGCGCGCGTTGCACGCATGAACCGACTTGGCCGTGCGACCGGTGCCGAAGTCGACGTAAGGCAAGTTGTCACCCATCTCGCCGGGCCCATCACCGCGCGTATCGTTGGCCAGAATCCCGAGCTGGCCGTCGCCGTTGTTGCCCCAACACTTCACCTTTCCGTTGTCGAGGATCGCGCACGAATGCGCGTTGGTCGTCGACACGTACACGGCCGTGCGGCCGGTGCCGAGATCGACGATGGGCATCACGTCGCCCATCTCGCCTGGCTTGTCGCCGCGATACGGGATGGCCGCGTCGGCGAGATCACCGCCGAGCTCGCCGTACGTGTTGGTGCCGAAGCAGCGGAGGAGCCCCGTGTTGAGGAGCCCGCAGTGGCTGTACGAATACGAGCCGCCGAAGAGCGACTTGATCCACACGCCGGTGCCCAGGTT
Source organism: Polyangiaceae bacterium (assembly GCA_044224815.1). GTDB lineage: Bacteria > Myxococcota_A > Polyangia > Polyangiales > Polyangiaceae > JADJCA01. The sequence continues at coordinate 90,144 of JBGAJR010000025.1, forward strand.
GACGAATGGGAGCGCCGCACCCATCTCGCCCGCGTCGTCGCCGCGGTTGTCGGGGTACGTGGCGCCGATGCCGAGGAAATTGGCGTCGCCCCAGCACTTGGCCTTTCCGTCGGCGCGGAGCACGCACATGAGCTCGGAGCCGCTGACGAGCCGCACCACGGTCGGGTCGTTGGGCGGAGCCGCATCGAGGACCGCGCCGTCGGCGTCGACGCTCGCGTCACTCGCGTCGGTGGCGGCGTCCGCATCTGCGTCAGCCACGGCCGCGTCGACGCCTGTGTCGGCGGCATCCACCACGGTGACGTCGTCGGTCGTCGCGTCGTGGGCTCCACCGTCGGCGCTCGCCGCGTCGGTGGTCGTGGCGTCGGTCGAAGCGTCGTCCACCGACGCGTCGGCCGCGGCCGCCGTCCCAGCGCCCGCGGCGTCGTCGCCGCACCCGACGGCGACGCCCGAAGCCACGGCAGCGAGTGACCCGAGCGTGGCGAACAAGCGGAGCGTGGCGCGGGCGTTCCTCATGCGGGAGAAGCTACCACGCCCCGCTCTCCACACCGCGAGCCGGCCTCGTCAGCGACCTTCGAACGCGCGCGCGAGCGTCGCGATGTCGAGCTTCTTCATCGGGAGCATCGCCTGGAACGTTCGATCGCGCGCCGCCGCGTCACCGGACGTCATCCAGCGCGGCATGTCTACCGGAACGATTTGCCACGAGAGGCCGAAGCGATCCTTGAGCCATCCGCAGCGCGACTCGCTGCCGCCCGCGGAGAGCTCCATCCAATAGCGATCGACCTCCGCTTGGTCCTTGCACATGACCTGAAACGAGATCGCCTCGTTGAAGGCGAAGCCGTGCGGGACGTGGCTGTCCATCGCGGCAAAGAGCTGTCCCGCGAGCTTGAAGCGCCCGTGCTTCACCGTCCCCACGTCCCCCTCGCCCGCCTCGTAGCGCGCGATGGCGCCGAGCTCACTGCCGGGGAAGATCTCGACGTAGCGACGCATCGCCTCTTCGGCGCGCTTGTGCTGGGCGTCGGAGAACATGAGGCACGGAAAGATCTGCGGCCCCGCGCCGGGTGCGCGCGCGAGCATGATCTGCCAGGTGAACCCGTAGCGATCCTGCACCCAGCCGTAGCGCTCGCTCCACGGGTACGAGCCCACGGGCATGAGCGCCTGCCCGCCATCGGCCAGCGCGCTCGCGACGCGATCGACCTCGGCCGCTGAGTCGAGCTCGACGAAGAACGAGATGCTGGGCGTGGGCTTGAAGTGCGGTCCGCCGTTCACCGCGATGAAGGCGCGACCGCCGGCCTCGAAGGCCACAGTGAGGACGCTGCCGCGCGGGGCACCGCTCGGGGTGTCGACCGACTCGGGGGAATGGGCCGTCTTGTCGATCCGCCCGCCCGGGAGCGCGCGCACGTAGAATTCGGCCGCCTCGGCGGCGTTCTTGTCGAACCAAAGGCAGGAGACGACGTTCGGGTGGCTCACGCGATCGGCGTACCGCTCGTCACGACAGAAGGCAACGCCCACCGCGGACGCTACGATGTGCTCACCGATGAGTCGCCTGTTGCTGGTCGTCGAAGACGCCTTCGTCACGCGTGGCCCAGGTGTGGTGCTGCTTCCGAAGGTGACCCGCGACGCCGTACCGGGCGATGCGCGGGCGTTCGTCGTTCGCTTGAGGCTGCCGACCGGCGAGGAGCGAGCGGCGAACGCGTCGCTCGACGTCGCACACTCGCGCGGGTCGCTTCCGCCCTTCGCGATGGTGAGGCTCGTGGACGAGCCGCGCGCCGAGGGAGTCGTCGTCGGAACCGAGGTGTGGCTCGACGGGTGATCTACCGCGCGGCGCGGAAATGCTTCGACACCGCCGCCACGATGGCGCGCGCGTGCGCGGAGGCCTCGCCGCGGGCGAGCGGACGCGTCATGAGGTCATCGCGGTCGGCCGCGTGGATGAAGTCGAGCGTCGGCGTCTTCTGCCCCGTCCGCCGCCCCGGCTTCCGCGTTGCGACCTGAACGAGCGCTTCGTCGCTCCCGAGCTCGATCGAGACGAGCTCCACGCGTGACGCCGTCTCGCGCCGGAACGCACCGCTCGTCCCTTTCACCGCGCCCTCGAAGCCGAGGGCGACGAGGCCCGCGTCGACGAGCGCCGCGACCGAGGGGGCGCTCGCGCGTACGCGCCGCGTCTTCGCGACGCGACGAGAGCGCGCCGCCGGCGACTCGCGCGGCACGGCCACGCCCCAGAAGCGAACGCCGTCCGACTCGACGATGGCGGCGAGCGACTTGGCGAGGCCCGCGCACTCGCGGGCGCTCGTCAGGTGGTCGAACCTGAAGACGCCCTTTCCCTTCTCGTCTTCGAGCCGGCGCCGGCTCGCGCGCTTTTGGGCAGCGGCGCGCGGGCTCGCGTAGACGGACCAGTCCTCACGCACCGTGCGCGCTGCAACTTCGCCGCGGCGCGTCACGCGTCCTGCGTCGAGCTGGACCGCCCCCTTGAAGGTCTGGATGACGAGGACGTCCACTCCGTCGACTGCCTTGCGCCGAAGTCCTGCGAGACCGCCCGAAAATCCGAGGGCGCGAACGCGCGGGACGAGGTGGGCGAGGAGCGCGGCGCGCATGCGGCGGAGAGCGTCGTTCACCACGGCGAGCATAGTGCGCGCCAATTGCTGCAGTGCACAACATTCGGCCGAATTGCCCGGGCGGGAGGGCTGCGCACGGAGCGCAGCCGTGCCATAGACTGGTCGATCCCGTGAGCGAGCTTCGACCGAACGAAATCGAGGTCGTGGACCGCGCGATCGCCCTGCATTCGGGCGAGGTCGGCGCGCTCCTTCCGATCTTCCACGCCGTGCAAGACGCGCTCGGATTCGTGCCCGATGCGGCGCTGCCGAAGATCGCGCACGCGCTCAACCTCTCGCGCGCCGAGGTGCACGGGACGCTCAGCTTCTACCACGACTTCCGCACCCAGCCGCCGGGCCGGCACGTCCTCAAGGTCTGCCGCGCCGAGGCCTGCCAAGCCATGGGCGGCGCCGCGCTCGAGGCCCACGTGAAGGAGACCCTGGGCTGCGACTTCCACGAGAAGAGCGCCCGCGCCGACGTCACGCTCGAACCCGTGTATTGTCTCGGTAATTGCGCGTGCGCGCCGGCCGTGATGATCGACGGGCGCCTCCACGGCCGCGTGACGCGTGAGCGCTTCGCCGAGCTCTTGAAGAAGGAGCTCGCATGACCAAGGTCTACGTTCCGCTCGACGCGACCGCGCGCTCGGTGGGCGCCGACGACGTGGCCGACGCGCTCTCTCGCGTGCCGGGCCTCGAGATCGTGCGCAACGGCTCGCGCGGCATGTGCTGGCTCGAGCCCCTGGTCGAGGTGGAGACCGCGCGCGGCCGCGTCGCGTACGGACCGGTCTCCGTGGACGACGTTCCCGGGCTCGTGGCCGCGGGCTTCTCCGCCGGCGGGGATCACCCGCTTCGCCTCGGCCTCACCGAAGAAATTCCGTACCTCGCGAAGCAGGAGCGGCTCACGTTCGCGCGCGTGGGTCTCATCGATCCGCTCTCGCTCGCCGACTACGAAGCGCACGGCGGCCTCCGCGGTTTGGCAGCGGCGCTCACCATGAAGCCCGCGGACATCGTCGACGTCGTGACGCGATCGGGCCTTCGCGGTCGCGGCGGCGCGGCCTTCCCCACCGGCATCAAGTGGAAGACCGTCCTCGATACGCCTGCCGATCAGAAGTACGTCGTCGTGAACGCCGACGAAGGCGACTCGGGCACCTTCTCCGATCGCATGATCATGGAGGGCGATCCCTTCGTGCTCCTCGAGGGCATGATCATTTGCGGCCTCGCCGTGGGCGCGACGCGCGGCTTCGTTTACCTCCGGTCCGAGTACCCGGACGCGGAGCGCGTTTTTTCGCGTGCGATCGCGATCGCGCGCGAGGCCGGGCTCCTCGGGCCGAGCATCCGCGGGAGCGGCCACGCGTTCGACGTCGAGCTGAGGCGCGGCGCGGGCGCGTACGTGTGCGGCGAAGAGACCGCGCTCTTGGAGAGCCTCGAAGGGAAGCGCGGCGTGGTTCGCTTCCGCCCGCCGGTGCCCGCCGTGTCGGGCCTCCTCGGCAAGCCGACCGCGCTGAACAACGTGAACACGTTCGCGTCGGTGCCGATCATCTTGGATCGCGGCGCGGACTTCTATCGCGACTTCGGCGTCGGCAAATCACGCGGCACCGTGGCCTTCCAGCTCGGCGGCAACGTGAAGCGCGGCGGTCTCGTCGAGATGGCGATGGGGATCACCCTGCGTGAGCTCGTCGAAGACTTCGGCGGCGGCACCGCCTCGGGGCGTCCGATCCGGGCCGTGCAAGTGGGCGGCCCGCTCGGGGCTTACTTGCCCGCGTCCGAGCTCGACACACCGCTCGACTACGAAGCGCTCGCCGAGAAGAACGCGCTCCTTGGGCACGGCGGCGTGGTCGTGTTCGACGATACGGTCGACATGGCCAAGATGGCGCGCTTCGCGATGGAGTTCTGCGCCGTCGAGTCGTGCGGCAAGTGCACGCCGTGCCGCATCGGCGCGCGACGCGGCGTCGAGCTCATCGACAAGCTCGTCAAGAGCCAGCGCCGCGAGACGGAGGCCGCCGTCTTGCGCGACCTCTGCGACACCATGACGCAAGCGTCTCTCTGCGCGCTGGGCGGCCTCACGGCCTACCCGGTGGAGAGCGCGCTCCGTCACTTTCCGGAAGATTTCGGGCTTCCGCGCTGAACGCGCGCGCGGCCGCCTCGGAGGGGATGACTGATGTACTCGAACAAGGAGCTCGATCGCGGCACGCCGGCCAAGAAGGCTGACAAGACCGTCACGCTCTCCATCGACGGCAAGAGCGTCACCGTCCCCGAGGGGACGAGCGTGATGCACGCGGCGAGCCTCGCCGGCGTCAACGTGCCCAAGCTCTGCGCCACCGACTCGCTCGAGCCGTTCGGCTCGTGTCGCCTGTGTCTCGTCGAGATCGAAGGTCGCCGCGGGACGCCCGCCTCGTGCACCACCGAAGCCATGGCCGGCATGCAGGTGCGCACCGAGTCGCCCAAGCTCGCCAAGCTCCGCCGCAACGTGATGGAGCTCTACATCTCCGATCACCCGCTCGACTGCCTCACCTGCACGGCCAACGGGAACTGCGAGCTCCAAGACATGGCCGGCGTGGTGGGCCTCCGCGAGGTTCGCTACGGGTACGACGGCGAGAACCACACCCGCCAGAAGAAGGACGAGACCAACCCGTACTTCGCCTTCGATCCGTCGAAGTGCATCGTGTGCTCGCGCTGCGTGCGCGCGTGCGAAGAGACGCAGGGCACCTTCGCGCTGACGGTGCTCGGCCGCGGGTTCGACTCCAAGATCTCCCCCGGCGGCGTCGATTTCTTGAGCTCGGAGTGCGTCTCCTGCGGCGCCTGCGTGCAAGCGTGCCCCACGGCGACGCTCACCGAAAAGTCGCTGATGGCCCACGGCCAGCCCGATCACTCGGTCAAGACCACGTGCGCGTACTGCGGCGTGGGCTGCTCGTTCCGCGCCGAGATGAAGGGCGGCGAGGTCGTGCGCATGGTCCCCGACAAGGACGGCGGCGCGAACCACGGCCACTCGTGCGTCAAAGGTCGGTTCGCGTGGGGCTACGCCACGCACAAGGACCGCATCACGACGCCGATGATTCGCGCGAGCATCAAGGAGCCGTGGCGCAAGGTCTCGTGGGACGAGGCGTTCGCGTACGCCGCCTCGGAGGTGAAGCGCATCCAAGCCAAGTACGGACGCGACTCCGTGGGCGGCATCACGTCTTCGCGCTGCACCAACGAGGAGACTTTCCTCGTGCAGAAGCTCGTGCGCGCCGCGTTCGGAACCAACAACGTCGACACCTGCGCGCGCGTCTGCCACTCGCCCACCGGCTATGGCTTGAAGCAGACGCTCGGCGAGTCGGCCGGCACGCAGAACTTCGACTCGGTCGACAAGGCCGACTGCATCGTGGTCATCGGCGCCAACCCCACCGACGCGCACCCGGTGTTCGCTTCGCACATGAAGAAGCGCCTCCGCGAGGGCGCGAAGCTCATCGTGATCGATCCCCGCGCGATCGATCTCGTGCGCACGCCGCACGTCGAGGCCGCGCATCACCTCCAGCTCCGGCCCGGCACCAACGTGGCGGTGATCAATGCCCTCGCGCACGTGATCGTGACCGAGGGCTTGGTCAAAGAGGACTACGTCCGCGCGCGCTGCGACGTCGCCGAGTACGAGAAGTGGAAGACGTTCATCGCGGACGCCAAAAACTCGCCCGAGGCGCTCGAGGCGCACTCCGGCGTCCCGGCGGCCAAGGTCCGCGCGGCGGCGCGCCTCTACGCGGGCGTGCCCAACGGCGCCATCTACTACGGCCTCGGCGTCACCGAGCACTCGCAAGGCTCGACCATGGTCATGGGCATCGCGAACCTCGCGATGTGCACCGGCAACATCGGTCGCGAAGGCGTGGGCGTGAATCCTCTCCGCGGCCAGAACAACGTGCAGGGCTCGTGCGACATGGGCTCGTTCCCGCACGAGCTCCCGGGCTATCGCCACGTGTCCGACTCGAGCGTGCGCGCGCTCTTCGACGCCGAGTGGGGCGTCACGGTGCAGCCCGAGCCCGGCCTCCGCATCCCCAACATGTTCGACGCCGCGTTGGACGGGAGCTTCAAGGCGCTCTACGTGCAAGGCGAAGACGTCGCGCAGTCGGATCCCAACACGCACCACGTCGAGGCCGCGCTCTCGTCCCTCGAGTGCCTCATCGTGCAAGACCTCTTCTTGAACGAGACGGCGAAGTTCGCGCACGTGTTCTTCCCCGGCTCTTCGTTCCTCGAGAAGGACGGCACGTTCACCAACGCCGAACGCCGCATCAACCGCGTGCGCAAGGTGATGCCGTCCAAGAGCGGCCTCTCGGACTGGGAGATCACCTGTCGGTTCGCCGCGGCGCTCGGGTACCGCATGGACTACGCGCACCCGTCCGAGATCATGGACGAGATCGCGCGGCTCACGCCCACGTTCCACGGCGTCTCGTACGACAAGCTGGATCGCCTCGGCAGCATCCAGTGGCCGTGCAACGACGCCGCGCCCGAAGGAACGCCCACCATGCACATCGGCGCGTTCGTGCGCGGCAAGGGCCGCTTCATGATCACCGAGTACGTGCCCACCGAGGAGCGCTCGACGCGCAAGTACCCGCTCCTTCTCACCACCGGCCGCATCTTGAGCCAGTACAACGTGGGCGCGCAGACGCGTCGCACCGAGAACGTGGCGTGGCACGCCGAGGATCGCCTCGAGATCCATCCGGCCGACGCCGAGCTCCGCGGCGTGAGGGACGGCGACTGGGTGGAGATCGAGAGCCGCGTCGGAAAGACCACGCTGCGCGCGGTGGTGACCGAGCGGGTGGCCGCGGGCGTCGTCTACACCACGTTCCACCATCCCGAGACCGGCGCGAACGTGGTCACGACCGAGAACTCCGACTGGGCCACGAACTGCCCCGAGTACAAGGTGACGGCCGTGGAGGTTCGACCGTCGTCGAAGCCGTCGACGTGGCAAGCGCACTTCAAGGCCGACGACGCGGCGCAGAAGGCCTTCGTGCCGGCGCGGAGCGAGGGCTGAGCGATGGACACGTCCAAGCTCGTCAAGATGGCGAACGACATCGCCCGCTTCTTCGAGGCCGATCCAGATCACGCGGCGGCGCTCGAAGGCATCACGGGGCACCTCGCGCGCTTCTGGGAGCCGCGCATGCGCCGCGAGCTCCTCGCGCACGTCGCCGCGACCGGAGGCGCGGACCTAAGGCCGCTCGCGCTCGAGGCCGTGCGCGAGAACGCCGCCCGCCTCGCGCCCGCACCTCCGAAATGAACGCCGCGACGCGTCTCGCGTGCCTCTTCTGCTTGGTGGGCTGCGCCAAAGGCGCGCCGACACCGAGTGAGCCCGCACCAGCGAAGGCGCCGCCATCGCCCGCCGCCGCAGCGTCCGCGTCCGCGGCGCCAGCGAGCGCGAACGCTCAGGACGCCGGCGCACGAGAGACGCGAAGCTCGGCCCCGCGTTGCGTCGTCGCGGGCGGCCGGTGCGTCGGGCCGGCTGCGATCCGCGCGAACCCCACCGCGCCGTGTCCACCGGGCTTCGACCGCGTCGACCGCGTCGAAGCCCCGGGCGACACACCTCCGTGTCTCGGCATGCGCCTCGGTGAGGAAGCGTGCTGCATGCCGCGCCGCTGAGCCTCCCGGCACGGTGATTGCTCAATCGGGGCCATGATGAGAGACGGACGGCGGAGCCCGCGTCGCGCGATGCGCCAACCTGTGCCCCGGGTGCGGGGACGAGGCGCGCCGATCATGGCGGCGGTCGGGATGATGTGGCTCGTCTGCGGATGCAGCACGGCGAGCGAAGCGGTCGCGCCCGCCGACGCCGGGGCGGTCGATGGCGACGCGGCCGCTTGTGTGGCGCCGATGAAGCCCTTCGATCCCGCCGGGCGGGACACGACGTGCGCTGAAGATGCAGACTGCACGTTTTCCGAACGGATCATGGACGACGAGCACGGCCCGACGGTTTGCCACTTGTCGTGCTGCGCGCCGGTCGCGTTTCGGGCCACGCCCGCGGTCAGCGCTGAGCTCGCGGCCGCGAAAGCGTCGTGCTGCGGCGGCACGTGGGGATGCGCGAAAGGGTGTGCGCCGGTGCGCGCGGCGTGCGTGAAGGGCGAGTGCAAAGTCGTGAGCGCCGTCGTGGGCGCCGACGCGGGCGCGGCGGACGCGGGCGCGTCGGACGCTGCGACCGATGCGGGCACCGACGGCTCCTGACGACCCGCGTCAGATCGCGTGGCGGACGAGGCCGAGCGCGAGCGACGCGGACCGCGGCGCGTCCAGTCCGCCGCGATGGTTACTGCGAGGGCCACCGCCGCGGTGCGCCCGCGAGTCGCTCCGTCGAGGTTTCGTTCCGGATCGGACGGTGCGTTTGCGACGATCGACGCTACCTTGGTCAGATGCGTTTGCTCATGTTGCCCGCCGCCGCCGCGCTCTTTGCTTGTGCGTGTGGAAAGACCACCGAAGCACCCGCGCCGCCCGGCTCCGTGGCGACGTTTGCGAGCGCCGCACCGGCCGCCCCCGCCAAGGCGCAGACGAGGACCGTGACCCTCGTGGTCTCCGACGGCTCGACCCGCCTCGGTACATTCGTCCTCGAGCCCGGCAAGCCCGGAGTCCTTACTCTCGAGACCCAGACCGGACGCGCCGCGGCGCTGAAGGCGGAGTGCGACGCGATCAACGCGACCGAGCGCGTGTCCGTCACGGTCGACAGCAGACCACGACCGGGCGTCTACGAGAACGAGACGCACGTGGCACGCCGAGGGGAGGAGGGCTACCCGTCGATGGTCGCGACGAAGCTGATCAGCGAAGGCTTCAAGGTCGCCCAGTGAGCCGGACCAGGCTCGACGTGGCCCACACGTCGCAGGTTCGAGCGAACATGCACACAGATTTGAAAGCCCCCGTACGGATGGGCTCATGCTGATGCGCGCGCGTGGATAGCCTCGGCTTCCATGGGGAGGACTCTTTCGTGGCCGCTCGCTGGGCTCATCGTGCTCTCGGGCCTCGGGCTGGGGCGCCGAGCGATGGCGCAGTCGTCGACCGACTGCGTGGAAGAGGGTGGACGCGCGATCTGCACGACGCCGCAAGGCAAGCCGTTCACGTACGGCTTGTGCGACGAAGCCGGCGCGTACAGCAATCGCATGGCGGCGTGGTGCACCGTGCACGGCGGCACGTGGCAAGGCGTCTACGGCAATCCACCGTGTCCGGGCGCCTCGCTCGTCGACGACGAGGGGAACCTCGCCGACAGCGCGATCTCGGGCTGGGGCGACGTCTTCGACTCGTACAACTGCTTCAAGGGCGTACGCGAATACGACACCGGCATCATGACCAAGGACACGCGCACCTTCACGGTGCGGTGTCCGGGCGGGAACGAGACGATCCGCGCCGCGAAGAACCGCTCCATCTACTGCCCGGAGGGCTATCAGCAACGCGGCACGCCCCGCGGCATCGCGTGCGTGCGTCCGCTCGAAGACTGCGATGACTGCGGCATTGGAAATCCGATCACGCCTGGCTCTGGTGTGAAGACCCAGCGCGAGGTCGACTATGCGAGCCCGGGGCTCCTCTCGCTCTCGCGCACGTATCACTCGTTCGGCTTCTATGAGCCAGTCACGAGCGCGAGCGCGCACACGGAAAACCGGCTCGGCCCGTATTGGCGCACCAACTTCGACAGGCGACTGATCCCCATCGCGGGGTCTTCGTTCGTGAGCGCCGCGCTCACGATGCCGACCGGAGAAGTCCAGTACTTCGATCCCGCCGGTAATGCCGTCCTCAACTACCGCGGCACCTCGACCAAGCTGGTCACCACCGCGAGCGGCTACTTCGTCAACGGCCCCGAAGGTACGGAGTCGTACGGTCTAGACGGACGGCTCAAGGCGATCGCGACGGCGAACGGCGATGTCGTCACGCTCACGTACAGCGACGGCACGAGCGGCGCGGGCGGCGGGACGATCCTCGACGCGAGCGGCAAGCCGACCGCGACGGCGCTCCCGACTGGCGTTCTCGTCCGCGTGACGGACACCTTCGGGCGCGCGCTCACGTTCGGCTACGACGCCGCGCTCCGCATCGCGCTCATGGTCGATCCGAGCGGCGGAAAGACGCGCTACGCGTACGACTCGCGCGAGAACTTGCAGACCATCACGTACCCCGGCGGCGCCGTCCGCACGCTCCTCTACAACGAGCCGGCCCACGTGAATGGATGGGCCAACGCCTTCCACGCGCTCACTGGCGTGACGGACGAGCTCGGGAAGCGCTTCGCGACGTACGAGTACACGCCCGATGGGCGCGCGGTATCGACGCAGCACGCCGGCGGCGTCGGCATCTTCGGCCTCGCTTATGGCGCGGGCTCGACGGCGGCCACCGATCCGATGGGGAAGACGCGCACGCTCTCGTTCACGCAGGTGGACGGGCTCACGCGCTTCACCGGCATCTCGAGCGCGGGCGGGAGCGGCTTCGGCGCCGACCAGAAGGCCGTCGCGCTCGACGCGAAGGGCAACGTGTCCTCCAAGGTCGGCTGGAACGGCACCAAGACCTGTTACGCGTACGACGCGGCCCGCAACCTCGAGACCGTTCGCGTCGAGGGCCTCGCCGAGGCCGCCGACTGCGCGGCGGTTCTCACGGGCGGCGCCGCGCTGCCGACGGGCGCGCGGAAGATCTCGACCGAGTGGCATCCGCGCTGGGAGGCGCCGACGCGCATCGCGTCACCGCGGCTCGTCACGACGTTCGTGTACCAAGGTGACGCGGTGACCGGCGGCACCGCGAGCTGCGCGCCCGCGGGGGCGTTGATCGCCGATGGGTCCGCCAACGGGCAGCCAATCGGTGCACTCTGCACACGCTCTCTCCAAGGCACCACCGACGATCACGGGAGCGCGGGCTTCGGTGCGTCCGCCACCGGCGCGGCACGCACCTGGGCCATGACCTACAACGCGCGCGGGCGCGTCCTCTCCGTCGACGGACCGCGCGCCGACGTGACCGACGTCACGAGCTACGCGTACTACGCCGAGGACGACGCGGATCCGAGCCGCCGCGGGCAGCTCCAGGCGCTCACCGACGCGATGGGTCACGTGACCTCGTTCACGGGCTACGACGGGCACGGCCGCGTGACGGCGATGACCGATCCCAACGGGGTCGAAAGCGTGCTCACGTACGACGTGCGCGGGCGCATCGCGACGCGAACATTCGGCGGCGCCGCCACGTCGTACGTTCACGACGCGGCCGGCGATCTCGTCCACATGGATCTGCCCGACGGGTCCGGGCGCGACCTCGCGTACGACGATGCGCATCGACTCGTGGAGGTCGCCGATTCTGCGGGCCGACGCGCGGTGGTCGCGTACGACGCGGCCGACCACGTGACGCAGTCCACCGTCTTCGACGCAGCCAACAAGCTCGCGATGAAGCAGTCGATGGTCTACGACGCCGACGGTCGCCTGACCAAGGTCCTCGACGGCGACGACAACGCGACGGTGTACGGCTACGACGTCGCCGGCAACTTGGTGTCGATGGTCGACCCCGGCGGTCGTCAGGGCGGCGCCAAGTACGACGCGCTCGATCGGCTCACCGAGGCGCTCGTCGCTGGCGCGTCGACCGTGAAGCGCGCCTACGACGACCAAGACAACGTGACCGGCATCACCAACGCGCGCGGCCTCGTGACGACCCAGGCGTACGACGCGTTCGGCGCCGTGACCTCGATCGTGAGCCCGGAGAGCGGCACGAGCACGATGACGTACGACGCGGCGGGCAACCTCACGCAGCGTACCGACGCGCTCGGTCGCACTACGAAGCTCGAGTACGACGCGCTCAATCGAGTCACGAAGATCACCGATCACGACGGGGCCACCGCCGAGCTCTCGTACGACGTCGGCACCTACGGCGTAGGGCGGCTCACGTCGGTGAAGGACGCGTCCGGCACGCGCACGCTTGAGTACTACCCGCGCGGTCTCCTCGCGCGCGAAACCCGCGACGTCACGGTGCCCAAGGGCACGGTGAAGACCACGACGACGTACGCGTACGACGCGGCGGATCGCGTGATCGCCATGCGTTACCCGAGCGGCATGCTCGTCACCTACAAGCGAAACGCAGTGGGCGACGTCAGCGACGTGACCGCGAAGGTCGGCGCCACGGTGACGCCGCTCGCGAGCAACGTGACGTACAGCGCGTTCGGAACGCTCCTCGGGGCAACGGGCGCGGGCGGCGTTCCGCTCACGTGGGGCTGGGACACGAGCGGCCGCATGGCGTCGTACCCGTCGGGAGCCAGCGCGCGGACGCACACGTACGACGCGTCCGGGCTCCTGACGAAGGTGACGGGCGGCGCGGGCGATGTCTTCACGTACGCGTACGACGATCATGGCCGCATCGCGAGCGGCTCGGGGCCGATGGGCGCGTTCTCGTACGCGTTCGACGACGTCGGCAACATGACGAGCCGCACCGTCGGCGGCGCGACGACCACGTTCACGCTGGCGGCGACGAGCAACCAGATGGCGAGCGCCACGGGGACCGGGGCCGCAACGTTCAGCTACGACGCCACCGGCAACATGACGTCCGACGGCAAGCGGACGATGTCCTACGACGCGCTCGGGAGCCTCATCGACGTGAAGGTCGGGAGCTCACGCGTCAAACACGTGCTCGACATCTCGGGTAAGCGCGTCGTTCGCGTCACGGAGGGGTCATGAAGCGCGCTCTCATGTTGGGCCTCTTCTTCGCCGCGGCGGCCGCGATCCACTGCGGAAGCGGCGGGGGCGACGCCAACGGCGGTGGCGGCGGCGGTGACGTTGACGCGGGCGGCGGCGCGCAGGGCGACGCCGGCGGGACGACGAACGCGGACGCGGGGGTCGTCGGTGATGGCGGTTCGACGGCCGACGCGAGCGCCTTGGACTCGGGAGCCGACGACGCGAGCGTGACCGACGCGAGCGGGAGCGACACGGGCGTCGACGCTGGCGACGATGCCGGGGATGCGTCCCTCGATGCGGCAAGCGACGCGGCGACCGACGCCGAAGCGGGCGCGCCACCGCTCGTGAACGCGACGGTGTTCGCGTACGACCAGAGCGATCGGGTCATCGGCGAATACGATCAGAGCGGCAAACCGCTCGAGGAGCTCGTCTACCTCGGCGATCGCGTGATCGCGACGGTGCGCGATGGCAAGGCGCTCGCGGTGCAGACCGACCAGCTCGGAACGCCGCGCACAGTGCTGTCGGGCACGAGCCCGGTGTGGAGCTGGGACCCCGAGCCGTTCGGTGACACGCCACCCAACGAAGACGTCGACGGTGACGGCAAGAAGGTCGTCTTCGACGAGCGTTTCCCCGGTCAGCGCCACGACGCCATCTCCGGCTTCGCCTACAACTTCCACCGCAACTACGCCCCCGAGTGGGGCCGCTACGTAGAAGCGGACCCCATCGGGCTCGCGGGTGGGATGAACGTGTTCGCGTACGCTAGCGCGAACCCGCTCACGAACAGCGACCCTCAGGGCTTGCGGCAGCCGCAAGTGTCCATCACGACGATGTCGGGACAGAACATCTCGATAGCCGGGGCGACGGCGACGGGGCTGGTCGCCACGCTGGAGAAGGCGATCGCATCAGGCGACTCGATTGCGAGCCTCAGCATCATTGGCCATGGGAGTGCTGAGAGCATGGGCGGTATGGGCATGGCGAACGGTCTGGCCGCTTGGTTAGGACTCGGGCCGACCTGGGAGCCACTCATGGTCACGGGAGGTGAGAAGGTCACCACACCAGACGGTGTCGACGTGGGCGCGCTCCTCCGCAAGGCAATGGCGCGCGGCGGACAGATCTATCTGAACGGCTGCAGTACCGCGAGCCGCGGGCGCTGGAAGTCCATCGCTCGAACGCTGGCGCGGGAGGTCCCCGATGTGATGGTCACCGGGAACTACGGGATCGCACTCGACACATTTGGAACGACCGAGACGGGTACGTTCGCGCGTCCGGTGAGCTACATCGGTGGCGACTGGCGAAGCTCGAGTGGCCGTTACTGACGAATTCGTTTGCAACGTTGTGCCGCAATCGTGAGGAGAGTTTGATGCGTGCGCTCGCCAGCCGAACGTCAGGGAGGACCCTCGCCGTCGCCGCCGTTGTTCTTGGCGTCGCCCACTGCTCGTCCAATCCGCCGGCAGCGTCCGGCCCTGACGCCGCGCTCGATGCCTCTACGGCTTCACCCCCCGTCGACGCGATGGCCACCGCCGACGTCGCCGAAGTCCCCGACACCTCGCTATCCCTCGACGCGGCGGCGGTGGCCGATGTCGCCGACGCCCCCGAAGCCTCGCCCTCCGTCGACGCGGGGGGTGACGCGGAGGCGGATGCTCCCCTTCCCGCTTCCTGCTCCGACGGGATCCTCAACGGGTCCGAGACCGACGTCGACTGCGGCGGCTCCTGCGACGCGTGCGGGCCGGGGCTCAAGTGCGGCAAGAGCGGCGACTGCCGCAGCCACGTGTGCGTCGCGGGTGACGGCGGCGCCGAGAGCACCTGCCAAGCGACGTGCACCGACGGCGAGCGCGACGGCACCGAGAGCGACGTCGACTGCGGAGGCTCCTGTGGCGCGTGCGGCGCGGACGCCACCTGCAACGCGCCCGGCGACTGCAAGAGCGGCTCGTGCGCGAGCGCCGACGGCGGCCCCAAGACGTGCCAAGCGACCTGCTCCGACGGCGAGCGCAACGCATCGGAGACCGACGTCGACTGCGGCGGCACGTGCAACGCGTGCGACATCGGCCAGGAGTGCGCAGTCGGCGGCGACTGCGCCAACCTCTCGTGCGTCGCGCACGTGTGTCAGGCCGCGACGTGCAACGACGGCGTGAAGAACCAAGGCGAGAGCGCGATCGACTGCGGCGGGACGGCTTGCAAGAAGTGCGTCGACGGCAAGACGTGCAACGGCCCCACCGACTGCAAGAACGGCCGCTGCGACAAGGGCCTCTGCGTCTCCTGCTCCGACGGCATCAAGAACGCCGACGAGTCCGACGTCGACTGCGGCGGCACGACGTGCGGCGGGTGCGACGAGGGTCAATCGTGCAATGGAGACAACGACTGCCTCTCCCTCTCCTGCACGACCGGAAAATGCGACGTCACGTTCAAGGGCGGTGGCACGGTGGCGGATCCGTACCGCACGGCGAATCCTCTCGCCTCGTGCGCGGCCTACCTCGCCACCTTCCCCACGCTGGCCGTGAACGGCGTCTACCAAGTCAAACCGGGCGGCAGCGTGGTCGTCGTGACCTGCGAGCAATCCGTGAGTGGCGGCGGTTGGATGCAGCTCACGCAGGCCGCGGTCGACTCACTCACCGCCGGCCCCACGCGCGAGTACCTCTACCTCGCGAACGGCAAGTGGTACCGCTCGCCTTCGACGACGCTCGTGTGGAGCTGGACGGCGAGCGCCGAGCTCGCTGGAACCTATGCCTACTTCGACGGCACCACACCGAAGACGCTCTCCTGTGGTGGCTCGGCCGAAAAGCCGGCCTTTGGTCTGGGCTGCTCGGCGGGTGGTGGCCCGCAGAACAAGGTGCTCCCCGCTTATGCGTACGACGCCGCCAAGGGCACCGCGACGATTTGCCAAGACGTCCCCAACGCCTTTGGATCACCGGCGGCGTGCGCCACGGGCGTCGCCGTCTTTGCACGATGACCATCGCGACGCGCTTCCGCGCGACGAGGACGGGTTGAACCTTTGCGAACCATGATGCCCCGGCGTCACGCGATCTTCTGTGTCCTCGGTCTCGTCGGATGCAGTCGCTCCGCGCCTGCCGAGACCCAAGACGGGCCGCAGGTGGAGACCGTCACCCTCGTCGTGTCCGACGACGCGACGCGCCTCGGCAGCTTCGTGCTCGCGCCGGGAAAGCCGGGCGTCTTGACGCTGGAGCGCACCGACGGGCGCGCGTCGGAGCTCAAGGCCGCGTGTGACGCGATCAACGCGAAGGACGCGGTGACCGTCAAGATGGACCACGAAACGCCGTCCCGCGAGTACGTCATGGAAGGCCACAGCGCCCGGCGCGGCACGAGCCGCTATCCGCACATCGTCCAGTTGAAGCTCATGTCGGAGGGCTTCACGGTCTCGCGCTGATCCGCGCGTAGCGCGCTCACGCGACGTCGAACGGAAGCGCCTCGGTCGACTCCCCGTCGATCGAGGTGCGCGCGACGACGACCTTCCCGTCCTGCACGTCGAGGCGGTAGAAGCCGGGCCCGTCGTCGCCCTCGAGCTCCACGGTTCGAGGAAGCAGATGCTCGGCGCCGCCTGCGCGCACCACGAGCTTGAGGCCGGCGCCGGGCGCCAGCGTGATGCCATGATTCGGAAACTGCTCCGCCTCACCGTTCGGTCGCACGTAGCGCACCTCGCCGGCGTGAACGACGACCTGCGTTGCTGGGCCCCGGGACCGCACCATCTTCGCCGCACGCGTCGCCGCAAACAGCGCGACACCGAACGCGACCACCGTCACCACCTTCAGCGCGAAGTTGCTCTCGATGGCGAGCGCTCGCATGGCGGCGATCGCGCCCCACATGAGGAGCACCAGGGACCCGAGGAGAACGACGAGGGCGAGCGGAATCCGCACCAGGCTCATCCAGTCGAGCTGGGACTGGCTGCGCACCGTGTAGACGATCCCGCGCGGTCGCTCGCCGTCGCTCTCTCCGGTCGCCACGCTGGCAACGTACCAGCGCCGCTGCTCACACGTGGAGGATCTCACCCTTCAGCGAGTACGCGATCGCGAGGACGTCCTTCTGGGTGCCCTCGTCGATCGCGCGCTTCTTGAGCACGTCCAAGATGTCGTCCACGGCGGCCATGTACTCGGCCTCGCTCACGTTCATGCCGCGGTGCGCGTCACGCATGCTCCGGCCCTGATAGTCGGCCGGCCCGCCGCTCCCCGCAGTGAGAAACGCGCAGGTGTGCTTCTTGATCACCGCGAGGCGCTCCGGCATCTCGAGGATGGGGAGGAAGCGCGCACGAATCGTGGGATTCGCGGCGTGCGCCGCCACGATGTCGTCGACGATTGCGCTGATGCCATGAGCTCCGCCGAGGCGGTCGAAGAGGGAACGCGTCTCCATGTCTCGTCCTTTCTCGCGTGGGCGGCTTCCCCTCCCCGCGACGATTAGACCAATCGGTCTATCTCAACCAGACCACTCGGTCTAGCAAAGACTAGACTGATCGGTCTAGACACACCCGGACCGATCGGCTCGCAGGCCGCCGCCTGAGATCGCCCGACGCGTAGGAGACCGGAGCCGCGGCTCAGCGCTCGATCGCGGCGAAATAAAAGTCGAGCATGGCCCGGAGGGGCGCCGGATCGCGGCGGAGGCGCGAGCGGAGCGCGGCTCCTTCCCAGCAGTTGACGAGGAGCTGTCCGAGCGCGCGGCAGTCGGTCGACTTCTTGATGTGGCCCTGACGGCGCGCTTCTTGGCGCGGAAGACGTCGCTCACGCCCGAGAGCTCCTGCCCGAGCCCGCCGAGCAGGCACCCGAGGTAGCCCTCGCCTTTGTACGCGCGCTCGGTCGCCTCGAAGAAGTTGCGAATGCGCTGTAGCGGAGCCACGGACTCGTCACCCAAGCACGCATCGAGACCCGCATGGACGTGCGTCATGTAGAGGTCGACGACCTGGAGGGCGAAGTCCTCTTTGCTCTCGAAGTGGTGGTAGAACGAGCCCTTCGGCGTGTCGGTCGCCTCGAGCAGCGCGGCGACGCCGAGGTCGTTGTATCCGCGCTCGAGCAGCATCGCGACGCCGGTCTCGAGCAGACGCTGCTTGGTCGGAGAGGGCTCGGCCACGTCGACGGGAGATCTAGTAGTAGGAGACGCGCCCGGCAAGCGTACGCGGTGGTGTACGTTCCCGTTCAGCGCGCTTTGGCGCGCGCGGGACGGACGTTGCGAAACGCCGGCCCCGGGAGCCACAGAAACCCGAGACGCGGGGTGCCGTGCGTGGGCACCAAGTATCGCCACTCGAGATCGACGTAGCCGCGATGGTCGTCTGCACCCACCGGCGCGCCGTACCGAGTGAAGCCCCAGGAGTTCTTCGCGCGGACCACCTCCACGTGACTCTCCTCATCCAGCGTCGACGCCAACGCGTCGGGGCGCTCCTCGGCGCGCCCGAGCGGAAGAACCTCACCGTTCGCGAGGCGAACGGCGTAGTCGTCGATCAGCGACTCGTGGGCGGCGTCGGGGATGGGAACGTCCGCTTGCCGCGCGGCGTGGAACGACACGTCGTCGGGCGACGCGTGGCCCGCGGCGACGGTCCAGTAGATGGGCACCGGAAAGCCAGCGTTGAGCGCCGACTTCATGCGCAACGTCGTGGCCGCGAGCGGCTCGTCTACGCCGATCTCGACGTCGCTCCATGCGTAGGCGCCACGATGGCGGAAGGTCTCGTCGCCTCGAACGGGGGCACCGATCGCGTCGGCGAGCGTGACGGCGCGGTCGCCATCGAAGCCGACGACGATGGCGGCCGGAGCGGTGATCGACGGCGGGAGCTCCACCCCATCGTCGAGCGTGCGCGCGAGATCCTGTCCGAATGCGCGGGTCATTGCGGACTTCACAGTAGGTGAGAGGCGAAACCCACGGTCGAGCACGCGTCGCACGACGTGCGCGTCGCCTCGCTTCGCCTTCGTGTCGAGCTCGCCGCCCGGCGCGAGCGCCACGGCCACCTCGCGCGCGGCGGCAGCGGTCATCTCGGCGGTCACACCGAAGTCCGCCTCACGCATGAGCCCACGGCGACGCGCGAGCTCGAACCCTTCGCCCACGTATCCATCGGTGCGTACTTGGAGCGCGCCGGCGTCGTCCTTCACGAGATCGTTCTTCTGCAGCCGCTCGAGCCAAGAGAAGTAAGTGATGTACGCCTCCGAGACGTTGGGCCAAACGGTGGGCCCAGCGTTGGTAACGGACTCGATCCAAGCGGCGGTCGTGAAGATCCAACATGTCCCGGTCGCCTGCTTCTTGATTTGGCTCTGTGGAATGTCGGTGAGCGCTTCCTGGTCCACCTGTGGAGGCGCGTCCGAAGGCGAGGCGGAGCAGGCGAAGAGGGGCAACGCGGCGAAGAGGATGAAGGCGCGCATGTCCCGCTCGGGCTGCAGAAAACATGCCCCGCACAACTCGGCGAAAGCTCGCCGCGACGGGACGTCCACGCGTCGTCTTGTGCAACTCGACTGCACTTGCTGCCGCCGCAACGGGCACGCGAGATGCATTCGTACCGATCGGTACAACTCGGCGCGACGCTCAGCGTGG
>JBGAJR010000026.1:0-109638 GCA_044224815.1 Polyangiaceae bacterium
CCACGCAGCCATGCGTGTCCGGGGTCGGCGTCGAGTCGATCGGCCCACACTTGCCCGAGGCGCCCCTTGGGAAGCGCGAGCGGCGGCGCGAAGGTGACGAGCCCCAGCGCGCGTGCCGCGGGCTCGGCGATGCGGCGACTCAGCGCGGCGCTGAAGTCGGTGCGCGCGACCACGTACGGGACGACCGAGAAGTGCGACACGCGAAGACCAATCGTGCGCGACTTGCCGAGGGACGCGAGCGCCCGATCGACCGACGAGGTGGCGCCGGGCCTCTGCGAGACGACCACGTGCGGGGTGGCGGGCCACGCTGCGAGGCTCGGCCGCTTGCCTAGCGTCGGATGTCCGCGCCGAGCGACGCAGACGAACGCCTCCTCGAAGATGATCTCGTGGCGGTGCGACGGCGGCAGCCGCCCGTAGTAGCCGATCATCAGGTCGGCCTCACCGCGCGCGAGCGACGCCGGCACTTCGTGGAGCCCCCAGGGCACCATCTCGAGTCGGATCCCGGGCGCCTCCTTGGCGAGTCGGCGCAGGAGCGGGGGAAGCAAGACGAGCTCGACGTAGTCGCTCGCGGCCACCACGAACGTCCGCTCCGCGGTGCCCGGGTCGAAGGTCGCGGGCGCCAGGGCCACCTCGAACGCGGCGATCCCGCGCGCGATCGGCGCGGCCAGCGCGAGCGCCCGCGCGGTTGGCTCCACACCGTTCGCCCTCCGCACGAAGAGCGGGTCGCCGAAGGTGAGGCGGAGCTTCTGGAGCGCGTTGCTCACCGCCGACTGCGTGAGCCCGAGACGTTTGGCAGCGCGCGTCACGTTGCGCTCGGCCATGAGCGCGTCGAACGCGACGAGGTGATTGAGGTTCACCTGCTGGATATTCATCATATCGATATCTACCATCACGCTTACGCGTTAGCTGAATATCATCGGCGCCCGCATGGTCTGGGCATGAACACCATCGCTCTCGCGGACCTCCGCGCACGCATCCAAGCCCACTCCGTCGTCCTCCTCGAAGCGCTCCCGGAGGCCAGCTTCGCCGCTGGGCATCTTCCCGGCGCCTTCGCCATGCCGCTCGATCGCATCGCCGAGGTCGCCCTCCGCGTCGTCCCCGACAAAGACCGCTCGCTGGTCGTCTATTGCGCCAGCGAGACGTGCCTGAACTCCCACCTCGCGGCCGACCGGCTCGCTCGCCTCGGGTACCGATCGGTCTCCGTCTTCACGGGTGGCAAGTCCGAGTGGAAGGCGGCCGGCCTCCCGCTCGAGGTGTCGCCGTGAGCGCGGCCGTCACGACGTCGACCGCGCCCGCTTGGCGCGGCGCGGCGCGGGTTCGCTCCCTCTTCGCGACCAACGACGATCGTGTCGCGCTCGCCCTGCGCGTCGCCTTCGCGGGCGTCATGTGGCCACACGGCACGCAGCACGCGCTCGGCTGGTTCGGCGGCTATGGATTCGGCGGCACCTACGGATGGATGACGACCACGCTCGGCATCCCCGCCCCGCTCGCCGCGCTCGCCATCGTCACCGAGCTCGTGGCCCCGGCGCTCCTCTTGGTCGGCCTCGGCGGACGCCTCGCCGCCGCCGGTCTCGGCGCCGTCCTCGCCGTGGCCGCCACGACCCACGCCGCCAACGGGTTCTTCATGAACTGGTTCGGTAGCCAGGCCGGCGAGGGCTTCGAGTACCACCTCCTCGGCGTGGCAATCGCGCTCGCGCTCGTCGTGAGAGGAAGCGGCGCGCTATCGGTGGATCGTTACCTGACGACCGACGTACCGAGCGAGTGAGTCGCGGTTTCCCGAGGCGGGTTCAGCGATCGAGGCCGCGTTCTTTCCGAATCGCCGCGTTGCGCGCTTCTGCGCGCTGAAACGCCGGCCGTGCCTTGAGCCGGTCGACGTACGCGGCGAAGGAGGGGCGCGCCTCGATCAGCTTGAACGTCAGCATGTAATTGAGCGTGCCGCCGAACACGACGTCGGCCATAGAGAAGGTCTCACCGAGCACGAATTGTCGGCCCGCGACCGCGCTCTCCATCGCAGAGAGCATCGCCTCGTGCTCTCCCCACCCCGCTTGGCTGGCCTTGAACTCCCAGCCAGCCCGCTTGGCCATCGCGCCCGGCTCGATCACGGACGGCGCGAAGAACGACCAACGGAGGTAGGTGCCGCGCGCGGGGTCGTCGACGCGAGGCGCGAGTCGTCCGTACGCGTAGCGATCGGCGAGGTAGAGCGCGATGGCCGCCGACTCGGTGACGACGACGTCGCCGTCCACGAGGATGGGCAGCTTGCCCATGGGATTCAGGGCAACGACGTCCGGCGCCTTGTGCGCGCCGGCCATGAAATCGACGAAGCGGAGCTCGTACGGCGTCTCCACTTCCTCGAGCATCCAAACGACGTTCGCGGCGCGTGAGAACGGGTGATGGTAAAGAGCGATCGACACGGTTGGCCCTCTCGCGTCGAGCGTAGCCGAGACCGCGCTCGGCCGGTGCTCAACCCGCGGCGAGACCGAGCAGCCCGAGGAGGCCCGATGGGTCGCCTTTCTCGAACGCCCTCTCGGCGGCGAGACTCTCACCATCGCGATTGACCGTGAGCACGGCGTGAACGGCGCCGCCTTGGAGATACCCGACGATGGCATCGCGAGTGGCGAGGCTTCCTACGACGACGGTGCGGTCGAACCGTTCGGCGTGGCCGACGTACGAGAGCGTGAGATCGTGGTGCGCGCTCCAGAAGAACGGAACGTCGCGGATTCGCGGCGGGCGACCGAGCATGGAGAGCGCGGCGGTCCGCCCGTGCCGCTCGGCGACGGAGATGTGCTCGATGCGCACGAGCTCGCCCGCGTACGGGTAGCGCGCGACGTCTCCGATCGCGTACACGTCCGGCGCCGACGTGCGCATCGCTTCGTCGACCACGACGCCACGATCCACGCGCAGGCCGGCGGCTTCGGCGAGCTCGGTGCGCGGGCGCACGCCGACTCCCATCACGACCAAGTCCGCCGGCAAGACGTCACCGTCGTCGAGCGAGACGTCGCGCTCGGAGATGCGGGCGGGCTTTCGTCCCAGACGGAAGCGCACGCCCTTCTCTTCGTGGACGCCGCGAACGAGCGCTCCGACCGCCTCGCCCAGGATTCGCGCGAGCGGGACCGCGTCCGGCCCCACGACCGTGACCTCGAGCCCTCGCGCGCGGAGCGCGGCGGCAGCCTCGAGGCCGATGAAGCTCGTTCCGATCACGACGGCGCGCTGCGCTTTTGCGGCAGCCGCCACGATGGCGCGCGCGTCGGCGAGCGTACGGAGCACGTGCACGTGAGCTTGGTCGGCGCCCTCGATGGACAATCGATTCGCCTCGGCGCCCGTGGCGAGCACCAGCGCTCCGTATTCGATCGAGGCACCGCTCGCGAGCGATACGCGTCGCGCGGCGACGTCGATGCGCACGACGGGGCTCTCGAGCGCGAGCGCGATCTTCGCTGCGGCGAGCGTCTCCGGCGCCCGGAGAGGAAGCCACTCCTCGGGCGCGCTCCCGGCGAGGTAGTCCTTGGAGAGGTTCGGTCGATCGACCGGCGCTTCGGTGCCGAGGAGCGTGATCGGCCCCGCGTAGCCCTCGCGCCGGAGAGCTTCCGCGCAGGCGGTGCCGGCAGGGCCCGCGCCGACGATCACCACCGACGTCGGCGCCTTCGTATCGACGGGGAGCGCGCGTGGCCGCGCGTCGCGCTTTCCCAAGACGCGAATCAGGTCACCGTCACGCCGAACCTCGAAGCACGGCAGGTCGGTGAGCGCGGGGCCGCCCAGCGTCTCCCCCGTTCGCAGATCGAAGCACGCGTGATGCCAGGGGCAACGCACCGTGCCGTCGACCGCGAGGCCCTCCGCGAGAGGACCACCGTAGTGCGAGCAGGTCGCGCCCACCGCGTGAGCCTCGTCGCCGAATCGCACGAGCAGCGCCGCCTCGCCTCCGGCGTGACCGAGCAAGGGCTCGCCCTCGCGCAGCGAATCGAACGGCACCCCCGACGCGAGATCGGGCCCCTTCAGCGGTCCATCGGTCGCTCCCATCGCGACACTCTAGGACCACCGATGTCCGCCGAACACCCGCACCGGTCGCTCGAGCCAGCTCAACCGCCGAGCGACACCGGGAGCAAGGTCGTCCAGTTCTCGAGCCCGAGCTCCATGCGCCAATCGCGCGTGAGATTGCCGAGCCACGACGGCGCGGCGGCGAGCAGACGATCGGGCGAAGCGGCGAGCGCGTCGATCCATCGCCCGACCTCGGCGATGCGAGAGAGGAGCCGTTCGACCTGCACCTCCGGGGCGGTGTCTTCGAACCGGAAGATCCCCATCGGCTCGAGAGCTCGTTTTTCGACCCGCTCGCTGATCTCCGAACGCGCGCGGCGCGGTACGCTCTCTTTCGGAGGTGCTCGTGAACGAAACGTCGCGCAGAAACGTTCTCCTCTCCGGCGCCGGTCTCTTGGCGACCGCGGCTTGCACGCCGACGACGGGCGCCGCGGCCCCCGCGCCCAAGGCCGACGGAACGCCGGCGCCCGGGGCGGACCCAGCCAGCGAGCGTAAGCTCGGTCGCACCGGCGCCACGGTCGAGCGTGTCTCGCTCGGCGGCGAAGGCATCCTCCGCACGCACGGTCGCTCGCGCGAAGCCGTGCCGATGATCCTCGAGGCGCTCGCGCTCGGCGTCCGGTACTGCGACACCGCGCCCGCGTACGCGTCGAGCCAGGACTACTACGGCGCCGCGTTTCGCGAGGCCGGCCCCGGCGCGCGCGCCAAGGTGTTTCTCGCGACCAAGACGCACGAGCGCTCGCGCGACGGCTCGCTCCGCTTGCTCGACGACAGCTTGAAGCGCATCGGCACCACGTGGGTCGACCTCTGGCAGCTCCACGATCTCCGCACCCAAGACGACTTGGACGAGATCTTCGCGCCAGACGGCGCGCTCGCCGCCGCACTCGCCGCCAAGGCCGACGGCCGCGTGAAGAACATCGGCATCACCGGCCACCACGATCCCGCCATCCTCGTCGAAGCCATGCGCCGCCATCCGTTCGACACCGTCCTCGCCGCGATGAACCCGGCCGACGGACGGCGCCTCCCATTTCTCACCACCGTCATCCCCGAGGCGCGACGGCGCGGCATGGGCGTCATCGGCATGAAGGCACTGGCTCACGGAGAGCTCGTGCGCGACGGTGCGCTGACGCCCGCCGAAGGCATTCGATATGCCGCGGCGTTCGCCGACACGGTCATCATCGGCTGCTCGTCGCCGGCCGAAGTGCGTGAGAACCTCACTTGCGGTCGCCGCGACGCGCCGCTCGACGAGCGCGAGTGCCGCGCCCTCGAAGCGCGGCTCGCCTCGCGCGCCGCCCGCTACGACACGTTCAAGCGAGCCTGACCCCGCGGTCGTCGCCCGCCGTCACGGCTCCGCGATGCGGAGCTTGTGACCCGTCGAGACGACCTGGAAGTTCTTCCCGTTCACCGGCCCGGTGATCTCGACGATGCCACCGTCGGGGCTGGGCACCTTGCCCATCGCATCCGTGCCCTGAACGTTGGGGTCCCAAGTATTGCCTACGGCCGTGACGCCGTCGCGTTCGACGCGGATGTTCGTGTTTCCGCTAGCGCCGGTGATGGTGTTGTTTCCGGGGCTCGCTTTGGTGCCGAGATCGGCCGTCCCGGTGAACGCGCCGATGCGGAGGCCGAACGACGGGTTCCCGACGACCGACGCGTTGTGCATCGAGAACGACGTGAGCGCGGTCGCGACGATGATGCCGCTGGTCGAGTTTCCGTTCACGGAGCCGCCGGTCATGGTGAACGTGCCACCGGAGTACTCGATCCCGGTCCCCGTGTTGTTGCTGACGGATGCGTTGCCGGCGATGGTGAGGTCGGCCTTGTGTCCGTTGACGTAGTCGCCGCGAATGCCGCCGCTCGTGTTGTTGTGGACGGACGCGTTCCCGGAGAGCGTGACCGGCGACACCACGCCGGCCGTGCCCCACCCGCTCAAGAAGATGCCCCACGGGTTGGCGTAGATCTCCGTCGAGTCGGTCACGAGGACCGTCGTGTTGTAGCCGATGAAGAGGCCGGTCCCGGAGACGAACCCGTGCACCTTGGTCGTTCCGCGAAGCTCCACGGTGGAGTCGGTCGCGTAGATGCCCTGAAGCGCTTGCGGAGCAGTTTCGGTCGCCGGCCTCGCCAGATCGACGTTGGTCAAGACGAGCTTCGCGCCGCTGGTGACCTGCAGATGCGACGCGCGCGAAATGATCGAGTAGTGCGCGTCGTCGAAGGCACCGCCGGTCACGGTGAGCTCCGACCCCGTGTCCTTGACGACCACTGCCGCCCCGCATGCACTCACGTACCTGGCACGTCCGCCCGGCGTCATCGTGACCTTGGCGCCATTCACGACGTCGAAGATGTCGTAGTCGTATCCGCCGGTCACGCCGCTGAAGAGGACACCGTCGATGGTCGAGGTGCCGCCGCTCATGTAAAGGCCCACGCCGCCGCCAGCGGTCCGATGGATCTCGAAGCCAGACAGCGTCACCGCGCCGGTGGTGCAGAAGGCGTTGCTCCCGTTGAACGAGACGATGGCGTTCCCCGGATTGACCGCGCGCACCGCGACGCCGACCGGGATGACCACCCCCTTCCCTGAACAGGGGGGCGCAGCGTTCGCAGCGCCGAGCGGCGCGTCGATCGCCGGAGTCCACGTTCCGTCTTCGAGCCACACGGTGTGGCCAGCGGTGACGGTCGCCATCGCCTTGGTGAGCGTCTTGAATGGGTCGCCTTGCACGCCCGTCGCACTGTCGGAGCCGGCGGTGGCGTTGACGAAGATGTCTCCCGGTTGCGGGCCATTCGCGTCGGCCGCGTCCGCCGCGTCGGCCGCGTCCGCGTCGACGGACGCGTCCACGATCCCGGTGTCGTCCGCTGCATCGACGCCGGCGTCGTCGGGGGTGCTCGTGTCCGGCATGCTCGTATCCGGCGTGCTCGTGTCCGGAGTGCTCGTGTCGCTCGTGCCAGAGTCCGCGACGGCGACGTCGAGCGCGGCCGCATCGAGAGACGCGGCCGGCGTCGGATCGCCATCATCGACGCAGCTCACCGAGACCAAGCCCGGAACGGAGACGAGCACCGATAGACCCAAGAGCGTTCGAGCGCGCATTCGCCGGTGATACCGATGCTGGCCGCGCGTCGCCAGCGAAAATGTTGCGACTTGCAACTCAGTCGCAGGTCTCAGCGCGCGAGCGTCTGCTCGATGGCCTGGACCGCGACGGAAATGCCATCCTCGGCGCGGACTTGCTCGCCGAGGGCGCTGGCCGCGGCGGCGAACGCCGGCTCTCCGCGCATGCGGTCGATGGCGTCACGCAGCCACCGCGCCGAGAGCTTCTTGTGAGAGACGAAGCCCGGCGACAGGCCAAGCGCCTTGGCGCGCTTCCCCCAAACGGGCTGATCACCGAGGTGCCACACGATCGCCTGGGGCACGCCGGCCCGGATCGCAGCGGCGGTCGTGCCGGCGCCTCCGTGATGAACCACCGCCGACGCACGCGGGAAGAGCCAAGCGTGCGGGACGAATTGTGCAATATGCACGTTCTTGGGCACGTCGCCCGCGCCGAGGCCCGCCCACCCCGCTTGCACGACCACCTTCGCGTCGAGGTCGCGCACCGCGTCGAACACGAGGCGCGTCGTCGCCTCCTTGTCGAAGCCAATCATCGATCCGAAGCCGATGACGATCGGTCGCGCGTCCTCCACGAACGACGCGAGCGCCGGATCGACCACGAAGTCGGGCTCGTCCAAGAACCAATAGCCAGTGACGCGGCTCGCCGGCGGCCACGCCGGATCGCGCGCGAGGACGTGTGGGCTCACCGCCACGAGATCGAGGAGCGACGACGACGCCGCGCTGAAGAGGACGTCCCTCCACGGCGGGAGGCCGGCCGCAGCGACAATCGTGTTGAGCTTGGCGTCGGTAGCGCGACGCAAGGTGAAGGCCGCGAGCGACCACATGATGCCGTTCAAGAACGTGCCCATGTCGTCGCCCGTGGGACCGTACCCGCGCGCGCGATGCACCGGCGCGAGCTGGACCGAGACGTGCGGAACGTTCTTGGCGCGCGCGGCCGCCGCAGCGGCGACGAGGATGGGCGGATAGATCACCGCGTCGACGCCGGACACCATCTCGAGAAGCTCCGGCATCGCCGCCCGCTCCGGCTCGGCGACGGCATCCATCACGGTGGAGAGTTGCGCGAGCGGCGTCTTGGCGGCGAGAACGCGCGCGAACACCGCCTCCATGTCGGCCGGCGACCACGGCGGGCCGAACTTGCGGAACGACAGGCCGTACGACGCGACTCGCGACGCGTAGTAGTCGGGCGCCGAGAAGAGAACGTCGTGACCGCGCGCCACGAGCGCGAGCGCGATCGCGATGAACGGACGGACGTCTCCGTCCGAGCCGGTGGTCGCGACGAGGAGTCTCATCGCGGCGATGCTACCTCGATTCGCGGACGCGACGACGTGGGCCCTGCGCACGCTCGGGCTCGCTCCGAGTGCGCGTGATTCCGTCAATCAGCGTCGAGGCACAGCTCGATGCGGCTCACGACGAGGGATCCGGAGGGAGGGCCCGCCTTCACGCGCACGAGGAGGTTGGCATCGCCGGCCGGCAACTCGCTCGCGACGTCCGCGCCGTACCATGCGTAGGGCGCGACGTTGCTCACGGCGCCGGACACCGTGCTGGCCGACCCGTGAGCGGTCTGCCACGAGAAGCTCCCGCTGGCCGTCGTGTCGTAGCTCCGACCGTAGATGGCGAACGTCGCCGCATGAATCTGACTCAAGCCGGCGGTGCTGATCTCGATGTCGATGAAGTCACTGCCATCGAGCCCGACGCCACCCGGGCCCAGATACGGATCGACGAACGAAGGATTGAAGCCGATCGAATAGCCGTAGGCGCCCATCTTGGAGCGCGACTTGTCGGGCAAGCCGTTCACCTCGTAGCTCGCGGTCGCCCGGCCCGCGCCGTTGATCCAGCGCGCTCGAAATGCGGCAGCACCCGCGGCTCCCGACGCGCATGGTCCTCCCGTGACGGGCCCGGTCACCACGACCGCGCCGCTGTCACTGACCGCGCTGCCGCCGTCGCCGAGACCGCCATCCAGCGACGCGCCTCCGTCGCCGGCGCTCGCGTCGAGACCCGTGTCCGCGTCGAGATCGTCGGCGACGCCCGCATCCTTCTTGCCAGCGTCGCGCCCGCCGTCGCGCGCCGACTTACCCGCATCGGGCACGATGGCCTGCGCGCGCGCGCCCGCATCGTCGGCGTCGCTCGACGCACCGAAGCCGTCACGCCCGGCGCTGCCGCAGGCGGCCGCGGCCACGACGATCAAGATGGCGAGCGCGCGAGCCTGCACGCGTGAACATACGTCGCGCACGCGGAGATCCTTCCTCTGCGGTGCCGGGCGCGGCGGTGCTACTGGCGGACGAAGACGAACGGGATCTGGACCTGCTTCACCTCACCCGGCGGCGGGAACGTCCAGTTCTTGAGCTGCTGCTCGATGCACTTCGCCACCACCGGATCGTCGCCCTGCGACGCGACGCTCTGCACCGAGCCCGTGGGCGCGATGGTGATCGTCGCGGTGACCTTGGTGCTCGACGCGGTGCTGGAGCTCCGCTCGAGGCACATGCGCTTCACGCCGGTCTTCCGCGTGTTGACGACGCGCTCGATGGCCGCCTGATCGAACGTACCCGCGGTCGACGGGCCGGGCCCGGGACCTCCGCCCAGGCCCATGGGAAGCGGGACGAGCTGATTCTGCGTGGCCCCGCCCTTGGTGTTGAGCTCGGTGGTGGCTTTGCGCGCCGTGTCGAGGTTGGTGGCGGTCGCGACCTTCTTCAACGTGGCGGCGACGTTGGCGCCGAAGGTGGCGCGCTCCTCTTCGATCTTCTTCTGCAGATCGTTGAGGAGCTGGGCGGTGGCAGCCGCCTCCATTCCGTTTTCGTCGGCCTGCCGCTTCAGGACCTTGACCTCGGCGAGCGCGGCCGCGAGGGCTTCGGCGTCGCGCTGCGCTTGGGCGGCGCGATCGGAGCTCTCTTTGGCGTAGACGATCGACCCGCCCACGAGGAGGAACACCACGAGGGCGACGAGGCTGGCGAAGGCGAGCCGAACCTTCTGCTCCTCGCGGTGACTCTTGTGGAGGAAGGCGCGCGCGCCGTCGCTCAGCTTCACGCCGCCACGCCGCCACAGCTCGACCGCGGCCGCGAGCCGCCCCTTTCGCCACAGATCGGCGGCGTCCTTGCTGGTGTCCCAACGCGCGGCGTCGCGCTCGAGCTGCGACACGAGCATGCGATCGTCGCGCGCGGCCTCGATCCAACCGCGGAGGAGCGGCCACTCGCGAAGAACGGCGTCGTGCGCGAACGTGAGGCCCCCCTGCTCATCGACGACGAGGTGGGCCTCCACGAACGCGTCCACCACCTTGGCCCCGGCGTCTCCGAAGCGCGCGGTGAGCGCTTCCCTGCCCACGTGCGCGCGCGTTCCCTCCGGCGTCGTCATGGTGAGCAGAAGCTCGCGCACCGTCTCGCGAGGAACGGTGAGCGCTCCCACCGTCGCATCGCCGTGTTGCTCGAGGGCGCCGCGCATGCCGCCTTTGGCGGTGAGCGCCGCGCGGCCGATCTTCTTCGCTTTGGCGTCGCGCGCTTCCCAGAGGCGCGCGAGCGCGAACTGCGCGAGCGCCATCGCCGACTCACGGCCGCGGAGCTCGGTGAGGATCTCTCGCCGCACGTCGGCGTCCTCGAGCGCGTAGCCGTAGGCCTCGAGCGACTGATCGAGCACTTCGCCCCACGCGGGACCGGACAAGGGGCCGAGCGGCTGGACGCCGCGCGCGAGCGCTCGGGCGAACTGCGCGTCGATGGCGAGGATCTCGTCCAAGAGATCGCGCCGCGCAGTGACGATCACACGCACGCCCACCGGGGCGTCGGCGAGCCGTGAGAGGAGATCGAGCGCCTCGAGCCGCCGCGCGGCGCGGGCCGGATCGTGGAGCGTCACCAGCTCCTCGAGCTGGTCGACGAGGATGACGATGCCCTCCCCTTTTTGATCGACGTCGTCGGCGAGCTGCTGCGCGATCGCCGCCGGATGCGCGGCGAGAGGCGCACCGAGCACGTCCTTGAGGGCGGTCGTGAACGCCGCCATCAGGTCGGCACCCGGCGTCACCACGACGCCGCGATACTTGGTGGGCCAACCTTCGAGAGCGCCCTCCTCGATCGCCGGAACGATGCCGGCGCGAGCGAGGCTGCTCTTACCGGTGCCGGAGACGCCGACGAGTCCGACCAAGCCTCGCGTGCGCGCAAGCTCGATGGCGCCCGCGAGCTCCGCGGACCGGCCGAAGAACACGTCGCGATCGCTCGCCTCGTAGCGCGCGAGGCCCGGGAACGGACCGCGCGACTCGGGAGGCAGCGCGCGCTCGTGGCCGGCAAGCGCGCTGCGAATGCGCTCGAGGCTGCGGCGTACGGCGTCCGCCGAGCGCGGGCGCGCGTCGCGCGATGGCGCCACGAGCGAGTCGACGAGCTTGACGAGGTCCGCGGGGGCGAACGACGCGACCTCGGCGACGGAGACGGGTGCGGCGTCTCCGATGAGCACCTTGGCATCGACGCCGGAGCTCCCAGCCGCCTTGCGCGTCGCGACCGCCGGCACGTCGCCGGCCAGACATTGGTAGAGCGTCGCGCCCAGCGAGTAGAGATCGCTCGTGGCGTCGGGGAGCGACATCGTCCGCAGGCACACCGGGTCGATGTAACCGATGGTGCCGGTCACCGGCGCGGCGTCGTCGCCTCCGTCCTTCACCAGCGACGCCGCTTTGCCACCGATGGAGTCCGGACCGAGCTCCTCGAGCGCAAGCACCGAGCGGCGGCGCTCACTCTCGGTGCCGGAGCCGTCGGCGGAGCGCAGCGCGGCGGCGATGCCGAAGTTGATCAGCTTGTGCGTTCCGTCCGTGAACATGACGTTCGACGGCTTGACGTTGCAGTGGACGATCTTGGCTTCGTGCGCGGCGCCGAGCGCGGACGCGATGTTGATGCCGACCTCCACCGCGAGCGCGACGCGCCGCGCATCACCGACCGGGAGATCCTTGAGCTGGCGGTCGACGCTGATCCCTTCGGCGAACTCCATGACGAGGCCCATCAGGCCGCGCTTCGGATCGGTCGCGAGCGTGTGGAACCGAATCACGTTCGGGTGCTGCACGCGGCAGAGCGCGCGCGCTTCGTCCACCACGCGCGCTTGCCAGCCGTCTGGCGCGTCCTTGCCGGCCTTGGTGCGGGCGATGTCGAACACCTTCACCGCGACGTTGCGCAAGCTGAGCCCCGCGTGCTCCTCCACGGCCTTGTAGACCGGCGCGGTGCCGGCCTTGTCGAGGAGCTCCTTGCAGCGGTACGGGCCGAGCCTTCTGGCCTCCTCAGGCGCGGCGATGAAGTCGCGGATGGCGGCGCTGAACGTGGACATGACGCGACGCTACGTGACCACGCCGAGCGTGTCCATGTGCCGCTGAGGTGCCTTCGCGGACGCCGCGAAGGGGGCGCTTCAGCGCAGGATTTGTGAGCCCGTCGTGTCGGCGGGCGCCTTGGCTTGAACGTAGAAACCCGGGAGGTTCGGCGTCTCGAAGGTGCCGCGCGGGTTTCGGCGCGTGATGGAATCGTGGATCGCGATCGTCCCCGACTTGTCGTTGCTCACGAAGAAGACGGCGCTGCCTCCCTCGTTGGCTTTGTCGTCTTCGAGGAGGCTCTGCTCGACGTCGAGGACGATCTCGTTTCCGTCGTTGTAGATGGCGCCGCCATTGCCGCCTTGGCCGCTGTTCGCGCCGTGACCGACGGCGCCGTTGAACGAGAACACCGAGTTCACGATGTTCCACGAGACGCCGATGCTCGAGACCGCGCCTCCGTTGGCGCACGAATTCCCGAGGCTCGCCCCGCCGCCGAACGTGCTGTTGACGATCCACGCGGGGCGCGCGGGCCCCGCGCCGGGCGCAATCAAGTAATCGAGCTTGCGGATCGCGCCGCCGCCGACGTCGGAGCCGAGATCGTCGCAGACGTTCCCGAAGAAGCGAGCGTTGACGACCTTGAGGCTCCCGCCCTGCGCGTAGATCGCGCCGCCACCCCCGCCGTTGTTCGACCCCTCGGGGATGCCCTTGGCACTCCCGAACGCGAACGTGATGTTCTGCACCACGAGCTGGACGCCAGGGTTCGTGTTGCAGTCCCCCGGCCCGGGCGGATAGACCTGCGCCTTGTCGCAGGTGGCCATGTAGAGGATGCGGACCTTGCCGCCTCCGCTCAGCGTCACCTTGTTCCCACCGTCGATGACGAGCTTGGTCCCGATGTCGTTTCGGACCTTCGCGGTCTCCGAGAGCGTGATCGTCACCGGGCTCGGGCCGCAATCGAAGGTGATGATGCCGCCCTTCGCGACGGCAGCGACGAACGCGGCGCCGGTGCATCCGCTGGGATCGCCCTTGCCGATCACCGTCGTCGGCGTGGACACGTCCTCGGCGCGCCCCGCGGACGGCACCATCGCGTGACCGTCGGCCCAGCCGGCGGGCGGTCCGTCTTGAACCGTCGGTCCGACGCCGGCGTCGCTTCCACTCGGGACCACGGCGCCATCGGGCAACACGGTGACGGCGCCGCCATCCGAAGGACCGCTACCGCCGCTCGGACCGCTCGCGGTCGCCTCCTCGGAGCAACCCATCGCGAGGAAGGTGAACGCGAACACGATCGTCGAGCGCGTCGCAATCCACCTCATTGCTCGACCTTACGCGTGAGCCGACGGCCATCCAAGCCCCCCAACGGCGCGGGCGGTCGGGAGATGGCGCGTAAAGCCACCCGCACCTGCGTTAACCGGGAAAGAACGACCTTGCGAGTGGCAAGAGCGAGTGCCAGAGCGTGCGTGCAGCACTTACCTCGGAGCCCAACCATGAACTTCATCTCGTCTCGCTCGCTCGTCCTCCTCCTCGCCAGCTTCGCCGCTGCTACCGCCGGGTGCGCATCTGCCGCGCCCGAAGACACGAGCTCGAGCGACGACGCCGAAGAGGCGCTGTCCGCCGCGGGCAAGAAGCTCGTCGGCGTGTACTCGGCCGAGAGCGGCCCGCGCGCGCCGACGTTCCAGCACCTCCGCCTCGGGGCGAGCGGTGACTTCGAGGCGACGGTCGACAGCGGCATTCGCTGCGCCGTCGCGCCGTGCCCGACCTACACGACGTTCTACGGCACGTACACGGCGGGAACGAAGTACCTCACGCTCAAGGCTTCGCAAGGCGTCGACGACGGTGGCTATGCCGGACGCTATCGCTACGCGCTCGCGACGGACGGCACCGTCACGCTCACGCGCTCGGGCGCGACGTGGAGCGGTTGGTCGAACGAGCTCCACCCGGCCCCCGGAATCCTGCCCGACGACGCGACCAAGCTCGTCGCCGACAGCCCCGGTGGTGGCTTCATGCCGCAGCCGCCCGCCGGCTCCAACTGCGCGGGTCAGCAGCACTACGAGCTCGTGCTCGCGACGCGCGCGTTCTCGTGGTCGTTCTGCCAGTACGATCCGCACTCGCCGTGGCTCACCAAGAAGGGCTCGCGCACGCTCACCTCGAAGGAGGCCGCGCGCGTGAAGGATGCGTTCGCGCACGCGACCATCGCCACTGCCGACACGTGCGGCGCCGACAAGCCGTTCCAGACGGTGAGCGTGACGTCGCCGAGCGGCACCAAGAAGTACCTCGACTCGTTCTACTCGTGCCAAGGCCAGGGCGAGTACATCGACGGCATCGGCGAGATCTTCTCGACGATGGGCGATCTCGCGCACTGACGGATCGCGAGGCCGCGTCGCCGCGACCGCGCTTCAGCGCGCGCCGAGCGACGCGGCCAAGAACTGCTTCACGTCGGCGAGCTCCTCGGCCGACACGCGGTGCGCCATGCCCGGATAGACGCGCGTCGTCACGCGTGCGTGCCACGTGCCGAGCGATTGCGCGGCGCGCGAAGCGGCGGCAACGGGAATCACGTCATCGTGGTCTCCGTGCGCGACCAAGACGGGCGGCGCGGCCGCGGAATCACCCGCGCTCGAGGGTGCGTCCTCGGCGAACATGCCCGACAGCATCACGACCGCGCCTGGCCGCGGCGTGCGATGCACGGCAAGCCACCCGGCGAGCATCGCGCCTTGTGAGAAGCCGACCACGATCAGTCGGTCGCCGGCGAGGCCGCGACGCGCGAGCTCGCCGTCGATCCACGACGACACCTCGCGGCCCGCCGCTTCCACGCGCGCGGGTCGATTCGCCTCGTCGATGCCGCGCAGACTGAACCACTGACGGCCCGTCGGCGCGCGGTCGAACGGGTGGAAGCCGTCCGGCACGAGCGCCTCCATCTTGGGGAAGTCGGACCGCACGTCGCGCGCGAGGTCTTGGAACGAGGCGGCGTCGGCGCCCACTCCATGGAGGAACACCGCGAGGTGCGACGGTGCGCCGGCGCTCGCCGCGATCGTGACCACCGAAGCGGACGCGACCGCAGGCTCCGCACTCGACGGAGACGGTGATGCGGCCCCTCTCCCGCTGGCCCCGCCGTCGACTTCGGCGGGCCGAGAGCACGCGGCGACCGCGAGCAGAGAGACGAGGACGACGTGCGCGCATCGTGAGCGAACCATGAAGAGACGTTACCGCGATTCCTTCGCAATCGAATTGCAGTTCCCGATTGTGAGGCGCCCGCCGTTTCCGTAGCTTCCGCCCATGCGCACCTCGCCCCTCGTCGCTCGATCGCTTCTCCTCACGCTCGTCACCGCCGCCGCCGCTTATGGCTTCGTGGCCTGCTCGTCCGACGACGACGGCGCCGGCACGGCTGCCTCCGGCGCCGACGCCGCGGCCGACGTCGCGACCGGGACCGATGCGACCACCGGCAGCGATGCGGGCGGCGGCAGCGACAGCTCGACCAACGACGCGAGCACCGCCGACACCGGGACCGACGCTGGGGCGGACGCCGCAGACGCGGCCGTCGATCCGTGCGTCTACGTCTCGAGCGGAGGCGGCAACGATACGAACGACGGCGGAGCCGGGGCTCCGCTGAAGACGATCCAAGCCGCGCTCGCGCGATTCCCCGCCGACGGCGGCGTGGGCGACGGCGGTGCGGGCAGCATCGGCTGCGTGCGCGTGTTGCCGGGCACCTACGACGTGACCAACGGCGAGACGTTCCCGATGAACGTCCCGCCCGGCGTCGCTCTCATCGGCGACGAGGCCGCTCGCGGCAACGGCGCGAGCCCGACCGCCATCACGGGCTCGCTGGACGGCGGCTCGGTCGGCATCGTCCAGCCGGGCCCGGGCACGGTGCTCTCCGGATTCCGCGTGACCGGGTCCGGGCCCTCGGGAACGTTCACCGTCTACGTCACGCAGCCGGGCGTCGTGATCAAGAACAACACCTTCGAAGCCAACCAAGTCGGCTCGGTCGTCTACGTGAGCGGCGGAAAGAACGGCGTCTACGCCAACGACGTCTTCTTGAACAACCAGAACGTGGCGCTCATCTTCCGTCCCGGCTCCGAGCACAATCGCGTCGAGAACTGCGTGTTCCGCGGCAACAAGTACGGCGTCGAGATGGACACGACGGCGATCGGCGCCGACCTCGGCGGCGGTGACGCGGGGAGCGCCGGAGGCAACGTGCTCGCGTGCAACTCCACGAACGACTTCTGGAGCTCCAACCCGAGCACGTTCTTCGCACAGAACAATCAGTGGGATCACATCCCGCCGACGGCCGCGAAGACGAGCGGCGGCACCGACGTCTACCAAGGCGACGTCGGCGTCTCCGTGCTGAGCGACGGCGGCACCGTCGCCGCCGACGCGTGCCCCTGACCGAGCCTGCGCCGGCGCGTGAGCGCGTTCAGCGCTCGCTGTCGAGCGCGCGCATCTGCGCGGGCTGGTAGCGCTCGCCCTCGATCGCGCTCCCCGCGAACAACGCTTCGACCGCGGCGGCGTCCGCAGCGCCGAGCGGCCGTTCGCGCACGGCCACGAGCTCACCGAGCTGCGCGCGCGTCTTCACGCCGACGACGGGCACGAAGCTCGGGCGAGCGCGCAGGACCCAGGCGAGAGCGAGCTCGGCGGGCGACCGTCCGCCCGCGCGCGCGAGCTCGGTGAAGCGCGCGACCACCGCCGCGTTGCGCTCTCCAGCGCTTCCGGTGAAGCGCGGGAGGTGGGCGCGATAGTCGCCGCTTCCCTGCGGGCGGCCGCCGGTGAGGAGCCCCCGCGAGAAGACGCCGTAGAGCGTCGCGCCGATGCCGAGCTCGTCGAGCGCAGGGAAGATCTTCGCCTCCGGACCGCGCGTCGCGACCGAGTACTCGATCTGGAGGTCGACCACGGGGTGGACCGCGTGCGCGCGTCGAATCGTGTCGACGCCCACCTCGGAGAGGGCGACGTGCTTCACGTATCCGGCCCTGACGAGATCGGCGAGCCCACCCATCGTCTCTTCGATGGGCACCGCGGGATCGAGCCGCGCCGGTCGATACACGTCGATGACGTCGACGCCCAGGCGCTTCAGCGAGTAGCCGAGGAAGTTCTTGGTCGCGGCCGGTCGCGTGTCGACGCCGACGAAGCTGCCGTCGGGGCCGCGGAGTGCTCCGTATTTCACCGAGAGCACGACGTCGGCGCGCCGACCGCGGATGGCGCGACCGATGAGCGTCTCGTTGTGGCCCTGGCCATAGAAGTCACCGGTGTCGATCAAGGTGATGCCCTGGTCGATCGCCGCCTGAATCGTGCGGACGCTCTCCTCGTCGTCCGTCGCGCCGTACATGCCGCTCATGCCCATGCATCCGAGGCCGATTGCGCCGACCTCGGGCCCTGTCTTTCCCAGCTTCGCCATGTCTTCCGTCCTCCGTCTCGTCCGAGAGCATGCGCCCGCCCGAGCCCCCGGACCAGCGAATAGGATAGATATGTCCCATCAATCCTATGAATGAGTCACCGACGCTGGGACGCGACCTCGATCTCAACCTCCTCCGAGTGTTCGTGGCGGTGGCCGAGGAAGGCAGCGTCACCAAGGCAGCGCGGCGCCTCTACCTCACGCAACCGGCCGTGAGCGCAGCGATCCAGCGATTGACCCGCGCGGTCGGCGCGCCGCTCTTCGCCCGCCACGGCCGCGGCCTCGTCCTCAGCGCGCGCGGCGAGCGGCTCCTCCGCGAAGCCGAGCCGCACCTTCGCGCCCTCGTCGCCGCCGCGCTGGCGACGCCTGCGTTTTCGCCGCGGACGAGCGAGCGCGTGCTTCACCTGGGGCTCGCCGACGTCGCCGAGACGTGGCTCCTCCCGCCCCTGATGCGTGTCCTCGCGCGCGAGGCGCCGCGCGTGCGCGTCGTGGTGACGCCGGTCCAGTTTCGCACAGTGGGGCGCGCGTTCGCGACGAGCGCCATCGATCTAGCCGTCACCGTCGCCGACGACCTCCCAGCCGGGGTCACGCGCACCACGCTCTTCAAAGGCGGCTTCGTGTGCCTCTTCGACCCCAAGCACGCGCGCCTCGGCCGCACCGTCTCGCGCGAGGCGTACCTCGCTCATCCCCACGTCGTCGTCTCGTACAACGCGGACCTGCGGGGCATCGTCGAAGATGCCCTCGGCATCCAGCGCGACGTACGTCTCTCGGTCCCGACCTTCCACGACATCGGCGCGCTGGTCGTCGGCACGCCGCTCGTCGCAACGGTCCCCGCGCTCGTCGCACGCGCCGCCCAGCGTCGCCACCCCGCCCTTCGCTCCGCACCGGTGCCGCTCCGGCTCGGGGGGGCGCCGATGGAGCTCCTCGTGCGGAGCGGCCTCGCCGACGACGACGCCGTGCGCTTCGTCTCCGCCCACGTAAAACACATCGCCGAGCGCGCCCTCGCGGAGTGAACCGTCGGGTGGCGCGCCGCGAGACGATGGTGTGCTCGACGCCGAGCCGGCGACGCGCCGCCGCGGTCAGGCTCCGCGTGCGGCGCGTATCGAGAAAGAAGCGCAAGCTCTCCCGGTCGTCGATCGTCGGTGCGCGCCGCTTCGACGCTTTGTCACTCGTAGATCTCGAGGCCGTCCCACGGATCCGACTTGGCGTGCGCGAGGCGCGCCGAGAGATCGGTGGCGTGGATCTCGAGCTTGTGGCCGCTCGGATCCAGGAAGTAGAGCGACGCGCCTTCGGAGCGATTCTCCTTCCACACCGTCGCACCGGAGGCGCGGATGCGCTCGGCCACGCGCGCGAAGTCGGCGGGCCGAACGTCGAACGCCGCGTGGGTGTACTCGGGGAGCGGCTCGGCGCGCGTGGCGCCATCGACGATGAGCGCGACCCAGAGATCCCCCGCGAGGAGGTAGGCGCCTTTGGGCCAGCGCGCGACGAGCCGCATCTCGAGCACGTCACGGTAGAACGCGACCGAAGCGGCCAGGTCGCGAACGGCGAACGTCAGGTGATTGATACCGTTGATCACGCCCGATTCCCGACGCTCAGGCCGGCTTCTCGAGGCTCACCATCCAGTGGACGCCGTAGCGATCGACGCACATGCCGAAGTAAGGGCCCCACGGCGCGTTCGCGAGCGGCATCGCAACCGACCCGCCGTCGCTGGAGAGCGCGGTGAACACGCGGTCGGCCTCGGCCTTGTCGTCGGCGACGATCGAGACGTGGAAGTTGTTGCCGACCGTGAGCTTCGGGCCAAAGCCCTCGATCGCGTCGCTCGCCATCATGTGGACGCTCTCCGTGATCGGGAGCTGCGCGTGGACGATCTTCCGCTTGGCGTGGTCGGGGACGTTGGGCATGAACGCCGCCTCGCCGAACGTCTGCATCATGATGACCTTGGTGCCGAACACCGAGGCGTAGAACTTGACGGCCTCTTCTGCGTTGCCCGGAAAGTTCAAGTAAACGTGGACGAGCTTCATCGTTGCCTCCCATGACGCGCATACACCGGTCGGGAAGCGGGAGCCACCCCACGCTTCCCGGTTGGAGATCTCGATCGGCGCAGCGCCAGCATGACGACGTCACCGCGCGGCCGACGACGCGAGTGACGTGGCTGGCACTCCACGTGCTTCGAGGGGCTTCATGTCGAATCGCGCCGCATACTTCATTGCTCTTGCCGTTCTCACCGGCACCCTCGCGTGCGGTGGAGGGGAACCGGCGACCGCGGGCGACGACTCCACTCCGGCGAGCGAGGACGCCCTCACGGTCGACGAGCTTCGCCCGGTCGATTCACAACCGCTCGTGGTGAATGTCCCTGCCGTGCGGTCGACCACGACCGGCGCGGCGACGTGGAGCCTCTACAGCATCGCCGCCAAAGACGTCGGCCCCAAGCACGCGAGCTTCGCGGGCCTCCTCGCCTACGGCGCCGACGCACAGAACCAAGCGATCTGGGGCCTGGTCATCGATCGCGACCATCCCATGCGCGCGGCCATCCAGTTCGACGCCAAGAGCGGCAAGACACTGACCAAGCTCACCATCGCGCCCGACACGCTCACCGCGCTCGACGCCGAGGTGGAGAACCTCCGTCAGAAGGTCGCGATGAGCCCCGGCAAGCTGCCGGGCGGAGCACAGATCTCCGCCGAAGACGCGGCCAAGATGCTCTCCAAGAGAGACGCCGCAGAGTCCTCGTGGACCACGTGGACGTTGCGCGGCGTGGCCGGCGTCGTCGGCACCTTCGTCGCAGCGTGCGTCTACGGGTTCGTGGTCGAGCTCTTGTGAGCCCCGGCGTCAGCCGCGGTAAGGCGACGCCGGGCCGGGCTCGAGCACGAGACGCGTGACGGCGACGTTGACCTCGCCGTGATTGGACGTGGTGACGAGCGCCCCCTGCGCGACGCCGACGTCGCGCTGCGTGACCTTCCACGAGAAGCGAGCGAGATGCGACGCCGGATCGGCGCACGCGAAGGCGACGTCGCGCGCGAGCGGTCCCGCCGTCACCGTTCCGCCGTACACGACGCCCGCCGTCCGGTCGTGGACGAGCTGCGCCGTCCGGCCGAGCTCGTCGTGCGTGAGGGTGATCACGTGGACCTCGTGACCGCGAGGAACCGGGGCGACGAACTCGACCTCCAAGACGCTGGGCATGTGCCCATCGATACGCCCTAGTCGAGGCTCGTGTCACGCGCGGCGCGGCGTCACTTGCACTGAGGCTGCACGCCGGGCGACACCGGGACGGCGAGCTTGGCCTCGCACTTCGCGCCGATGCTCACGGTGAACGAGAAGTCGTATCCCGGGTCGCCGGCGTAGCCGGCCGCCGGAATTGCTTTGACCACGAACGATCCCGGCGCCGCGCCCTCGGGCGCCGCGATGCGCACGTCGCGATCGAACGACGTGCTGTTCGGAATGGCGATCTTCTTGTCGTCGAGTCGCAATACGCCGGGCGGCGTCACCTCGAAGTGATCGATGCGGAGGCCCTCCTTCTTGGGGCTCCCGGGATCGCCGTGGGTGACGAGGGTGAACGAGAGCTGCGCGCCCGGCGTGAGCGAGTAGCGGGCACCGGCGAGGTGGTCGCCCGGCTTCTCGTCGTAGTTCCAGCCGTCGAGCATCGTCACGACATGTTTGAACGGCATGAAGACCTGCGAGGCCGTCAGGGTGGTCCCCGCGACGTTGCCGCGAACGACGACGCTTCGCTTCGCGGCAAGGGCCGCGTCGACATCGGCCGGCGATACGCCGCTCGCCGACAGGTCGAGGGCGCCGATGGACGCCTTACCGCTCGCGTTGAGCTTCTGCGCGATCTTGTTCGGGCCGCTCGCCGACACGAGAAACCAGGGATCGCTCCCGCCGCCCGCCGGAGCGGACGCAAGCCACGCCTCGGTGGCCTCGTACCCGGCGCCGCCCATCATGGCGCCCTGCACCACGATGAACGATGCCTTGGTGACCACGCGCCCCTGCGCCATGGCGTCGCGGATCGCGAAGCTCTCGTCCGGATTGGTTTCGAACTGGAGACCGACGCTGCCCATGCACGACGGCGCCGACGAAGCATTGAGCGTCTGCAGGCACGTCGGGCCGCCCGTGCTCGGAAGCGCGAGGTAGTAATGCGCGGGGCCGCCGAGCGCGAGCGCGTCTTCGGTCTCGGGAGAGGGCTCGGCCGACGACCCACCGCACGCGACGACGGCGATGGCGGCGAAGGCACCAAGCAAGGCGGCGAACGGGGACTTCTTCATGGCGAGCCGCCACCTCGCAAGCGAGATGCCAGCGCTGCGGGGAGTGAATCGTCGGTCGCGCAGCCGGATCTCGGGCCCGAGTCCCCCTAGCGACGGGCGCGCTAGGGATCGAGGGATCCAGCGCCGCACCGACAGGGCGATTTCACGCGGGTCACGGCGTGAGCGCGCAGATCCCTTCGGGCCCGGTGCAGCCCGCGAAGCAGACCGCGCCGGGGCCGAACGCGGCCGTGCATTCGGAGCCCGAGCCCTTGCAGGCGATCGCGCACTGCTTGCCGACCACGTTGCAGCCGCCCCCCGCGGGGTGCGCCGCAAACTCGAGGCAGTCGAGCCCGTCGTGACAGTCGCTCTTCTGCGTGCAAGAGAGGCCCGAGCCCTTGGTACCGCAGCGACCGCCTGGGATGATCGTGAACCCGGTGCGACAACGGCAGCGGCCCGCATCGCACTTGCCCGCGAGCGAGCTCATGGCCGGGTCTCCGTTGCACTCGGCGTCGGTCGTGCAGACTCCGCCGGAGGCGACGCTCGCGTCGGTGCGGGAAGTCGCGGCGTCGGAGGACGCTTCGCTGCCCGAGCCGGCGTCGCTCGCCGCGGTCGAGTCCGACGTAGTGCTCGCGCCGCACGCGGCGGTGAAGGCGATGGCGATCAAAGACGCGACGTTGAGCCGAAAGCAAGCCATGGGCGAATCCTTCTCTTAGTAGTGCGAGCGGGCGGTCAATTCACGGGGCCGAGCGCGCGCTCGATGACCTTGGCCACCTTGCGAACGCGATCGTAGAGCCAAAAGCCGAACGGCACGATCTTGGTCTTCGCCGGATCGGCGGGGAGCTCGAGCGAGCCCTCGTCGAACGACACGATCGGATGCTCACCCTTCGCGTCCTTCACCCGGCGATCGAACGCGAACGCGTAGCCGTGATGGGCGCCTTCGTGAAAGACGAAGAGCGATGCGATCTCGGGAAGGCGCATCGCCTTGGCGAGTCCCGCTGCGTCGTACGTGCCGCGCGCGTCGATCGCGAAGTGACTGTAGCCGCCTCCCGACACCTCCCCCACGAGGAAGCCCGGGAGATCCACGTCGAGCGAAGAGTCCACGATCCAAGTCGCCGAGCCGTAGCGTGCGGCGAAGTAGTCCCACGACGATCGCTTGCGATCGGGCTTCGCGCCCGCGCGCTTCTCCCACGCGCCGAAGTGGGCCTTGTGCATGCGAAGGAAGAAGCTCCCGTCGCAGTCCATGTCGGCGAGCCGCGCCGCGTCGCGCTTCGGGTCGAGACGCTCCAAGACGGCGTGGCCTTTCGGTAGACGCGAGTCGAGGTCGTCCAAGGTCGCCATCGCCGCGTCCACCGCTTCGTAGGCGTCTTTGGGCGTGGCGATCTTCGCCTTCGCCGGCTTGGCGCTCTTCTTCGCGGCGCCCCTCGCGCGCGGCGGCGCCGGGTTCTTCTCCTCTGCGCGCACGAGCTCGAGGTTCGTCAGTCGAGCCCCGCCCTTCTCGAGCTTCGCGATGACCTGCTCGGCGGCCCCAATCGCCGCCTCGCGCGTGGCCTTCTGCGCTCGCGTGAGCTTGCGGCCTCCCGCTTCGAGGACCGAGCCGTCGACCCAGAGCGAGTGCTTCGCCTCGCGCTTCGCCTTTCCATAATCGCGACGCGTGACGAGCGCCGGCGTCGCGTTCCACGGTGAGCCTTCGGTGAAGCCGAGCGACGAGTAGCGAGCCACTACGGCGTCGACCGAGTCGGGTGGGATCACGGTCGTGACGAACGCTCCGTTCAAAAGCCCGCGGCGGAGCACGACGGCAGCGCCACGCCACTCGAGGTCGACGAAGAGCTGCTTCAACACCCAGTAGAAGGTGCGGCGCGCGGTGGTCGGCCCTTTGGGGAGCGTCTTGGGCTCGTCACGAGAGAGCGTGCCGAGAGACCAAACGCGAAACTCGTAACCGACGAAAGACTTCGTGCTCGCGTAGAACCAGACCTCGTCTTTGGTGTCGAGCGAGGGCCCGGCGAAGTAGACCGGCCCTCCGTTGAGCTTCTCGATGCGCTTCCAGTCGGTCTTGGCCACGCCGGGAGCGTAGAGCGGTGGGCGGTCGGAGTCAGCCGACGATTCGTGACGCCGCGCGGGAAATCGATCGCGCGGACGATTCAGAGGCGGAAGTTGGCGGCCACCACCAGGAGCCCTTGGTCCTTTCGGACGTCGGGCACGAAGTCGGGCGGCGTCGGTTGGAAGCCGCTCGGAGACGTCGTGCCGTGCGGGCCGGCGTAGTACGGCGTGTTGGCGCGGTGGTACGAGCCCTCGAAGCGCAGCGTGAAGACGTCGTTGGGCATCACGTCGAAGGTCCCGGTGACCGCCCAGATCTGGAGCGCCTTCACCGACGGGCCGGTCTCGAAGCCGGGCGGTGGGTACTGGGAGAGGTAGCGTGACGGGTTGGAGAAGAGCTCGCCGCGCGCCGCGAACGCCAGTCGATCGCGTGCAAACCACACGCGATTCACGAGCGACGTGCCGACCACGTGGGCCTGCGCGGGTCCGGGAAGAGCGAGGCCCGTCGCGGGATCCTTGCCGCCGCTCTCGAAGCCGACATGGTTGTTGAGGCTGAACGCCG
Source organism: Polyangiaceae bacterium (assembly GCA_044224815.1). Lineage (GTDB taxonomy): Bacteria > Myxococcota_A > Polyangia > Polyangiales > Polyangiaceae > JADJCA01. The sequence goes on from JBGAJR010000026.1 coordinate 24,580, forward strand.
CCTTGGAGACGAAGGTCGCGTCCTTGCGGTCGTAGTAGCGAACGACGGCGCTGTGATCGTTGTGGAACCGAACGCGCGTGTCTGCGCTTTGCGTGTCCGTACCGACGTAGAAGTTCGCGGCGAGCCCAACGGCCTCGGTGGGGTTGTAGCGGAGCGCGACTCCGGTGGAGGGCGCCACCTGCCACTTGCCGTAGGTCTGCCAGCCGTTCATCAGCCACGGCTCGATCTTGACGCGGTCGCTGGTGAAGATCTGGGCGCGGACGCCCTGGAAGTAGAACGGCGTGTGCTCGCACACGACCGAGCGGGTGTAGTTCCAGTTCTCGGCGAGCAGATAGCTCTCGAGGCCGATGTACGACATGAAGATGCCGCCCTCGACGTTCACGCCGTGGAGCGCGTCGAAGTGGTAGCCGGCCGTCGCTTCGCGGATGTAGCGGAGGTTCTGCACCGCCATGTTGCGACCGCGCGCCGTGGTGCCGTCGAGATCTTGCACCACGCTGATCATCGAGCCGTACTGCAGCGACAAGCGCCCGACGGTGTTTCGGTAGTTCCAGTCGAAGCCGACCGACGCCAAGTTGAGATCGAACTCGTTGTGACGCGGCACCGACGCCGTGCCCGTGAGTGTGTTGTCGCGCGGGTGATTGAGCGAGTAGGCGTAGTTGACGTCGAGGTAGAGGCTCAGCGTGACGGCGTCGCCGAAGGCCTTGAGCGGGAAGTCCTTCTGGCGGCTCTGTCCGTTCATCCACGTCCAATCTCCCCACGCGAACGGCACAGCCGGTGCGGCCGGCGTCGCGCTGGGAGGGCTCGCGACGGGTGACGGCGGAGCGGGCTCGCTCGGCGCTGGCGCGGCGACGACCGCGGACGACGACGGCGAAGCGGGCGGGAGCGCACTCTCTTGCGTGACCGCGGCGCCGCTGTCGGGCGGCGACGGCGCGGGCTCGTCGGCGCGCGCGGAGAGGGCGTGAGCAGCAATCGCGACGCCGACGGGTAGCGCGAAAGGACGGAGACGCATGGCGCGCATCATCGACCACTTCGTGGTGTCGTCCCAGACGAAATGGATGAGGTGCGCAACCGTTGACGGATCGCCGAGCGGCGCCTAGCTCTCGAGACCTCACTTCCCGAAGAAAGAGGGGATTCACCATGTCGCTTCGCATCAACGACACCGCGCCGAACTTCACCGCCAAGACCACGCAGGGCTCGATCGACTTCCACCAATGGATCGGGGACGGGTGGGCGGTCCTCTTCTCTCATCCCAAGGACTTCACGCCGGTGTGCACGACCGAGCTCGGCTACATGGCCAAGATCGAACCCGAGTTCACGAAGCGCAACACCAAGCTGATCGGCCTCTCGATCGACCCGGTGGACAACCACCAGCAGTGGGCGAAGGACATCGAGGAGACCCAGGGCGCGGCCGTGAAGTACCCGATGATCGGCGACAACGATCTCGCGGTGGCCAAGCTTTACAACATGCTCCCCGCCGAAGAGGCGCCGGGTGACGGCCGCACCGCCGCCACGAACCAGACCGTGCGCACGGTGTTTCTCATCGGGCCCGACAAGAAGATCAAGATGATGCTCACCTACCCGATGAGCACGGGGCGCAACTTCGACGAGATCCTCCGCGTCCTCGACTCCGTGCAGCTCACGGCCAAGCACAAGGTCGCGACGCCGGTGAACTGGAAGCCGGGTGACGACGTCATCATCGGGGCATCGGTGAGCGACGCCGATGCGAAGGCCCTCTTCCCGGCCGGCTGGAAGACGGTGAAGCCGTACCTCCGCATCGTGAAGCAGCCGAGCTGAAGACACACGGCGCGTGACGCGCGGGTGACGCTTCGATCGTCACCCGCGCACTTCCGCGCTCACCAACGTTTCTGCACGTTGGACATGAACTTGTACGGGTAGCCGAGCTCGTACGCGCTGGCCGCATCGAGCTTTTCCACTTCGGCGGCCGTGAGCTTCACGTCGGCGCCGGCGAGGTTGTCGTCGAGCTGCGCGATCGACCGCGCGCCGAAGGTGACCGACGAGACGGTGGGCTTGGCGAGGAGCCACGCGATGGAGACGGCGGACGGCGTCGTCTCCTTCTCTTTGGCGATCGCGCGCACGGCGTCGAGGGTGCGCCAGCCGCGATCGTTGTCGAATTCGGCGAAGCGCTCGCGCCACTTTTCGAAACGAACGCCGGGCGGCGGCGCCTGATCACGCGAGTATTTGCCGGAGAGAAACCCGCCCGCGAGCGGCGACCAGGGGAGAATCCCCATCCCGAACCGCTTGCACAGGGGCACGTGCTCGCGCTCGAGATCGCGGACGACGAGGCTGTACTGCATCTGGAGCGCGACGAAGCGCGAGAGGTGCTCGGTCTTGGAGATCCACTGGCTGTCGGCGAGGCGGTAGGCCGCGTAGTTGCTCGCGCCGAGGTAGAGGACCTTGCCCGCGCGCACGAGGTCATCGAGCGCGCGCAGGGTCTCTTCCTCCGGCGTATCGATGTCCTGCATGTGGATTTGGTAGAGATCGATGCGGTCGGTCTGGAGGCGGCGCAGGCTGTCCTCGACCGTTCGCACGATGCGATAGCGCGAGGCGCCGGTGCCGTTGGGCCCCTCCCCCATGCGGAAGCGGAACTTGGTGGCGAGGATGACGCGGTCGCGCGTCTTGGCCTCTTTCATCCACTTGCCGACCACGCGCTCGGACAGGCCGTCCTGCCCGTAGACGTCGGCCGTGTCGATGAACGACACGCCGCGCTCCAGCGCGCGATTCATGATGGCGAACGACGTGGCTTCGTCGGCGCCGAGCTTGTGCATGAACGACTTCTCGTCGGCCTCGCCGAAGGTCATGGCCCCCAAGCAAAGGACCGGGACCTTGAGGCCGCTCTCACCCAGCGATCGATGCTCCATCGTCGTGTCTCCTCGTTTCGAGGGGGACACTATAGGGAGGTCGACGCGCGGTGGGCAGGGGCCGACCGCTCCGCGGTTCAGTCGTCCTTTGCGATCCGCGGATTCAGCGCGAGCGCACGCTCACGGAACCGCGCGCTCGCGGCGGCATCGCCGACCTTCTCGTAGATGCGCGACGCGGTAAAGAAGAGAGGCGCCGAGACGAGCGGCATCGCGAGCGCCTTGTCGATCGCGGCGCGAGCTTCGGGCAGATGCCCGGTCTCGAGCTCGATGCGCGCGAGGGCCACCAAGCTGGTGGCGTTCGGACGCAGCTCGAGGTTCTGGCGGAGGAGCGTCCGCGCGCGGTCACGCTCGCCGATGGCGCGAAAGTACTCGGAGGCGTGCCAGTACATCGCTTCCGGGAAGCGCTTGAGGAGATCCTCGTACCGGGCGCGCGCCTTGGCGGCGAGCGGCTTGGCCTTCTCCGTTTGGCCCGACGCCGCGTACCGCTCGGCGAGCGCGTGCGCGAACTCGGGATCGTCGGACAGGGAGACGACCTTCTCGTAGAGGCGCGTCGACTCGTCGTCCTTCCCCGCCATGTGGAGCGCCTCCGCGAGGTGCTCGTTCCCGGCGACGTAGTCGGGGATGCGCTCCACGGCGGCGCGGAAGAAGACGATCGCCTCGTCGAGCCGCCCGACCGACGCCTTCTGGATGCCGCGCTGGAGATTCAGGTGGGCGACCACGAGCGGGCTCGTGTCGTTGATCAAATCTTCGGCGCGCTCGAAGGCGCGGTCGGCGGCCTCCTCGTTTCCGAGGTCGTGCTCGAGCTGCGCTTCGCGCATCCACGTGCCGGTCGACGGTCGCGCCGCGCGCGCGCGCCGGATGGCGGGAATGGCCACGTCGTAGCGTCCGTCGTTCCAGTCGAGCTCCGCAGCGAGATCTTCGATGCGCGTCGCGTCGCCGCGGAGGGCGCGTGCACGCTCGAGGTCGGCGCGCGCTTGCTTGAATCGGTGGAGCGACTGCTCTTGTTCTGCGCGGGCGAGCGGACAGCGGGCGTCGGTGGGATCGAGCCGCTCGCAGGTGGCCAGGAGATCGATGCCGCGCTGCATCTCGACCGGGTCGTCCTTGAAGCGACCGCGCGTGTGAAGCACCGCGCTCAGTCGCAAGACGAGCGCGGCGTTGCTCGCGTCGGCACGAGTGAGGCGCTCGAGCTCCTCGAGCTCGGCGTCCATGTTGCCGAAGTAGATCGCGGCGCTCGTGGTCTTGAGCTCGGCCATCGACTTGGGCCGACCGCGCAGAGCGGTCGTGCCCCCGGCGACCGATGTCGATGGCGCGGGCTTCGACCGCGACGCGCTCGGTCGCTTGTCGTGGCGACACCCGACGCTCGCAAGGAGGACCGCGACGGCGGCGCCCACGACCAAAACGTTCTGTTGGAGGCGGCGCACGGATGAGGTGATCGCGCCGCGCGTACGTCACGCGTGGCGGCTCGATTGGATCATTCATACCCCACCACGTCGCCCTCGTCGCGCAACGGATGCGGGGGAGTTCGCGGTTATCGTGCGCGCGCGCGGTTGGCATCGAGCTTGCGGGTAGGAGGACTGAACCGCGCCGTTCCTCTTGAGGCCCCCATGAAGAAGACCTTTCCGATCGCGCTTGCGCTCGCCGCCGCCGCCTTCTCGACCGAGGCGCCCAGCCGCGCCTCCGATCACATCGACGGCATCAAGACGGCGGTGGACATCGCGGCCGACCTCACCGACCTCTTCACGTTCACGAGCCCGTCGGATCCGTCGAAGCTCGTCATGATCATGAACGTGCACGGCCTCGCGAACACGCGTTCGCGGTTCTCCGACGCGGTCGAGTACAGGTTCCGCATCCGGCCCATCGACGACAAGAAGTCCATGAAGCCGAGCGCCGATCCCGCGCGCGAAGCCACCGTGAGCTGCACCTTCGCGGGCGGCACGCTGCTCATCGATCCGGTGCAGCACGCTACCTGCAAGCTGAACGCCGGCGCGGCCTCGCAGACGGTGACGTTCGACACGCGGAGCGACAAGTACGCGGCCGGCGGCTACGGTCAGAAAGACGGGCTCAAGGTGTTCGCGGGCGTGCGCTCCGACCCCTGGTTCCTCGATCTGATTCGCACCGTGAAGTTCGTCAACGCGGCGAAGGTCGACCAGACCACGCCGGGAAAGAACGGACTCCAAGGGCAGAACATCCTCAGCATCGTGGTGGAGGTCGACAAGGCGCGCTTGCCCGGCTCGCTCCTCGCCATCACCGCCGAAACGGTTCGGAGCTGAAGGAGCTGCCATGAAGACCAAGACCTTCTTCGCGCTCGCGCTCCTCTCCCTCGTCGCCGCCTACGGGTGCGGCCAGTCGTCGACGTCGACCGACGACGACACCGCGCCGAGCGACGGAGAGACCGAAGACAAGCTGATCCTCGGTCACGGCCGCATCGACACGGCTGCGGTAGTCGAGTCGACGACCATGATGCTCGTCACCGACCTCACCGGTTATGGGTTCTTGCCCGTCACGCCGCCGGTGGACGTCAACCTCGACCCGTACAATCAGTCCGATCCGTTTGCGATCGCGCCCGGCCGATTCCGCGACGCGTTCCAGAAGAACCTCGTGAAGTTCGATGGCATCGACGGGAAGAGCGACTGGCCGACCGACGCCGCGAGCCGCTGGCTCGACCGCATGTCGAGCGGGAACTACCAGATCGTCGATACGTCGAAGCCGTGCGACTGGGACGCGCCGCATACGTACCTCGAGATCGAACGCGCCACGCTCCTCGGTCAGGAGCACGCGACGTGCGGTGGGCGCATGCCCAACGAGGACGCGATGGACGTGACCCTGAACTTCCTCATCCGCGGCCCCGCGGCCTCGGCCACCGACGAAGGCGCCATCCGCGATGGCGTCGATCAAGCGACGACCAAGGCGTCAGCGGCGTTCCCCTACCTCGCCGAGATGAACGGCAAGCTCTGACGTCGAGGCCCGTCGCCGATGTCGCACCTCGACGCCAAGACGCGCCGGGGCGGAACATCACGGTCACGGTGCACACGAACGCGTGATGTCACTCACGTGTAACCACTCGCGCGAAACCGGCGTGACGGCCGCTGCTAGCGTGAGTGAGTCGCGCTCGCGCGACCGCGCATGGAACAAGCCGTCGCCTACTCCACGCTCGCGCTCACGGTGACCCTCGCCGTTTCTCAGCCGCGCCTCGGGTGGCCGCGGGTGCGCATCACGCCGGGGATGGCCGCGCTCTTCGGCGTTCTCGTGCTGCTCCTGACCGGGCTGCTGACCCCCGCCGACATGTTGTCTTCGGCCGTGATCCAGTGGCGCCCCCTCGTCGCGCTCGCGAGCATCATGGTGATGACCGGCGTCGTGCACGAGGTCGGCGCGTTCGATCGCCTGGCCGATGCGCTCGAGTGCGTGGCGCGCCGCACGACGCCCGCGCGAGCCTTCACGCTCGTGTTCGCGGCCAGCGTCGTCACGCCGTCGCTCCTCAACAACGACGCCGCGATCGTGCTCCTCACGCCGCTCGTCGTTCGCGTGACGCGTCGTTTGTACCCCAACGATCCCGAGCTCACCGTCGCCTTCGCGTTCGCCGTCTTCCTCGCGCCCGGCGTGGCCCCGTTCTTCGTGTCCAATCCGATGAACATGATCGTCGCCGAGTTCGCCGGGATCTCCTGGCTCGGCTACTCGGCGCGCATGGTCCCGGTGTCGCTCGCCTGCGCCTTGGTCACGTTCTCGGTGATGCGGATCGTCTTCGGGCGAGCGCTGGCGCGGGCCCGCACCGCGCCCGCTCGCGCCGAAGGGGACAACGTGGTCCCGCTCCGCCCGGCTCAAGTGGTGGCGCTGGGCACGCTCGTCGCCGTCTTCTTGGCGAGCACCGTGGTCGGGGCGCTCGGTGGCGCGATCTGGGTCGTGCCGTTCGCGGGCGCGGTGGCGAGCGTGACCTTCGCGGCGCGCTCCGAGCGCGACCTCGCGCCGCGCGCCTTGCGCCACGTATCGACCGACATCCTCGTCTTCTTGTGGGGAGTGTTCCTCGTGGTCGTGGGGCTTCGCCACGTGGGCGTCGTCGATCGCCTGGGCTCGTTGTACACGACGCTGCCCCAAGGGAGCGCGCGCGAGATCGGCGGCATCGGCGGGATGGCCGCGCTCGGGTCCGCCATCGTCGACAACCACCCCATGGCGCTCCTCAACATGCTCGCGCTCGGCGGCGATCGCCCGAATGCGCTCCTCGCCGCGCTCGTGGGCGGCGACCTCGGACCGCGGCTCCTCCCGATCGGCTCGCTGGCGGGGCTCCTCTGGATGGAGATCCTGAGACGCAACGGCGTACGCATTTCCGTCGGTCGCTTCGTCCGCGTCGGTGTGCTCGCGCTTGCGCCCGCGCTCGTGGTCTCGCTCTCGCTCCTCTACTTTTTCCGCGGGTGAAAGTCCGCGGGCTCGTCGCCGTCCGTGACGGGCGCAACGACGGTCATGCCGACGGCCAGGCGAGTGTCGCCATCGGCGCGAACTCGGCTCGTGCTGGCGTAGAGGCGAACGGTAGAACCGACCGTGCGCTGCTTTCCGAAGCGTCGCGGCGCGTGCTCGACGTGCGCTTCGTCGCCGCCGGCCCGACGGACATCGAGCGAGAGCTCGACCAAGCGGCACTCCGGGAGCTCGTTCGCCGGAGGGGGTGAGCCGAACGTGCCCACCACGACGAGGCGCTCGCTCGTGCGGTACGCGTAGGCAACGCCGCCACCGTCTTCGGCACGCGCGACGATGGCGAGGGGCACCCGCGTCGTGGCGATGGCGTGAGTCTGCATTCGACCGTCCATCCAGCCGTCCTCGACGACGAGCACCGCACCCACTGGACTCTGCTCGATGCGCACGAGACGGAACGCGTCCGGCATCACGAGCGACGCAGTCGTCTCCGACGGAATGGGCCCGCCGACGAAGCACCCGTCGCGAGCTTCGAGGACCTGCGGACGATGCTCGGCGTCGACCCACGTCGCGGCAATCGGCGGCTCCTTGCCCGTTGCGCTGACGGGGCGCGCCGTCGGCATCGCCGGCACCTCCGCACGCGGCACGTCGGCCAATCGTGTGACCGGCTCGTCGGCGCGAGCGCGCGGCCCCCAAACGACGAGCGCGACCGAGAGCGCCCCCACCCATCCTCGCCTCACGCCTGCCATGACCGGAGAACGCTCGCCGGGGCGGACCTCTTCCGCGCTATACGAGCCGCGTGCGCGGGATCGACGGCTGGTTCTCCGAGGACGAGGGGCGCTGGTACGCGCGTTTCGCGCGCGGCCTGGTCGGTGGAGTCTTCGTCGAGGTCGGGTCGTGGAAGGGTCGCAGCACCTCGTTCATCGGGGCCATCTGCAACGCCCAAGGCACGCGGCTCGTGTGCGTGGACCACTGGGGCGGCTCGGAAGACGGGTTGGCTCAGCGCTACGCGGACGCGCTCGCGGTCGAAGACGTCGCCGCGACGTTCCGCGCGAACATGGCCGCGCTCGGCATCGCGGTGGAGGTGATGCACGAGACCTCGCTCGCGGCGGCCGCACGATTCGAGCCGGGCACAGTGGACCGGGTGTTCCTCGACGGGAGTCACGACGGCGCGAGCGTGGCTGCGGATCTGGAGGCGTGGGGCGTGCGCCTCCGCGAAGGCGGGCGCCTCGCCGGGCACGACTACTCCCACAAGCACCCCGATCTGTGCGCGGCCGTCGACACGTACGCCGCGACGCACGGGCTCGCCGTACGCCGCGGGCCCCGCTCTATCTATTGGCTCGAGCCTCTGCCGCGCGGGTGAGCTGTCGGCGGGTCCCGATTCTGGACGCGCGTCGCCATTGCGACGCGAGTGATCGGTCATGTATCCATGCCCCCACTAGACGTCGCTTGATCGCTCCGCCGACCTCGTGAGGAACTTACCCATGACGCCCCGCACGATGCTCTCGATGATGTCGCCCCTTCGGCGCTTCCTCCTCGTTCTCTCGATCTTCGTCACTGCTGCGCTCGTCTCATCGATGGCCGGCTGCGGCGGGGGCGACGACACGACGCCGCCCGCGGACGACGACGCTGGAACGTCGACGACGACGAAGGATGGCTCAGTGCCGTTCGACGGCGCCACCGACACGGGCGCAGGCGACGCGAGCAAAAACGACGCGGGCAGCGACAGCGCGACGACCGACGCCGCGGACGATGGCGCCACCGACGGCGCAACCGACGCCGAGGTGGACGGCGCGGCCGACGCCGACGCGGGCCCACTGCCCACGCTTTCGATCGATCAGGTCTCGAACGACGAAGGGTCGAGCGGCACGAGCTCGTTCACGTTCACCGTCACGCTCTCCGCTGCATCGACGAGCCCGGTGACCGTCGACTTCGCGACCGCCGACGGCACGGCGAGCTCGACGGCCGGCGCGGTCGGCGGCGCCGATTTCGCGGCGGCGAACGGCACCCTCACCTTCGCGCCCGGCGACACGTCGAAGACGATCACCGTCACCGTGAACGGCGACGCCGTGAACGAGGCCGACGAGACCTTCACCGTCACGCTCACGAACCCGTCCGGCGCCACGCTGGCGACGGCGACGGGCACGGGCACGATCGTCAACGACGACTCCGCGCCCACGGTCAGCATCGCGGACGCGCTCCTGACCGAAGGAAACACCGGCACGACGCCCGCCACGTTCACCGTGACGCTCTCGGCCGCGAGCGGTCAGACGGTGTCGGTGCACTACCAAACGAACGACGGCTCGGCCTCGGCCGGCAGCGACTACACCGCGGTTGCGGACACGACGCTCACGTTCGCGCCCGGCGAGACGAGTAAGGACGTCTCCGTCGACGTGGTCGGGGACACGACGATCGAGCCCAACGAGACCTTCTCGGTCGTTCTTTCGCAGCCGACCAACGCGACGCTCGGCGCGCCCGCGACCGGAACGGCGACGATTCAGAACGACGACGGTGCGACCCAACCGAGCATCAGCATCGCCGACGCAACGGTCACCGAGGGCAACGCTGGAACCAAGATCCTCACCTTCGACGTGACCGCGAGCGCGGCCGGCGCGCAGGTCGTGACGGTCGACTTCGCCACGTCCGACGGCACGGCCACGACCGCCGGAAACGACTACCAGGCGACGAGCGGCACGATCACGTTCGGCCTCGGTGAGACCGCGAAGCAGATCTCGGTCGTCATCGTGGGCGACACCGCCAACGAAGACGACGAGACGTTCACCGTCACGCTCTCCAACCCCAAGAACGCAATCGTCCAGACCGCTTCGGCGACGGGCACCATCCAGAACGACGACGCCGTCCCGACGGTGACGATCAACAACGTCAGTGTGGCCGAGGGTCAAGCGGGCACGACGGCGATGACCTTCACGGCGACGCTGTCCGCGGCCAGCGGCAAGACCGTCTCGGTCGACTTCGCGACCGCCGACGGCACGGCCACGACGGGCGGGTCGCTCGCGACCGGCGGTCAGGACTACACCGCGACCTCCGGCACGGCGACCTTCGCCCCCGGCGTGACCACCGCGTCGGTCACCGTGCAGGTGGCGGGAGACACGCTGAACGAGGCCGACGAGACGCTCACCGTCGCCCTGTCCAACGCCGTCAACGCCGCGCTCGGCGGCGCCGCTGTCGGCACCGGCACGGTCACGAACGACGACGCGCTCCCGCTCATCGTCATCACCGGCGACGCGCAATCGGAGGGCAACAGCGGCACTTCACCGCTCACCTTCACGGTGTCGCTCGTCGACGCGACGTCGAACCCCGCGCCGAGCGGCCGCACGGTCACGGTCGACTTCGCGACCAAGAACGGCACGGCGCTCGCGGGCTCGGACTACACGGCCAACAGCGGGACGCTCTCTTTCGCCGCCGGAGAAACCCAGAAGCAGATCGTCGTCCAGATGATCGGCGACACGGTGGCCGAAGCGGCGGAGACCCTGACGGTCGGGCTCTCGAACCCGGTCAACGCGGCGATCCAGACCGGCACCGCCACCGGGACCATTCAGAACGACGACGGAAACCTGCCCCTCCTCAACATCGACGATCAGTCGATCACCGAGGGTGACTCGGGGACGCAGACGATGACGTTCACGGTGACGTTGTCCGCGCCCTCGGCGCAGAACGTGACCGTCGCCTACGCGACGCAGAACAACACGGCATTCGTGGGTGGATCGCTCACTTCGGGCGGTAAGGACTACGGCCCCAAGTCAGGCACGCTCACCTTCACGCCCGGGCAGACCTCGAAGACCATCGACGTGACGATCAACGGCGACGTCGCCAACGAGGCGGACGAGACGTTCTTCGTCGTGCTCTCCAACCCGTCGACGACAGCGCAGATCCAAAACGGCACGGGCACGGGGACCATCTTGAACGACGACGCGCTCCCGACGCTCTCGATCGCCGACGCATCACTCGTCGAGGGGAGCTCCGGAAAGTCGAACATGGCGTTCACGGTGACCTTGTCCGCGCTCAGCGGCCGAACGGTCAACGTGAGCTACGCGACGGCGGACGACACCGCGGTCACCACCGGGCTCATCGTGGCCGGCGGGACGGACTACACCGCTCAGACCGGCACCCTCACGTTCGCCCCCGGCCAGACGACGAAGACCATCCTCATTCCGATCACGGGCGACACCACGTTCGAGCCCGACGAGACGTTCACCGTGACGCTCGCCGCACCGGTCAACTCGACCCTGACGGACAACACCGCGGTCGGTACGATCGTCAACGATGACGCCGCTCCGGCTCTCACGGTCAACGACGTCACGCTCGCGGAAGGCACCCCAGCCCCCAACACCGCGGACACGACGCCGTTCGTGTTCACCGTGAAGCTCTCGAGCACGAGCTCCGACACGGTGACGGTCGCGTACGCCTCGGCGAACGGCACGGCGAGCGTTGCGGGCAAGGACTACTTCCCCGCGATTGGGACGCTGACCTTCCTCCCTGGAGAGACGACGAAGACCATCACGGTCCTCGTGCGCAAAGACATCGGTGTCGAGGGGAACGAGACGTTCTTCGTGAACCTCTCCGGCGCGGTCGGAGCAACGCTCTCCGACGCACAAGGCCAGGGCACGATCACGAACGACGACTGACCCAACCCACGGCTCCGCCCGCCCTACCCCGGGGCGGGCGAGCCAAAAACTGCACAAAAACGCCCCTGATTGTAGGCGTGAGACGCTTGAGACGAAGCCCGTGAGACGAGCGGCGGCGCGTGGGCCTATGCTGCCGCCCGCAATGCGACGCTTCTCTTTTCTTCTGGCTTCTCTCTTTATCCTCGGGGCGCTCGTCTTCGGCGGCTGCGGCCGGAGCGACCTCCGGCCCGAGCTCTCCGAAGGCGCCGACGCGAGCGCCGGCGATGGCGGCCGCGACGGCGGTGACGGGGGCGACGGCGGTCCGACCAAGCGGTGCCAAACCGCCGACGACTGCAACGATCGCAACGCCTGCACGTCCGATCGATGCGTCGGCGGCTTTTGCCGGTGGACCGCGCGCGACGAGGACAGCGATGGCGTCGTCTCCATCGCGTGCGGCGGCGCGGACTGCGACGACTCCGATCCAAACCGACGACCGGGCGCCCGCGAGTCGTGCCAGAACGGCGTCGACGACGATTGCAATGGGCTCACCGACTGCGCGGACCCGTCGTGCGCGGGCGCGCCGGGTTGCGTGTGCGGCCCCACCGAGATCTGCGACAACGGCGTCGACGACGACTGCAACGGCCTCCGCGACTGCGCGGACGATTTCTGCCGCAGCAGCGGCGTTTGCAACTGCGGCCCGACGGAGATCTGCGGCAACGGCAGCGACGACGACTGCAACGGCTTCACCGACTGCGACGACGACGCGTGCGCGGGGACCCCGGCGTGCGGATGCAACCGCAGCGAGATTTGCGACAACGGTCGCGACGAGAATTGCGACGGGCTCGTCGATTGCGACGACCCGACGTGCAAGGGCCAACCCACGTGCACCTGCCTGGCGTCGCCGGAGCAGTGTGACAACGGCGCCGACGACGACTGCGACGGGCTCGTAGACTGCGCCGACCCCAACTGCACCGGCGTCGGCTCCTGCGCGTGCATCGGCGGTCCGAAGCCCGAGCAGTGCAGCAACGGAAGCGACGACGACTGCGACGGGCTTCGCGACTGCCAAGACCCGGACTGCGTCGGCTCGCCGGCCTGCAAGACGTGCACGCCGGAAGCCTGCGACGACAAGATCGACAACGACTGCGACGGGAAGATCGACTGCGCCGACGACGCATGCGCCTTCGCGCCCAACTGCGCCCCCAAGACCGAGGTGTGCAACAACGGGGTCGACGACGATCGCGACGGCAAGGTCGACTGCGCCGACAGCGACTGCGCCACGAACCCGCTTTGCGTGACTCAGCACAAGACGTGCCTCACGCCCAAGCCCATCAGCGCGAGCGGCACGTACACCGGCGACACGACCGGCTTCGTCGGCGAGCAGACGGGCTCGTGTGGTGGCGCCGCGGGCGAAGCGATCTTCGCGCTCACGCTCACGCAACCGACCGCCGTCACGCTCGACACCATCGGGAGCGCGTTCGATACGACGCTCTACGTTCGCACTGGCGCATGCAAGGCCGGCCGTGAGCTCGCGTGCGACGACGACTCGGGCGGCACGCGCAACGCGAAGCTCACGTTCTCGATCCTCTACCCGGGCACGTACTACATCTTCGTCGACGGCTTCACGGTCGACCCGTCGCTCGGCCCCGATCAGGGCGCGTACGTGCTCCACGTGAGCCTCACGGCCAACCCCTCCGAGACGTGCGGCAACGGTCGCGACGACGACGGAGATCGCCTCGTCGACTGCGCGGATCCGGACTGCGCGACGCAAGCCGCGTGCGCACACTGCCGCGGCGGCTCACCGGGGCAGCCCGAGCTCGGCGTCGGTGCCTGCACCGACGGCGTCGACAACGATTGCGACGGCAAGACCGACTGCGCAGACGACGACTGCCACGCGAGCGATGGCACCGAGTGCTGCAACGGAGTCGACGACAACGCCAACGGCATCGTCGACGACTTCGCCTGCCGCTGCACGGGCAACGGGTCCTGCTCCGCGGGACAGCTCTGCTACACGAAGACCACGTTCTTCTGCAGCGTGCCGTGCACGGGCTTCGTCGGCGATGTATGCCCCTTCGTGGCGCCCGGCTCGACGTGCTCGGCGGCCACCGACCAGTGCCAGTTCCCGTGACGCGCGGAGCGGCGCGTCACTTCACGACGGTGACCGCGCCGCTCGTCACGTCGAGCGCTCCGCCCGCGGTGCACGGAGTGTCCGTGCACGCGGCGAGCGGCTTCTCGGCGTAGTCGTAGTTGAGCGTCTGCGTCGCAAGGTCGCCGGAGATCGTTTCGGTGCTCTGCCACTGGCACGAGTTGAAAATGAACGGCTCGACGAGCACGAGGTCGACCTGATCGCCCTTCACGGTGCCCGAGAACTTCTTGCCGGCGAACTCGATCGTGGCGGCGCCGTCGTCGCACGGGAAACGGAGCGTGCCCGAGCGATGGCTGACATGCTCGTTGACGAAGCACGCGGCTCCGGAGAGCGAGAGCGCGCCGACGTCGATCTGCCGCTCGCACGTCTGGCCGCTGCGTCCGCCTTCTCCCGAGAACGGATCGCCGCTGTCGCGCGCGCTCCCTCCGGCGTCACGACGCCCGGCGTCGGCGGTCGCAGCGTCCGCCCCCGCGCTTCCGGCGTCGGACGGAGCGATGGATCGCGCCGAAGACGAACACGCCGCCGCCCCGCACGCCGCGGCCACCACGAGAAGCACTCCCAGTCGAAGCCCGCGTCGCACGCCCCCGTTATGACACGGTTCCCGCGACCTGCCCGGCCACTTGGCCAAATACTCCGCATGGCGCGGGGCCAGCGGCCGTGCTGTCCTCGAGCAGCTCGGCCCGCCCTCGACCGATCGCCGTTGCGCCGCCCACGGATCGTCGGGAGGTGGTCCTTCTGCGTCGCGTCCCTCGGGGCGAGCCGTGATCTGACCTTGTTCGTTCGCTGCCGATCGTGGGAAAAGACGCCATGACGAAGTGGGTCGTGCTCGCCCTCGCGCTCTCCTCGCCGCTCTTCGCTTGCGGCCCGTCGTGCCCCTCCGCCGACGCGCATCGCGCCGACTTTCCGACCGACGATCGCGCGGGCGCCCTCTCGATTCACCTCGAGCGAAACGTGCTCACGCAGTCCAACGGTCTTCCGGCTCGACTGTTCTTCACGTGGACCACCGACGAAGAGGCCGCGGTCGCCGAAATCGTCGGCGCGAGCGGAGCCGTCGTGTTGCGCCACGCGCTCGCGAAGAGCGCGGGGCCACGCGTCGACATGCAGCTCGTCGACGAGCAAGGCGTCCTCCTCCCCGGCGGGGCCTATCGCCTGGTCGTCACCACCTCGCACGGGCGCGTGAGCGCACCGTTCGAGATGCGACACTGTCTCGTCTACTACTGACGGCCGTCGCTCAGGAGCCGAACGGCACGCGAAGCGTGGTGGGTCCACGGGCCTCCGCCATCTGGAGCTCGATGATCTCCGCGCTCGCCGACCGGAGCCGCATCGAAAGAACCTGGACGAAGTTCCACAAGATCTTCACGCCGAGCACCGGGTCGACGCGCATGAGACCGTTCATCTCGCTCTGGCCGATCGAGAGGACGTCGGTGCGCGTCCGCGCTTTCACGGTGGCCGAGCGCGCCGCGTCGTCGACCAGTGACATCTCACCGAAGTGCCCACCCGGGCCGAGCTCGGCGATCTTCACGCCGTCGCGCTCCACCGAGAGGCGCCCGTCGATGATGATGAACATCTCCCCGCCGGTCGCTCCCTGCTCGACGATCGTGGTGCCCTCCTCGTAGAGGCGCGACTTGGCCACGGCGAGCACCGCGACTTGCTCGCGGTAGCTCAGATGTTGGAAGAGCGGAAGCTTGCAGATTGCATCGATACGCGACGAGACGCGTCGAGACTGCGTGTCCCCGAGCGGCAACGTTCGGCCGAGCGGACGCGCTCCGGCTGCGACGTCGGCGGCGGCCGCCGGCTGCGGGGCCTCGCGACACGCGATGGCGATGACGCTCACGTTGTCGGCGCCGCCCGCCGCGTTCGCGAAGTCGACGAGCTTGGCGGTCGCGTCGGGGCTCGGCGAAGGGCCGAGGAGCCGCATGAGCTCGGCTTCGTCGGCGTACTTGTGGAGCCCGTCCGTGCACATGAGCAGGCAGTCGCCGTCGTTCAACTCCACGAGCAGAGTGTCGACCTTCACCGATTGGTGCGTGCCCATCGCGCGCGTGAGGACGCCGCGGTAGGGGCTCGTCGCCGCCTCGTCGGACGTGATGATGCCGGCGCGGAGTTGCTCGGCCACGATGGTGTGATCTTCCGTCAGGCGGTTGCACTTCCCGTCGCGCACGAGGTAAACGCGCCCGTCGCCCACGTGCGCGAGGAGCGCGTGGTCGCCCATGCGCACGACGACGTCGAGCGTCGAGCCCATTCGCCGGCGGGACTTCCCCTCTCCGCCGAGATCGAAGACGTGCGCGCACGTCCGCTCGAAGGCAGCAACCACCGCGGCAATGGCGGCGCCGGAGCTGGCCTCGCTCGGGTCGTCGCGGAATCGATCGAAGACGGCGCGCTTGGCCGCGAGCTCTTTGTGGACCATCTCCACGGCGGCCTTCGACGCGAGCGCGCCGCTTTCGTGCCCGCCCATTCCGTCGGCCAGGATGAAGAGCCCGGCGGCCTCATCGACGCCGAGCGCATCCTCGTTCACGTTTCGCTTCTTGCCGACGTCGGTCGCCCCGCGCGCTGTGATCTGAATCATCGCGCCCGAGGCTCGCAGCGGTCGCGCACGCATGCAAGCCATCTCGCCAGCGACTACGGGCGTGGATGCAGCCGGTGCGCTGGATCGCAGGAGCTGCGCTGCCCCGCCGATGGCGTTCCGCTCGGACGCTCGGCGACCGCGGTTTCGCACGCCCACGCGAGGCCCAGCTCTTGCTCGCGTCGGTCCTGTGAGTCCGAGCGTCGCCACTCGTGAGCCGCGCGCGGAGCGCCCGTCACGGTCGTTCGCGGGAGACGTGTGGGGAGGTCTCGCCGCCACGTTGGTCGCGCTCCCCGCCTCGCTCGCCTTCGGCGTCGCCGTCTACGGCCCCATCGCGGGCGCGGGCGCAGGCGCTCTCGCGGGCCTCTTGGGCGCGACCGCGCTCGGCACGCTCGCGCCCGTCCTCGGCGGTACGCCGCGCCTGGTGTCGGCGCCTTGCGCACCCGCCGTCGCCGTCCTCAGCGCGTTCGCGGTGGAGATGAGCGCGAAGCACCCCGGCGAGCCGCTTCGCGTCTTGATCCTGATGACGCTCGTCGGCCTCGCCGCGGCGGTTCTCCAAGTCGTGCTCGGGCTCGTGCGCGCGGGCACCGTCATCAAGTACATCCCCTACCCCGTCGTGACCGGCTACTTGAGCGGCGTCGCGGTGGTGATCGCGCTCAAGCAGCTCCCATCGCTCCTCGGTCTCGCCAAAAACGTTTCGCTAGGGCACGGCGTGGTCACACCTGAGACGTGGCGATGGCCTGCCCTCGTCGTCGGCGCCGTCACGATGCTCGTGATGGTGGTGGCACCGCGAATCACGCGCCGCGTGCCGCCGGCGATCTTGGGCCTCGCCGGCGGTGCCATCGCCTACGCCGCCCTCGCTCGCATGGTGCCCGCGCTCCGCTCGCTCGAGGGCAATGGACTCGTCATCGGGCCGCTGGGCGGCGGGGGCACCTCGTTCCTCTCCGCCATGGCGACTCGGATGAGCGCGCTCGGCGGTCTCCACGCGAGCGATCTCGCCTCCGTCCTCGGTCCGGCGACCACGCTCGCGGTCGTCCTCTCGCTCGACACGCTGAAGACCTGTGTCGTCGTCGACGCGATGACCGGATCGCGGCACGAATCGAACCGCGAGCTGTTCGGTCAGGGCATCGCCAACCTCGCGTCGGCGGTGGTGGGCGGCATGCCCGGCGCCGGCACTTCGGGCGCTACCTTGGTGAACCTCGCGAGCGGCGGCGAGTCGCGCTTGTCGGCGGTCATCGAGGGCGTGCTCGTCCTCATCGCCTTCCTTCTCCTCGGGGGCATCGTGGCCTGGGCGCCGCTCGCGGCTCTCGCCGGGATCCTGGTCGTCGTCGCCTTCCGGATGTTCGACTTCGGCGCGTTCCGCTGGATCCGTCGGGCGTCGACGGCCCTCGACTTCGTCGTCGTGGCTACGGTGATCGCCGTCGCCGTCTTCGTGGACCTCATCTCCGCATCCGCGGTGGGCGTCGCGCTCTCGATCCTCCTCTTCATCCGCAACGAGGCTCGCGGCGCAGTCATTCGCCGCAAGCTCTACGGCGACAAGATTTTCTCCAAGCGCCGCCGCCTCCCCGCGCAAATGGAGATCCTCACGGCGCACGGAAGCGAGACCGTCGTGGCCGAGCTCCAGGGCTCGCTCTTCTTCGGCACCACCGACCAGCTCCGCACCGATCTCGACGAGGACCTCGCCAAGCGCCGCACCATCATCCTCGACATGCGCCGGGTCGACGCGGTGGACATGACGGCCGCACACATCCTCGAGCAGATGCGCGCCTCGCTCGAGAAGCGCCGCGCCGAGCTCGTCTTCTGCAACCTGCCCAAGGCGTTCGCGGGCCAGCGCGACGCGCGCGCCTACTTGCTCGAGGTAGGGCTGCTCGCGCCGGGCCAAGAAGGCGTGGTGTTCGAGCAGCTCTCCGATGCGCTGGCCTGGGCCGAGGACCGCGTGCTCGCCGAGCACGACGTCGCGATCGACGACGAGCGTCCGATCGAGCTCCTCGACATGGAGATGTTCCAGGGTCGAAAGGCCGACACCGTGGCCCATCTGTTGGAGTGCGTCGAGAGTCGTACCGTGCGCGCGGGAGAGACGATCTTCCGTCACGGAGAAGGCGGCGACGAGATCTTCTTCGTGCGCGCGGGCACGGTGCGCATCGATCTCGTGGTCGGGGAGCGCACGCTCCACGTGGCGAGCTTCGGGCGCGGCGACTTCTTCGGCGAGATCGCCTTCCTCGACGGCGGTCATCGCTCCGCCCACGCCGTGGGTGAGACCGACACGTCGCTCTTCGTCATCTCGCGAAAGCGCTTCGACGCGGTCGCTGCCGCGCATCCGCGCCTCGCGCACGCCCTCTTCGCCGGCCTCGCGCGCGCCCTCGCGCTACGCCTCCGGCAAGCCGATCAGGCGATCTCCACACTCGAAGAGGCGTGAGCCGCGCGACCGCCCCTCACTCCACGCGAACGATGACGTGGAAGCCATAGTCGGTCTCGACGACGTCGCTCCCTTCGCCGACCCCGAGCGCGAAGGCCGCATCGGCGAACGGCGGGACGACGTCGGATCGCTGGATGCTGCCGAGCGAGCCTTCGCGGGTGGCAGCACCCTGCTCTTCACTGTACGCAGCGACGACCGACGCGAACGACTCGCCGGACATGAGCTTCTGTCGTGCCTCCGCGGCGCGCAGACAGGCCGCTTCGCGCGTGCGCGTGACGCTCGTCGGCGCCTTCTTGGCGCCGCTCCATTTGACGAGGATGTGCTTGGCCGTAATCTTCGCGGGCTCGTTCGACTTGGGTTCCCGCTTCTGCGCGGCGACGGCCAGGCAGCGCTCGCCATCGCTCGCGGGCGCGCTCGACGCCGTGCTCGACGTGGCAGGCGGCGGCGCTGCACCGCCGCACGCGAAGAGGGAGCACGAGACGACGAACGTGAGGGGCAGCCAGCGATTCATGGGCTCGGTATAAGCCGAGCGCCTCGAAATGGGAACGTGACGTGGCGGAGGGGTCAGTCGAGCATCGCGAGGTCGTTGCACTTCACCTTGGTGCTCTTGCCGTCGACCTTGAGCGTGCCCGTGTAGGTGATGCCGGCGCGGTAGTCGAGCTTCAGCTCGGTCTTGTCCCACTTGCCGGTGAACGAAGTCTTCGAGCGCGAGAGCGCGCTCGAGGCCCCGACCTGATCTTTCCGCTCGACGACGTGGACGCCGAAGTGGTCGAGGTACGTGAAGCGCATGTCCGCCGCGTCGTCGTCCTTCTGATTGACGAAGGCGTCAGAGAGGCACGTTTGGCCGGGCGGGTTGTCGTCGGTGCACATCATCGGCAAGAGGCTGCACGAGAGGCGCGACTTCACCGAAGTGTCGACCGCGATCGGCTTGGCTTTCTTGTTACAGGTGTACGTCCACTTCGAGCCGCCCTCGGGGCCGCTCAGGCGGAGCCAGATGCGGCCGCTCGCCGCCGACTCCCGGATCTCCTTGGAGACCATGAGATCGATGCGCGCGACGTCATCGGCGACGTCGATGGTGTCGAAGCCTACGAAGCGCGTCGCGTCCTTGTACTCCGACGAGCTGGGCGCATAGGACGAGTCGATCTTCCCCGTGCCGGGCGCGACGGCCTCCTTGCTGAGGTCCGTGATCTTGGCGTTCGACTTCCCGAGGAGGAGCTCGAAGCGGACGAGGCTGTCGCTGTTCCCACTGCCGCCGCCGCCATGGCAGTCGTAGAGCGCGGCCTTGCCGGTCGCGAGCTCGTCCTCGCTCTCGGGAGGCGAACCGTTGTCTGCGCCGCTCGTGGCGCCGCCACAGGCGACGGCGGCGAGCGATAGAATTGCAGCCGAAATGGACACGCGAAGGGCGGTAGCGGAGCGCATGCGCCGCGGAGTGCACACCCCATGCCGCGCCTACCTCGTGGCCAAGTGTGTGCAAACCCGGAGCTCGGCCCCGAATGGGTGGATCGGGCGCGGACCGCCTCGTCGCAAGCGGGTAGCGAATCGCTCTCCGCTAAAAACCGCCCGTCGGCTTGACCCAAGGGCCGAGGGCACCACGCACCGGACGTGGAGGTCTTTCGTCGCGCGCTCGCTGCGCACCGTGCGCGATCGGGAGCGCGCTCCTGGGTCTACGTCCCGTACGATCAGTTGACCGCCGACGTCGGCCCGCTCGCGTCGCTCGCGCCCGAGGCCGCGGGCATCGTGCTCGTCGAGTCGCCGGCCAAGGCCGCGCGGCGCCCGTATCACCGTCAAAAGCTCGCGCTCGTCCTCGCGAACCAACGCCACTTCGCGATCGAACAAGCAGCGCGCGGGGTCGCGGTCCGATACGTCGTGGGCCGCGACGGCTACGCGAACGCGCTGCGCGAGCTCGCACGCGAGCTCGGACCGCTTCGCATGATGGAGGCCGCCGAACGGGAGCTCCGCGAAGAGCTCGCGCCACTCGCCGCGGAAGGTCGCTTGGTCGTCGAGCCCCACGCCGGCTTCCTCACCACGCGCGCCGACTTCGACGCCGCGACCGGAGGCGCGCCGCCCTATCGTCTCGACGCGTTCTACAAACACATGCGCGCCAAGACCGGGCTCCTCATGGACGGCAAGAAGCCGGTCGGCGGGCGATGGAGCTTCGACGTCGAGAACCGTAAGGCATGGCGCGGCGACCCGCCCGCGCCGACGCCGCCGCGCTTCCGTCCCGACGAGATCACCGAGGAGGTCGGCGCGCTCGTGCGCGAGCGCTTCGCCGATCACCCGGGCGTGCTCGATCTCGAGACCCTTCCCGCCACCGCGGACGACGCCGCCGCCGTTTGGCAGTGGGCGCTGCGCGAGTGCTTGCCGATGTTCGGGCCGTTCGAGGACGCGATGTCGACGCGCTCGAGCGGTCTCTTCCACACGCGCATCTCACCGCTCCTCAACTTGCATCGCCTGCTGCCGGCCCGCGTTGTGGCCGACGTCGCTGCGCGCAGCGACATTCCGCTCGCGAGCCGCGAGGGCTTCGTGCGCCAGATCCTCGGATGGCGCGAGCTCGTGCGCCACGTGCACGTCGCGACCGACGGGTTCCGACGCGGCGCCGAAGCGCCCGGCGTCGGCCCTTCGACTTTGGACGCGCACGCGCCGCTCGTCCCGGCGTTCTGGGGCACGCGCACCGGGCTCGCGTGCCTCGATCGCGTCGTGGCCGACGTGTGGCGCGAGGGCTACAGCCATCACATCACGCGGCTCATGATCCTCGGCAACCTCGCGACGCTGCTCGCGCTCGAGCCACGCGAGGTGTCCGATTGGTTCTGGGTCGCGTACATCGACGCGTACGACTGGGTCGTCGAGCCCAACGTCCTCGCGATGGCGACGTACGCGGCCGGCGACGTGATGACGACCAAGCCTTACGTGTCCGGCGCGGCGTACATCGCCAAGATGAGCGACTACTGCCAGGGCTGCGCGTTCGATCCGAAGTCGACGTGCCCGGTGACGCGCCTCTACTGGGCGTTCCTCGCACGGCACGCGGACCGCTTCGCCAAGAATCCGCGCGTCGCCGGGCCCGTCGCGAGCGTCAAGAAGCGCAGCGCGATCGAGCGCGCCGAGGACGCACGCGTGTTCGAGCGCGCGCGCGAGGTACTCGGGCGGGGCGAGCTCCTCACCCCCGCATCGCTCGTGCGCCGCGCCGACCGCTGACACCGTCGAGAGCCACGAACCGGCGCGCGATGCTTCTGCTAAGCTTCGAACGTGCGCCTGGCGTTGGCTGCGGTCACGGGGGGCGTTCTCGTCGCCGCGGCGTGCAGCGCCGCATCGCGTGACGACGTCGCCGCGTCGAACGACGACGATGGTGGCATCGCGTCGGACGCATCGCTCGCGGACACGACGACGACCGATGGCGCGGTCGACGCCCGAAAGTGCCCCGCCGGTCAGGACTTCTGCGGTGGCCGCTGCATCGACGTCACCCAAGACGACGAGAACTGCGGCGCGTGCGCGACCTCGTGCACGGGCGGCGCGCACTGCGCGGAGGCCAAGTGCACGGCCTCGAAGATCGAGCACGTCGTCCTCATCGTGCAGGAGAACCACTCGTTCGACTCGTACTTCGGCCGCTACTGCCAAGCGCCCGCCGGCTCCGCCCCCACGTGCACCGACGGCCGGGCCTGCTGCGAGCGCGCACCGGACACCGAGCCGGGTGGAGCGACGCCGCTCACGCTGGACGACGCGAGCAACTTCGCCAAGGACCGCGATCACGAGCAGGCGTGCGAGGTGCAACAGATCCACGGCGGTGCGATGGACCGCTTCGTCACCGGGGCGACGGGCGCGTCGACGTGCCTCGGCTCCGGGCCGAGCTGCTCGAGCCCGGAGAACTTCGGCCTCGCTCAGGCCACCACGGTCGGCACGTATTGGACCTATGCCGACAACGGCGCCCTCGCCGATCGGTGGTTTCAACCCATCGCGGGCGGCAGCTCGTCGAACGACATGTACTTCGCTACGTCGCACTTCCAGTTCGTCGACAACACGCTCCTCCCCAAGGGGACGGGCTCACCGAAGAACTGCGCGGTGCCGTCGTTGTGCATCGGTGGCACCGAGACCCAGCTCCAGGGCACGACCATCGCCGATCTGCTCCTCGCCGCCGGAAAGGACTTCGCCGTGTACGCCGATGGCCTCGCCGAGGCCAAGGCGGTCTCCCCGACCTGCCCCAGTGCCCCCGCCGCGTGCCCGTACGCCAACTGCATCAGCCATCCCATCGCCTGCTACGGATGCATGTATGACGCATCCGACATTCCGTTCGCCTACTTCGCGCAGTTCGCCGAAGGTCCCCACCTCAAGGACTACGCCTCGCTAAAGACGGACCTCTCGATTGGCCGCCTCCCCGCGTTCTCGTACGTGAAGGCGCGCGCGTTCCACAACGAGCACCCGAACGTGTCGACCATCACCGACGGCGCCAAGTTCGTCAAAGCGACGGTGGATGCGGTCCTCGCGTCGAGCGCCGCGGACTCGACCTTGATCCTCGTCACCTGGGACGAAGGCGGCGGGTTCTTCGATCACGTGCCGCCGCCTCCGGGCATCGACGACGACCCGGAGAGCCCGATTCACCCGATTCCGTACGGGACGCGCGTACCGACCCTCGCCATCGGTCCGTTCGCCAAGAAGGGACACGTGTCGCACGTGACGATGGAGCACTCGTCGGTGGTGCGCTTCCTCGAATACAACTTCATCGGCCCCACGGGTCAGCTCGGCGTGAACGACGCCAAGGTCCACAACATCGGGAGCTTGCTCGATCCCACCGCGACGGGGATCGTCATCCCCGACTGACGCCGCGCTTTGGCTTGCTCGGCGCCGCCGGAGGCACGCCTTTTCGCGTGAGGAGCGCGCGCTCGCCCCACGGACACGTGAACGCGTCCGGCTTGGTCAGGATCCAGAGCGTCGGCACGGGCGCGGGCGCTTCCGGACACGGACCTTGCCCGTCGGTGAAGTAAACGACGCCGTCGGCATCGTGCGCGCCGAGAAACGCGGGCGCGAACACGGGACGGAGATCGGTGCCGCCACGCCCGGCGACCGCGTCGATGTGGCCCGCAAAGGGGTAGACGCGAGCGATGGCGGCGTCACACTCGACGACGGTCACCTGCGCGCGCTCACCGAGGATCGCGAGGTGGCGGGCGATCTCTTCGAGCTCGTCGCGCGTCATGCTGAGCGACGTGTCCACGGCCACGAGGAGCCGCGGCCGATCGCTCGGCCGCGTCGCCCAGGTGCGGCCCGGCACCTCGAAGACCCGCCCCGGAAACCGACGATTGGGACGTGACCACGTATGCACGGGCGCCCGCGCGCGCGCCACGAACATGCGGAGCGCCGCCCGCCAGTCGAGCGGCGCCTCGGGGGCGCGACGCTCGCCGGTGAGCATCTCGAGGATCGTGTCCGGCGTCTGCCCCGCGATCCGGAACGCGCCGGGGAAGTCGGCGTCCGGCCCCTCGCGTCGGTCGCCGCTCTCGCGATCGTCGCGCACGTCGTCGATCGCGTGCGTGACGAGCATCGCCGCCTGGGTGGCTGCGCCCGGGCTCGCCTTCCCGCGCGACTGGAAGCGGTGGTCGTCGACGTTCTGCGCGCCGGCCTCGGACCGATCGGGCACCGGGCGCTGACCGGTCTTTTCGACCGAGGAGACCAGGCGCTCGTAGCGCTCCCACGTGCTCTGTCCGGCGCGAACGCCGTACGCCGCGTAGGCGCGCCACGTGATGGCGGGGGGCAGCGGCTCTTCGATGTACTCGTTGGCCGACATCTCGACCGCGAGCTCCATGAGCTCGGGGTGCGCGGGCTCGGCGAACTTGGGGTGGGTGAGGTGCCCGAGCGCGACGTGATGGACCTCGTGGAGAAGAACGCCCCGGAGATACTGCGGCTCGCGCACGAACGCGTCGACGTTCACGTGCAAGTAGAAGCGGCCGTCGTAGAGCGAGACGGCCATGCGCTTCACCGACGGATCCGCAACGGGATGGAGCCGCGCGAGGATCGCCGCGTAATACGGATAGCGAGCGAGGAAGTCGGGATCGCGAACGAATCGCTCCAGCCACCGCTCGAGCTCGCTCGCCGGCGCCGTGGACGGCCCCGGCAGCGCCGACACGTCGGCGCGCGGACCGCTCATGCGCCGGGCCGAACCGGCGTGATGCCGACGCGCTTCAAGGTCTCGACGAGCGGCAGCGCGTCGCGCTCGGGCAGGCGCACGAGGAGCTGCCCCAAGCAAGTACGCGCGACGTTGCTGCGCTTGAGATCGGCGAGGCGCGACGGCTCGCTCAGGAACGCGCGGAGCGCCGTCACGGCGAGCGCGACGCGGTGCCGCTTGGTCGCGTCGTTGCGCCACGCGGTGATCTTCTTCTCGGCCGCGCCGCCCGCGAAGCTCGCCAAGAGATCGGTGGGATCCACGTCGACGAGCGACACCAAGGTCGCGTTCTTCCCCAGCGCCTCTTGGAGCTTCTCGCGCTGGTCGCCCGGCAGGTCGGCGATCAGGGCCTCGAACGACTCGAGCGTGAGGAGCTTCTGGGCAGCGAGCACGCCCGCCTCGGGCCCGGAGAGGAGCGGCACGAGCCGCTCGACGATCTCGTCCAGGCGATCGGTCTCGCCGCGGTCGCGGTGACCCACGATCATCTTGGCGAGTGGAGAGCCGGCCTTGTACGCGCCGAGCAGCGCGCGCACTTGAATGGCCTCACCTTGCGTCGATCGACCGCGCCACGTCGCGCGCGACGCGAGCAGCACCTCGACCCACGCCGCGGGCAGATACCCGCCGAGCGCGTCACGGAGGAGGACGTCGTCGCCGAGATCGTCGGCGGTGAGCGCGTCGAGCAAGCCGGCCGCGTAGGCCCACGTGCGCGGAGGCACGTCGTCGAACGCGCGCTCGTGCGACTGCACCAACGAGACGATGCCCGGGTGCAGATTCGCGGTTTGGGCCCACGCCAGCCACGAAGCGCGGTCGGCGCGGACCTGGACCTGGAGGAACCGCGCGCGCAGCGCCTTGTCGAGCGCGGTCACGTGATACTCGGCCGTCTCCGGATTCACGGTCGCCACGCAGATCCAGTCTTTGGGGAGCTCGTACTCGTGGAGTCGCCTCGCCGAGAGGAGCTGGAGCGCGGGCTGCTGGATGTAGCGTTCGGCGCGATTCAGCTCCTCGAGGAGGAGAATCCCCGCGCCCTCGGTGGGCAACACACTCGGAACCGCGTACTCGGTTCGCCCGTCTTTGATGACCGGAAGCCCGACGAGATCGGGCGGCTCGAGGAGGCTGAGATCGAGCACGACGGTGCGGATGCCGAGCGAGTCGGCCACGCGGCGAACGATCTCGCTCTTGCCGATGCCGGTGGCGCCTTCGAGGAGCACGGCGCGCCGCGCGCGGTAGGCCACGGCGAGCACGCGCTCGAGGCGGTGCCCCATCGGGACGGCGAGCGGGCGCGGCATTTCGCCGGTTCGCGGGAAGGTCGTCATCGTCTTTCCAGTAGCACGACTCGGCGACGCGCCGCGCGCGCCCAGTCGGATCGTCCGTGCGGTCAGCCTCGGAGGTAGCGCGTCTCGGCGTTCTCCCGCCGCCAGATCACGTGGTCCATGAAGTAGTGGTGGATGTTCACCACGACGTAGATGGCCGCCCAATATGGGGTGTCGCCGAGGGCGCGCGTCACCGCTCCGCCACGCGAGGCGCGCACGAGCCCGCCATCGAGGAACGCCGGGGCGCCGTGGAAGAAGACGAATCCGAGCGCCAACGCCAGCGCCGCGAGGCCACCGACGCGCACCGCCACCGGCCGACCGAACGCCGGCGGACCTTCTTCGGCGCGCGCTTGGTTGCGGCGGAGGAGCCAGACGAAATAGAGATACTGCACGGAGTGGAGCGCCGGGATCACGTAGCGCACCAGAGGATCGAGGCTCGCGAAGATCGTCCAGAGCCACACCGTCACGAGGAAGAGCGCGAGGGGGCCCCACGCGAAGGCGCGCCCGTCGCGGCGGAGACGCGCGAGCATCACGGCGGCGAGCGCGAGGGTCGAGACCGCGAGCACCGCGCCGGCGCCGAGCTCGAGCCAGCGTGGATGGGCGAGGCCCCAATAGACGACGCCCTTCTCTTCGAGCTCGCGAGCAGGCACCGCCGGGTTGGCCCACGCAAACGCCCAGCCCGCGAAGGCGTGCGCGAGGACGACGCGCCGCTCGGTCGGCGTCACCGTCACGCCACGCCGCGACGCGAGCACGGTGAAGACGCCGAAGCCTTGCTTCGCGTAGTGCCACCCCACGAGGAGGAACATGAGCTCGATCATCGCCCCGAGCGAAGGCGCCGAGCGGAGCGCGATCGCGGCGCTCGCCCAGGAGGCGAGCACGACCGGGACCACGATGCCGGCCAGGATCGCGCGGAGGCGCTGCGCGCGTGGCACGTCGGCGCCGAAGGCGCGCCGCCGGAAGCCGTCGTAGAAGAGAAGATAGGTGACGCTGAAGTGCGGGTCGTTCACCACGAACGCCGCGTAGAACGTGGTGAACCCGAAGACGTACTCGGCGTCGTCCAAGCCGAGGACCGCGCGGAGCGCCCACGCGAGAGGAAACACGAGCGCCGTCAGGCCACCGGCGAGCAGAAGCTCCAGCGATCGCGCGAGCCGCGCGCGATTCGGCTCCGTCGCGGCGGGCAACGCGAGGGATTCGAGCGGCAGGGTCTCGCCGCGCGCTGCGACGTCACGCACGCGCGCTCGGAACCGCAGAGATCGACGCCTTGCCATCGGTCGTCTCGATGGCGAGGAGCGCGATGCCGCGCTCGACGAGGAGCACCTTCGTCTCGCGCGGTCCTGCCGGCACCTCCAACCACGCCCGCTGCTCCGCCGTGAGATCGGGGAACGTGCGCGACGCGTCCGTCCCGAGGAGACCGAAGACACCGGTCCCGCCGCGACGGACGTCGAGCCCGAAGCGCTGGCACATCCGAACGCTCGCCTCGTCGGCGCGCACCACCACGCACGCGATCATGCGCGGGTCGGCGGCGCGGACCTCGACGATGAACGCCGCCTGCGTCGGGAGCACCTCCTCGAGGATGCGTACGGCGTCTTCGGCCGGCAGGATCCCACGCACTCCGTAGCGGTCGTTCAGCGACTTCCCGATCATTCGGACCAGGATAGCCGATGCGTCGAGGAGCGACGCGGTCGGACCGCCCCGACGCGCAGAGGGTCGTCAGGCTTCGGGCTCGCGCGATCGGGCAGCGCGAATCGTGGGCACGCATGACCAATCTTGGCGATACGCTCGGCTCGATGACGACGAAGGTGCGGGCGACCGGCGCGATCATCTGCGCGCGGTGCGGGACGCGAGCCGACGCACGCCGGGGGACGACCGCGATTTGCCTGACCTGCGGGCAGCCATTTCCGACGGGCATGACCGGCAACGGCGCGCGCGGCGGCGGTTCGGCGCTGCCCATCGTGCTCGCCATGATCGCGATCGGATGCGTCGTCTCCGCGACGGTGGCGGTCTTTCTCGGGCGCGCGAGTCACAAGGACGCGCCGCCTCCAACGACGATCGACGCGTCTTCGGGCGTGCCGGTCCTCGCGCCCGTCGCCAGCGTCGAGATCGACGCGAGCGCGAGCGCGAAGCCGGTCGCGCCGGTGCTCAGCGACGCTGAGCGCGATCAGCTGCCCGGGAGCTACACCTGCTCGATGGACGATTCGCCCGCGTTCACGTGCCGCATCGAAGGTGGCGTCCTCGAGAAGGTGGGCGGCTCGCAGCGCTTCAAGGGGCCCATTCGCAAGCTCGCGAACGGCGACCTCCAGTTCTCGGGCACGTTCTTCTGCCCGTTCGGGGACTGCACGCACCCCGTCGCGGCCACGTTCGCGCGCAAAGCGCCGGGCCGCTACGTCGGCCAGTTCGGCCCCAACAGCGTCCGGGGTGGAGGGCCTGGCGGCGAGCGCGTGGTCCTCGTGAAGGTCCGCTGACCCGCGAGCCATCGGGCACGACGGTTGCCTCCGACTCGACCAAGAAAGCGAGGTCGGTCATGGCACCCTCGGCACTTCGACGTTGGCTCTTTTGGGTGGTGCTCGCGCTCGCGGGGAGCAGTGTCGACTGCCTCGCGAAGCCGCGCGTTCATGCGGCGGGACTGCCCACGGCACCGTTCGCCGAGTACCGCACGTTCTCGGTCGAGGCGAACGAAGCGACTCCGCCGAGCTACGGCTCGGGCCCACGAACGAACGAGGTTCGCGCGCGCATGGGCGAGTTGATCAAAGCCGAGCTCCGCGACAAGGGATACGCGCTGGCAGACGGCCCGAAGGGCGACTTCGTCGTGGCGTTCAGCATGGGTCGCAAGAATCGGAGCGTGCCCCACGCGGGCGGAACGCGCGGTGATTGGCTTCAAGAAGACGAAGAGCGCGACTTCGTCGAGGGCGCGCTCGTCATCGACATCTACGACGGCAAGAACGACGGACAGGTCTGGCACGGCGCCGCGCAGACGGAGATCGACCCGGATCACGTGAATCCGGAGCTCATGCAGCGCGCCGTCCGCGACGTGCTCGCGTCCTATCCGCGCGCCGCAGGCTCGGCGAAGTGAGCTCGCGCGCTTGGCACGGAGCGTCGGGTGACGCAGATGCCGCGCGCGTCCGCGCAAGATGTGCGGCGCGATTCGCCGAGATCACTGGACGGTGACGGCGCACGCCTCGATGCGATCGCACGTCGGCGTCGCGCCACACACGTCACGCCGATTCTCGAGCGAGCAAGTCTCGAAGCTCCCTACCGTGAGGCCACACCCTCCCGCAAAGGAGCGGAAGCTGGTCAGCCGCCCGACGCACTGTTCTACCGTCGGTGTCCAATGCTCGGTGTTGTCCGGGCATCGCGTGTAGTGCGCAGGCCCGCCTTCGTTGGCGACGGCCCACGCGCAGAACGTCGCGATCTGCGCGTCGGTGAGGGCCGTGAGGCCGATGCTTCCATCGACGCCCGATGCGCCACCGCCGGACGGAGCGCTCGGCGCCGCCGCATCGGTCAGCGATGAGCCGGGTGCGCGGTACGCATCGCACTCGGCCTTGTGCTTTTGGTACGCGACCCACGCGTTGGAAGTCTGCCGACGAAACACGGCGAGCGCGCATCGCGTGTTGGTCTCGGCGTCGAAGAGCGCCGTCGCCTTTCCTCGCGCGGGGCATCCGGCCATTTCTCCAACGTGAATCCCGTTGATCTGAAAGAGGCCGTAGTCGGTCGTGCCGTCGGTGTTGTGTCCCTCGGCGCGCTCGAAGAAGCGCGACTCGTACTTGGCGGTGCACACCATCCGGCCGACGGCCTCTTCGGGAAAGCCCACCCGTCGCACCAAGGTGGCCACCTCGAGCTCGGACAAGACGCGGCCCGCGAGCAGCGCGCCTTCGGCGGTCGGAGCCTCGTCTTCGTCATCGGATTCGGTCGACGCCGTCCCACAGGCGAGCGCTCCGGCAGCCAAACACAAGATGAGCGTAAGCTTCTTCACGCGGCGGTCCTCCCCCACGCTCGCCTCCATCGCAAGGTTGAGGCCAGGCTGGAGAGCTTCAAACGGGGGCTCGTCACCGCAGAGCACGCCCGCGACCGCGGCGCAGTAGCGGGCGTCGCGACCCCGTCCCGTCACGGGCGACCGATCTCGACGCCGCTCGAGATCGGCCGAATCTTTCGCTGCTCGTCGCGGCCCGCGGTGCTCGCCGGCGGCCTCAGCGAGCGGTCCGGAGGATCGCGACGTGTACGCCCCGGTCGTCGGGCCCTGGATCGACCTCGCCCGCCGGGACGTCGAGTCCCGCGGCGTCGTTCCTCGGTGCGGGCGGCATCGTGGCAGCGCCGCTCGTCGCGGAGGCCGTAACCGCCCCAGGGTCGGCGCTATCGATCGTCTTCGCACGAGGCGACGGCGTCACCGCGAGCGGTGGAGGTGGGCGTAGCCCCGGCCCGGCTTTGCACGCGGCCGCGAAGATGCTAATGAACACGTTCAGTGAACGCGTTCGTCGAAACCGGAACCAAGCGCGACGCCCAGCGGGAGGCCACGCGCGCGCGCATCCTCGCGGTCGCGCGCGACCACTTCGAGCGGCACGGCGAGGCCGGCGCGAGCGTCCGCGCCATCGCCAAGGACGCTGGGGTCGCCGCGGGCACGGTGCTCCTCCACTTCACCGACAAGCGAGACCTCCTCCACGCGTCCCTCGCCGGCGATCTGGACGCCACGATCGCGCACGCGGTCGCGATGAAGCCGGGACGAACGCTCGCGGCCAGCCTGCGCGCGATCGCGCATCTTTTCTTCGCCTACTACGAGAAGCGACCTTTCCTCTCGAAGACGCTGCTCCGCGAGGCGCTCCTCGCCGAGCCTCCCTGGCGCGACCGGTTCGTCGCACAGGTCTCGCGCGTCCACGGTCACGTCGCCGCGCTGGCGACCGCCGCCAAGGCGCGCAGCGAGCTCGACGACGCATGCGACGTGGCGGTGCTCGGAGCGTCGTTCTTCTCCTTCTATTACTTCGCGCTGATCGGATGGGTGCAGGGCGCGCTCGCCGATCCACGACCGATCTTCGATCGCATGCTCGCGACGCATCTCGAGGCGCTCACGCCTCGCACGGCGAAGCCCAAAGGGAGGAAGCCGCGATGACGACGCTGTTCAAAGACGACGCCGCAAAAGCGCGCGTCGCGGCGGAGTTCGCGCGCTGGCGGGCCCTGGTGCCTGCCGCGACGTCGCGCACGGTGTCGACGCGCTTCGGCGAGACCCACGCGCTCGTGGCCGGACCCGAGGACGCTCCGCCGCTCGTGGTGCTCCACGGCGCGCTCGCCAGCTCCGCCCACGCGATGTTCGAGATCGGTCCGCTGCGCGATCACTTCCGCGTGTACGCGCTCGACGTGCTCGGGCAATCGGTGATGAGCGCCGACGCGCGCGTGCCCGTCGACGGGCCGGCCTACGGCGAGTGGCTGCGCGACGCGCTCGACGGGCTCGGCCTCGAGCGCGCGTCGATCTACGGCGTCAGCTGGGGCGGCTTCGTCGCGCGCCGACTCGCCGAGGTCGCCCCCGATCGCGTCGACCGGCTCGTCCTCCTCGTCCCGGCGGGAATCGTCGGCGGGCCAGCATGGCGAGGTCTCACCGAGGTCGGCATTCCGATGGCGCTCTACCGCGCCTTCCCGAGCGAAGCGCGGCTGCGACGCTTCGCGCGCGGCATCCTCTCCGAGCTCGACGACGATTGGGTTCGATTCTTCGGGGTCGCGTTCTCCGCTTACAAGCTCGACATGCGGATTCCGCCGCTCGCCGAGCGGGGGCCGCTCGCCGGCTTCAAGCGCCCCACGCTGGTCTTCGGCGCGAGTGAGGACGTGAGCTTCCCCGGCGAAGCGCTCCTCGCGAGGGCCAAGGAGCTCTTCCCGCAGGCCGAGCTCGAGCTCCTCGCCGGCCTCAAGCACGCGCCGCCGAGCACGGACGCGTTCCGTTCGAAGATGGCGGATCGCATTGCGAGCTTCCTCGGATCGGACGCATTGCGAATGAGCGCCTGAGCTAGCAGCATCACCGCCGAGCGAGCATGACCACGGTGAGGGTTCCCCACACGGTATCCGCCACCGTGACCGGGTCAACGCTCGCTTCCCCTGTTAGACTGAGCCCCATGAAGAGGGGAACGCGACTCGCCGGGGCATTGATCATCGCAACCTCGGTCGTCGTCGCGTGCGGCTCACAGGGCGACGACGGCTCCGGTGGCAACGGCAACGGCGGCGGTGGCG
Organism: Polyangiaceae bacterium; assembly: GCA_044224815.1. Taxonomy (GTDB): domain Bacteria; phylum Myxococcota_A; class Polyangia; order Polyangiales; family Polyangiaceae; genus JADJCA01. Next base: position 57,257 of record JBGAJR010000026.1, read on the forward strand.
GCGATCTCGACGGAGCGTTCGTGACCAACGGCGACGGCGGCGGCAACGGCGGTAACGGCGGTAACGGCGGCAACTGCTCGGCGCCGGTCGACATGTTCATCATGTTCGATCGCTCCGGCAGCATGGGCGACGATTGCACCATCGGCGCCGGGACCAACTCCAAGTGGTGCCGCTCGATCAACGCGCTCTCGGGCTACTTCAAGTCGCAAGGAGCGGCGAACCAGGCGGCCGCCCTCCAGTTCTTCCCGCTCAAGAGCCACACCGACTCGCTGTGCAGCTCCGGGAACGGGTACGACGTCGCGGCCGAGCCAGCCACCGGCTACACGGCCCTTCCGACGAACGCGTTCGACGCGCTGCTCAACTCGGAGTCGCCCGGCGGCAAGTCGCTCGGCACGCCCACCGAAGCCGCGATCCGCGGGCTCGTGCGCTTCACGCGTGGCAACCGCCGCGGCGGGCGCGTGACCATCGGCGTCCTCATCACGGACGGTGACCCCAACGGCTGCAACGAGAACCTGGGTGCGCTCTCCGCGCTGCTCGCGGCCCACAACAAGGACACGCAAATCCGCACCTACGTCATCGGCATGGAGGGCGCGAGCTACGACAACCTCGAAGCGATCGCGCAAGGCGGCGCCGCGCCGCTCCACCCGGACACGGTCGGCGGCGTGACAGACGCGTGCGGCAACGGCAATGGCCCGTGTCGCCACTGGAACGTCGGCGACGGGAATCCGACGGTGTTCGCGGCCGCGCTCGCCGCGATTCAAGAGTCAGCGGACGGCTGCAAGGACGGCGGCGGCTTCGTCAATCCGAAGTAGCGGCGAGCCGCACGACTCACTGCGGGCCGCAGCCCAAAATTGCGCGGACGTGAAGCTCCGCCGAGCTCGTCCTGGTCACCACGCCAGGCACGATGCCGCAGTGGTCCTTGGTGAGCGCCGAGTACGCCGCGCCCGCGTCGGCCGAGGGGTCGACGAGCGTGCCCACGCACTGCCCGGCCACGCACGCGACCTGCACGGCCGGAAGCAAACACCCCGTGCAGCCACCAGGATCCGGCTGCGCGACGAGCGCCGCGACCTTGTCACGGTCTGCCGCGCGAACGACGAGCGCTTGGTTGATGCAGCCGTCGATGACGACGCAGCAATCGGAATCCGTCGCACACGACACGGTCCCGCGCGCGTACGCGCGAGCCTCCTCGCGCGACGATGCGCCCGGTGAGGACGGCGACGACGACGTGCTGCACGCGACGAGCGCGCTCCCCACGACCACGAGCACCGAGGAACGGACGACGCTAGGTCGGCGGTGAGCGCTGCGCATCTTCCGATTCTACTCCCGCGACGCGAGAGACCTCACCAAGTCGCGAGAGCCGTCTTCACGAGACGCAGCTATAAGAGGGGCATGAGCTCCGTCTTCGCCCCCGATTTGTATGCCGGCAAGGTCGTCTTCGTCACCGGAGGCTCGAGCGGCATCAACCTCGGCATCGCGCACGCATTCGGTCGGCTCGGCGCCAAGGTGGCCATCAATGGACGCAAACCCGACAAGCTGGAGGCCGCGGTGGGCGCGCTGCGCGAACGGGGCGTGCGCGCCGAAGGCTATGCCGCCGACGTGCGCGACTACGCGGCGCTCGAGGGCGCGATCGAGTCCGCGAAGACCGCTCTCGGTCCGATCGACGTGCTCGTGTGCGGCGCCGCCGGGAACTTCCCCGCGCCCGTCGCCGCGATGTCGTCGAACGGGTTCAAGGCCGTGATGGACATCGACGTGCTCGGTACGTTCAACGCCTGCCGCGCGGCGTTCGATCGCCTGGCGAAGCCCGGCGCGGCGGTCATCGCCATCTCCGCGCCGCAAGCACAAGTGCCCTACCCGATGCAGGCGCACGTCTGCGCGGCCAAGGCCGGCGTCGACATGCTGGTGAAGACGCTGGCGATGGAGTGGGGCGGCGCGGGCGTGCGCGTCATGTCGATCTGGCCCGGCCCGATCGACGAGACCGAAGGGATGCAGCGCCTCGCGGGGAGCCCCGAGATCCGGGCGCGCATCGAGCAGGCCCTGCCGCTCAAGCGATTCGGCACCAAGGACGAGGTCGCCGACCTCGCGCTCTTCCTCGCGTCGCCGGCCGCGAAGTACATCACGGGGAGCGTGCACGCGGTGGACGGCGGCATGTCGCTCTGCGGCGGGCAGCTCATCGGCGCGATGTAGCGCGCGCTCGATAGAGGCCCCATCGTCTCGAGGAAGAGACGACCACGGCGCGCCGTAGGTGCGTGTCGTGGAGTGGTCTCTCATGAAAACGCGGCTCTCTCTTGTCCTCGCTTCGTGCGCGCTCGCGGTCGGCTGCTCGGCGGGCGGCGGCTCCTACTCCGGGGTCGGTGGCGATGGCGGGACGCCCGCGGGGACCGACGGCGGAGCGAGCGGTCGCTCGGGCGGCGGCAGCAGCGGGACCACCGGAGGAGACAATGGGGACCTCGACTCGCGCCTCTCGATCACGGCGAGCAAGCCCTACACGACGAATCACCTGCTCATCACGCCGAGCTCGAGCCGCACGTTCGCCAAGATTCCCAAGCCGGGGAATGTCTTCTTGGTGGTCACGGTGCAGGTCGCGAACGACTCCTTCCCCTCCGCGCTGCCCACCGACGGGAGTCACTTCGAGCTCCGCACCGATACGAGCACGGTCTACTCGTTCTACGGTCCGGCCACGAACATGGAGAACGCGTGCACTGGGCGCGGCGCCGTCGCCAAAGGTGGCGCCAGCAAAGCGTGCAACGTCGCGTTCGAGATTCCGGACTCGGAGGCGCCAGTCGCCGTCCAGTACTACGCCTCGACGTCGAGCCAAGGTCGCACCGAGACCGCGGTTCCGGAGCCGAAGGCCGGCCCCAAAGGTTTCTGCGACGAGGTGAATCACTCGACTGGCATCGTCAGCGACGCCTGCGCCAGCTGTCTCGAGACGCATTGCCGGAGCTCGGGCTTCGCCTTCGAGCCAGGCGCGGTGTCGACTTACAACTTGCCGGACGGCACTTGCCCCAGCGCGCCGTTCTGCACCTGCGAGCACGACGCGTACGAGAAGCGAAGCGGCCGCGGCAGCTTCTACGAAGACTTCGAGGGCTGCGCCGACACGCTCTGTGCCGCCGACTGCGTCAAGTAGCGAGGTCAGTCCGGGGTCTTCGCGAGCTTCCGGATCGCCGGCTTCACCTTCTTCTCGCCGACGTACTCCACGACGACGGAGATCGCCTCGCGGCGGAGGTCCTTCGCCGGGAGCCCTTTCTTGGCGAGCGCTTCGAACGTCGGCAGGACGTCGGCGGCGAAGCGCTTGATGCTCGCCTTGTGCCACGCACCGAGCTTGGTGCCGCCCGCCTCGTCGTCCTCGCGGCGCGCCGCGAAGAGGATCGGCCAGCGCGCGTGCACGTCGCGGAGCCAGCGCTCGATGTCTTGGTTGAGCCTCTTCTCTTCGCCGTCGCAGGCGAGGAGGTCGAGGTACGCCTCGTCCTCGTCGTCGTCGAACAGGTCTTCCCCGCGCGCCTCGCGCGCCGCCGCCCTGGCGTAGCGCGCCTTCGCCCTCGCCGATCCGTAGGCTTCGATGAGGTGCTTATGGATCCATTGGTCGCCGGTGGACGGCCAAAGGAGCGACGCGTTCGGCCACTCCGCCGCGCGCGCGCACGGCTTGGGGGCGCCCTTCAAGACGGCCGCGCGCTCGGACTTCGGCACGGGGTCCTTGAACCAAACCCACATCTCGAACCACTCGTAGTAGCTCGCGTCGCCTTGACCGAAGAACGGGAACGGCGAGCCGCCTGCGGCGGGCTTGGCCGACTTCTTTTTCGCGACCTTCATGGCCCGCATGGTCGCCCAGCCAGGCCCGCTCTCGTGGTAAAAAGCGGCTTCCCATGAACGAGAAGCACGAACCCGCGGCGCGTCGTCCCCTCCCCACCGGCAAGGGCAGCGAGGTCGGAGGAAACTTCGTCCGCGAGATCATCGCCGAGGACACCGCGGCCAAGAAGCACGACGGGCGCGTCGCGACGCGTTTCCCGCCCGAGCCCAACGGCTACCTTCACATCGGTCACGCCAAGGCGATCTGCGTCGACTTCGGCCTCGCGCGCGAGTTCGGCGGCACGTGCAACCTACGCTTCGACGACACGAACCCGACGACGGAGGACGTCGAGTACGTCGAGTCGATCCAAGAGGACATCCGCTGGCTCGGCTTCACCTGGGACAACCTCTATTACGCGTCCGATTACTTCGAGGCGATCTACAAGGCGGCCGAGAAGCTCATCGAGAAGGGCCTCGCCTACGTCGACAGCCTGAACGAGGAGCAGATCCGCGAGTACCGCGGCAACTTCTACAAGAAGGGCACGCCGAGCCCGTACCGCGAGCGCACGGTGGCCGAGAACCTCGATCTCTTCCGCCGCATGCGCGCCGGTGAGTTCGAGGAGGGCGCGCACGTCCTCCGCGCCAAGATCGACCTCACGTCGCAGAACATGAACATGCGCGATCCGCTCCTCTACCGGATCCGGAAGACGCCGCACCACCGCACCGGCACCAAGTGGTGCATCTATCCGCTCTACGATTTCGCGCACCCGATCTCCGACGCGATCGAGAAGATCACGCACTCGATCTGCACCCTCGAGTTCGAGTCGCATCGTCCCTTGTACGACTGGTCGATCCGCGAGACCGAGCTCTTCCCGTCGCGCCAGATCGAGTTCGCGCGCTTGAACCTCACCTACACCGTGATGTCGAAGCGGAAGCTCCTCGAGCTCGTGCAAAAGAAGGTCGTCTCGGGCTGGGACGATCCGCGCATGCCCACCCTCGCCGGCATGCGTCGCCGCGGCTACACGCCCGAGGCCATCCGCGCCTTCTGCGAGCGCGTGGGCGTGGCCAAGACCGACAGCGTCGTCGACGTGGGCCTCCTCGAGTACCACCTGCGCGAAGACCTCAACAAGCGGACGGCCCGCGTCATGGCCGTCACCCGTCCCTTGAAGCTCGTCATCGAGAACTTCCCCGAAGGCGAGGTGCGCGAGCTCGAGGCGCCGCTCTCGCCCGAAGATCCCGCGATGGGCTCGCGCAAGCTCCCCTTCTCGCGCACGCTCTTCATCGACCACGACGACTTCCGCGAGGCCCCGCCCAAGGGCTGGTTCCGCCTCGCGCCCGGCGCCGAGGTGCGCCTCCGCTACGCGTGCCTCGTCCGCTGCAAGGAGGTCATCAAAGACGCGAAGGGCGAGGTCACCGAGGTCCGCTGCACCATGGATCTCGACTCGTGGGGCGGGAACGCGCCCGACGGCCGCACCGTGAAGGGCACCCTCCACTGGGTGTCGGCCAAAGAGTCACTCCCCATCGAGGTGCGCCTCTACGATCGACTCTTCAACGTCGAGAACCCCGGCGCCACCGACGGCGTGTCGTTCTTGGAGGAGATGAACCCCGACTCGCTGCGCGTACACGAAGGCCGCGCCGAGCCGTACCTCGCCTCGGCCAAGCCCGGCGACCGCGTGCAGTTCGAGCGCGTCGGTTACTTCGCCTGCGATCCCGACTCGACCCCCACGCGCAAGGTGTGGAACCGCACGGTCACGCTCAAGGACACGTGGGCCAAGGTCGAGGCCAAGCAGGCTCCGGCGGCGGCCCCCAAGAAGAACGACGCCAAGAACGCGCCCAAAGCCGCGGCCCCCGCACCGCCGGCCGCCAAGGCCGCGCCTGCGAAGGGCGGCCCCGCGCCCGAGGTCACCATCGACGACTTCGCGAAGCTCGATCTCCGCGTCGGCGTCATTCGCACCGCGGGCCTGGTCGAAGGCGCGGACAAGCTCCTCCGCTTCGAGGTCGATCTCGGCGAGGGTCGCCTCCGTCAGATCTTCTCCGGCATCCGCGCGTCCTACCCCGACCCGCAGGCGCTCTTGGGCAAGCCCGTCGTGGTCATCGCGAACCTCAAGCCGCGGCAGATGAAGTTCGGTCTCTCCGAGGGAATGATCCTCGCCGCGACCGGCGCCGACGGCGTCCACCGCGTCGTCTCGCCCGAGACGGGCGGGCCCGGCGATCGCGTCTCGTGAGCCGAGCGGCATGAGCGGCCGGGGGGGCCGCCGACTCGCGCTCGCGCTCGGTGCGCTCGCCGTCGGCTGCGGCACGCACCTGGCGGTGCCGTCCGCGCGCGCGCGCGACGCCCGCTTCGGGTTCTTGGCCGGCGACGGGCCGCCTCCGGATGTACATGCAATCTGCACGCGCTGGACGAGCGCGATCGTTCCACGCGATCCGGACGCCATCAGCCACGTGTCGTTCCCCGAGGTCGACCCCGAGGCGTCGTGCTTCGTCCCCGTCGAGCACGACGGCGAGGACGTGGCGCGCGCTCTCACGAAAACGCCCCGCGGGTGCGGGTTTCCGCCCGACGACGGCCGACCGAAGCTCGCCGCCGTGCTGCGCGAGCTGCGCGAGGTCGCGGGCGGCCAGCGCGAAGCGAGCGCCCTCTTTCCATGTCGGCTCGCGCCAGAACTCCTCCGCGAGAGCGCGGCCCACGACGCGCGCGTCGTCGAGCGACTCCTGGCCGCCCCGAGCGCGACGAGCCCCTACGGCGCCGTCGTCGTGCCCGGCCACGGCCTCGCGGCCCAAAACGCCTCACCGCTCCTCGCCTACCGCCCGTCGCTCGCGCCTCGTTGCTTTGCGCTCGACGATGACGCGCGCGCGGCGCTCGGTGGCATGGTGCAGCGCACGCGACGCGCGCGCGCCGTCTTGCGCGGCGGCGTCGCACCGATCGCGATCGTCACCGGCGGCGCAGTGCACGCGCGGCTCGTCGAAGCCTTCGCCATGCTGCACCTCCTCTCCTGCGCCACGTCCGAAGGTGGCGCGGGCGTCGCTGCCGACACGGTCTTGGTGGAGCCCTGCGCCGAGCACACCCACGAGAACCTGCACAACGCGGCGCGATGGCTCGCGGCGCTCGGCGCTCGCGCGGGATACATCGTCACCGATGATGCGCTGCAGTCGAAGTACCTCCAGGACCTCTCCGGCTTCGAGCTCCTGATGGGGAGCGTCGATCAGCGTGCGCTCAGGGACTTCGGTCATCTCGTCGGCGCGTTTCGCCAGGCATCGCGTGGCAACGCGGCGGGATTCTGGTTTACGCCCTATCGCTTCTGGGCCGAGTCGCGGGACGGACTCGGCGGAGTTGCCTGCGCAGCATCGCCTTGATCCGCATCACATCCCCAGCGGCGTGCGCGCCGCTTCACGGGATCTTCGCTACGTCGCAGCTTCCGTCGCTCGCGGCACCGCGCCACGCGTTGAACACGATGCGGGTTGGAGTGATGTAGCTGGGATGGAGCGGGCAGAGATTCCCAGGAAGCGGGATTTGCCGGCGATTCGAGCCGTCGGGGCTCATCACCCAGAGGTGCATGCGCAACACCGCGCCATCGACCTCGATCGTCCAGTAGGTGACCTCTTGATCGTCAGGGCGCCACTCGCCGTACGAGAACGTGGTGAGCACCGACGCTCCGTTGGGGATGAGATCGACCTGTGCGCCGCCGTCCGTAGGCCGTTTGGCCTGATGGTAGGGATAGAAGGTCGTCGGCCCCACGACGGCGGCCTTGTCGGGGTGCTGCTGCATCCACAGCACTTCGCCGCCCGAGTGGCTGATACGCGAGTCGTTCGTTCCGATCACCTCGGGGATGGTGTCGAACCCGCAGCAACCACCTTGCAGCGGGCAAATCGGACACCCGAACGCCGGTGACTGACCGATGAGCGTGGTGCCGGTCGCCGGCATCTTGAAGATGGGGCGGTACCACTTGGCGCCGCCTTGGAAGAGCGCGGTGAACGTGATGAAGCCCGTCGCGTCGCTCGGACCGTGCTGGTGCGGATCGACCGGCACGAGGAGCTCCGGCGGCACCGGCACGGTCGCGATCGCCGAGACCGACGGCACGACCCCGAACGTCGCGCGCTCGAGGTGCACCTTGGTCGTGCCGGCATCGCTCGGTGCCTGGGCGAGGTAGAGCACCTTGCCGTCGTCGGTCCACGACGGGTTGCACGCGAGCCCACCGCTCGGCGTCCCGGTGATCACGGTCGTGGCGTACGGCGAGGCGAGCGGGAAGGTCACGACCTCGGTGCCCTCGTAGTAGGCGCCGATACCGTTCTCGTTCTCCATCGCGAGCCCGTTCGAATCCGGGTCCTTCCCGTAGTGGGTAGCGACGAGCCAGCCACCGTCCGCGCCCACGCGCACGTGCGAGAGCTCGCGCGTCCCGGCATCGACGAGCAAGGTGAGCCCGCCGCCGTCGATGTCCACCGTGTAGACGCCCAGCGCGGGGAAGCCGGCGTCGACAGCCGCGTCCGCGCTCATCGCATCGCCGGTCGCCCCATCGGCCAGCGTCGTCGTCGCGTCCGCGGTCGCCCCATCGGCCAGCGTCGTCGTCGCGTCGAAGGTGCCGGCATCGGCCAGCGTCGTCGCGCTGTCCGGCGAGGGACTCCCATCGCCCGGTCCTCCGTCCGCGCTGGCCGCGGCGTCCGCGGCCTCGTCGGTCGAGCTCTCGCACGCGGCCGCGACCGCGCTCAGGATCAGGACCGCAGACACGGCTAACCGAAGATGCGTACGCATCGATGCAGGTTACATCAAAGCGCGCTCACGCGAGGTGTGTGCGTGCGGCGGCGACATCGGCGAGCGACGCCAAGAACCTACCATCGGGGAGCATTGGACACTCCGCGGCGAGCGCGGTCAGAACCGCCCGCCGCGCGTCGTCACGAACGCGCGTGGCGCCGCGTGCATCGAGCCGCGCCGCGGCAGGCGTGCTCACTTCACGGCTCAGGTGTGCCCACGCCGCGCGGAACAGGAGGTCGAGCGGCTCTTTCGCCAGAACCGCACCGGGATCGCCGCCCCGAAGCTCGAGCCCGAGGCTCACCGCGGCGGTCGCAGCGCGCACCCCCTCGATCGGTCGCATCTGGCGCCCCTCGAGCGAACAGCCCGCGACGAGAACGTTGGCGAGGTACGCGAGCTCCTCGCTTCGTTGGGTGAAGGTGCCGGGACTCGAGCGCGAGCGCGCGGAGCGCGCGAACGAGGAGCGGCTCTGCGGGCGCCGCGCCGCCCGGTCCGAGCCGCGGAATCTCTCGCTCTGCGACGACCTCGGGCTGCAGCACCCCCATCGCAGCGAGGCGCTCGGCGAGGTCGGAGTGACGCTCCGTGGCCGACGAGGCCGAGACCGGCGGCGGCGCCGGCGGCGCGAGCCCGCGGAAGTAAGCCCGCGTGAGCGGGTCTCGATCACGCGAGGCATCACCGCTACGCGCGAGCTTCAAGAAGGCGGCTGCAGACGACGGGACCACGTGGCCGGCCTCGGCGCGACGATCTTCGCGCTCGCCGGCGACGTCCTCCTCGAGCATCGCTTCCTGGGTGAGCACTTCGTAGAGGCCACCTTCGGTCTCGACGTCGCGCGCGCTCATCCGCGCGCACCGCTCGAGGACGCGCTCTTGCACGTCGGGGTGCTCGCTGCCCAGCGCAAGCAAGGCGAAGAGCACGTCGTCCCATCCTTCGTTGCGGCGGGCCACGACTTGATAACGATCGAGCTCCTCGGAGAGACAATTCGACAGCGCCTTCTCCACGAGGTCGACTTCGTCGGGGTCGGTCTCGCCCATCTCCTCGAAGAGCGCATCGACGTCGAGCACGATGAGCTGCTTGTGGAACGCGAGCGTCACGAGATCGATCGGCAGCTCGGCGAGGCGCTGGGCGACGAAGCGCTCGCCGCCTTCGTTCATCACGGAGAGCCAAACCAAGAAGCGGTCTTCATCGAAGCGCGGATCCTCCCCGGGCCGCGCGCTCCGCCACAGGTCTTCGTCGAAGACGTGCACGAGCTGCTCGGTCGTGGCGAGCGCCACGATCTCACCTGCGTCCTCGAGGCCGACGGCATCGAGGACTTTGGCGAGCGCGAGCGGAGGAAGTCGCGGGATCTCGGCGGCGAGGTCGGGAGCGTCGAGCAGCACCTTGAGGAGCTGGCCCGCCGACGGCCGCGCTCCGCGCGTGAGCCCTTTGGTCATGCCGACTATTGTGGCACGAGCTTGCCGAGGCGCGCGCCGCCGCCACCGCCGTACGTGAGGTAGATCTCCCCATCGTGGCCCTCCGCGAAGGAGCTCGTGACGTTGAGCGTGCCTTGCGGCGTGGGGACCGCCGACTTCTGGAGGACGACCGGTCCCTTCACCTGCCCGTTGCAGTATTTGAGCGCGCCCATCTCGGCGCCGCCGTAGTCGCTGAAGAGGTAGACGCCGTAGAGCGACGGGATCGCGCTCCCGCGATAGACCCGGCCTCCGATGATCGACGAGTAGTCGGCGAACGGGCTCGAGCTCCCGCCGCGGCGATCGATCGAGACGATGGGCGGCGTGTGCGGCGAGGGTCCGCCGAGCGACTTGCCCGAGCACGTGCCGCCCACCGCACCTTCGAACGCGGGCCAGCCGAAGTTCTTGCCGGCAGCGTTTCCGACCGCGAGTGAGATCTCCTCGTAGGAGTCCTGCCCCACGTCGCCGATGTAGAGGTCACCCGTCGCGGAGTCGAAGCTCCAGCGGAACGGATTGCGAAGGCCGTAGTGATAGACGCGCTTGTCGTCGTTGAAGGGGTTACCGGCGGCGGCGAACGGCGCCGCAATGTCGACGTCGAAGCGGAGGATCTTGCCGAACAGCTTCGTCGTGTCCTGCACGGAGTCCGGCTCGGCGCTCTCGCAGCCGCCGCCCCCGTCGCCGGTAGCCATGTAGAGCTTCCCGTCCGGTCCGAACGCGATGGTGCCACCGTTGTGATTGCTCGCCGACGCGGGCAGGACGACGATGTCCTGCACCTTCGTTCCGTCGGCGACGTCGGCGTTACCGGCGCTGCGCTTGAATTCGACCACCGCGTCGGCGTTGCTCGCGGCGAAGGTCCCGTCGGGGCTGTCGGCGGGCGTGCCCATCACGAAGAAGCGACCGTTGCTCGCATAGTTCGGGTGGAACGCGATGCTGAGGAGGCCGCGCTCACCGAGGTTCGTCCCCATCGCGGCGCTGATGTCCAGGAACGGTGTCGCGAGCACGTTGCCCGCGCGCACGATCCGAATCACGCCGTCCTGCGAGACCACGTACCAGTCGTCGGACCCCGGCGGCTGCGCCGCGAACAGCGCGTTCGGGATGGCCGCGCTCGCGACGTTCACGACCTTGAGCTTCGGCAGCGTCGGCGCGACGCACGCGCCCGAGTCGACGACGACGTTGCCATCGGTCGGGGCGTCGAGCGGCGCGTCGGTGGCCGATCCATCCTTGATGGTCGTGCCGCCGTCGACGCCGCTCCCGTCGAGCGTCGTGCTGCCATCGCTCGTCGTGCCGCCACCATCGGTCCCGCCACCGCCACCGTCGGTGCCCGCCGGCGGGATCCCCGCCGCCTCGTCTTCTGCGCCGCAAGCCTGCGCCACCACCACGAACGAGAGAAGCACCACCGGACCAAGCCACTTCGACGTCGCGCGCATGAAGACGCACTGTACCAGCCGAGCGACGAAGCGCCCGAACGTTCACTATGCATACAAAACTGCAGCGCCGACCGTGTGCCAGCGTCGTGTACGATGCTCGGCCATGGACTCGATCGATCGTTTCATCGTCGTGAGCGGCGTCGCGCTCGCATGCGTCGCGTGTGACAAGACCGAGAAGGGCGCGCCGACGACCACCACCGCGCCGAGCGCAAGTGTTGCGACAGCGAACGCTCCGAGCGGGCCGACCGCCGCGGCGAGCGCGACCGCGACGGCGACGGCGACGGCAGCAGTGACGGTGGCCGAGACGCCGAGTGGGACCACCGCGCCCTCCGCGGCTCCCGCCGCGGTCGCCCCCAGCGCGACGACGGCGCAGAAGACCACCGCGGCGACGAGCGCCACGGCGAGCGCCCGCGCGCAAGCGAGCGCTGCCCCCGCGGCGCCGCTCAAGCCACCCGTGAAGTTCGAGCAAGCCACGGCGATGTACAAGCTCGAGGCGGCGCCGCCCGCATCTTGCAACGCAGGTGCAACTTGTGAGGTCCCGCTGCGCCTCGAGGCGCTCGGCCCGTACCACATCAACAAGGAGTATCCGTACAAGCTGAAGACGGAGCCGAGCCAAGGCGTGTCCTTCGCGCGGCCGGACGGCGTATTCAGCAAGGCGAGCGGCGACTTCTCGCAGGAAGGCGAGACCGTCGGGGTCGTGAAGGTCCGATTCACCGGAGAGTCCGGCCAAGCCAAGATCCGTGGGGTCTACAAGTTCAGCGTGTGCTCGGCGTCCGACTGCAAGCTGGCCGAAGCGCAAGTGGCCTTCGAGACGCCGATTCGCTGACCAGGCCGGTTGTGTCGGTTCGCGGGACAGCGATACGCTCGCCCTTCCGCGATGATCCCCGATCCCGTTCGAGAAGCGCTCTCGACCCTCACGCAAGCGCTCGCTGCCGAGCCCGCCCTCGACGATGCCCTTCGTGCGCGCTGGCGCGTCGGAGGCCGCGACCGATCGGCGCCGCAACCCGCGGTGCCGCTCTCGGACGCCCTTCGTGCGGCGGCCGACGCCGTGGCCGACGCGCTGCCGGCGCTGACCCACGAGCCGAGCGCGGAGAGCGCGCTCCTCGAGACCCTCGCCAGCCCCAGCGGTGAGACGCTCTTCACGTGGGCCACCGCGAGCACCTGGCGCCGTGACGCTCGCCTATCGCATCTCCTCGCCGCGGCGACGCGGATCTCCGCCTTCCGTGATCGCGCCGGCGTCGTTGCGCGCGAGCGCGTGGTCGAAGGTCCGCTCATGGACGCCCTCGCCTGCGCGCCGCTCCTCGGCACGGGCGACGCGTTCGCGCAGCCGGGCAACGCCGAGGCGCGCGCGCGACTCGAGATCCTCGTCTGGGAAGCGGGCGCGAGCGCCGTCGAGGTGCCGGAGCTCGGCGCGTGGATCTGGAGCGCCTCGAGCACGTTCGAAGCCATGGTGGCGGCGCCTGCACACGGCGCGCTCCGCGGTCGCGTGCTCGCCGCGCGCTGCCTCGAGATCAGCGTGAGCGGCATGGCCGCGACCACCGATCCCGAGCTCGTGGGCAAGACGCTCCAAGTCTTGCAGCCTCTTCTCCTTCACCCGGAGCCGCTCGTTTGGGTGCACGCCGCGCGCGCGCTCGGACGGCTCACCGGAACCTTGGAGCAGCTCGAGGGCATGGTCCTGGATTGGGCGCTCGGCGAGTCACCGCTCCTCCGCCAACGCGCGATGACCGCGTTCGCCTCGCTCCCCGCCGAGCGTCTGAAGTTCACGGCCGGGCAGCTCGTGGCCATCCTCGACGGCGACGCCGACGCGTGGGTCCTCGGTGCGATCGCCGCCGCGACGCCGTACCTCTTCTTCGAGCGCCGCGATCTATGGGATCGCCTCGCCAAGCGCGTGCTCGACGGCGACGGCGGTGCGATCGCCGCGCGCGCTCTCGCCCGAGGCCTCGCCACCTTGTGGCGCCGCGGCCGACACAAAAACGACATCGAGGGCCCGCTCCGCGCGCTGCGCGAAATGGCGCGCCGCGCGCGCGGAAGCTCGCTCGACGACTCGCGTCGGTGGATCGAGGTCATCGCCGTCACCGACGTGGTCGACGGCGCCGAGCGCGATCCGCTCGATCTCGAGCTCGGGCTCGAGAACTTGATGCGCATCGCGGCGCAGTACGACGACGAAGAGGCCGACGCGCGCGCCGCGCGCTTCGCGGGCTCGGTGGCCGGCACCTTCACCGAGGCGCGCCGCATCACGCTCGGCACGGGGCGTCTCCATCACCGCGCCGCGACCATGAACGCCCTCGAGGGCTGCGCGCGCGCGTTCGCGCTCCGCCTGTGGGGCCCGCTCCTCGCGACGCGTCCGGCGGGCGAGCCGGTGGAGGAGCCCGACCTCGAGGAGACGTGGAAGATGATCGCGCGCGCGCCCTCCGAGATCCTCGATCTCGTCAAAGAGCGGCGCCAGGAGTCGAAGGGCGGAGACGATCTCCCGCTCGAGGTCCTCGCGGTCCGTCTCGGCGGCTACGCGCTCGATGCGTGCGGCGAGGACGGCGATCTCGGGCCCGGCCGCGGGCCGACGGCGCACGACACGTGCCTGTGGCTCCGCAAGCTCGACGGCCTCGCCGACGGGTCGCGCGAGCTCCCGCCTCCGCTCCGGAGCGCCCTCTCCACGCTCCTCTGGCGGCTCGTCGACACGACGCGCGGCACCGCGCTGGGTGAGGTCGACGACGTCGAATGGCTCGGCCCGTTCGCGGCCTGGTGGGCGCTCGTCATCGATCGTCCGGCCATGCTGCTCCAGCTCGGAAACGCGCTGCCGATGATGGCCGCGAGCGCGCTCCAAGCGTGCTGCGATCAGGCCGAAGCGCTGCGAACGGCGGTTGCGTCGAGCACGGGCGATGGACAGTGGGACGAGGGCGCGCAAGCCGCGCTCCAGAAGCTCCACGCCGGAGACACGGAGCTCGCCCACGCCCTCTTGGGCCTGGCGCGCGCGCTCCGCTCATTCGCCGGCGCGGCCGGCCCCAAGCCCAACCTCGAAGCGTTGTGCGTCGAGCTCGTCTTGGCCGGCGATCGCTTGCACGGCGCGCTCGCCGATCCGGTGAAGGCGCTCCACCGGGCGACCAAGGAGAGCGCGGAGGACTCGCTCTCCCGCGCCGCGACGGAGAACGCTCCGCGCGTGGCCGCGCTCGTCGCTCGCGCCATCCGCGCGCGCGAGCCGGCGATGCTCGACGTTTGGTTCGCGTCGCTCGGGCCGGTTACGTCGGCGCTCCTCGAAGGCGCGATCCGCGGCGCGATCCGCCGCACCCCGCCGCCGCCACCGATCAAGAAGAAGGAGCCGACGACCATCGAGGGTTACGAGCTCGTGAAGCCGCTCGGTGAAGGCGGCATCGGCAAGGTGTGGCTCGTGCGCAAGCCGGGCGCGGACCGCCTCTTCGTCTTGAAGATCCCCAAGGCCGACGCGCTCGCCAACGCCAACGACGCCGAGCGCGAAGGCATCCTCGCCTCGTTCGTCGAAGAAGCGAAGGCGCTCGCCGGCCTCTATCACCCCAACGTCGCGAACATCATCGATCGCGGAGTGTCGGGGAACGTTCCGTTCTTGGTGCTCGAGTACCTGATCGGCGCCGACCTCAAGCAATACTCGTCGGCGCGTCACATGACGCTCTTCGAGCTCCGCCAGGTCGTGCTCGAGACGTGCGCTGGGCTCGCCGCGCTCCACAACGCCGGTCTCGTGCACCGCGATCTCAAGCCGGCGAATCTCTGGCTGCGCCTGCCGCTCGCGGGCGGAGAGAAGTTCGAGCCCGAGAAGCACCGCGATCCGGCCCACACTCCGCCGCTCGCGACGGTCGTCATCGACTTCGGCATGGTGCGCGCGATCCGCGTCCCGGCCGAAGTGGGTGGACGATTCGTCGCCGGCACGGCCGGCTACATCGCGCCGGAGCAAGTCCTCGACCCCGTCGAGCTCGACCCACGCTCCGACGTGTACGCCCTCGCCGGCACCATCTACAACGTGACGACCGGTCGCGCCTTCTTCGACGAGATCGAGAACCCGCGCGACCGCATCATCGCGCACATGCAGCGCGACCCGCTCGAGGACGCCGATCGACTGCGCGCCTACCCCGCCGCGGTCGCCAAGCTCCTCCGCGCCGCGACCGCACGCGAGGCCAAGGACCGTCCGACGCCGCTCGAGTTCGGTCGCGCGTTCGCGAGCGCGCTCTGACGCTCAACTCATCGCTTCGAGGCACACGTCGTCCGCGAAGGGCCGCGCGATCGATCGCGTGACGTCGAAGCCCGCGCGCTGCACGAGCGAGCGAAACGTCGCGAGCCCGCGTGGCACGAGCGCGGCGGTGCTTCCGCGAATCATGCGTTGGGCGACGTCGTCGTTTCGTGTCACCGATCCGACCACCGCGACCCGGCCGGTGCACCCTTCACGAAGCGCGCGGAGGTTCGCCTCGATCGCGTGGTCGGCCCCGTACTCGAAGAGGCCACCCTCCGAGGACGCCACCACGACCGCGTTCTCCGCGCGCGCGCTGGCGAGCGCGGCAACGAGCGGGCGCGGATCGTTCCAGTCGTAGGCGTATCGCTCGAAGCGGACCTCGAGCCCGGCCAGCGGCCCATCGTTGCGCCACGCGTCGAGCGCGCGCGCGCCGAAATCCGGTCCGGCGCTGTCGCCGTCGAAAACCGCGATCTTCACCGTGCGGGCGCGCATTCGTTCGGGCGCGGTGCGCGCGAGCGCGGCGACGGCGTTCAGGCTGTCGAGCGCCGGGCCGCCGGCGATGTTGACGAGCCACAGCGGACGCGATGCGTCACCGACGAGCCGCGGAAGAATGGCCTCGGCGAGGAGATCCACCATGTCGAAGATGCGCCACCGCACGGCGCGCGCCGGGAGAGTGGCGATGATCTTCCGATCGATCGGCGAGAGCGCGTCCGGAACGAGCTGGCCGACCTTGAAGAGGTAGGTGGCCATCCCGCCCAAGAAGGAGCCCTCCGCCGACTGGATGCCGGGGGCGAGGCGCGAGCCGCGCAGGGCGAGCCCCATCGCCGCAGCCCGCACGCGGCGCGGGAGGAGCCCGAATAGGAGCTCCGGCATCACCGACTGCCGCATGAACTCGTCGACGTACGCGCGCTGTCGCGCGCTGTCGACCGGCCGCTCGAACGCATCGTGAGAAACGTCGACGACAGGAAGGTCGACGCCGAGTGGCGACGGGAGGTAGTGGACGCCCGCGATCTTTTCGGTCACCTCTGCCCCATAGCACACGCGACCGTCACGTTCGGTTACGCTTCGACGCGTATGAGCTCGCCGTCCTTCCGCGCGCGAGTGCGGCGTGTGCTCGGACGCGTGATCCGCATAACGCTCGCGCTCGTCCTCCTCGCCACGACCTACGCGTTGGTCGATGGTTGGCGCGAGCTCGGCCATCGCCCCGACGCCGCACGGCGGGCGCGCATGGAGCGCAGTCCGGAGTTCAAGGACGGTCATTTCGAAAACCCGCAGCCGCTCCACAACGACTTCGTCGGCTCGTTCACGGGGATGATGCACGCGAGCCCGTACACGCGTCCGAGCTCGCCGCTCCAAATCCCGCGCATCGACCCGGCGCGGTTCCGGGTCGCGCCGCCGTCGGGCCTGCGCGTCACGTGGTTCGGGCACTCCACGACGATCGTCGAGATCGACGGGCACCGCATCCTCACCGACCCGGTTTGGACCGATCGCGTGTCTCCGATCGACGGAGTGGGCCCGACGCGCTTCTATCCGCCGCCGATCGCCATCTCCGATCTGCCACGCTTCGACGCGGTCGTCGTCTCGCACGACCACTACGACCACCTCGACTACGAGACCATTCGCGCGATGAAGGATTGGGACACGCGCTTCGTGGTCCCGCTCGGCGTGGGCGCGCACCTCGCGTATTGGGGCGTCCCCGAGGCGCGCATCACCGAGGTCGATTGGTGGGACCGGGTGCCGATCGGCGATCTCACGATCGTATGCACGCCTGCGCGCCACGCCTCGGGGCGACACGTCCTCGACAAGGACGCGACGCTCTGGGCGGGCTACGCGCTCGTCGGCGCCAAGCACCGCGTCTATTACTCCGGCGACACCGGGCTCTTTCCGGCGATGAACGACATCGGCGAGAAGCTCGGCCCGTTCGATCTCACGATGATCGAGACCGGCCAGTACAACGCCGCATGGCCCGACTGGCACATCGGCCCCGAGCAAGCGGTGCGCGCGCACGCGATGGTGCGCGGCAAGGTCCTCTTGCCCGTTCACTGGGCGCTGCTCGCGCTCGCGTATCACGGCTGGACCGAGCCGGTAGAGCGCGCGAGCGCAGCTGCCACGCGTGCAGGCGCCCTCATCGTCACCCCTCGCCCGGGTCAGAGCTTCGAGCCCACCGAAACGACCGCGGCCACCACGCTCGGAGAGCGATGGTGGCCGGAGGTCCCGTGGCGATCGGGCGACCTCGATCCGATCGTTTCCACGCAGGTGCCGAACGCGCCGGCCGACCGCCCACTCTGAAAGCGCGCGACGCGCGCGCGCGGCCGATCAGCCCTCGTCGAGGAGGCTCTTCAAGCTCGAGAAGAACGACTCGGCGACGCGCGCCTTGCAGCTGCCGGTGGTCATGCGCGCTAAGCTGCCGCCACCGTTCTCACCGGCCTCGTTCAAGACCGCGCACAGCTCGCCGCCGGCGTTGATGGCCGCTGCCGTCGCCGCGCGCACCCGGTCCTCGGCGGTGTTCGCGGGCCCCGCGGCCGCGTCGTTCTGGACCTGCACCCGCGAGACGAGCGCGGAAAGGGCGTCCGCACGCCGCGCCACGCATTCCGCGAGCGTGAACACGGTCTGGGTCATGTCGTTCTGCGACATGGCCGAGTCGAGGCGCTTGTCGTACTGCCGGTAGCAGCGCGGGTGGCTGCCGCGGTCTTCCTTGATCGGATGGGCCTCGTCGCCGAGCGCGACGAACTCGTCGACGAGCGACGCCAGGAACGCCTCGCGCGCGCTCCCGCAGCCCACCGACTCGACGCGCTGGAGCGAGCCGCCGAAGTTCGGGCTCGCCTTGTCCATCTCGGCGCAAACGGCCTGACTCGTCTGACGGAACTTGGCGATCGCGCCGGCGGCCTGTCCCTTCATGCTCGAGCTTGCTTCGGTCAGGTTCTTCTCGATCGTCGCGACGACCGCGTCGTTCGCCTTCTTGACGCACTCCGTGTAGGCGCCCGAGGCTTGAAGCATCGCGGCCGTGCTGCTCGCTTGGTTCGAGGCGCGGTCGTAGGCCTTGCCGCACTTGCCGATGCTCGCGAGGTGAGCGTTGCTTCCTGCGGCGGGCGCTTCGCCCTGCGCGAGCGCGCCAGCAGTCGAGTCGTCCTCTCCTTGCTGGGCGTTACTGCAGGCAACGGCGCCGAGGGCGAGCGTGGCGAGGACGAGGACCGATGAGACACCAAGGGAAGTTTTCATGTCTCCCCCTGGTGCACGGCTCGTACCGCTCTCGTTGCCCCGAAAAGTCGCCGAGATCGCCGCTCGCGTCACGGGCCCGGGCTCGATAAGATCCCTCTATCGCTGATGCGTCCACGCTCCATGCGTGGGGCGCACGTCCCGCAGACCGTGGCCTGGATCTCCGAAGTCTCACCCAAACGAGAGGCGCCGGTCGCGCCTCAAACCCGCACCGGAGGGCGCGGTGGGCCGGCTTGCCCGCGAGGCGCGGGCTGTCATGCTTCGACCATGCGATCGCGAGGCGCGGCGCTCCGAATCGCGGCGCTCCTCTGCGGGCTCGCGACGGTGACGGGCTGTGGCGGCGCGCACAAGAAGAAGATCGTCGCCGCCGACGAGGGTCCGCGCGTCGAGGAGATGACCAAGTGGGAGTCGGCCGGCGAGACGATGCCGCCCGAGAAGACGCCGGAGAAGCCGGCCGACAAGCCCGCAGAGAAACCTGCCGACGCCAAGCCGGCGAAGGCCGACAAGACGCCCAAGGGCGCCGCCAAGCCATCGAAGACGCCTCCCAAGACTGCCCCCGCACCGAAGAAGCCCGCGCCCAAGACGGCCGCGGCACCGCCCAAGAAGGGCGGCGGCGCGCCAGCCGTATCGGATGACCAACTGCTGAAGCCGGTCGAGACCCTCGACACGATCGCCAGCGCGCCCGAGCCGGCCGCAAAGCCAGAGCCCGCGCCTCCGCCTCCCCCTGCCCCGCCGCCGCCGAAGCCCGAGCCCAAGCCGGAACCACCGAAGGTCGCGATCGCTCCGCCCCCACCTCCGCCGCGCCCCGAGCCGTTGCCGCCGCCGCCGCCGCGCGCCGAGCCTTCGCCTCCGCGCACCGAGACGACCAGCGTCGCTTCGCCGTCGTCGTACGGTAGCGGCTCGAGCTACGGCGGCAGCACCTCGTACGGATCGTCCCCGAGCGCAGCGACCGTCCGCGTCGAGCCGCCGCCCGCGGCAGTCCAGGACTACTACGCCCGCCCGTCGCGTGGAGGACGCGCGCCCGACTCGTTCCGCGGCGAGCCGCGGGCGCGCGATCCGGAACCGGATTACGGCCGTGGCCGTGATTTGCACGCGAACATCGGCGGCAGGCCCGTGGTGTTCAAGAGCGGCGTCATCCTCGGCAACCGACGCCAAGGTTACGCGTTTCAGGTCTTCGAATCGTCGGGCGGCAGCTCGATGCGCGACACCGAGATCGACGCGGTCATCGAAGTCGACCTCGAGCGACGGCGCGATCTCGAGCGCAACCGGGCCATTCCGCTCAAGCTCATTTACGTGCAGATTCCAGACGATTCGCCCAAGGCCCAGAAAGGCATCCGCTCACTCGAGTGCCGCGGGCGCGGCGAGATCGTCTTCGAGAACGTCCCCGCGCTTCCCAAGCGTCTGCCGCTCGATCAGACCGACGTCGGCGACGCGCCCGCCAACATCGCGCTCCAAGCTTCGTGCTCGCGCGACGCCTCCGAGTTCGGGACCTTCATCATCGAAGGGCGCGTCCTCTTCCGGCTGATCATCCTGCCCGCCGACATGTGAACGTCGCCCGCGCCGCTCTCCTCACGCGCCGCGGAGCGGACGGAGAGCGTCGGCCCAGCGCACGAGCTCGTCGAGCATCGCCTTGGCCGAGTCGGCGAGCGGGGCCGGGGGCGCGAACGCGCCGTCTTGGAAGTGGGTCGAGAAGGAGGGGATCGTGACCGCCTCGACCATGGGCATCACCTTCACGGAGGTAAGCGCGAGTTTGCTCATCTGCACGCCGCGAAGACCGCCCGAGACGCCGCCGTAGCTGACGAAGCCGGCGGGCTTGTACGCCCACTCGCGAAAGACGAAGTCGATCGCGTTGAGGAGCGAAGGCGGCGCCGAGAAATTGTACTCCGGCGTCACGAACACGAAGGCGTCGCCGGACGCGACGCTCGCGCTCCAAAGCTTGGTGTGCTCGTGCTCGTACTGACCGAGCCGCGGGTGCTTGGGCTCGTCGAAAAGCGGCAGCGCGAACTCCTTGAGGTCGACGAGCACGGGCTCGAATCCGGCGTGCTCGCGCGCGCGATCCATGAACCATTGAGCGATCGGCAGGCCCATGCGTCCGGGGCGGGTGCTGACGACGATGACGTTGAGCTTCTTCTTCATGGCGATGACCGGCGCGCATCTTGCGCCGGCGAGGTCGCCGAGGCGAGCGACTTTGTCTCGCGAGGAGAAAAAGCGGCTCGCTCGCCTCGGCCTCTCGCCATCACGTCAGTGCTTGTTGCAGGTGTCGCCACACTTGTCGAGGCACGCGCAGAGGTTGTCGTCGCACGTGTGGACGCAGTTCGTGTAGTTCGGGTCCGGCTCGGGGAGCCCGTTCGCGCCGGGGCGCGTTCCGTCGCCGCAGCTGGTCACGCAGCTCGAGTGCGTGTTGTTGCACGCGGTCTCCTCGTCGGCCGTGCAGACCGTGCGGCACGCGAGCGTGGACGCGGGGACGGCGAAGCCGATGACGGAGAGACCGACCGAGACGACGAACGTAGAGGCGAGGTTCTTCAGGTTCATGTGCGACTCCAAGGAGGGGCGACCGGCGCGGGTTCGGTTGGGAGCGACGGCGGCGACTCTCGACGTGGAGACTCAGCAGGCTCCGCACCAAGCCCCGATTTCGCGAACGCGCGTTCACGCAGGTCTCCACTCGCGCGGCTTTTTGCGTCCTCGCGACGCCATGGTCCGCGTCGCGCCTGACGCGGGGTCGGGCCGGACGCGCAGCACGACTGGAATCGGCGCGTCACCTCCGACGCAGGACCGACGCGAAATCTCCGCGAGAAATAGCGTCGCGCCGATGAATTCGCGGGCCCGCCCTCCGTCCGTGCGTCGGAACGCGCGCGGGGAGCGCCGGCCCTGGGAACCTTCGGGGGTCGGACCTTTCGTAACGTCATGCGCCCGCGAGATCTCGGCCTCCTCCTCGTCACGCTCGGATCGACCGGCTGCGCATCACAGGCGCCACGCCCGAGCGCGCCGCCCCCGATTCCGACCGCTCGCGCCGCGCCGGCTCGCCCGGTCACGCCGACTCCGCCGCCGGCCGTGGCGACCGCCGCGACGGCGCCCCCCCCTTCCGTGCTCAAGCCTTGCCCCGTCGACTCTGCAGGATACAAAGCCGCACGCGCTGGCCTCGACGACGTCTCCGCGCGCATCCGCGCACTCACCCCCAAAGACGACGTGAGCCCGGTGGCGCGCGCGCTCGCCACCCTCGTCGAAGGCGCGTGCTGGAGCCTCGTGCGGGAGGACTTCCCCGGCGCCGACGCGTTCACTTCGAGCGCGTCCTTGCGCGAGTTCTGGTCGAGCGGTGGCGAGTCTTGGGCCGAGCAAGTGCTCTCGTTCGAAGGCGACGAGAAGCCCGTCGTCTACACGATTCCCTCTCCGCGGAAGGCCCTCTCGCGCGAAGCAACGCCGCAGCACCCGCTCGCGCCCTTCCTCTTGTGCGCGGAGGCCGATGCATCGTGCGGAAAGGAGACCCTCGGGTGGCGGAGGCGCGCCGAGCGAACCTTCGTCGCATTCGACCGACTGCGCGCGCTCGAGCACGCCGCCGCTCCGCCCGAGGAGCGACCGGCGTGCGAGAAGCGCGCCGCGGCGCTCCCCGAGCTCGAGCGCTTCGCGGACTTCCGCGACTGCATGCGCGAGAGCACGACCCCGACGACGATGCTGCCGCTCGGATCCTTCAAGGCGCCACGCGAAGGATGGCTCGTCGTTCGCGGGAGGCGCGGCCACTACTCGTTCTGCGACGAGACGCGCGCGTACGATCTCGCGACCGGCTCGGCATACGTGGTGCGGAGCTGCGGCGGCCTCTCGCTCCGGAACGACGGATCGGTCGATCACGGGAAGACCCGCGCGACCCAGAAGCGGAGCGATGAGGCGGGGCGCCTCGCGGTCGACGCCTTGCGCGAGGCAGCGTTCGTGATGGCGCTAACCGAGGACGTGGACCGCAACGTCGTGACGAGTGGATTCGGTTGGTACCTGCCCGAAGGGGTGCCCGCCGCGCGCGCGGACGAGACGCACGGCAGAGGCTTCGCCGGGAGCTATCGAAGCTCGAGCGGGCAGACTTCACTCGATTGGTCATGGATCGTGCGCGGGCACGCGATTCGAAGCGGCACCCTCACCTGGCCCGAGGACTACAACGACGCGGCGCGCGCGCATGCCGTCGAGCTTCTCGCGATCGCCGAGACGACATTCGTCGCCGGTTGCCCGCCCGGCGCGCCGCCAACCGATCTGGTGGCGACCACCGCGCATGGGCGCGTGTCCGGCCTCGACGGCGACCGTGCGACGCTCGCCGCGACGCAGCGCGATCTCGCGAGCGCCCTCGCGCGCCTCGGCCAACGCGCGTGCGCGAGCTCGACTACAGGGTCGCGCTGAAGAGCGCGCGAAGCTCGGCGTCGTGGCGCGCCGCACCCGCGGGGTCATGCACCGGGGTGTCATCCGGGACCCAGCCGTGGCGCAAGCCCTCGTAGGTCTCGACGCGATGGTCCACGTGGGCTTCGGTCAGCGCGCCGATGAGTGTCTCCTTCATGGCGTCGGTGAACGACGGATCTTGGACCGCCCCGGCCACGTAGACGCGCGCGCGAATCGAGCCTGCCGCGCGATGCGGGCTCTCGGGTGCGTCGGTCACGAGGCCGCCACCATGAAACGACGCGGCCGCGGCGACGCGCGACGGGAGCTTGGTGGCCATCGCGAACGAGAGCCGGCCGCCGAGGCAATAACCGGTCGTTCCGATCTTTCCGACCTTCACGCTCGGGTCCCGATCCATCGCGGCGAGGAGCGCCTCGGTATCGACGGTGACGTCGGCGACGTTGACCTTGCCGAGGTGCTTCTCGGACCACGCCTTCCGCATCTCGGGGTCGGTGAAGAAGACCCTGGGATCGGCGGCCTCGTACGGGCCGGTGCGGTAGAAGAGGTCGGGCATCGCGACGACGAATCCGAACGCCGCGATGCGCTCGCCGATGCGCACGAGCGCAGGCCGCATCCCGAGGCCGTCCATGTAGAGAACGACGAGCGGCCAAGGCCCCGCGCCCGAGCCCGGTCGAGTGACGAACGTGGACATGGCGCCGGCAGGCGTCGGTACGGAGACCTGATTCGTGCTCATCGACGAGGGAGCGTACGCCACGATCACTCCGGCGGACATCGGAGGGCGCCAATTCGCGCGCGCGCCTTGCGTGCCGTCATTGACTGAGGCGTCGCGCTTCCCCACTTGGCCACGAGGGCTCGATACGCGGTGCATGCAGCAGCCACTTGACCGGTCGCTTCGGCCTCTTGGCCGACGAAGTAGGCGCCCTCGGTCCGTTCGAACGGCGCGCGAAACGCGTCACACGAAGACATGGCCGCGGCGAGCGTCCGCCCAGCGCCCGGCACCTTGGCGAGCGCGGCCACGCGCCCGGTGACCGCACCTTCCTGAGGCAGCGCGGGGCCCGCCCCGTCGGCCTCGCGGCCGAGCGCGAGCTTGGCCTCGTCCTCGGTGCGCGCGGGCACCGCGTACTCCGCCAGCCACGCCGCGCGGAGGGACGCGCCCGCCTCGCCTTTGATGAACGCGAGGCGTTGCTCGCGGGCGCCTTCGAAGAGCGGATCGGCGCGGCGGCGCACCGCGTCGAGCGTCCCGAGCGCGTCGAACGGTCCCTTGACGACGCGACCGGCGGTCTCCGGAGCGCGGTCGTAGCGGGTGAGGGTCTGGATCGCGTACCGCACCGCTTCGTCGTCGCGACCCGACTCGCGGAGCGCATGGAGCACGAGCAGGATGCCGCGCCCCTCGAGTCTCCCTTCGAATGCGTTCGGCTCGCGAGCCCTCGCCGCGATCGCGTCGAAGTCGCCACGCAGGGCGTCGAGCGAGGCGCGCGCCCAGGGGAGGAGCGGCGCGCTGCTCGCCCCCGCATCGACCTCGAGCTCGGCGCGCGCCGCGGCCATGTCGCGACCGGCGACGAGCCCGGCGTGCGCGACGCGCGCGCGAAGGAGCCCCGGCGCAGCGGTGAGCGCGCCCTGCACCGTCGATTCGGCGGCGCTGCACGCGCCGGACGCGGCCTCGTTGGCGCTCCGTTCGAGCGTGCACTCCGGCGACGGGCCGAGCGCGGCGCACGCGGTGGCCGCTTGGATGGCGGCGTCGGCGTTTCCGACCTCGCGCTCGAGCCGCGCGAGCCGCGCGAAGCGGAGAACCCCCTTGGGCTCGACCGCTCCCAATTGCGTGTAGAGTGCACGCACCCGATCGCGCCCCGGGAGGTACACGTCGGCGAGCCCCGCCGCCGCGGCCAGCACCTCGCCGTCGCTCGAGTAACGCGCAGCCACCCTCGACGTCGCCTCCGCCGCCGCGACGCCATCGCCGCGCGCGAAGAGCGGCGCGAGGGCCTCGACGAAGGCGCGGTCTCGCTCACCGAGCGTCGCCGCCGCCGCGGCGAGCCCTCCCTCTTGAAACGCAGCGCGCGCCGACGGCACGTCCTCTTCGTATGCGAGCCGGCACGCCGCGAGGCGAAGCGCGGCCGTCGTGAACGCAGGCTCGAGGCGCGTCGCCTCCTCGAACGCGCGGCACGGGAACGCGACGAAGGCGCGCTCGTCGTCGTCACCGCGCCGGAGCGCCGCGACCACCGCATCGTGCAGGGCCGCGTCGACGTCGGCGCTGGCCGATGGCGTCGGTGCGCTGGGCAACGCCTCGAGCGGAGCCACGCGCAGAGGAGCCGACCCCGACGCCGATGGGACGAAGCTCGCCACGGGCGGGATCAGCGTCGCCGGCGGCGGCGCCGAGCCTCGCGTGAAGACAGCGCCCACGGCGACGATCGCCATGCCGGCGAGCGCGAACGCGATGGCGCGACGACGCGAGCCGGCCGCCTCCGCGGGCACGTCGGCCAGAGCCACCGCGACCGCGTGCGCATCGGCGTACCGCTCCTCGGGCTTCTTGGCGAGGCAGCGCACGATGATCTTCTCGAGCGCGCGCGGCACGTCCGGCGCGAGCGCGCGTGGCGTGGGCGGCTCGGTCCCCATGGCGAGGATGATCGCGCCGGCGCTGTCGCCCGCGAACGGGCGACGCCCGGTGAAGGCCTCGTAGAGCACGACGCCGAGCGAGAAGACGTCACTCCGCGCGTCGACCGTTTCGCCGCGCACTTGCTCGGGCGACATGTAGCTCGGCGTGCCCATGATGACGCCGGCCGCGGTCTTGGTCTCGTCGCTCGTGGGCGCGTCGCCGACGCCGCGCTCGTCGTGCTTGGCGAGCCCGAAGTCGAGCACCTTGGCGACGCCGGCCTCGGTGATCATCACGTTCTCGGGCTTGAGGTCGCGATGCACGACGCCCGCCGCGTGCGCGGTGCCCACGGCCTCGGCGACGGCGCGCGCGACGCGCAGTCGGTCGACGAACGGCGGCGAGCTTCGGAGCCACGCGCGCATTGTCTCGCCCGGAACGAACTCGAGCGCGATGAACGCACCGAGCGGCGTGTCGCCGACCTCGTAGATCGTCGCCACGTTGGGGTGCTGGATGCGCGAGGCGGCGCGCGCCTCGCGGAGGAAGCGCGCGCGCTGCGTCACGTCTTCATCGCGCGCGAGGAGCATCTTCAGCGCGACCGTGCGCCCGAGCGTCTCGTCGTACGCTTCATAGACGACGCCCATCCCGCCCGCGCCGAGCTTTCGACGGATCGAGAAGTGCGCGACCTTGGCGCCGACGAGCTCGTCGCCCCGCACCGCATCTTCGCGGACGCCGGACGTCATCTGACGTGAAGCCGAGTGGGCCGCGCCTTCACGGTGGGTCGCCACGCGGCGCCCGCCCAAGTCGTCGGTCATGTCGGGCATCGTATACGAGCAAGCCGGGTCCGTGGGCGTGTGCCAATTTGCGCCAGGGCGGGCCCGCCCGTCGGGGCTCACGGTGGCACGCCTGGCGTCTCGGGCACGAAATCACGGACGTTTTCGACCTTGGCGCGATTGGTCCTCTGCTTGCTCGAAGGAGGACACCATGAAGAAGACCGCCCTCGCACTCCTCGTCGGTTGTGGCGTCCTCCCCCTCTTCGCGATCGGCTGCTCCGGCGCGACGACCGATCAGAAGTCGGTCGACATCTCGCGAGCCACGCTCCACCGCGTTGCCACGTGCGCAGACCTCTCCGCGGCGCTTCGAGAGGACGCGCGCGCCAAGCTGAACAAGCGCGTCGACTCCGAGATCCGCGCCATCCGCGAGGGCATGGTCTACGGCTACGGCTACCGGGGCGGCTACGGCATGCCCAACGCGGCGCCGACCGAGGCGGCAGGCGCAGCCACCAAGGACTCGAGCACGAGCGCGGCCTCCCCCGCGCCCGCGCACTCCGATACGGAGACGCAGGTGAAGGGCGTGGACGAGGCCGACATCGTCAAGACCGACGGAAATCACATCTTCCTCCTCCACGGCGACAAGTTCCTGATCGTCAACTCGTGGCCGGTGAAGGATCTCGGTGAGGCGAGCGCCACGTCGATCGAGGGCGCGCCGCTCGAGATGTACGTCGCCGACGGCCGCGCGGTGGTCTTCTCGCGCGTCGACGGCGCTCCGATCTACCAGGCGAGCGGCATCAAGCCGAAGCCGGCGTACAACGAAGGCTACGCGTACGGGAGCTACGGCTACGGCGGTGGCGGTGTCGCAATGGGCGCGGCAGACGTCGCGATGCCGAGCCCTGGCGGCAACGGCTACCTGCCGTCGTCGAGCCCGCTCACCAAGGTCACGGTGCTCTCCCTGAACGGCACGAGCGCGAGCGTCACCAAGGAGCTCTACTTCGAGGGCAACTACGTCTCTTCTCGTCGCGTCGGCGGCAAGGTCCGCATCGTCCTCGGCGGCGGCGCTCACGGCCCCACGCTCGACACCTACCCCACCATGCCGACGAACCCGGCGACGCCGGTCGCCGAAAGCCCGACGGTGGGCTCGGGCACGAGCAGCGGCGGCGTGCCGTCGACCACGACGCCTTCCTCGCCGACGACGCCCACGCAGGCCGATCAGATCAACGCCTGGGAGAAGCTCCGTCAGAAGAACCTCGCCACGATCGACGCCAGCCAGTTCTCCGACTGGGTGCCGTTCGCGTTCGTGAAGAACGGCGGCTCGACCTCCGTCGCGCCCACGTCGTGCGGCGACTTCTACGTCCCCACGCCCGGCACCACCGCGTTCGGCATGACCGAGATCGCGACCATCGACCTCGACGCCGACGCCACGCCCAAGACGACGACGATCGTCGGCGACGTCACGACGGTGTACGGCAACGAGAAGACCATGATCCTCACCGAGCGCGCCTACGAGGATCCGTGGGAGGCGCAGACGATCGCTTGGTACACCTACGGCGGCTCCGGCAAGAGCGCCTCGCCGTCGAGCATTCCGGTCAAGACGCTCGATCACACGCACCTCCACCTGTTCGATCTCACCGCCGATCCCTCGAACGCCACCTACGCCGGCTCCGGCACCGTGGCTGGCTCGGTGAAGGATCAGTTCTCGCTCGACGAGCGCTCCGGCTCGATCCGCGTGACGACCACCGAGCAGCGCAGCGGCCCGCCGCGCACCGACGGCAAGTCGAACCAGGTGAGCCACGTCTTCGTGCTGCAGAACCAGCAGGGCTACCTCGCCCAGACGGGCGACGCGGGCGAGATCGCGCCCGGTGAGCAGCTCTACGCGACGCGCGCCATCGGCGACAAAGTCTACGTCGTCACCTGGCACGTCACCGATCCCCTCTTCGTCATCGACGTCGCCGACGCGTACCACCCGCGCGTCATGGGCCAGGTGCAGATCCCCGGCTTCAGCGAGTACATGCACCCGCTCGACGACACGCACCTCCTCACGATCGGCCGTGAGACGGACATGACGGGCCACCAGCACACCGACGGCGGCTACTGGTACGGCCTCTCCCTCCAGATCTTCGACGTCACGAACCCGCTCGCGCCGGCCCTCCGCCACAAGTACGTCTTCGACGGCGGCGACTACGCGACGAGCGAAGCGACGACCAACCACAAGGCGTTCACGTACTTCGACGACAAGAAGCTCCTCGCCTTCCCGTACGTGCGTCAGAGCTCGTACGGCTCGTACAAGCCGGGCAGCTCGCTTCAGGTCTTCAAGGCCA
The DNA here is from genome assembly GCA_044224815.1 of Polyangiaceae bacterium. Lineage (GTDB taxonomy): Bacteria > Myxococcota_A > Polyangia > Polyangiales > Polyangiaceae > JADJCA01. The sequence continues at coordinate 86,110 of JBGAJR010000026.1, forward strand.
GCGTCGACGACGGCATCTCGCCGGTGGGCGCGGTCGATCACACGTCGATGCTCGGCACGCTCCCGCAGGGCGGCTACGGCTACTGCGGCGGCTACTTCGACGGCGCGGTCCGCCGCGGCGTCTTCGTCGAGAACGTCGTCTACTCGATCTCATACGGCGGCATCGTGGCCAGCGACGTGACCGGCCTCTCCACCGTGGGCTCGCTCAAGCTCGAGGCGCCCACCATGCAAACCGGCAACGTCTGCACCGGCACGCGCTGAATCGAGCGACGCCGGCCGCACGGAGACGCGGCGCGACGCGAGAGCGGGTTATGCTCCCCCGAGCATGAAGCCGCCCCTCGCGCGCGCCGCGTTCGCGCTTTTGTCCGCGGGACTCCTCCTTGGCTGTCCCGGCCCGACGCTCGTCGTGCAGCAGTACGCAGGACCGGTGCAGCCCCGCGAGGCAGTGGCGATCCTGCGCTTGAATGGCAGCGACGCGGTGCGCCTGCAGACGCTCGATGACGACGACGTGGCCGTGCCAATCGCGCCCGACTCGCGCCTCCACATCGAGATGCTGCCCGGAAGGCATCGCGTGACCGCGTGGCGAGCCGGTGATCGATACGGACGCGCGCTCGTGCTCCCCTTCGACGCCGAGGCCGGGCGCGTCTACCGCGTGGTGCTCGGCGCGGTCGATCCGGATCGAGGCGACTTCACCGCCCAGCTCATGGAGGTCGACCGTGACAGCGATGCGCCGCTCCGCGACGTGACCGTCAAGGAAGCCCCGCGGGGCCCCGCGAGCATGCGGCGCGGCTCGGTGGATGCCGGCGCGACGCCGCCGATCATGAGCCCGACGACGGTGGACGCGGGGGCTCCATCCCCGAGCCAGTGCACCGCGACCGAGCCGCTCGACGGGGGAGCACCTTGCGAGGCCGGAGCCCCACGGCTATAGCCGCTCGGTGACTCGCACAAGGCGCCTCTGGCTCGGCCTCGCGTGCGCGGCGTTTCCCGTGGGGGCGCTCGCGGTCGCGTCGTGCAGCGACAAGGATCAGGCGAGCGGCGCCCCCGACGCGGCCGACGAGCCGGCGCGCGTCGACCATCGCGACGTCGCGGTGGTGTTGCCCGACGAAGACGCCGGTCCCGATCAGGCGGCGCCTCCCCCGCCCGTCGTTCCAGCGTGCGTGGGCAGTGCCATCCCGCTCAACGTGGCCGGCGAGCGCGCGTACGTGTCGATCGAGCTCGCCGGTGAGCTCGACGCAGCGCCGAGCCGCGGCGACTGGGTCGTCGATCTCGGGAGCACGGGATCGACCATCGACTTCGGCGCCTTCGGCGACGCCGGCCCCACACCTTCGATCTGCTACGGCGACGCCGCGTCGCCGGGCGCGGACTGCGTCTTCCACCACTTCGACTACTTCGGCGAGTGGGGCAACGTCACGCTCCGCACCGGCGACTACCGCGCACTCGCCACGCTCACTCGTCAGGCTGGCATCCTGGGCACCGATTTCTTGGCGCTCCACCCCACCACGCTCGACTACACGCGCAAGAAGATCTACCGCGCCGACCCCAAGACGTTCTGCACCGACGCGCAGCTTCTCGGTGCGGGCTACACGCCGCTCGCGTCGCAGGGGTTCTACACGACCGATCTCTCGAAGCTGCGGCCCCTCTCCGACGTGCTCGACGATCCCGATGGCGGAACGGCAGGCTTCGTCGTGCCCAACGTCCCCACCGTTCCCGTGTCGGTCGCGGGCAAGAGCGCCCTCGCCCAGCTCGACACCGGATACGACGATCGCTTGGTGCGCCACTCGATCAACGTGAACCAAGCGCTGTTCGATCTCATCGAAACGCAGGGTCCCGACGTTCTGACGCGCGACATCTTCGCGGACGTCTACCTGACGACGTGCATCCCCGGCTACAGCGAGCAAGTGTTGGCGTACCGCCTCGGCGAAGGGCGGACCGTGGATTTCATCGCCGAAGGCGGCAGCGTTGCGCGACGCGAGACGACAGCGGTCGTGTACTTGAAGAAGCGCTCCGCGAAGACGCTCCCGTGCGGCGGCATCGGCACCTGGACGGTCCCCGCGGCGCAGGTCGGCTCGTCGTTCTTCGTCGACGCGCAAGCCGTCGTGTTCGACCCCGCGTCATCACGCGTCTGGGTGCCAAAGAACTGAGCGATGACGGCGCGCGCTTCCCTCGTCGTCGCGACGGTGCTCGTCGTGGGGTTGCAGTGCGCACGCTCGCGCGTCGACGAGCCTGCGCCGGGCGAACGCGGCGACGCGGCGGTGACGGTCACGACGCCGGCCGACGGCCCGTGGGAGCGCATCCAAGGCGGATGGTTTGAGCTCAAAGTACCGCCGCGTTGGCAGACGCTCCCGCTCACCAGCGACAAGCGCCGGGCGATGTTCGCCATTCAGCTGAACACGCCCCGCGATCAACCCGACGTGATCGTCCTGGTGACGCGCCCGCGTCCGCTCGACGTGGGCGACGCGGGGGCGAGCGCGAGCGCGACGCGGCTCGCCCGCACGCTGAACCTGGCCCAAGGGCAGCCTGCGGACGCGCCCACCGAGACGGGAAGGCTCGCCGGCGAGCCCGCGGTGATCGTGGCCGCGACGGGCACCAAGCCGAATGGTCAGGCCACGTCGCTCAAGACGTGGAGCGCGCTCAAGGACGGTCACCTCCTCATGGTGACCTGCGGCGGCACGGGCGCGGGCCTCCCGCTCGCCGCACGCGTCTGTCCGGACATCGTCGCCTCGTTCGCGCTGTCGGCGCCGCTCCCCGCTCCGCCTCCGATCGAAGCGCCCACGCCGGCTGCGCTGGTGCCGCGCCAGCTCGGGGACGTGACGGTGTCGGTCCCGAGCGATTGGCAGAGCGCGGGGAGCGACTGGTTCCCGCCGCCAGCCATCGGCGGCGCGCGCTCGGTCTCGGCGCCTAGCGGTCCGTTCGAGGTCGCCACGCTCCACGTGTCGCGCTTTCCGGGCGCCGCGTCGGCGGAAGCGCTCGCCGATCAGCTCGCGACCATGCCCACCATGACGCGCGTGCGCCGCTCCCCGGTCACGCTGCCGATCGGCCCGGCCATCGAAACCGAGCTCACCGACGGGCTCGGCTCGCGCTCGCTCCTCTACGATCTCGTGAAGGGCGGCGTCGGCTATGAGCTCACGTGCGAGGCGCCGGAGCGCGGCTTCGATCGCTATCGGCCGATGTGCCTCGCCACCGCGAAGAGCCTCACGCTCGGCGCCCCGCCCAAGAAGCACTGAGCGCGCGCGACGCGGTCAGACCGCCGCCGCGAGCGCGCTCCGCCGAACGCGCGCCACCGAAAGGATGAAGAGGAACACGCCGACGACGCCGATCCCGGCTTCGCTGAAGAGCATGACGCGCGGCCCGGCCTTGTCGGCGACCACGCCGAGGAGGAGGCCAGCCCACCAGATCGGGAAGTTCGAGAGCGACGCGAAGACGTTGTACTTGGTCGCGCCCGAGCCGGTGCCCATCGCCTCGAGCACGAACGCCGTGAAGGCCGCGTACGCGAGCCCGACCGCGAACGAGTAAACGAGGCTCCACGCGACGTACATCACGACGCTCGCCGGCGAGACGCCCATCCCCGCCGCGATGATGGCGAGCGCCACGCCGACCGACGCGTACGCCTTCTGCGGCGGGATGCGCTGACACAGCCAGCCGCCGGCGAAGCAGCCGGCGGTGGTGACGAACCCGGCGATGAGACCTTGGAGGAGCTCGACCTCGTGCTCGCCTGCGCCCCAGAACGCGGCGACCTTGGCTTGGGTGAGCACCACCTGCGCGGCGCCGGTGCCGATCGGAAGGACGCACAGAATCGCGGCGAGGAGGCCGCCCTTCGTCTTGAGCATGACGAAGAGGTCCTTCACGACGCCGCGCACGGCGCCGGCCGCGCCGTGCCCCTGGTGCTGGGCTTCGACCTTGGGGGTGACGAGGAGCGCGAGGCAGCACGAGACGAAGATGACGCCCATGACCGCGCCGCCCATCCACGGCGCCGGGAGGTGCTGCACGAGGTAGAGGCCGAGCGCGCCGCCGAGCCCGGCGCCGCCGAGGTTGCCCGCTTGGAACCACGCGCTCACGCGGCCGACCTCTTCGGGAGGCGTGCATGATGCAATGATCGCCTCGACCGCCATGCCCACCGCGGAGTTGATGAGCGACGCACCAGCGATGATGGCGAGGAGGAGGCCGAGCGTGCTCGGGCCGAGCGGCACCGCCGACATCGCGAAGACGCCGATGGCGCTGGCCGTCGTCGACAGCACGTACCACTTGCGCGGAGAGAGGGTGACGTCGACGACCGGTGCCCAGATCCATTTGAGCCAGCTCGTGAGGAGCTGCGCACCGTTGAGGAGCGCGCCCTCCGAGATCGAGAGGCCGTGCTTGGTGGCGAGGAAGGTGAGCGCGACGGTGATGAAGCCGCTCAGCGCGCCGAACGGTACGTAGAGGATGGTCCAGACGAAGGGGTGCGGGGCGCGCGTGGCCGTGCTCACGCGGGGAGCCTACTCGCTCGGGCTCGGTCCGTCCTTCAATCCGCGCACGCGATTTCGTCGGTCGTGCCGTCGACCGGTTCGCAGAACATGCCCGCGTCGTCGGCGAGCGCGCGGCTCGCGCATCGCGGCGCCGGTGCGCCGAGCTGCGGGTCGCAAGATGCAACGACGTCGGCGACGTCCTGGCATCGACGCCGAACGACGCGCACGCGCTTCTTCGCCATCGTCGCGCGGTCCACGTCGAACCCGGTGACCCATGTGAGCTCGAACCAGGTCACGTCGATCGTGGGCTTCGCATCCGGGGTGTCGGAAGGAGGCGGCACCGCGCGGCCGACCACCGCGCGACGGGTGCCGACGCCGTCGACCATCGTGTTGGTCCAAGCCACCATGAACGGACGACCGGCGCGCCGCGACTCGATGACGCACGCGCGAACGGCATCGCGGCACGCGTCGTCACACAACGAGTCGGCCGGTGCCGATCGACAATTGAGGGGCGCGGCGACGTCGGCGAGGGGCGCGAGCACGCGCTCGAGGCTGCACCCATCGAAGTCCGGCCCTGCCGTGAGCGTCGGCTCTGGCGCAGCCGGTGGTGGCGCGCTCGCGGGATCGCAGCCGAAAACGAGCCCCGCGGTGGCCGTCAGCCCGAAGGCGAACAGCCGAGTGACCGGTCCACGAACGCTCATGGCGTGTGAGTGTAGCGATGTGGTTCTTGGGGATCATCCGGACGTTGTCCCACCTCGAGATTCTCGCGTCGGACGGGAGAGAGGGGGCTACCCGTGAAAGGTTTCGATCTATGATCGACGTTTGAGCGGGCGCTCTGCCCGGCTCGGTTGGATGAACGCGCTCTTCTCGTCACTAAGACGCCCCAACTCGCGGCAACTCTTCGCGATCGCCGACATTCACGGCTGCGACGAAGAGCTGCGCCTGCTTCTCCAGCGCCTGCCACTCCACCGAGACTCGCTCGTCGTCTTCCTCGGCGACTACATCGACCGCGGCCCGAACTCGCGCGGCGTGGTGGACACCATCCTGGAGCTCAAGGACTACTGCCGCGTCATCTGTCTTCTGGGGAACCACGAGCTCATGCTCCGCGAGTTCCTCGACGGCTCGGACCCGCGGCGCGTGGCTCGCTTCGTTTACAACGGCGGCGGCGCCACCCTCGCGTCGTACTCCAACGAGGACGGCGTCTTCTCCATCCCGGCCGATCACATGGCCTTCTACAACGAGCTCCAGCACTACTACGTCGAGGGCGATCACTGCTTCGTCCACGCGGGTGTGCCCGTCGACCCGGAGCAGATCGACCTCGCGCAACACGGCGAAGAGCTCGTGTGGATGCGTCGCGCGCCCGGCTCGCCCGAGCCCAACTTCTCCAAGATCATCGTCCACGGGCACACCCCGATCCCGGAGGTCGAGTTCGGACCGCGTCGCATCAACCTCGACACGTCGTGCGTGTACGGTCGCTCCCTGACCGCGATGGAGATCTACTCGCGCGAGCTGTGGCACGTGGAGCGCTCGACGACACCCCTACCCATGTACCTGCGCGACGCCCGCGACTCGCGCCGCCGCGCGTTCCGCTTCACCGGCCGCGTCCCGGTGAGCGTGCAGTACGACGGGCGCACGCTGCAGTTCGAGACGATCAACTACTCCGAGATCGGCGTCCTCATGCGGCCGGTCGAGGCCAACGCCATGATGGCGCTTCGCCCGGGCAGCTTGGTGAGCGGTGTCATCGGAACCGATGGTGGGACCACGCCGTTCCGCGGCGTCGTCCTCCGCATCGACGAAGGCGCGCGTCACGCCGTGAAGCTCTTGCCCACGACCTGACGCGGTCACCGCCTGCGGAGCCGTCACGTCGTCGTTCGGCTCGCCGCCATGATCGAAAGCCCCAACCCCAACCATCCCATCGACTTCATGTTCCTCACTCCTCGAGGAAATGACGTCGGCGGTACGGCGATGTCGCGCCGAAATCGGCGCGCGATCAGGGGCTGAAGACGATCGGGTATTTCACCGTGACCTTGGCCGCGGGATCGCTCGACCAGATCGGGTAGCGAAGGGTGCGGATGGCGCGATCGACGCAGGTCCGGAACTCGGGCTCCTCGAGGTTGCCTTCGAACGTCACGACGGGCTCGGTGACGCCACCCGAGCCGGGCACGGTGAAGCCGACCTCGATCTTTCCCCCGGCCGCGGGCCTCCGGGTGAGGAGCCCTTCGTAGCACCCGCGGAACACGGCGAAGTGCTCGCGCACGCCGGCGCGGATCTCGTCGGGCGTGAGGCCGCGCGGCAGCTTCGTCACGACCGGCCCCTTCGGAAGCTCGCGCACGGCGGCCAGCGACGCCTCCACCGCCGCCAGGCGCGACGTGTAGGGTGCAGCGATCGTGACGAGGGGCGGCGCGTTCGGGCGCGTCTTCACCGCAAAGAGCCCGTCCCCGCGGGCGAACGCGGCCTGGATTTCGGCGACGTCCGCGGCCAGCCATTTCGCGTAGCGCGGCGGCGGAATCGTGTCGGCGGTGACGTAGGTCACGACCAGCGCGCGATCCAAGCGCGAGAGCTCGCTCGGGATGGCCGACCAGAAAGCGTGCCGCGAGAAGCCGGTGTGGATGTTCGTCTTCACGCGATCGCAGATGCCGCACTCGATGATGGCCTTCTCGCGGAGCGCCTCGGCGATCGCGTACGTCCCGGCGGAGTCGCTCGCGCGCGAATCGTGCGAGCCGAACGCGACGATGTCGATCTCGACGTGGTTGTCGGGTCGCGCCGCGGGAAAGAACTTCGCGAGCGCACGCGCGCTGTCGGCGACGGGCGCAGCGAAGGGTCGGGGCGCCTCGGGCGCGTGCCCCATGAAGAGCGCGTAGAGGCGACTCTCGGCGTTCTGATCGCCGACGGCGACCGCCTGCTCGAGGAGGTCGGCGGCGCGGTCCTTGTCGGCGCCGCCGACGAGACCGGCGAGCGCGACCAGCACCTCGCCGCGCACCTTCTTGTCGAGCGATGCGTCCGCGAGCGCGGCCTCGAGGCGAGCGCGCGTGGCCACCGGATCTTTCCCCGTCTCCGCGTCCGCGAGCGCGTCGGTCAGCGCGTCGCGGGCGCTGGTGACCGAGGCGGCGGGCGCGGGCGCGCGATCTCCACCTGGCGCCCCCGGCTCGGGCGCGCACGCGACTGCAGACAGGCCGAGGACGAGAGAGAGAGCGACGACCGAACGATCTTTCATGGGAACCTCCATGCGCCTCACTCTGCCGCTCCGACGTCTCGAGAGTTTCTTCGCCATGTCACCGTTCGGTCACCGGGTGAGGCGATAGCCGCCGCCGCGCACCGTGGTGAGATGGACGGGCTCTTTAGGGTCCCGTTCGATCTTGGTCCGCAGCCGATTGACGAAGTTGTCGACGGTCCGATCGGTGCCGAAGTAGTCGGCACCCCAGACCGCAGCCAAGATGCGTTGCCTCGGAAGGAGCGAGCCTTCGTTGCGAAGGAAGAACGCGAGGAGCTTCATCTCTTGCGAGGTCATCTCCACCGACTCGCCGTCCCGCGTCGCCGAATGGCTCTGAAAATCCACCGTGAGCGCACCCACCGTGACGGGCGCGCTCCGGAGGAGGAGCCTCCGCCTTCGCAAGGCCGCCCCGACCCGCGCCGTGAGCTCGGCGATGCCGACCGGCTTGACGACGTATTCGTCGGCGCCGAGCTCGAGGCCACGCACCTTGTCGGCCTCCTCCCCCTTCGCCGTGATCATGACGATGGGCAGCTCCGGATCACGCGAGCGGAGCTCGGCGAGGACCTCGAAGCCGTTCTTGCCGGGCAACATCACGTCGAGGAGCACCACGTCGGGCGGCTCGGCGAGCGCCATCTCCAAGCCCTCGTCCCCGGTCTTGGCCACTGCGATCTCGTAGCCGGCGAGGCGGAGCGCCTTGGTCATGGCCAGGCGGAGCCCGGCGTCGTCCTCGACGATGAGCACCTTTTCCATCGGTCAGCCTTCCTCCTTCGCGTCGGGGAATCGTACGACGAACGTCGCGCCCCTTCCGGGCGCGCTCTCCACCGTGGCGTCACCGCCGTGCGCGCGCGCGATTCCGCGCACGAGCGCGAGGCCGACGCCGGTCCCTTCGGTGGCGCGCGAGAGGCGATCGTCGGCGCGCTCGAACGGCAAGAAGACGCGCGCGCGGGCCGAAGCGTCGAGTCCCGGCCCTCGATCCGAAACGCGCAGCACGAACGCGCGCCCCTCGCGCCGACCGGAGACGCGGTACGGTCCGCCCTCGGGCGCGTACTTGGCGGCGTTGGCGAGGAGGTTGTCGAGCACGAGGCCGACGAGGCCGACGTCGGCGTCGAAGCTCGCCCCTGCGTCGAGCTCGGCGATCGCCTCTCGGCCGGGGTGCGCGGCCCGAAAGCGCGCGAGAGCTTCGTCGATCACGGGGGCCACCTCGGCACGCGAACGCGTGACGGTGAGGCGACCACGCGAGAGCGCGCCGAAGCGAAGCATTCGCTCGAGTGTGTCCGCGAGGCGTCGTGACTCGGCGGCGATGGTGCGATCGATCTCCACGCGCTCCTCGGTCGCCACGGCGCCCGCCTCGAGAAGCTCGGAGAGCATCCGCACGGTCGCGAGCGGCGTACGGAGCTCGTGCGACACCGCCGCGACGAAGTCGGTGCGCAATTCGGCCAAGCGCTCGGCTCGGCGCGCGCGCACGAAGAGCGCCACCAGAACGCCGAGCGCGAGCGCGGCGCCGGCGAAGCCCCACGCCATGACGCGCCGCGAGGCTGACGCGGCTCGCGTATCGAGCGCGAGCGGATCGCGCGTGACCAAGCCGACGAAGAGCTCGGGAGCGACACGAACGTCGTCGCCATCACTGCGTGCGCGGACCGCGACTACGAGATCCGCGTCGGGAGACGGTAGCCGCGAAAGCGACGCGGCGTGAACGACGTATCCGGCGCTCGCGCCGGACTGCCCGCTGCGCAGGATGCTTCGTGCGCGCCCCGCGCGGGCCTTGAGGCCGGGGAGCCGCACGTCGTCGGGAGGATCCGTCAGCGCCGCCGCGATGGCCTGGCGATCGCTCACCGAGCTGTCGAGCCGGGACACGATGCGTGCGGACTCGCTGCTTATCGGCTCCCCGGTGGTCCCGAGCACGCGACGCCGGAGAAGCGCGCGCTCGTCGGCGCCGAGCGACGCTTGGTGCGCCGCGACCCACGACTCGATCGACACGCCGCCGATCTCGAGCGCCAGCAGCGGATAGAGATGGCGGCCGTTCGCGCCGCGCAGGTCCGTGCACTCTGCAATTATTTGCCGAACCGCGGCGCCCCGCCCCGGCGTGGTCAGCGCGTCGCGCGCCGCCGCGCACGCCTCGGTCGGCGCGGGCTCTTTGGCGGGCGGCGCCGGCAGCGCGACCTCGCCAGTCGGTCCGACGATGACGACGTCGGCGAAGATGGGCTTCTGCGCCTCGAGCGTGGCGCGCAGGCGCTCGAGCTCGCGTCCGTCGCCGAGATCGACGTCGAGGGCGGCCGGCGATAGCCGTTCGAGCGCGGTCGCCGCGGTGCGCCACGCTCCCTGGACGTCCGCTTCGATGCGCGACTTCGCCTCGGCGCGCGAGCGCGCGTGCTCGGCCGAGACCCGCACGCGCTCGGCCGATGCCGCGCGGAGGACGAGGGACACGACGAGCGCGACCGGCACTGCCGCGAGAAGCAGGAACGCCCCCCACGCGCGAACCGCTCCTCGCCCGACCGTGCGCACGAGGCCCAGCGTCGCACACGTTCGTCACGGAAGTGTCATGGGACGCGCTCGATGCGTCCCGAACGGCCCGCGCGCAGAAAATCAGGGCAAAACGACGATCGTGTCGTTCTGCTTGAGGACGTCCCACACCCGATCGATGTCCTCGTTCTCCATGCCGATGCAGCCGGCGGTCCAATCCTTGGAGGAGCCCTCACCGTGGATCTCCACGGCGCCTCCGAGCGCCGTGTCCTGGAGGGGCTCTTCGCACTTCGACTGCGCTTCGATGATCTGATCGTGCGCGGGCTTGTCGATGAGCCCCTCGTTGTACGCGCGCGCCGCGTCTTCCTTGCGCGGGTAGCTGAGGAGGAAGGCGCGGTGGTAGTCCGAGTTCGGCAAGGTCGCCGCCACGTAGAGCACGCCCTCGGGCGTGCGGCCGTCGCCTTGCTTGGCCTTGTCTCCCACCGGCGAGAACCCGAGGCCGATGCGCGCGTTCTTTACGAGCTTGCCCGAGTTGCAGAGGGCGATGTTGCGAGGCGTCTTGTGCACGACGACGTAGTTGTCGGGCGCCTTGTCGCACGGCGAGAGCTTCTCCCCCGCGTTGCCCCAGGCGTCACGGCAGTCGCCCTCGCCGAACGACGGGTCCCAGCGCGGATCGATGAGCGCGAGCTTGGACGCGACGCTCAAGCCCGTCCCGAGATCGACCTCGCACGCCGCAGCGCCCGAGCACCCGCCGGACCAAGCGTCGAGCTTCCAGCCTTCGGCGGGCGCCGCGACCAACTTCACGTGCGTCCCCGCCGGGAAGTCGGCGCTGCACTGACCGGGGCACTCGATGCCAGCGGGCTCGGAGCGCACGCCCCCCGTGCCTTCGACGGTGACGGTCAACGTCACGAGCGCGGACGACGAGGTGGAGACTGCGTCCGTCGCCGCCCCTCCACTCGGCTTCTTCTCGGTGGCGCCGCCGCAGGCGGCGATGGTGACGAAGATCGCGATCGAGAGAGAGTGGTTGCGCGTGATCACGGCGCGCAAATTAGATCGCGGCTGCGGCTCGGTCGAGCCACGATCTCCACAAAAATAAGGGGGTTCGTGGTACTTCGCCCCCGATCGGCGCGTCACTCGCCGGCGACACCCGCGCCGTCTTTTCGGTCCGACGATGCGGACGCGGACGGCGCCTTGTCGGCCAAGACCGCGACGTTCCGCTCGATCTTGGTGAGCCGCGCCGCGAGGGCCGCGTTCATGTCGTCGAGCATCACGTGGAGGTGCGCCACCTCGAGCTCGGCCTTGAGGTTGACCTCGTACTCGACGTCGTTGCGAACGCGGTCGCGCTCGGCCTGACGGTTCTGCGAGAGGAGCACGAACACGCTGAGGATGATCGCCTCGAGCGACACCGCCATGGTGAGGAGCCCGAACGGGAACGGATCGAACCCACCGAACGAAGAGCCCGACAGTGGGTGAACGTTGAGCGCGATCCAGATCGTGAAGAGCACGATGTGGATGAAGAGGAACGTGAGGCTGCCGCTGAACGCGCTGATCCAGTCGGCCGCGATCATCACCCAGCTGCGATTGTCTTGTTCTTCGCGGTTGGCGTTGCGCGACGCCGAGTGGCGCAAGAGCCGCGTCGTCTCACGGAGGCGTTTGCCGGTCGCGGTGAGCATGTCCATCGCGGCTTCGGGTCGAACCCGGAACAGGTGATCGAGGTCGCCGCGATCGACGACCACCGCCTCGAGATCTTCGAGGACCTCGGCGGACGCCATGCGTGGGCCGCCGTCGAGGAGCGACATCTCGCCGAAGAAGTCCCCGGCCGTCGCCGTCTCGAGCACTACGCGATCGCCGGTGTCGTTCTTGAAGAAGAGCTCCACCGTGCCGGAGCGAACGACGTAGAGCCGATCGCCGGGGTCGCCCGCGCGGAAGACGAGGCTGCCCTTGGCGTGCTTCTCCACCTCGATCCGCTCGGCCAACGCCGCTCGCTCGCCCTCGTCGAGCAGGGCGAAGATCGGAACCTCTGCCAGCATGTCCGCGTTCGCGACCATGCGGCCCGACGTATCACGGCCCGGCCGAGGGCGGTACGCGCCGCGTCGCTCCGCGGGCTCGAGCGCGCTCAGGGCTCGCCGGCGGGCTCCTTGCAGCAGCGAAAGCCGATCGAATAGTCGTGGTAGTCGAAGCCGTGCCCGATCGTGCGGTAGGCGCAGCCCTCCCCGTGCTCGGAGGTGTCGAGCCAGTAGCCCCCCTGGAACGTGCCGTTGGGATCGCTCGTCCACTCGTGGAGGTTCCCGACCATGTCGTAGAGGCCGTAGTCGTTGACGCACGCTGGGCTCGCCCCGGTCTTGTCGACCGTGCCGGGCTGCTGGTTGAGCCGCGGATCGTTCAGCTCGAGTGGGCCCCAGCCCCGCTTCATCGTGTCGGCGAAGAAGACCGGCATCGGCGCCGTGCCGTGGTCGTGGCACTTGCCGGCCTCGCGCTTCCGCCCATACGGGAAGACCAGCCCCTCGCGCCCGCCGCACGCCGCGCGCCACTCGACGGGCGCGCACAGGCGCTTGCCGGCCGCCTTGCACGCCGCGGCGGCTTGCGGGCCGCTGATGTACGCCTGCGGAACGACCCCCGCCCGACTACGTGCAACATACACATTGCCCGGAGCGGGCGGGTGATACGGCGAAACGGCGGTCTCGCCCGCGTCCGTGCGCAACGTGAGCGACGCCTCGTAGCGGTCGACGCACACCCTTCCGGCGACGAGGGCCATGTCGGCCGGGCACCGCGCGTCCCTCTTGAGCGGCGGAACGGGGCCTTCGTCCACGGGGTGGAACTTGCCGGGCGCGAAGCGCGCCATCGCCTCTTCGATCGTGCCCGGCGCGCCGGCGTCGCCGCTGCGGCGCACGGCCGAAGTCATCTCGCGGAGCGCCGTCAGCGCGATGGCGACTTGGTCACGCGACTCCGGCGGCGCATCCTCGGGGTTTGCGGCGGAGGCAATCGCGATCGGTGCGACGATGCGCGCGGTGATCGCTGCGAGCGCGACCCCCATGGAAATGACCAGGCGGCGACGACGAGGCATCGCCGCCGATCATAGCGTGTCGTGGGCTCAGGGCGTCGCGGCGCGGGGCGCGGCCGCGGCGGCAGGCGCCTCGAGGGCGATGTCGACGCGGCGATCGCGCGCCCAGCCGTCCTCGTCGGTGCCTTCGGCGTCGAGCTCGCCGCGCGAGGTCTTGGCCATGATGCCGGGCTCGACGCCGAGGAGCGACAGGTACTCGACCACGCTCGCCGCGCGGTGCTCACCGAGGATCATGTTGTACTCGGTCTCACCGCGCGGATCGGCGCGCCCCGTGAGCTCGAGCTTCTTGCCTTTGAGCGGGCCGGTCGTCACGCAGCGCGCGAGCTGCGCGAGGATGGCGCGATCCTCCGGCATGAGCGCGTCGTCGTCGTAGGCGAACTTGGGCGCGCGCTCGACGGCGTCCCAGCGGATCGCGCACGCTTTCTTGAGCTCGTCGGAGACGTGGACGTTGGGCCGCTTCAGATGGGCCGACGTGATCTCGGTCTCGGACTCGGGCACGACGGACTTCTTCGCGCAGCCGGCGGTGAAGAGGGCAAGTGACAAGGCGCAGATGGTCGCGGTCGTTCGAAGCATGGCTTTTGATCTCCCCTGCTCTGGCCCGGGTATCGGAGTGGCTCGCGAACGGCCAAGTTTGTGCGCGCGGAGGTCGCCAAATTACGCTGCGAGCACGTCCTCTCCACCACCACCGGACCCCATCGACCGCTCGCGCTGCGACGCGCGCGTCACGGACGAGCGGGATGCGGAGCGCGACGCGCGCGTCGCAAGGCATGCGCGATCGCGGGCGTGCTGCGCGTATCGATGCACGGCACGGATGCTGCTGACGCGGCGCGCATGCTCCTTCCGCGCTCGCTCGCCGTCTTCGCTTCTCTCTCTCTCCTCGCCCTCGCGAGCTGCTCCGACGACGGCGGGAGCACGAGCCACACCGCCGCGCGCCTCCCGGACGGCGGCACCGCGATCGGCGTGACGCCGAGCGGGAGCGATCCCAATGGCGGCGGCACGTCCGTCGGCGCGACGGGGAGCGCGAGCCAAGACGGCGGCACACCGCGCGAGGCGACGTGCACGGCGGCGTCGAAGCGATTCGGCGTCCTGGGGATGGTCGAGTGCGTCCCGAGCGGGATGGAGGGAAAGACGAGCACGCCGGCCGGGCTCGTCGTGGCGATGCACGGCTACACGCAAGGCGTGGAGCAAGCGCACGCGGGCGGCGCGCCGTGGGGCTTCAAGCCGACCAGCGAGTGGGCCGTGCTCGCCGAGCGGCACCGCTTCTACGTGATCTACCCCGACAAGGGGACGAGCGCGTTCCAGTGGTACGCGTTCTTCGGAACGACGGGCATCGGGCGAAACGATCTCGAGCCGTCGGCGATCGCGTCGATGGTGAAGGACATGCAAGCGCGCCACAACATCGACCCGGACCGGGTGTTCGTGAACGGGCTCTCGGCGGGCGCGTACATGACGACGGTGATGCTCGCCACCTATCCCGACGTGTTCGCCGCGGGCGCCATGTTCGCGGGTGGCGCGTACGGCTGCTCGACGTCATGCGCCGCGCTCGGCAAGAAGGGCCAGAGCTGGACCTGGCCCGGCAACCATTCGGCCGCGCTCGTCACGGGAGCGTACGGCTCGGTGTGGGGCAACCCCAACGCGAGAAAGCCGCGCCTCATGGTGTTCCAGGGCGATGCCGACGGCGCCGTCACGCCGGAGAACATGGCCGACGTGGTCCAGCAATGGAGCGGCGCGCTGGGCCTCGTGGGCCCGGGCACCAAGAGCACGCTCAAGGGCCACGAGTACACCGAGTGGCAAAAGGGCGGCAGCGTCGTCCTCGCGACGGTCTTGATGCACGGCATCGGACACGGAACGCCGGTCGACCCGGGCACGGGTCCTGACCAAGGCGGCTGGGACCCCGAGCCCAGCAAGACGATGCAGAGCGACTCGAGCTCCACTCAGGATTGGACCAACTCCGCCGGGATCTACGGCCCGTACTACGCGGCGAAGTTCTTCGGTCTCGTGCCGTGAGGCCGAGCGGTGCGCACGCACCGCGGTCGCGTGTCGCCCGGAAGAGTCACCGCGCTTCGTCGCGACCGAGCGACATCGATCCAGCGGCGAGCGGCGATACGCTGCGCGGGTGGCGGGAATTCGGCCACATCGCAGCGCGGCCGTAGTGGCACCACGCTTGCGACGTGGAGGCCCATGGCCAAGCGAGCTCTCAGCATCGACGACCTCGACTCGATCAACGGTGGGTTCTTGCCGCTTCTCGCGCTCGGCGCCGCGTACCTCGGCCCGACGGCCACGGTGGCTTTGGTCGGCGTGGGTACCGCCGCGGCGCTCAACCCGGCGGCCACCGTGCAGACGCTCACCAACACAGTCCAGCACGTGCATGATGCATACAATTGGTTGACGAGCGGCTCGCCCGAGCCGTCGGCCTACAACCCGATGGGCGACTACACCGGCGTGCCGACGCCGACGCCGACTGCGCCCAGCCACGATGCGCCGGCACCGACCCAGCTATCGAGCCCGAACGACAGCGCGCCGATGGTGAATGAGGCCCCGGTCGCGGAGCCGCCCGCCGACACCGGCGACTTCAGCTCACCGAGCGACGCGCCAACGCAGCTCGCCGATGCGACGACGCCAGGAGACTCCAGCGACTCCGACGTCGGCTGACGCGGAATCCACGAGGAGCAGGTCTCCCCCCGCCGCGCCAACCAGGCGTGCGCGAAGGGCGCGTCGACTTGGCGCCCGCGTCGATCAGGCCCCTTCCGGTGAGGCGGAATTCGGCGTCGATTGAGTCCCGCGAGCGGGATTCCGCAATGAGCTCGCGGGGCGTTTCCAATTTGGAAAGGCGCCCTTGAGTGGTGCACAGGTCGCGGCCGAGTAGATGCCGGGCGTGTCGGAGAAGACGCCGCACGGAAGGAACCTCGCCATGCACCACTCGATCGCCGCTCTCGCTCTCACTTCGCTCGTCTTCGCCGCCGGCTGCGCCGCCGAGGCGCGCGGCGAAGGCACGACCGACGAGGCCGCGCTCTCCGGCATCGCACCGACGACGGTGACGTGCACGTTCGCGCGGTCGAACGTGATGCCCATCGATGGCTCCTCGAACGTCACCACGGTGGTTTTTCTCGAAGGGTGCGACGCCAACCCCACCGGTCTCGATCGCATCGCCCTCCACGAGGACTCCTTCAACCCCAAGAAGACCAAGTCGGTCTTCGCCAAGGACGGCATCGCCCTCTTGAAGACGTTCGACGGGCTCTCGGCCGGCGCCTCGGTGTCGGTCACGCTCCAGCCGTTCGTTGCACAGTACACGGGACTCGGCGGGCTCGGCGTCACGGCCACGGCGGCCTCGACGGACGCGGCGAGCGCGCGCTCGGTGAACTGGGGTGTCGTGACCTGGCAGAAGGGCGACGACTGCTTCATCTACTGCGAGCCCTGAGCCCGCGTCTCTGCGCGCGCTCGAACGCGGACCTTCGACGACTCGACGCCAAATCACGCAGCGGAGACAGGACGACTCGCACGTCATACCCGGGCGGGGTACGCACTGGTTAGCAGCCAGGCCCGCGCCTCGCGCGGTTCAGTCTCCAGGCGCGCGGATCACGACGACGGCGACGCGCGCCGACGCTGCGATGGACGCGCGTTGCGGAAGGAAGAGGGCTCGAACCCCAAACACCTCGTCGGCGTTCGCACTGTTTTCGAGACAGGCCCGGCGCCGGTCGCCGGATTTCCTTCCAAGTGCGCCCACGAAGCCGGGGCGCGAGCGAAGCTGCGACTCAGCGAAGCCGAGCCGACGGTAGAGCGCCCCGGTTTTGCGTCTCGGGGCAGGACGACGAGGGCCGGACACGCGCAGGCTTCGCATTCAGGCCACCCGCACGTGGGCTACGAAGCCGCTGCAGTAGGGCAGCCAGGCCTCGGGCACCTCGGTGCGCATGACGTCGAACGCGGGCGTGACGGGGAGGACATCGGGACGTACCGGCTTCTTGCGAAGCCGCATGCCTGCTTCCTCCGGGGTGCGGCCCCCTTTTCGATCGTTGCACACGTAGCAAGACGTCACGATGTTCTCCCACACCGTGCGGCCGCCACGTGCGCGCGGAATGACGTGGTCGTAGTTGAGCTCGCGCGCTTGCTTGCGATCGCCGCAGTACTGACAGCGAAAGCCGTCGCGCGTGTAGACGTTGATGCGGGAGAAGCGCACCGCTTGCTTGCTCGCCACGCCGCCCTTCTTGAGGCGAACGACGGACGGAGTCTTGAGCGAGATCGACACGGAGCGGATCTCGTCCTCGTACTCCTCGAGCACGTCGACCTTGCCGAGGACGGCGAGGACGACGGCGCGCTCCCAAGAGATGATCTTGTGGGGCGCCATCCAGGGATTCAAAAGCAGCGTGCGCATGACTTACCTCATCTTCGTCTTGTGTTTTGCATGATGGCCTCCGAGAGAAATCGGTTCGGGTCGGCACGGCGCGTTCGGCGCGCCGCGCAAAAGAGGGTCGCGTAAGCTCGGGGAGTGGAAGCGCGAGACCTTCGATGGATCGTCAGAGCGCTCGGCGCCGCGGACGTCGAGCCAGTGGCGAGGCTTCAAGCGCTCTGGGCGGGCTACGGCGAGATCTTGCGTGTCCGCGTGTTGGGTGACGGCGCAACGGCGCCGGCGGCGGTCGTCAAGCACGTCCGCATTCCGCGCGGGCGGGACGGTGAAGCGTCGCGTGAGCGGAAGCGTCGCTCGTACGAGGTCGAGACGACGTTCTATCGCGCGTTTGCGCCGCGTTGCGACGATGACTGCCGCGTGCCACGGCTCTACGCAGCGCGTGAGGGTGACGACGGCCGCATCCTCGTACTCGAAGACTTGGACGGCGCGGGCTTTCCACGCCGCTCTTCGCGCGAAGACCGTTGGAGCCTCGCGCCATGCCTCGATTGGCTCGCGGCGTTTCATGCGCGGTTCTTCGGCGCAGCGCTGGACGGTCTCTGGCCGGTGGGGAGCTACTGGCACCTCGAGACGCGCCGCGACGAGCTCGCGCACGTCGGGGACGACGCGCTTCGTGCGGCCGCCGAGGATCTCGATCGCGCGCTCGGCGACGCGCGCCATCGGACGCTCTTGCATGGCGACGCGAAGCTCGCGAACTATTGCTTCTCCCCCGACGGAGCGCGCGTCGCCGCGGTGGACTTCCAATACGCGGGCGCCGGGCCGGGCGTCGTCGACGTGGCCTATCTGCTCTACGGCGCGTTCGACGAGTCGACGGAGCGCGCGCTCGTCGACCGGTACTTCGTGCGGCTCCGCGAGCGGCTACGGGCACGAGGCGTAGACGTGGCGACGACCGACGACGTGGAGCGGGAGTGGCGGCGCCTCTACCCGATCGCGATCGCGGACTTCGCGCGCTTCCTCGCCGGCTGGGCGCCGGAGGCGTTCGCCGCCGATGCGCGAACGCGCGAGCGGGTGCTTCGCATCGTGGCCCACGGGGGCACGTGACGAAGCATGCGGAGGAATTGGTCTGGGCGGCAGGACTCGAACCTGCGACCACTCGGATCCGAACCGAGGACTCTTGCCTGACTGAGCTACGCCCAGAGATGGTACGGGGCGAGAGGATCGAACTCTCCTAGGGCTGTTTGTAAGACAGCTGCTCTCTCCAGAGAGCGAGCCCCGCGTGATGAACGATGAAGGAGCGAAGTCGCTGCGGACGGAGTCGAACCGCCGCGAGGAAGGCGTATGAAACCTCTCGTGCCCGGCAACGCAGCGCTCGATGCAGATGGCGCGCGGGTCGAACGAGGCAGCGACAAGCGGTGCGAAGACACGGTGCTCTTGCGAGCACTGGTGGATAGCCAGGTGTAGTCCTCACGATCATTCGCTGCCCGGACGACGGTTGCGGAGGCAGGACTCGCACCTGCAATCTCCGGCGTATGAGACCGGCGAGCACTCTCTTGCTCTACTCCGCGTCGCGAGATGACGCTCGGATGAGCGCCATCGGAGCGGTGACCGAGAATTGCACTCGGACCTCGGGACTTGGCACGCCCGCGCTCTACTATTGAGCCACCACCGCAAAGAGGCCGAGTCGGCCTACGGATGAATCAGAGCCGCCCGAGAGAATTGCACTCTCCATCTCCTCCTTACCAAGGAGGCGCCCCGCTCGACTGGGCCTGGACGGCATTGGAAGCAGTCCCGCGCGACCTGCGCGCGGAGTGGGTCATCTGCGAATCGAACGCGAGCGCGGGCTCCTTATCAGAGAGCCCAGGGCGACCAGCCCGTCATGACCCGAAGCACGTGAGCGCGCACGGCGCGGCGACAAGGTGACGTCAGAGACATGTGCTCTGCCCTCTGAGCTACGGTCCCGTGTGAGTGGAACCGGCGAGCCTCGAACTCGCGACCCCATGGAGTCCCGGACTTCATTCGCCGACATTCGTGACGCAGTGCGTGGCGCGGTCGCGCAACGCACGGAGCCGCTTCCGGGAGTCGAACCCGGCACGCGCCCTTTACGGGAGGGCGCTCCTTCCAAAGGCAGCGGCAGGTGCGGCGCCGAGCGAGCGTGCAGGTGGGCTCGCTCGACGCGCTGAATGGTGGATACGAAGTGCTCTCCCTCGAGCTCGCCCTTCGCGAAGGTCGAGCAGAGCTCGAACACCGCGTCGGAGAAGCCGCCGACGTTGAGCACGTCCTGGCGATCGACCACTTGCGTGGTCTGATTGGGCTGGAGGTCGACGAGGACGAGGCGCGCCTTCGGGTTCTTCACCCGGAGACGTTCCCACTCCTCGGCCATCGCGGTCCCGCGGGTCGTACGGCCCGTGGGACGAAGCGCGAAGTCCGCCCAAGATTGGTTGTCGGACACGACGATCACGACGTCGACCGGTGCGCCGAGCGCGTTCAGTCGGCGAAGCGGCGCGCTGCAGGCCGTGCCGCCGCTCGGGAGCGCCGCCAGCGCGTCGGCGTTCGTCATGATGGAGTCCCGCGGGTTGAGCGGGCGCGGCATCGTGACGACGTCGTCGCTGAACGGGAGCACGAGCGCGTCCGGGTTCTTGCGCAGGATCGCGGCGGCGAAGAGGCCCGCCACGTCCAGGCACCGCACCGCCGTCGTCGCGGAGCCGCGATGACCAGTGATGGGCGAGTGCATGGAGCCGGACACGTCGGGACAGATCACGACGCGGCCGGCGAGCGCCGGAACGTTCTCGGTCGCGATCTCGAGCGCGTCTTGGAGCGCGTTCGCGATCGGGAGCGGCATCCCGCTCGCCGCGGCGCGGAACGCCGCGAGGAGCTGGTACGGGAACGCGCGCGCGCGACGAACTGCGTCCGGGTCACGGAGACGGGCGGCCACGAGGTCGACCATCGCCGCGTCGGCGAGCACGCCCTTGCGGAGGAGCGTGTTCAGGTTCATGCGCGTCTGCGTCCACGTCATCGCCCGCGCGATCGCCGTCCAGTGAGACGTGTCGAGCTCGAGCGCCGTGAGGAGCTCGAACGGAACGTCCGGCATGGGTCCCTCGCCCTTCTTGAAGGCCTCGAAGGCCTGCACGATGGGCGGTAGCGCCGCGCGGTCGACCACCTTGCCGATGAGGTAGCCATAGAGGGCCTCACGGGTCTTGTCGGTCTCGCCGTTCGGAAGCTTGGGGGACGGGCGCGTGAGCTTGATCACGTCCGCCATCGACGGCTGATTGCCGAGCGATTGGCGAAAGATCATCTCCGGCGAGCGCGCCGCAAACCACGCCTGCGCCGCGCGCTTGGGCGCGGAGCCGAGGGACTTGCGGCCGACCTGACCGGATCGGATCACTTGGACGAAGGAGCGGAGCATCTTGCCGCTGTCGACGATGCGCGCGAAAACACGCTTCATCACCGCGACGTCGCGAACGGCGAGCGTCGCGAGGAGCACCGTGGGTGCGTCCTTCATGAAGCCGCGCTCGCGGCAGTAGACCGCCGTCTTGGCGACCCACTCCGGGGAACACGCTCCTGCGAGCTCGAGGAGCTTGGTGAGCTGATCCTCGGCGGACGCGTAGAACGTGTTGTGGAGCGTTCCCGTAACCGCGTATTGGGCGAGCGCATGCTCGGGGGAGAACGCGTAGGCCTTGCCGCCGGCTTCGTTCGTGGTGTTTGCGGGAGCCGCCTTGCCAGCGAACCCGAAGAGTCTCTTCAACATGATCGTTCTCCTTTCCGAGCGGCGTTCTCGTGCGTCCGTGGGTGAGTCGACGGCGACGCGCGCTCCGCTCGAGCGCGCTCTCCCTCGCGCGAGCGCGAGGGTCGTCGTCAGTCTCCCTGCGAGGAGTCGAACCTCGACAACCGGCTTCGTAGACCGATGCCTGGAATCCGCCAGGACAAGGAGGGGTGCGCGACCGGGGCCGCGCGGATGGGGGCGAAGTCTCTCCGCGAGGAGTCGAACCTCGACGCGCGCCTTCGGAGAGCGCGCGCTGCGTCCGTCAGACGGAGAGGTGTGGCCGCGAGGCCGGCGGGCTGGCCGACCTCGCGATCACGCGCTCGGAGGGAGCACCGCGATGACGTCGATCGTGCCCACGATGGCCTCGTTGAAGGCCGCGAGCTCGTCGGACGGGATCCAGTACTCCTCGTGGTGGCTCGAGCCCACGACGTGACGCCGGTAGCTCGAGAGGAACTCGGTCTCCACGGCGAACCGGGTCACGAACCCGCCGCCGTCGAGCTTCGCGTTCCAGTAGCGGGCGATCTCGGTCGCGTACCGCTCATTGCAAACCGGATAGAAGATCGGCTGCTCGGGAAGCCGAGGGGGGAAGCGGCGGTAGCCGGACTCCGCGACGAGCGACAGCTCTCGCGGCCCGACGGGTCGAAAGAGGATCGTCGTGGCGTTCATGGTTCGGGTCTCTTGATTGAGTGTTTGGTTACAGGCGTGTCGTGACGTTGCGTGCAGGCGTCCGTGGCGGGATTCGAACCCGCGTGGGCGACTTGAGGGGCCGCCATCCTTGGCCAGCTAGATGACACGGACATGGGTGATGAAGCGGTGTGACGAGCGGTGCCCCGCCCAGGATTCGAACCTGGTCGTGCCGTTTAGAAGACGGCCTCTCGATCCATCGAGCGCGAGGCGTGGAGAGCCGAGAGGGAATCGGACCCTCCTCCGTCGTGTTGCAGACGACGTCCCTCGCCAGAGATTCGGCTCATGCGCGTGACGCGTGACGCGTCACGACGGTGCTCGCGGCAGGACTCGAACCTGCAGAATCTCGGGTCTGAGCCGAGCGGCTATGCCATTCGCCTACGCGAGCAAAGATCAGCGGCAGCAAGGGATGTGAGGACGATGCGTGCCCGAAGGCACACGCGTTTACGAAACACGGGTGTAGTCCTCACGGCATCTGCCGTCGGAGCGAACAGCGGGAATCGAACCCGCACATGCAGTTTGGAAGACTGCCGTCCTACCGTTGAACGATGTTCGCAAAACCAATCGGAGCTCGCCGCCGCGGCCAGCAAGCCTCAGCAGCCACTCCGTACAAGCGAGCCTTCGCTCGCGCCCCCTGCGGGCGCGAGCGAGCGAAGGTGCTCCCGCACCTGAGAGCCGGAGGGCGGCTCGCCGCGTGTCAACGCGGCGAGGGAACCGGCACGGTTCCACAAGCCAGAGTGTCAACGCGGCGAGGGAACCTGCAAGGTTCCACCAGGCAGGCTGCGAAGGAATCGAACCTTCTCTCCGGGGGTTGGAAGCCCGTTGGTCGCCATGACTCTGCAGCCTGTGCTGAGGCGTAGCGGCTCATAGGGGAATCGAACCCCTCTCACCCCATAGACAGTGGGGCTGCGACGCCAGTCGCATCATGAGCCATTCGTCATCGGAGCCGCGTCGCACCTCCCGTCATCGAGTGGCCCGCCACGAACACCATAGTGAGCAACCTCGGAATCGAACCGAGTCGGCTAGAAGCGAGTGGGTTACAACCACCCCCCGATCCATACGGGTCTAGTTGCTCGAATCACGAGTCACGAAGAAACGCCGCAACGCGCGGGCCCCCCGCACGTTCGACATGGTGGAGCCGGCGGGACTCGCACCCGCATCCTCCGCTTGCAAGGCGGATGATCTCCTTTTGACCTACGGCCCCATGTTGAAAATCTGATCCCAAGCGCGCCATCGCTCGCGCCCCCCGCGGGCGCGAGCGAGCGAAGGTGCCCCCGCACCTGAGAGCCGGAGGGAGCCTCACCGCGTGTCAACGCGGTGAGGGAACCCCGCAGGGGTTCCACATGTTCGAGCCGGCGGGACTCGCACCCGCATCCTCCGCTTGCAAGGCGGATGATCTCCTTTTGACCTACGGCCCCATGTTGAAACTCTGATGGGTGCGGCTCCCATGGAACGCACGATTCGCCCTCATTTCACGCGGCGGAGCGGCGGCTTGAGGCTCGGAATGGGTGAGGGCGGCGCGTTGGCGGCGTAGCGCGCGCGATGGTGCCGCGCATGTTCGCGTTCGACATGG
>JBGAJR010000027.1:0-106590 GCA_044224815.1 Polyangiaceae bacterium
AAGGTCGGGAACCCGGCGACCGCCTTCAACAACGACGAGCCGGGCGTGGGTGACACGCCCGCGCCGGGCCAGAAGAACGGAATGTTCTTTCTCACCGACGACGGGGTGGTCGGCGATCCGCCGTCACCGCTCGTCATCACCTACGAGCAAGCGGTGAGCGGCGCCTACGGCGAGATCCTCGACATCGATGGCGCGGAGGAGTGGACCATCGACGCGCGCGACGCGAAGGACGTGATCCTCGAGTCGGTCGTGCTGACGGCCGGCAAGCCCGGCACCGGCGACGCGATCGCGACGCCGTTCTCGTTCAAACACACCACCGCCGACATTCGCTCGCTGCGCATTCGCTACACGGGCGCGAGCGGCGCCGTCGGCTTGGCGTTCGACAACTTCTCGCCGGCGTGCAGCGCGCCCGTCGTGAAGTGAGCGCGCGCGCGGCGGCGCGCTCGCGTCGCCGCCGAGTGACTCGCGACGGAGGCTTCCTGGTGCGGGGGGCACGCGACGAGGCGGAGCCTCACGCGCGCAGCGGGATACCCAAGCGTCGCAGCCGCTTCGCCGCCTCCGGCGTGGTGAGGAGGTAGCTGAGCTGATCGCCGTCCTCGTCGTCGAAGGCCACGAGTCGCCGCTCATCGTTCTCGCGGGAGAGCGCGACGTTGAAGAAGTCGATGACGTCAGCGAGCGACGTGACCTCGATCCGGTGGTGAGCGCCCGCGCGGTCGCGCACCTCGATGACGCCGTCGCGCTTCGCCGTCTGCTCGAACATGGGCGGCCCGCCGATGCGGGCAGAGATCTCGGCGATCACGTCGTCGGTCTCCTGCCCGAATCGCCAATCGTGAGTCAAGAAGCCGTCCTCGACCATCCGCGACTCGTCGTCCGCGTAGTAGGCGTCGAGGAGGTCGCGCATCGACTTGACTCCCCCGTCGACGAGCTCACCGAGCACCTCGGGCGTCACGCCGCGGAGGATCCCTTCCGCCTGCGCTTCGCGGAGCTTCTTCGCGAGCGCCTTGACGGTTCGGGTCGTGTCTCGCGGCGTCGCCCGTACGATCGACGTCTGCGTGGTCGACTCGGTGGGGAGCGCTGGTGTGCCGGGGAGGGGGATGACGCGACCATCTGGGAGCTCGATGCGCTCGTACTGGATGACGCCGCTTGCGTCCCAGAGACGACCAAGGAGGACTACGCGGTCGCCTTTGCTGGGGCCGGTCAGGTGAAGGGTGATGGTCTTGTCGCCGGCCTTCACGAACGTGCGATTGGCGGCGACGACCGTGACCGTACCCACGACGCGAGCGTCGGCGTCACCGCGCGACCAGAACGGGGCGAAGGTCCACCGGACGGACGACGGCGCCTCGGCCGCCGCGAGCGTGCGCATCGCATCGAGTGACCACCAGAAGACGCGACTCCCGAGCATCGCGAGCACGACCCGATCGAGCTCGGGCAAGACATACAGATGCCGATAGATCGGCGTCTCCGTGCAGAGCGCGACCGCCTCGGCCATCGGCGGAGGGAGGTCGATCGCGACGGCGTCCTCGCGGTCGGGGCTCAAGATCTCCAGCCGCTGCCGTGTCGGATCGAGGAGGAGCGCGTGCTCGCCCATCGTCTCTACTCGGATAGACGAGTGCACGTCGTCTCGGAATCGTCGAAGCTCCTCTCCCACGCCCCACGAGAGCGAGCGCACCTCGCCCTTGCCTCGCGCTTGGTCAAGGAGGACGACGTCGCCGACCGCTTGTGCGCGCAGGAGGAACGGGTCCAGCCGGTCCGTCCACCGCGCGACGTCGGCCGACGGAGGACAGTCATGACCCATGAGGCCCTCGGTCCACGCGGTCGCGATCGGCACGGGGCCGCGCGGCGGATCGAGGCGACGCCCGTCCGCCACCGAATGCCAGACCGTCTCCCCACTCGAGTCCGTGATGCCCAACGCGCCATCTCGGGCGCCATGGGCAACCGGATGTGCGTTCGAGAATGGCGAGAGGTCGGCGACTCCAACGGAAATGCTCGCGAGAGACATGAGGGGGCGAGCCTAGCACCACCGTCGCGCGCTGCTCTCCTCGCCCAGTCAAGTGTGCGGTGGGCGCACGTGAACGAAGACTGACGATGAATCGTGGCGCGCCTCTGCGCCCGCGTACTTGTGTGCGGCACCACGATTGCTAAAGCGCGGGCACTCTTTCAAAGGACGGATCATCATGCGCGCGCTCGCTCTCGCTCTCGGCTTCACGCTGGTCGCTTCGCTCACGGCTTGTTCGTCCGACTCGGGGAGTAGCGCGCCTGCCGCCAAGGGCAACGCGCCCTCGATCTCGAGCTTGTCGTTCGAGAAGACCGAGCTCGCGGTCGGCAAGGTCGAGACGCTGAAGGGCAGCGTCGACTTCAGCGACCCCGATGGGGACTTCGACGGCGTCGAGGGCCAGGCCGTGCTCACCACGAACAACGGCCAGAGTCAGACCACGGGCATTCCCAAGACGTCGGTGACCACGACCGACAAGACCGGCAAGGTCGTCATCCTGCTCCAGCTCGGCGCCGCCGCGCCTGGCAAGGCCGACGTCGAGTTCTGGGGCGTGGACAAAAACGGCAACAAGTCGAGCCCCGAGAAGGTCACCTTTACGGTGAAGTGAATGCGGACTGACGCGAGCCTGCTAGGCGGTGCGTCGCATCGGAGGTCTTCGCAGGAATCGCGATCCGCGTCCGACCAAGTCGACGACCGTCGCCGGCTCGCGCGCGCCCGCGATCACTTCGGGTCCCATCGATAGAGCGCGCCGTCGCGCTGGCCGCCGGCGTAGAGCTCGCCGCCGACGACGCCGAGCGGCGCGGAGCAGAAGATGTCATCGAGCGCGAACGGCGACGGCGTCGCTTTCGGCTTCCCGGCGCTCGATGGGACTGAGCCCAGCACCACGGGCCTTTCGCCGTCGACGCGCACGAGCGCGCGGGTGGTGAGGACGACGATCCCGTCGCGAAAGCGTCGCACGTCGGTCGGCGAGCCGACGCCGTCGGGGAGGTCGATCGCGTTCCAGGTGTCGCCGTCGGACGTGACGCGCAGCCGCACGCCGTCGCGGCCCCAAGCGATCCAATAGAGGCGTCCGCGATCGGCCAGCCAACGCAGCGTGCTCGCGGCGCCGTCGTCGGTGACGCGCGCGGGGCGTGCGTCCGCGGGCGTGATCGCCGCCGCGCCCGCGCCGGGCGCGAACACGACGTAGTCCCACGGGCTCTTGCCGTCGTAGTCCTGGATGCCCGCGTAGAGGCGATCGCGAAACCGAACGAGGTACGTGAGGCGCCACACGCCGTCGCGATAGGGCACCGGGAAGCCGACCTCGTACGTGAAGCGCGCCCGATCCGCGCTCGCGACGTGGAGCGCGCCCGGGGCCGGACCGCGCCACGCGCGCTCGCCGGGTGGCACCGATCCGGTGGAGAGGTAGATGCGCCCACGGAACTTCACGACGTCGATCTCGTGATAGGCGCGCGGCACCACCGCGGCGCCGGCCTTGCCCGCGGCGTCGGGGCCAGCGGGCGGCCGAAAGTGCGGCGCGCGCGCGGGCGCGAACGCGCCGTGCGGATCGGAGACGAAGACGTAGCCCTCGGTCCCGTGATCGAGGAGGCCGAAGCCGTCGTACGGCGGATCGGCGTCGGGCACGAAGAGGCGCCCTTCGATGCGACGGATACGCACGAACCCTTGGCCCGCGCCGCCGCCGCGCGCGGGCTCGCCGGGCCGATTCCAATCGAAGACGACCCGGAACGGGCGCTCGGTCGCGCGCGGATCGAACGACGAGAGCGTGGCGCCGTCGGTGCCGAGCGGCTGATTCGCGTGCGCGAGATAGAGGCGGCCTTCGTGCGCGCTGAGATCGCAGATGCGCCGGAGCGACAAGGGAGCGCGCCCGACGCGCACGAGCTCGTACGCGCTCGCGAGCGCGCCCGATGGCGCCTCGTCGAGCTCGTCGTTGCCGTCGGGATCGAGCTGCGGCGCCGACGATGACTGCGTCGCCGCATCGATGCCATCGACCGCCGCGTCGAGGTCGCTCGTTGGAGCAAGAGCAGCAGGCAGCGGCGGCGGCGTGGAGGTTTCGAGCGGGCGCGGCGCGGGGCGCGAGCACGCGAGCGCGGCTCCCGCAAACAGCGACGCGATCACGGGGCGGCAAGCGGACATGCGCGGGAGGCACGCGGTCGAGCGATTCGCTCCGCGTGCGGTGAGTATAGGACGACGGCGCCCTGGCGGCGCCGCGCGTAGGCTCGGATGTCGCCGCTCAGGTGGGCCGCGGCCACACGCCGCGGGTCGCGGCGTCGGCGAGCGAGGCGGGCGTTACCCAGCCCCAGCCTTTGCAGAGGAAGCAAAGGAGCTCCTGCCCGAATCCGGGGGCGGGCTCGGCGCAGCGCGCCCCGTTGCACATCGGACACACTGTGCTTTCAGCGGGCGGAGGCGGGAACAGATCGAGGAGGGCGTCGATCTTCGTCTTCCTCGCGCCGACCACCAACGCGATGACGGCTTCGTCGTCCGTCGCCTCGCGCAGCGCTTCGCCGTCCCAACTGCGGCCGTCGATGAGGATGCGGCCGTCGGACGTGATGTAGAGCATCGGCCCCATCCCGGGGTCGAGCAAGAAGGCGTCGTGCGTGTCCTCGATCTCGCGCTGGAGCGTCGCCATGCCCGCGACGTACACCTTCGCGATGTCCTCGGCCGTGTCGGGGGCCGAGAAGAGTCGGTTGAGCAACCCGAAGAGGCTCGGGCTCGATCTTCGCAGCAGCCGTCGGATGAATCCGAGGCGAGGCGCCGGTCGCTCTCTTCGTTGCTCGTCGCGTCGATCGCGAAGCGCACGAAGCAATGACTCGGAGAGCTGAAACCGCACGCGCGACACCTCGCACGGCACCGCGCACGATTCAACGTCACGAACGCGCGCCGTCGGCGGTCGTCGCCCCGCAGCGGTCTTCTCCACGGCGGTGCGGCGAGCGTCCCTCGCTCACGGTGGCCCGTCACGGTCGCACAGCGATCTCGATCGCTATCCGCTTGGTCGTGGTGCCTGGGTCCGTGCGCGTCTTTCGATGGACGTATCGCGCTTCGAGTCGTCGGGCGCCGATCTGCGCTGGACTTAGCCTCCAGATGGTCTCGGATCGCAGCGTCGGCGGAACCGCTTGCGGCTGCCCGACCTCGGGCTCCCGCGAAGCGATGGTGATCGGCTCGCCGAGCGCGCATCTCGTCGCGGGCACGTCGAACGAGCAACCGACGAGCTCCCAGCTGTCCATCCAATCGTCGGGCGCGGGGGTGGGCAGGAGCACTCCGAAGGTCTGGCCGACCGCGACGTCAGCCTTCAACGTTGCGCCGCTCTTCGTCGCCGCCGGAATTTCCACGCGGACGTCGGGTGCGGCTGGCGCG
This sequence comes from Polyangiaceae bacterium, assembly GCA_044224815.1. GTDB lineage: Bacteria > Myxococcota_A > Polyangia > Polyangiales > Polyangiaceae > JADJCA01. The sequence continues at coordinate 5,342 of JBGAJR010000027.1, forward strand.
GCGAACGGGGCGCGCGCTCGCGCGTCGGGCGCGTCCAAGGCTGCATCCGGCGCCGAGCTCGATGGAGGTGCGGCGCTCGCCGACGTCACGAGAGGCGCAGGCGCGAGGGGCGAGGCGTCCACCTCGTCGGTCCCTCGCTCGCGCGCGCGACACGCACCCGCGAGGAGGGAGAGGAGCACCAGTGATGACGTTCTCGCTGCGCGGCTCGACACGAGCGAGATTCTCTCGAAACCGAGAGCTCGGAGAGCGCGCGGACCCCGCATTCCGCCGAGGCTACCACCGCGCTTCGGGCCGCGCGGGCGCACGAATGGGCGATGTGGGCGCGGTCGACTAGACTGCGCCGACCATGATGACCACCAGCGCTCGTCGCCGTCTTGGAAGCGGCGGTCCCGAGCTCTCACGCGTGGGGCTCGGCGGCGCCGATGCGGGCGGCGACTGGGCCAGCGTGTCACGCCCCGACGAGACCGTCCGCGCCATGCACGCGGCGTTTGCGGAGGGGGTCAATTGGGTCGACACCGCCGAAGCCTACGGCGACGGCCGCTCCGAGGAGATCATCGGTCGCGTCGTCGCGGGACGTCCCGACGTGCTCGTGGCCACCAAGTTCGCGCCGGCGCGACGCGTCGATCGACGCGATCTGCGCCGTTCGTGTGAGGCGAGCTTGGCGCGGCTCGGTCGTGAAGCCATCGACATCTATCAGCTCCACTTTCCGACGCTAAACCTCGAGGAGACGTGGGAAGAGATGGGCCGACTCGTCGACGACGGCCTCGTTCGCTGGATCGGCGTCTCGAACTTCGATCGACCGCGCCTCGAGCTGTGTGAGCGGATTCGCCACGTCGATCTCGCGCAGCTTCAGCACTCGGTGTCACACCGCAGCGCGCACGCGGAGATCGCGTTCTGTCACGAGCGCGGCATCGGCGTCGTCACGTACGGGACGCTCGCGTACGGACTTCTCACGTTGCGCATGGACGAAGCGACGTCGTTCGCGAGCGACGATTGGCGAAGCGGGGCGTGCGCGGGGCCGCTCCGTCTTCTCTACGACATCACCTTCGCGCCGACCGCGCGCGCCCAGCACCTGGCCGTCGCGCGGGCGATCGCGCCCGTGGCCGCCGAGCTGGGGATCTCCGTGGCCGAGCTCGCCATCGCGTGGGCGGTGGCGCAGCCCGGCGTCACGAGCGCGATCGTCGGCACGAGCTCGGAACGCCACGCGGCGGACAACGCGCGCGCGGGTCGGATCGAGCTCGCTCCAACGACCCTCGCCGAGATCGAGCGACGTCTGGCGCCGCTCGTTCCCCGCGGGTGAGGGGACGCCGGGCGGGTTCGGTCAGACGCGCGTCAGCGCCTTGTTCGCGCTCCACGACGCGTCCGCGATCATCGAGTCCCAGAAGGTCTCCATGACCCGGAAGTAGGCGAAGATGTCGGAGCTCCGATGGACCTTGTCCTGAAGGAGCTCGAGGAAGTCGCGCGCGTTGGTCGCCTCGCGGCCGCCGACGCCGCGCATGCGACGAACGCTCTCCTTCACGGCTTCGAGGAAGGCCGTGTCGGAGCGGAGCCACTCGAGCGAGTACACGAGCCCGTCGACGCTCGCACGTCGCGCCCCGGGGCGTTCGCCCTTGATGACGAACGCCGTGTACGGGAACGACACGTGGTAGACGACCTCCTCGCCGATCTCCTTGAAGAAGTCGGCGGCCGCGCGCCGCGGGCCCATCGCCGGGTGGAAGAAGTCGTCGATGACCACCACGCCGCCGTCGCTGGTGCGTGGCCAGGCGTGGCGGAGTGAGGTCATCATCGACTCGTAGAGATCCGAGTCCAGGTGGACGAACGAGTAGCGGTTGTCGGCGTGGGCGGGCACCGTGTCGGCGAAGAATCCCTTCACCGGGACGACGGTCTCGTCGAGGTCGTGCTTGTGCACGTCGGCGCGGAAACGCTCGAGGAGATCTCCGTGGCGCGGCGCGTAGTCGCCCTCGCGGTAGTACGGGTTGTCCTTGGCCGCGTTGGGCGGCGGCAGGCCGATGAAGCTGTCGAACGAAAAGACGCGCTTCCCCTTCGCCTTCGCGAGCGCGCCCAAGAAGAGCGACATACCTCCGCGCGCCACGCCCATCTCGACCACGTCGCCAGGGAGCGTCGCCGCGAAGCGCTCGAAGAGTCTCGCGTAGAGCCACTGTCCCCACGGATAGGGCGGGAACAAGCAGAGGTGAGAGACAGCGGCGAGCGCTTGGCCGACGTCGCCCGGCAGGGTCGGTATCGCGAACAGATCGAACGGGAAGACGAGGCCCTCGCGCTCCAGCTCTTCGGGACGCGCGTCCTCCACGGCGACGATCTCGAGGGGGTCGTACTTGAGGGTGACCTTCTCGAGCGGGTGTCCGCGGCCGGTGGTTCGGAAGACGACGACGGTGTCGTGGATGGCGCGCACCTCCGCCTCGAACGTCCCGTCGGGGAGCGTGAGCTCGACGAGATCGCCGTTGCGAACCACGCCGAGCCGATCGGCCAAGCGACGCGGGACTCGGAACGTGCGCTTGTGGGTCCCGAACGCGTGCTCAGGGGGAATCGTCGCGGTCAGCCGCTCGCCCGCGCGCCGCCCCTCGAGGAGCATTTGGAGCCCACGGATCACGCCCTCCGAGCCCTGCTGATACGTGTATGGCTCCGCGTCCGGGCCGCGCTCTTCGAGGACCTCGCCCGTGTCCGCATCGACGAGGCGATAGCGAACCGAGACGATGCTCCCGACACCGATCGGACGGCTGCTCGCTTGGTCACGGCTCGGCGCGTTGAACTCGATGGTCTGGCTCATGGTGTTTCCTCTCGTGGGCGTCAGGCGTCAGGCGTCAGGCGAAAAGGGGAGCGAGCGCAGGGTGGCTCTTCAGCTTGCGCGTCAATCGTTCGAGCTGTGGGCGCTGCGAGGCCACGTCGTCGAAGCGCGCGGCGAGGTCGTCGAGGATGCGCTCCTCGCTCGCGCCGCGGAGCATCGCCTCGAGGATGTTGCGCTCGTCGTCGGTCATCCGCAGACCGAGCGCTGTGGGGCCGAGCGCTCCGTCGACGGGTTGATCCGAGAGCTCGCGCACCCAGCGCGTGAGGTGATCGCTCGGGTCCCCGCCGTAGCGCGCGGCGACGAGCGCGTCCACGTCGGCGCGGGCGTCGAGGTTCATGAGCATCGCGAGGAGGAAGCGGTGCTCTGGACGTCGGACCGCATCGCGACGTCGGACGAGGTTCTCGCGGCGCGCCATCTCGCTGAGGGTTTGGCGAAAGAGCTCCACCTCGGCGGGGAAACGGTGCGCCGCGTGCCCGAAGAGCGCGGCCTTCAGATCGACCGACAGTCGTGAGCGGCGCACCGCACGAAGGACGTGGAACACGGTCTCGAGGTCTGCGTCGTCGAGGAGCGTCGAGGTGGCGGCCTGCGCGTCCGGGTGCTGCGAATCCCAGAGCACACGCAGCGTGGCGAGCTGCACACTGCGCAGGTCCTCCGGCCGTCGCGTGTCTTCGGCCACACCCGGCGGGTGATAGACGTACTGCCGCATGCGATGCGAGAACGTCCGCGCCACGATGGTGACCGACGGATGCTCCAGGTGAAAGAGCGCGTGGACCAGCGCGTCGCCGTCGTCGATGCGTCGCGTGGCTCCAGCGGAGAGGAGCTCGACCGAGCGACGCGTCATCTTCCCGAGGAGGAAGTGATCGTTCACCTTGCGCGTCGTCGTCCAGTCGTAGGTCGTGTGCAGGCTCGAGCCGCCGAGCACCGAGAAGGCGCCGGAGAAGGCGTGGTCGTGGATGGCCGTCGTCGACGACATCCAGAAGAGCGCGTGGAGATAGAAGCGGCCCGCGCGAAAGAGCGTCACCGACGGCTCACCGGCCGTGGAGCCGAACGGCGCCTCCAGCGCCGGTGCGGAGAGCACGTGGCGAACGATGTCCTCTGGTGCGACCGCGCTCGACGGTGGCGTTGCGGCCAGCGCCTCGGCGGCGAGATCGGGGAACGCCGCCTCGTCGTAGTCGCGCGCGCGCCACGACCGCTCGATGCGTCGCCCCAGGTCGTCGAAGAACGAGATCGCCATCTTCAAATCCTCACTCAGCGCACGTCGCCAAACACGACGAGGAAGACGGGGAGCGCCGCATCGGGCGCTCCCCCCCTCGCGATCAGTAGGCCTTCTTGCCGCTGGTGCCGGGCCAAGCCGAGCCGCCGGTGACCTCGTTGAGGTCGCCTTCTTCGAGGCTCTCCATGTCCTCGCTCGTGAGGACGAGCTTCTTCTTGGGGGCCTCGATCTCGGTCGTCGTCGCGTTCTTCTTGTTGTTGTCGTTCACGGTAAGTTTCCTTTTCTGACGCCATCGTCGGCGCCGCACCTCCTCGTGCACTCTGCGTGCCTGTATTCGCGGCGCGAGTTGATTGGTCTCTTTCGACTCCCGATCGCCGCGCGGCAATCCGACCTATTTCGGACGCACGGAGATCGCGCGCGCCGAGAGGGACCGCGGAATGCCGATTGCTTGGTGTCCCAACGATGTCTGCGTCGAACGAGCGGCCGATCCTTCTTCATCCCGAGGCTCTCTTCTCGTTTCGAGAGGGAGAGCTCACGGTTCATCGCGGCGTTACCGAGCCGCGCTTGCCGTCACTCTTCTCGACGCGCAACGGCGCGCTCATCGAAGTGCTCGTTCGGCTTGCTCGTGGCGCGTCTCTGGACGAGGTCGAATCCGACTACGACGACGAGGGGCGCGGTGCGCTGCGCATGGTCGCTCGACGCCTCGCGAACGCTGGTCTCCTGGTGGACCCGCAGTCGTCCAGAGAACGTCGCGACGTTCCGCCCGATATCGCGCAAAACTCCCCCGAGTTCGTGCCGATCTTTCGCGCGGCCCAATCGCTCTTGATGAGCCACAACGTCGCCAAGTGCTACGCGCTCTACAGCGCGGTGCGCCACGTCGTCGACCAGCGCATCCCCGGCGCCGTCGTCGAATGCGGCGTCTTTCGAGGTGGCAGCGCCGTGCTCGCGGCGCGGACGCTCCTCGCCGCGGGTGAGACCGAGCGTCCCCTCTACCTGTATGACGCGTTCGACGCGTCGTGGCCCGATCCCGATCCGGTCGACGGAAGCGTCGACGGGCTCACCGCGGAGGACAAGGCGACGATCGCCAAGGCGTCGCGCGCCGAAGCGGCCCGCGCGGATGCGAGCGCGCTCCCTCATCGCGTCGGGCTCGGGGTGGAGGCGGTGCGGCGCGAGGTGCTCGCGACCGGCTATCCCGAGGCGCGCGTGACGCTCGTGCCGGGCTACGTCGAAGACACGATCCCCGGCGTCGCGCCGGAGCGCATCGCGCTGCTCCGCCTCGATACCGACTTCTATCGGTCGACGCGTCACGAGCTCGAGCACCTCTACCCGCGCCTCGCGCCGGGCGGCGTCCTCCTCGTCGACGACTATCCGTCCGAGCACGGCGCGAAAGCTGCCGTCGACGAATACTTCGCGTCGTTGGCGCGCCGCCCGCTCCTTCAGCGAATCGGCGCGTCGGGTCGAATGGCAGTCAAACCGGGGTGATGTGATGACGAATCCGATCGAGTCGATGTTCGGAAACAGCGAACGCTTCATGCGCGAGCACTGGCCGGAGCGTCACGCCGTGTTCCACGGCTCGCTCGACCGTTTGCCCGAAGCGTTTCAATCGCCTCTCCTCCTCGATCCGGTGGAGCTCGCGAAGGCGTACCGCGGAGAGTTCTTCGTCACCCACAAGGGGAGCACGGGCCAGCACGGGGTCACGAGCGGTGACGCGCGCGCGTACTTCGAAGATCTGGGCGTCAGCGTCCGCTTCGAGCACATGGAGCGTTACCTTCCCGGCGCGCCGGAGCTCCTTCGCGATCTCGAAGCGGCGCTCGGGCTGCCGCGCGGTGCGATCCTGATGGGCGCGTTCGTCAACGCTCGTGGGAGCGGCCTCGTTCCGCACTGCGATCACCACGAGGGTTTCCTCGTTCACATTCGCGGGACCAAGGTCTTCCGCGTGATGCCGCACCCGACGGTGCGCTTCGCGCACATGATGCACTCGGGAGGACGGCCCGTGCCGCCCGAGTGGATTGGGCAGTCGGCGAGCGGCGGCCTTCCCGCGCACGCCGAGCTGCCGTCGGACGCGAGCGAGGAGATCAGGCTCCGCTCGGGCTCGGTGCTCTTCATGCCGCGCGGGCTCTATCACCAGACGACGGCGGAGGACGACGTCTCGGTGTCGGTCACGCTGGTGGCCCGAACGCCCTGCGCGGCGACGCTCCTCACGCGCAATCTGACTTCGTTTCTGTTGCAAGCCGAGTCGATGCGGACGCCACTCTACGGAGCGTATGGGGCGGACCCGGTCGCGAGAGAGAGCGCGCGTGTGCGGCTCGAACGACTCATCGACGAGGCTGCGGAGCAGGTGGCTCGGCTCCGCGCGAGCGAGCTCCTGGCCGCCGCGAACGCGGGGCCGCTCGAGGTGAGTGACGTGTACCCAGAGTCGCGCTTCCAACGCGACATCAACGTGGGCCTCACGGTGACCGGGCAAGAGTCGGAGCGGATCGTCGTCGAGACGGTCGTCGGGGCGCGCGCGGCGGAGCGGCTCGCCAAACGGCTGCCGAACGAAGCGCGGGCGGTCGTCGAATGGATGCGTGACGGTCGCGCGGCGTTCTCGTTCGCGGACCTCGTGGCGCGCTTCCCCGAGTGGGACGAGAAGTCGCTGGCCGCGATCGTGGTGTTCCTCGTTCGCGGGAGCGCGCTCGTACACCTGCCGTTCCCGGCTTACGGGCCGCGGTGACCGCCGTCGCGCGTCGCTCCGTGGCGTCGGAGCCGAGGGCTCGTGATCTGCCGGCCGGGGTTCCGACGGTGCGCGAGGCGCGGCTCGTCGTGGAGAGCGGTCAGAGCGCGGTCTTCGCGGCCGAGCACTTCGACCGCGGACGCGTCGCCGTCAAGGTCGCGCGCCCTGGCGCGGGTGCATCGATTCGCGAAGAAGCCGCGCTCCTCACCCGCTTCGCGAACGCGCATCTGCCCGTGGTCGTCGAAGCCGGCGTCACCGCGGAGGGAGACGCGTACCTCGTCACCGAGTGGATCGATGGGCGTCCGCTCTCGGAGGCCGTCGGGTTCGGAGCGCCGCTGGCGCGCGGCACTGCGCTCCGGCTCGTCGCGCAAATGTGTCGTGCGCTCGGCCCCCTTCACGCGGGAGGCTGGGTGCATGGAGATCTCAAGGCGCCGAATCACGTGCTCCGCCGCGACGGCACCTTGTTCGTGATTGACCTCGGCCTCGCGCGCGAAGCCGGCACCACGCACGAAGGCGTCTTGGGAACGCCGCAGCTTTGCGCGCCCGAGGTGACGAGCGGCGAGCGCATCGGCGCCGAGGCGGACGTCTACTCGCTCGGCATGCTTCTCTACGCCATGCTGTCGGGACGGTCGCCCTTCGTCGAAGATACGTTCGCGTCGACGACGCATACGTGGTCGCTCGATCGCTGGCGCGACGCGCACGCACGCGCGCGGCCGCGCCCGCTTCCGGACACATCGCCCGCGGTGACGGTGCTATCGGACCTCGTCATCGCCTGTCTCGCGAAGTCCCCGACCGCGAGGCCCGCCACGGCCACGGTGCTCGGTAAGGCGCTGGAAGCCATGTTGTAGCCCACGCGGCTCAGGGCGCCTCGCGGAGGAGAGCGCACGAGGACTCGGTAAGCCGCCGACGTCAGCGCCGGGCGACTCACGCTCGTGGTACGGGGAGTGACCGCGCGGGGGCTGGATGACGGGCGCTGGCTGGACAGTGCGGTCGTGATGAGGCTCGCGCAGACTTCGAACTGTCGTGCGAGTTGCCGTCGCGATCCCAGTGGTGATGGCGCTCTCCTCGGGGATGGCGTGTCAGGCGTTCTTGGATTTGCACACGGCGCCGGACGCGGGCGTCGACGGCTCGGCTCCCGTCGACGCGACGACCGCGGAGAGTGGCGCGGCCGATTCCGCGAGTGACGCGTCCCCGCCCATCGAATGCGGCAAGGGCCGCTTCTACTGCGCGACCTTCAACGCGTGCGTCGATCGCGGGGATCCCGCCTTCGGATGCGGCGCCGCCGATTGCAAACCGTGCGGCGGCGCGCACGCGACGGCGACGCGCTGCGTGCCGGGCAAGGGCGACGCCCTCGTGTGCAGCCCGACCTGCGCGGCGGGCTTCGCCGACTGTGACGGCGATCCCGCGAACGGGTGCGAGAAGCCGCTCGGGACGTTCTCCGACTGCACGGGCTGCGGCGCGGCGTGCAAGTCGGGGACGTTCTGCGTGACCTCTCCGCTGACCGAGTGCAGCACGGCCTGCGTGGCCACGACGTGCGCTCCGAGTGCGTGGACATCAAGACGTCGGCGACGAACTGCGGCACGTGCTTCCACGCTTGCCCGGGCGGTGTGAACGCCACCGGGCGTTGCGTGGGAGGCGCATGCACGACCGAGTGCGTGGCGGGCGCGCACGCTTGCGCGAACGGCTGCGCGCTCGACAACGATCCATTCCAGTGCGGCTCCGGGTGCGTCGACTGCACGCGCGACTTGACCAACGCGACGTCGGCCACGTGCCAGGCGGGTGCCTGCGTGTTTCAGTGCTACGAGGGCTTTTGGGATTGCGATCGGCTGCTGATGAACGGCTGCGAGCACTTCGGACCTTGCGAGGGCCAATGATGTGTGCCCGTCGATGGTCGAACGAAGCGGTCTTCGCGCTGTGACGCAGTCTTAGCGGCGGCTGGCTCGTCAGGGTCTTGTGCGGAGCAGGGCTTCGAGCTCAGCGACGCGGGCCATGGCGGCGGCCTCCGATGCCTTCGCGGTGGCGGCGGACGCCTCTGCCGCGTCGGCGCGCGCGGACTCGGCGGCGGCGCGTGCGGACTCGGCGGCGCGAGCCTCTTCGTGTGTGGGCACGAGGACGCCGCCTTGTGAGAGGCGTAGCGCGGTGGGGTGTCCCTGGATGGAGGCGATGGGTGCGACGCACCACTCGAAGAGCACGCCGCGCGCGGCGGAGACCGTGAGGCACGGCGTGCGCTCGTCGTCGACGATGCGCTCGACGAAATCGCCTTCGATGTGATCCCATGCGCGAAGTCGCTGGCCGACGGGCGCGTCGAGATCGAAGGCGACGAATTCGCGGACTCCCATGTCGCGATAGGCGTCGCGCTTTTCGTCGAGCGTCCAGCGCTCGCGCGTGTCGGAGAGGCTCAGGATCTCGACGGCGAGATCGGGAGCGCCGAGCTCCCAGGTCTTCCAGGAGGGATGCTCGACCAGGCGTCGTTGCGCGAGGCCGAGCTTGAGCGAAGCGTCGGGCGCGCGACATTGGCGCGGATTGGTGGGCACCCAATACACGAACATGTCGCACGCGACGCCGTGCGCGTCGCCGACCGTGGCCGCGAGCATCTCGTAGAGGAAGCGGCAGAGATCGTAGTGGCGAGGATGCTGACCCAAGCGCTCGTGCTCCGGCTCTTGTTCTGGGAAAAAGAGCGGCTGCACGGGGCGGACGTACGCGAGCTTTGGCTGGCCGAGAGGCTGCGAAGCCATGGACGGCATTGTAGCTGGGAGATCGTGACGTGCCCCGTGCAGTCGCATCGAGCGGGGAGTGAGCACGCGCCGCGCCAAGATGCGTCGCGCGAGATCATTCAGTTTCGTCGCGCGCCAGGGTGTCGGCGGACGATCTGAGGGTGTCCGCGGACAGGGGGAACAGGACGAGGCATCGCTGACAGGTCAGTCGAGGCTGGCACCCCGACGACCGCGAGCGACCCTACCCCGCGCGCGAACGATCTGTGGCATGGCAACGATCGATCTTTCGTGGTGGGGACGATCAGGAGCGACGGCTCCGCGCACTTCGGGCCTCGCGGGGCGATTGACTGCGGCGGGCACGAAGCGCCGTCCGGTGATGCGACGCTCTGCCGCCCGCGGCGACGCTCACCAGGGCGCGAAGAGGGACGCGGCTGCGTAACCGTCGCCCGGAACGATCAGCGTCGCGTCGCGCGTGGCGCCGCTTACCGCGAGGTGCACGCGGTGGGCGCCCGGCTTCACCTTCATGCGCACGACCGCGATGCGCGCCGGCAAGGTCTCCCAGCTTCGCGTGTCTGGCACGTCGGCGACCGTCGCGCCGGCTGCGCCGAGGAGCGACGCGATGGCTAGGAGCCCGCTGACCGTGCGCATCTCCTTCGAGCTCGACTCGTCCGCCGCGGCTTCCCCGAGCTTCTGACCGGTCCGCCAGAGCGCTTCGCGCGCCAGCGCGCGCGTGATCGCCGCCGCGTAGATCCGCCCCTGCACGCGCGACCACTCTGACTTCACGGCCTTCGTCACGTCGAGGACGTCGTCGATTGCAGCGGGCTCGTCGTCGACCATGATCTCGGGCCGCGGCCCCGGAGCTCGCTCGAGCGCCAGCGTCGGATAGTGAACCTGCGTGAGGACACCCGACCCTTCGAACGATAGCCCCGTCGAACGACGGGCCTCGAAGACCGCTTGGCCCAAGGGCACGTAGTTCGCGACCCGGTGCGGGACCCGTCCCCAGCCCACGACCAAGAGGAGCTCGCTCCTATCGCCAGACTCCGCGCTCGGCCCCGTCGCGGGGCCCGGCGCGCCGGCCCTCTCGTACCAGATCCGCGCTTCGTCCAGGTTGCCCGAGCGCTCGAACGCGAACCCCGCGAGCAATGCGCCGAGCTTCATCGCCTCGCTCTCGCCGCCTTCACGCGACTGCAAGTACCGACTCATCACCGCGAGCCGGCGCGCCTCGACCGCTGCCCCCGAGAGATCGCGCTGCTCGAGGTAGTTCAGCATGTTGAGCGCGTTGAGGAGGACCTTCTCGTGAGCGGGCGCGACGTAGCGTCCGGCGCTGTCGGAGTAGAGCCAGCGCCCGAGCTCGTCGACGGTGGCGTGCGACAGATCGAGGAAGTCGAGCGCCTTATCGGCGGCCTCGTAGTCACGCTGGCTGTTCGCGATGGCGCCCGCAGCCTGCTGAACCGCTGCGCGGTTCAAGACCATCAGCGCATCGTCTCCGTGGAGATCGTTGGGGAGCTGGTCGTCGCGCTTCACGGCGAGCTCGCGGTTGATCGCGTCGAGCGCCGCGCGTGGCGACCGAGCGTCCAACGCGGAGCGGGCGCGATCCATTCGCCCCGAGAAGCCGGAGCTACACCCCGTGAGGAGTCCGAGCAGGGAGACGACGACCGCGAAGCGAAGAAGGAAGGGGTGCACGCGCGCCGCGTAGCAAGGGGCGCACCACCACTCGGCCTCGGGGGTTGTGGGCGCGGTGCGACCTTGCGTTCATGTGGCAGGAAGGCATCAGGATCAGCCGCAGCCTTCCGTCGATTGCCTTCCCCCCGAGCCGAGTGCGTGACGCCGCGGGCCGAACGCGGTAGTCGACTCGAGCTGTCTCGGTCGTACCCCCGATGTTCCGTTCCGCTGCACCGCCCGCAATTCCCGGCCGATCGAGCGCCCAAGAAGGGGCGGCGGAATGATCCGCTTGCTCGCTCGCGCCCTCGGCGATCTCAAGGACGCGGTCCTCATCACGGAAGGGCAGCGCAACGCGGCCGGCGTGCGGCCGATCATCTTCGTCAACACCGCCTTCACGGAGATGACGGGCTTCTCCTACGAAGAAGCCGTCGGGCGCTTGCCCGATCTGACGATTGGCCCGGAGACCGATCGCGCGGCGCTCGAGACCATCCAGGCGGCGCGTGAGCGGCTCGAGCCGGTGCGCGTCGAGCTCCTCAAGTACAAGAAGGACGGCAGCACGTTTTGGTCGGAGCTCGACATCGTGCCGGTGCTCGACGCCGACGGGCAGTGCTCGCACTTCATCGGGGTGATGCGCGACGTCACCGATCGGCGGCGCGCGCAGGCGAGGCTCGTCGAGGCCGAGCGCCTCGCCGCCGTGGGAGCGCTCGCGGCCGGTGTCGCCCACGAGATCAACAACCCGCTCGCGTACATCATCGCGAACGTCCAGTTCGTCGACGCCGAGATCGAGGCGCTCGCGGGGTTCGAGGCGCTCGGCGACGAGGCCGCCGGTTGACTTCGCGAGCTGCGTCGCGTCATGTCGGAGACGAAGCACGGCGCGATGCGCATCGCGCAGATCGTTCGCGACATTCGCACGTTCGCGCGCTCCGACGACGAGCCCGCGCGCGAGGTCGATGTCGCCGCCTTGATCGAGCAGTCGATCCAGGTGGCGCGCACGGGAGTCCCGGCCGCGCCGCGAGTCACGTGGACCCACGTGCCGCTGCCTCCCGTCCACGGCAACGGTGCGCGCCTCGCGCAAGCGCTGGTCAACGTGCTCGTCAACGCGCTGCAAGCCGTCGCGGGGAGGGGCGAAGCGAACGCCGTCGAGGTGCGCGCCGTCGCGACCGATCGCGAGGTGATCGTGGAGGTCTGCGACGAAGGCGTGGGGATCTCGGCTGACATTCTCCCGCGCATCTTCGATCCGTTCTTCACGACCAAGCCGGGCGGGCAGGGGCTCGGCCTGTCCCTCGCGCACGGTGTCGTCACCAAGATGGGCGGGCGCGTGACGGTGGAGAGCACGCGCGGCGTCGGCACCGTCGTGCGGATCGCGCTTCCGCGCGGCGAGGCCGCGGCCGGGCACGACGCAGTCGCCGCGCCGAGCTCGCGCATGAGCCATCGGCTCGCGATCCTCGTGGTCGACGACGACGACTTCGTAGGGGCCGCGCTTCTGCGTCTCCTCAAGCGCGACCACGACGTCCGGCACATCACCAGCGGAGAGGCCGCGCTCGCGCTCTTCGCCAGCGGAGAGCGCGCGTTCGATCTCGTGCTGTGCGATCTCACGATGCCCGGGATGGGCGGCGAGGCGCTCTACAAGCGGGTCCGCGACGCGTGGCCCGACCTCGCGGCTCGCTTCGCGATCATGACGGGCGGCGCGAGCACGGAGGCCGGGCACCGCTTCGTGAAAGCGGTGTCGGCGCCCGTGCTCGACAAGCCGATCGAACGCGCCGGGCTCGACCGCGTGCTCGCGTGGGCCGCCGAGCGCACCGCGCGAACGACCTAGCGCGCGGCGCGCGCCGGCGGGCGGTCGGCGCGTCGCGCGACGCCGCGAATGCCGGGTGCCGCGCACGAAGAATGGTCTTCGCCCCGCGCGGTCTCCGCGGTGGCGCTGACGCGTCAGGGCTTCTTGCCGAGGAGGGCTTCGAGCTCAGCGACGCGGGCCAGGGCTGCGGCCTCCGACGCTTGTGCGGCGTCGGCGCGCGCGGTCTCCGCGGCGCGGGCTTCTTGGTGGGTGGGGACGAGGACGCCGGCTTCGGTGAGGCGCAGCGCCGTGCGGTACTCGTGGATCGGCGCGACGCACCACTCGAAGGGCGCGCCGCGTGCCGCAGAGACCGTGAGGCAGGGTGTGCGTTCGTCTTCGACGATGCGCTCGACGAAGTCGCCATCGATGTGGTCCCAAGCGCGAAGGCGCTGGCCGACGGGCGCGTCGAGATCGAACGAGATGAATTCGCGGACGCCCATGTCGCGGTAGGCGTCGCGCTTCTCGTCGAGGGTCCAGCGCTCGCGGGTGTCCGAGAGGCTCAGGATCTCGACGGCCAGATCAGGAGCGCCGAGCTCACGCGACGCCGTGCGCGTCGCCGACCGTGGCCGCGAGCATCTCGTAGAGGAAGCGGCAGAGATCGTAGTGGCGAGGATGCTGACCCAAGCGCTCGTGCTCCGGCTCTTGTTCTGGGAAAAAGAGCGGCTGCACGGGGCGTACGTACGCGAGCTTTGGCTGGCCGAGAGGCTGCGAAGCCATGGACGGCATTGTAGCTGGGAGATCGTGACGTGCCCCGTGCAGTCGCATCGAGCGGGGAGTGAGCACGCGTCGCGCCAAGATGCCTCGCGCGAGATCATTGAGGTTCGAACGTCGGCAGGGTGTCCGCGGACGATTTGCGGGTGTCCGCGGACAGGCCATACAGGTGCGCGGCGGCTTGCCCGGAGTGTCAGAGCGGAGCGAGCGGGAGGTGCGCCTTCTTCTTCCACGCGGCCACGCGCTTGCGCTCGTTCGCGGGGATCGCGACGAATGCGTACGAATCGCTGTCGGTCTTCACTTCCACGAGCGCGACCTCGGGGATCGCCGCGGCGATTTCCTTGAGCGCCTTCGTCCGAGACCGGCGGTCCCACTCGGCGGACTTGGCGCGCCAGGGCGTCAGGTCGAATGAGAGCTTTGGGCCCGCGGCCAAGAGGCGCGCCAGCATGGGGAGCACCTCCTCCATCGACTCCTTCCAGTCGAAGGTGAGGAGCGCGTCCTTCGGGAGGGCGTCGAGCAACGCGACGACGTGGAGCCCTTTGATGGGGCGCGTGATGCCGCGCTCCGCGCACGCCGCCGCGTGGATGGCGACGTACCTGAGCGGATCGGTCGTGGCGAGGACGACCGCGTCTCGGACGGTCGCCACGTCGGCGGCGCCGAAGGTCATCGCCCTGATCGCTTGCGTCAACGCGTCGTGGTCGAGGGCCGGCGCGCTGGCGATCGCCTCGGCGATCTGCGCCGCGCGCTCGGCGAGCATCCGCTCGAGGGCGGGGCGCGCGAGCGCCACCATCTCGCGCAAGAAGGCGCGCTCGTCGTCGGTCTGCGCGGTCGTCCGCAGGGTGCCGGCGACGTCGTAGACCCATACGCGAACGTAGTCGCTCACCGTCGGGCTAGGCTTCATCGCGCGAACGAAGAGCACGCTCGCGGGCTTGTAGATCGGGCCCGGGCGACCGAGCTCGGGCATGACGGTGCTCGCCGCGTCGATGCGGATACTCCACGAGAGGGCGCCAGGATGCGAGCCGAGGAGCGCGTCGAAGTCTTCTCGGCTCAGGCCCGCGTCGTCGCCGAGCTCGGGCATGGCGAGGTACTTCGACTCTTGCTCCGCGCGTCGTGCGTCCGTGACGTCTGCGCTCGTCATGAGTCTCTCATCTACTTACGCGACGAAACGCGCGCTTCGAGCGCGGAGACGCGACGCTCGAGCGCGGTGAGATCCGCCTTCTCGGGGCGCTGGTCGAAGTCGTGACGTAGCCCTTCGACCGCCACGCGAAGCGATCGAATCTCTTCCGACTGCTGGTGGAGCTGCTCCGACTGCTGGCGGAGCTGCTCCGAATGCTCGCGAAGTAGCGCCGACTGCTGGCGAAGCTGCTCGGAATGCTCTCGAACCACGCTCTCCAGCATCGAGATCCGCTCCGACAGACGACGCTCGACGTCGTTGATGTTCGTGATGAGCTCCTCGCGTGTCGACACCAAGGCTTCGGCCAAGCCGCGCACATTGGCGTCGATGCGCTCGACGACGACTCCGATCGCGCGAAGGTCACCTTCCAAGCTCGCTTTGAGGTTCGCGTGAGACGCCAAGAGCATGTCGCGAGTGTCGAGAAACTCGGCGCGCGTGACGTACGTCTCCGCGTCAACGTTTGCGACAGCGGTCTTGGTGGTGGAGCGCTTGGCGGCCATCCCCATCGTCGTTGCACGACGCGGGCCACGGAGCAACGCGCGCCCTTCTCGAGATTTCTCCACAGCGCCCCTGTCCGCGGACAGAATTGCCTGTCCGACGGACACCCGGAACAGGTCAGGACACGCGCGGCGCCCCCCTCGCGGAATCGATCTGTGTCATGGCAACGATCGAATCCGAGCCGCGCCCCCCTCGCGGAATCGATCTGTGTCATGGCAACGATCGAATCCGCGCGGCGCCCCCCTCGCGAAGTCGATCTGTGTCATGGCAACGATCGAATCCGCGCCGGGCCCCGCGCGCGAAATCGAGGCGCTAGGACCACGTGCATCCGTCGCTTCGGGTGAGCCGGTTCGCGGGGCTGCGTGCACTGGACGGGGACGAGGCGAGCCGCTTGAGCGGCGCGGGGGGCGCGTTCGCTGTTGCGGCGCGTCGTTCAGGCTTCGAACCGAAAGGGGAGGCGTGTCCATGCGTGGATGGATCTCGGTGGTCGGGATGACGTTTGCGGTCGTGGCGTGTTCGTCGTCGGACGAGGACGCGTGCGTGATCGAGGGCACGTACTCCGCGACCGCGGTGATGCTGCCGGGCGGCTCGTGCCCGGACACGAACAACGATCCGGTGGTCGACACGATCACCGCGCGCCCGCCCGGAACGACGGGAGGGCCAGACTTCTTCTTGCAGATCACCGGCACCCAGGGCGGCTGCCCGCTCAATCGCGTCGCGGGGAGCGCGTGCAAGGTGCAAGGGAAGTGCGACGTGCAGCTCATCGACGCGCTCGATCCGAACAACGCGACAGGCACGGTGCAGTACTCGTGGACCTTCGACGCCAACGGCTTCACCGGCACGTCGACGGTCGTCGTCCCCGCGGCCAAGAGCCTGCCCAAGGGCTGCACGGCCCAGGCGAACGTGACGGGGAAGCGGCAATGACGGCGCCCGCGCTGCGCGCGCGAGGCGGGGAGGGGGAAGGATGATCGATCGGATCGAGAAGGCGGGGCGCATCGCGCTGTGGTTCGCGCTCGCGTCGGCGTGCGTGATCCTTCCGGTGGAGTACATCCGGCAGCGGCGCCTCGACAGCGAGCTCAAGGACGCCGCGAAGCGTGCGGAGGAGAAGGCCGCCGCGTTCGAGAAGTCGATGGACGCGCTGAAAGAGAAGCTCGAAAAGAAGCCGCAGCGCATGGCGATCTCCGCGATGGGCGCGTTCATGACGTCGCTCAGCGTCGGGAACGCCGACGCGCGCGTGTGGCTCGGCAACGTGTCGCCGCGGAGCGGCGTCGTGTGCATTCTCGGCGTCGCGAAGAATCCGGCGACGCAGCGAACGACGTCGTCGCTCCCGTCGTGCCTCGATGTCGCGCCCTACACGACGGGGATCAAGATGTCGCTCGCGTTCGCGGGGCGCGAGCTCGCCGACGTGTGCCCCGGCAACGGCCCCGCGGGAGGCTGCACCCTCACGGTCACGGACGCCGCGAACGACCAGAACTGAGAAGGCGGAGCGGAGGGCGTGCGGGAAAGAGGGCGGCACGCTAGACTTCGGGCGTGGCCAACCCCGCGGAGCGCGCAGCAACCTACGACGATCTGCGAGCGTTGCCGTCTACCATGATCGGCCAGATTCTCTTTGGTGTGCTCCATGCGCACCCGAGGCCAGCGCCGCGTCATGCGCGCGCGACGACGGCGCTCGGCGAAGAGATCGGACCGCCGTTCAATCGCGGACGCGGCGGACCGGGTGGCTGGATCAGCTTGGACGAGCCAGAGCTGCACCTCGGCCCCCACGTCCTCGTTCCCGATCTCGGCGGGTGGCAACGCGCACGCATGCCCGAGATGCCGGTCGACAAGGCGTACTTCGATCTCGCCCCGGATTGGGTGTGCGAGGTCCTGTCGACCAGCACGGCATCGCTCGACCGCGGCGACAAGCGCAAGGTCTACGGCGAGTACCAGGTGAAGCACCTCTGGTTCGTCGACCCGGAGGCGCAGACGCTGGAGATCTTCGAGCTCGAGCCGAAGGGCTATCGCTTCGTGGAAGTGTTCTCGGGCGACGCCAAGGTGCGGGCCGTTCCGTTCGACGCGATCGAGCTCGATCTCGCGGCGCTCTGGCAACGTTGACGCCCGGCGCCGGGGCCACCGTGACGGCAGCACGAACCCGAAGGGCGTGAGGGTTTCGCGCCGCGCGGCTCGTGGCAAGACGCTTGGAGCATGAGCGCCACCAACGCACCGCGGAAGAGCATCCTCGATGGGTTCGAGTTCACGAGCGACTTTGCAAAGACCAATCAAGCGATCGGTCGCGAGGACGGCTTCGGCGAGGGCTGGGCGGCGGCGCGCAACATTGTGGAGGATGCGTTTCGCGAGGCGCGTCGGCTCACGACGCCCGAGGATAGACGCCACCTGATCGATATCGGCGCACGCTTCGCCGCCGCCCACGAAGCCATCGGGCGCGAGCAGGGGCGCATCCAAGGACGCGCAGAGTTCCTACGAATGTGTTTCGAGAAGCGAGGGCTCGCCGTGACTCCCGAGCAGCGCGCGTTGGTCGACGCGTGCAAGGACATCGAGCAGCTCGACGCGTGGCTCCGCAAGGCCGCCGTCGTCGCGACGGCCGACGAGGTCTTCGCGCCGTGACGCGGCCTCCGCGGCCGCGCTGACTCGTCGGCGCGTTCGGCGGTGGAGGGCTTCGAGCTCCGCGGTGCGCGCGACGTTACGCCGCGCGGCCCCGGCGCTTGGCCTTGGGCGCAGCCTTTCGGACCGTCTTGGCCGCGGCGAGCACTGCACGCAGCGCGGCGTTCACGGACTCCGAAGTGGGGAATGCTTTGGCGAGGTCGGGCGCCAAGATCGCGAGCTCCGGCCCGAGCTCGGCCGCCAAGGCCTCGATCGCGAGGCGTCGGCGCCCTTCCGCGGAGAGCCGCTTGGCGTAGGGATTCGGCTTCCACTCACTCATGGCCGAGCTTTCGGGCTTCGCCCGCTTCGAGGCGGCGCGCCGAGATGATTCGGATCCCGCGTTTCATCGTGCACCTCGACGTGGACGACCAGGAGCAGCCGTCCAAAGAGAGAATAGCCGAGAATCTGCATGCGCCGCTCGGCGTGCGGTCGGCTTTCGTCGACGCGAACCCTCGCGAGCGGATCCGCGAACACCGTGGCGGCTTCCTCGAAGCTCACGCCGTGCTTCTTGCGGTTCTCGGCGGCCTTGGCGAGGTGCCAAACGAACACCAGGCCGTCGACTTTGAGCTCCTGTTCGGTCTTCGCCATGGGCCTGGATCTCATGCGCGCCGTCAGCGAAGCCTTCGACGAGATCGGGCTCGCGCCTGACCCCGTGGCCTACCGACGCCGGAGGCTACCAGCGCGAGCGCTGGCGAACCAACGACGCGCCGTGCGTCGCAACCGAGCAGGAGCACGACTCACGCCAAGAAGTCGCGCACGAAACCATTGAGCATTGGCCCGCCGTAGGGTGTCCGCCGAGAGATTTAGGTGTCCGCAGGACAGCATCGCACGGGCTCCGCTC
The DNA here is from genome assembly GCA_044224815.1 of Polyangiaceae bacterium. GTDB lineage: Bacteria > Myxococcota_A > Polyangia > Polyangiales > Polyangiaceae > JADJCA01. The sequence continues at coordinate 24,145 of JBGAJR010000027.1, forward strand.
CGCCCGAAGGACGGCGGCGCAGACCCGAAGGGCGCGAGGGTTTCGCTCTGGCTGGGCTCGTGCAAAATGCGGAGCCACCATGAACGTCCCCAACGCACCTCGGCAGAGCATCCTCGATGGCTACGAGTTCAAGAGCGACTTCGCGAAGACCCATCAAGCAGTCGGTCGCGACGACGGCTTCGCAGAAGGCTGGGCGGCGGCGCGCGTTGCGGTGACGAACGCGGTCCGCGAGGCGCGTCGGCTCACGGCTTCAGACGATAAGCGCGACATGCTCGACGTCTGGGCCCGCTTCGCCGCCGCCCACGAAGCCTACGGGCGCGAGCAGGGCCGCATCCAAGGACGGGCGGAGTACTTGCGAACCTGCTTCGAGAAGCGAGGGCTCGCCGTGACTCCCGAGCAGCGCGCGTTGGTCGACGCGTGCAAGGACATCGAGCAGCTCGACGCGTGGCTCCGCAAGGCCGGCGTCGTCGCGACGGCCGACGAGGTCTTCGCTCCGTGATGCGGCGCTCGCGAGCGCTACATGAAGTTGAAGTTCTGGACGAAGTTTTCCGGTCGTAGCGCGCCACGCAAGAGAGCGTTCAACGCGCTCCACGAGGCCTCGTTTCCCTTGCAGCCGAAGATGTGCGGGAACTCGCCGTGGTAGTCGTAGTGCTCGATCGCGCGGAGGGTGAGGTCAGTCAGCGTGAGTCGTCTTTCCCACTCATCCACGAGCCAGCGGAGGAACGCGTCGACCTCAGGGTTCGGTGGCTGCACTTCTCCCCTCGCGAACGATTCGGTGATTCGGAGGTAGCGCGCGGTCGCCTCGATCGTGTGCCCCGGGGCGCGCCACTCGGCGCCGTTCGACGACGGCACGGGCTGGAAGCTGCGAAACGGAAATGTGTCGATCCGGAATGCCGGGTTGGTTGGGTACTCGAGCGTGAGCGAGCGCCCCACGACGCGCCCGTACTTCGCGATCATCGTCCCAAAAGGCTTCGTCCAGGACTCCACGTCACGATGCTATCAGCGAGTGCGTCGCTTCCGAGCGGAGCGCAGCGTCCCGAGACGTCCAACGCAACTTGGTTGGGGGTGCGGCCGATGAAGCGCTGCCGCGAGCACTGCACGGAGGGCGGCGTTCACGGACTCCGAGGTCGGGAAGGCTTTGGCGAGGTCGGGCGTCAGGATCGCGAGCTCCGGCCCCAGCTCGGCCGCCAAGGCCTCGCTCGCGTCCGGCGCGATCGCCAGCCTTGACGCGCGATGTCTCGCGAGTCATCCGTTTTGTATGACGCGCGCACCCTCCAGTCGAATCAACGCGCGGCTCCCGGCGGAGGTGGCCCGAAAGGCCGCCTACTTGGAGAGGCGCACCGGCAAGTCGACGACGCAGGTGATCATCGAGTCGCTGGAGCGGTACTACGAGACCATCAGGTCGGAGGAAGTCGCGTCAGAGGAGCTCTTCGCAGATTTCGTTGGCTGCAGCGCTGGGCCGTCGGACCTCTCGACGTCATACAAGGCGGAGCTCTCGCGCTCTCTCGGCGCCAAAGGGAAGTAGCTGCGCGAGATCATCGCCGACACTGGCTTCTGGCTCGCGCTGGCGAGCCGCGCGGATACGAACCACGCACGTGCACGGCGAGCGCTCTCCAAGCATCCGGGGCCGTTCGTGACGACGTGGCCGGTCATGACGGAGACGTGTCACCTCCTGTCGACGCGGCTCGGCACGGATGCCGAGCTCGCGTTCTTGCGGAGCGCGACGCGGGGCGCCTTTGAGATCTTCAGCCTCGATCGCACACACCTTCCGCGGGTCGAGACACTCGTCGAGAAGTACCGCGACCTCCCGATGGACCTCGCTGACGCATCGCTCGTGATCCTGGCCGAGGAGCAAGGACGCGGTGAGATCCTCTCCACCGACCAGCGCTCCTTTGGGGTCTATCGTTGGAAGAGCCGGAAGCCCTTCAAGAACCTCCTCTTCCCGTGAGTGCTCGGCGGGAGCGAGGGCTTGGGGGTAGGGGTTCGCCGTGAGCCACGCGGCGGCGCGCGCCTCGAGCGCGTGGTCGCCCGAAGACAGAAGAGCCGAGCTCGCGCGCAACTTCGTCGTCGTGGCGGTCGATGAAGCGGGCATGCCGTCTCAAGAGCACGACGGGCTCGTGCGTCTCGTCGAGCTTCGGCCGGAGCTTGCGGCGGAGCTCCTTGCGCTCGCGGGCGTCGTCGCGCCGCCGCATGACGCGGCCGCGCTGAGCACGGCGCAGCTCACGGACTTGGAGCCAGCGGAGTATCGCGCCGACGCGGTGGTGGTGCTCGAGCGAGGCGATCCGAGCGAGAAGGTGCTCGGGATCGTGGTGGAGACGCAGCTCGGTCGGGATGGCGAGAAGCGTTGGGTGTGGCCGGCGTACGCGGTGTCGCTCCGGAGGCGGCTCAAGTGTCCGACCTGCGTGCTCGTGATCGCGCCGGACGCGAGCGTCGCGGCGGATGCGCGGGCGCCGATCGCGCTCGGGCCAGGCGGGAGCGTGTTTCAGGCGATCGTGGTGGGGCCGGCCGAGGTGCCGGTGGTGACGGAGAAGGCCGACGCGCGAGAGATGCCGGAGGTCGCGCTCCTCTCGGTGTTCGCGCATGGCCATGGGCCCGACGGAGCGCGGGTTGGGCGAGCGGCGCTCGCGGGTGCCGGGATGCTAGGTGACCAGTCGCTGCTATATTCAGAGCTGATTCTCCGCGCCGTTGGCGAGGCCACGCGACGCATGTTGGAGGAAGAGATGACGGACAGGGCTTTCGAGTACACGACCGATTTCGCCATCAAACATCAAGCCAAGGGGCGCGCTGAGGCGTTGCTCGATCTGCTCGATGCGCGCGGGATCGTGATCGCGCCCGAGGAGCGCGCGCGGGTGCTCGCTTGCTCGGACCGCGACGCGCTGACGCGATGGCTCCGTCGCGCTGCAACCGCCTCATCGGCGGAGGCCGTCTTTACTGACTGAGCGGGCGCCCGAGCCGTCAGCCGGCGGCGACCTTGGTTTCTTGGTAGAGGGCCGCGGGCATGGGGCGGGTGAGCTCCCACTCGATTTGCATGGGGCGGGCGCCGCGGTGGGATGCGTGGCGGGCGTCGCCGAGGAAGACGTAGGGTGACGTGACGCCGCGCGCATCGACGCGGCGTTTGCGGACGAAGAGGAGGACGTGGCCCTTGCCGGTGCCGGACTCGAGGTAGCGGCGGCCGGTGGGCGTCCCCTCGTGGCAGTTGCTCTGGGTCTCCCAGTGAAAGCGCGTGGGGGAGATCGCGTAGTCGTTGTAGAGCGTGGTCGGCGTGTACTCCTTCTCGCTCTTCTCGAGCGTCACGAAGAGGAGATCGCACCGCCGCGGCGCCAAGTGGTAGACGCCGGTCTGGATGCGCTTTACGCCGCCCTTCGACGTGCGCTCGTCCACGCCGGCGAGGATCTCGTCCAAGGTGTAGCTCGCGTGAACGCGGAGCGGCATCCACGCGAGCGCGCCCTCCAGGCGATGCGTGACTTGCCGCACCCGATCGGACACCACGCCGAGGAGCTGATCGAGCTCATCGCGGAGCGCGGGGCTCGCCCATAGCGCGTCCCACGCGCGCGGCATCGCCGCGTAGGGCTGGCGCACGTACCCGAGGAGGATGAAGAGCCAGCGCTGGATCGCGTCGGCGTCATCGGCGCGCGGCACGTCGCCGCGCACGAGGGCCCGCATCCCCTCGAGCCGCTCCGCGTCGTCCACGTGGAGCATGCGCGAGAGCGCGCGCTCGAGCTGCGCGTCGTCGGGGCCTGCGTCCGCGACCGCGAAGCCGGCGGCGCGGCGGAGCGACGTAAAGGAGCGATCGCCCGCGTACACGTCCTCGAGATCGAGCCCGGTCTCGCGGAGAAAGTCGCGCAGGCTGGCGCCTTCGCCGAGCGCCTTCAGATCTTCGACCATCCCGCGGAAGCCGAGGGCGAGCTGCGCGCGGACGTTGGCGAGCACGGTCTCTTGCGCTTCGCGATCGAGCTGAATGGAGCAGCCGCTCGGGAGGAGCGGAAAGCCGTCTTCGATGTCGCGCGCGATCCCGCGGCGCGTGCCGCCGACGATCGCGCGGTAGCGGAGATCGAACCGGAACTTCCGGTGCGCGCCGCCGATGAAGTCGAGCACGGTGAGGCACGCTTTGCCCTCGCTCCGGCGGAGACCGCGACCGAGCTGCTGGAGGAACACCGTCGCGCTCTCGGTGGGCCGGAGAAAGAGCACGGTGTCGACGTCGGGCACGTCCACGCCCTCGTTGAACAGATCGACGCTGAAGAGGCACCGGAGCGAGCCGTCGCGGAGCGCCGCGAGGTGCTGGCGTCTCTCCGCGTCCGTGCTGTTGGCGGACACGGCCGCTGCGGCGAGGCCGGCCTTGTTGAACTCGGCGGCCATGAACTCGGCGTGCGCGATGTCGACGCAGAACCCGAGCGCGCGCATCGCGTGGGGATCGAGGACGCGGCGCGAGACCTCTTGGACGACGCGCTTCGCGAAGAAGTGATCGGCCGTGTAGACGTTGCTCAAGGCCGACGCGTCGTAGCGCCCGCGCGACCAGCGCACGCCCGACGCGTCGGGCGCGCCGCCCACGCCGAAGTACTGGAAGGGGGAGAGGAGGCCCTGATCGAGCGCCTTCCAGAGCCGAAGCTCGGCGGCCACGCGATCGTCGAACCACTTCATGATCGAGCGACCGTCCGCGCGCTCCGGCGTCGCGGTGAGCCCCACGAGGACGCGCGGCGTGAGGTGCGAGAGGAGCGCGTCGTAGGTGTCGGCGGCGGCGTGGTGGAACTCGTCGACGATGACGACGTCGAACGCATCGGGCGGGATCTCGGCGAGCGCGCTCTGATGGAGCGACTGGACGCTCGCGAACACGTGCTCCCACCGATCCGGCCGCTCGCCGGCCGCGAGCGTCTCGCCGAACGATCCGTCGCGAAGCACGACGCGAAACGCGCGGAGGCTCTGCTCGAGGATCTCGCGCCGGTGCGCGACGAAGAGGAGCCGCGCGCGCGGCAGGGCTTTCCGCAGGCGCTTGTAATCGAGCGCGGCGACGATGGTCTTGCCGGAGCCGGTGGCGGCGACGACGAGGTTCTTCATGTGGCCGCGGGCGCGCTCGGACTCGAGGGCCTCGAGCATCTCGCGCTGGTGCGGGCGGGGCTCGATGTCGATGAGGAGGTAGGGCGCGAGCTCGGCGCGCTTCATCTCGTCGACGGCGCGCCGAAACTCCTCGGCGTCGTAGGCGCGGAAGAGCGAGTCCTCCCAGTACTGCTCGAAGGTCGACGCGAACTTCTCGACGATGCCGCCGTTGTCGATGGCGGAGAGCCGCACGTTCCACTCGAGCCCGTCGTGCATGGCGGCGGCGGAGAGGTTGGACGATCCCACGTACGCGGTCGTGAACCCCGAGTCGCGATGCAGCAGCCACGCCTTGGCGTGAAGCCGCGTGTTCGTAGTGTCGTACGACACGCGCACCTGGGCCCCGAGCGCCGCGAGCGCGTCGAGGGCGCGCTTGTCGGTGGCCTTCATGTAGACCGTCGTGAGCACGCGAATCGCTTGTCCCCCGCGTCGATGGGCGAGCTCGGCGAGAGCAGACTCAAGGCGCTGGTAGCCGCTGTACTTCACGAAAGAGCAGAGAAGATCGACTCGGTCCGCTGACGCGATCTCGCGCGCGAGCTGTGGACCGAGACTGAGATCGTGGGGGCCGTTGACGAGGAGATCGCTCGTCGAGAGCGGGATCGTTGGGCGCGGTGGCGCGGTTGGCGTCGCGGGAGGGGTGGCCGGCGCGAGGAGCGCGCGAAGCTCGCGCGCCGGGGGAGGGACGTCGTCGGGATCTTCGAGCAGCGCGAGGAGCGCGTTCACGAGGCTGACGCGCTGGGCGTCCGCGTCGTCGCCGTGGAGCCCACGGAGCGCGGCCACTGTGCGCGTGCGGACGAGCTCGGCGAGAGCGAGGACGCCGCGGTGGGGGTCGAGGGGCTCGATGACCGCGGCGGGAGCGCTCGTCAGTGCATCCGCGAGGCCGCGCGTGAGGAGCGCTTCGTAGAGACCGTGGGGCTTGGGCACGTAGATCCGAGTGTCGACGAGGTCCGAACCCAGCTCAAGGCGGCTCACCTAGGTAACGCTCGCAACGGCTGTGCTGGCGCGCGAGAACGCAGTCGACCTACGCCGGCGTGAGCCGGTTCGGGGCTAGGCGGCCACCGGATGGACGAGAGGCTACGGACTCGTCGCGCTCGACGGGCAGCGTCGCGCCAGGCCGACAACTCGAGACGGGGAGGAGCGAGTCCATGCGTGGAGTCGTGACTGGGATTGCAGGCGCGCGTTCCGGGCAAGCCGCGCGCTCGTGGTGGCTCGCGGCCGTCGTCGCGCTCGTGACGTTGCTGTCCGTCCGCTCGGCACACGCGAGTCCGGTGGTCACGAGCACGTGGCCCACGTCTGGCGCGACGGTGCGCGGTCTCACGATGCAGGTCGGCATCACGGTCACGACGCCTTACTTGCTCACGGCCGCGTCGGCCAAGCTGCAGGGTGTGACGACTAGCCTCATGCTGGGCGATGGCACGACCTCGCCCGTCGGCGAGGTCGACATCGCGATGCTGGCTCGCGGCGCATACACGTTGGAGCTCTCCGTCACGGACGCCGAGCCCTCGACGACGACGGTCTCGGTCCCGATCTTCGTCGAGCGCGCCCCGAAGGTCACCGTCACGTCGCCCGTCGCGAGCTACGTGGGCCCGATCGTTCGCTACCGCGCGACTTGCGCCGACGAGTATCCGGGCGGCTGCACATCACTCGCGCTCATCTTGCGCACGCACCGTCCGCCGAACCAAGAGGCGACTCAGGTGCTCGCCGCGGGCACGTCGAGCCTCGACGTCGTCGTCGACTACCGCGCGTTCGGCGACTTCTTCGCGGACGCCATCATCGTCGCCAGCGATCCGCGCGGCGCAGCGTACGAAGTCACGACCGGCGTCGGGCGGTGGGTTCGCGTCCACCCCCCGACGTGTCCCATCGTGACGGTCTCCAACCGAGAGAGCATCGCCGACTTCGACCAGGACCGAGTGGTCGTCACGAGCGCGTACGGCGACGACGTGCCGACGATCGCCGTGCGATCGTCGACGACGGGAGCGATCCTCGACGGGCCTTATCGAACCTCGGCGCTCAAGGCATGGCTCTTTCCGAGCGCCGTGCTCTTCACACGCCCAACGCCGCCGCGCTCGTACGGCATTGAGGTCGCTGAAGTGCGCGGCGGTGCGTTGGCGAGCCTTGGCGTCGTGGCCGGCGCGGAGTCGATCGCGGTCGGACCGACGCGGGCGCTGATTGCAACCGGCGTTCGCGACATGGTCACGGGGGCAACGCTGGGCAGTGTCGCCAGTCAAGGAGCCGGCGACGTCGGTCCAAACGGGGACGTCGTGTATTGGGGCCCAGACCTTCACGTGCATCGCTGGCGAACGACCGGGGATGTCGATCTCACGCCCGGGTTCCCTCGCTGGGCCCAGCTCCCGCGGACCGACGGTGTGAACGTCGTCTTCGCGGATCGGGTGGCGAACCCGACCATGGCCTCTGGCATCTCGCTGATCGACGGCGCAGGCGCCATCCACACCATCGTCGGTTTGATTCCGGGCGTGCCGGGTGACCAAGGCGATTATCGGATCGCTGGCGGGTGGCTGCTCTATCAGCACTACGTCACGTCTCCGCCGGTCATTCATCTCCGCTCGCCGGCCGGCGTCGACGTGGCGGTGGACCCGTCGCCGGGCGACGCGTGCTCGATCGAGGCCCTCGCTCCGACGGGCGTCGGCGTCGTGCGTTGCGCGGGCGCATTCTTTCGAATCGGCACCGACGGAGCTGCGACGCGGATCGAGGGCTTCGGGACGGCCGTCCTGAAGCCGTGGTCGTCCGAGACCTTCTTCGTTGCGGGCTCGGCGATCTCGGTCGCCAACAGCGGAACGGGCGCGTGCCCTGGTGATCCGACCGAGAGCGACGTGCAGGTCATCGCTCAGTCGGGCTTCGACGCGGGGGTTGACGCAGGGTTCGACGCGGGCGTCGAAGCGGATGGCTCGACCGAGAGCGGCGCGGGCGCGGACGACGCGGGTTCACTGGCGGACGGAGACGTAGACGCCGCAGATGCGGATCCGCTCGACGCGGGCCAGGATTCCACTCCGCCCGACGCGAGCGTCACGCCTGACGACGCGGGCACTGGTGAACCAGGAGACGCGGGCGCGTTCGTGGATGGAGGCGCGACCGCGAGCGACGGCGCCGTCATCGCGTTCGACGCGACGACCGACGCGACGACCGGGGATGCCGGTGAAGGGCGTGAAGCAGGCGTCGCGAGTGACGGTGGATCGTCGGGATGTGGAGATGGTGGAAGCGACGAGGTGGGCGGCGATCAAGGTGGTTGCTCGACCGTTGGGGGCGCGCCTTCAGGTGATCTCGGCGCGCTCTTGTCGCTCGTCGCGTGCTTGGGCGTAGCGCGCGCGCGGCGGCGGATGCGCGACGGAGCTCACGGCGCGCGATGGCGCGCGCACCGGTGAGCCGGTTTTGGGGCGCGCGGACACTCATGGATGCACGCGGCGAGTGGCGGCGTGGGGGTCGGCCCGCGTTGCGCCGCGGGTGGGGCTGAGCACGGGGAGGACATCGAGATGAAGATGGGCGTGGGCTCGACGTGCGTCGTGATGCTTTTGGCGAGTCTATCGACGGCGGGTTGTTCGTCGGATGGGGCGAGCTCGACGGGCCCCTACGACGATCTCTTCGCGGCGCCGCCCGCGGGGGCGAAGACGACGCCGGACCTCTTGCTCGGCCTCTGGGGCGGGAGCGTCGGACAGTCCGAGAACTACAACGCGCCGGGCTACACGCAGACTCCGTGGGACGTGCGCCTCGTCGTCGGTCGCGACCGACTGACGGTCGCGACGCGATGCAAGTCGACGAAGGCGTCGGCGATCGTCGGCGTGGACGTCGCGGCACGCATCAGCGCGACGGCGATCGAGGTGCTCGAGTCGAAGTCGACCTCGACGACCCTCTCGGACGGCACGGTGTGCAGCGTGAGCCCTCGCCCAAAGACGCTGCCGTTCACGATCAAGGGAACGCACCTGACGTTCGAGGGCGCCGAGTTTTTGAAGCTTCGCGATTGAAGCGCGCCAGCGCGCCGTGCCGCGAGCGGTCGCCGCGCCTCACGTCAGATCCAAACGACCACGACGTCCATGAGTCGAGGCACGGTGCCTCATTGCCACAGGAGAAGCGCATGCAGCCCGGTTTTCCGCAGCAACCCTACGCGCCGCCGCCGCCGCCGGCCAAGAGCGGCCCCAGCGTGCTCACGATCGTGCTCGCGCTCATCGGCGGCACCGTCCTCCTCGGCTTCGGGAGCTGCGTCGTGTGCGTCGGGATCGGCGCGGGCGCGGCGTCGCGCGAGGGCTCGACCGGTGCAGGCGCGCAGCGTCCCGTCCTCGGCGATCTCGCGCCCACGCCCGCGCGCGGGACGGCGCAAGCCGTCGAGCTCTCCTCGCTCCTCGGTGAGTACAAGGGCAACGAAGTTCGGGCCGACGCGCGCTTCAAGGGCCAGTGGATCCGGACCACGGGCACCGTGGGCGACATCAAGAAGGACATCTTGGACTCGATGTACGTCACGCTCGGCACCGGTGCGCGGTTCGAGTTCCCGATGGTCCAATGCTTTCTGACCGGGTCGGAGGCGGCCAAGGCCGCGAGCTTGAACCAAGGTCAATCGATCACCGTGTCAGGCCGCGTCGAGGGCTTGATGATGAACGTGCTCATCAAGGACTGTCGGATCGAATGATGCCCAGCGCCCGGTGGGGAGCCGCCGGACGCCCGAGCTGAACCGGTGGTGCTCGCACATCGCGGGCGGCTCGCTCGCGTGGCCGAGGGTGCGCGAATGCCCCCTACTACCTGGGTGGGATGGTGACGCGCGCGCGCGAGTGCTTGCATCGCGGTGTGGGGGCTTTCGCATGCGATCGCTACGGGCGGTGTCGTGGTCGTTCGCGGAGCTCGGCGGTGACGGTGCGCGCAAAGCGCGTTGAGCCGACTTGCTGGCGAGCCGGCACTCGGTACGTGGCCGCGGGGCTGCGCGCGCGCGCCGCGATCGCCGATCGCTTCCCGATGCCTCATTCGCGATGACGTCCTGATCAGGAGAGCTCATGAAGAGATCGAGAGTGCTGTCGTTGCTCACGGGCCTCACGACCGGCGCTGCGTCGCTGATGTTCGCTGCGTGCAGCGGCGCGGGGGACCCGTCGGTGAGCGGCGATGCGGTCCTGCGCACCGTCGGCACCGTGCGCGATCTGCCCGAGTGTGGCAGCGCGAATGAAGGTCGCGCTGCGCTCGTGAAGGACGAGGCGCGGATCTACGTTTGCGTCGATAGCCGCTGGCTGCCCGTGAGCACGGAAGGCGCCGAGGCCGGACCGATGGGGCCGCCTGGAGAGGCAGGACCCAGAGGCGACGTGGGCCCCGCGGGACCTCCCGGGCCGGAGGGCGAAGCGGGACCTCCAGGACCCGAGGGGCCGGCCGGTGAAGCCGGACCTCCCGGAGCTCCTGGCGAGGCAGGGCCTCCCGGACCCGAAGGTCCCCAAGGTGAAGCAGGTCCGCAAGGCCCCGCGGGAGAAGCGGGCGCGCAAGGTCCGCAAGGCCCCGCGGGAGAAGCGGGCCCGCAAGGTCCGCAAGGGCCCGCGGGAGAAGCGGGCGCGCAGGGTCCGCAAGGCCCCGCGGGTGAGGCGGGGCCGCAAGGTCCGCAAGGTCCGCAAGGAGACGCGGGGCCGCCCGGCGCGACCTCACTCGTGAGAGTCACCAACGAGCCGCCGGGTGCACACTGCGCGAGCGGAGGCATTCGCGTGGACGCGGGCGTGGACACCAACGCGAACGGCGTGCTCGATGCCAACGAGATCACGTCGACCGGCTACGTCTGCGGCGCCACCGCGTCCGCGGACGCGTCGAATGACACGTCGGCCGACGGCGCGAACGATTCGACGCTTGCAGAAGCCGCGGCGGACGTGCTCGTCGATGCGCCCGGCGACGTCGCGCTCGACGCTCCGATCGATGCGCCGGACTTCTGTAACGGCGCGGGTACGAACTACCTCGAGGCCACTCAGGTAACGATCTGGCAAGACCATCCCTACCTCAGGCTTCAGCCGTCCGGGGAAGCCACGGTCATGTCCTGCGCCACGGGTCAAACCGTTCTCGGTCTCCGCAACGAGGGCACCGCGACCGCGCGCCTCCAGCCGGGGGCGTACCTCACGACGATCATCGCCTACGATCCGCAACCGCCGCTCTACGACCCGACGTATTACACGCCGACGATCGAGCAAGAGGTCGCGTGGCCGGAGCCCAGCAACACCGATTGCGCTGGGGCGCTGCCGCTCACGAGCGGCGTGGCGGTGACCGATCGCATCGTGGACGCGAGCAAGCCGTCGCGCTGCTACGTATTCACCACGACGACCACGACCAACGTGAGCGTGAACTTCCGCGTCCCCGAGCCTGTGGACGCCGGCCCGTATTTCAACGAAGGGTTCGGCGACGGATTCTGCGGCATCAGCGCGTTCGGGCCGATCCGCACGTGCGCGTTCGGGCAGAACACCGTCCCACCGGGGACTCACTATGTGACGGCCATGGCGGGACTCGGAGGGCGGTTCACCATGACCGTGAACTTCGGGCCGTGAGCCAGCTCGATGTCATGGCCGGCGGCCAGCGCGTGTCTCGGTGCCAGCTTCAGCGCGAAGGTGATGCTCGCTTGAGTCGTGCCTGCGACACCGGAACGGACGGGCGCCCGGAAGGCGTGCACTAGCGAGGACCATGGACTCTCAAGATCTCATCCAGCGAATCGTGCGATCGAGCGCGCCGGCGCCCGAGCGCGCCCAGCTCGAGTTGCTCGTCGCGCTGACCACTCTCTACCGAGACATGGGGCTCGTCCCTTCCGGCACGCTGCCGGCGCTCCACCGCGCTTGTCCGCTCGCCTCACGCTGTTGGAGTCGCTGCTCTCCGTCTGAGTTCCCGACGGGCGTCGGCCGTATCGATCCCGCGTCCGAGAAGGGGTGCATCGTCCTTCCGTGGGTCGGACCGATGTACCGCGCGGGTGGCGTTTGCGTGCTCGGAATGAATCTGCGCTTCGGTGGCGAGGACTGGGAATTTGCGATGGACCATCGAATCGCTCGCGATGCGAACGGCGGACAGGAGTCGAGGCTGCGCGCCGGAAAGCGCGCGCATGGCTCTTACTGGGCGACGGGCACCATGCGTGACGTCGCCGCGCTGACGCGCTCGGGTCGAGGCGACTCGCCGCTCGAGCCAGCCAATCGGGACGAGCTGGGCGACGCATTGCTGTCCGTGGCGCGGCTCCAGGCGGTGAAGTGCTCGCCGGTCGGGGGCCGCAGCTCGCCCAAGCCGGAGATGTTGAGCCATTGTCCGTCGGCATTTCTCGCGCGAGAGCTCGCGGTGCTTCGGCCCGGCGCTCTACTGGCCTATGGCCGACCGGCCGAGGGTGCGCTTCGGAGCGTTGGCCAGCTTTCGCTACGACCGGCCGTTGACGGGTTTCGTCGTGGCACCCTGATCCATGGTGCGGAGAAGCAGGAGGTCTTCCTTCTCACGCACCCCGCGCATCCTGGGTGGCATCGCGCGCACGGCGCACTGCTCGCGAGCCTTCGCGCCGAGCGATGGGACCGGGGACGAGCTTGAGTAGATTGGCAGTGCTCTTCGGCGCGGGCGCCAGTTTCGCCGTGGGAAAAGCCGGCGGGACGACGCCGGAAATCCCGCCCCTCGGCCCGCAGCTCTTTGGGCGGTTGGCGGCTGCATACCCGCTCTCGTGGGGCGCCGTGGGGCCGGCGCTGGCGGCCGAGTTTATGGCCGACTTCGAGCTTGCCATGCACGAGATCTACAAGCAGCGCACGCAGCAAGGAGTGGAGCTCATGAAACACATGACCCACTACTTCGCGAGGTTCCGTCTGACGGGGACCGATGACGCCTACACGTTGCTCTTTCGGGCCCTGGCGCGACGGCGTGAATTCTTCGTGGCCTCGCTCAATTATGAGTGTCTCGCGGAACAGGCGCTTAGCCGCTGCGGTATCGAAGCAGACGTACTGAAGATCCACGGGTCATGTGACTTCTTCCCCTCGGGACCGCGATTCATCGGCGGCACCTTCAACCATGTAGAGCAGCTCACGAGTGGCCTTCCCATCAAACGCGTGCCGGTGGACGAAGTGGTTCGGCGTTACGAGGTAGATGGCGAAGGTCTTCCAGCGGTCATGGCACTTTACGCTCCTGGGAAGCCGGTGCTGCTCGAGTCCGACTTTATGTGGCGCCTTTGGCAGGGCTGGGATGACGCCGTGAGCGCCGCCGACGAGCTGGTCGTGATCGGCGCGAAGTACGCGCCCGCCGACCAACACGTCTGGGCGCCCATTGTCTACAGTCGATGCCACGTGATGTACGTGGGTGACGCCGATTCGGCTAAGGCCTTGTGTCAAGCGAAGCCGCATCGAGTTCTTCACGTCGGCGAGCGCTTCGAGGAGTTTGCCGCCCAAGCCGACTGGGTCTTCTCGTGAAAGTCGCGACTTACTTCGATGGAGCACTGACGAGCGCTGGGATGCGCGATCGGGGGCGGCGGTGTCAGATCAGGCCCGTGGCGAGCGTCCTTAGGTCGATGTGTCCCCAAGCTGCGCCTTCCCCGGAGCTCGCCCCAATCACCGACGTCATCGCGGCCACCGAGACCCTCCTCTGGGCCGGGCGCCGCGACGACGCCATGAGCCTGCTCGAAGCGGTCCTCGAAGAGCGCCGGAGCCATCGCAGTCCTCTTGGCGAGGCTCCAACTCGCGGTCGGTACGCGCGCGGCCGTCAGCGCCGCGGCGAGCACGCTCGAGCGCTGCCGGCGCTTCGCGCCCGACGATCCCGACACCATGGCGATGCTTCGGGCCGCTTACACGGAGCTCGGGCAACCGGAGCGGGTGCGCGCGATCGAGCTCTCGGTCCGCTGGTCGCTCATCGACACCGAGCCCGTGCGTGCCCGGTGGCCGCAGGGCTGACCCATGCGCGAGATCCCCTTCGAGCCATCCTCGCTAGCCATCAGATCCCCTCAGCTCGATGGTACCGAACGGCTGAGCGCAGCATTGAAGCCGACTGGTAACCCCGTCAGCGAAGAACGCCGATGTGAGGGCGGAGCGACCTCGTCCCAAGGCGCACCCGAGCCGCGTGGGCGGTGCATCTCCAACAGCAGCGCATTCGCCCCAAGGCGGGGTATCCTGCCGTCCCGCTGCAGTCCTGGCGTCGTACGGCGCTTCAAAGACCCAAATGTGCGAAGAGACTCTCTGGCTGCGTCACCTTCATCGCCTTCAGCCCTCGGCTTCCGGACTGCTCGCACGTCCGCGATCGGGCGTGGCTCTTGGTCTCGGGGCGGGACATGCGGCGCGCACACTGCGCATGGATGACGACGTCAGGCGCACGGGGTTTCGGCGAACCGTGACGCGAAAGGCAGCACACCAGTGAAGCTCGAGGACATCGCGGTTGGGGTGAGCCTGGAAGGCGTGGAACCCTCCAATGTCGTGACTGTCGTGGCCGCTATCGCCCTGCCGCCCGACGCGCTCCAGCTTGTTTACCGACTGCCTGATGGTGCCCTTCGTGAACGGCTCGTATCGCGCTCGGACGAGGCAACGCTGCACGTCGCGACGGCGCGCCGGCCGTGGTCCTTCGACGGTGACGGTGCCGCGTTTCAGCTCGCGGCCGAAGCGAAGCGCATCGACCTCGCGTTTCTCTTCGACCCGATGATGGCGGTCCACACCTCCAACGTGGACCCGCTGCCCCACCAGATCACGGCTGTCTACGAGTCGATGCTGCCGCGTCAGCCGCTCCGGTTCGTCCTCGCTGACGACCCCGGCGCGGGCAAGACGATCATGGCGGGCCTCTACATCCGCGAGCTGATCATGCGCGCCGACGCGCAGCGCGTATTGATCGTCGCCCCGGGCAGCTTGGTGGAGCAGTGGCGCGACGAGCTCTTCGAGAAGTTCGGTCTCGAGTTCCGTGTGTTCTCGAAGGAGCTGGAGCTCGCATCGCCTAGCGGCAACCCATTCGAGGATCACCACCACCTCATCGTGCGCCTCGACCAGATCGCGCGCGACGAACAAGATGGCGACGGTGGGCGCGTCGCCGGCGACCTGCAAACGAAGCTCTGTGCCGCTGGTTGGGACCTGGTCGTCTTCGACGAGGCGCACAAACTCGCGGCGCACTTCTTCGGCTCGAAGCTCGAGAAAACCGGTCGCTATCGATTCGCGGAGCGCCTCGGCGCGCGAACGCGGCACCTGCTCCTGATGACCGCGACCCCGCACAACGGCAAGGAGGAGGACTTCCAACTCTTCCTCGCGCTCCTCGACGCCGACCGCTTCTACGGGAAGTTTCGCGATGGCGTTCACAAGATCGACGCCTCCGACCTCATGCGCCGCATGGTCAAGGAGGAGCTGCTCAAGTTCGACGGCACGCCGCTCTTCCCGGAACGACGTGCATATACGGTCAACTACAAGCTCTCCGATCTCGAAGCATCCCTCTACGAGAAGGTCACGACCTACGTGAAGGAGCAGATGGGCAAGGCCGACGAGCTCGACGGCCAGCGCCGTGGCTCTGTCGGCTTCGCGCTCACGGCCCTCCAGCGCCGACTCGCGTCGAGCCCCGAGGCGATTTACCAGTCACTCAAGCGCCGGCACGCTCGGCTCGAAAAACGGCTGCGCGAGGAGAAACTCGGGAACCGTGCCCGTTCGCTTGCGGAGACCATCCCCTTCGCTCCCGAGGACGATGACGACCTGAACGCCGCCGAGCAAGAGCAGCTCGAAGAGACGCTCGTCGACGAGGCGACGGCGGCCCGGACGATCGGCGAGCTCGAAGGCGAAGTGCTCGTGCTGCAGGCCCTCGAACAGCACGCGCTCGACGTCGTCTCGTCGGGCCAGGACCGGAAGTGGGAGGAGCTGTCGCGCATTCTCCAAGACGATCCGCACATGCGCGACGCGGGTGGACGGCTCCGCAAGCTCATCATCTTCACCGAGCACCGCGACACGCTGAACTACTTGCACCAGAAGGTCGGCGGCGTGCTCGGCACGCCCGACGCCATCGTCACCATCCACGGCGGCACGCACCGCGATGAGCGCCGCCGCGTTCAGGCGCTCTTCCGCTCCGACCCCGAAGTGCGCGTGCTGATCGCGACGGATGCAGCGGGCGAAGGCGTGAACCTTCAGAACGCCAACCTGATGGTCAACTACGACCTGCCTTGGAACCCGAACCGGCTGGAGCAGCGGTTTGGCCGTATCCACCGCATCGGTCAGCAGGAGGTCTGCCACCTCTGGAACCTCGTCGCCAAGGAGACGCGCGAAGGCGACGTCTACCACCGGCTGCTCGAGAAGCTCGCCGTCGAGAGCGAGGCGCTGAAGGGCCGCGTTTTCGACATCCTCGGCGAGGTCTTCGAGGAGACCAGCCTCAAGGACCTGCTCCTCCAGGCGATCCGCTACGGCGACCAGCCGGAGATCCGCGCGCGCCTGTACCAGAAGGTCGAGAGCGCGCTCGACACCGCACACCTCCGCACCATCCTCGACCGCAACGCGCTGGCGCAGGAGTCGATGAACGCGGAGCGGCTCTTCGCGGTGAAGGAGGAGATGGAGAAGGCCGAGGCTCGACGCCTCCAGCCGTTCTTCATCCGCTCCTTCTTCATGAAGGCGTTCCAGCAGCTCGGCGGTTCGATTCATCCGCGCGAGCCGGGGCGCTTCGAGGTGACCTTCGTGCCCGCGTCCATCCGCGAGCGCGACCGGCAGATCACGGGGCGCAATCGTCGCGACACCACGCCCGTGCTGAAGCGCTACGAGCGCGTGTGCTTCACGAAGGACGGCGTGCGTCCCGACAAGCCGGGCCTCGCGATGGGGAGCATGATCCATCCGGGTCACCCGCTCATGCTCTCGGTGACCGACATCATCCTGGAGCAGCACCAGAACCTGCTCCGTCAGGGAGCCGTCCTCGTCGACCCCGCCGACGAGGGCGTCGAGCCCCACCTCCTCTTCTTACTCACGCACGAGATCAAGTCGGGCGATGGCCAGACGCTCTCCAAGCGGCTCCAGTTCGTGCGCGTGGAGCCTGATGGCTGTGCCAGCTTTGCGGGCTGGGCGCCCCACCTCGATCTGCAGCCCCTGGAAGACGCCGATCGCGATCGACTGAGGAGCGTCCTGGAGGCCGACTGGATTCGCGCCGATCTCGAACAGAAGGCACTCACCCTCGCAGCATCGACGCTCGTGCCCGAGCACTTCAAAGAGGTCGCCGAACGTCGCATCGCGCATGTCGACAAGACGCTGGCCGCCGTCCATGAGCGCCTCAGCAAAGAGATCAAGTTCTGGACCGACCGCTGGATGAAGCTCGGCGAAGATCAGAAGGCCGGCAAGGAAGTTAGGCTCAACCTGGAGAACGCCCGGCGCACGGTGATGGACCTCGATGGGCGTCTGGAGAACCGGAGCCGCGAGCTCAAGGCGATGCGTCACGTCGCCTCGGCGACCCCTATCGCGATGGGTGGTGCGCTGGTGGTGCCCATCGGGCTCCTGCACAAGCTTCGTGGCGAAGCGCCGACCGATGGCGACGCGTTCTCGCAAGACGCGGCGGCCCGCAGCCGCGTCGAGCAACTCGCGATGAAGGCCGTCCGCGCGGCAGAAGAGGCGTGCGGCTGCCGTGTCGTCGACGTGTCGGCGCAGAAGTGCGGCTGGGACCTGACCTCGTACCCTCCGCACGCGGAGGGCAAGCAGCCCGAAGCACGGCACATCGAGGTGAAAGGCCGCGTCAAGGGCGCGACCACCATCACCGTCACGCGCAACGAGATGCTCTACGCGCTCAACCAGGCCCAGAAGTTCCACCTCGCCATCGTCTTCGTGGGAGATGACGACTCCCTCGACGGGCCGCACTTCCTGCAGAGCCCGTTCGATAGCGAGCCGGGCTGGGGCGTCTCGGCCATCACCTTCGACATCAAGGCGCTGTTGGCGCGGGGGAAAAAGCCGTGACCCTGCCGAGCACGCTGCGCCTAGATCGCCTTGAGCTGCGGAACTTTCGCTGCTTCGCCGAATGCACGATCGACCTCCACTCGTCGCTGACGGTGCTGGTCGCCGAGAACGGCCGAGGTAAGACGGCTCTCCTCGACGCCATCGGCATCTCCCTCGGCCTCTTCGTCGACACGATCGCTGGGAACGGTCACAAGCACGGGTTCGAGCGCACTGATGTCCGGCTTGCCCGAAACACCGAGGGGCGAATGTCGCCCGTCCTGCCTGTCGAACTGAAGGCGAGCGGTTCGGCTGACGGCGCACGTCTCTCGTGGGGACGAGCCGTCAAGACGCTGGGCAAGAAGCGAGTGCGCACGACGAACCGTGAGGCCAAGACGCTCGTCGCCGCAGCCGAGGGTTTGCGGCAGCGTCTGACCGGTTTCGCTGGCGGCGAGCGCGAACAACCGCCGCCGCTGCCGCTCGTGGCGTTCTACGGGACCGGACGCTTGTGGAGCGAGCACCGACTCACCGAGCGAAAGCGGAGCGCTGGCCAGTCCACCATGGGACGTGTCGCGGGCTACCTCGACAGCCTCTCTTCATCGTCGTCGTTCAAGACCTTCGCCGACTGGTACGAGCGCACGGCGAACGCTGCTCGCAGCACCACGTCGGTGGCGCTCGGACCGTCCGAGCGCCCCGAGAAGGTTCTTGCCGCCGTGCGTGATGCGACGCGCATCGTGCTCGAGCCTACGCGCTGGCGCGACATCGACTGGGAGTTTGCACCACTCGACGAGAACAGCCAGCCGCAGGGCGAGGGCTACCTCGTTGTCGAGCACCCCGACCACGGGCGCCTCCCCCTGTCAGTCCTCAGCGACGGCGTGCGCAATATGATCGCGCTCGTCGCCGATCTCGCGCACCGCTGCGCGCGGCTGAACCCACAGTTTGGCGAGAAGGCTGCCGAGCTCACGCCCGGCATCCTGCTCATCGACGAAGTCGACATGCATCTGCATCCGCGCTGGCAGCAGCTCGTCGTTGGGCTGCTCCAGCGCGCGTTCCCGGCGATGCAACTCGTGGTGAGCACGCACAGCCCGCACGTTCTCTCGACCGTCGACGTGAGCTGCATCCGCGTGATCCGCGTCGTCGACGGCGCAGGTATTCTTGAAACGCCGAAGTTCCAGACGAAGGGCGTCGAGAGCGCCGACGTGCTCGCCGCGATCATGGGAGTCGATCCCGTGCCCCAGGTCGAGGAGGCGAAGGAGCTGAGCGAGTACCGATCCCTCATCGAAGACGGCGCAGGCGACACGCCGAAGGCGCTCGCTCTGCGCACGAAGTTGGTCGAGCACTTCGGTCATGAGCACCCGCTCATGCTGGATTGCGATCGGCTGCTCCGGTTCCAGACCTTCAAGCGTTCGACGAAGTCGGGGGAGCGGTAGCGATGCGCAAGTTGGATCGCGCCATAGCCACCATTCCGGCGTGCCTCGCCTCGTACGCGCACGGGCGCGACAAGTGGGACGACGTCACGGGCGCCCACAAGCAGGAGATTCGCGTCTCGCTTGAGCAGATGCAGGGGAAGCGCTGCGCGTACTGCGAGGGCCCGCTCGACTCGTTGGGGCAGCACATCGAGCACTTCCGACGGAAGCGGCATTTTGTTCACCTGACCTTCGCGTGGGCGAACCTCTACTGGTCCTGTGACCAGACCGATTCGTGCGGGCACTACAAGGACAAACCCAACAACGGACCGGGGGCCTACAACCCCGACGACCTGCTCGACCCTTGCGCAGACGACGCGTCGCAGTTCTTTCGGTTTCGCTCCGATGGCACCGTCGACGTGCGACCTGGGCTATCTGCACGTGACAACTTCAGAGCGAAAGAGACGCTGCGCGTGTTCAACCTCCACACGGAGTTCGGCCGTCTGCGGAACATGCGCAAGGCCTCTGCTTCCACCTATCTGCAGCTCGTGAGCGAGCTGGCGGCGTTCGATGCGGCCGAGCGCAGCGCCTACGCGCAGATGGAAATTCAGGCGACTGCTTCGGAACCGTTCAGCACCGTGGTTCGCCACATGTTCGAGGCCGTTCTATGAGTGCAAAGACTCCCATCAAGTCGCCCAAGAAGCTGATCGAGGTCGCGCTGCCCCTCGACGCGATTAATGATGCTGCCGCTGGTGAAAAGCTCATCAAGGTAGGGAAGCCGACCAACCTTCACCTTTGGTGGGCACGACGGCCGTTGGCGGCGGCTCGAGCCATCCTCTTCGCTCAGCTCGTTAACGATCCCGGATTCCAACAGGGAGCCGGATTTAAGTACGGACGCAACAAGAAGGAGGCTGCCACCGAGCGTAAGCGCTTGTTTGAGATTCTTGAGCAGCTCGTGAAGTGGGACAACACCACGAACGAGACTGTTCTCGAGGCGGCGAGACGAGAGATCCGGCGGTCGTGGAGAGAGGTTTGCGAGCTCAACCGGGAACACCCGCAGGCCGCGACTCTTTTCAACCCTGACCTACTTCCCGCATTCCACGATCCGTTTGCCGGAGGAGGCGTGATTCCGCTCGAAGCTCAGCGGCTCGGCCTCGACGCCTACGGCACCGACCTGAACCCGGTAGCGGTTCTCATCAACAAGGCGCTGATCGAGATTCCTCCGAAGTTCTCGGGACGGGAACCGATCGGGCCCGCCAAATCTGGCGACCAAGTACGCACCGCATGGAGCGGCGCCGCTGGCCTTTGCGAAGACGTCGTTCGATATGGGACGGCCCTTCGTGACGACGTCTATCGCGAACTGAAGCACCGGTATCCCGATGTCGAAGTCACGGCCGAGCGGATCGCAAGCAGGCAAGGGTTGGCTCCGCTAAAGGGCAAGCGGCTCACGGTAATCGCGTGGCTCTGGGCTCGGTCCGTGCGAAGCCCGAGTCCGGCTTTTTCCCACGTTCATGTACCGTTAGTCTCTAGCTTCGTCCTCTCCAGCAAGGCGGGAAAGCAGGTCTTCATTCATCCAGTAGTTGATGGCGATAGGTACCGCTTCGAAGTTCGCGACGGAGTTCCACCTGCCAATGCTGCTGACGGTACACGAAGCGGCAAAGGAGGCTCGTTCCGGTGCCTTCTTTCAGATTCGCCGATCGATGCTGACTACATCAAACAGGAGGCAGTTGCAGGACGGGTAAAGAATCAGCTCCTCGCCATTGTGGCCAACGGCCCGCGCGGACGCGTGTACCTGGACGCCACTCCGGCTGATAAGGAACTCGCTGACGTAGCAGCACCCGATGGTGTCGCGGCCGTTGACTTCTTTGCCCAAGCGCTGGGTTTTCGCATCGGCAACTATGGGATGAAGCAGTGGAGAGATCTCTTTACGGCGCGTCAGTTGGTGGTCTTGGACGCGTTTGTGCGCGCTATTCAGCGTGTCCACGACCGTGTCGTTCAAGATGCGCTGCAACGAGGCATGAGTGCTGGGCGCCCGCTGCGTGACGGAGGTTTCGAGGCTACTGCATATGCTGATGCGGTTTGCGTATACCTCTCGCTGGCTATGTCTCGAATGGCCGATTGGGGCAATTCGCTGACCCGCTGGGAATCGAAAGCGCAGGTCCCGCAGCAGCTCTTCGGGCGGCAGGCGATTCCGATGGTTTGGGATTTCTGCGAACCCAATCCGTTCTCTGAGAGCACCGGTTCGTATGCGGCGTCGATTGCGAACATTGAGGCGAGCTTCAAGCGAAGCAGCGCCGCGTATGTTCAGGAAGGACATGCATCGCTGGGAGACGCGCAAACCCAGACCGTTTCAGCTCAGAAGATCATCTCCACCGACCCGCCCTACTACGACAACATCGGCTACGCCGACCTGTCTGACTTCTTCTATGTGTGGTTGAGGCCGGCACTCCGTGAAGCGTTCCCGGAGCTATTTGCGACGATTTCGGTTCCGAAAGCCGATGAGTTGGTCGCCACTCCTGCGCGGCATGGCGGTCCCGACGCAGCCGAGCGGTTCTTCCTCGAAGGAATGACCGGTGCGTTGAAGAACGTGGCAGCGCAGGCGCACCCTGAGCCGCCGATCACCATCTACTACGCCTTCAAGCAGTCCGAGACGAGTGCGGCGGACGAAACGTCCTCGACGGGCTGGGAAACTTTCCTAGAAGCCGTGTGTCGCGCTGAGCTGCAGGTCACGGGAACGTGGCCGATGCGCATGGAGAACTCGTCTCGCATGCGTGGTCAGTCCGCCAACGCGCTCGCGTCCAGCGTTGTTCTCGTGTGTCGTCGTCGTCCGAACGATGCTCCTGTGGTTTCCCGGCGTGACTTCGTGCGAGAGCTCAACGTGGTACTCCCTGAGGCCCTCGACAGCATGACGCGCGGTGGAGGAGACGACCTCTCGCCTGTTGCACCAGTCGACCTTTCGCAAGCGATCATCGGACCTGGGATGGCCGTGTTCTCGAAGTACGCGGCTGTACTCGAGGCGGACGGTTCGCCGATGAGCGTGAAGACGGCTCTTCAGCTCATCAACCGCTTCCTCGCCGAGGACGACTTCGACCACGACACGCAGTTCTGCCTTCACTGGTTCGATCAGTACGCTTGGGGCGAAGGGGCCTATGGCGAGGCTGATGTGCTCGCTCGTGCGAAGGCAACGAGCGTCGGCGGACTTGCTGAAGGGGGTGTCCTCAAGAGTGGCGGGGGCAAGGTCCGCCTGCTGCGTCCAAACGAGTACCCGTCGGACTGGGACCCTAAAAAAGATCCACGTATCCCGATCTGGGAGATGCTCCACCAGCTCATTCGCGCCCTGCGTGACGAGGGCGAGAGCGGCGCCGGCAAGCTGCTCGCTGAGCTGAAGCCGAAGAGCGAGGCGATTCGCCAGCTCGCGTACCGACTTTACACGCTGTGCGAGCGCAAGGGGCAGGCCGACGACGCCCGCGCGTACAACGAGCTCGTCACGTCGTGGTCGGCGGTGGAGTCTGCGGCCGGAGCGTTCCCCGAGCCAGGCAAGCAGTTCAATCTTTTCGGAGGTAACGAATGAAAGCGTGGCGCGAAGTCAGCGTGCCCCATCCCGACGTTCTGGAGGGCACCTTTCAACAGTCGGAGTTCGCGGCAGACATCACCGCCGTGCGCGACGGCAAGGCCACGCGCGAGTACCAAGACGCGGCAGCCTTCTTCCAGCGCACCTTCATCACCGAGGGCATGCGCCTCCTGCTCACGCAGGTGGCCCAGCGACTCAACGGCAAGGGCGGTGAGCCCGTCATCCAACTCCAGACGGCGTTCGGTGGCGGCAAGACGCACACCATGCTTGCCGTATTCCACCTGGCCTCGCGCAAGTGCGCGTTGAAGGAGTTGTCGGGCGTGCCCGCGTTGCTCGACCAGGCGGGGCTGATGGACGTGCCCAAGGCGCGCACGGCGGTCCTTGATGGCACCGCGCACGCTCCCGGGCAGCCGTGGGCTCACGGCGACACGAAGGTGCGAACGCTGTGGGGGGAGCTCGCGTGGCAGCTTGGCGGCGACGAAGGGTTCGCGCTCGTGCGCGAGGCCGATGCAACAGGCACCTCGCCGGGCAAGGAGGCGCTGCGCGCGCTGCTCGAGCGCTTCGCCCCGTGCGTGATCCTGGTCGACGAGCTGGTGGCGTACATCCGACAGTTCCCCGACGGTCAAGCGCTCTCCGGCGGCACCTACGACAGCAACCTGTCCTTCGTGCAGGCGCTCACCGAGGCTGCGAAGCTCGTGCCGGCGGCGATCGTACTCGCCTCGCTCCCCGAGTCGGAGATCGAAGCAGGTAGCTCGCGCGGCGTGGCTGCGCTCAAGGCGCTGGAGAAGACCTTCGGGCGTGTGCAGGCGCTGTGGAAGCCGGTGGCCACCGAAGAAGCGTTTGAGATCGTGCGTCGGAGGCTATTCGAGCCGATCCATGACACCGCGACCCGCGATGCTGTGTGCAGGGAGTTCGCCAAGGCCTATGCGACCGAGGGCACCAAGCTCCCCTCGGAGACGCATGAGGCTCGCTACTTCGACCGCCTCGTGCAGGCGTACCCGATTCATCCCGAGGTCTTCGACCGGCTCTACGAAGATTGGACCACGCTCGAAAGCTTCCAGCGCACTCGTGGCGTGTTGAAGCTCATGGCGCGCGTCATCTTCCGGCTGTGGAAGGACCAGAACCAGGACCTGATGATCCTGCCGGGGAGCCTGCCGCTCTATGACAGCGGCTCGCGCAACGAGCTAGTCTACTACCTGCCGCCCGGCTGGGACGCCGTGCTTGAGCGCGACATCGACGGCGAGCGCGCAGAGACCACCGATCTGGACCAACGCGAGCCGCGCTTCGGCGCCGTGCATGCCGCGCGTCGCGTGGCGCGCACGCTCTTCCTCGGGAGTGCGCCCTCGTCGAGCACGACGAAGAAGGGCTCCCGTGGCGTCGACCGGGCCCGCGTCCTATTGGGCTGCGTGCAGCCCGGGCAGCCCTCGGCCGCGTTCTCCGACGCCCTCAACCGTCTGAGCGATCGCCTGCACTACCTGAACAGCTCCGGCGACAAGGCGCAGGACTCGACGCGCTTCTGGTTCGATACCCGCGCCAACCTGCGCCGCGAGATGGAGGACCGCAAGGGGCGCTTCGACGACCGCAGCGAGGTCCGTACGAAGATTGAGGCGGTGCTGAAGAAGCTCTCTCCCGGTGGTGAGCTGTTCGATGGTGTCCACGTCTTCACGCCTCACGGAGACGTGCCCGACGACGGCGCTTTGCGGCTCGTCGTGCTGCCGCCCGAGAAGACCTACAGCAAGCAGGACAGCAAGGGCGTCTCCGACGAGGTGCTCGACGTGGTGCGCTCGAACGGGAGCAAGCCTCGCTATCGCGGCAACCGCCTCGTTTTCGTCGCCGCCGACCAGGGCTCGATCTCTCGGCTCAGAGAGGTGACCCGCACGGCGCTCGCGTGGGCGTCCATCGTTGACGACATCAAGACCGGCCGCCTGAACATCGACCGCTTGCAGGAGGATCAGGCAAAGAAGGAACTGGAGACCGCCGAAGGCGTGTTGCCGCGTGCGGCGCGCGAGTGCTTCAAGTGGCTGCTCTGCCCACTGATGACGTCGGCCACGGACCGGCAGGCCAGCGTCGAGGCCTTCCCGCTCAACGCGGGCGGCACCTACGCCGCCGAGGTCAAGCGCGTGTGCGAAGAGAACGAGCTTGTCATCTCGACGTGGTCGCCAGTCCACCTGCGCAACAAGCTCCGGGAGCTGTATTGGAAGGACGGTACCGACGCCGTTCGCGCGTCCACGGTCTGGGAGGACATGCAGAAGTACCTGTACCTCCCGCGCCTCCGGGATCGCGGCGTGCTCGAGCAAGCCGTCCAGAAAGGCACCGCCACCCAGGACTTCTTCGGCACGGCCTACGGCCGGACCGGCGACGCCTACGACGGCTTCAAGCTTGGTAACTCGAACGTGCAGTTCGACGATACGCTGTTGCTCATCGAGCCTGCCGCTGCGGCGGCGTACGCCAGCTCGCTCGCTAAGAAGGCCGAACCTGCCCCGACGAACGAGCCGCCCACCCAGGTTGGAGCCTTGAGCACGGGCGGGACGAACGTTGGAACCAGCGACCGAGCGAAGCAACCGTCGAAGCCTCCCAGTGGCGCGCCGCAGCCGCGAGTCAAGACGTTCTTCGGCTCAATCGACGTCAACGCCACCACGGCCAAGATGAAGCTCGTCTCGGTGGCCGAGGAAGTGATCGCCCTGCTCGCTGCTGACCCGAATGCGACCGTGAAGGTGACGGTGGAGATCTCGGCCGAGTTCCCGCACGGAGCGACCGACCAAACCAAGCGCGCCGTGAGCGAGAACGCTGGAGCCCTCGGCTTCAAGAGCAAGTCCTGGGAGTGAGTGAGCAAGAGCAGCCGCGGTGGGTGTGATGAATAGAGGTGGCAAGGTGAGCCCAACGAAGTGGCTGCCCGAGATCGGCACGCTCGAGACGCCGTCATGCGACTTCAAGAAGTTCGAGCTGACGCTGAAACCCGATCGATTCGAACTGGCCAAGGACGTGGCGGCGATGGCGAACGCTGAAGGGGGAACCATTTGGCTCGGAGCGCACGCTCACAATGGTCGCCTGGCGCGGTACCAGGCTGACGTGACGCGCGCCGACGCTCTGGCGCTAGCCCGGGCGTACGAGGAGGCCGTGCGCGACCGGTGCTCTCCGGTCCCGGCCCTCGCCTGCGAGGTGATCGAAGAGGACGGGGTCTGTGTGCTGGCTGTAGATGTGCGGCCATCGACGAGTCCCATCGCTTGCAGAGCCAAGGGAGACAAAGCCGATGGATGGGGCGACCGTTGTTGGGTCTTCTTCACTCGTGTCGGCTCGCACACGCGTGACATTCAGCCCGAGGTGCTCGGAATGATGATGGTCCCGGAGTTTCGGCGTCTTGCGATCCTGCTCCGTTCGGCGCAGCTCCAGCCGCCCATCAGGGTGAAGCTCATGAGCCGTGGCGCAGCATCGTCATTCGACAAGGGGTTGTTCACGATCTCGGACGTTCAAGAGGACGCCAACACTGTCGCGCTCGTGGGCTACGGTGACGTGTCGACGAAGCCGTGGAGTATCGCCATCGATCAGGTCCAGACGGTGTTTCGGCAGGATGGCACCTGGTGCCTGGTGTACGAGAGCCTTGGGTGACGAGACGCGGCAGCTGGTTCATCGGGTAAACTGACCCTCGCATGTCGCCCAACGAGACGGCCGACGACCCTCTCCCGTTCTTCGGCCCCCGGACGCCCACCCCCGGGCTCCTCCTCGTCTGGACCTCCGGCGCCCCGACCTGCCGCGCGTTCCCCTTCGCGACCGGGGGCCACGCGCTTCAAATCGGCCGCGAGCGCGGCGACATCGTCCTCGCCGACGACAAGACCTCGGGCCGCCACGCGAGCCTGATCGTCGAAGGCACCGAGCTCATCATCCGCGATCTCGGAAGCCGCAACGGCACCTTCATCAACGGAGAGCGCATCCAATCCGCGCATCGCCGCGCCCTCCCGCGCGCGCCGCACGGCGCGTCTCCCGCGCACGGGCACGCGCACGCTCTGCCCAGCGCCCACGCGCCCCACGTCCTCCGCATCGGCGGCTCCGTGTTCCTCATCGAGCCTGACGTCACGCGCTTCGAAGGCCTCTCCGATCTGCGCGTCCCCGCCGCCGCCTTCGCGCCTCCGCCCGCAACGTCCTCCCACGCCCACCGCGAGCCCCAAGCGCGCGCCACCGGACCGAGCGCCGCGTTCGCGCTCCCCGAGCTCGGCGACTCCGTCGCGGGCCCGGAGCTCCGCCGCGTGTGGGCCGCGACGACGGAGGCCGCCGCGAACGCGCGCCTCGTCCTCGTGCGCGGCGAGTCGGGCACCGGCAAAGAGCGCATCGCGCGGCTCTTTCACGCGCGCGGGCCGCGGGCGCGCGCGCGGTTCGTCGACGTGAACTGCGGCAACCTGAAGCCCGAGCGCGCCGACGCCGATCTCTTCGGCGCGACGCGTGGCGCGTACACGGGCGCGGATCAGAATCGCCTGGGCCACTTCGAAGAGGCCGACGGCGGCGTGCTCTTCTTGGACGAGGTCGGCGATCTCCCGTTCGACACGCAAGTGCAGCTCCTCCGCGTGCTCGAGACGGGCGTCATCCGTCCGCTCGGCGGCACGCCCCACAAGGTCGACGTCGCGATCGTGATGGCCACCCACCGCGACTTGGACGCCCGCGTCGCCGAGGGCCGCTTCCGCCAAGATCTCTTGATGCGCCTCGGCGAGCGCATCATCGATCTTCCTCCGCTCCGCGCTCGCCCCGAAGAGATTCCCTTCTTGGTGGACCTCGTCATGACGGCCGGCGCCCCGCGCGCCGGCCTCGGCTGGCCCGCGCCCACCGCGCGCTTCATCGAGGCGTGCCTCTTGGACCCGTGGCCCGGCAACGCCCGCGAGCTCACCCGCCGCATCGGCCGCGCCGCCACCCAAGCCGCCCTCGCCAGCGCGCCCGCCCTCGAGCCCGATCCGCAGCTCTTCTCGAGTGTGCCCGCGCACCTGCCCGTCGAGATGCAATCCCTCCCGCCGCCCGGCTTCTCCGGAAGCGCGCCCGCCGCGCCCACCGCGTCGCCGCCGATGAGCGACGACGATCGCACGCTCCTCGCGACGCTCGACGCCAACGGCGGCGACGTGAGCAAGACCGCCCGCACCCTCGGGATCGCGCGCGGCACCGTCTACAACCACCTCCGCCGCCTGGGCCTCGCCCCGAGGTAGTCCGGACGCACTCGAGCCGGCGCCACGCGTGCTAGGGGTTTCTGAGCATGAGCGCGTCCACCACGTCCAACCGCGCGACAGAAGAGTTTCTCCGTCAGCTCATCGGCGCGGCGCGAGAGCTCCGCGGCAGCAAGAACGGGGAGCCGACCCGGCAGGAATACGTCGATTTCGCGTATGGCCAAGCCGCGCTCGAGAACCCCGCGGTGACTCGAGAGATCGCCGAGCAGGCCGTGGCCGACCTGCTCGACGCGACCGATGTCAGCTCGGCCTAAGGCCCGACGAGCTCACTGATCGCCCCAGGACTCCCGGTCTTCGGCGAGCGCCTTGTCGAGCTGGTCCTTCGCCTGCGTGCCGGGTGGGAGCGCGCGAATCACCTCGGCGACGTCGTGTGAGGCCGGGTGAACCACGCGGACGAGCACCTCGACCTCACCGGGCGACTCCTCGATCGGCTCGTCCAGGACGATGTGCCTCGAGTCGACGAGTCGCCCCCTCACGAACCCTGCGCGCTGCATGACGTCACTCTAGCGCGCGAAGCGAGGTCCAGCGCTCGCCGACCGCGGACGATCGGAATGATCCGGGACGAGCGCGACCCGGTAGCCCACGGCAGCCGCGAGGCGAATCATCGTCGCGAGCGTCGGGTTGGGGCGCTTCGTGGTGAATAGACGGCGAACCACCTCCGGACGAGCGTCGATGGCGTCAGCCAGCGCGGCTTTGGTGAGCCCGGACTTCTCGCGCGCCGCATCGAGCGCCCGCACCATGGTGTCGATGGCATCGACCAGCGCACGCGCTTCGGCGTAGTCCTTCGCAAACGAAGGCGACTTCATCTGCGCGTCGACGAACTTGTCGAACCCGGTCTTCGTCTTGGTCTTGGGCCGCGGCATTTGATCTCCGACAGAGCGTAACATATAAGTCACGCGCAGTAGGTGCGGGCGCGCGCCGTTCGGCGCTGCAGGGTGAGGCGCTCCTCGGCTCGGGGCGTCGCGGGCGCGTGAACCCAGGATCAGCGGGGGCGCGTGGCTTGGGCGAGCGCGGCCTCGAGCTCGGCAACGCGGGCTTCGGCGCTTTCGGCGCGCGCAGTCTCTGCGGCGCGAAGCGCGCGCTCTTGCGCGGCGCGCGCGGCTTCGCGATCGGCGGTCTCGCGGTCGGTAGGGACGAGAGTGTCCGCGTCGCGGTCGAGGAGACGGAGGCCGGCGGCGTGCTCGTGGATCGGCGCGACGATCCAGTCGAAGTACCGGCCGAGCGCGAACGCGAGCGTGAGGCAGGGGGTGCGCTCTTCCGACACTACGCGCTCGACGAAGTCGCCTTCGATGTGGTCCCAGGCACGAATGCGCTGCCCGACGGGCGCGTCGAGATCGAAGACGATGAATTCGCGGACACCCATGTCGCGGTAGGCGTCGCGCTTCTCGTCGAGGGTCCAGCGTTCGCGCGTGTCGGACAGGCTCAGGATCTCGACGGCGAGATCGGGCGCGCCGAGCTCCCACGTCTTCCAAGATGGATGCTCGACGAGGCGCCGCTGGGTGAGACCGAGCTTGAGCGCGGCGTCGGGCGCGCGACATTGGCGCGGATTGGTGGGCACCCAATACACGAACATGTCGCACGCGACGCCGTGTGCGTCGCCCACCGCCTCCGCGAGGATCTCGTAGAGGAAGCGGCAGAGATCGTAGTGGCGAGGATGCTGACCCAAGCGCTCGTGCTCCGGCTCTTGTTCGGGGAAAAAGAGCGGCTGCACGGGGCGTACGTACGCGAGCTTGGGCTGGCCGACCGGCGACGAGGCCATGGTCGGCATTGTAGCCGGGAGATCGTGACGTGCCCCGTGCATCCGCATCGAGCGGGGAGTGAGCACGCGTCGCGCCAAGATCCTTCGCGCGAGATCATTCAGCTTCGAGCCGCACCGAGGTGTCCGCGGACGCTTTGCGGTGTCCGACGGACAGGCTCCACAGGGAGCGCCGGAGCGGCGGTGTCGCGTGGATTCGCGCCGTCCCCCCGAAGGAAACGGGGCGGAGTGCTAGGGTTGCACGATGAGCGCGAATACTTCCTCCGACCCCGTCGAAGAGGCGTTCTTGAACGCTCCGATCGGGGAGCCGCTGACCGAGGAAGAGTCGCGGCTGCTGGCGGAGGCTCGCGCGTCTCGCGCCCGCGGCGAGCGGACGTACTCGCAAGACGAAGTCGAAGCGATGATCGCTGAGATGCGACGCGCCCAAGAAGACGGATGAGTCCCGGAGGTGCGGAGCCTCACCGTGGGCCGTCTCCTCCTCGCCTCCGGACGTGGCCGCCTGTGGATAAGTCGTCGCTCGTGCGCACGGAGCGCGCGTGAACGCGACTCGGAGCGCGCGCGCTGGCTGGCCCTCGGATGCGTCGAAATGCACGTTCGGAGCTGGCGTCCGACAGGCAAAAATTGTCCACGGACACCCTGCGCCGTGTGGAAATCCCGAGAGACGTGAGGGTTCCGCGCTGGCCTCTCTCGTGCAACGACGTATCGGCCATGAGCCTTCCGAACGACGATGACGATGACCTCGTGACCAAGCGTGACCTTCGCACCGCGATCGGTGCGCTCCGTGGGGAGCTTCGCGCCGAGGTCGCCAGGATCGACCAGCGGTTCGATCGGCTCGACGCCAAGATCGACGACCAAGGACACCGCCATGGCGTGATGCTGGAGCCGATCCTCGCCACGGTTCAAGCGATCGGGGAGCGCCAGTCGGTCAACGACGACGCGCAGACGCGAGAGCGTGAAGCGGTTCGCGTGGACCTCACGGAGAAGTTCGACGGCTTGGCCGGAGTGGTCCGCGCGCACTCGGAACGACTGAACGCGCACGACCGAGGGCTCGCGGCGCACCACGAGGCCATCCCCGGGCTCGCGCGCCGCCGTCGCCGCTGAGCGCGGCGTTTCACGTTCGCCTACGAATGCTCCCGCGGTTGCACCCTCAGGTGGTCAGCCGCAAGGGGCTCGATCGAGGAGCGCGCCGCGCGCCTTGCGGCCGGGGCCCCGGCGCGCGCGAGGGTCGGCCTCTGGGTGCTAGCGCTCTTCCTTGCGACCCAGCCAATATCCCGGCCGCCGACGGGCGTGAGCGATCGCCACGACGAAGACCGCGTCCGGAGCGCATTCGAAGAAGATCACGTACGGAAATCGGTCCAAGGTGCGCCTGCGATACGGCCGGTCCGCCCGCCACCGTGGGTGAGAGAGCGGCGCCGCGGCGATGTCCTCGAGGGCGCGATCGATTGCAGCCACCAGCTCGATACCGAGTCCAACCTGCCGAGTCTCGTACCACTCCGCGGCTTCGGCGAGCTCCTCTTCCGCTTCACGCCAGACGCGGAGTCGCATCACCGACCAAGGCGCTGAAGAATCCGAGCGCGTACGTCGGTCCAGTCGGACCCCGTCTCGCCCCGCGCCTTGGCGGCGAGAGAACGCTTGTCGAGCTCGGCCAGCCAGCTAGCGTCCCAATCGGCATCACTCGGGCCGTCGACGCTCGCGATGATCTCCGAGACGAGCTCGAGTCGCTCGTTCTCCGGGAGTGCAAGCGCGTCTTGGAGGAGCTTCCGAGCGGCGTCGGTCATGACCGAAGCTTACCGCAGGAAGGGCGTCCGCGCCGCAAGCCACCGGCAAGGCTTCTCGCGCGACAGGTGTTCAATCGCGCCTGGCGCTTGAACACCCTTTGAACGCGGGTTGAACAGATCCGCGTCGCGCGGGCGCGCGGGGCGGGACAAGTCGTTGATCGCGCGTGCGGGCGCGGGCGGCACGCGGGCTGCTTTGGGGGACGCACGTCACGTGAGCGGCGCGCCGATGAGCGGTGCGCGCGTTCCGCGTGGCGCTTCTCCGACGCGATCCGCGTCATCACGAAAAGAGCTCGTCATGGAAACGTCCGTCAAGTCGACCGTTCAAGCGCCCGTTCAACTGCCCGCGCAGATGCCGAGCGCATCGACGCTGGCCGAGATCGGCCTTCGCGCGTTCAAGTTCATCTTCGCGCTCGGCACGCACCCGGAGATCCGGGAGATCATGGCCAAGAACGGCTACACCAACGAAGACAACGCCGAGGGCTGGAAGCTGATTCACGCCGCCGGTGGCGGCGATCTCACGGTGTCGAGCGCCGACCACTCCGCGCTCGACGCCATCAACGCGCTCGACGAGTGGGACGAGGTCGGCTTCCACAAAGCGCACGCCGCGCTCTCGCGCCGCTTCCCCGAGCAGAGCGAGTTTCTCTTCTACGAGCTCGCCGCCTCGCAGGGGCCGACCGCGATGCTCGGCATCACCAAGTTCCTCGATCGCATCGACACGCTCGAGAAGGGCCGCACCTCGGCGACGGAAGACGCCGACAAGAAGTCCGTGCTCGAGCTCGCCGCGCGCGGCATCGACGCGAGCGAGCGCGCGCGCCTTCGCTCGCTCCTCGACGTCGTGCAGAACGCGCAGAACAACCTCCTCGCTGTGACCGATCCGACCGTCTCGCGTGAGCAGGCCCTCGGCGCGCTCTACGCTTGGTACACGCAGTGGACCGAGGTCGCGCACGCCGTCGTCACCGAGCGCCCGCAACAGATCGTCCTCGGCATCGCGAAGCGTCGCTCGCGCACGGCGAGCGCGGCCGCGTCGCCCGTGAACGCGAACGCTCCGATCGCGAACGCCAACGCGCCGGTGGTGAACGCGCCCGCGGCGGTGGTGAACGCGCCCGCGCCGAACGCGTGAAGGAACGGGTGAGTGTGAGAGCGTCACAGACCCGCCGGAGAGCCTCACAGGCGCGCCGAGACCTTCACAGACGCGTGCTCGGGCTCTCCGGCTGGGACTGAGACGTCTCCGCTCGAAAAAGACGCCCGCTTCCGAGAGGTTGGCGGTGCAGCTCGGGCGGAACGTCGGACGCCGATTGAGACGGTGCGGAGTGGCCGCGCGGCACGCGGCTGTCCGGCGGCGCGGGCTTCCGTAACTGCGCGAGACGAGAGCTCTCTGCGCGGCGTGCGTCCGCTCGATCGGGCGCGCGTCGGTGGCCGGGCCGTCTGGGAAGGTCGGGATTCGTCTGGAAAGGTTCTCGGGTCAACCGGAAGGGCTTTCCGTTTGGCCGAGCGCGGATCCGGAACGCAGAGGGTCCGCCGCTAAGCGGAAGCTCCGCTGCCAACGGGAAGGTGCGGGGCAAACGGGAAGGTGCGCCGCGAAGCGGAAGCTCGGTCGCTACGCGAAACCGCTGGGGTTCGCGCGGATCGCGGCGGTGCGTCGGTGCGTCGGTGGATGACACGTGGCGACTCGGAGGTTGTGCGATGGTTCCGCTCTTTGTGGCGATTCGGGGGCGTGTCCTTCTAAAGGGGTACGCGCCGGACGGGGATTCGATTCGGTTCGTGCCGCACGCGCGTGACGTGGCGCGGCTCGCGGGGCTGCGGCGCGCGTCGCTCCTTCGGCGGAGCGCGACCGACGGCTCGGTGCAGCTTCGGCTCGAAGGCATCGACGCGCCGGAGCTCCACTACGAAGGCGCGTGCCAACCGCGGGGCGCGTGCGCGCGCGATGCGCTGCTCGCGTGGCTCGGGATCGATGTCGCCGGCGTGCGGTACGCGCCGGGCGGCGCGGTGATCGTGTCGGCGTCGCCGCGCACGGTGCCGGTGACGGTGCTCGCGGCGGGCGTCGATGCGCACGGCCGCGTGATCGCGTACCTGCTTCCGGATGCGCGTGCGCGTGCGGGTGCGCGGGCGCGGCGCGTCTCGCTCCGGATGCGGGTGACCGACGCAGTGCTGCGCGCGACCGCGAACTACGCGCTCCTGCATCAGGGCCACGCGTATCCGCTCGCGTACACGTCGCAGCCCGTGGCGCATCGGGCAGTGTTTCGCGACGCGGCGCGGCGGGCACGTCGCGCGCGGCTTGGTGTGTGGAGCGAGGACGCGACGGCGCGTGGGTTCGGGCTGCACGGCGGGCTTCGCGCGCTTGGTCCGCACGGCACGCTCGTGGTGCCCAAGCTCTTTCGGCGGTGCGTCGATTACCTCGGGGCGCGAGAGAGAGAGGGCGCGGCGCGAGGGAACTTCGTCGATTGGCTTGCGGCGCATGGGTCGCACGGGGCCGCAGGGGCGCACGCGATCGATCGCGTGGTCTTGCCGCACGCGGCCAACGTGCCGTTCGCGACGCTCGTGCAGGAGCGCGACGCGCGCATCTCGCTCGCGGTGGATCCGATCAACCTCGTCTTCGTGGAGTCGTAGTCATGGTCGCGGCAGTGTCGTTGGGCTTGGGGCTGGGGGATGGGGTGGCGTCGCTCGATGAGGTCGCGGTGGCGCGGTTCGGGATTCGTGCGCTTCGGGCCGAGCAGCGCGCGCTCATCGAGGCGGTGCTTTCGCGAAAGGACGCGGTGGGGGTGCTCCCGACCGGGAGCGGGAAGTCGCTCACGTATCAGCTCCCGGCGCTCTTGCTCGGAAAGCCCGTGGTCGTGGTCTCGCCGCTCATCGCGCTCATGAAGGATCAGTGCGATCACTTGGCGCGCGCGCGGATCGACGCGGCCGAGCTCGACTCGACGCTCACGGCGTCGGAGGAGCGTGAGGTGGAGCGCGAGGTGCGCGCGGGGCAGCATCCGATCGTGTACGTGACGCCGGAGCGCCTCCGGACGCCGGAGTGCATCGCGATGCTGCGTGCGAAGGGCGTGGGGCTCATCGCGGTGGACGAAGCGCATTGCGTGGCGGCGTGGGGGCACGACTTTCGACCGGCGTACTTGGGCATCGCGGCGACGCGAGATGCGCTCGGTGCTGGAGGCGACCGTATTCCGATGCTCGCGCTGACGGCGACGGCGACGGAGGAGACGGTGAAGGAGGTGGTCGCGTCGCTCGGGATGCGCGCGCCGCGCGTCGTGCGAGGCAGCGTGGTGCGCGAGGGCTTGGTGTTCGAGGTGGAGCGCACCGTGAACGAGATGGCGAAGCGCGTCGCGCTCGTTCGTCTCGTGGAGGAGGAGTCCCCGAAGGGCGGAGTCGGCATCGTGTACGCGGCCACCGTGAAGAGCGCCGACGCGCTCTTCGCGTGGTTCACGGCGCTCCGCGTCCCGGTGGCGAAGTACCACGCCAAGATGTCCCCCCGCGCGCGCGAAGCGAGCCGCGCGATGTTCATGAACGGCACCGTACGCGTGATGGTCGCGACCAAGGCCTTCGGCATGGGCATCGACAAGCCCGACGTCCGCTTCGTCGCGCACCACCAGATACCCGATTCACTCGAGAGCTACGTCCAGGAGGCCGGGCGCGCGGGGCGCGACGGAGAAAGCGCGCGGTGCGTGCTGTTGTATCGATTGGAGGACCGGAGGCTTCAGGAGTTCTTCCTGCGCCAGAAGACGCCGGCGCGCCGTGCGGTGGCCGCGGTGCTCGATGCCCTCACGGGGGCGGGCGGGGCGGGCGAGCGAGTGGATGTTGCGGGAATCGCGGAGGGGACCGCGATGTCGAAGCGGAAGGTCGACGCCATTGTCGGGCATCTCGCGGAGCTCGGGTTCGTGGAGGTCGGCGATGGAGCCGACGCCGGGATCGTGCTTCGCGTGGGGCTAGGGAGCGCGGACGCACTCGGCGCGACCGTGACAGCGGACGAAGTGCGGCACCAGCGTGCGGAGGCGCGACTCGCCGCGATGACCCACTACGCGCAGCGCACCGATTGCCGCGTCCGGGCGCTCGCCGAGTACTTCGGTGAGCAGGGCCGCGCCGCGTGCGGTCGGTGCGACGTGTGTCGGGGTTAGCTGGCGGTGCTGAACATCCGTTGATCCTTTGGGGGATTGGTGTAGGGTGCCGTTCGTTGGAACCTGATGCCCTGGAGCGGAACGGATGCCCGACGAGATCCTCACCATTAGAGAGCTAGCGGCGCTGTTGAAGCTGGCCGAGAAGACCGTCTACTCGATGGCGAATGCCGACGAGATCCCCGCGTTCAAGGTCCGCGGGCAATGGCGGGTCAAACGGGTCGACATCGAGCGTTGGATTGAGCTGCAGATGGGGAGGAGCAAGTCATGACCCAGATCGAATCGGAGGCTGTGACCAGCCTCGAGCAAGTGCTCGCGGCGATCTCCGCTGACCCACGCCATGCCGGGCGCAGCTTTTCGAAGTCAGAGCTCCTGACAATTCTTCCTGCCGAGGTAGGGGGCGAAGACGCCTTCGCTCGGATTCGGTTGGCAGCGAAGAGCGGGTTCCCGATCGGCGCCACCTACGTCCACTCGGAGGGAGAGCGCCGGGGCACGCGCTACGTGTTCGCGAGTACCGGCACACCGCCCGCGCCACGCCCTGCCGTGAGGACCGCGCCAGCTCCGCGCGCTCCAGTCACGAGTGAGATGCGAGCCTTTCCCCCGGCCACGCCACCGCCGCAAGCCGGCAAGATTGAGGTGTTCGCCGGCGACAACCTTCCGATCATCTCCAACTTCGCGGCTAGCTCGTTCGACCTCATCTACATCGATCCACCGTTCAACACCGGCCGCGTGCAATCGCGAACGCGGATCAAGACCGAGCGCGACGAAGAGGGCGACCGCACCGGTTTCCAAGGGCGCCGCTATCGCACCACGGTGATCGGGTCGAGCTCGTATGCGGATCGCTTCGACGACTACCTTCAGTTCTTGGCGCCGAGACTCGAGCAGGCGCATCGCCTTCTCAAGCCGACGGGGAGCTTCTTTCTTCACCTCGACTACCGAGAGGTTCACTACGCGAAGGTGCTGCTCGACGAGATCTTCGGCCGCGACAGCTTCATCAACGAGATCATCTGGTCCTACGACTACGGCGCCCGGGCGACGAATCGTTGGTCGCCGAAGCACGACACCATCCTCTGGTACGCGAAGAGCCCCTCCGACTACTGCTTCAACTTCGACGAGATCGATCGCATCCCGTACATGGCGCCATCGCTCGTTGGTGAGGAGAAGGCGGCTCGCGGCAAGACGCCCACCGACAGCTGGTGGCACACCATCGTCAGCCCGAACGGCAAAGAGAAGACGGGGTACCCCACCCAGAAGCCGTTGGGCATCCTGACTCGGATCGTCCGGGTGCACTCGCGGCCGGGGGATCGCTTGCTCGACTTCTTCGCGGGCAGCGGCAGCTTCGGAGAAGCCGGCGCGCAATGGGGGCGCGACGTCGTCTTGGTGGACGAGAGCCCTGAGGCGATCGAGGTGATGCAGCGACGCTTCTCCAACTACGAGGCCTCGTTCCATGTCGAGCGTGGCGTCGCGAGCGTTGAGCCGAAACCGGCCGCGACTGCCACCCGGGTGGAGCAGATGGGGGCACCGGGGAGCGGCGTGCCGTCTGGCGAGGAGCGAGTCGCGGCCAAGCCGCAGAACGCGAAGCGGACGGTCGAGCAAGGAAGCCTGTTCTAGGAATGGTTGTGTCCAGGAGTATCGGGGACCCGGAGGTCGCTGCGCTCGCGACGATCGCGGCGACCTTGCAAGCTGAATACACGGCGGACGAGGCCGCGTGGCGCGGTAGTCCATTCGCGTGGATCAAGACGCGGCCTTCGCGTCAGGTGGGCACGATCGGCGAGAAGCTGATCGCAGGCTGGCTGGCTGCAAAGGACTTCGACGTGGCGCGCTCGCCCGATTCGGACGCGGACCGACTCGTGAATGGCCACCGTGTCGAGGTGAAGTTCAGCACGCTCTGGAAGACGGGCCTCTACCGGTTCCAGCAGCTACGCGACCAGAACTACGAGCTCGCGATTTGTCTCGGCGTGGGCCCATTCGATGCGCACTGCTGGGCGATCCCGAAGGCCGAGCTCCTGAGTCGGTGGAAGCGCTCGATCCAACTCGGCCGTGAGGTCGATGGGATCCAATCGCAGCACGGCGGATCGGAGGGGCGAGACACGGCGTGGCTCACTATCGACCCCGCTGCGGCCGGCGCGTGGCTTCGGCCGTTCGGTGGCACGCTATCGGCGGCCGCGAAGGCGCTCTCTCGACTTGCGAAGAGGTAGCCGCGCAGATCCGAGCCTTGATCTAGACTCGGCGTAGTCGAAAGCATGGCGATAACGCGCGGATCACGGGTCGTCGCTCGGGCATGATGGGCGGAACGACGGTGCTGCCGCGAGGAGCTCCTGGAGCCGATCCTTTGGGACACGCTCCCATGCTTCTGAAGGCATCAATGAGCCGAAGAGGCTGGCGTCGAAGACGTGCTGCCGCCGCTTCACGCGGTCCCACTGGAACGCGTCGTACGTACCCTCAAAGGCAAGCTGCCGGACCTCAACGAATGGAGGCTCACCCTCGCGCTCTCCCTCGAGCCAGCTATGGGCGAGCCGCTCCCACAGGCTTCCTTTGCGGTCAACGCGGCCGATCTGCTGCTCGAGAACGGCGGGGTTCCATTCGGCGTGGAACTGAACCACGACGCGACAGGACTCGTGCAGGTTGAGCCCCTCACGGCCGACCTGGCTCTGCGCGATGAGAACCCACGGCGAGGCTCCGGGACGGTTGAACGCGGCCTGTAGGTAGCGCCGCGTCTCCCAGCGCGTCGCACCCTGGAGCAGTCGCGCGTGAAAGCTCTGCCGTCCATCATCGTCCTCAAGGAGCGCCCTGAGCGCCCCCTGCCGGAGCACGGCCTGCTCCTCGTCGACGTCCTCGTCGCCCAGCTCGCCGAGCAGCGGACGGAGACGCTCTTCAACGAACTCGGTGGTGAGCGCATGGAAACGCTCGTCGGTGACCTCGTCGGAGCCCGAGGTCGTTGCGAGGAAGTCATCGACGACGAACGAGACGAGGTGGTCTTCAAGCGCACTCTCGAGGTCGCGGTCGACCAGCGCACCACCGAGCAGCGAAGGATCGGTCCGCCACGCGACGACCGGCTTCTTCGCGCGCCGGCGCACCTTGTCGCGCAACCGGTCGTAGGCCCTCTGGCTGTCGGCCAACGCCCGGCGCATCTCCGCGCCGTTGCCAGTGGCGAGGCGGCCCGTGAGCGCGCCCTCCGATCGAAGGCGCTCGATCTGGCGAAGCGCGATCCCGAGCAGCGACTCGTCGGTGTGAACGGCGTGCGCGATCGGCCTGCCGGCGTCGGCAGCGCGCAGCGCGTGGCGAACGTTGAGCACGTCACGCAGCAGCCGCAGCGGTCGCAGGAAGACGCCGAACACCAGCACCTTCTCGCGCTTCAGCGTCCATCCCTCGATCTCCTTCACAGCCGCGAGGATGCGCGGATGCTCGGCGTCGGGATCGAGTTCGGCACCGGTCACGGACGGCAGCCCTTCGAGCACCCGCCTCCGGCCATCGCGAAGCCGCCGATACCAGTAGGCGGCACGCACGATCTTGCCTCGCGTGTGATCGTCGACGACGCCGGGCTCGGGGATTCTGAGCGGTTCGCTCGTCTCGGATAGGTCGATGCTGACGTGCCCCGCCGATAGCTTCGTGTACGCGTCACGCACCGCGCGCGGCCAGGCCGCAGTGTCCTTGAGCGTCAGCCCGCGTGCACTCTGGCTCATGCACTCGGCGGCGAAGAGCACGTCGAGCCAAGGCGACTTCTGGCCCAACGTCTCGGTCCACCCGATCTGCACGCGCTGAAGTCGTCGATGCGGGTGCGGCAGTCCCTTGGGCAGCGCGGCGCCCTCGCGGAAGCTCGCGACGAGCGGATCCTCATCACGTCGACGTCGCGTCACGTGCGGTGCCAGCGTCTTGGTGAAGTCCCTTGCGGCGCCGCACAGCTCGTCGAGACGGCTTCCTTCGTCTGGCGCTACGGCGGCGCGGTCCGCTGCGTCGTGGAGGCGCTTCACCACTTGGCGCCCACGCTCCGGGTCGAGGCCGCTGCGCGCACGTCCGAGGAGATCAAGCCACTGCGACAGCTCGAGTTCCATCGGCGTCGCCGTGAGGCAGAGCCGACGCCCGCCCTCGGGCTGCTTCAGCAGCACGTCGACAAGACGCGCGAGCACCGTGCCCGAGGCAGCGCCAAGCGCGGTGTCCTCGACGTCCACCTCGCCCCGGCTCTTGTGGGCCTCGTCGATAACGAGGAGGTCGAACTCGCCGAGCCAGAGGCCCAGCAGCTCTTCGGTCAAGGGCCGCCCATCGCCGCTGTTGCCGAACTGCGCGAGGAGCGCGTTGTTGTTCTGGCTCGCGACGCTCAGGGGAGGCAGTGCGTCGATACGCTTCCGGAGGTCACGTCGTCCGCGAACGCGCGGCGCGACGTCACTCGCAATCCGCGCCATCCCGTTCCAGCCCCACCACGATGCGCGAGCGCCCTCCATCATCTGATGGAGCTTGCCGATGCGTGTCCGCGCGCCCTCCCGCTCGGCTCGCGCCGCCAGGTTCAGCTCGACGAAGGCGGGAAGCGCTGCACGCCACCAGTTGGAATTGCTGCGCACTAGGGGCGCGCGGAACCCGTGAGATATGAGCCACCACTCGGACTCGTCGGGACAGGGGGCGATGTCCTTCCACGAGGCATCCGTGGCGGATGCCTCACGGAGAAACTCGGTGAACGTCTTAAGTTCCTTCGGAGGCGGCGCGCTGGCTCGCAACTTCCGCGACTCCGCGAGCCACTGGTGCATGAGTCCGTGGGGCACGACTACCGCCGCGCGACCGCCCGCGTCGAGCACAGCGTGAACCACCGCGCACGCGATGCGCGTCTTGCCGGTGCCGACCTCGTCGGCGAGTACGAGCCCGCTCTGCGGCAGCCGCTTGGCCATCCATGCAAGCGAGGACCGCTGACCGTCGTCGAGATGCTGCTCTTCACGCGGCTTCGCCGCGTCCTCTGCGACGAGCTTCTGAAGCGCGGTAGCGGCGCGTGCCCACGAGAAGCTCATCGGAGCCCCCATGCTCGCGCCGCGCCATCGAGCACCTCGAAGTAGCGGACCAGCTGCTTGTCGGTCAGGTGCGGGGAACGCAACTCGGGCTCTCGAAGGTGTGCGAACACGTCGAGCCAGTGCGCTCGCCACGTCGCGATGAGGGGCTCGGGGAACGAGGCGCGGAACATCCGGTCGAGGTGGTCGAGCCAGTCGTCGAGCATCGACTCCGGCAGCGCCGCTTGGAGCGCGGCAACCCTCTCGACGAGTTCGGCGGCGGCGTGCAGCGCGTAGCTCTTCTCCTGCTCGATCGCTGCCCCCGTGTCAGCGCCCTTGATGCCGCCGCGGTCGCCCTCATCGCCGTCGCCGTCGTCGGTGGCTTCGGCGGGACGGATCGGGAAGTCGAGGAGCGCCGCGAGGGCGTCAGCATAGGTATCGAAGCGCTGAGGCTGCCAGCCGGCGCGCCCGGCAGCGTCCACGACGGGCACGACCCACTTGCGGTCGCTCTCCCCGGACACGTTGAGTGCGGTCGGGGTCTCGTCGTCCTGCAGCGGGACGCCGTCCCGTCTCTTCAAGTCGAACCAGTCGCGGCCCGTCCAGGAGATGCTCACGCGCGCCTCGGTCGAGACGTCATCGCGCCAGAGCAAGCGTAGCTGTCGGGACGGCGAAGTCTCGATCGTCGCCGAGAGGATCGGCGGTGCTTCCAGGATGGGCTGCGTGTCCGGCGCGTCGCCCACCTGGCCGATGGCCCACTCCTCGTCGCCAACGGTCTCGGCTTCGTCCGACCAGAACAGCCAGCGCTCGATAGCCTCACCATCGAGCCGTTCGTCGACCGCGAAGACCACGCCAGTCTCCACGTTCCCCTCGGCCATCCCGCCGTGCGTGAGGATGCCGCGGCGCGAGAGGTTGCCGGACCCGAGGTAGAGCCAGCCGTTGCTCACGTGGCCATCGCGGAGATAGCCCGCGTACACGAACTTCGCGTGGAGCCGCCTGTTCTGGTCGAGCGCATCGTAGGGGCGGACGACCTCCCAGCCTTCCGTGTCGCCCCCCTTGGCCCACGTCGCCACCGCGCCCGCTTCGCCCGGCTCGACGAGCGCCACGCGGCGCACGTTCGTTGTGAAGACGCCCAGGTCCTCGAGCTTGCCGAAGACGGCTGGCTTGCGCGCCTTGGTGGACGGCTCCTCGTAGAACCCCGAGCCACACAGCAGCAGGTTCCTGGGCTTGTCGATCGCGCTGCGGAAGCGCTCGCGGATCTGGTCGTACAGAGGCTTGTCGAGCGAGTGGATGAAGCGCGGCTTGCGGTTCGCAGGAGCAAGCGAAGCTGCCGCCGCGAGGAGCACGTCGAGCCGTGCCGTCAGCTTGCGCTCCTTCACCGGGAGCGTCTGCTCATCCCGATGAAAGCGCCGCGCGAGGAGTGTCTCGACGAACGCACCCGCCGCTGCGACGTCGGCGCGGTCCTCGACACGGGCGCTGCCGACGAGCGGGAGATCGACGACCCACACGAGTTCGAGCTGCTGCCGCGCCGAGGTGTACGTGTAGTTGGCCGTGAGCACGGCCAGCCGGAGATGAACGGGCGCGCCCGTTCGGCTCGGGGCGAACGCCATCAGCGCGACCTTTGCGTGCAAGAGCGAGCCGGGCTCGACCTCGCGCGGCTGGAACTCGTGGAGACCGGGGATGCGCCCGGGCGGAAAGACCTCCTGCCGCGACGACGACGCGTGCCCGTCCAGCATCAGGTACACGAGCACGTTGCCCAGCTCCGCACGCTGCCGTGGCCGGAGCCCCGTGAATCGCTGCACAGCGTCCTCGAGGAAGTCCTCCGCGCCGGTCATGGCGACGAGAGCGGCGCTGTGCCCGACCATGCCCTCCGGCGGCACGAAGATGTCGAGCAGCGTTTCGGCGCTCATCGCGCACCTCGCTGGTCGACGTCGCGCAGGAGCGAGTGGAGGTTCGCGATGCGGAACGTTCGCCCTGTCCGATCGGGCTCGATGCTCGCCGCGCCGTCTTCGAGGTCGCCCGCTTCATCGGTGCCGTCGATGACGCGGAACAGCGGGCCGCGGGTGACGGAGCCGTCGGCGAGCCCGAGCACGTCTCCAGAACGTCGGGCGAGGATTCGGATACCGTCCACGTCGTCGCCCGCAGCGACTGCGTCTGCGAACGACCGGCTCGTTGCTTCATTGACGCCCGCTGTGTTCGCCTTCTCGACGTAGTTCTTCGAGGCGGTCCGGAGGCCCTTGATCGACTTCTTGAGTGCCGAATCACTGGCCAGACTCGCGAGTTTCACACCGCCACGCCCGGGCTCGACGGCGCGTGTCAGGCTCGCGACCGCGTCACGCGCTCGGTCGAGCACCGCGCCGAACGCACGCGCTGCGACGACTTCGTTGGCCTGCTCGCGATGACCGGCCTCGCGGAGACTAGCGACGACGCCGTCCTCGATGCTCGGCAGGTCTGCTGCGCGCCCGATCGCCCGGGCCAGCCGCTGCCGCTTCTCACTCGCAGACGTCGACGTTTCGAGCAGCCGTGAACGGACCAGGGCGCGCTCGTCGTCAGTGGGGTGTTCGGGCGACAGCGCTTGCACGAGGGTCTTGGGCCAGCCTGATACCTCTCGGTCGCCTTCGAGCCACCCAAGCAGCCACCTGCGAAGGCTGGTGCCGCCTTTTCCGACGCGCTGCTCAAGGAATGCGCTGGCCAGCGTGCGCCCGACCGGCTCCAGATCGAGTAGATCGAAGCGCGAGCCGCTCGCGAAACCGAGCCCACCGTCGACTCGAAGTGCGCGCGTCGCGGCTTGGCGGTGCGTGTTGCGGACGTAGTTCGTCGCTTGGCGCAGCCGGTGGAAGGACCAGACCTCACGCTCGGCGTCGCGACCAAACGCGCGCCGCCCGAGGATGCGGCGCGAGGGATCCTGCGGATCGACGAGGTACTCCAGCTTGCACGCGAGCGCCTCGATACCGTGACAGATGGCCGTCGGCTTCGGCGGGTTCGAGCCGTGGCGTGCCAGGTCCTCGTGGAGCGCGAGTGCGGCCAGGGACCACGACAGCTGTCGCCCGAACCAGATGCGACCGAGCTCGGGCACGACGAGCTCGCGGAAGAACAGGTCGGCCGCACGCAGCTCGAAGTCGAGCGAGATCCGGGAGGACGTGATCTCGCTCGGCGCGGGAGAGAACCAACGGGAGGTGGCGATGACCATGCGGAATGTGGCGAAGACCCCGGGGCCACGCTCCCAAGCATATCGACGTTTTGCTCGGATGAGTTCGGGTACGCCAGGGTCAGCGCTGCTGTACGACGCGACGGCCCATGACGCAGACTTCCTTTTTCAGGGACATCGCGCGAGGCGATAGGAAGTCCGAGCAATCGTACCCGCTTGCGTCGAACGCTCGGTGGAGCGCGTGGAGGTAGTCTGCGCGCGCGGTGCCCCAACCCATGCCGCCAACCTCTCTGTTCAGGCGCGCCACGAGCCCCGCGATCGACTCCGACGCCATCGCGTCGCACCAGTCGCGGTAGCGATCCATGCGCTCGGAGTCGTGCTCGAAGAAGGCGCGCAGGTCGGGCGTGAGGTTGGACATGTTTTCCTCCGTGAGGCGCATCGACAGAGCACCGCGGCCGGATGGCTCGGTTGCCGGACGCCCGAGGGCGCCACTCTTGATGCAGTTGGCAGTGTAGAGCTCAAAAGCCGGGGCGCAAGCGCGCGAACGCGAGACGCCTACCCCGACGCGCGCCCCCGGAGCCGCGGATCGCTCGCGATCTCCGCTTCGGTCCCTACCACCACCGCGCTGACCGTCGCGCGCGTGAGGGCCACGTGCATGCGGACGTCGTACTTCTCGCCGGCGCCGAGCTCCGTGACGATCACGTGCGGGCGCTCGAGGCCCTTGAAGCGTAGGAACGTGTCCGCGATCACGTGGTCGTCGGCGTCCGGCGCGTCTGCGCGGACGACGCGTACGTCGCCCAGGCGCTCGCACTTCGCGAGCGCGCTCTTGGTCTGACCCATCAGCGACAAGACCGCGAGGTCCTCCGGCTTGGCGCCGTCCTTCAAGGCGCGCGTCACTTCGAGGCGCACCCGATCGAGCACTGACTCGTGCTGCGCGGGAGTCACGACGCGAAGCTCCGGGAACGCGGGCGCCGCCGCCGCGGTCGCCACCTCCGCCGCGCCGCCGTTCGGGCGATATCGATCCGCGAACGCGGCGAGTGGCTCCGGGCATCGGTAGCGCGATTTGAGCGCGAGCTCGGCACCGAACAGGTCCTTCGGGATCGCGCGCTCCGTCCAGAACGATTGGCCC
This sequence comes from Polyangiaceae bacterium, assembly GCA_044224815.1. Lineage (GTDB taxonomy): Bacteria > Myxococcota_A > Polyangia > Polyangiales > Polyangiaceae > JADJCA01. The sequence continues at coordinate 69,113 of JBGAJR010000027.1, forward strand.
GCGTCGCCGAAGGCCCACATCGGGCCGTCGCCTGCGAGCGCCTTCGAGAGCTCCCAGTCGTTGTCCGTCAGATCCTGCGCTTCGTCGACGACGACGATGCCGTGGCGCTGGCTCGCGTCCTTCGGCACCGCGTCGATCGCGGCCGCGAGCGCGACCGTGTTCCACGTCTCCGTCGTCCACGCCTCCGCGGGCGCGCCGCCTTGGATCTCGACGCCCGCCTCCGCCAAGAGGTGCGCTGCGTACTCGCGCACGGCCCACGCGTTCGCGAGGCCCGCGGCGCGCATTCGGGCGGCGAGCGCGCGCGTCCAGCATAAGTAGAGCGGCCTCTCACGGCGCTCGCAAAGCGCGCGGGCGAGGAGCGTCTTTCCCGTGCCGGGGCCGCCCTTCACCAGGAGGCGCGTGCTGTGATCGAGCATCTCGATCAAGCGCGCCTGATCGGCGTCGAGCGCGGCGAGCTCGTGCGCGCGGAGCTTGATGCGCGTTCCGAGCGAGATGTGCGGCACCCACGTCTCGCCCCAAATGCGATGAAGCGCGCTCGTCCAGCCGTCGTCCTTCACCGGCGCGAACGACGCGACGTGCTTCTCGACGATGCTCGCGAGCGCGTCGCCGAGCCACGGCAGGTCCTGCTGCCCCAAGACCGCGTGCGCGAGATCTCCGTGCGAGGGCGGCGCCTGGAATGGCGTGTCGGGGAACGCCGTCACGATGAAGATGGGCGGACGCGGGCCCCGATACGTGGCCTCGAGCTTCTGATCGAGGATGCGTCGAAACCGGTGCGCTTGATCGCGCGGCGCGTGCTCCATCGGGCGGCCGCTTTGGAACCAGAGGCCGTCGCGGCACTCGATGGCGCCGCCCTTCACCTCGACGAGGAGGATGGCCCGATCGGGGACGGCGATCACGAAGTCGCCTTCGCCTTCGAAGCTCGGGCCCACGCGCACGCGGAGCGAGTGCCACGCGCTCCAGCTCGCGGGCAGGTGCCGCTGGAGCGCGCGATAGAACGCGCGCTCGGCCTCCGAGCTCGTCGGGCGGGGTCCACCTGTCGGGTAGAGCGGCATCGCGCAGAAGTCCGATGGAACCCGGGGTTTGCGAGGTGAGCAAGTACCGCGAGCGCGCGCCTCGTCGCCGCGAAGCGCACATCACCTTCTACGACCTGGGTGGGATGGACACTCGGGAGAGGGGCCCCGACGATGGAGAGCTCCGTCAGATCGCGCCGTGCGCTCCGTCCATCGATGAGACCAAGGAACTCGCGTGACCGCTCCCTACGTCATCGATGCGCTTCTCCGCTTCGTCGCCTCGGCGCCGGCTGGTCCGGCTCTGGCGACGCGCACCATCCTGATCTCGTCCGAGGCCGAGGCGCACGATCTTCGACGCGTGCTCGCCGCGCGCGCGCCGCGTGCGCTCATCGGCACGCGCTTCGTGCGACCCGAGGCCGCCGCGCTCGAGCTCTTGCATCGCGAAGGGCTCGAGCTCCGCGCGGGCGAAGAAGACCTTCGCGCCACGCGGCTCCTCGTGCTCTTTCGGGAGCGCACGCTCTCGCTTCAGTACTTCTCGCCGGCGCTCTTGGCCGAGGCGCCGGGTTGGGACGTCGCGTTCGCGCGCACCCTCACCGAGCTTGAGGGCGCTGGCCTCTCTCCGCGCGAGCTCGAAGACATTGCGGCGCGTACGCCTTCCGACGGCGCGGCAGCGCACGGGGCCGCGCGCCTCCGCGATCTCGCGCTCGTCTGGCGCGCGGTCGACAAGCGCGCCGCGGAGTCCATCACCGGCCCGCGCGCGCTTCGTGAAGCCGCGAAGCTCCTCTCGCGCGCACCGGCGTCGTGGCCCGAGGCGGGGCCCACGCTCGCGTTCGTCACGGGCCACGAGTCCGTCGCGCTCGCGCAATTCGTCCGCGCGATCCCGCGCGCGTCGCTCACGCTCTTGCCGTCGCGGCCGCGCCGGCGCGCGCACCTCGAGCGGGTCGCGCGGCTCTTTCCAGCGCTCAAGGCCGTCACCCCGAATCATCAAGAAGAGACGGGCGAGCTCGACATCTTGGCGCGCTATCTCTTCGAGTCGCCCGAGGTGCTGAGCGCTCCGGATCGCGCGCGGAGCCGCGGTGACGACGGAAGCGTGGCCTTCGAGCAGACCGGCGGCGTGGCCGAGGAGCTCGAGGCCACCGCGCAATGGGTGCAGCGCGAGGTGCAGGAGCACGGGACGCCGCTCGCGGAGATCGCGATCCTGGTGCCGCGGTTGGATCCGTGGGCCACGCTCGTGCGCGATCGACTCGCGACGCTCCCGTGGCCGGAGTCGACGAATCGCGGCGACGACGAAGACGGCGAGCGCGAGAACGCGGCGCCGGTCGTGGTGCTCGGCGGCGTCCCCGTCTCGCGGACCACGGCGGGCGCGCGCCTCCGCGCGGTGCTCGAGGGTCTCGCGGGCTACTTGCCGATGGACGCGCTCGCGGCGCTCGTGCCGTGTCTTCGCGCGGTGGGGCTCGAAGGGCGCACGCGGCTCGGACGCCGGCAGTCGATCGAGCTCGTCACCAAGATGGGGCTCGTGGGCGGTGCCCCGGCCGCGCCGAACGGCGCGCTCGAGTGGCTGCCGCGCGTGGAGGAGCAAATCCGCGTGCTCGAGCGCGAGCTCCGCGAGGCGCGCGAGACGGGCATCACCGAGGACGAAGATCGCTCGCCCGCGCTTCGCGCCGCCGCGCGCCGACTCGCCGCGCTCTCGGCGATCGTTCCGGCGCTCACCGCGCTCGATGCGGTCGCAAGGCGCGTCGTGGCCGAAGAGCCGCTTTCGCACGTGTGGCCGCTGCTCGAGGACTTCTTGCGCGAGCACGTCGTGCTCCCCCCGCCGCACGGCGCCAGCCTTTTGGGCGCGCTCGGCGCTTCGGTCACCACGCTCCTCGCTACCGAGGCCGGCGCCGTCATGCGCGCGACCGAGGCCCTGGGGATTCTCCAAGGCTCGCTCGAGGGGGTGCGCGCGAAGGTCGCGCGGTTCGGGGAGCCGGCGATCACGATTACGACGGTGCGTCGTGCGGCGAATCTCACGTTCCGCGCGGTGCGGATCGTGGGCCTGGTGGAAGGTGTGATGCCGTCGCCCGGGCGCGAGGATCCCGTGCTGCCCGACGCGCTCCGCAGAGAGCTCCCGGGCATGGCGCGCCTCGGTGATCGTGCCCACGCCGATCTCTCGAGCTTGGTGCGGGTGCTCGAGGCCACGGGCAAACGCGTCGCGCTCTCCGCCTCGATCGTCGACGTCGATGGGACGAGCCGTGATCTGTCTCCGATCTTCACCGAGGCCGGCGCGGCGCTCGTGCGGCCTGCGCGTGAAGTGACTTCGACGCGTGCCGAGCCATTCGTGCCTGGGGCGCGGCTCCTTCGTGAGCGCTACTTCCGGCCGGCGCGAGACGCGCTCGCGGCCTTCGAGCGCGCGCACCCGCTGCGAGAGGCGTCGTGGCATGGCGTGGCCGCGAGGAGTGAACGCAAGGTACCCGCGCATTGGGGAGGGCCGGGGGCGGTCGCGCTCGATCGGTTGTTCGCGCTCTCGGAGCCCGAGCGCCCGGGCGATGCGCTCGACGGGATCTTCCCGAAGCGCGGCGCGTTTCCCGAGCTCCCGGGCCTCACGCCGGGCGCGCCCATCTCGCCCACGCGGCTCGGATCGGCGCTCGCGTGTCCGTACCAGTTCTTCCTCACGAACGCGCTCGGATGGAGCGAAGTGAAGGACGCGCCCGACGGGAACGAGGTCGATCCGATGTCGTACGGATCCCTGTTCCACAAGGTCGCGGAGGACTTCTATCGCGCGCACGGCGCCGAGTTCGTCCGTCGGAAGTCGAGCCTTGCCGATCACCTGACCGTGGCGATCAAGATGGCCACGGAGGCGTTCGACGCGTTCGCGCGCGGCTATCCGCTCGGCGGCGACGCCATTTACGTCGCGCAGCGCGAGCGCCTGGTGCGCGACGTCGTGACGCTCCTCGAGTACGACTGGGATTCCGAAGCGCACCAGTACGTCGACGTGGAGCGGTCGTTCGGCGAGGACGAGCCCGTCGTCATCGAGATCGCCAAAGGCCCGGTGTACCTCCGCGGCCAGATCGATCGCATCGATCTGATGCAGGGCCGCAGCACGGCCTTCGTGCGCGACCTGAAGACGGGGAAGCCGAAGCTGCGGAAAGAGGGTGATCCCTTCGACGTCGCGATCGATCTCCAGCTCGGCGTCTACGCGCTCGTGGCCGAGACCATGGCCAAGAAGTGGAAGCTGAGCGTCTCCGGCGGCATCGAGGTCGCGTACGTCTACCCGAAGGGCTACCCGTACCTCGAGCGGCGGTTCGACGCCGAGGAGACCGCCGCGCTCATGCATCGCACGCGCGAATGGATCGGCGTCGTGCGCTCGCTGTTCGCCTCGCGCACGCTGCCGCGCACCGTCGACGCGAAGACGTGTGAGTACTGCGCCTTCCAGGTGGCGTGTACGCGCGAGCGCGGCGGACGGGCCGCAGCGGTGCTCGAGGACGAGCGGCGCGCGAAGCCGTATTTGAAGCTCTTGCAAGGGGAGGGGGACGAATGAAGGCGCCCGATCAGGCCGAGCGCGATCGGGCGGTCCGATCGCGAAAGAACGTCGTCATCGACGCCGGCGCAGGCACGGGGAAGACCACGACCATCGTCGCTCGACTCATCGAGTGCGTCGCGCCGGCGGACGACGGTCCGGCGATGCCGCTCGATCGTGTGGCCGCCATCACCTTCACGCGGCGGGCCGCCGGTGAGCTCAAGCTCCGAGTGCGCGAGAGCGTGCTTCGCGCACTCGGGGACGCCTCGCTCTCTCCGCTGCGACGCGAGCGGCTGCTCGACGCACTCGGCAAGCTCGACGCGGCGTACCTCGGGACCATTCACTCGTTCGCCGATCGGTTGCTGCGTCTTCGCCCCGTCGAGGCTCGTCTCAGTCCGAGCTACGCCATCGCCGAAGACGCGAGCGAGCTCGTCGACGCGGCGTTCGAGCACATGCTGCGGCTCGCCCAAGACGGGGTGCTCGCGGACGCGTACGCCGGACGCCCGGACTTGCCGCGCGATCTCCTGCTCGACGCCGAGCGCACGATCGTGGACGCGCTCACCCTTGGCTTCCGCGCGCGGGCGCGCACGGACTTCGACTTCGCGCCACCCGGGCTCGCGGAGGTCGTGACCAAGTTGATCAACAGCCGTGATCGCGCGCTGCCGGTGCTGGCGGCGCCCGGGCTCAATCGGAAGGCGTTCGATGCGGCCGCCAAGCGCGTGCTCGAGGTGCTTCGGACGGTCGAGCCTGATGGGCCGGGAGAGAAGGTGCTCCTCGCCCTTCGCAAGGCAATCGAGGGCGTCGATGACGCCTCGCCCAAGACGATCGCGGAGCTCCTCCGCGCGGCCAAGCGCGTGGAAGACCTCCGTCCGCGAAAGCACTTCGAGAAGGGACCGGGGCGCGAGGCGCTCTCTCAGCTCAAGGATTCGGAGGCGGAGGATGCGCCGAGCTTGCTCGATGCGCTCGTCGCCCCCGTGCACCAATGGCTCGCCAAGCGGCTCGTTCGGCTCGCGCCCGTTGCGGTCGCCATCTACGAGGAGACGAAGCGCCAGCGCCAGGCGCTCGATACGATCGATCTCTTGCTCAAGCTTCGTGACCTCCTCCGCGACGACCTCGTCGCGCGGGCCGAGTACCAGAAGCTCTTCGATCACGTCTTCGTCGACGAATTCCAGGACACCGATCCGCTCCAGGCCGAGGTGCTCCTCTATCTGTGCGAGCGCGCGGCCAAGGCAAAGAACGCGGGGGACGTCGTCGTCGCGCAGGGGAAGCTCACGATCGTGGGCGATCCGAAGCAGTCGATCTATCGGTTCCGGCGCGCCGACATCGCGATGTACGAGCGGACGCGCGCCCAGATCATGGCCGGCGAGCACGACGCCGTGGAGCTCCGCGCGAACTTCCGCAGCACGCCGCGCCTGCTCGATTGGCTGAACGAACGCATGGAGGTGGTGCTCGGCGCGGGGGACGGGAAGACGTTCGATCCGGTCACGGGACAAGCGTTCTTCCAAGCGCTCGAGGCCGGTCGCGACGCGGGCGTGACGGCGAGCGTGAAGTCGCGCGACGTCGTCCATGTGGTTCCGCTCGAGATCGACGGGGAGGGTGAGAACGCCAACGCGACGCGCGCGCTCGAGGGCGAGGCCGTCGCCGCCTACGTGCGCTGGCTCGTCGACGACGAGAAGTTCGTCATCGTCGATCCCGAAACCGACGAATCGCGGCCCGTGCGCATGAGTGACATCGCCGTGCTCGCGCGCGCGACGTCCCAGTTGTCGAATCTGTTTGCGGCGTTCGACGCGTCGGGCGTGCCGTACGCGCCCGCCGGTGGTCGGCTCTTCTTGGAGGACGCGATCCACAAGCAGTTTCTCCTCGGCCTCCGCGCCGTGGTGGACGATGACGACGGCGGGGCGCTCGCCGCGCTCTACCGGCCGCCGTTCTTCGCGGTCGATCCCTGGGACATGTGGCAAGCGCGTGCAGCGAAGCGCGGGCTCGCAGACGTCGACGCCGAGGCCGCCGAGCGCGGGCAAGCGGCGCTCGACTTCGTTGCGGAGCTGCGCCGCGCGCGGGGGAAGCGGAGCTTCGGCGAGACGGCGCGTCGCCTCTTGGACGGGACCGCGTTCGCGCGTATGGCCGCGCTCGGTCCGAACGGCGCGCAGCGCGTGCGACATCTCCGCGAGCTCGTGTTCGCGCTCGAGCGGCTCGCCGACGAGGAAGGTCTCGACTTCGACGGCGTCGCGGCGCGTGCGCGCGAATGGGTGGATGCGCCGGTGGGGCTGGATCCGGCGCCGCCCGTAGGGAGTGACGCGGTCCGCGTGCTCACCGTGCACCAAGCGAAGGGCCTCGAGTTTCCGGTCGTGATTTTGTGGGACGCGGCGGGAGAGCTCGGGCGCGATCAAGGCGCGGACGCGTTCGAGCTCGACGAAGCGACGGGGGCGTGGCTCGTATCGATGCAGGGCTTCGCGTGGGAAGAACCCGCGGGGAGCTCCATCAAGGAGCGGGCGAACCTGATGGCTGGTCACGAGCGTCGACGGCTCGTCTATGTCGCCGCGACCCGGGCTCGCGATCTGTTCGTGCTGCCCGTGCGCCCCGATGGGAAGTTCTCGGGCGCGGACAAGTACGTTCATCCGCTTATCGCGGGGGCGTCGACTGGCGCGAAGGCCACGAAGGGCGTGCGCTGGCTCGATCCCTACGTGGACGGCAAGGGCGCGCGCTGGTCGAAGGAGCCCGCCGCGCCCACGACGGACGCGCCGACGATGGTGCGCGACGTCGCGGAGACGGAGCACGCGTCGTGGGACGAGGCGCTCCGCGAGGCGATGCGGCCGCGCTTCATGCCCACGTCGGTGACCGCAGAGGCGAAGGGCCGTGAGGTCGTCCGCGTGCCGCGCGATCGAGCGCGCGAAGAATCGAGCAGCGACGACGTGCCGCTCGGCGCCGAGCCGTCGCTCGAGACCAGTGACGGCGTGCCGCCGGCGCTCCGAGCGAAGCGGGAAGGGCGGTTCGGCCCCGCGTTCGGCTCGGTCGTTCACGGCGCAATTGGGCTCGCGCTGACGCGCAAGCTCTCCGCGGAGGAGGCGGTGCGCCGCGCTGCGCGCATGCTGGACGCGCCGCCAGACGTCGCGGCGAAGCTCCCGATCGACGAGGCCGTGAGCGACGTGACACGGACGCTCCAATGCCTCGCGCGCGAAGGGATCGCAGGGGCCGCGGCGCGTGGAACCGCCGAGGTGCGGCTCGAGTATCCGTTCGCCGAGCCGACCGCGGACGGCGCGAAGCTCGTGGTGGGCTACGTCGACTTGGTGGCCGTGCCGATCGGCGGACGCCTCGTGGTGCTCGACTTCAAGACCGACCGCGCCCCGACGCGCAGCGCCGCCGACGACTACCCCGCGTACGTGAAGCAAGTGCGCGCGTACGCCGACGTCCTCATGCGAAGCGAGCAGGCGTCGGGCGTCGTCGCCGGCTTGCTCTTCACGGAGACCGGCCGCGTCGAGTGGTGCGAGGGCTGAGATTTCCTTGATGGGAGGGCCTCTGTCTGCCGGCACCTGCTCACTTGAGTAGTCGCGTCTAACTGCACGAGCGGTTGCGCTCGCGGCGTCGCGCAGAGTGCTTCCTGCCAGCTCACGCACCCAGGCGGAGAGCGGCAGGAGCCCCGATTGAACCCACGAGTCGACAACGTTGAGAGTCACGCTCGAAACGAGCGCATCCGCGAGCTCCGCGGACGCGTCGTCGAAGCGCTGCGACGGGCGAAGTTGCCCGGGCACGCCGTCGATGACGTCGCCCAGGAGCTCATCATCAACCTCCTCGAGCGTCTCGACGCCGTCGCGCCGCGCGCGGTCGAGCGCTACATCCGCGTCGCGGCGAAGAACCGCGCCTGCGATTGGTTTCGCGCTCGGTCCCGCGAGCGCAAGCGATCCGCCGCGACCGACGTCGCGCGCGTGCCGACGAACGCCGACCCCGAGGTCGTCCTCACGGAGCGCGGCGCCAAGCGCGACGCGGAAGCGCGTCACGAAGCGCTCGCGCAGCTCCTCTTGAGCTCGTCATCCCCGTACGGCGCGCTCCTCCGCGCGGTCTACTTGGAGGGCGTGTCGATCGCGCGCTTGGCGGAGGACGAGCTCACGCGACGCGCCGCGTGCGGAGCGGGTGCGGCCGCCGCGAAGCGGGCGCGCGACGCGATCGACAAGCGGCTCGAGCGCGCGCGCAAGTGGCTGCACGCCGAGCTCGCGTCAGGTGGCCAGATCGTCCCCGCTGTCCGCCCGGCGCGATCGCCGCGTGCGGGGGCCGGCGGAGTCGATGCTGGGCTCGGCGGCGGCGTGGTTGCCGGACGCGGCGAGCGCACCCTTCGCGAGGGTGGTGACGCAAGCAATCAGCGCGGGCGTCTCGGCGCGGGCCGCGGCGCCGAGTCCGACCACGTAGCTCGCGACGCGCATGATCGCGGTCGTCGCGATGACGACGCGAATGCCGCTGTCGACGTCCTCGACCTGCATGCCCGGGAGGAGGTTCTTGGCGACCCATCGCGACTCGGGATCGCGGACGAAGAACGCGAGCGATTCGGTGGGCCCGGCCTGGTGAAAGCCGTTGATGCTCTCGCTCTGGAACTTGGTGACGGCCGCGGCGGTGGTCGCGCGAAACGGCTCCTCGGGATCGAGCCGCGCCTCGATCACGTTGTCGGCGCGGAACCATTTTAGGGTCCCGGTCCGATGACACGTCGCGATGAAGCGCACCGGCGGTCCGGACACCACGCGGTGCACGGACACGTGTCGCGCCTTCTCGAAGCCGCGTACCGCGCTGAGGTAGCGCATGCGAACCGTTTGACGATGCGCCGCCGAGTCCTCGAGCACGGCGAGGTAGCGCTCGTCGACGGGCGGAGCGTCGGGCGGCACGATCGCGTCGGCCAAGCGCGTCGCGGTGTCCGCGCGGGTCGGGAGTTGCCGAGCGATCGACGCGATCAGCCGGTCGCGCGCCGGCGACTTGGGCGTGCGCGCGAGGATGCGAAGCTGATCGACGACGTCCTGATCCTTCAGGACGACAGCGCCCGGAAACCACGTCTTCGGAACGCTCCACCAGACGTTCGGATGGTCCTCCTGGCGTTCGAGCGGAACGCCCGAGCCCTCGAGCTCGAGGAGCCGCTTCCGCAGCGCCGGCACCGACATTTCGAGATGCCGCGCGAGCTCCGCTTGGCTCCACGTGCGGTTCTCGATGAAGGCATGAACGATGGCAAAAACCGTCGCAGTGCTCGAACGCTGACCCATGGGGAGCTTCAGGGTCCGCTAAAATCGCGCTGGGGCAAAGAGGCAGTCGCGGACCCATCGTCCGATCGGACGGAGTCATGAGAGGGGCGGTGCAGCCGATGGCTTGTGAATGCGTGCAAGGTGCCATTCGTGCGGCCTACCTGAATGGGCGCGCGGGATCGGTTGAGGGCGAGCGTCGATGACGTCACCGAAGCGGACGACGATTGGCGAGCACCTGCACTGGTCGTACGCCAACCTGGCCATGGCGCATGCCGCGGTAAGCTCCGGCCAGTCGAGCTACTCCCGCGTCCACTATTCGATACGCGCGAAACTCTATCGCGGCCTGCGCGACGGCCGGATGAGGGTTGGACCACTCGCCGACGATGAACGACTGAAGCTCATCTTGCCGCAAGCGTGCGCTTACTGCGGGGCCAACCAGCGCCTCTCTGCGGACCACATTGTGCCGCGTGACCGCGGCGGGGCCGACGTTGGAGACAATCTGATTTGGGCGTGTCGGAGCTGCAACAGCTCCAAGGGGACGCGGGACCTGCTCGCGTGGTTCGAGCTTCGAGGCGAGTTCCCGCCGCTGCTACTCCTCCGCCGGTATCTCAAGTTGGGGTTGGATCTTTGCGCGGCGCGGGACCTTCTCGGACAGCCCACGGAAGCGCTCCGCGAGCTGCCCATGGAATTGGCTCGCGCCCCACAAACCTTCCCCGAGCCCGCTGGATTGCGGCTCTGGGTGTCGTGGTGAGTGTCGACTGACAGAGACCGGTGTGACGGTGTCGCCGGTCGCTATCTACTACCTGGGTTGGAGAGACGAGCGGTGAAGTCGCTGATAGGGGAGACAGGATGCGTGCCCTTTCTGTGAAGCAGCCGTGGGCCGAGCTGATCGCCCGCGGAAAGAAGAAGATCGAGTACCGGACCTGGTCGGTCGACCTGCGCGGCGACCTACTCATCGTCGCGAGCAAGTCGCGGAACGATGAGGACGTCCGCGACGAAGGATTCGCGCCCGACGACTTGGTCTACGGCCGCGCGGTCTGCGTCGTCGAGCTCGTGGAGGTGGAGGGGGAGCCCGGCGACTACGAGTGGAAGCTGAGAAACCCACGCCGCGTGGCGCCGATTCCGGTCACCGGATACGCGTCGCTGTACACCGTGCCCGACTCGGACGTGCGCTTCACGCCCGACGCCTCGCCGGCGCCGAAGCGGAGGGGTGCGACCCGCGAGCCCGTGCCGCCGCGTCGCAGGCGTCGGTCTCGCGACGAAGAGAGACCGCCGGTTGTGCTCGTCGCCGACCACGATGAGGGCCGGCGCGCGCGGTTCGTCCGAATGGTCATCGACACGCTCGACGCAGCGCCACTCGTAGCTCAGACCAGCCGAGAAGCGCTGGCCCAGACACGCCAATTCGACCCGGATGTTCTGGTGATCCCCGGGCGCATGCCCCGTCAATCCGGCTTCGAAGTGGCTCTAGAGCTCCGACGCGGGACCTCAATCCCGCGCCCTCGCGTGATCGTGCTCGCCGACCCTGCGCCTGATGCATTCGGGGACGTCGTCGACGCATGCGTCGGCCCCGACGTCGCGCCCGGCAAGTTTGCTCGGACGCTTCAATCGGTGCTGGCGAAGGCACAGACAGACACATCGAAACGGCGGGGCGCCGAATAGCTCATCGCTTCAACTGGGCCGGTCCACGCTGGACGACTCGGTCAACGAACCGTCCAGCCTTTGGGCATCGGAGCCTGCCGGTTGCCGCAAAAACCGTGATCCCGCGCGCGGCACGCGGGTTGCGTCATCGGGCCGCGGCGGACGACGAGCGATTCGCACGGGGGCGGGGCTGACGATGAGGATTCACAACGGGCGGGCCGACATCTTCGAGTACGCGCCCGAACACTGCGACTCGCTGATCGTGTGGGGACGCCGGGGCTTGAACCAGTTCCGGTCGTCCCACGACAAGTTCGTCGAACGGCTCCGAAGCGCGGGATGCGTCGCGCGCTCGCTCGTCGACGGGAGCGAGGTTCGAGTCGAGAACGAGCCGTGGTGCTCGCGATTTGCTGGGGCACCGATCGAGCTCACGCCTGCCTTGGGAAGGCTTCGCATCCTCTTCTTCCTGCCGAACCCGCGGGGTCAGAAGGAGCTCGGCGACGCCGAGCTCGCGATGGCCCTCACAGATGCGCTTTCCGCCGTCGCCGCGGCAGGAGCCGCCAGCGTCGCCGTGAACAGCGCCCGCCCTTTGGGGCTGGGCCCAGTAACCGAGGACAACCGGAGACTCATCGACGCGCGCGTCGCGCTCACGCGCGATGTCTGCTCGCGGTGGCTCCACGCTCACCCCGAGAGCGCCCTCGAGGACGTCCACCTGGTGAGCTTGAACGACGCCTTCACGCGAACGTGAGTCCCGCGACGGGCGCACCCGCTATCTGAACCGAGCAGGGCAGCGAGGCGGCTCAGTCATCTGACGATTCGGTAAGCGAGCCGTCCAGTCATTGGACGTCTCGAGTCGTGCTTCCCGGTTGAAACGCTTCGGTCCCGGGCGGCATGCGCGTTGCCAGGTCGTCCTAGCGGATGGGTGGCGATCGGATGTGGGAGGAGCTCTGGGCCGACTTCGAGGCGCGCGCGGTGCGGTTGCTGGACGATCGGAGGCCGCGTGACGTCGTCGACGAGACGATCCTCTGGCAGCTCGACGTACGCCACCGGTTCATGCCTCACGCCGTATCGGCGCAGGCGCTCCAACTTCCGGAGCTCTACTCGGGTCGACCTTGGAGCGCGTGTGACATCCCCGAGCTCTGCGGCAGCGGTGCGCGCGCGCACCGTTCGCGCTGGGTGGCGTTCGTCACCGTCAACCCGTCAATCTCGACGGACGAGGTGTTCCCCACGCGCTCCGATCGCGCCAAGCACGGCGACGCGCTGGTCGACTTCTTCGAAGAGCGGTTCGAGCCCGGCCCAATCCACGCGCCGCTCATTCACGGACGCGCGCCCAACCAGCGCACGGCTTCTTGGCGACGACGCGGGCGAAACCCCGAGGTCCACCGCGCGTGGGGCGCGATCGACGCCGCGCTCGCTGCGTGCCTCAGTCGCAGAAGGCTGCGAAGCGCAGCGCCGCTCGGCCGGGTGGGCGCGCTCATCGACGTTGTGCCTTGGAAGTCCGCGAAGTGGGCGCGCGTCGCGCCCGGCGCGAGGGCCCGCTTGATCGCGGCCGGCGTACCGTTCCTCAAGCGCACGCTCGCCACGCACCGGCCCGCGGCGGTCGTCGCGGCGGGCGCGGACGTGCAGCGCGCGCTCGGGGCCGCGTTCTCTGACGTGCCCCTCTACGATCCGACGAACCTCCAGCGGGGAGCCTTGACGCTCGATGGCAGCGCGGTGCCCTACTTCGGGCTCCAGTCCCCCACGGGGCCCGGGCATCAATTCCGGAAGCAGATGAGCACGATCGCGCCGGAGCTCTGCGACGCGCTCGGCGTGTAGCGCTGCGGCGCCTCGGCGATCAGCGCACCCAGGTGTAGATCGCCGCGGCGCCCGCGACGGCGCCGACGATCCAGCCGATGTCCGCGATGACGTAGGCCGTGCGCATTTGCGTGACCGCGTTCGAGCTGCACAAGGGGACGCACGTCCGCTCCATCTCCCGCTGCTGCGAGAGCCCGCTGATGCCCGCGGCCGTGCCGACACCGAGCGCCGTCACGCTCGCGGCAGTGAGGACCCAAGGAAGGACGCGTGAGGTCGCGCCCGTCGTGGCGGGCTTCGCCGGCGGCGCCTCCGCGAGCTGCGCACGCTGCGCGTTGGGGGTCGGGGGGTCGTCGATCTCGACCGTCACGACGCGGTTCTTCTCTCCGATCCGCACGACGATCTCGAGGCCGCGCTCGCGGCCGTCGGTCGTGACCACTCGGATGCGTCGCGGCCCGGGCTCGACCTCGGCCCCCGAGGCCTGCGGGAGCTCGACGTCGTCGACGAACACGCGCGCCCCCATCAGATCGAGCCCACGCGCGTCGCGCACCGCCACCGTCAGGGTCGGCGCGGCCGCCTCGATGCGCGTCGACATCTCGGTGCACTCGGCGCGCAAGACCGCCGGACACTCTTCGGTCAGGCAAGCTCGTACCGCCGCGCGCGCCTCGGAGACGCGCCGCGAGAGGAGCGCGCGCTGCGCCGTCGCGTGCGCTTCGATGCAGCGGGCCTTGCCCGAGTCCGCCGAGGGCGCCTTCGTCTCCGCGTGCGCGCCGGCCGCGCCTCCGCCTGCGCCCACGCTCTCGTCGGCGCGCGATGGTGCTCCAATCGCCATGGTCGCCACGAGGGCGGCCGCGCCCACTCGCCATCTCGCTCGGGCACGCATCAGAGACACTCCGGCTTGTACGTGCGCACGCCGTCCGGGCTCGTCGTCCATGGGGGAGAGCAATTCGGCGCGCCCGCGTCCGCCGCGCGCGGTGGCGGGCGCACGCTCGCTTTCGTGCTCGTGCTCGTGCTCGTGCTCGGGTGCGGCGCTTGCGGCATGGGCGTCGTCGCGGGCGGCGCCGCGCTCTTGTCCAGCGTGGGCGTGGGCGCCGCGCTCGCCGTCGCGGGCGTCTCGGACGTCTCGGGCTGCGGTGTCGCCCGGGCATCGACAGCGGCGGTCACTATAGGCGCCGTTACAGGAACATTCTCCGCCGCGACCGCGCGCGCGCGTTCGCTCGTCGAGCAGCGTCCGACGAGCACACCGCCCGCGAGGAACGCGACCGCGATCGGCCACATCGCGCCGATGGCACCCTTGCGATCGACCGACCACGATCGGGCGCTGCGCGTCGTCGGCGCGGGGGCGGCGTCGTCGATCGGTCGGACGCCTGCGCGAGCGGGCGCGGCGCGCGTCATGGCCTCTCGCTCTGCGAGCGCCTCTCCGACCACGCTCGCGAGCCACGAAGCGACCTCGACGCGCGGCGCCGGTCGCGCGGCGCGCGTGAGCGCTTCGGCCATCGCGGCCGCTGAATCGAAGCGATCGCGCGCCGCCGGCGAGAGCGCGCGACGGAGCACCGCCGCGAGCGCTTCCGAACCGAGCCCAGCGAGCGCCTCCGCGCGCGCCTCGGGATCGCTCAGCACCTTTCCTGCCGCGAGCTCGAGGAGCACGAGCGCCGCACCGAACAGATCCGCGCGCCGATCCACGCGCTGCCCAGCCGCCTGCTCGGGCGCCATGTACGCGGGCTTTCCCTTGGTCTCTCCGTGGAGCGTCGTCTGTCGATTCCACGACGCCTTGGCGACCCCGAAGTCGATGAGGCGCGTCGAACCGTCGACGGCGACGACGAGGTTTTGCGGCGACACGTCGCGGTGCACGACGCCGAGCAGCGAGCCCGACGCGTCGCGCGCCTCATGCGTCGCGTGGAGGGCGCTCAGCATGTCCTCGGCGACGGCGGCGACGATCGGGAGCGGCGGCGGCGCGTCGAGGCGCGCGCCGAGCTCGGCCAACGAGACGCCGGGCACGTACGCGCACACGAGCGAGGGCACTCCGTCCTCGATGACGACGTCGAGCACTTCACGGACGAGCGGGTGCTCGATGCACGCACCGAGCCGCGCCTCGTCGAGGAGCATCGCGACGCACTGCGGATCGAAGCGCATCGACGCGTGGAGGCGCTTCACCACGACGAGGCGCGAGACGCCCGCGTGGCTTACGCGTCGCGCCAAAAATAGGCTCGCCATGCCGCCCGCGGAGAGCGGGCCGAGCACCTCAATCGAGGCGCGCGCTTCGATGTCGACGGCTTCCCCCATGCGCGTCTCTCAGAAGCACCCCTCGGCGGGCTCGTGCCATGTGGGCCGATCGAAGAACGTCCCGACGCGCCCGCCGGTCTGCGAGCGCCACACCGTCCCGTCGACGCCGGACTTGTCCATGAAGATGACGCTGCGCGGCTGCGGCTTGGTCACCTCGTCGAGCGACCACTTCGTTGGATCGACGCCTTCACGCATGTGCACCAAGAACGGTGCAAAGCGGAGCCACGCGACGGTGGCGCTATCTTCCCACTGATACGAGATCCGCTGCCCGAGCACGACGCCGGGGCCGCACTTGGTGATCATCGCGGGCGGGGTGCCCGGGCCCGCCGAGATGTCGACCATGTGCCCGTCGACGAAGAGCGAGTGATTCGCGGCGGTCATGTAGATGCTCACGATGTGGCGGCCAGGGGTCAGCGTACCGACGAGCGCGCGGTGATTCGACGGGCCGCCAGCGAAGAGGCGGCCGCCGTCTTCCACCGCGATGAGCACGCGCTGCCAATCACAATCGCCGCCCGCGTCGAGGATCGCGCCCGAGCCCTTGCCGTCCCAGTAGAAGCCGATGTCGAACGCGAGGCCGTCCGGGTACGGGCGCAGCAGCGTCGCGTCGAAGCAGAAACAGTCGTCATTGGTGTCGGGAACGGTGACGCACTTGTTCAGATCGTTGCAGAGCGAGAGAAACTGGTTGTACCGCTGCATGCACCAGCCGCCGCTTTGTGCGCGAAGCCACTCGGCGACCGGATCCGGAGTCGGGGCCGCGCACTGGTGGTGGACGCACGTCGCCGCGCCTGCTTCGCTCGCGCACGGTGTGCAGGTTGCGTTGCCGCAGCCCGTCGCCGGATCGTCGAGGCCGACGCACGAAGCGCCGCAGAGCTTGGTGCCCACGGGGCAACCGGCGTCCGCCGGCGTCGACGCGAGGTGCTCGCTCGACGGGGACGAGAGCCCGCACGCGGAGACCGCGAGCGCGGCCGCGGCGGAGAGCGCGACGATCAGGGCGAGACGCACGGCAGGTCCTCCAGCTCGAGAGCGATGTCGCCTTGAAAACGGAGCGACCGCTTGCCGCCGAGCTCGTCGGGGGCCGACGTGCGGCCCGGCCGCTGCGAGAGCCACTCGGCGAGGGTGTTCGCGTCCGTCGACCAGTGCGACTCCGGCGTGAAGTCGCTCGTGTAGCGCGCGACCTTCGAGATGCGGACGGGCCCGATGAGGACCGGCGCGGCGTAGGTCGTGTCGGGGGCGAAGCCGAACGCACCAGTGCCCGAAGCGACGACCGGCGTCGTGACGAGATCGTGCGCGGCGCGCTTCCCGTCCACGTACAGCGCGAGATCGCTGCCCGTCCGCTGACATGCAACATGCACCCATCGCCCTTGGGTTGCGCCGGTCGCCTTCAGGATGGGGCTGCCCGTGCCGGGGCCGGAGGCGCCGCTCCCAACGAGGGCGCAGAGGATGCCGTCGCCGTCCATGCTCAGGTGAACGCCGCTCGAGACGGGCGGTCCGTCGTTGAATCGGAAGATCTCCGCGGCCGACCAGCCGCCCGTGATCTTGAGCCACATCTCGATCGAGAAGTCCCCGTCGCCAGTGTCGAGGCCGGTGTTGGAGAAGATCACGCGTGAGGCGGGGCTCGTGAAGCGGATGGCGTGGCACGCGAGCGCGGCGCCGCACTGGCCTCGGAAGCACTCGTTCGGAGCGGCGCACGCGCTCTTGCACGCGCCGCACGAGGTCGCCGACGTGCGGAGGCTCTCTTCGCAGCCGTCGCCGGGGAGCCCGTTGCAGTCCGCGAAGCCCTCCTCGCACGCACCGACCGCGCAGGTGCCCGAGCTGCACGCGGCGCGCGCATGATTGAGGACGCAGCGCGTGCCGCACCCGCCGCAGTTCTCGGGATCCGAGGCGAGCTCAGTGCACGCGTTCGATGCACACTGCACCTTCCCGGTAGCGCACGGCGCGGCGCATTGACCCGCCGAGCACGTCGTGAGCCCGGAGGGGCACGGCGCACACGACTCGGCGGCGCACCCGACTTCGGGCGCGGCGACGGAGGCGCACTCGGTGCCGCAGAGCTTCTGGCCCTCGGGGCAGCGCGTCCCGCCGACGAAGTACGGGTCCTCCGGCGCGGCGATCGAGCACGCGATCACGGTGAAGGCGAGCGCGGACAACCCGCCGAACAAGCGCGTTCGGCTCATTCCTCTTCGGCCCTTCGCGGACGAACGACGCCGTACGCATCGAGCTTGGTGGTGAGGGTTTGGCGCGAGATGCCGAGTCGGCGCGCCGCGCGCGTTCGGTTCCCTCCGCACTCGGCGAGGACCGCGAGGATGCGCTCGCGCTCGAGCCCGTCGAGGCTCTCGCGGAGCGATTGTGGGCTCGGCGCCGGCGCGGCGATCTCGCGCAGGCGGGGCGGCAGGTGAGCCACCGAGACCTCGCCGGCGGTGCATAGAAGCGCGGCGCACTCCATGGTGTTCCGGAGCTCGCGGATGTTGCCCGGCCAGTCGTAGGTGCGCAGCCGATCGAACACGTCGGGCTGGCAGGGCGCCGGGCTCTTTCCGAGCTGACGGTAGGCGTCCTCGAGGAACTCGCGCGCGAGCGGCTCGATCTCCGCGATGCGCTCGCGGAGCGGCGGCACGGTCACGACGATGCCGCCAAGTCGGAAGTAGAGGTCTTTGCGGAACGTTTGCGCGCGGACCATGGCCTCGAGATCGCGGTTGGTGGCGGCGACGAAGCGCACGTCGATGTCGCGCGCGAGGAGGCTGCCGACGCGCATCGACTGCTTCGACTCGAGCACGCGGAGGAGTTTGGCTTGCACCGCCATGGGGAGCTCGCCGACCTCGTCGAGGAACACGGTGCCGCCGTTCGCGGACTCGAGGAGCCCTTGCTTGGGGCCGTTGGCGCCCGTGAAGGCGCCGCGCTCGTAGCCGAAGAGCTCGCTCTCGAGCAGCGTCTCCGGGAGCGCCGCGCAATTGATGCGAAGGAATCGATTCTTGGCGCGCGGGGAGCGCTCGTGCACGCGCTCGGCGAGGCGCTCTTTGCCGACGCCGGTCTCACCGACGAGCGTGACGGCGATGTTGCCGACCGCGACGAGATCGAGAACGCGATGGATCTCGGTCATCGAGCTCGCTTCGCGCGGCGGTGAAGTGAGGCTCGGCGCGAGCGCCTCGTGAACGCCGCGGAGGACGACGAAGACCTCGCCGACTTGAACGAGCGCGTTCGCCGCGAGCGGCGTCACCGCGTCGGGCGCGAGCATGCGCGAGCCAACGCGCGTGCCGTTCTCGCTGTGCAGATCCTGAATCGTCGGGAGCGCGCCCGGTCCGAAGCGGAGGCGGGCGTGACGCCGCGAGACCGAGTCGTGCGCGATGGAGATGTCGGCGCTCGGGCCGCGGCCGAGGACGAGCTCGCCTTGCTCGGGGAGCGGCGCGGTCTGAAATCCGTCGTTCCACACGAGGACGAGGTGCCGCGCGGGCTCGTGTTGGGTGCTTCGTCGCGTGGTGTCGTCGAGCGGGTTCACGAGCTTGTGCAGAATGCAGGCGATCGAGGGACAGCGTCAACGCGTCCGGCTGAGCGGTTCCGGGCGCGCTCCGCGGGCGGTAGAGGCGCGCAACGAACCGCTCACCCAATTGTCCAATCATTGGACAGGTCCCCGCGCTGCGACGCTGCAACTGCTCGGATCTTCACGGGGCACACGGGTTGCGAAAGGGCGACGGGGAGAGCTCGCCTCGTGGTGGGCCGAGTCGGCTCGGCCGCTCGCAGCGGTCGGGCCGTTCGTGAAGAAGGAGGAGGGGCCATTGAATCGACGCGTGGGGTGGCGGATGCAGTACGGGTATGCGCTGAGCGGGCTTGCGTTCGGGCTTGGAGTCGTCGCGTGCAGCGCGGGGGCGAAGCCAGACGTCGGCGCCGTGGACGACGACCCGACGCTCGACGCGCTGAGCGTCCACGACGTCAGCGATCTTCCGCACTGCACCGACGCCCTCAGTGGAAAGGTCGCGTACGTGAGCAGCCAGAAGTTGCTCTATGCGTGCGTCGACGGAGCCTGGCGAGAGGTCGAGCTCAAGGCACAGCCCGGAGCGGCGGGCGAGGCGGGTCCACCCGGACCGCCGGGCCCCGCGGGGCCGTTGGGGCCGAGTGGAGAGGCAGGTCCGCCAGGTCCTCCGGGTCCGCCAGGAGATGCAGGCCCCGAAGGTCCGCCCGGCCCTGTCGGCGAAGCCGGTCCTGCCGGTCCGCCGGGTCCCGCGGGCGACGCCGGTCCGCCGGGCGCGGTGTCGCGCATCAAGATCACGCCCGAAGCACCCGGCGCAAACTGCGTCGCCGGTGGCATCCGCGTCGACGCGGGCGTCGACGCCAACGCGAACGGCATCCTCGACGCGAACGAGGTCTCCGCGACGGGCTACGTGTGCAACGGCAACCCCGTCTGCGGAAACGGCGTCGTGGAAGGCGCGGAGCAATGCGACGACGGCAACGCGTCGAATACCGACACCTGCTCGAACACCTGCAAGCCCTGCGATCCGCCGCTCATAGCGCTCACGAAGACGGGGACCGCGCTGGGTAACGCGGGCAGTAACGGCGCGTGGGCGCTGGGTAGTCAGGCGTCGATCGAGTTCTGGGTACGCTTCACGGATGCGTCGGCTGATGTGAACGCGCACATGGCTGTATCGACGAGCTACGACGACTCGACGACCGGTGGATGGTTCTGCTTTGCAACAACGGACCGCGTCTCCTTCAGCCTTCGCTACACGGACGCGACTGCGAAGCTGGAGACCCTGACTCCGCTAAGCCTGAACGCCTGGCATCACGTTGCGTGCGAGTACGACGGCGCGACCATGCGAACCTTCCTCGATGGCTCCCTCGTCGCGAGCAAGGCGGCGACCGGTGCCGTCGATTCGTACAGCTCCAACCTCCTCCTGTTTCACCGCAACATGTACTGGAGCGCCAATAATGGTCACTACGCGACGCGCGAGATTCGCGTAGGCAACCACGCTCTATATGCCGCGCCTTTCAAGCCCAGCTGGTCGCTTGCCCCAACGACCGGCACGGTCGCGCTCTGGCACGCGGCGGAGGGCAGCGGAACTTCCCTCGCGAACGCTGTCGGCGGCGCGCCATCCGTGAGCCTGACGGGCAGTACGGCATGGCAATCGCTCGGCAGTGCGTGCCAGTAGGCGGGCAGCGGCGACAGACCAGCCGGAAAGGCCGACCGTGACCTCACTTGGTCGTACACGACACGCGCACCTCGTGAGCGGACGGCGTCGGTCGGGAACCAGAACACGACAACGCGGCTGGCCAGACGCCACGAGCGCGGGTGACGTCGCGCGCGCCGAAAATGCGCGCGCGATACCCCTTCGACAACAAACGCCGGGTTTCGAGGGGCGGACGCGGAGTAAGCCAATGCGCTATGACTTGTTGGGTCCTCGGCATCAGCGTGCACACGCTCCGCAACTGGGAGCAGGACCGCCGCACCCCCGAGGGGCCGGCACTCGCCCTCCTCCGCATCGCCGCCCGTCACCCGCACGTCGTCCGCGAAAATCTTCGCGCGGCCTGATCTGGCGAGAAAGCTCCCTAAGCAGAGACTCGGGCGTCTGCACGTCGTCAGATTAAGGACCACGGCGCAACGGAGCGGCCCGAATCGCCTCGGCGCGCGCAACTCGGCGGCGTGCACGACCGAAGAGAGCATCGCGGTGTGCCCATGCGAACCCCTCAGTTGCTCCCGTGGCCCCGTCGGTCATAATAATCCCTGGGCAGGGAATGATTATGCCAAAGACCCTCACGGTGAACGAAGCCGCTGCCCTCTTCGCGCTCGACGAGGGACGGATCCGCAAGGATCTGGAGTACGGCGTGCTCGCGGACGCCGGGCGCCCGCCGCGCTTCGAGCTCGCGCGCGTCGTGTACCTCCTCGCGCTGACCCGCTTCGGCTTCGAGCTCGGGATCGCCGATCGGAAGCAGCTCTACGCGCGCATCTCGGAGGCGCTCGCGTCGGGCAGGCGTCCGCCGGCGACCCTCTCGCTGAGCCCCGTGCTCGAGCTGAAGCTCGGCGAGCTCTACAGCGTTGCGCGCTCGCGCCTCGAGCGCTTCGAGACGTGGAAGGCGCGCCTCGTGACGGATCCGAAGATCTTGGGCGGCGAGCCGACGTTTCCGAAGACGCGCCTCGCGGTCCGACAGATCGGCGGCATGCTCCTCCGCGGCGCGTCACCGGCGGAGCTTCGAGAGGACTATCCATTCCTCACGCCGGACGATCTCGAGCTCGCCAAGCTCTACACGCAAGCGCACCCCCGCGTGGGTCGGCCGCGTGAAGCCGAAGCTGCTCCTCGATGAGAACCTCTCGCCTTGGGTTGCGACCCAGCTCTGCGAGGCGCACGCCATCGACGCCTGCGCGGTGCGCGACCGCGGAGGCCTCGGCAAGTCCGACGCGGGCGTGCTCGCGCTCGCGTACGCCGAAGACCGCGTGCTCGTGACGGCCAACGTCGCCGACTTCGAAGCGCTCGCGCGGGCGCGTGACATTCACCCCGGCATCATCCTCGTCGAGGACGGCAGTCTGTTGCGGCACGAACAGCTCGCGGTCGTTCGCGTCGCCCTCGAAGCCCTCGCGAACGAGCCCGACCTGGTGAATCGTGTCTTGCGCGTCTGGCTCGATGGAAGGGTCGGGCTCGAGAGCCTCCCGCCGGCGTGAATGGGGCCATGGTGGATCGTCTCCGCCGCCGCACATGCACCGCCGCGCTGTGGACATCCGCGAGTGCGTTCGCGCACTCCGAACGCTCAATGCTCGACATTCGCGTCGTCGGCCGTGTGGGCGCGAGCACGAACGTGTGGAGAACGACGCGCAGCGTGTGGACACGCCGTGGCGCGTGGCGTGCTTCAGCTCGCCCCATGACCAAACACTGCTCTCGCTCCAGAACGACGGATACCGATCTCGACGAGGTTCGCGCGTCGCACCAGAGGCTCGCGCTCGAAATCGAAGCGCTCCACGCGCTCGTGAAAGCATGCAGCGAGCGCGTTCGTGTGCTCGAAGAGGGCGACGCTCGCGCTCAGCGCGACGAGCTCCTCGGAACACGACGCGCGCGGCGCACGGCGGCGCGACTCTTCAAGATCGCCGAGGCCATCGCGCTCCGCGTGTCGACGGGGAGCGAGCCTGGCGCCTCGATGGCTCCCCACTGGAAGGAGCTCGAAGCGCTATCTGACGCCCACCGCAGAAGCACGCCCGAAAAGGACGCGCCGAGCTTCGAAGCACGGCTCGCGGAGCTCGAGATCGCGCTCGGCGTGTGAACGTGGCCGAGCACGAGATCATTCGCCTTCATTCGGCGCCGAGGTGTCCGCCGACAGATTTGACTGTCCGACGGACACCCGCCGAGCTGCGCGCGGGCCTCATCCCAGGTGCTGCCGCGCCAGTTCGGATCCCGAACCTCGTCCGGGCGAGGTGGGCGCTCGAAGCCCGCGCCTGACGCGTCAGTCGTTCGAGGCGGCGTCGTGCGGCGGGACGCCGTACGGCGGCTGCGCGCCGCCGGAGTCGGTTGGCGGGAGACCGTACGCGGCTTGCATCCCGCCGTCGTCCTGCGGGCCGGCGTCGGCGGGCATCCCGTAGAGCGCTTGCATGCCACCATCGTCTTTGACCGAGCCGTCTTGCTTGGCGGCGCCGTCTTGGGCCGTTCCGCCGTCGCCCTCGAGCGTGCCGGGCCCGCCGGTGCTGCACGCCGCGGCGGCGACGGTGGTCGCGAACGTGAAGAACGCGACGCGATCGAGTCGACCGCGCGCGGGGGGCACGGCGCGCGAGGCCGCGCCTCTTTCGACCGCCTCTCCGCAGAACGGGCACGCGGGCCCCTCGGAACGCACGTGACGTTGACAGCGAGCACACGGGACGAGGACGGACATGGCACCTCCGATGGCGTCCGCGCGCCAAACGGCGACGGCGTCTCGCTGAGAGTGTAGAGCAGCGCTCAGTCGCTGTCGCCCGGACGATGGAGCAGCGCGAGGGTCCAAATCGCCTTCCGCGTGGACTCGCGTGCCCAGACCTCGCCGCCGAGACGCCGCGAGACCTCCGCGAGGCGCGCCTCGATATCCTTTTCATCGACGATGCGCGCGCCTTCGCGGCGCTGCGACGGCAGCCTTGCCGCTGCCGCGCGCCGCAGCGCTAGACGAGCGCGACGCGGAGGGTCTTGCCGACGGCCTTCGCGTAGCGGCGGAGCGTCTCGAGGGACGGCTTCTTTCCGCCTTCGAGGCGCGCGACGACGGCTTGGTCCGTGCCCATCTTCTCGGCCACTTCCTTTTGCGTCATCTTCGCCTCGGCCCGCGCCCGAATGAGGAGCGCCGCAAGCGCGAACTCCTCTTCGAGCGCCGCGTACTCCTTTCGGAACGCGGGGGCCCTCATCATCTTCTTCTTGAGCTCGGCGGTGCTCAGCGTTCGCGTCTTCATGGCTACTTCACCTGCTTCGCTCGCTTCCTCGCGAGCTTCAGAACGGCATCCGGCGTTTTCTGCGCCTTCTTCACGAACACCAAGAGCACGACCACCCTGCGCGGCTTCGCCGTGACGTAGATGGCTCGAGCGATTCCATCGCGACCGCTCATTCGAATTTCGTAGAGCCCGTCGCCCAAGGACTTCGTGTAGGGCTCGCGCACGCGACTCGGCCCATTCGCCTCGATGAGCTCGGCGATCCGCACGTACCTCGCGAGCATGTCGGCCGGCAGCGCCAACAGGTCCGCTTGAACGGTCTCGTTCAGGAGCTCGACCTTCCATTGCTCTTGTGGAGCGTATGACTTTTTAGTCATTGGTCAAGGCGCGGCGAAGGTGCCGGGAGTCGGGCGGTGAACGGAACGCTCCTTTGGGAGCGCTGGAGTGCGGTGTCGCGCGGATTCGCTCGATCGGATGCGCGGGCGCATCTGATGGCCCGAGCACGCGTCGCGCCACCGAGCCGAGCACGAGATCATTGACCTTCATCCGGCGCCGAGGTGTCCGCCGACAGATTTGACTGTCCGACGGACACCCGCGTCGCGCTGTCGGCAGCCGCGGCTTCGCGCCTCGCTGCCCGCCCCAAAGAGGACCAGCCGGAGTGCTGATCAGCGGGCGCGCGTGGCTTGGGCGAGCGCGGCCTCGAGCTCGGCGACGCGCGCTTCGGCGCTGTCAGCGCGCGCGCTCGTGGTCGGCGATCTCGCGGTCCGTAGGGACGAGAGTGCCCGCGTCGCGGTCGAAGAGACGGAGGCCCGCGGCGTGCTCGTGAATCGGCGCGACGACCCAGTCGAAGGACCGGCCGAGCGCGAGCGAGCGCGTGAGGCAGCTCTTCGCGCGGTCGCGCCGGTCACCGCGTGCGGTAACTCGGGTTGGCGATCTGCCGCCTCACCGTGCAACTCGGTTGCGCCGCGCCGGGCGAGCGATGTTACGGCGAGGTCCTGCACTGCGGCGGGATCGCCTCCGCGAGGACATCGCGCGCCTTCTCGCTTCCCGCGAGCAAGAGGCCCGCGCCCACCAGCGCCACGCCCACCGTCGTCTTGCTCGTTGCGACCTTACCGAGCGTGCGGAGCACCGCGCCGGCCCTGGCGACCGCTGCGCGTTGACTCTGCTCCATCGCCTTGGTGCCCGCCGAAGCGCCGGCCAGACCCGCCGACGTGACGGCGCCGATCGTCGCGCCCTCGAAGTCTCCCCACGCTGCAGACTCGAGCGTGGAGACGACCATCGCGCCGACGGGCCCGAGCACCGCGGCCGACGCGAACGAGAGCGCGGTCGTCGTGAGCCGCGCCGCGCACTTGGCCGAGAACGTGAACGCCTGGGTTTGTAGGCCCGCCGCGCTCGCCTCGGCTTGCGCCGCGATCTCCTTCGCCATGCGCGCGAACTCGTCGTGGAACCACTGGCGCTGCGCTTCGCCGAGGGCGAGCGCCGGCTGCGACTTGAGCTCGCTCAGCGGCGGCTCGATGGTGGCTTCCGCGTCAGGCTCGATCACGAACATCAGCTGCGCGCGCGTCGCTCCTTGTTCGGTCGGAACCGAGAAGGCTTGGGTGTCGTCGAGGACGATCGCGAGCCGCACCATGCGCTGAGCGTCCGCGCCATAGATGAGCGTCGAATCGACACCGTCGGCCGTGCGTACGGAGTGCACGTGCCACGTCGCGATGATCGCGTCTGCCTCTCCGCGCGCGCGCTGCGCCGCGTCGCGACTCAGCGCCGGGAAATCCTTGAGCGCGATGTCGCGCGACTCCCCGGGTGCCGGGCCGGTGGGAACTTGGTAGAGCGCGTCCTCGTCCGTCGTGTCGTCGCTCGCGCTTTCCGCGCAACCCAACGCCGAGGCGGAGAGCGCCAACGTGATACCGAGGCCGACGACCAGCGACCGAAGCTTAAGCATGCCGAACGTCGAGCACGGCGCGTGCCGTCGATCGCCTTCCGCGCGTACGCCGCGTCTACCGCAGCGCGCACGCGTGCGCGTCGTCGTCGAATCCCCAACCGCCCTCGTAAAAGAAGCCTTTACACGTCGTCCGTCGATATGGGCGCAGCGCCGCGAGTCGCTGCGCATTCGACGACCGCGAGGGATTGGACCCGCCCTATTCGAGCAGATGTGGATCTTTGCACCTGCGCAGTCCTTCTCTATTCGAGAAGTCGAGGCGCTCTGCAATGCGGATCTCGTGGACGCCGGCAACGGCGCGGCGCTTGCAGCTCGAAGCGCATGCCCCGCTTAGCAACCTCTTCGCTTCTTCTCGTCTGCCTCGCCCTCACCTCCGTCGCGCTCCCTGCTTGCTCGAGCGGCGCCGAAGATCCGGACCAAGATGACGGGTCCGAGGACGCGATCGTCGTCGCCGAGGGCGGTGACCTCGCGCGCGTGGCCGCGGACATGGCCGACCGCATCGCGAAGCGCGATCACACGGTGCTCGAGTACCCGATCTCGAACACGGCGCCCGCGGCGTCGTCCGCCGCGAGCCAGCCGGCCTACGACGCCATGGGCAACGCCACCGGCGCCTCCGTCGCGGTGGAGGACGCGGCGCCCTCCGGAATTCCGTCGACGAAGTATGGCCAGTGGAACGTGGCGCTCGTCGCCGATCAGACGCTGAAGCAGCAAGGCTTCCTCTTCCTGCCGACGCTCGCGCAGACGGACCCCGCGCGCGGGAGCTTCGTCCTCGGCTTGGTTGGCTCGAGTCGACAGGTGCTCGCGCTCGCCGCCTATGTTCCGGACGCGGTGCCCAACGCGAGCCAGCGCGCCCAAGCGCTCTTGGCCGACGCGAAGCGGGATTGTCAGCTGGGGACGACCGGCGGAGCGGGCGGCGTCACGACCAAGGATCTGAAGACGGCGCTCGTGAAGACGGTCATCCAGGCGGTGCGTGAGATCTTCGTCGCCGGGGCCGAGACGGCGGTCGCGTCGACCGAGAAAGCGGCGATCGTGTCGGAGGCGCGCCTTCTCGCACGCAAGGTGAGCGACGCGAGCTGGAAGTCGTTCGCCACCTTCTTTGCCGATCAAACGGCGCTGAAGACGTACCTCACGCGGCTCGCCAACGTGCGCGCAGCCCTCAAGGGCCGGCGCATCACGCTCGTCGAGACGTCGAGCGTATGCAGCGGCGCTGCGTCGGCGGCAGATTGCGCGCGCCTCAGCGAGCAGGCCATCATGGAGCTCGACCTGGCGCTCTACGACCACACGGGGCCGACGGCGCTGGCGTTCCGAGCCACGGGCCACAACGCCGCCTTGGTCGCCCACGCGATCAAGCTCAAGATCCCGGTCGTCCTGAACGGTGTCTATGACGACGCACCCCGCTTGCTTCGTCAGATGGCGCAGGACGCGCCCCCGTTCGGCGACGCGCTTCGGGCGGTCGCCGCCGACGCCGAGCAGCTCAAGCTGGTGTCGGTCATCTCCCCGCCGACGAGCGCGTTCGCCGCGACCGACGACTTCGCGAAGATGTTCGAGCGCCTCGAGCTCTCGAGCTTCGCGCCGCTCTTCGCCGTGGCGGACGACGCCATCTCCATCGAGATCCGCGGCAGCTTCGCGAGCGAGTTCACCTCGTGGCTCTCCCGCTTCAAGTCGGTTCAGTGGCTGAAGGCCTGACGAATCGGATAGCGTGATCGTTCGCGCCGCGCTGGCGCGACCGATGCTCCATCTCCGACGCGTACGTTCGAAGCGGGTAACCGCGCACGTGGTTCGCTGGGCGATCGCGACGGGGCTCGTCACGTTCACCTCCGCGGCGCACGCGGAGCCGAGCGCTGCCGATCGCGCGCTCGCCACCGAGCTCTTTCGCCGCGGCCGCGATCTCCTCGCCGCAGACAGCGTGCCCGCCGCGTGCGAAGCGCTCGGCGCGAGCCATCGCCTCGATCCGTCCGGGGGAACGATCCTGAACCTCGCGCTCTGTCACGAGCGAGAGGGGCGGACGGCGACTGCCTGGTCCGAGTACCAAGAGGCGATCAGCTTCGCGAAGCGCGACGGGCGCGCCGATCGACTCGCCTTCGCCGAAGAGCATCTCGGGCTCGTCGCCGGCCGTCTCGCGCGCCTTCGCATCGTGGTTGGCTCGAGCGACGCGCGACCGACGATCGTGCGTGACGGCTCGGAGGTTCCAGAGGCAGGTTGGGGCGTCGCGGTCCCCATCGATCCCGGGCGTCACGTCGTCGAAGCACGCGGCCCGGGCCGCGCGCCGCTGAGAATCGAAGTCTCGCTCCGCGAGGGCGAAGCCCGCGACGTGTCGATCGGAGCGCTCGCGCCCTTGCCGGCCGACGAGCGCCCTCTGGCACCGCGCGTGCACGGCTCGCGGCTACCGGTCTACGCGCTCGGCATCGGGAGCCTCGCCGCAGCCACGACCGGCACCATCGCCGCGGTGCGTGCGCTCCGGCGGCGCGAGGCGAGCGACGCCGCGTGCACGCCGTCGTGCACGGCCGACGGCGTCGCGTACAACGAGCAGGCCAAGACGGCGGCCGACGTCTCCACGATCGCCTTCGCGGTCGCGGTCGCCGCCGCGGCCGGCGCCGTCACGTGGCTCCTGCTCGAGCCGCGGTCACCGGCGCCTCGCGCAAGCGTGGCTTGGCCTCACTTCTGATCGTCGAGCGGAGCGGCGGGCGCGATGCCCGGCGCGCCGGCGTCGGTGGTCGCGGTCGCGCTCACGCTCGGCGCGGCCCCGGGCGTGCGCTTCACCGCACGGGTGCGCTCCACCGCGCTTGCGCTTGGCTCCGTGATCGCGAACGAGGCCGTCGCGCTGGTCGTTGCGCTCGTTCGCGTGTCGATCCCCGAGGGTGTTGGCGCCATCGTGATCGCTGGGGTCGCGACGCTCACCACGCTCGTCGCCTGCGCGCCCACTTCCGTCGCCGCCGCGTCACTGGTGCGCGCGCGTACGCCGAAGAATGCAGCGACGCTGGCGAGCGCGATTACGGCGGAAATCCCCGCCCACCGCGCGTTGGACGCCGGCCGCGCGAGGGCGGACGCGAGCGCGCCCGCGTCGGCGTAGCGCTCGCGCGGGTCCTTGGCGAGGCAACGCGCGATCACCTCACGCAGTCGCGCGCCGTCCGCGCCGGGGAGCGATGGCAGCGGCGCGGGCGCGTCGCGTGTCGTTGCGATCAAGACCTCCATACGGGTGCGGCCCGCGAACGGTCGCCGGCCCGTCGCCATCTCGAAGAGGATGACGCCCAGCGAGAACACGTCGGAGCGCGCGTCTGCACGAAGGCCGGTCGCCTGCTCGGGCGACATGTAGCCGGCCGTCCCGAGCACCGTCCCGTCTTCGGTCGTGGTGGTCGCGGCGGCGCCCTCGGCGACCGTCTTCGCCAGACCGAAGTCCACCACGCGCACCGCGTGGCCCTGACCCACGAGCACGTTCTCCGGTTTGAGGTCGCGGTGAACGATGCCCTTCGCATGCGCGGCGGCCACGATCTGCACGAGGGCCGTGCCGAGCTCCCGCGCGCGCGCCACAGAGAACGGTCCACGCCCGAGCGCCGCACGCAGATCCTCGCCCTCCACGTACTCCATCACGATGTACGGCGGATCGGCGTCGAGCGCCGTCTCGTGCACCGTGACGATGCCGGGGTGGGCGATCGCCGCCGCCGAGCGAGCCTCGCGCGCGAGGCGCTTCTTCTCGTCCGCGGAGTCGAGGCGACCGTCGAGCACCTTCACCGCGACGCGACGATCGATCGTGTCGTCGTGTGCAAGATACACGGTGCCGTTGCCGCCGCGCCCGAGCTCGCGCTCGACCACGAAGCGCCCGACGCGAGCGCCGGGTCCCAGCGCCGTTCGCTTCGCGGGCGTAGTGGCCGCCACCGCGCGCAGAAACGAGTCGTCGAAGGAGTCGCCGTCGGTCTCGGACACGCTCAGCCCTCGTCGCCCGCGTCGCCGAGGAGGCCCGCGTTGCGGCCCGCCTCGCGCAGCTTGTCCTTCACGAGCTGGAAGCGCTTGCGGAGGCGCGCCGCCTCGCGTGTGAGGACGTCGTCGTCGAGGGTGGCGCCGTCTCCATCATGGATGACGCGCGCGAGATCGCGCCAATCGAGGCGGCGGTCGACCCGCAAGACGAGGAGCTCTTGCTCCTCGTGCGAAAGCTGCTCGCGGAGGGCGCGGAAGCGGTCGCGCGCTTCGGTGCGGAGATACGGGAGCGTGCCGGTGCGGACCTCCTCGGCGACGGCCTCGATCTCCGATGAGCGCGCCGCGATCTCCACGCGGCCGCGGCGCGCGGTTTTGCCGCGATGGCGGGCCGACGCGCTTCGCGCGAGCACGAACGCCCACGTGCGCATCGAGCAAGCCCACGCGAACCCCGGGAGACCCACCCAGAGATCGTGCGCGAAGGTGCCGAACACCTCGCGCGCTTCGTCCTCGTCACGGTGGAGCGCCCGGATGACGCCGAGGATCTCCGGCCCATACGCGCGCAGCGTGAGCGTCGCCGCGGCGCTCAGATCGCCAGAGCGCCAGAACGCGGAAATCCGCTCTTCCGCCCCTTCGTCGCGTCCCATCCGCCTCCAAAAATCAGGATAGCGTCACTTTTCTCCGCCGCGCGCGTTCACATCGGCAAAGTCGTTTCTCTACCCGATCACGGTTCGAGCCACGGAGGAATGGAACACATGTGGAAGTCGATGATGATCGGGGTCGTGTTGGTGGGGACGGGCTGCTCATCCAGCGCCCCATCCAGCGCGCCCAGCGGAAGCGCAGCGGACGCCGGGAGCAGCGCGGCGGCGGCAACGTACCCGGCGGGCCCGTACGGAAGTGACGTGGGGAGCACCATCACGAACTTCTCGTTCCCGTCGCTCAGTCCGCCGGACTTCGCCGCGGGCAAGGCCGGCACCACCAAGCTCGGCGACTTCTACGATCCGACGGGGGCGGCTGGGCACAAGCTGCTCGTCGTGAACATGTGCTCCGTGTGGTGCTTGCCGTGCAAGGACGAGTTCGCGTCCCTCGCTTCGAAGGCCGGAGCCTACGCGAGCAAGGGGGTGTCCATCGTCAGCGTGCTCTTCGAGAACGGGCAGGTGAAGCCCATCTCGATCGACGAGGCGAGCGCCTACGCGACCGAACGCGCGGCCACCTTCCCCGTAGCGATCGATCCGCAGTACCAGCTCACCGGGCTCGTTCGCCCGGTCGAGATTCCGGCCTACGTCGTCGTATCGGCGCGCGACATGAAGGTCCTCGGGACCATCAAGGTGCCGAGCGAGGTCTGGAGCTTCGTCGATCAGAAGCTCGCCGAGATCCACTGAGCGTGCCCGGCCGCGGCGCGCGGTGATAGTGTCCGAGCGACGATGAAGAAGGCGGGCTGGGTTCTCGCCGCCATCGCGTTGGTCGGCTGCCGACAGATCCTGGGGATCGACGATCGCCAGATCGACACCACCGCCAGCGATGCGGCGATCGCGTGCGTGGGCGCGGATGCGTTCGCGCCAGCGTGCGGCGCGTGCATGGCCGGGGCTTGCTGCGGCACGATCGCGTCCTGCCAAGCCGACGCCACGTGCGCGCCGCTCCTCGCGTGCTTGGCCAACTGCCGCGGCGAGCCCGCGTCGATCGCCGCGTGTCGCGTGAAGTGTGGCCGCACGCTCCCGACGTCTTTCGACGAAGTCGCCGCGCAGGTCATGAGCTGCCAGGCCGCGCACTGCGCCGACGCCTGCGGGCTCACGTGCGGGGGCGCGGTTCACTCCAACGCGCTCTGTGAGTCGTGCGCGGCGGGCGCATGCTGCGCCGAGACCGCCGCTTGCTCGAGTGACGCGGCCTGCCTCGCGCTCTCGACGTGCATCGCCGCGTGCGCGCCGCGTGATGGTCCGTGCGTGCTCGGTTGCACGGGGCGGTTCCGGGGCGGCAGCACGCTCCGCGATCGCGCCGAAGCGTGCATTGCGCAATCGTGCGCCGGTGCTTGCTACGACGCGGTCTGGGCGTGCCTTGGAAAATCGCCGGTCGTGCGGCCTCCGGAGGGCGGACCGGTGACGCTCGTGGCGGTCGACTTCGTGACGGGCTCGCCGCGCGCTGGCGTGACCGTGGGCTTCTGTCGCGACGGTCAGAGCGCGTGCGAGGGGCCGCTCGCCACGACCAACGCCGCGGGCGAGGTGCGCCTCGAATCGTCGGCGCTCTCTGGCGGGTGCCTTCGCTTCTCGGGCCCGGACGTGCGCGATACGTGCATTGTGCACGCGCCGGGAGCGACCGATGGAACCGTGCCGCTGATCAGCGGAGCAGACTTCGCGCGCCTCTTTCCGCCGCCCCTGCCAGCGATCGACACGGGCATCGTCCTCGCGTACGTCCACGATTGCGCCTACGCGCCCGGCTCGTCGGCATCGCTCTCTTCGAATGTGCCGGCGCGGTTTCTCTACTGGCGTCGGGCGTCGTTCGTGGCCGACGGGGCCGGCACCGACGGGTCCGGGCTCGCGGCCGTGCTGGACCTTGCGCCGGGCGCGCGCATCGTTCGCGCGGAGCTCGCGCCGTCGCTCCCCGCCGTCGGCCAGCAGGAGCTCTTCGTGCGCGCCGGCGTGATTACGATCACCGGGCTCGGTCCGTGAGCTGGGATTCGGATGGATTCGTGCCCTCGCACTTCGCGCCGTCAAAGGCGCGACGTGGAGGATTGACCCGGCGAGCGCGCTAGGGCGCTTCCCTGCGCGCGTTTGCGCCGCCGCGTATGTCTCGCCGCGCGTCGACGTCGGTCTCGACATCGGGGGCACCGGGTGCGACCGGAAGATTTCGGCAGCGCACTCGTATGACTGCGGCATGACGACCGGGACCCCGCAAGAGCGGCTCTATTACCAGATGGAGAACACGAGCGCGGAGACGGCCGAGCGCATCACGGCGCTGCTCGCTGAGGGCGCGCTGGCCGAGCCTAAGGGGCTCATTCCGCCGATCTTCGTCGCCCTTCGGCGCGCGAACGCGGTCGCCGTGCAGACGCTCGTCAAAGCCGGCGCGAGTCTGGACGTCGCCCTCACCGATTCTTGGAAGGATTGGGATGACGATGGCGAGATCGTCATCGCCGCTGCCGGAACGACCGCTCGTCAGTTCTTCGCGCGAGTGAACAAGGAAGAGCGCGCCAGCCGCGACATCCACCCCGACCTCGTTAAGCGCCTGGACGCTTTGGTTGCGATCGTCGGCGCTCCTCAGGCGAACGCCGAGAAGGCGAAGCCGAAGAAAGTAGCGCCGAAGAAAGCAACGCCGGCAGGCTTCGATGGCAAGTGGGTCGAGGTTCGCAAGGAGACCGGAAGTCGTCGCGGCGCCGTCAAGGACGGCGGCGTGCTCGTCATCAAGGGCGACACGTTCACTCGCGACGGCTCGATCACCGCGGGCCTGCCCCGCAAGGG
The DNA here is from genome assembly GCA_044224815.1 of Polyangiaceae bacterium. GTDB lineage: Bacteria > Myxococcota_A > Polyangia > Polyangiales > Polyangiaceae > JADJCA01. Next base: position 102,185 of record JBGAJR010000027.1, read on the forward strand.
CAAGCTCACGCCGCGCGGCGACCAGCGCGCCTACGTCGATGAGGACCTCGAATGGTCCATCGTCCTTTCGGACGACACGCTCACGATCACCAGCCCCGCCGAGGCCGACGAGGAGCACGGCTTCATCTACAAGTCGATCCTCGAGCGCGTCGAGAAGCCGTCGGCGACGAAGACGTGAGGTCCTGACGCGCACCCGCGGAGTCCTAGGACACCCGGGAAACGTCGCGGGACACCCCTTCGACAACAACGGCCGTGTCTTGAGGCGGCACGCAGTGGCCCGGCGCGTGCACCGTGGGCCTCCGATGTCTCAGCTCACCGGCTAAGTCATTGACGGAGTACGCCAATGGCTTATGCTTCTGAGACCCGATTCGAATGGGATGCTGCCAAGGAGCGCGTCAACGTCGCCAAGCATGGGCTGACGTTCAGCGAAGCCCTGGAGCTCCTCACGTCCGGACAGGATTTCCTCGAGATTTGCGATGCTGACCACTCCGTCGAAGAAGACCGACTCATTGCGATCGGGCCGATTCGGCGCGGCATCATCGTCGTGGTGTTCACCGAACGGGCCGAGGACACGGTTCGCATCATCAGCGCGCGGCTCGCGACGGTGCGAGAGCGGGCGCTCTATCTCGAGGCCATGGAGAAGAACGAATGAAGACCCGTGAGCTCACCGCCTCCGACTTTGGCCGCGCGCTCCGGCGGAGCCAGCGCGAGCGCATCATGCGCGGCGAGCTCGCGCCGGGCGACGTCGCGGCCCTGCGTCGCTTCATCGGGATGACGCAGTCCGACTTCGCAGAAGCCCTCGGCATCAGCGTGCACACGCTCCGCAACTGGGAGCAGGACCGCCGCACCCCCGAAGGGCCGGCCCTCGCGCTTCTCCGGATCGCGGCCCGCCACCCGCACGTCGTCCGCGAAAACCTCCGCGCCGCTTGAGTCCGGCGCGACCTCCCAGGCGCTGCCAGCACAACACGTGGCGTGGCTCGTCTGAGCCAGGGCGCACGTTGCGCGAAGAGTGACCAAGTCTACCGCGCGGCCTGCTTCAGCCCGCGGAACGCGCATCTGCCCAGTTGCGGTGAGCGGGTGGCGAAGTTGACTCCTAGGCGTTATACCAATGTTCGTACCAACAATCGCGAGGTCCGCCCATGATCAAGAAGCTCTGTGCCGTCGGAAACAGCCTCGGATTGATCATCGAGCGCCCCATTCTCGAGCTGCTCGACATCGACAAGGACACCGAGCTCGAGGTGCGGACCGACGGCGAAGCGCTCATCATTCGGCCCGCCAAGCTGAGCAAGAAGGCCCGCGTTCGCGCGTCGGCCAAGGCGATGATGTCGGCACACGAAGATACGCTCCGGAAGCTCGCGAAGTGAGTCTCGAGCCGGTGTTCCTGGACGTCGACGACGTCCTCGAGATGCACGCGAGTCAGATCGAAGCGCACGGCGGCTCGGAGGGCCTGCGCGATCGCGGGTTACTGGAGTCGGCTATCGCACAACCCCAGGCGTCCTTCGCGGGCGAGCTCGTTCACGAGCATCTGTTCGAGATGGCCGCGGCGTATCTGTTCCACATCGTCAGCAACCACCCCTTCGTTGATGGGAACAAGCGCACGGGCCTACTGGCGGCGCTCGTGTTTCTCGACGTGAACGGCATCGGCATCCATCAGCCGTCGGACGACTTGTACGTGCTCACCATGAGCGTCGCAGAAGGTCGCGTCGACAAGGGCGGCGTTGCCGCGGAGCTCGAGCGCATCGCCAAGCTCCGTCGCTGATTGGTAAACATCTAACCGACGCGCGTCGTCGGAAGACGGCCGACGCGGAGGGGCCGAGCGTCGAGCCGACACGCCGCTGACAGAGAGGGGGCCATCCCGATCACGACGGCGATCGGCGAAGCGCTCGATGGCGTATCGTGGTGGGCCATCGCGAAGGGGAGGGACGAATGAATGACGCGACTGCAGACGACCAATCGCTGATCCAATCCACGTTCGAGGACGCCGCGGACGCCGTGGGCGACATGGTCACGAACGCGCTTCACAAGGGGCTCGCCCTCGGCGATCTCGGCGTGGTGATCGAGCGGGCATTCGACGGCCAAGTCGTGACCGGCTGCGCGATGCGCACGGACATCGCGCGACGCTTCGGGAGCGATGCGCGCCTCACGGCCGACGGTCGACGAGTGATCGCGCGGGCGGTCGAGGATGCCGCGCACGACGAGCTCCCAATCGTGCTCCTCGTCCACCGCGAGGGGTACCTCGCCGTCGGCCTCCGGAGCGAGCGCGGCAGCTTCGTCACGGTGTCGTGAACGCGCGTCGAGCCGAAGTCCAACGCCGAGGGCTGTCGCCGCGAGCGCTCTCTCCACGCCGGCTCGTCTTCGCCTTCGTCCTTGCGCTCCTCGGGTGCGGCGCATCCACGGGAGAAGACGCGGCGACGCGTCGCGGCGTCACAGCCGCGGCGGTGAGCCCGAAGCTCGACACGGAGCTCGGGGCCATCCTTCAAAAGAAGGCCGCCGAGCGCCAAGACGCCACGACCGCGGGCGACGCCTCGCGCGCCGACTTCATCGATCGCGCGCCCATCGAGCTCGAGATCGTCGTCGACGGCGACATCACGCCGCTCATCGCGGCCGGCCTCCCGCTCCCCGAGACGCGCGAGCGCACGATCCGCGCGAGCCTGTCGCCGGCGCAAATTCGCACGCTCGTCACGTTCCCGCAGGTGATCGCCGTGCGCCGCCCGCAGCCGATCTTCATTCGCTGAGCGGCCTACGCGTCAGACGATCGTCTCGCGCGAGCTCTCAGGGCTTCGGCGTCGCGCCAGGCGGGAGGTTCTGGGTCTGGTCGGTCCCGCAGCACGTCACCGTGGCCAAGCTCACCCCGCCCGCCCCGTTCGGCGTTTGGCTCGAGTCGAGGCACGGGACGATTTCGGAGAGCGAGCGCAGCGCGAGGCCGCTCTGGGCGCACGCGGCGACCGCGCGGGCTTCGAGCTCGTCCTTCGCGAGGCACGAGAGCTTGTCACCGACGGTGATCGTCGAGCACACGGGCGAAGGCGGCGGCGGCGGCGGCTGCACCGGGCAGCAGATCAGCACGGTGCCGCCTTGCGGATCCGATTCGACGCTCGACACCGAGAGCCCCTTGTCCGCGCAGATCCTGACGGCCTCTGACTTCGCATCCGTCGCGCCGTTCGCGCCGCTCGCGGTCGTCGCGTCGACGGGGATCCGCAGGCACGGGTTGGGCGGCGGCGGCGGGGTGGGCACGCTGCAGCACGAGAACTTGATGCCCGCGTACGCGCCCGCGGGCTGCGGGGGCACGGGCGGCTCATGGATGGGCGGCTGGCCGGGCTTGCCGTTCGGATCCGTCGCGGTGCCCTGATCCGGCGAGCCGTTGCTGCCTCCGGTCTGGCCTCCGGTCTGGCCGGGCTGACCGTTGATGCCGCCCGGGTGACCCGTCGGATCGATGGGCTCCGGCCCGCCGGTTTGACCGCACTGCGCGCCGAAGGTGGAGCTGGCGAGCGAGGCGCCCTGCGCCGCACAGGCCGCCGAGGCGATCTTCGTCCACGCGTTCGCGTCGAAGCAGGCGTTCGAGCTGAGGTCGCCGTCGAAGCACTTGCCGCCGCTCGGCGGCTGCACGGGCGGGCACTGCGTGCTGTCGACGGCGCACTTGTCGTCGCCACCGAGGTGCTGGGTCGAGGTCTCACTCGACGGGCTCGACGAGCCGCACGCGACGGTGGCCGAGGCAAAGGCGACGAGGACGAAAGCCGGAATGCGCGACATGAGGGACCTCCAGAGGTGAATGAGGTTCCGTGTCGCAACGGTCGTGCCGCCGCGATTTCGCGCCAAATCATCGGTCGATCCTGCGAAACGTCGGCATCGACTCCGCAGCCTGCGGAGTCGACTCCGCAGGTCATCATCAACGGGATCGTCTCCGATGGGAGCTCCGTTTACGTGTCGGGTGACCATTTGCTGCGCGCGTATGACGGCGCCGGGCACGTGACCTGGACGCTGGAGGAGCCGCCGTACGGCGACCCCGCCAGCCCCATCTTCCCAACGGCCATGACCGTCGGCGCGAACCACACGCTCTTCGGAGTGACCGCCCCCTACCGCTATCAGTCACAGCCGCAGACGCCCGCCTGCTCCAAGGGCACCCTCATGAAGGTGCACTGACGCGCCGACGCGCGCGACAATCTCGGCTTCAAGCCGAAGTTCCCTCGTCTCGTGGACGCCGTCGCCGCGGGCGCGCTTTGCGCGAAGCGGTGCAGCCCATTCCCGCGGCCCGGCCGGTGCTACCGCGCAGCGAACAGCGTCGCGAGCTCCTCCGAGACCTCGTCGTAGCGCCCCGCGTGACAAACCAGCTTTTGGCCGTCGAGCCAGCACACGCGTTCGCGGCCGAGCGCGACCCAAGGCACGTCGTCGGCCAGTTGCTCGGGGGCGTA
>JBGAJR010000028.1:0-106499 GCA_044224815.1 Polyangiaceae bacterium
CGCGAACGCCCTCGCCGTCTGCCGGCTCCCGCGCCATTCCTCAACCAGCTCCGCCCACTCGTCCGGCGTCTTCGACATCGCTCGTCACCATCGCCCTCGCCGGCTCGATGCGAAAGACGGGGCTCAAGCAGCGGATACGCTTGTCGATCGCTCCCCAACCCTTGTCGATCGGCGGGCGCGACTTGTCGATCGCCTCCCCTCGCCTGTCGGTCGCGGCGTCGGGCTTGTCGATCGCCGCATCACGCGTGCCGACTGACCGGCGCGCCTCGCCGGCGGACCGACAAGCGCGCTCTCTCGCTGTGCACGCGTCCACGCGCGCGTGCAGCGGCACACGCTTCCCGTTCGCGGCGAGGCTTCCGCTTTCGCGCCGCGCTTCGCGTCAACCGGAGCCCCTTCCGGCTAACCGACGAACCGTCCCGGGCGAGTCGGAACCCTTTCCGGACGGGCCGGACGCGCTCCGCTTCGAGCCCGAACGCCGACCGCGCGCCGGACGTACCCTCTTCTCGCGCACTTGGCGAGCGGCCTTCGCGCGGACACGCTCGTGCCACGCGCGGAGAAGTCTCACGTCTCAACGCGTCGCGCGCTTCCGCCCCGACTGCACCGCCAAGTCCGCGTGAACCGCCATGAGCGTCGCGCGGAGACGTCTCAGTCCGGCCCGGACGACCTTCGATCGCGTCTGTGAAGCCTTCCGACTCGTCCGTGAAGGTCTCCGCTCGCCCGTGAAGGTCTCCGGCGCACCCGGTCAGCTAAGAACCGCGTCACTCGTCGCGTGCGCAGCGCGACCAAAGCGGAAGCCAAACCAATGAGGCTGGGTCGATCACGAGCGACCCGACCGCGACGCCCACGACCCACGCGTTGGGATGGCCCATCACGACGACGATGCCGAGTCCGATGAGCGAGAGCGCCGAGCCAAGGATGAACGTCATCGAGACGTTGCGCCCCGCGGTTCCTCCGAGCGACCGAACAATCCGCGACCGCACGAACAGGGCAAGGTTCGTGAACGCAACCAACGCGCCCGGCGCCACCAGCAAGCCCTCAACCAAGAGCCTCATGCTCACCGAGCAACCGTCCAGCTCCGGCTCTCCTTCCCCTGCGACAGTGAGCCCGCTCGCCCCGTCGAGCTGGCCGGCCCGCCAGCCTGCCCTCCATCCCCGCCGCCGAACGTCGACACCGAGCCAGAGTACACGGAGCGACGGCCCGCACCCTTCGCGCGACGGCCGCCGGAAGCCGCGAGAGAACGTGCGAGCTCGGTCGCCGTGCAGGGGGCCTGCCGCACAAAACTAAACCATAGGTTTATAAGTGTGCTGGCCCAAACGGCACCCACGGGCTACCTTCATGGCGTGGCCTCGTCTCTCGAATCCGCTCCGAGTTGGGACCAACTCTTTGAGTTCGCGGTCGGACAAGAAGGGCACTTCACGACGAAGCAGGCCGCGCAGGCCGGCTACTCGCCGCAGCTCCTCCTCAAGTACCTGAAGAACGGACGCGTGGTCCGCGTGCGCCGCGGCGTCTACCGCATCGTTCACTTCCCCGCGGGCGAGCACGAGGACCTCTCGACCCTGTGGCTCTGGTCGGAGAAAGCGGCGGTCTTCTCGCACGAGACGGCGCTCATGCTCCATAACCTCTCCGATGCGCTCCCTCGCAAAGTGAATCTCACGCTGCCCACCGGCTGGGCCAAGCGTCGTGTCCGCGTGCCGAAGGGCGTGCTCGTTCACTACGACGATGTGCCGAACGCCGAGCGCGTCGACGTGGGCGCCGTTCCCGTGACCAGCGTGCGTCGGACTCTGCTCGACTGCGTCGCCGCGCACGTCTCGCCCGAGCTCATCGACGCCGCCATGCAGCAAGCGCGGACACGCGGGCTCATCGACAAGGACGACGCCAAAGAGATCCGCGCGCGGAGGAGGGCCGCTTGATCCGCTACGCCACCGCCGCAGCGTTCAAGCAGGCGCTCGAGACCCGATTGCGGGCGTCGTCGCCCAACGGGACCGACTTCGCGCGGAGGCGTCAGCTCTTGGTCTTCGACCGCTTCCTCGCCCGCATCACCCGTGAGCTGGGCGACCGCGTCGTGCTCAAGGGTGGGCTCGTCGTCGAGCTTCGCGTCGAGCGCGCTCGGACCACCAAAGACATCGACCTCCGGCTCGTCGGGCCGCCGGAAGCCTTGCTCGATCACCTGCAGCGGGCGGCCGGGCTCGAGCTCGGCGACTTCATGACGTTCACCGTCGCACCCGACGCCGAGCATCCCGAGATCACGAACGAGGGAATGACCTACGAAGGGCAGCGCTATCGCGTCCATTGTGTGCTCGCCGGTAAGCCGTACGGGCAGCCGTTTGGCCGAACTCGCGCGTAAAGGACCTACCCGACATCGCGCTCCTCGCCGGTGTTCGCGAGATTGAAGCCGAGAGCCTGCGTCGAGCCCTCGAGCTCACCTTCGTCTCGCGGAAGACGCACGCGCTCCCCGGCTCGTTTCCCCCGCCACCGAGCGCGTGGGAGGCGCCCTATGCGCGCATGGTCGACGAAGACGCGCTCGCGTGGGCGAATCTCACTACGCTCGCGCGCGCCGTCGAGTCGTTCCTGAATCCGGTGCTCGCCGGTAGCGCAATGCGGATCTGGAGCCCGTCGACCTGGGGGTGGGGGCCATAAAGCGCGACTCACGCAGAGCGACGCTCACGGCGCTTCACTTGGCGTTGCATCGGCATCGGATCGGGCCGGGGACCTGGGTCAGGTCGGCGGTGCATGAGCCGTCCGAGGAGGTCCCGCCGCAGGTGGCGTCGGTCGCGCCGAATTGGAGGATGCGCGTGCAGGCGCCCATCTTCGCGCGCTCGCAGAGCTGCGAGCACGTCGTGGACGAAGCGAACGCGCTCGGGGCAATGCACGGCGTCTGCACGTGGGTCGGGCTCGCCGGATCCGTCGCGAACCCGGCGTTGCACAGGCCCGCGGCGCAGAATTGCGCGGACGAGCACGACGTCCCGCAGGCGCCGCAGTGGTTCACGTCGTCGCGCAGATCAGCGCAGATCCCGGCGCACGACGAGACCAAGCCGGAGCTGCGTCGGCACGCGAGCGCGATGTCGACCTCCGAGGTGACCTGGTTGTGTGCATTGTCCACGAACTTGGCGACGAACTTTCGGCTGCCGCCTGTCGGACCGAAGCTCGCGGCGTGGACGCTCGTCATTTGCGCCCACGTGAGCGTCGCGGAGTACGTGCCCTTGTTGGCGCCCGCCCCGAAGGCGGCGTACGTCGCGCCCGTGTCGTCCATCAGTTGACCGCCGGCGATCGTGTCGAGCCCGGCCTCGTCGGTCACGATCGCGATGAAGTTGATGGCGGACGACTCGCTCACCAGCGCTTCACCGCCAGTGAGGGTGGTCGCCGTGGGCGTGAGGCTCACGATCGAGAGCGGCCCGCTCGTGTGCGTCGGCGGGTTGGATCCGTCGGCGCCGCCCGCGTCGTGGCCGGCGGCGGCATCGGTCGCGCCGGGCGACGCGACCTCTGCATCCTCGCTGACGGCCCCGCCATCGAGCGGTGTCGCAGCCTGCCCACCCGAGGAGCAGGCGGTGATGCCGGCGAGCAAGAGAGAGAGACACCCGTGAGCCAAGAACGCCGATCTCATGGAAGGCCCCTACGACGCCCTCCGAGGTGAGCTTCCTTCATGGAAATTCTTTGCCGAGATCGGCGCGGAGTTCTCGCCTGCGACGCGCTCGACGTGCCACGTTACGTTGGAGGAGACGTCTCTCTCATGCGCAACGTTTTGGTCAGCTTCAGCCTCATGGCTGCGTACGTGCTCTTCGCTGCTGGTGGGTGCAGCTCGAGCAAGGAGTCGACGGCACCAACCGACGGAGGCTTGGCGAGCGAGACCGGTGACGGCGCGCTGGATCCGGCGATCACCAAGAGCGGCTCACGCCTCGAAGTTCACGTCAGCCAAGTGGGAGGCGTCGAGATCTTCGACCACCTCTTCGACAAGAAGCTCGGCGCCGCGTGCGCCTTTCGCGCGGCGAGCGACGGGAGCTTGCGGTGCGTGCCTGGCGCATTCGAAGCTGCGGCGCTCTTCGCCGACAAGGGTTGCACCGCGCGCCTCACCGTGAGTCCGGCCGGATGTGAGGCGGCCCCGTTCTTCTTCGATGCGACGCCGTGTGAGCCCAAGGCGCGAGTCTTCCGTCGCGGCGCGCCCACGCAGCCGGCCTCGGTGTACTCGTGTCCGGGCAGCCCGGGATCGCCGGTGCCGAACACCACCTACTTTGCGGCCGGCGACGAGCTCGCGCCCACGGATCTCGTGAGCGCCGAGGTTCGGACGGTCGCCACCGCCGATGGCGTCATGACCGAGATCTTCGCGGGTGAGGACGGAAGCCACGCGCTCGCGCGCTACCGTGACGCGGGACGGAACGTGCAGTGTGCACCGCTGAAGCTCACGGATGGCGCCTTTCACTGCGTGCCGACGCCCTCGAAGCCGTCGGTGTTCGACAGCCCATCGTTCTTGGGAGGCACGGTCCTCTCGAGCAACTTCGCCGACAGCGCGTGCACCAAGGGCACCATCCAAGCCGGCTACGGCATCTGCGGACAGACCGTGGGCCTCATGCCGGACCCGGACGCTTTGGACTGCCGCACCAGCGACAAAGAGCAGCGGCCCGTGCGCGTCTTCGAAGAAGGCGCGCCGGCGAAGGATTTTTTCTACTTGTCGGGCACCACGTGCACCGCGACGGGCAGCGGCGGCAGCGGTGCCACGGCGGGCTACTACGAGGTCGGTCCGGAGGTGCCCGCGGCGAGCTTGCCGACGCTCGCGAACGCGCCGGACAGCGCGGCAAGTGGCGCGCGCATCGTCGAACGACGCATCGCCGTGCCCGGCGGCACCGAGACCGTCGCCCTGTTCGACACGCAGAACAGCAGCGTCTGCCATCTCGATGTCGCGGAAGACGGCAAGAAGCGTTGCCTGCCCGAAGCGATGGGCGAGCTCGGGATGCCGCTCCTCTTCACCGACGCCACGTGCACGACGCCGGTCGTGGCGACGCCGTGCAAGGCTGCCAACCTGGCTCCTTTCGTGGTCGAGCTCCTTCGTCCGACCCCGTGCGCGACGCTGCGTCGCATCCGCCCGCGCGGTGAGAAGATCGCGAAGCCCGCGCAGGTTTGGCAGTCGGTCAGCGGGAGCTGCCAACCGTTCTCGCCCTCGCCGGGCGACTACTACGCCGTCGGCGCGCCGATCGCTCCGACCGACTTTGCCGAGGCGGTCGACGCGGTTCGCTGACGGCGATCCCGACGATCCCCTACTCAGGCTTCGGAAGCAGAAGGACCGCGCGATCGCCGAGCCACTCGATGAGATCGTCGGCCATCGACGCTTTCACTCCGCGCGCGAGCAAACCCTTGCGCACGGTGTCCGCGGGCGTCTTCGTCGGGAGGCTTCGCGCGAGGAGCGCCGCGTCCGCGCGCTTGTCCTTCGCGTCCTGCCAGCGAACCCCGAAGCCGCGTCGCGCGCCCTTGGTCAGGTACTCGGTGAGCGTCTTGAACTGAACGCCATCCTCGATGCTCCAGAGGATGTGCCCCTTGCCACCGGCCACCCGGAACCACGCCGCGAAGCCGACGCCCTCGCGATCGCAGTCGAGCTCGTAGCACTCGTCGAACTTTGCCTCGTCGAGGAAGTCCGGGCTGTCACCCAGGCCCGCGAGCGAGAGGTAGAGGAACCCTTGCGACTCCGGCTCGTCCTTCACCCGATAGGAGAACGCCACGTCCGTCGCCGAGGCCGCGAAAGAGCCAGCGTCCGCGGGGTACGGCTCGTCCAGATCGCGGACGCGCGCCGTGTCGATCGTGAGCGGCGTCCGGATCTCGAGATCAGCGCGAGACGCGAAGAGCTCGAGGAACGTCTTCAAGCGCTCGAACAGCGGGTGCTTGAACTCGCCAACCTCCGCCGGCTTCACGACCTTCGCCTTCGGCGCTGCGACGCCGAGCTTGGCGGCGACGTCTCGCGCGACCTTGCCCTTGAGCGCCTTGAACACCTTGAGCGTGCTCGCGTCGACCTTCGCGCCCGCTTCGAGCAAACGCGCGGCCACCACGCTCGACGCCTCGGGGCGGCTCGACCACGTGTAGACCGCACGCGCCAGGGCCGACTGATCGCGCTCGATGGCGTTCACGTCGACGCCCTTCGCGATGAACCAATCGACGAGGCGCGTCGCTCCGTAGAAGCACGCTTCCATGAACGCGCTCGGGCGGTTCGACGGGTGAAGCGCGGGATCGGCGCCCGCTTCGAGTAGCGCGAGCGCGGCGTCCTCGTTCGTCCAGGAGGCAGCCGAGTAGAACGCGGTCTGCTCGTACGGCCCGATCGTGTCGACCTTGGCGCCGCGCTCGAGCAGCGCCTTCACGCACTCGGCGCCCGTCACCTGGGTCGCGAGGTGCAAAGCGGGATAACCGTCGCTGTCGACGCAGTTGGCGGAGCCGCCCGCCGCGAGCGCGGCTTTAATTTGGACGAGATCGCTCGCCTTCAGCGCATCGATGACCGCGGTGTCGTTCTCTTGAGTCATTGGCTTCACTCCACCCGGGGCGCGCGCGCCGCGATCAGTCGAATTCGATTTGGCCGTTCTTGGTCTTGGGGACGAAGAGGGCGGGCTTGAAGTCGTCGAACACGAGGGGCGCGTCGTGGAGGAACGACTCGGTGGCCGAGTCGTCTTGGAGGTCCACGCAGAGCGAGCCCGTCCAGTAGCGATACCCGCGGCTCATGAGCAGGCGCTCGAGGTATCCGTCGAGCGTGTAGCCCGTGGGGTGGAGATCGCCGTCGGCGTGGTAGTGGATCGTGGCCTTGCCCGGCACGGGGTAGAAGACCGCGAGAGTGTTGGCGCCGAGCTCACCGCCCGAGTTGTCGATGGGCTTGATCGCCTTCAAGGGATCGTCGTCGGAGAAGTAGAGCGAGCCGTTCCAATCGCTGAAGACGCCGTCGGCGAGGCTCGGTCCGTAGATCTTCGGGATGTCGATGAAGCCTTGCGGCTCCTCGCCCTCGAGCTCGTCGGAGAAGCCGTCGACCTGCTCCCACACGAGCTCGAAGCCGTTCATCTCCGCGTAGAGCTCGGCGACGCCCGGGGGCAGCGTGCCGCCCGCGGCCTCCTTCGCTTGGGCGATGAGCTCGGGCGACGCGGGCTCGCCGATCTTGGCGCGCTTCACCTCGAACCGCTCGTCGCTCTTTAACGCGTCGACCATCGCGACGAAGCGCGCGCGATAGCCCTTCGCGTTCGGCTTGGGGTCTTGAGACGACACCTCGCGCGACGATTGACCCGACGTGACTTCGACGTAGCCCTTGCCGGTCTTCTCGCGAACGAGCTTCTCGAAGAGCTTATGCGCCTTGTCGGGGGAGCCCTCGTCCTTGGTGGTGGTCTGGCCTGCGGCGCCGATCTTTCCGTAGCGCGTCACGACGGCCGAGCCCTCGACGACCACTTCCCAGAACTTGTTGGAGCTCCCATCCACGAGCTCGAAGCGCCTGACCGACATGTTGACCGTCCTTCGTGCGCCGACCTTGGCGCGTGAGGCACGTACGAACGTGCGTCGAGCTTCCTCCCTCTCTCATGACGGGAGAAAGTCGCGGTGCGCGGCGCCTCGGGCCAAGAACTTCGGTGCGCCTGCGACGTATAGTCATGGCCATGCAAACCAGCGAAGCCTCCGCCCATCGCGCGGTCCTTTCGATCGCGTGGGCCCTGGCGTGCACCGCGCTCTTCGCTTGCAAGCCGAGCAGCGACGCGAGCCCGTCGACCACCGCGGACGCCTCCACCCGGGGCGCACCGAGCGCGGTGACCTTTCCGCCGCTCGACGACACGTGCAACAGCGACGCCGAGTGTGCGATCGACAGCCACGTCGTCTCGCCCAACGGATCCTGCTGCTTCGCCCTCTGCGCCGGCAGCGCGCGCCCGGGCAATCGGAGCGCGGTCGAGGCGGCCACGAAGCTCTGTCAGCAGCAGCAGCACCAACAAGGAGGAGGAGGCGCCGAGTGCCCCAAATACAAGTGCCCGACGCCCCCCGCCGTTCACTGCACGCGGGGAAAGTGCACGTTCGATCCGACTTAGGTGCGCGCGGGCGCGAAGTGGCCCTCGTGAGTATCGACGCGGCCCGGCGCGGGCCCGTATCTTGGGATGATGCGGCGAGTGTTGGGGGTGGTCGTCGTTGCGTTCGCGGTGCCTGCGTTTGCTCAAACGAGCGCGCCGGCGCCGGCCAGCGCATCGATTGAAGTGGTGACCGAAGCGCCCGAGGCGAAGGTGTTCGTCGACGGCAAGCTCGAGGGCAAGCGCGCCGTGCCGAAACGCCCGATCGCGCCGGGGAATCACGTCATCAAAGTCGTGTACCCGAGCGGCAAGACCTTCGAGCAGAAGGTGACGCTCGCGCCGCGCGAGCGCTGGTCGATGGAGACGCGGCTTCCCGACGGCACCACGGTCCGACGCGAGCTCACTCCCGAGCCGACGCCCGCAGCGCCCGCAGCGCCCGCGCCGCTTCCGACGCCCGCCGCCGCCGCGCCCCTCCCCGCTCCTGTTCCCGTTCCCGTTCCCGCCGCGCCCGCGCCCGTTGCGCCGCCTCCACCGCCAAAGCTCCGCATCGCGTTCGCCGCACCCAAGAGCCCCGAGTGTCACGACAAGAATCCGTGCCTCGCGCTCACCGGCTCCTCGTTCGAGGTCCCGAAGGGAGGCGTGGGCCGCAACGTGCGCGTCATCTTCACGAACAAGTGCGCGGAGCCGGTCACGTACACGCAGTGCTTTCCGCGCCCCGACGGCGCGCCGATTTGCAGTCAGTTGACCCTCGCCAGCGGCGAGCTCGCGCAAGACTTCTTCCCGGTCGCGTGCCTCGGCGGCAGCATCGCCGCCACGCTCGCGTCCGATCCCGCCTCGTGCCGCGCGTCGGCGAAGGAGATCCAATGCGCGCCGTGATCCTTCCCCGCCTGATCGCTCCGACCCTCGCGCTCAGCTTGCTCGCGTGCGGCGGGGGCGCGCCCAAAGCTCCCGTCAACAGCGCTCGCGATCGCATCATCGCGACGTACGCCGCCCAGTGCGGCACCGGTCCGATCGCGACCGTGGCCCAGTACCGCGCGTGCATTGCCTCGGCGGCGCGCGGCCGGGACCTCGAGAAGGTCAAGCGATGGCTGAAGGACCGCCCCGACGTGAGGGCGGGCCTCACGCGCGCGTGCGACGCCGAGCGCGGTGCGCTCGCCGCCCAATTGAAGCCCACGGATTTCAGCGCCTGCGTGACGGCGGCCCGCGCAGAGGTCCTGCCGCGCGAGCAATGGCACGACGCGCTCGCGCCCATCTGCCAGCGAAAGGCGCACGGCCTCGAGGACGTGTCGGTGCTCGACTTGAACGGGCTCTCGAACAAACCCGAGGGCGCGTGCGACGTCCTCATCAAGAGCGACGTCCTCCTTCCCGAAGAGCGCGACACCTTTCTCCGCGTGACGTGCTTCCGCGGCGCGATCGATCAGTGCGAAGCGCTCGCCGGCGACCGGGCCACGGCGGCGTCCGACGCCACACGCAACTGGGCGGCCGACAAAACGATCGGCTATGGGATGCGCGCGTGCCCGCAAGGCAACGTCGGCGCGTGCGACATCCTCAAACGCTGGGCGCTTCGCGATCCAAACGGCTTCGCGTCCGTGCTCGCGCAGGGTCGCGCGGCTCAAAAGCGCATCGAGGAAGAAGAGAACCGTCGCGAGGCCGAAGAGGAACGTCTGGCGCGCGCCGAGCGCCGCGAGCGAGAGCGCGAAGAAGAGGCCGATCGTGAAGAGCGCGAGGCGCAGCTCGATGCCGACAAGCAGGCGATGTTCCAGCAGACGATGCAGATGATGCGCGATCAGCAGGCGTGGCGCGACGAGCAGAACCGCCAAGCCGCGCAACTGATGCGTCGGCCCGCGCGCGAGCCGGCGCCGACCCCGACGCCGCACGTCGCCAGGAACCCCGTTCAGACGCCCCCGAACGGTCCGTCGCCCAGCCAAGCAGCGGCCGCACAGCAACTGCAGCAGCAACAAGCGCAGCAGCAGCAAGCGCAGAAGAAGTCGCAAGCGGACAAGGAGCGTCTCTTCCAGGCCTGCATGGCGCGCCTTCCGCCGGAGACCGTTCCCTCGCGCGGTGATGGCTTCGGCGTTCCCGAAGGTGCGATCAACGCCGCGCTCGCCACCGTGGGCGGTTGCACCCCCAATGGCATGGGCTTGATGGGCAAAGCCTGTGTCGACAAGGTGAAAGGCGCCATCGGCTCGATGCGCGGCGGCGCCAACCTCCAAGGGTGGGCGGCGGACATGCGTCGGGTCGGACAGCGCGCCTCGGCTTTGGGCTCGGGTCCCTGGATGCAGACCAAGCCGGCGTGCTCCATCAACGAGATGCACGTCGCGTCGCTCAACACCTGGTGCTTCGATGGGCAGCAGGCGCCAGGCAACTGCCAGCGCTCGCTCCAAGAGGCCCTCGGCGACGTGCGCTGCGCGGCCCAAACGTCCCACTGGCTCGACGGCGCGGAAGCCGCTGCGGACTTCGCGCGGCGCAAGGAACAGCACGCGACGCAGTGTCGCGCCGAAGCCGAAAGATAAGACGCGGAGAAACGTCGCGTGAGCTGCATGGCATCGAGTCGGGCTTCGATTGCTTGGGTAGGCGCGTGCCTGGCCTTGTCGGGATGTACCCGCGAGGAGCCGTTCGACAGCGCGGCGATCCGCGCGCGGCTCGATGCGGCCGGGTACGCGGTGACGCCGGCGAAGGTTCCCGACGCGCTGGCGAAGTATCCGAGCGTCTCCTGCATCGACGCGCGGAAGGGCCGCGGGCTCGACACCTTCTGCGTCATCCGGTGCAAGAGCGCCGGCGAGTGCGCGAACGTGATCGGAAACACCGGCGAGAGCTACGGCGACTTCCAGCGCGGCGCCTCGGTGCTCGTCCACGAGATGTGCACGACCGACACGCACTCGGAGCTCCACGCCGACTGCCGCCCCGCGCGCGCCGCGCTCGGATTGTGACGGCGCGGAGGTCCAAGAAGACCAAGCCCCCGAGGCTCGCGACGTCGCGCCTTCTACCGGTAGCTGACTGCAGGCAGCGGACTACAGGTAACTGAGCCACCAGTCGCGGCGGCGCGCTTTCACGCCCGCGACCCAGCGGCAGAGCGGATAGAGCGTGGCGATCACGATGGCCCACACGACGTAGACGCCCGCGAGCGGGACGCCATAGCCCTTGGGGTAGAACATGAACACCGTGAGCATCTGACCCGGGCCGAAACCTTGCGCGACCCCGAGCGCGAGGGCGAGCACGTGGATCAAGTAGAAGTGCGCCACGTAGAACGCGAACGGGACGCGCCCGAACATCACCAGCGTGTCTTTGAGGCGGCCGGTCATGCGATCGGCCTGACTGCACACGATCGCGGCCGGGCCGAGCGTCATCAGCATGAAGAGAAGGCTCGGCGGATACTTCGTCGTGTTGAGAAAATCGATGACCGTGCCGACCATGCCGCGCGCCTGCGTTTCCCAGTGGTTCGGATCGCCGTAGCGGTCGAGCGCACGCAAGACGACGAAGGCGCCCGTCATCGCGAGGCCCGCGCGAAGGAGGATGCGATCGCGCTCGGCGGGCGGTCGCTCGAAGACGCCCGCGCTTCCGAAGCCGAACAGCATGACGCCGATCCACGGGAGGAGCGGGTACGCGAAGATGAAGAGGAACGGCCCGCCGGTCGTGGAGATCTGCGAGTGGAAGATCGTCCAAAGCGGCGCCGCCGGTCCCATGATCCGGGTCGCGGGCCAGATCGCGTCGAGCGCGTTGTGGGTCGCGAGAATCGTTGCGCCGAGCGCAAAACACACCGGGCGACCGAGGCGCTGCGCGAACGCGAGGACGATCATGCTGGCGCCGATCGCCCAGATCACCTGCATGACGAGGAGCACGTGCCCACCGAATTGGGGGATGCCGGTGGGCGCGAACGTGAGCGCGGTCGAGATGATCGCGACCTCCACGAAGAGGAGCCAGAGCCCGCGGGTGAGCAGGAAACGAAAGAGCTCGGGCGCGGATTTCCGCGCGATCATGAGCCCGGCGCTCGTCCCCGCGAGGGTGACGAACACCGGGGCGCAGTAGTGCGTGATCCATCGCGTCGCGAAGAGCGCGGGCCCCACGTTCGGATCGTGGGTGGGGTCCTGCACCGCGCCGGCGAGGAAGCCGTCGCGGACGTGATCGATGGCCATGATCACGACCGCGAGGCCGCGGAGCATGTCGATGCCGGTGAGTCGATAGCTCCGCTGGTTTTCCGTCGCAGGGCTCACGGGCATTCGGCCCAGCGTACCGCGTCGTGCGCGGCTTCGCGCGTCGCTATGCGTCGAGCGTGACGAGCACTTCGTCGAGCTGTCCGAAGGTCTCGGGCATCCCGTCGTACGCGCCCGAGGTGAGCGCTGCGTCGCGCACTTCCTTGGAGCGATAGACCTCGGTCAGGAGCATCAGCGTCTTTCCGCCCTGCTCCTCCAAGGTCACGGTGCTGATGGCGCCGTCCTCGCCGCTCTCCTCGTTCGTCCACACGATGCGCGAGTGCGGTGTCACCTCGATGTACTTGCCGAAGAACGCCATGGTCTTCGTGCCGTCGACGTCGAAGACGAGCCGGTAGCTCCCGCCGGTGCGGATGTCCGCCTCGTACGAGAGGAGCGCGAGCGGCATCGACTTCGGGATCCACCAGCGGCGAAAGAGCTCCGGCGTGGTCCAGGCCTTGAAGACGATGCGCGCCGGGGCGTCGAAGGATCGCCGGACGACGATCTCACGGTCGCCCTTCGGCTCCACCGTGGTGGGGTTCTTCGGGCCGGGCTCACCTTCTCTTTTTGCGTTCATCGATCCTCTCCTTCTCTTTCAGCTCCGCGATGACCTCATCGAGCGCGTCGAATCGCGCAGCCCACACTTGCCGGTAGCTCTCCATCCACGCCGCTTCGGGCTCCAAGCGGCTCGGCCCGAGCGTGCACGTCCGCACGCGGCCCACCTTCTCGGTGGCCACGAGGCCGGCGCGCTCCAAGACACCGACGTGCTTCTTCATGCCGGTGAGGGTCATGTGAAACTTGTCGGCGAGCTCGGTGATGGACGCGTCCCCGCGCCCGAGCTGCTCCAAGACGCCGCGCCGCGTCGCGTCCGCGAGGGCCGCAAACGACGCGTCGAGGCGTGCGCTCGAATACTGCACCATGTGGTTCACTATTAGCGCGCGCCCCTGCCACGGGCAAGGGGGCCTTGGCGGTTATCGACTGAGCGACGCCATCATCGACTCCGGGTAGCGGAGGCCGGCGGCGCAGCCGATGGGGAACGCTTCGTCGAGCGCGGCCATGTCGGCGGCGTCGAGCGAGACGCGGAAGGTCTCGAGGTTGCGATCGACGTTCTCGGGTCGGCCCATGCCCACGAGCGGAATGAGATCGTCGCCCTTCTTGAGGATCCACGCGAGCGCGACCGACGACATCGACGCGCCCTTCTTCTTGGCGATCGCTTCGAGCGCGCCGAGGCGCGCGACGTTGGCCGCGAGGTTCGCGCCCTGAAAGCGCGGCACCTGCGCGCGCCAGTCGTTCGCTGCCAGATCCGCGGCGGAGCGGATCGAGCCGGTGAGGAGACCGCGGTGGAGCGGCGAATACGCGACGAAGGTGATGCCGAGCGCGCGTGTGACGGGGAAGAGATCGCGCTCCGGATCGCGCTGGAGGAGCGAGTACTCCGTTTGGAGCGCCGCGATCGGATGCACCGCGTGCGCGCGGCGAATCGTCTCCGGCCCCGCCTCGGAGAGGCCGATGGCGCGGACCTTCCCTGCCTTCACCATCTCGGCCATCGCGCCGACCGACTCCTCGATGGGCACGTCGGCGTCGACGCGGTGGAGGTAGTAGAGATCGATGGCTTCGAGGGCGAGGTTCTTCAGGCTGCGATCGACCGCCTCGCGGAGGTACGCCGGGCTCCCCTTGCTGGACTTGGTGGCGACGACGGCTTGGTCGCGGCGACCGCGCACCGCGCGGCCGACGAGCGACTCGCTCTTGCCGTTGCCGTAGACCTCGGCCGTGTCGATGAGGTTGATGCCGGCGTCGAGCGCGCGCTGGATGGCGCGCACGCCGCCCTCGTCGTCGCGCGTGTCGTACCAACCTGCAAACGCCATCGCGCCGAGCGCGATCGCGCCGACGCGCACTTCCCCTTGCCCGAGCTTTCGAGTCTCGATCATGGTGCCTCCGTTCGTGGGTGGACGGTACACGCGAGGTCACCGCGCGACCACCGATTCCGCGGCCACGAGAGCGCCGGAAAGGCCAGCGCGCGACTCGAAGCGACCGCCACCCGAGCGGTCGCTACGCCGGGCCACGACCCAAGCGCGCTCCCGCTCAGGTGTCCGAATCGTGCACCGATGCTCGACCCCTCGCGCATGCGTCGTACGGTGGCGCTCATCGCGGCCAGCATGGCGGCTGCGTGCGCTCGCACGCCCGACGCGCTCGAGACCAAACCGCCGGCACCGCCAGTGCACATACGGTCCGCGCACGCGTTCGCGATCTACGAGGACGACGTCGAACGGGACATGACGAGCGGGCTCGTGGGCCTGCCGGACGGCTTTCAGATCTTCCACGAGCCGTCCCCACCGCACCTCGGCTACGTGCACGCTGCACTCGAAGGCGTGCCGCAGGCCGCGATGATCGAGCGCGTACAAGCCTGGTCGGCGACGGGCGTCGTTCCATTCGGTGACCGCTTGCTTCTCGGCAAGACGTCCCGCATCGGCGTCCGAACCTACCTCGTGAAGTTTCGCGGGATCGTCGACGCCACGGACGTCGTGGGCGCGATGATCCAGTACGTCACCGACGACACGGCAGAGGTCATGCTCTCGTTCGAAGCGAGCGCCATGGATAGACTTTCGCGCGCGCTCGGAAAACCCAACGCGCACTTCCGCATCGTCGTGCGGGGCTTCGTCGAAGCGGACCGCTCCGAGCTCGTCGCCGACGAACGCTGGGAGGACGGCAGACTCCCCCACGGCACCCGCTGGGTGAGCAGGCTCTGCAGCAGCCACACGGCCGTCTTGCGGATGGACGGGCCGAGTGACCTCTCGCCGAAGGCACGGGCGGAGGCGCTCGTGGCCGAGCTACCGCCATGGCGGAGCGTCGAGGTCTGCAGCGACGGGAGTTGATGTCCACTGCTGCCCCGTCGCGGCGGGCGCGTCTGGCGCTGACTTCGCAGGCTTGGGACGAGCGACCCGAGAAGCGCTCGCTGAAAGGGCCCGTTCCGGCGCCACGGGCCAAGTTGTACCGTCGCGGACTTCGTGTCCGAGGTGGAGCGAATCACGGCACGAGATCTCAGGCAGTTAGCCGCGGCACGTGACGTGCTTGAGGGTGGGCATGAGCACGACGCCGAACGCCCTCTCGATGATGGAATTGAGCGACTCGGAGCTCGTGAGCGTCTCCGGGGGCGAGGAGAACACGTGTGGGTACGGCCGGTTCGAGGGCGATGCGTGGACCTACTCGACGTACGAGTGCTACCAGGGCGCCGACTCCTACTGGGGTATGACCGGCGGCGATTGAGCTCGAACTGGAGCTGACGCAATCGCGCCTTCGTGCGGCTTACGCCGGAGGGCTCGCGTCGCGCGCAATGTTGACCGACGCAGGTTGGGCAGCGCGGGTCGAGCATGAGCTACTCGAACAACTCGGTCAGGCCCGCTCGCCGCGCGCGGCTCGCTAGCGAGCGTAGGTGACCTGAGAGTGCCGGAGGCGAGCACGTCCGCCTTCGCGATCGCGGTCCTTCACGCGAAGCCGTCGTCAGAACTGGGTTACCAACGTGAGCCTGGCGCCGCGGGCGTCCATCTGCACGGCAGCGCGCGGCGACGCGGTGCGGCGCGGGGCGACGAGGAAGAGGGTGAGCCCTCCGGCCGCGAGCGCGCCACCTGCGATGGTGAGGACCGTCGCCACGTTTCCCGCCGCGCGCGCGTCGTTGCGCGCATCGGTGGGAGCGCCGGCCGGGCAAGCGTTGCCGACGCAACCGCCGGGCTGCTGATTCGACTCGTCGAACTTCGACTTCGCGCCTAGAGCAAAAGCGGCGCCGACGCCGACGCCGACGACGCCGACACCCGCGGCCACGAGACCGACGACGCGAAGCGGCGACGGGCCGTCGTCGGAGACTGCTGGCGCGGTGGGTCGTGCGTTGGCGTCGGCCTCGGACGCATCCTCCAAGGCGGGCACAGCGACGATCGTGACCGCCCCGTTGGCCTGCACCTCGAAGGTCCCTCGCCAAGGTTTCTTCCCTGGCGCGCCGACGGTGACCGCGTGCTTGCCGGGTTCGACCGGGAGCGGAGTGCCGAGGCTCCCCTCGCCGACGACCGCGCCGTCGACGTTGACCGTGAGGCCCGCCGGCGCCGGCACAGTCATCGTGATGCGCAGCTTGGGGACCAGTCTGTCGATGCGCTCGAGCTCCTCTTGAGCGTGCGGACCACGATCGTCCTTCAACGACCGGGCGAGGTTCACTGCCTGCTGCCAGTGGCTTCGCGCACGAACCAGCTGCCCGAGCTTCTCGCTGCACTCTGCCAGCCGAGCCAGCGTCCCCACCTTGGGATCGAGCCGCGCGCTCTCGGACAGCTTGCCGCATGCGGCCTGCACGTTGCCCTCCTTCATGAGATCGCGGCCGGCGTTGAAGAGCTCGGTGGCGAGCGCAGCGTCGTTCGGCGATGCCTGCGCGTGGACCGGCGATGCCGCGGCGAGGCATCCGGCGACCACCAGCCCGCGGAGCGCTTGCAACGGCGAGCTCACGGCACGCAGCATCGGTCGACCTTCCAGATTTGCCCGGCCGGGTAGTTCGTCCAATAGACGAACGGCCCATCGACGGCGATCCCTTCGACGCCAACGCCCCCGCCGTCGGCCGCCGAGAGCTCTGTCGCGTTCCCTCCGCTCAGCGCGATGCGCAGAACTTTTCCCGTCCCCACGGTGAAGTAGACGAATCGGTCGTCGGTCACGATGTCCACGACGCCGTCCGCGGGTAAGGTAGCGCCGTCGACGGTGTAGAACGGCGCGTTGCTTCCGCCGCAGCCAAGAGCACTGCACTTCTGGATGCCTTGGACCGATGCATCCCCCGCGGCGAAGTCTCGGTCGAAGTAGATCGCGCCACCGGCGAGCGCGCAGCTCGAATAGTCGTCGGTCATGGTGTGGAACGAGTCGATGACGCTCGCGTCTCCTCCGTCGAGCGGAACTCGGTAGACACCCAAGAAGATGCTCGAGACGGCCGCATAGAGATCGCTGCCTTCGATGAGCAGCTTCGACTTCGGGCCGCGAACGGACGTGAGGGGCCGGTGGCCACCGTCCGCGGAGAGCGCCCAGAAGCCGTCGATGTCGCCGACGACGACGGTCGAGTCGTGGGCCGCGAGGCCGATGGGGAAGTTCACCTTCTCGAAGACCGCGCTCACGTCGCCGCCGTCGAGCGACGCGCTATAGACCGTTCCGGCGTCCTCGCTGCGATCGAATGGGGTGACGGTCCAATACACGCGGTCACCGGCCACAATCACGCGCTTCGGTTGATCGACCTGCGACCCGTATTGAACCTGATCGCCGCCGTCGAGCGCCGCGCTGAACACACCACCGGGAAAGGTCGAGCGGCGGTCGTTCGTCCAATAGATCCGGCCGCCCTTGACGAGGACCGTCGAGGGGCCGCTTTGGCTGCTGACGACGAGCTCCGGCGAGCACGTCGGCGGCGAATCGGGGCACGGTGGCGCGAGCGGAGACCCCTCCGCGAGGCCGTCCAAGGACGATGCATCGCCACCGTCCGCGGGACTGGCGTCAGGCGCGCCATCGAGCGGGGTGCCTGCCTCCGCGGCGACAGGCTCGGGTGGGTCGATGCCGAGGATGGCATTGCACCCCACGACCACGGCGATGGACACGACGCCGACGGCCAGCCACCGTCTCATTGGCGCTCCCAGTCGGCGCCCTTGTCGGAGGGCTTGGCCACGCCCTTCTCGGGCGCCTTCTCCGACTCCGCCGATGGCTTCTTGCGCGTCGTGCTCGTGTTCGGCAGCAGCCTCGTCGATGCGCTCGGCGCGGGGTTCGGTCGCTCGACGGAAGACGACGACATCGCGACCACCGCGGTGGCCGACGTCGACGCCGCCGGCGCGGCGGAGGTCACGGACGCGCGCGGGGGCGTGGGCGGGGCCGGCTCCGGTTCGACGCCCCCACCGCCGAGCGTCGATCGCGACGGCGCCCCCGTCGCCCAGAGAGCGACGCCGCTGCCCAAAACGAGCAGCGCGCCAGCCGCCACGACGAGCAAGCGACGTGGTGCAGCGACCGTCGAGCCGGGCTCGGGGCTCGAACGAACGGGGGCTGGGACGGCGGGGTCACTCGATGGGACGGCCTGGGTCAACGCGAGCACGTTGCGCTCGTCGACGTGAAAGGCGGGGTCCGATGGCCGAACGCGGTGCGACGATGGCGACGGTCCGGGAACGGCCGGAGGATCGCCCGTCATGGCGACGTGGGCCGCGGCGACGGCCTCGCGCATCTCGCCTGCGCTTGCCCATCGCTTCTCGGGCTCGAACGCCAGTGCGCGGTCGACGATCGCCACGAGCTCCGCGGGCGCCGTCGGCATCACCGTCGCGAGCGAAGGCGCCGGCTTGCTGGCCGTGTTGAAGACCATCTCTTGAACCGTCTCCCCCTCATGAACCGTTCGTCCGGCCAGCAAGGTGAACATGGTCGAGCCAACGGCCCAGAGGTCGGTCCAGGGCCCCACTTCGCGCGCCGAGCCACGCGCTTGCTCGGGTGCCATGAACGCGGGCGTCCCCATGGCGTGCCCGGTGTGAGTGTCGTGAGTGACCCCGCTGTCCTCGCGCAGCCGCGCGATGCCGAAGTCGAGAACCTTGAGTTGGCCGCTTTGGGTCAAGAAGAGGTTCGCCGGCTTCAAATCGCGGTGCACGATCTTCTTCGCGTGGGCCGCGGCGAGGACATCGAGCAGCTGGTGAGCCATCGACAAGACCTCGCCGGGTGGCAGTTGGCCACCGCGCTCCGCCACGAGCTGGTCGAGCGCTCGACCTTCGAGAAGCTCCATGACGAGAAACGGCGCGCCTCGCTCGGTCACGTCATCGTCGAGGACGGAAACGGCACCGGGATGATCGACGCTGTTGGCGACATAGCCTTCACGCAGGAAGCGCTTGACCATCTCGTCGGAGCACATGTCCTGTCGCAGCACCTTGACTGCGAAACGCTTCCGGTTTCGGTGCGTCGCCGCGTAGACGACGGCCATGCCACCTTCGCCGAGGACGCGATCCAATCGGTACTTGTTGTGCAGCCACGTGCCGACGGCGCCAGCGACGAGACCGGCGTCCGGCTCGACCTTCCGGGACGGCTCGAGGACCACCCGCAAAGCGTATCTCGCGGGTGCACCTGCGAGCAACGCGGGTGTGGAGACGCGGTCGTCGCCAATGCGACGGTCGCCTGATCGCTGTCCGCAGAAGTCGCACCCGATGAACGACGGGGCCGAAGACTTGCGCGTCGCCGTTCGAGGCCCGCGCTCCGCGTTCCGTGCCCGTCGGCGCTCGTCGATTGTGATACCCGAGATCCATGGACGACGTTCGCCAAGGCACCTGCCCGCTCTGCAAGCACAACGAGATCATCGAGGCGGAGCTCCAGGAGTCGGACCGCGACGGCCTGCCGTCTCCGCTCCCCGTGTGTTGGGGCGCGCCGCCGCCCGGCAGCAACCGATGGCAGCCGCTCGGGGTGCTCAAGGCCTACGTTTGTCGTCGCTGCGGGCGCACCGAGCTCTTCGCCCAGTCGCCCGAGAAGCTGCCCATCGGACGGCCTCACCGGACGCGCATCATCCAGGGGCCCGAGCCGACGCCGTATCGCTAGCCGTGTACGACCGTCCCCGCCGCGGGCGTTTCGTGGCGCTCCCGCGCGGCGCGCTCTATCGAGCGTACGTGACGGTGAGCGTTCCCGACGCGAGCACGTCGGCCTTGGCGATGGAGGTGTTGATCGGCTGCTTCTTCTTCATCGCGTAGACGGTGATCGTGTAGTGGTGCGCGGGAGCGCCGGGCGGTGGACACGGCCCGCCGTAGACGGGCGTCCCGAAGTGATTTTCGACGCCGATCCCCGTGTTGGGCGGCGGCATCGTCGACGGGGCGATCGAGAGGACCGTCGGCGGGACGTTCAAGAGCCGCCAGTGGAGGAAGTTCTTCGTGTCCTTGTCCCAAGCGTTGGGCACGTTCGGCGCGTCGAGGTCGAGCATTTCGATGGCGTAGAACTCGGTGCCCTCAGGGCCCTTGGTCCACGCGAGCGGCGGTGAGGTGTCGCGATGCTTCTCGTCGTTGCACGCGTAGGCCTTGGGCATGGGCTGCCCCTCGGTGAGCGCGGACGAGGTGACCGTGAGCTTGGCCGTCGCGGTGGCGGCGGGAGCGCTCTCCGTGCCGGCCGCGTTGGTCGACTCCTTCTTGCAGCCGACCATGAGCCCCAGGGAAATCAGCAGCATCGCCACGCGCACTTGCATCGGTGCAGACTGCCTGCACCGCGCGGCCCGCGTCAAAGAATCCTTTGGCGCGCGTGGCACGCGAGCGGCGATGGCGCGCCAAGTACGTCAGACGGCCGCGAAGGCCCGCACGGGGAACGTGCCCATGCCCCGGATCTTCACCGGCACGGCGAAGAACGTGGCGCCCGACTCCGGAAGCTCGGCGAGGTTCGTGAGGTGCTCCACGATCGGGATGTCGGCCCCGAGAAGTGCAGAGTGCACGGGTCTCGTCCGCGGTCCGGTGTCGTCGATGTTGAGCGAATCGATGCCCACGAGGCGCGCGCCGCCTTCGCGCAAGAAGGCGGCGGTGTCTTCGGTGAGGAACGGGTGCCCCTCGAAGTAGGCGTCGGAGCGAAAGTGCCGGCTCCAGTCGGTGCGGACGAGCACGGCCTTGCCCTGGAGGTTCCGTCCGCTGAAGAGCTCTCGGCCGATCGCGCGCCCCGCGCGCGTGGCGTCGACGACGACGGTATCGAGGTGGGCGAGCTCTTCGAGCGCGAGCATCGAGAGATCGCGCCCGTCGGCGTAGCGATGAAACGGCGAGTCGAGGTACGTGCCGGTGTTCGCCACGAGCTCGATCTTCCCGATGTGGAACTCGGTGCCCGGCGCGTACGTCGCGCGCGAGGCCTCGCGCGAGAGGTAGTCGCAGATGATCGGCGCGGGCAGACCGCGGTACGTCACGAGCCCGTGCTCGATGGTGTGACTGACGTCGATCAGCTTCATGCCGTGGCTCCCATCAGCACTTGTAGGCGATCACGGAGCACACGCCGTCGCGGCAGGCCGGAATGTGCTCGTGGCCACCCTTGCATGGCGTGAGCTTCTTGCCACGAAGCTTCTTCGGGCGCGCGATGGGCGCGTAATGCTCATCGACCCAGCAGTCGTCGTCGTTGGTGCACGAGATGGGCGCGGCGGCGGGCGGCGCCTCGGTGGCGGAGGGCTCGGAGCGCGGCGCGGCGGCGTCCGGCGGCGGAGCGGCCGCGTCCACGGGCTGCGCCTCCGCCAGCGGCGATGCCGTCCGCGGAGCCAGTGGCGCGCTCGGGGCGGGCGGTGCGCCGGCGTTGCATGCGGCCAGGGCGACGAGCGCGAGCACCATCATCGAGCGCGAACGGCGCGGGCGACGAGGCGTCACGCGCACACTCGGCAGCCGGCGCCCGTCGAGATGGCATCGCGGCATCGATTGCACTCTACACGCACTGCGTGGAAGCCGGGCTCTTCGGGCGAAGCATGGGCGCGCGCCTTGGCGGCGCGTCGTCCTTCGTACAGCACCGACGCGGGGACGTACGCGGTCGCGGTCATGAGCTCGCTGCCGCAGCCCGCGCACGAAGCGGGGAGCGGCCCGGTGTGGGATTCGAGCGCGCGCAGGACTCCGCCCGGGGACGCGCAGCGCGGGCACGCGTCGTCGTTGAAGAGCTCGCGGTCGCATGCGGTGCACGCGATGCGATAGGTCCCAAAGACGAGCTCCTCACCTTTGTAGGCCCACGAAGGCGCTCCGTACGGCTCTCCCGCGTGGATCGGCACTCGCTGGGCGACGATGGCCTCGATGCGGAGCTTCTTCGCGCCGCAGCCAGGGCAGCCGGGGTCCACGAGCGCAACGAAGGCCGCCTCCGAGAGTCGCATCACCGCCACGATACGGCGCAGCGCCTGCGCGCGACGCGAAATTCGGCACGTAGCCACCTCGGCACGGTTAGGCGGGCTCGTGCAGATGATGGCCTTGGCGTGGGGCAGGAGGGTGCGCTGTTTCTCTCGCTTGGCGGGAGATTGGCCCGGCGCGATTGCAGCGCGGGGCCGAGATCAGCGGCGCCCGCGGGTTTTGCCGCGAGCGCGATCGTGACGTTCGATCGTCCACTTGCCGGGCTCACTCTGCGCGAGCGCCTCGAGGGCTTCGAGGTCCGCGGCGCGCACGCGCGCGGGGTGGCCCGACGGAAAGTGGATGGCGAAGCGGCCGGCTTCCACGTGCTCGATGACGTAGCGCCGGTCGTCGACTTCGACGTACCCGCCGCGCCCCTCGTGGACGACCGTGACCGCTCCAGCCGCGTAGGACAAGAAGACCTCACGACCAACGTACGCCTCGCGTCGACCGCTTGGGGCGAATTGGGCGACGACGCGTCGGTCACACACGCGTCATTCCGCCGTCGGAGTTGGGCGTCGGACCGACGAGCGGACATTCGCCCCGCTCGCCGTCGGGCGGCACGAGTCTCAGCTCAACTCAGCACCGCTTAGAGCACGAAGCCGAAGGCGGCGCAGAGCGCGAGCGGCGCGGTCAATGCGGCCCACAGGACGACCGCGCTCCAGCTCGCGTAGGGATCCACTGCCGTGCGCGGTGAGCGAGCGACGGCTCCGAACGCGAGGACGATCGCGCCGACCAGGCCGAGCAAGAGAAAGCCCGGCGGGCAGCGCACCGAACGGGGCATGAAACGCCACTCGACGCGCTTTCCGTCGAGCTCTTGCCACGGCCCGTCTTTGACCACGGGATCGCGCCGGAAGACGTATCCGCGCGCGACGTCGTACCGAAGTCGATCTTGCCAGCGCGTCCACTTCGCCGTAGCCGGCGCGCCCGCGCACGGCGCGCTGCCGGGGCTCACCCACACCACGGCGTAGCGAGGCGGGCTCGCGAAGCGGCTCACGACCTCGTCGCCGACCCCGTTGAGGCTCAGGCGCCTCGCCCAATTCGGCGGATCGTTCGTGCGATCATGGACGCATAGGTCACCCACGCGAGTCGTCGAGCTCGGCTCGTGCGGGACGTCGATCGACACTTCGGAGAGCGAGTCCAGATACGACGGGTGTCGCCAGCGGAGCGCGCCGAAGAGCACGCACACGAGCGTGAGGGTGAGCGCCACCGCCGCGCCGACGCGGGGCGCGGGGGCGAGCTCTTCTCGCGCCACGAACAGGGCGACGACGGTCGCGACGGCGATCGCGATCACGTGGGCAGCCGGCATGAGCCACGGCGAGAGGAGCTCGAACGGCTTGTACGGACTCAGGTAGCGATCAGCGGTGATCGTCCAGTTGTAGAGGTCGAGCCCGAGCATACCGAGCTGCGGCGTCGCGCCGCCGAAGACGACGATGCTCGCGAGGAGCATCGGCCCCTCGACGCCGGCCCGAGCTCCGAGACGCGCGAGCACCGCAACGAACGACAAGAGCGCGAGCGTCGCGAAGATCCAGCCGCCCTGCCCCGCCGCGCGGGGATCAGGCCAAAGCGCTTCGAGCGGCCACGCCAGACCAACGAGCGGGCCGTGCCACTGAAACAGCCAGAACGCCGCCACGCCGCCCACAGCAGCGGCGACGCACGAGATCCACCAGCCCAGCGGCGAGCGCATCCGGCCATGCTCTCATAGGTGGACGCGCCGTCCGACTTTGGGGCGATCGGTCGGTAGGGCGCGACCATCACGCTCGCCTTCTCGAGCGCGGCACGTGGGATACTGCGGCCCATGAGTGACATCGAAGAGGTGCGCGGGAAGCGGGTGCTCTTGAAGTTCGAGGCGCGGCGCTGCATTCACTCCCGGCAGTGCGTGCTGTCGAGGCCCGACGTGTTCGTGCCGAACGTGGAGGGCGAATGGATCCATCCCGACAACGCGACGCCCGAGGAGCTCGCGGCGCTCGCGGTGAGCTGTCCGTCCGGCGCGATCGTGGCCGAGCGCATCGACGGCGGCCCGAACGAGACCGCGCCGATCGTGAACGTGCTCCGCGTCCGCGAGAACGGTCCGCTCGCCGTGCACGGCGAGCTCGAGATCGAGGGACAGGCGCCGCGCTTCCGCGCGACGCTCTGCCGCTGCGGCGCTTCGAAGTCGAAGCCGTATTGCGACGGCAGCCACACGGCGGCCGGCTTCCAGGCGAGCGGTGAGCCCGCCACCGCCGACTCGCAGCCGCTCGCGGCGCGAAACGGCCCGCTCAAGATCACGCCGAGCAAGAACGGACCGCTCGCCGTCGTGGGCAACGTCGAGATCTGCACCGGCACGGGGCGCACCATCAACCGCGTCACCAAGACCTGGCTTTGCCGATGCGGGCAGTCGTCCAAGAAGCCTTACTGCGACGGGACGCACAACAAGATCGGCTTCACCACCGAGTGACGACCGAGCCTGGAGCGACGATGGAGCCCGTTCTCTTCTACACGCCGGGTACGTGCGCGCTCGCGTGCATGGTCGCGCTCGAGTGGCGGGGCGCGCCGTACAGCGTGTGCCTCGTCGGGCGGGAGGAGCGCGCGAGTGATCGCTACCGCGCAATCAACCCGCGCGCGCAGGTGCCCGCGCTCCGCGTCGACGGACGCGTGCTCGTCGAGGTGAACGCGATCCTCGCCCACGTGGCGGATCGCGCGCCCGAGGCGGGCATGCTCCCCGCGAACGGAACCGCCGAGCGCGACGTCGCGAACCAGTGGCTCGCGTACTTCGGCAGCGGCTTTCACCCAGCGTTCTGGCCTTTTTATCACCCCGAACGCTACGCGCGAGACACGTCGGCGTACGAGTCGGTGAAGGCCGCGGCGGTCGACGCGATCCGGAGAGAGCTCACGTTCGTGGACGCGCACCTCTCCGACAAGGCGTTCGTGCTCGGCGAGGCCCAGTCGATCCTCGATGCGTACCTCTACGCGATGGCGCGCTGGGGAACCGACATGCTCGACTTGAAGGACTTCCCCAACGTGCTCCGGCACACCAAGACGCTCGTCGCCGATCCGCGGATCCGCCACGGCCTCGCCATCGAGCGCGGCCGCGAGCTCCCCGCCCCGAGCCCCGCGCTGCGAGGCCGATTGACGCTCGCCGACGTCGCGCCGTAACACTCTCGAGCGCGATCATGCCCCGGCCACCCAAGACGACGAAGAAGGCGAAGAAGGCCGCGACGCCCGCACCGGAAAGGTCGCGGCGAACGCTCGAGCGGCTCGCGAACGTGGTCCCGCACCCGCGCTATGGAACCGAGATCGAGCCTTCCGGCTTGGTCGGAGAGGACGACGTGATCCCGCCGCCGCCCGACTGGTCGAAGGACGTCATCTTTCCGGAGTCCGCGATCCCGGCTGACGTGCGGAAGCAAAACTTCACGACCATGTCTCATTTGCATTGGTACGTGGACACGCTGCGCGACTGCCGCACGTGCAGGCGGCCCTTCATCTTCTTCGCGCGCGAGCAACAATATTGGTACGAGACGCTCCGCTTCCGCGTGGAGGCCGAGTGCTGGGAGTGCGTCGAGTGCCGCGCGAGCCTGCGCACCGTCCGGCAGCACTTCCAGCGCTATGGCGAGCTCGTAGGCCAGGCAGCGCTCTCCAACGTAGAGATGCTCGCCCTCGCGACCGACGCGACGTTTCTCTGGAACCAGGGCATCCTCCGCGACGCGCAGCGCCTTCGTCGGATCAAGAACCGCGCGCTGCGTCAGGTGCCAGAGGCCGCCGCGACGCGCGCGATCGAAGCGCTCGTCGCATCCCTTCCGAAGCCCTGACCCGGCGCTGGCCGCGTGCTCGGCAAAACGCTCCCCTCATGGCCTCGCGCGCGGGCGCGGGATCGTCGCGTCGTGGACGCGGAGGCCCGCCCGCGTGCGCCCGGCCCACGCGAGGAGCTGGAGGAGCGGATGGCCGAAGAGGTTGTGGAGCGCCCATGCCGAGCGGAGGAAGCGAAAGCGCCGGCCCTCGACGAAGCTCGGCGCGAGGCGCATCACCAGATCGATCGCGTCCGCGTCGTGGAGGTCTGCCCACGCGCCGTCCGCGGTGCGAACGCGGGCGAGGCCCTCGGTCTCGAGCGCGCTGAGATCGACCTCGCGGACCAGCTCCAAGGCGACCAGCCGATCGCCGAGGCGCACGAACCGCTCCGCTTCACCCGCCGACCTCATGACGACAGCTCCGCGTGTGCCGAGAGGGCTCGACGCACGGGCGGCGCGCCCACGATCCCGTCGGTGCGGGCCGCGAGATCGAACTTCGACTCGATGAAGCGGATCACGCGCTCGGGCGCGATAGAGCGATGGAAAGCGATATTGGGGCCGTGCTTGTCGAGCATCACCGCGAGCACGCCCGGCGCGGCCGGCGCGAGGCCGCGGCTCGTGTTCTCACCGCACTCGTGGCTGCCGCACTCGTACGGCCACTGCGCGCGGACTTCAACGTCGGTCACGCCCGCCCGCAGCGGGCAGTGGAAGTGGACGATGCAATCGACGTCGGGGTGATCGCGGAAGACGATCCGCTGGCTCTGGCCACCGACGCTCGGGCGGCTGCCGTACGCGAGCACGCGCTCGTCACCCGCGGGCTCGATCAAGACGAGGCCGACTTCGTGGATGCGATTGAAGTCGGTCTTGCGACGCGATGTGAGGATGCGCCCGTCCGCGAGCCGCGCCGCGAAGTGGCCGACGGTGGCGCCCAAGAACGGCTTGTACGCGCCGCGCGCGATGCAGTGGTCCACGATCGCGCGAAGCGAGGCCGGGACGAGCGGCGAGCTCCACGGCACAGGCTCGCCGGGCACGATCGTGCTGCGGGTGAAGCGGCCGCGAGACCGCGCGAGGGCCATCTCGACGAGGCCGCGCACCGCGGCCGCGCGATCGGTGGTCTCGAAGTAGCGAGCCTGCTCGGGCGTCACGACCATCGAGCGGCGCGTATGTAGATCGTTCGCGAGGACGAGGTTGGCGGACGAAGTCTTGAGGAGCTTGAGCCCGGCGAGGTATTGCTCGTCGGCGCTCGCGCCGGCCGTGGTCTTGCACGCGACGAGGAAGAGGTCCTTTCGCTCGGCGCGGATCCGCGGAGCGATCTTCTGCGCGGGCGTGAGCGTGAGCGTCTGGCCCCCGGCGTCGGTTCTGAGGCGCGCCGCGCCCTTGCCGCGCGTGTCGCCGACCGCGCCGTCGAAGTCCACCAGCGCCGCGGTCAGAAAGACCATCTTCGAGGCCGGATCGGCCACGATCGCGTCGACGAGTCGCGCCACGTCGTCGTTCGTCTCGAGCGCGCTCGCGGCGTCGGCCATCTTGGTGAGGTGCAGCCGCACGTCGCCTTCCCCGCTCTCGTGCAGCAGCGCGGCGAGGGTCCGCGCGAGCGTTCCGTAGGCAGGCGCCGAGAGCGCCAGGTGAGGCCGTACGTGACAGACCGTGCCGCCTCCGATCACGTGATGAACGGACATGAGGCCCCCTTTCGCGAGATCTGAGCTTCGCGAGCGCGCCGTCGATTCGTCACCACGGTTGTGGGGTGCACGCGCGCGATCCGCAACTGCACCGCGGCCGCGACGGCGATCTTGCGGCGCCCGCTGGTCCGCGCGCGACTTGAGCCTATCATCGCCGGATGACGGTCGGCCGGAGCCAGCGGCACGCGCGCATCGCCCTCGTGGCGCTCGTGGTCGTCGGCCTCGCGGTCGCGTACCGCTTCGGCGTCTTTGCGCGCGTGGCCGAGCCGCGCGTCCTCGCGCAGACGCTCGTGGAGATGGGCGTGTGGGGCTACGTCGCGTTCGTGATCGCGTACGCGATGCTCCAGCCCTTCGGCGTGCCGGGGACCATCTTCATCATCGCCGCGCCGCTGATTTGGCCGTGGCAGACCGCGTTCGCGCTCTCGATGCTCGGCACGATGGCCGCGAGCGTCATCGGATTTTCGTTCGCGCGGTTCGTCGCCAAAGACTGGGTGTCGGCCCGCATCCCCGCGCGCTTTCGCAAGTACGAGCGAGCGCTCGAGGAGAGCGCGCTCCGAACGGTGATCGTGCTGCGCCTCATCTTCTGGATGCCGCCTCCGCTCCACTTCTTCTTCGGCGTCTCGCGCGTGGGCTTCTGGACGCACTTCTGGGGCTCGCTCGTCGGTTACGTTCCTCCCCTGCTCCTCGTGAGCTACCTCGGAGATCGCATGTTCGACGCCTCGGGCCGCATGCAGCCGGGCGCGTGGCCCATCCTCGGCGTCCTCTCGGCGGTGTCGATCACGGTCGCCCTCGTCGCGCGCCACCTCGAGCGCCGCCGCGGCCGCGCGGACGGCGCGGACGGCACGGACGAGACTACGCGCGCGACTGGCGGCGACGCTGCCACGTGAGGTGCACCTTGATGCACTGCTCCGCGGTGCCGGCCCACTCCGTTCGCAGGCCGTGACGCTCGACCGCCGCTTGGATCTCGCGACCGATCGGCACGATCTGCGTCTCGTCGAAGGGGCTCGGGCCGTACTTGAGCATCAAGGGTCCCTCGCCCGTCGCGACGCGATCGGTGTCTTGCGCGTGGAAGAAGGTGTAGCCGCGGACCGCGATGCCTTCGGCCTCAGCCTCCTCCATCTCGTCGCCGATCTCACTCTCGCCGCAGCGGCCGCAGCACGTGAAGTTCTCGCGCGCGACGATTCCGGCGGCCTCCAGCTCGGCGAAGGCGGCGTCGAGGCGATCGCAGTCCGTGGTCGCGGGCCAGGTCGCCATCTCCGCGCGAAGCGCGGCGCGCTCCTCCGCGAGCATGGCGCGCGCGCGCGTCTCGTCCACCGTGACCTCATCGCTCACGAGCTCGATTGCGCCCTCGAGGACCTCGTCGTCGCCCTGGAACCCACCGCGAAGCCCGCGGCGGATCGTGCGCCGCAACCACGCTTCTCCCTCACTCTCGGCGACCTCGGAATCGTTCGTTCCCATGCGCAGCCGTCATCGTAATCGATTCGTCGGGCCGCGCATCAAGCCACCCGCACCACCACGTTGCCGCGCTTGCGGCCCGTGTCCACGTACCGGTGCGCCTCCACGATCTCTTCGAGCGGGTAAGTGCGGTCGATCACGGGCTTCAGCTTCCCGGCGTCGATCAGCTCGCGAATGACCTCGAGATCGGCGACCGGCAGCTTCATGCTCGTGCCCGAGTCGGTGAGGACGCTCCAATGCGTGCCGGCCTCGGTGAGCGCGCGCTTGGCGTGCTCGCGCGTGAGCTTACCCACGGCGTCGAACACGACGTCGTACTTCACTCCGGAGTCGGCGAAGTCGGTGGTCGTGTAGTCGATGACCTCGTCGGCCCCGAGCGAGCGCACGAGGTCGAGGTTCCGGCCGCTGCACACGCCGGTGACCTGCGCGCCGAAGAGGGCCTTGGCGAGCTGCACCGCGAACGTGCCCACGCTCCCGGAGGCGCCGTAGATGAGCACCTTCTGCCCGCGCTCGATGTGGGCCTTTCGCAAGATCAAGAGCGCGGTGGTGGCGCCGTTGGGGACCGTCGCGGCCTCCTCGTGACTCAGCGTGGTCGGCTTCTTCACGAGCGCCCAGTCGCCGGGGAGGCAGATGTATTCTGCATAGGCTCCGAAGAGCATGCCGGTGCCGCAGAACACCTCGTCGCCCTTCTTGAAGCCAGTGACGCTCGCCCCGACCTCTTCGATCGTGCCGGAGAGCTCCATCCCCAGGATCTTCCGCCGCGGGCCGCTGAACCCAACGACGACGTGCATGAAGCCCTTCATGAGCACGTCGAGCGCAGGTCCCATCCCGGGCCGGAGGCCGCGGATCTTGGTGTCCCCGACGTGAACGCTCGTCGCGTGGACTTTGATGAGGACCTCGTCGTCCTTGGGGACGGGCTTCTCGATCTCCACGAGCCGAAGCACCTCGGGCGGGCCGTACTTGTCGCAAACGACGGCTCTCATGGGTCACCTCTCGGATGCGGGGCTTTGGCCCACGCGAAGCAACAAGCGTTCCCCGCGCTCGGCCGCGGAAACGTTGAGCCCGCGCTTGCACGGGCCCCGCAATCGCTGCGGCCCCGCGCAACGAGAGGCGGTTGCCACCCTCAAGGTCGTCGCGGCGGTACGTCGAGCTCGCCCAGCTTTGCGCGAACGTAGCGTTGAAGCGCCTTCCACATCGCACTGTCGATCTTCCAGAAGGCTTCGTCGTCGGCGCGCCACGCGGTCGACGCGTCGTTGATCCCATCCATTTGCCGCCAGCGCGTCGAGCGATCCTCCGCAGGCCGTCCGCCGGGGAACTTGGCGATCGCCCGCTCGACGATGACCGCGACGTCCTCGGCGCCGATCTCTCGCGCCGCCGCCGCCGTCAACGACGCGCAATCGCCCGACGAGTTGAAAAAGAACTGAGCGAAGCCGCCGTTGGCAACCTCCGACTTCAGCCAGTACGCCAAATAGATCGTGCGCTCGGCGGGCGAGAGCGAGCGTCGTCCGCGTTCGAGAGCCTTGTAACTGATGCGCGTGGCGACCTCTGGAACGAGCACTCGGTCATCGAGGGTCGCGAGCGCCGCCTGCGGGAGCAGCTCGTTCGGGTCCGGGTCGAATCCGGCGTCGACCGGATTCAGGCGAGCGAGGCGCTTGGCGTCCGACGGACCGTCGAGGCACTCCGACGGTGGTGCGCCCAGATCTCGGATCGTCTTTTGGACGGAGGCCGCAGGCGCGACCTCTTGCGGCGCGCTCCCCTGCTCACATGACCGCCCGCGGCACGCGGTGACGAGGAAGAATGATGCCGCGAGCGCGAACCCGATCGAGCGACGCATCGAGCGCGAGTGTGCCACAGAGACGACGGGGCCGACGTAAGACGTGGGTCAGGCGCTTCCCTTCGCTTGGCACGCGGTCGCGCGCGCGAGGAGGAGATCGCGCTCGCGGTTGTTCTGCGTCAAGGCCGCCGCGGACATGAACGCGGCGCGGGCTTCGTCGTTGCGACCGAGCTTGGCGAGGAGGTCGCCGCGCACGGCCTCGAGCAAGTAATACCCGCGGAGCGCGGGCTCGTCGGTAAGCGCGTCGACGAGCTCGAGCCCCGCGGCCGGTCCGAACGCCATCGAGACTGCGACCGCGCGATTGAGCTCGACGACGGGTGAGCGCGTGAGCTCGGCGAGGGCGTCGTAGAGCGCCACGATCTTCTTCCAGTCGGTGTCGGCGCCGGTGCGAGCGCGCGCATGACACGCCGAGATCGCGGCTTGGATCGTGTACGGGCCGAGCGGCTGCGCGAGCGCCTCGGCCCGCAAGAGCGCCGCGATGCCGCGTTGAATCAAGAGGTGATCCCACTTGGACCGGTCCTGATCGAGGAGCAGGATCGGCTCGCCCGTTGGGGAGACGCGCGCGCGAGCGCGCGAGGCGTGGAGCTCCATCAGCGCGACGAGGCCGTGGACCTCGGCTTCGCCCGGGACGAGCCCGACGAGGATTCGGCCGAGCCGCATGGCGTCCTCGCACAGCTCGGTGCGCATCCAGTCGTCGCCGCGCGTGGCGGCGTAGCCCTCGTTGAAAATGAGGTAGATGACCTCGAGCACCGACGGGAGCCGCTCCGAGAGCGCCTTGCCGCGCGGCACCTCGAACGGCACGCGCGCCTCGGCGAGCGTGCGCTTTGCGCGCACGATGCGCTGCGCGATGGTGGGCTCGGACACCAAGAACGCGCGCGCGATCTCGTCGGTGGTGAGCCCGCCGAGGAGGCGCAGCGTGAGGGCAGCGCGCGCCTCGGTGGACAAGACCGGATGGCACGCGACGAGAATGAGCCGCAGGAGATCGTCGCCGACGTCTTCGTCGATCGCCGTCTCGATCTCCGGCGCGCGGAGCGCGTCGGAGAGCGCGTCGGCCTCGATGACGTCGTGCCGGCGCTCGAGCATGCGCTGACGGCGGAGCTGATCGATCGCGCGGTTCTTGGCGGTGGCCATGAGCCACGCGCCGGGATTGTCGGGGATGCCGGTCTCCGGCCAGCGCTCGAGCGCGGTGACGAGCGCTTGCTGCGCCAGATCTTCCGCGAGATCGACGTCGCGCACGGTGCGGACGAGGCCGCCAAGGAGCCGCGCGGATTCGATCCGCCAGACTGCCTCGATGGCCTTTCGCGTCGCCCCTTCCGACATCGGTCCGCCCGAGCCCGTCAGGACTTCTGCTGCTCGATCTGTGCGCGGAGGCGCTCCTCTTGGGCGCGCAGCTCCGGCGTGAACTCCGCGCCGAAGTCTTCGGCTTCGAAGACCGGGCGGACCTCGAGGATCGACTCTTCACCGGGCATCGGATCCGGGCAGCGACGCAACCACTCGAGCGCCTCTTCCATGTCCTTCACCTGCCAGAGCCAATAGCCGGCGATGAGCTCCTTGGTCTCGGCGAACGGCCCGTCGACGATGCTCTTCTTGCCGCCCGAGAAGACGATGCGCTTGCCCTTCGTGCTCGGGTGCAGCCCCTCGCCGCCGAGCATCACGCCCGCCTTCACGAGCTCCTCGTTGTACTTGCCCATGGCCGCGAGCAGCTTCTCGTCGGGCATCACGCCGGCTTCGGAGTTCTTCGTGGCCTTGACCATCACCATCACGCGCATTCGCTCTCTCTCCTTTGATTGTCGGGCGCTCTCACTCGAGGACGTCAGCGCGCGCCGTGCGCGTCGCTCAACATGAAGTCGATGGGCCGGACCTCGCACTCGCCCTCGAACTCGGGCCAGTACCTGCCGTGAAGCTCCATGAACTCGGCCGAGAGGCGGAGGATCTCTTCGCGCGAGTCGGCCTTGAGGATGGCCCAGCCGCCGATGAGCTCCTTGGTGTCGATGAAGGGGCCGTCGGTGGTGGTGAGCTTGCCGCCCGCGAGGCGCATGCGGAAGCCGTCCTTGCTCGGCGCGAGACCGCCGGTGTCGACGAGGGCGCCCTCTTTGGTGAACTTCTCGATGAGCTTGCCCATGGCCTCCATCATGGCGGGCGGCGGCTGCATGTTGCGGAACTTCTCCGAGCTGCGAACGAAACTGAGGTACTTCATCGGTGCATCCTCCGGTGGGGGTTCGGTCAGGCGACGAACGAGGCTGCCCCGGATCGACACGCGCCACCGTTTTTTTCTGCGGTCGCGCTGTCGTCACACGAAGCCGGTGTCCGTTCAAGGACTTAGGAGCCCGGTCAGCGCGCCCGGAGACCGTACGACGCGCGGTCGCTCGACCGGGGCGACGACGGCGCGATCGTCGCTCGCGCCGAGCCCGAACGGATCGAGCGGTCCGACCGGGACGATGCCGCTCGGGTTGAGCGCGGCGATCGAGTAGTAGCCGCGCTTGATGTGATCCTCGTTCGTCGCGTCGCGGAACGCGGGGAGCGCGAGGAGCCGGCGCACGTAGCGCACGAGGCGCGGATAGTCCGCCAAGCGACGCAGGTTGCACTTGAAGAGGCCGTGGTACGCGAGATCGAACCGGACGAGCGTCACGAACACGCGGATGTCCGCCTCGGTCAGCACACCGCCGACGAGCGTCTCGCGATCGGCGAGGCGCGCCTCGAGCGCGTCGAGCATCGCGAAGACGTCGCGAACGGCGTCTTCGTGCGCGGCCTGGGTCGTCGCGAACCCGGCGCGGTAGACGCCGTTGTTGAGCCGGACGTAGACGTCCTTCTCGAGCGCGTCGATCTCCGGGCGGAGGCGCTCCGGGTAGAGGTCGAGATCGCCGCGCGCGAGCTCACCGAACGACGCGTTGAGCATGCGGACGATGTCCGCCGACTCGTTGCTCACGATCGTGTGCTCCTTCTCGTCCCAGAGCACCGGCACCGTCGCGCGGCCGGTGTAGTGCGCGTCGGCGTCGACGTAGACCTCCGCCAGCGCGCGCCCGTCCGCGAATCGCCACCCGCGCGGGCTGAGGTGCGGCTCCACGACGGACACGGGGATGGCGTCCTCGAGGCCCTTCAGGCTCCGCGCGATGAGGGTGCGGGAAGCCCACGGGCACGTGAGCGAGACGATGAGCCGGTAGCGACCGGCCTCGGGCGCGAGGCCCGGCTCGCCGATCCAGCGCCGAAAGCTCGACTCCTGCCTCACGAACCCGCCGCGCGCGTCCTTCGCCTGAATCGGGTGCCAGTCTTCCATCCACTTGCCGTCGACGAGCATGAGTCTCCTCCGAGTCCGCGCGCATCATCCGCGCACCTCCAAAGCATAGGCACGGGGTCCGTTCTTGAGTGGTGCGCGCAGCGCACCACCGGCGTTGCGGATTGGACTCATTGTGCTTTCTGCGCACCGGTCCCAAACTCACTCCCCATGAAGACCTCATCGCTCCTCGCCGCCTCGATGCTGCTCATCCTGTCCGTCGCCGCCTGCGACAACGACCCCGCCAAGGGGAAGGCGCAGGCCGCCGCGTCCGCGCCAGTCACCGCCGCCACCGCCGCGCCGTCATCGGCCGTGAAGTACGGCTTCTCCAACGAAGGCTCGAAGATCGAGTTCGTGGGCGCCAAGGTGACGCGCAAGCACGACGGCGCGTTCCAAGCGTTCACGGGCACGGTGAGCCTCGTCGACAACGAGCCGACCAAGAGCACGGTCGTGGCCGAGATCGACATCGCCTCGCTCAAGGCCGACGAGGAGAAGCTCACGGGTCACTTGAAGTCGGGCGATCTCCTCGACGCGACCAAGTTCCCCAAGGCGACCTTCACCTCGACGTCGATCAAGGTCGGCGGCGACAAAGGCGCGTCGCACACGGTGACGGGCAACTTCCAGCTCCACGGCGTCACCAAGTCGATCTCCTTCCCGGCCACCGTGAAGGCCAGCGGCGACGCGGTCGACGTGGACGCCGAGTTCGCGATCAACCGAAAGGACTTCGGGATCGTCTACCCGGGCATGCCGGACGATCTCATCAAGGACGACGTCCTCCTCAAGCTCCACATCCACGCGCGCCGCAGCTGACGCGCGCGCGCGTGCGCGCGTCTACGGCGAGAGCGAGGCGGTCGTGAGCGGGTGCGCGGCGAAGTGCTCCACGAGAAAGTCGCGGAACGCGGACACCTTCCGCGGGACGTGCCGCGTGGGCGGGTACACGAGGTAGAGCGCACCCGCCATCACCGAGACGCGCGGCAGCACGCGGACGACCGTGCCGGCGGTGAGGTGGTCGCGGACCAAGAAGGTCGGGAGGAGCCCGAGCCCCGTGCCGCCGACCACCGCGTTGGCCACGAAGGCGACGTCATCGCCGACCCATCGCGGCTTCACCTTCGCGAGGGCCGCGAGCGGGCCGGAGAACTTACGCTCCGAGAACGACACCCACGCGTGGCTCAGCGCCTCTTCGACCGAGCGCGGCGTGCCGGCGCGCGCCAAGTACGTGGGGCTCGCGAAGACGTTCATCTCGATGTCGCTCAGCTTGCGCGCCACGAGCGGAGAGTCGCCGCGCCGCGGCCGCATCACCCGAAGCGCCGCGTCGAAGCCTTCGCTCACGAGATCGACGTTGCGATTCGAGAGGCGCATGTCGAGCTGCACCGCCGGGTACCGCAGCGCGAACGGCGCGAGCACGCCCGGCAAGAGGAGCGAGCCGATGTCGAGCGGCGCCGTGATGCAGAGCTTCCCCGACGGGAGCTCCTCGCGCTCGGGGAGCGCGCCCACCACGTCCTTGAGGGCCGTGACGTGCGCCGACACCTTTCCGTAGAGCGCGCGTCCGGCCGAGGTCAGCGAGACCTGACGCGTCGTCCGGCTGAAGAGCTGGACGCCTAGCTCGCGCTCGAGCGCCGCCACCGATCGGCTGACCGACGAGCGAATCACGCCGAGCTTCTTGGCTGCGGCGGAGAAGTTCGCGGTTTCCGCGACCACCACGAAGGTGGACAAGAGGTTCAGGTCCATCGAGCGACCGGGAGCCTACGAAAGTCACACGGACAGGAGAAGGACCGCGCGTCCGCGCCTCTGCCGCGTCCAACGCACGCGCGTCCGTCGCCGCGTGATACGCCGGCCCTCTCACCACGGAGAGACGACCATGAGCATGTTGGACTGGAACGCGTACCGAAAGCAGCTGGCCTCCACGATCGGAGAGATCGCCAAGGCGGCCCCGGACTTGGTGAAGGGCTACCGCACGCTCGTCGCGTCGCGCGCGACGACGGGCGCGCTCGACGCCAAGACGCGCGAGCTCGTGGCGCTCGCGGTCGCCGTCACCGTGCGGTGCGACGGCTGCATCGCGACCCACGTCGAGCTCGCGCGCAAGCACGGGGCGTCCGCCGACGAGATCACCGACGCGCTCGGCGTCGCGATCATGGTCAACGCGGGCGCAACGCTCGTGTACTCGGCGCGCACGATCGACGCGTTCCACGCGGGTGCGCCGCCGGAGACCGCCGAGAAGGCCTGATCGCACGCCGCCCGGGCGAGCGGCCGCGCCGCCAATATCCGCTTGACGTTATATAACTCGCGCTGCATATACATCTCATGCAGGCCGCGGCGTCGCTCGATCGGACCTTGGCGGCGCTCGCCGACCCCACGCGGCGGATGATCCTCGCGCGGCTCGCGCGCGGAGAGGCCACGGTGAACGAGCTCGCGGAGCCGTTCGCGATTTCGCAGCCGGCCATCTCGCGGCACATCCGCGTGCTCTCCGAGGCGGGCTTGATCGTCCAGCGCGTGGAGGGGACCAAGCGCCCGTGTCGGCTCGCGCCCGACGCGCTCACCGAGCTCGATCAGTACCTGGGGATGTTGCGCCAGGCGCTCACGCACAACTACCGGCGCCTCGACCAGCTGTTGGCCGAGACCGCCACCGCCGAGGGCACGAAGCGAAAGGACAAGCGACGATGAGCGAGCTCACACTCACCACCGAAGGCGAGACGCACGTCATCGTGACGCGCCGCTTCGACGCGCCGCCCGAGGCCGTCTACCGCGCGCACCTCGATCCGGCGCTCATCCAGAAGTGGTGCCTCGGTCCCGACGGCTGGACCATGCCGGTCTGCATCAACGAGGGGAAGGTCGGCGGGAAGATGCGCTACGAGTGGTCGAACGGCCAAGGCCGCGGCTTCTTCCTCACCGGCGAGATCCTCGAGCTCGATCCGCCGCATCGCATCGTGCACGTCGAGCGCATGCACATGCCCGATCCTTCGCCGGACAATCACATCGAGACCACGTTCGTGGCCGACGGCAAGGGCACGCTCATGACCATGCGCATGTCGCTCCCCGACGCCGCGACGCGCAAGGCGATGCTGGCGACGGGCATGGATCGGGGAATGGAGCTGTCGTACGTGCGGCTCGAGCGCTTGTCCGGCTGGAGGTCATCATGACGAAGACGAAAGATGAGACGAGGCCGAGCGTGCACGTGAGCATCGACGTGCCCGAGCTCGACGCG
This sequence comes from Polyangiaceae bacterium, assembly GCA_044224815.1. Lineage (GTDB taxonomy): Bacteria > Myxococcota_A > Polyangia > Polyangiales > Polyangiaceae > JADJCA01. Next base: position 37,214 of record JBGAJR010000028.1, read on the forward strand.
GGGCTCCGCTTCTACGGCGAGGTCTTCGGCTTCGTGGAGAAGGCGCGCCCGTTTCCGACGATGGCGATCCTCGACGCCAACAACGTCACCGTGTGCATGCACGCCAAGGGCACGGGCACCAAGAGCTCGTCCGCGGGCGACGAGCGCCGCCACTACGAGCGCCATTGGACGCCGGTCCACTTGGACGTCCACGTGCACGACTTCGACGCGGTGCTCGACAAGGTGCGCGCGCACGGAGGCGCGATCGAAAACGAGTTCCGCACGCAGGGGCCGATGCCGGCCGCGTTCTGCAGCGATCCGTTCGGGAACGGCTTCTGCGTGATCGGCGAGCGCCGGTCCTGACGAACCAGGCGCGATCACGGAGCTCGTCGTCGACGACGCCGCGATCGACGATGGTCATCTGCCTCGTGCCGTGCGGCGACGTCGACTACGCTCCGGCCACCGATGAGCATCAAGCTGCCTCGCCGTCGCGTGATCGACGTCTGGAATTGGCTCCCGGCGTTCCGGGCGGTCGCCGAGGCCGAGCACGTCCACCGCGCCGCACGAGCGGAGCACGTCACGCCGTCGTCGCTCTCGCGCTCGCTCGGCCTTCTCGAGGAGCACCTCGGCCGCAAGCTGCTCGACCGCGTCGGGCGCAACGTGAAGCTCAACGCAGAGGGCGAGACGTTACTCGCGGCGGTGCGGGACGCGATGCGTCGAATCGACGACGCGATCGACGAAGCCACGGGGACGGCGCTGTCGGGTGAGCTCCATTTGGCGTGCGACGGCGATCAGCCGCTCGATCTTGCATGGCGCGCCGCCACGCGGCTGATGGCGCGCTATCCCGCGCTCACCACCAAGATCGAGCCGCTCGGAAGCAATCGGGACCTGACGAGCAGACTCCTGCGCGGGGAGCTCGACGCCGTGTTGATGACGACGCCTCCCCGCGACGCGCGCCTCGCCGTCGAGCGGCTCGGAGACGTCCGCTACGGGATCTATTGCGGCGTCGGCCACGCGCTCTACGGCCGACGGAACCCCGACTGGGACACGATCGCCGAGCACGCGTTCGTCGCTCCCTGCGACGACGAGCACGGGCCTGGCGATCAATGGCCGGCCGAGCGACCTCGCCGCGTCACGCTGCGGCTCCCCGCGCTCGCGGCGGCGATCGCGGTCTGTGAGGCCGGCGAGCTCCTTGCCGTCCTCCCGGACGACGCCGCGACGCGGGCGATGCGTCGATTGCCGAGCGACTTCATTCCGCCCTCGGCGCTGTTCGTGGTCTGGCGAAAGCGCCCCGGCTCGACCCGCCCGGCCCAGAGTCGCGACGACGCGTCCGCCGTGATGGGCAAGGCGGACGCGTTCGTCGCTGAGCTCCGCGCTACAGCGCCGCGAGCCCCGCGGCCGCCATCGGCAGGCCCGCGGCGTCCGACTGAACGGTCAACGACCCGCCGCTCCCGACGCGCGTGATGCCGAGGGTGTGGGTTCCGCTCTCCAGCACGTAGAGGTAGCGGCCGTCCCTCGTGAGCGCCATGTCGGTCGGCTTGCTGCCCGTCCCAGTGTCTGCCGCGCGCGCTGCGGTCAGCGCGAGCGTACCGTCGTACGCCACGGAGTACGTCGAGATGGAGCCGCTCGCCGTGTTCGAGACGAAGGCGCGGTCGCCGCCGAGGACCACCCAGCACGCGGCCCCCTCCGTATCGGGGATGGAAGCGCTCTTGACCGTCAGGCCGGAGATGCCGCCGAGCTGGTACGAGGAGACCTTGCTCGCACCAGCCGCGCCGCCGAACGCCTCGGAGACGATGACCTGACCGCGTCCGTTGATCGCGAAGCCGAACGGCGTTTGACCGCTCGAGTCGTGTGCGGTGAACGACGCCGGCCGCCCCGTGTACGGGTTGAGTCGAAGCTCGTCCACCTTGTTCGTCGCCTTCTCCGTGATCACGATCGCGCGACCACTAGGGCTGAACGAGACTTGCGCGGGTCCGGTCGTCGCCGCGCTGAGCGCGTGCGTCGAGCCCGCGAGCGCGCCGAGCGTGCCATCGCTGCGCTGCACGAACCCGCGGACGTCATTCGCGCCGTCGCCGGCGTGAAGGACGTACACGAGGCCCTCGTGCTCGGTCACGCTGACCGGACGGACGCCGCCCGTCGCGATCGCATCGACGAGCGTGAGGTTCGCCCCGCTCACGCGGAAGACCGCGAGCTCGTTCGAGCCCGCGCTCACCGCGAACAGATAGCGCCGGTCACCGCTCAACGTGAGCGCGCCCTGCGAGCCAAGACCATCGCCCGAGCCCTTTCCGGTCGTGGAGTAAGTCGCCGCGTGCTGAAGCGAGCCGTCGGCGGCGCGCCGGTACGCGATGACTTGGTTGTCGCTCGGATCGTTCGACAGCGTGAACACGGCGCCAGCGCGACCCGCGATGAGCTCCTGTTGTGATTCGGTCTCCAGGTTTTCGTCGCTCGCCGGCGCTCCGCACGCGAGCGCGAAGAGGCCAAGAGCGACGAGAGGAGCAAGCGAGAGAGTTTTCATACGCGGTCTCTTGCGACGAAGCCGACATGCCGACCATCGCAACGTTTCGCACGAATTGTTCGCTTTTTTTGAACGTAACTCGGATGCCCGGAGGACCACGGTTCTGCTGCGTCCGCCGCGCCCGAGCCCAGCGGAGGACGGACCGGGCGCTCCCGCCGACGAGGCCTTGGGCGTCGACGCCAAACAGGCTAAGCATCTCCGCATGTCGACCCATGACGTATCGCTCGACGTAGACGCCGCGCTCTCTTCGGCTCCGATCGCGGCCGCGGGGAAGCCGAGGGCGACCGACATGGGACCGGTCGCCAAGACGATGTTCATTCCGCTTTGGGCGCGCGCGATGGAAGCGCGGAAGGCGCGGCCGTTGGTGCTCGATCCGCGCGCGCTCGAGATCTGCGAGAGCGTGGACTTCGACTTCACCATCTTTCGTCGTGCCTACGGCACCCAGGTCGGCTGCGTTCTCCGGGGGCTCCTCTACGACCAATGGGTGAGCGCGTTTCTCTCGCGTCATCCCCACGGCACGGTGGTCGAGCTCGGCGCCGGACTCAGCACGCGCTTCGAGCGGATCGACAACGGCAGGGCGCGCTGGGTGGACGTCGACCTACCGGATGCGCTGGCGCTCCGCCGTCGGTGGGTCACGCCCTCGGAGCGGCGAGTGTTCCTAGAGACCTCGGTCGTCGGCGGCGATTGGCCGGACGCCCTCAAGCGATTGGCCGCGGGCCCCTACTGCTTCGTCGCGGAGGGAATGCTCATGTATCTCGAGCCGAGCGACGTGCGCGCGCTGTTCGTTCGCCTCGCAGACGCCTTCGGGCCGACCGAGCTCGTGTTCGACTCCATTGGGACCGCGGCGGTTCGGCACCAGCGGCTCCACGACTCGATGAGGCACATGATGGACGCGCCGTTCCGCTGGGGGACCGATGACGTGCGTGACATCGAGTCATGGGACCGCCGTCTCGTGCTGCAAGACACCGCGACCCTCCCCGAGATCGCGCGGCGCTTTCGCGATCGCGTGCCGCGACGCCACCGCGCCGTAGGCGCGCTGGTGGAGCTCGCCTGGCCGAGCTTCGCCCGCTCGTACCGACTCGGGCGCGCCGTGATCGGGGCCTGATCCCCGAGCGATCCGCACGTGCGAGTGCGACTCACGTCGCTGCGGATCGCAGACGCCAGCGGAGGCTCGACCACAAGGCATTGAACGCGCCGAAGACCCCCACGAACGCCCAGCCGAACACCGGGCCGCCTTCGAGCTGGGACCATACGAGTCCGACCGTGGCGAACGCCGACCAGATGATCTTCAGGTTGAGCATCGCGCGAAAGGTCGCGGGCGACTCGTCTCGTCCGAGCAGCGACTGGATGCCGATCCCGAAAAGCGCCGCGGCCACGAGCCGCGTCGCCACGGGGTCGACTGCGGTCCAGCCCAGTGCACCGAGAAATGCACGCGGCGCCAGAAAGAGGGGCACCGCGAAGAGGACGTCGGCGACGAAGTGGACGACGAACCACCACCGGAGCGTCTTCGGGAGCGACATGGCGACGCGAGTGTCGCGAATCGCCGGCGGAATGTCGAATGTCCAAAGAGCGGCGCCGACGGGGGCAACTCGGCTCGCCGGCCGCGAGCCCCCGAGCTTCGCCAATCGAAAAATAGGAGCGGCACCTGCGAAGATCGGCCGGCGGCGCGCACATCCCTGACTCGACGCCAGCGTCGAGTCGGTGGCGGCGGCCAACGCTCGCGCTTGCGTCGACATGAACCCTTTGCGCACGCGGGCGAGGCTCATGCGGAAGCAAGCACCCAAGCTTCAAGGCCCCCGCCGGCCTCGGTGCTGCGGTCCGATGCTTGCAGAGCGCACGCACCATGCGCCCCGTCATCGCCGTGCTCGCCCTCGCCGCTCCAATCCTCTTCGCGTGCGAGAAGACCGATCCGCCACCCGCCGCACCGTGCCCTCCGCAAGCACCGCCCGCGTGTGGTCCGGGTTCGATGATGAGCTTGCCGGACGGTGGCGCCGTCGCATGGCACCCCGGAATGATGGCGATGATGATGGCCGATGGGGGCGTCGCGCCCTTCGGTCCAGGCATGTGGCAGCAAGGCTGGGGCCCGGGCGGTCCAGGAACGATGGGCGGTCCGGGAATGATGGGCGGTCCAGGAATGATGGGCGGTCCGGGAGCGATGGGCGGTCCGGGAATGATGGGCGGTCCAGGAATGATGGGCGGTCCGGGAATGATGGGCGGTCCGGGAATGATGTCTTCGGGTGTGCCGACCACGCCTCTCTCGGACGACGCCAAGGCCGCGCTCGCGCGCGCGATCCAGAGCGAGTACGCAGCCGAGGATCTCTACGCGCGCGTGTCGGACCAGTTCAAGCGGCCCTTCAAGGTCCTCTCGCTCTCCGAGCAACGTCACGCTTGGGTCATCGCGAACCTCTACGCCGCGCGCGGGCTCGAGGCACCGAAGGCGGCGCCGCCACCTTCGCAGAAGACGCCGTTCAAGGACCTCAAGGCGGCGTGCGCCGAGGGCGTCTCCTCCGAGAAGGCGAACATCGCGATGTACGACGAGCTCCTGAAGAAGGATTTGCCGCCCGACGTGCGAAACGCCTTCACGCACCTGCGGGCGATGTCCGAGCGCATGCACCTGCCAGCGTTCCAGCGCTGCGAGTGAGTCGTCACGGCCACGCTCCGCGCGCCATGGCTCCTTCACCTGCGTGACGCGCCGCTTCGCCGCGCCGGCGGAATCGGCCACGCCGCGAAGGCGCGATGGCAATTACGGGCGGTTGCGCGACGGTGGAATGCCAAGCGAGCCCTCGCCTTGAAGGCGCTCGAGGTAGTCGTGGTAGGCGCGAGTCACGTGGGCTTCGTCGAGCATGCCCGTGAGGTGGCCCTGGACATCGAGCACCGGCACCTCGCGCAAGCCAGACTCGAGGAGCCTCTCCACGGCGATGTGCAGGTCGTCCTCCGCGCGAACGGCGACGGGCGCGCACATGATGTCGGCAGCGACGAGAAGCGTCGTGAGTGAAGTGCGGTCACCCAGCTGCCTCAAGACATCGGCCGACACGAGCCCAACGACCGCGTGATCGGTGTCGAGCACGGGGAACGTGTCTTGCCACGTGGGGCCTCGGACAGGACGCGCCAGATGTCGATCACCGACGAGGATGGCTCGAGGCTCGCGACGACTTCGCACCGGAACACGTCTTTCACCAGCAACCGCTTCAGCACGTCGACGGACGCGTTCGACGCGTGTAGCGGTGATTCGAAACGCGATGGGGGCTGAGACGAGTAGAGCGTCACCCGCCGAAGAAGCAGGAACGCGATCCCTTCGCTCAGCATGAGCGGCGCCAGGAGATCGTAGTTTCCGGCAAGCTCGCAGACCATGACGAACGAGCTCAGGGGAACGTGCGCGATGCCGCCGTAGAACGTTCCCATACCGACGAGCGCAAACGCGCCCGGGTCGACCGCGGGCGAGATGGCGAGTTGCGCCGCCTTCCCGAAGGCGCCACCAACCAGCGCACCGACCGCGAGCGATGGACCGAGGTCACCGCCGCTTCCGCCGGACCCGAGAGTCAGCGCCGTCGCCACCATCTTGACCAAGGCGAGCGCGGCGAGGACGAAGACGCCGTACCACCCGGCCGGGATCCACGCCCCGTCGTTGATGGCGCCCTGCGCGGCGCCGTAGCCGGTGCCGAGAATGCCGATGCCGCGTTCGGGCAGGCCGAGACTGGGGTTCACGAGCTCGATCCATGCGAGCGCGACGACGCCGACGCCGAAGCCACCGACGGCGGGGCGCGCCCATGCGGGAATTTCGAGGCGCCCGAATACGTCGCGCGCGTAGTCGAGGCTCGACACGAAGAGGCGCGCGGAGAACGACACGAGCACCGCTAGCGCGGCGAAGAGCGGAAGCTGGGCCGGCGCGAAGGGGTACCGAGCCGCGTGCGCGAAGAGCTCACCGTGCCCGGGGAACACGGTGACGAAGATCGAGTACGACGTCACGCTGGCTAGAACGGCCGGGATGAGCGCGTCCGACTCGAAGTCGTCCCTGTAGAGCACCTCCGTCGCGAAGATGGCCGCGCCGAGTGGCGTGCCGAACATGGCGGAGAGGCCGGCGGCCGTGCCAGCAACCATGAGCATGCGTCGTTCGCGAGGAGAGACATCGACCCTCCGGCTGACCAAGGAGGAGATCGCCGCGCCCACCTGCATCGTCGGCCCCTCTCGCCCGGCGGAGCCGCCGGTACCGAGCGTGAACGCGGTGGCGAGCATCTTGATCCACGCGACGCGCTTTCGTACCAGCCCCCCGCGTCGATGGAACCCTTCGATGTAAGCGTCGCCGCCGCCACCGGACGTCTCGTGCGCCACGCGGTGGGCGAGCAGTCCGGCAACGAGCCCGCCGATCGCAGGAAGGAGAACGAGCGCCGCGGGGAGCAACTTGGTGCGTCCCATTCCGAAGTCGAAGCCGTGCTCCCCTGCAGGCCGCAACTGATGGTAGCCAGCGAGCCCCTCGAGGACCGCGTGGTCGGCGACTTGGAGCAACGCGAAGAATCCGCAGGCGACGAGGCCCACGACGGCCCCGACGATCATCGCGTGGAGCACCGTGCGACCGACGAGTCGCAGATCGGCGGACTGCACGGACCGAAGAAAGGGCGAGACGAAATCGATGGGTCTCATTTGGTCGCGGCGCGTGCGCCGTCAGTCCCGACCAGCGTCCGTCGACGCATTCTCGGTCGGACACGGCGTCGCAGACAGCACGACCGACCACTCGTCGCTCTCACGAACCGAGGCGCGCGCGGGCGCGAGCCGCGCGAGCGACTGCTTGATCCGCTCGTCGACGATGGAGGCGCGCTCCGCTGCGGCGCCCCTCATGCCGCTCGAGGCGCGCGTGACGCAGACGTAACCGGTCTCGGCGAGAACCGCCTGGTCGACGGCCGACGCGAAGGCGGGCAGCCACTCGAGACCACGCTCTGCGGCAGCCGCGACCCGAGACTCGCTCAGCGCGATGTCCTCGACGGTGAGCTTCCGGTCGATGTCCTCGCTCAGCGCGACCGCGAGCAACGTCTCGCCGGCTTTCCCCAGCGCGGCCCCGAAGTGCACGACCTGTATCGCGACCTCACCCGTGGAGCGCACGACCAGCCGCCACGCGAGGAGCTCTCCGACGGCCGTGGCGGGCCACACGCTTCGCAGCCGGGCCTCGACCGCGTGCGCCACGAGGGCGGGATCCGGCTTCGGGGGCGTCGCGGTCGGCGGCGGCATCACCATGTTCTCGGTCGCGACCCGGACGGCGTCCGCGTCGGCGACGGCGGTGACCTCGATGGAAGGGACGACGCCCGCGACGGCGGCGACTCGAGTCTCGAGCTCGCGCTTCACATCCGCCGCCGCCTTCGCGTCACCTACGACGAGGAGCCTGATCGACACCGCGTGGCGATCGACCGACACCAGGGTTCGCAGGGCGCGCTTCGCGGGAGGAAGTCCGTCGAGGATGTTCTGGACGGCACCTCGGGTCTTGACCGTCCAGGCCACTTCGTTGAGCGCGGACCTGAGCGGAACGAAGACCGCCGCTGCGAGCGCAAGAGGCATCAGGAGGCGGAGGACGCTGCTGTACTTCGAGCCGAACAGGTGCCGGAGCTGGGCCGCAACGCGATCGATCCGTGTGGGCACGCGCCCGGCGTCTCGCTCGAGCGCACCGACGTCGACGGTGTCGAAGGCGAGGAGGAGAAACACCACGACCGAGAAGAGGATGATGGCGCAGAAGTTGGCGGTAAAGAGGAGCATCGCGCCTTTCCAGACGCGGGCGTCATGGCTTCCGAGCCCCCAACCCACCACGCACAGCGGCGGGACGAGCGCGATGCTGATGGCCGTCCCCGCGGCGGCCGTCACCGTGTCCGTTCCGCGCCGCACGGTCGTGTAGGCCGCGGCGAGCGCGCAGAAGCAGGCAACGTAGAGATCCAGGAGTGTCGGCGACGTGCGCGCAACGAGCTCGGTCGTCACCTGATGATACGGGAGCGCAAGGGTGAGGACCGCCGAGAGGGCGACGACGACCACGGTGCTGAGCCCCGTTCGGAGCAGCGAGTGGACGACGAGCAGGGGCGAGCCGACGACCAGGCCCATGCCGATCTCGACGAGCGGCCCCATGAGCGGCGAGACGAGCATCGCGCCGATGACGACGCCGGCGCTATCGAGGACCAAGCCGTAGAGCGCGATCCCCATCGAGAGCACGAGCTGGAGCCAGTAGCCGAAGCGGTCCGTGCCGTGGCGCTCCAGCATCGAGCGCGCGCTCGCCATCCGAGTCTCGGGCGTCACGCCGACGATCTCCGAAAGGCGGAGGCGAACGCGGAAGAGTGCACTAGCGCGCGCCGTCCGCCGAGACGCAAACGCTTTCGGACCGTCCTCGGAGCTCATGCTCCGCCCAAGCGGCCGAGCACGCGCTGAACGCTCTCCGGCGCCGTCGGCGCGCGCGTCTCGGGCCTCATGTGTGGGTCGACCCTTCTGCTTCGTCCGCGGTCTGCGCCATGTCTTCACGCTCGGTCGGACGGAGGAGTACGCGACCCAGCACGAGCGCGGCCACGGCTGCGGCGCCGCTCGCCACGAGGACCCCCAGCTTGCCAGCGGCGAGCAAGTTCGCGTCGGAGAACGCGAGCTGCGCGATGAAGATCGCCATCGTGAACCCAATACCGGCCACCACGCCGAGGACGATGAGGTGACGTGCATCGAGACCGACGGGAAGCGTCGCGAGACGAAGGCGGAGCGTGAGCCAGCTCACCGCGAGCACCCCCACCGGCTTGCCGACGAGCAGGCCCGCCGTCGCGCCGCGGGCCACGGACCACGATGGGGCGTCGAGCGATAGCCCGGAGAGCGAAACGCCCGCGTTGGCGAGCGCAAAGATCGGCATGATGCCGAACGCGACCCACGGGTGAAGCCTCTCGATCAAGCTCTCGGCCGGCGACATTGCCTCACGACGGGCCACGTCGATGTGCCCGAGGGTCGCAGCAAACTCGTGCGACGAGAGCGCGGTGGTCGACACGGATCCGAGGGCCTCGAGCTCCACCCGAACGCCGTGCACGAAGCCGTCGGGCCCGAGCCACGCGCGAACGGGAGTCACGAGCCCGACGATCACGCCCGCGATGGTGGGGTGTATGCCGGCCGCATAGACGCCGGCCCAGGCGACGAGGGACGGCGGGACGTACGCGAGCTTTGCCCGAACGCCCATGCGTTGCATGACGAAGATGCCGGCGAATCCAGCGCCGGCGACGAGAAGACCTGTCACCGACAGGCCGGAGGAGTAGAAGATCGCGATGACGACGATGGCGCCGAGGTCGTCGATGACCGCGAGCGCGAGGAGCAGAACGCGAAGCGCCGGCGGAACGCGCTTGCCGAGCAGCGTGAGGATCCCGACCGCGAACGCGATGTCGGTCGCCATGGGAACGCCCCACCCCGACCGCGTTGCGGGCGCGCCCGCAAGTGCGAGGTAGAGGAGCGCCGGCGCGAGCATTCCGCCGAGGGCCGCTGCTGCCGGAAGCGCAGCCCGGCGCCACTCGGAGAGCTCACCGTGGTGAATCTCACGTCGGATCTCCATCCCGACGACGAAGAAGAAGATGACCATGAGGCCGTCGTTGACGACCCACTCGAGGGAGCGCTCGAAGGCGAACGGGCCGACCCGGATGCCGAGCGGCGTGTGCCAAAGGTGGACGTAGCTCGCCGCCCATGGCGAGTTGGCCCACCCGAGAGCCACCGCCGCGGCGAGGAGCAGGAGAATGCCGCTCGCGGCCTCGATGCTCAGAAAGCGCTCGAGCGGACGCCCCGCCAAGCGAGCGAAGCGCAGGAGCGGCTCCCAAGCCTCAGGCGGAGCAGACGGCAACGGTTCCTTCGTGATCATCCGGGAGCCCCCGGCCGACAACGTGCAAGCCTCGTCATCCGACCTCCGACCAACGCGGCGATGCCGCGAAGGCGGCGTGGATCATCCCCACGTGAGAGTACGCCTGAGGAAAGTTTCCCCACATCACTCCGGTCTTGGGGTCAAAGTCCTCCGAGAGGAGGCCGAGCGGGGACTCCAGCGTCTGGAAGCGATCCATCAGCGCACGCGCCTCGTCGTGCCGGCCGACGGTGGCGAGGGCCTCGATGAGCCAGAACGTGCATAGGGTGAAGGCCACCGCGGGAACACCGAACCCGTCGTTGGTGCGATAGCGACGAATCCAACCGTCGAGGTCGAGGTCCCTGACGACCGCATCGATCGTCGCCGCCATCCGCGGATCCGACGGAGCGAGGAGACGTAGCGTCACGGCCTGGAGCAGCGCGGCGTCTACCTCCGACCCTCCATAGTCCGCCACGAGATACTTGCCGCCCGGCTCGAGTGCGTGCGCGAGGATGTCCTGGCGAATCCGCTCGGCCGCCCCGGCGAACTCGGCCGCGTCACCGGGCGAGTGCCGGTGCGCGATGCGACTCATCCGATCGGCCGCTGCCCAGCACATCAGCGTGCTGAACGTTTGGGGACGCCAGTCCGAGCGGAACTCCCAGATGCCGGCATCGGGCTCACCGGCGACGCGAATGGCTTTGCGCGTGAGGCGCGTCGCGAGGTCGAGGACGGGCGGCGTCACGTGATCGCGGAAGCGGGCGTCGAGGAAGAGCGGCGCGAGCGCGAGAACCATCTCACCGAAGACGTCGTTCTGCCGATGGGTCGCGGCCTGGTTGCCGACGCGAACCGGCTTTTCGCCGCCGAACCCGGCCCACTCACCGAGCAGCACCTCGTCGAGATCGCTCTTCCCGTCGATCCGATAGAGCGGCGCGAGGTCGAGATCCGGCGTCGAGGACGCGACGTTCAAGAGAAACTGGAGAAACTGCTCTCGCTCCTCGAAGTGCCCGAGGTGTCGAAAAGCCCCGAGCGCGTAGGAGGCGTCTCGAAGCCAACAGTAGCGGTAGTCCCAGGTCCGTCCGCTGCCCGGCGCCTCGGGGATCGACGTCGTGAGCGCGGCGACGATGGCCCCGGTGTCTTCGAAGCAGTGAAGCTTGAGGACGAGCGCCGACCGGATGACCTCCTCCTGGTAGAGAGGCGGGATGTCGCAGTGCTTCACCCAGCTCTGCCAGTAGCGAACGGTCTCGCGCAGGAAGCGCTCGCAGAGCGGCTCGAGGGGCTCCTCGACCGGAGCTCCCCAGGCGAGGACGAAATGTTTCCGTTCGGTCAGCGCGAAGGGCTCTCCGTTCAGGTAAGAGAGCGGCGCATCGGTCGTGAGGCGCAGCTCCGCATCGTAGCCGTTGAAGCGGAGATGGTTCGAGCCGTACTCGACGCGCGGCGCCTTGCGCGACCAGCCGAGCACGGGCTGGCACGCTACACGGATGCGCGGCGTACCCGAGAGCGGCTCGACGATGCGAATGAGCTTCGTCGGTCGAAAGCTCCGGGCGTACTGAACGAACCGCGGCGCAAAATCGAGGATGCGAAACGCCCCGCCCTCGGACTCGAAGCGCGTCTCGAGGACGTTGGTGTTCGGCAGGTAGCGCTGGACGCCGCGAGCGCGGTCGGCCGGTGAGATGGCGAAGCTCCCGCCCCCCTCCGCGTCGAGGATGGACGCGAAGACCGGAGGCGAGTCGAACCGCGGCATGCAGGACCAAACGATCGCCCCGCTGCTACTCACGAGCGCGGACACCTGACAGTTACCGACGAGGCCGAGCTTATTCAGTTGCATCCAGTCACGATCTACCATCAATCGGTTGGATATCCAACCATTGGGTGCTACGGTCGGACCATGCGCAGGGCGATTCGCTTTCTCTTGGTCCTGCTCGCAGGCCTCGCGCTGCTCGCCGCGGTGGGCTACCTCGCCATGGCCAACATCACGCGCAGCTGGTTCGAAGCGGACATGGAGCTTCGGTCGCGCCTCGCGGTTTCCTCCGCCGGCGGAAGCCTCGCCAGGCGCTGGAGCCGCGGCGGCCGGGAGCTCGCAGAGACTCTGGGCGACATCACTCGCGACGAGCGCATCATGGCCGCGGCAGCGTGCTCACCTCACGGCGAGCTACTCGCATCCACGGAGGCATTTCCGCCTCTGCTCTCGTGTAGCGCGCTGGAGCGAGGCCCCGATTCCGGGCCGAGATCGACTGAGCGCGCCACCGCGTGGACGACGAATGCCGAGCTCCCGACCGGGCGGGTCCACGTCACCGCCGTCGAGGTCGGCGAGCCGAGCGCACCGCTCGGCTCCGTCGTGCTCGTGCACGATCTCAGCTTTCTCAGCAGACGCGAGGCGACGATGCGGAGCGCGCTGCTCATCGCGTTCTTCGTGCTCGCCCTCTTCGCCGCGGTGATCACACTTCTCGCGGCCCGGCTCGCGTGGCGCGGGTGGACGCTGGAGCTTCGCAGAGCGCTCGCGGGCGCCGCAACGACCGAGTTCGCCCCCCTCGTGCGCGACGTCCGATCGCTCGCCGAGCGCATCGCCGCGGAGCACGAGCACGAGGCGCGTACCGGGCTCTGGAGCCCAGAGCGACTCCGCTCGACGCTCACCCAATATTTGAGCGGCGAACGAGTCGTGATTTTGGCCAATCGCGAGCCGTACATCCACGAGAGGACACCGACGGGGACCAAAGTGCTCCATCCGGCGAGCGGCCTGGTGACGGCACTCGAGCCGGTGATGCGGGCGTGCTCGGGCGTCTGGGTCGCGCACGGAGCGGGCAGCGCGGACCGCGAGATGGCCGACGCGCGCGGTCACCTCGCCGTTCCACCCGGCGAGGAGTCCTACATGCTCCGTCGGGTGTGGATGACCGAGGAGGAGGAGAACGGCTACTACTACGGCTTCTCGAACGAAGGCCTGTGGCCCCTTTGTCACGTCGCTCACGCGCGGCCCATCTTCCGCCTGGAGGACTGGGAGCACTACGTCGCCGTGAATCGAAAGTTCGCCGATGCCGTATGCGAGGAGGTCGACTCGGACGAACCGATCATCCTCGTGCAGGACTACCACTTCGCGCTGGCGCCCAAGATGATTCGGGAGAAGCTCCCCCGCGCGACCATCCTGACCTTCTGGCACATCCCTTGGCCGAATGCGGAGCGCATCGGCATCTGCCCCTGGCACGACGAGATCATCGCCGGGCTCCTCGGCTCGAGCATCGTCGGGTTCCACACGCAGCAGCACTGCAACAACTTCATCGACTCCGTCGACGCCTTCATGGAAAGCCGAATCGATCGCGAGGCAAACGCCGTCGTTCAAGGCGCTCGCCGGACGTTGGTACGCCCCTACCCCATCTCGATCGAATGGCCCGTGCACTGGATGGACGGCATCGCGACGGTAGCGGAGTGCCGAGCCGCCTTGCGACGAGAGCTCGGACTGTCCCCCGACGCCCTCCTCGGCGTCGGCATCGACCGACTCGACTACACCAAGGGTGTCGAAGAAAGGCTCCAGGCCGTCGACTCGCTCTTGACGCGATTCCCGGAATTTCGCGGACGCTTCACGTTCGCTCAGCTCGCCGCGCCGAGCCGCACGAAGATCGTGCGCTACCGCGAGCTCAACGAACGGATCGAGCAACTGACCGCCGAGATCAACGCGAAGTGGTCGACGGGCGACGGCTACCGCCCGATCGCGCTGCTGCGCGCGCACCACGAGCCGCCCGAGGTGTACCGCTTCTTCCGCGCGGCCGACCTCTGCTACGTGAGCAGCCTGCACGACGGGATGAACCTCGTCGCAAAGGAGTTCGTCGCCGCGCGCGACGACGAGCGAGGCGTCCTGATCCTCAGCCAGTTCACGGGCGCGGCCCGCGACCTCACCGAAGCTCTCATCGTCAATCCCTACGACCTCCGGCAAGCGAGCGACGCGCTTGCCGCCGCGCTCAGGATGTCGGAAGACGAACAGCGCGAACGCATGCACTCGATGCGACGGATCGTCTCCGAGTTCAACGTCTACCGGTGGGCCGGACGCATGCTCGTCGACGCCGCCGAGACGCGGCGTCGCGACCGGATGGTGGGGAGGCTGTCGGTCCCCGGTCGCGTTCAGGTGGTCGACAAGGCATGAAGCCGATACTTGCGAAGGAAAACGTCGACGTCCTGGCTCAACTCGCGTGGGCTCGAGCGCTCATCGCGTTCGACTTCGACGGCACACTCGCGCCCATCGTCGACGATCGAGAGCGCGCCTCGATGCGGGCGGTGACGTTGCGCCGCTTCTCCCGCCTGTGCACGCTCTATCCGTGCGCCGTCATCTCCGGGCGCAGCCAGCGAGACGTCGCTTCGAGGCTCGATGGCGCGCCGGTCAAGTACGTCGTTGGGAATCACGGACTGGAGCCTGGCGCCGGCCTGACCGCGTTCGAGCGAGAGGTCTCGCGCGCACACACGGTCCTCGTGGACGCGATGCGCGAGTGGCCCGGCGTCGATGTGGAAGACAAGCGCTACTCGCTGGCCCTCCACTACCGCCGATGTCGGCGCAAGCGCGAGGCGCGCGAGGCCATCTTGGGTGCGGTCCGAGCCCTGCCGACTCCGATGCGCATCGTCCCCGGGAAGATGGTCGTCAACGTGGTCCCGGCTCGCGCGCCTGACAAGGGCGACGCCTTGCTCGACCTTCGCACGCGAGAGAAGGCCGACATCGCGCTCTACGTGGGCGACGATGTCACGGACGAGGACGTGTTCAAGCTCGACCAACCCGGCCGCGTGCTCACGGTTCGCGTAGGCGAGTCACGCGCATCGTCTGCCACCTACTTCCTTCGAACCCAACGCGAGATTGACACGCTCCTCAACAAGCTCGTCGTACTTCGCGAGAAACCCAGCGCAACATGAGCCCCACGCACGAAGAGGTCGAGTACCCGCTTGGGCCCGCCCTCGACTTGATGCGCCAGGTGTCGGCGCTGAACCACGCGTTGGAGCGGCTCTCGAGCCGGATGGATCGCGAGCTCGGGATCACGGCTCAGCAACGCCTCGTGCTCCGCTGCGTGGGGAAGTACCCCGGCATCACGGCGGGACAGCTCGCGGCGGTGCTCCATCTCGACCCGGGCACGGTGTCGGCGTCGCTTCGGCGGCTCGACGACCGGCACCTCCTCGAACGCCGCCCAGACCCTCGCGACCGACGCCGCGTCACTCTGGGCCTCACCACGGCGGGGCGCGACCTGGACCGCCCGACCGCGGGAACCGTCGAAGCGGCAATCGAGCAGCTCTTGCGCGAGGCCGACGCCGAGGATGTCGCGACGACGAAGGCAGTGCTCGCGAGGCTCGCGGGTCTGCTCGAGGCTGCGTGTGACTCGACGACGCAAGTGCCCACCGCGTCGGGCTCGGCGGAGAAGCGACGCGGAAACAACGGCTGACGCGCACCGGCACCGCGCCCAGTAACCACTGCTCAGCGGCCGCGGGGCTTCGCGTTCGGCTTTGCGCCCTTGGCGGGCTTCGCGTGTTTGGCGGGCTTGGCGGGCTTCGCGGGCTTGGCGGGCTTCGCGGGCTTGGCGGGCTTCGCGGGCTTGGCGGGCTTCGCGGGTTTGGCGGGCTTCGCGGGTTTGGCGGGCTTCGCGGGCTCGAACTCCTCCATCTGCGCGAGCATCCAGTCGTCGATCCGGCTCGCGATCTTGCGAACCCGCTCCGGCGCGCTGTCGTTCCACACGATGTAGCAGGGCGCGTCCGGCTCACTCAGATCGAAGCCGAGGTTGCCCGGACCGTGGCCCTCGAAGGTGATGTGCATGTCGCGGCTCGCACCCGACTTGCCGAGCGGCGCCCAGTCGACCGAGCGACGCGGGCCCATCTGGCCCCATTCGTCGAGCCATCCGTCGTGCACCTCGTAGAGCGCGAGGAAGTCGGCCGGGAGACGCGACGCGATCTTCGGGAGCGTCTTCGCCGGCGGATAGCCGCGCCACAGCGTGGGCTCGCCATCTTCGTCGAGCGCGAAGAGGTACACGAGCGAGTGACCGCGCTTCCGCGTAGAGAGAAGACCGACGCCTTGAAGCGCGCGCTGAAGCACGCGGAGCGTCTTTGGATACTTCGTCGCGAGCGGCTTCCACAGAAGCTCGAGCACCGCCGCGCGCGGGTCCGCGCCCGTGAGTGCCTTTTTCCAGAGCGGCGGCACGCCCGAAGGCACCGTTTCGAGAGGCGCCAACACGAACGTCGCCTTCCCCTCCCCTTCGGTCGCGTCGAGGATCGCCTCACGAACTTCTTTCGGATCGAGCTTCATCAGGTTGCGTCTTTCATATCACCAGTCCCGAGCGGCAATTCGCGGCACACGCGTTGCACTGACCTCGAACGTGCGAAACCGAACGCTCGTCTTCCTCGTCTTGGGCTTGGGCGTCACGTGGCTCCTCGTCGGCTGCAGCGGCGCCGACGCGACCGAGTCGCCGGCGCCGGAGGCTGCGCGCCCAACCGTCGAGCCTCCACGTCGCGAAGTCGGCCCTGGCGACGCGGCCGCTCCGGATCTGGACGCGTCGGTCGCGGTCACGCGCGTCGGCCCGAGCGACGCGGCGATCGCGGCGCAGGATGCGTCGACCTCGAACGGCTCGACCTCCGACGCGTCCGAGGCCGACGCATCGGCGACGCACGACGCGGACGTCGACGCCAACGCCGCGCCCAGCGACGCGAGCGGCGGAGAGGACGCCGGCTCCGCGCCGGACGCTGAAAATTCGGCCGATTCGGGCTCGATCGTAGACGCAGGCGGAGAGCCGCTCTGCGCCCTTGCTGCGGTCGCGGAGAGCGAGCCCAACGACACGGCGGGTACAGCGACGCCGTTCACGACGTCGGTGTGCGGCACGCTCGCGCCGAACGGTGACCGAGACTTCGTCACCGGGACGCCGCCCAGCATCAACTTCTTGCTCGAGATGCTCGGCGACATCGAGATCACCGTAACCCTCGACGGGCAGACCGTGACGGTGCCTCCCGCGGTGACGATCCCTTACGTCCCCGGCAAGCCGTATGTGATCGAGGTGCGCGCAAAGCACCCCGAGCTGGGCGTGCCCACCGGGTGGCGGATCCGATTCATCCTGACCTGACCGCGACCGCGCGAGTGTCGCGCGGAGTCCACACCGCCGTGCACCGAGTCCACAGGCGAGCGGGCGTGGCGGGACTCCCCTGATCTTCCTTCGCCCTCTCCTTCTACGGCTCGAGCTCTCGTGCGCCGAGAAGAGCGACCTGCCGGCTACCGGCCGGCGTCGACGTAGCCGCCGTCACAAAGGACCTCGTCGGCGCGTCGCTCGCAGAGCTGCGCGGGTCCGTACCAACCGCCGCCGGGATCAATGTCCGCCCGCGAATGAACAGCCACCATCGCGCCCATCACATCGAAGTACTCTTCGAAGCCGCTGAAGCCGTCACTGAATTCGACGTAGCGGGCCGCGCCGCAGCGACCGATCGACGCGCGCGAGCAGCCGGGCCCTTGCCCCGGGGTCGCAAGCTTGCGGATGCGCGCGACCTCCGTCGCGTAGTCCGGACACGGCGCGGCGCCGCAGCGCGCGCTGACGCCGGCGTCGCCGCGCGAAGGGGGCGCGGCGTCCATCGTGCCGGTGCCGCTCTCGCTGCGAGAGCAGCACGCGAGCGCGAGCGCGACGACCGGGAGCAGGGCCTTCATTGGCCGCTGCGAAGGATGCTCGCCATCTTCTTCCCCTGGGCGAGCTCGTCGATCAGCTTGTCGAGGCCGCGGATCTTTTGCATGAGCGGGTCCGCCACGTCCTCCACGCGCACGCCGCAAACGACGCCGGTGATGAGGCGCGCGCTGGGGTTCATGCGCGGCGCGTCGGCGAAGAAAGTCTCGAGGTCGACCTTCGCGTCGATGACGCGCTGGAGCGTCTTGCCGCGGTAGCCCGTGAGCCAGGCGATCACCTCGTCGACCTCGGCCGCCGTCCGTCCCTTGCGCTGGGCCTTCTGGACATAGAGCGGATACACGCTCGCGAACCACATCGCGAAGACGCGCGGCTTCGCTGCCGCGGGCGGCTTCGCGGGCGTCTCCTTCGGGGAAGTCTGCTTCGCGGACGTCTTCTTTGCGGACGTTTTCTTCGCGGAGGTCTGCGTCGCCTTCTTCTTCGGAGCACCCTTCTTCTTCACCGTGGCCATGCTCTTCCTTCCTAACACGCTCACTCCGGGCGCGGATCACGGGCTCGCTTGGCGCGCGGAGCGAACGGGCGCACACTCGTTTCCTGACCGCCCCATGACCCAGCCGGACAAGCTCAACGAGGTCTTCGAGAAGCTGCATCAGCCCACGGGGATCGACTCGCGGCTCGAAGAGCGCAACGAGACGCTTCTGATCTGGGCCGTCAGCGAGGGGTACCACGACATCGCCGTGACATTGATCGAGGCCGGCGCCGAGCTCGACGCGCAGAACTCGGACGGCAACACGGCGCTCCTTCGCGCCGCGTGTGAGAACCGCGCGGAGCTCGCGAGCGTGCTCATCAAAGTCGGCGCCAAGCTCGACGTGCAAAATAGCGACGGCTACACGGCGCTCGTCCTCGCGAAGCGACGCGACAACAAGGCGATCGTCGACAGCTTGCTGGCCGCGGGCGCGAGCACCAGCTTGGTGACGAAGGTCGGCGCGACCTTCGAGAGCCCCGGCCACTCGCTGAAGAAGCCGCTCAAAGGGAAGCGGAACGCCGTCCTCGAAGAGAAGATCATCGAAGCGATCGCGCAGTGCCGGGACGGCCGCATGGCCGGCCGCGTGCTCGAGAAGTACGTCAACCTCAATCCCGAGGATCGCTTCGTACCGACGTCGGTCCTGCGCGCCGCTTACGTGCGCTACCCGGGCTCGCACAATCCGTCAGCGCCCAACTACGTGACGCTCGAGAACGGAATGGAGCTCGGCATCGCGTCGAGCGCCGTCCCCGAGATCGCGCGCGCGATCTCCTCGATGCTGAGTCGATCGCTCGAGGACGCGCGAAACGATCTCAAAGGACATCTACCGCCTGCCGTCGTCCGGCGCGTCCAGCTCGAGATCATCTCGCCGTACGGCGTCGCGCACATCTGGGGCGTCACCGGCCACCGCTTCGTGCTCTCGCGGCACGTGAGCGGCGGAAGGAGCGAGCTCCTCGCCACGATCCTGGTCGGTCGTAGCAAGGACACGATCTTCTTCTTCACCGGCCGCTACAACAACCTCCGGCACTCGACGATCGCCGAGACCGTGGACTTCGATCAGCCCGATCGCGACGATCCGGCGCACAAGTGGTTCGACCGCTTCGCCTTCCCGGACATCGCTCGCTTCAAGCCGAAGGGCTACCACCACATCGCGAACTTCGTGGTCTCCAAGGAGGAGCGCGGGCACAAGCTCGCCAACTTCTTCCTCGAGAAGATCGTGGAGAAGTACGCGCGCGATCACCTGGAGAAGCACGGGCGCGCGCCCGAGCACTCGCAGCACCTCTTGTGTGGCCAGGGTCTTTGGCAAATCGGAGATCCGCCGTGGCTGCCGCGCATGGAGAAGCTCGGCTTCCGGCGCCGGTGGGGCGCGGAGAGCTTCTTCATCGAGCACGACTGGGCGCCGCTGCCGCCGATCGTCGATCGTGAGACCGGCCGGGCGATCTCCAACGTCGCCTACAACGCGTCGTACGGGCTCCCCGAGCGGTACCTGGCCTCGAAGCCGACCGGCGACGCGTCGCAGTACCTCCTCGATCGCGTGCCGGAGGTCATCCGGCTCTCGCAAGATCCCCGGGCGAAGCTCCAATACTTCCAAGCCATGTTCGAGTTCGTATGAACCTCACCTACCTCAAGCAAGAGCACTCCCAGGCGACGCAGGACATCGCGCCGTTCACCGGCGAGGGCGCCTATCACGGCTCGACGCGCAAGCGCGCGCCGCGCGCGGCGGGCGGACCCGCGCCGGTCGTCGTGCGGGAGATGCGCGCGACCACGCTCGACGCCTACCCAGTCGACGGCTCGCGACCGATCGCCGACTTCGAGGCCCACTTCCCCAACCTCTACACCGTCGAGCGCCGCTTGCCGGTTCCGACCCAAGAGGAGGTCCGCGCCGACGGCGTCACCTTCTGCTGGTGTCCGATCGACGAGGCGATCGCGGTGGCGGGGCCGCTGAC
Source organism: Polyangiaceae bacterium (assembly GCA_044224815.1). GTDB lineage: Bacteria > Myxococcota_A > Polyangia > Polyangiales > Polyangiaceae > JADJCA01. Next base: position 57,603 of record JBGAJR010000028.1, read on the forward strand.
GCGCCGCGTGCTCGAAGAGATGAAAGGTCTCGTCGTGGGCGATCGGCGCTACGTGTACGTCGACTCGAAGATTCAGTACTTCGAGCCGGGCGACTTGCCCGTCGACAGCGAGCACTGGCACGTCGACGGGAGCATCGTGGCGCGCGGGCCGGCGGTGGAAGCGCTCGGGCACAATCTGCTTCACGACATGAAGGCGCGGCTCGCGACCGACGCGCCTTCGCCGCGGTACCTCGCGTATCAATCGTCGGAGCACTGCGCGACGGTGTTCGCGAACACGCCGCTCACGTTGACCCTGCCCGAGCTCATTCCCAACTTCGACGGGCTCGACGCCATGATTCGCGCGCTCGCGCCGCCGTGCGTGGCGCAGCCCGCCGCGTCGATCGTGCGCACCGACGGCCTCTCGCTGCACCGCGCCGACGCCGCGACGGCCGCCGGCTGGCGGCTCTGGATCCGCGCCGTCGAGACCGACCGCGAGGTCCAGCTCGATTCGTCGATCATCGAGTGCTACGGCACGGTGTTCCGGCGCGGCGCGAAATAGCGCGCGCTCAGAGCGAGCGGAAGTCGTGCGGGCCGGTCGTGCCGCGCGAGGCGAAGAACCGGCGCGCCGCTTCGACGTGGAGCGGAAAGCCGAAGACGGCGTCGAGACCGTCGGGGCCGAAGACCGCGCCGCGCTCCGGCGTCTCGTGATTCACCTCGAACGGCGGGAGCGCGTCCGCGGCTTGGGCGTCGGCGACGGAGAAGAGGAGCACGCGGTTCGGGCGAGGCTCGGTGGACGTGAACCACAGAGGAACGAGGCGCTCGGGCGCGACGATGACGCCGGTCTCTTCGCGCACCTCGCGCGCGCCGCCCTGGGCCCACGTCTCGTGCTCTTCGAGGAACCCGCCCACGAGCGCGAGCTTCCCCTCGCCCGGCGGGATGCCGCGGCGGACCACGAGGAGGCCCGTTCGCTCACCCGCGGTGATCGGAACGAGCACGACGGAGACGGGGATCGGGTTCGCCCAGATCTGCGTCTTGCATTGTCCGCAGGTGCGCGGATACGCGAGGGGCGGCGGAAACGCGGTTCCACACGAGTGACAATAGGCGTCGCGCACGCGTCGATCCTACGGGGCAACGCGGCTCGACCCAAGCCCCTTCCGCGGCGCGGCTCCGTGTGGAGTCGTGGCTTGCTGCCGAGGCCCCACGATCACGGCAGAGCACCTCGTGCGGCGGCACGCAGGAGCTGCGCCTCCCTCCCGATTCGCGGGCCAGTCGTTACGGCGAAATGGGCACGGGCGCGGTTCTTGCGAACGTGCCGCCGAACCGACGGAGGCGTGCGATGCGAATCATCCTCGTGGGAGCCGACTTCGAAGAAAACCTCGGCGTGGGCGCGATCGCGGCCGTCGCCATCGCACGCGGGCACGAGGTCCGCATCCTGCCGTTCAACGAGCCCGACGAAGCGCCGCGCATCGCGCAGGAGATCGCGAAGCTCGCGCCCGACGTCGTCGGCCTGAGCATGCAGTTTCAACATCGGGCTTATGAGTTCCAGTCGCTCGCCCGGCGCCTGCGCACCCTCGGCGTGCGTGCGCACCTCACGGCGGGCGGCCAGTTCGCGACCCTCGCATACCGAGATCTCCTGCGACCCGAGAACGGCGTCGACACGGTCGTGCTCTACGACGGCGAGGAGACGTTCGCGGAGCTTCTCGACGCGCTCGCGAGCGCGCGCCCGGTCACGTCGGTCGCGGGCCTCGCGCTCCGCGACGCCGCCGGCACGGTGGGGACCACCACGCCACGGCCACTCGCGGAAGATCTCGACGCGTTCCCCTTGCCCTACCGGTATCGCGCCCACACGAGACATGTCGGTGTGCCCTTCGTGCCGATCATGGGGAGCCGCGGCTGCTGGGGGAAGTGCACCTACTGCTCGATCACGACCTACTTCCGCGAGGCGCGCGCGCACGGGGGTGGCAAGACGTTCCGACTCCGGAGCCCCGAGCACATCGCCGACGAGATGGCCGACCTTCAAGAGCGCGCCGGAGAGCCGTGCATCTTCTGTTTCCACGACGACAACCTTCTCTTGCCACGCCCCGCGGACACGCTCGCGCGTCTCCGCGCCATCCGAGCGCGGCTCGACGAGCGCGGCATCGGAAAGGTCGCCATCGTCGGCAAGTGTCGACCCGAGACCGTGACGCCGGAGCTCGCCCACGAGCTCGCCGCCCTCGGCGTCATTCGGCTCTACGTCGGCGTAGAGAACGCGTCCGAGAACGGCGCGAAGCACCTCGCGCGCGGGAAGCAGCATCTCGCGCTCGATCAGGCGCTCGCGTCGTGCCGCAACGCTGGCATCTTCACTTGCTACAACCTCCTCGTCTTCGAGCCGGACGCGCACATCGAGGACATCGAGACGAACGTCGCGTTCATCCGTCGCCACGCGAGGAACCCGGTGAACTTCTGCCGGGCCGAGCCCTACTACGGAACGCCGCTCATGCTCGATCTCGCGTCACGCGGGAACCTCGGCGGGAGCTACCTCGGTTACGACTACCGCATCGGCGACGATCGCACCGAGCTCCTCTTCCGCATCTCGGCGGCGGCGTTCCGTGAGCGAAACTTCCGCGCCGACGGAGTGGCGAATCGGACGATGGGCGTCGGATACACGCTCAAGGTGCTCGAGCACTTCTACGACGATCCGCGCGGCGAGCGCGCGGCGCTCATCCGGCGCGCGAACGATCTCGTGACGCGCATCAGCACCGACACCGCGAGTCACTTGGAGATGGCCATCGCGCTCGCGCGCGACGCCGATCTTGCGGACAAGGACGCGGTCGAACGAAAGACCGCCCTCTTGGGTCTCGCGATCAGCGCGAAGGACGCCGTCTTCCAGCGCGAGCTCGATGGGATGTACGAGGCGATGGATCGGTTCCGGCGCCGCGCCGAGATGGCGCCCGCGTTCCGACTCGGGCCGGGGGCGCGTCGCATCGCCCGCGTCGTCGCGGCGACGGCGGGCGTCGCGCTGGCGGCCGGCCCGGCGTGCGGCACGACCGTCGACCCTCTGCCCAGCGACGCGAGCGTGGTCGATCCGTTGCCGCCGGACGCGTCGTTCAGAGATGGCGGGCGCGACGGCACAGTCGTCGATCCCGTCCCCGTCGACGCGGGGCGTGACGTGACCGTCGTCGATCCGCCGCCTCCCGACGCCGGTCTCGACGCGGGCCCCGACGCGGTCCTCGACGTGCGAAGGCTGAAGCTCATCGATCAATGGCGTGAGACATCGCCTCGCCGCGCTGGCAGGAGCAACGACCTTCCGCTCTCCGCGCCGCCCGACATTCGCATCGAGGCGCGGCGCGACGGCGACACCATCTTCGCGACGCTCGTCGGCGCCGAGGGCGCGGGCGTTCGATGGGAGGCGGACGGCACCGTCAGCGGTGACGGGCACGCGGTCACCTGGACCCCCGACGGCGATGACTCGCTCCGCGTCGCCGCGCGCACCAAGGGTGGAGTCGCGGTGGTGAGCCTCCGCGCGAGCGCCGTAAAAGCCTAGGTTCCGGCCGCGCCGGTCTCGTCGTCGCGTGGCGGCCGCCAACGGTAGCCTGGTGGCGACGGGCCGTTCGCGTCGCGGTTCCTGCGGCTCGACGAATACCTCCGGAGACTCGTCGACTACGGGCGTCGCGGCAGGGCTCAGTGGGTGCCGCGAGGATCGGTGAAGACCGAGATGCGCGCGTGCGGTGGATCGCGATCGCCCGGCAGCCAGGAGCGATGGTCGGTGCAGCGGACGATGGCGTGCATCTGGTGGAGGAACGACTCGCGATCGTTGTCCGCGTCGAAGGGCGCGAGCGAGAATCCCTCGCGCTGGGCACGCGCATTCCAATGAAGAGCGATCTCGCGCTCGGCGCTCGATTGGATTTCGAGCTCGGGCAGATCGGGGAATTCGGCTTCCCATAGATCCGAGAGCGCGACGAGCGCGCGGTCCGTGAGCCATACGATGCGCTGGCGGCGGTCGCGTTCGTCCTTGAAGCGTCGGACGAGGCCGAGCGCCTCGAGCGCCTTCAGCATCCGCGACGTCACGGACGGATGAACACACATGTCGACCACGAGCTCGCTCTGCCAAGCGGGGCGCGCGCGGAGCCTAAGGAGGAGGTCGAGCCGAGCCGGCGTCAGCCCCGCGACCTCGGCGAGCTTCCTCGCGAGGCGTCCAGCCATGAGCACGAATCGCTTGAACGAAAAAATGAGCGGTCGCATGCGGGGTCGAATGCACGCCCCGCGCCAAAACTCCCCGCCAACCGAACCGCCCCCACCCCGCGAAAAATGGGTCTTCGGCATGACACAGATCGATTTTTCGCGGGGTGGGGGTGGCCGCGGACGGAATTGGGGTGGCCGGGGACAGGCGGCCGCCGAGCCCACCCTAGGGAACGAGGCGCGCGAGGGACTCTTGGCGCGGGAGCGCGAAGCTCACGAATCGGTATTCGTCGGGCTTGGGTGCGGGGAGCCGACGGGTGAGCTCTCTCGTCACGGTGGGCAGCGAGCCGAGCGCGCCGAGATCACCGCGCGCGCCCAATGCGGGGGCGCGTGAGGAGCGGACGGCCCAGCGCCCGCCCCCGAGATCGATGACCGTGGCGGGTGCGATCGACTTGGCGAACGTCGGGCCGAGCTTCTTCGTGACCGCCGGCCCGAGGAACGTGAGCCACCCCGTGGTCACGACCTCTGGCTGCACCGGGTAGCCGAGCGCGAGTTGTGACATCGTGAGGCCGAGGTACTCGGGCATCAGCCGGCGCAGCTCGCCGGCCGCGACGCCGGCCGCCTTCGCGGCGACGCGCGTGCCTCGATAGTACGTGCTGAGCGCGTAGCCAGCGCTACCCGACGCGAACGGGAGCGACCGCGCGTACTCGAGCACGCGCTCGCACAACGCATCCGGGTCGTCCGCCAACCCGAGCGGCAAGTAGAGCGAGAGCTCCCCTCCCCTCCGTTTGTCGAGGTCGACGATGAGGCGCTCGTCGCACGCATGCGCTCCCTCACGATCGTAGTGAAGCTCGAAGCCGTAGGTCGGCTTGTTCTTGGTGAGCGCGGAGATGTCGCGCGCGACCCGCCCCTTCGCCACCGCGCGCGGATCGAGACCATCTTGCGGCGCGCAAAACGCGAACATCTTCGGAAACTGCTCCGCGAGCTTCCCCACGAGCGCGCCGATCGCCGGCGCCGCGCGGCCGCTGTCGAAGTAGAGATGCACGCCGATCGCCGGGGCCACGAGGCGCACCGCACCCTTCTCGTCGCTCACCTTGCGCGTGATCACCAAATGCGCGGGCGTCGTCGGCGTCTTCACCGCGAACGCCGCCGCGAAGCGCGCGTCCTTCCGGAGCGGCGCCAGGTCAGCGTCATCGCGCATCCGCAGCGCGCCCTCGTAGCCAAATTTCACTGCATCCTGCACGCACTCGAGCGCCTCGCCCAACCGCCTTCGCGACACGTATGCGCACGCCAGGTTGTGCAGCACCGCCGGGTTGCCCGGCCCGGTCTTCCGCGCACCGCGCAAGAGCGCCTCGATGCGCGCCTCCGGCAAGCGCACCTTGGGAAGCGACGCCAAGAGGTGCACCGCGTTGTTCCACGTCGTCGTGGTCGTCACCGGCGCACGCGTCATCGCCTCCAAGAAGAGGAACGCCCCCGCATGGTCACCGCGCTCCACGAGCGCGAGCGCGTGCCGCTCGCCCCCACCGGCCTCGGTCTCGTCTTCGATGCGCGCGAGCGCGGTCTTGATCACCCGCTCGTCACCGAGCCGCGCCGCCGCCTCGAGGAACGTCCAGAACGACTTCGAATACGGCCGGCTCATGAAGTCCGCCGCCAGCGCGCATACGAAGCGCGCGCTTCTCTCGTCGCTCACGTCGAGCGATTGCACCGCGTCGAGCACCGGACCTTGGAGCGCGTCTCGTGAGCCGAGCGCGCGTAGCGCTTTGACGTCGCGCTTCGCGAACGCCGGCGCGAACCGCGCGCGCGCCTCGGCGCCCGCGCGCTGCGCCGCGAGCTCCTTGGCCGACGGCCCGCTGTACTCGGCCTTGGCGCGATGCGGCACGGACTCGAAGCCGAGGATCGCGATGCCCTTCCGCTTGGCCGCCGACTGCTTGGCGAGATCGTCGAAGTAGAAATGCGGATGCGGCATCGACAGGACGAGCTTCTCGACCTCCGCCGCCTTGCGCACGACCTTCGGCGCTCGCCCAAAGCGTCGCGCGAACGCGTCGTCGGCCGCATCGGTCACCTGATAGAGCCACACCTCGGTCTCGAGCACCTTGGCCAGCGAGGCGGCGAGCTCCGGGTCGGCGCGGTAGCGCTCGCTGTCGGCGACGGCGATCCACTGGGCGGCCCCCGTGTCGTCGGCCTTCGGCGGAAAGATCGCAAACGAGAGCGCGCCCGTCTCCGCGAGCGCGAGCGGCTTGCGTGCGAGGAGCTCGCCCGTCGAGCGACGCGCGCCGCACGCGGTCCAATGCGCCTCGATCGCGCGCTCGACCGTCCCTTGATCGATGCCCTTCGACGCGCGCACGTAGATCCCGCCTACGTTGAACCCCATGGCGGCTCATCCTACGCCGTCTCGTCGGCGGCACCCGCGTAGCGTGTAGACTTCGAACGTGGGCAGCTTCGCGTCGCGGTTCCCTCGCCTGGACGAGTACCTCCGGAAACTCCCGGACGGCGTCGACTCGTACCCCGACGCGCAGATCAAAGCGTCGCTCTACCGCGCCGCGCTCGACACCCGTCCGCTCGACGACGTGGCCCACGAGCTGCCGCCACCCGTCGCGGATCTGATCCTCACGCCGCGGCTCATGAGCTCGTGGACGCCTTCTGTCCCCGCGCTCTGCGTGTTCCTCGCGATCTTCGATCGCTACGAGTTCGACGAAGCCCGCTTTCGCATCTGGTCCGAGCACGCCCAAACGGCGCTCTTCGGCTCCGCGCTCTACCGCGCGCTCCTCTCGGTGTTGAGCCCGAACCGCCTCCTCGCCGGCGTAGAGAAGCGCTGGGGCACCTTCCACCGTGGGACGGACATCGCGATGCGCGAGACCAGCGCGTCCTCGGTCGAGGTCACGCTGACCCATCCGCCCGATCTCTACGCACGACCGAACCTCCTCGGGATCGCGGGCGGCCTCGTCGCCGCCGGAAAGCTCTCGCGCGCCAAAGCCGTCAACGCGCGGCTCGCGCTGATGACGTCGACGGAGGCGCGCTTCGACATCGATTGGCACGTCGCCCGCCAAGACCGCGACGCCACCACGACCTGATCACCCAAACGGACACGCCACCCTTGTCCGGGGCTCGCGCCCGACCAATGATCGCGCGCATGAAAGTCATCGTCACCGGGGCGACGGGAATGGTCGGCGAGGGCGTGCTCCTCGAGTGCCTCGCCAACCCCGCCGTCGAAGCGGTGCTCTCCGTTTCCCGAAAGCCGAGCGGCCACTCCCATCCCAAGCTCGAAGAGTGCCTCGTCGCCGACTTTCGCGATCTCGGCGCTGCAGAATCACGCCTCGCCGGGTACGACGCGTGCTTCTACTGCGCCGGCGTCAGCTCGGTGGGCATGAGCGAGGCGGACTACACCGTCGCGACGTACGACACGCCCCTCGCCTTCGCCACGACCCTCGCCAAGCTCAATCCGAGCATGGTGCTCGTGCACATCTCCGGCGCGCACACCGACGGCAGCGAGCAGGGCAAGGTCATGTGGGCGCGCGTCAAAGGCAAAGCCGAGAACGCGCTCATGCGCCTCGGCTTCCGTGCAGTCTACAACTTCCGCCCGGGCCTCATGAAGCCGGTGCCCGGGCAAAAGAACCTGAAGCGCGCATACCGCATGATGCTGCCGCTCCTCCCGGTGATGAAGCTCTTCTTCCCGGCGCTCACGCTGAACGAGGTCGGCCGAGCGATGATCCGCTGCGTCACCTCCGGCGCCCCCAAGCACGTGCTCGAGGTCGCCGACATCGCGGCGCTCGCCGCCGCCGAAAAGCCGACCTGACGCACCGCGCGCGATCGGCGCGGCCCTCAGCGAGCGCGCGCCCCGTCCGTCAAGGGCTCGATGCCTCGCACACCGGCGAGCCCGCCGCCGCCGCGCACGAAGGCACCGGCCCATAAACGGCCTCGGTCCGGTGCTCGTAGACGTGCGCGGCCGCGGCCACGAGCTTCCCCGCGCCGTCGAACCAGCGCGAGTAACCGACGATGCCGTAATCGGTGTCGACGCGGGTGAACGCGCCGCACGGCCGCGTCACGAACTTGTTGTGGCTCGTGGCGACGTCCGGACAGTCCTTCGCGCGGAGCTCGGCGAGGTGCTCGGCCAGCGTCGGGCAGCGCTGCGTCGCGCTCCCACCACAAAAGGCTTCGAGCGGATTCGTCTCGACGGCGCGGCCCGGAGGACCACCCGACGGCGGCGCCCCGCGTGGAGCCTGCGCCGGCTCCGCCGGCGAGCCGCAGGCAGCGACGACGAAGAGCAAAGGGAGCGCGCGACGCATGGCCGACCGTAGCTCTAGAGCGAGGCCGTCCGCCAGGACGCCCATCCCGCACCACGCCCCGCCGCCGGCGCCAAGCCCGCACCATGGCTCGAACGCCCGAACCTGGCCGGCCGAGGAAGAAAAGGAGCGAAGCCGGGACCCGGGGAGAAATCCCCCGATCCGAGCCCGCTCCAAACCGGCCGGCCCGCTCCCCCGTCGCCCGCTCGCCCAATGCCCGCGAAACCGCGTCTTTTAGGGCATTTCAGGCGCAAACGAGCCGGCCCCCCCTCACAAGGCGCCCCGGCGCTCGCCCACGGCCCGCCCCCCTATCCAGGCCCCAACGACGATGACGTGTTGCGCGCTCCCCGTTGCGCAGGTAGAGGACCGCGCGCACTGAACGTCGAGCAAGCCATCACCGCGAAGTCGAGCCTGGGACGCCAGATTCCGGCCGCCGTCGCAACCAGGGCCTGCCCCACGTGAAGCGCAAGAACCCGTCCTGAATCCCTTCGCGAAGAGAGAGACCCCGTGGCCGCTCGCATCCCCCTAGAACGCATCCGCAACATCGGTATTTCCGCTCACATCGACTCGGGCAAGACCACGCTCACCGAACGCGTGCTCTTCTATACGGGCCGGATTCACAAGATCCACGAGGTGCGCGGCAAGGACGGCGTCGGCGCCAAGATGGACTCGATGGATCTCGAGCGCGAGAAGGGCATCACGATCCAGTCCGCCGCGACGTACTGCGTGTGGGATGGCTCGCAGGACCAGCTCGAGCCCCACAACGTCAACATCATCGACACGCCCGGCCACGTCGACTTCACCATCGAAGTCGAGCGCGCGCTCCGCGTCCTCGACGGTGCGATCCTCGTCCTCGACTCGGGCAAGGGTGTTCAGAGCCAGTCGATCACGGTCGACAAGCAGATGAAGCGCTACCACGTCCCGCGCATCGCGTTCGTCAACAAGATGGACAACCCGGGCGCGAACTACGAGCGCGTCTCGGCGATGCTCAAGGAGAAGCTCGGCCACCACTCGGTGACGATCCAGCTCCCGATGGGCGCCGAGCACGAGTTCAAGGGCATCATCGACCCGATCATCGGCAAGGCCTACTACTTCGACGGCAACGACGGCGAGAAGATCCGCGTCGAGGATCCGCCGGCCGAGTACGCCGAGGCCACCAAGGCCGCGCGCGAGCGCATCATCCAGGAGGTCGCCGACGTCGACGACCAGCTCGCGGAGAAGTTCATCAACGAGGAGCCCATCTCGGTCGAGGAGCTCCGCGCCGCCATCCGCCGCGCCACCCTCGCGCTCAAGATGACGCCCGTCATGTGCGGGTCGGCCATCAAGAACAAGGGCGTCCAGCTCCTCCTCGACGGCGTCGTCCACTACCTCCCCAACCCCAAGGAAGTCGTGAACGAAGGTCACGACCAGGCCAAGGGCGAGGAGAAGGTCGTCATCGAGTCCGACCCGACGAAGCCGTTCATCGGCCTCGCGTTCAAGCTCCAGCAGGACAAGTACGGGCAGCTCACGTACTTCCGCGTCTACTCGGGCACCGTGCGCTCGGGCGACACGATCTACAACACGTCGAACGAGATGCGTAAGGTCCGCGTCCCGCGCATGTTCCGCATGCACTCGGACGACCGCGAAGAGATCGAGAGCGCCGAGGCCGGCGACATCGTCGCCTTCTACGGCGTCGAGGCGAGCTCGGGCGAAACCTTCACCGACGGTAAGGTCAACGTCACGCTCACGTCGATGCACGTCCCGGCGGCCGTCATCTCGCTCGCCGTCGCGCCCAAGGATCGCTCGGCCGAGGCCAACTTCTCGAAGGCGCTCAACCGCTTCACGAAGGAAGACCCGACCTTCCGCGTCCACCAGGACGAGGAGTCGCAGCAGACGATCATCAGCGGGATGGGCGAGCTCCACCTCGACATCTACATCGAGCGCATGAAGCGCGAGTACAACTGCGAGGTCATCGCCGGTAAGCCGCAGGTCGCTTACCGCGAGTCGATCACGCGTCGCGCCGAGATCAACTACACGCACAAGAAGCAGACCGGCGGCTCCGGTCAGTACGCCAAGATCGGCGGCTACATCGAGCCGCTCCCGGCCGACGCGGTCGAGGCCTACGAGTTCGTCGACGAGATCACGGGCGGTGCGATTCCGCGCGAGTTCATCCCGTCGTGCGACAAGGGCTTCCGCGAAGGCATCAAGAAGGGCACGCTCATCGGCTTCCCCGTCGTCGGCGTCCGCGCCGGCATCAACGACGGCGCGGCGCACGCGGTCGACTCGTCCGAAATGGCGTTCAAGACCGCGGCGCTCATGGGCTTCCGCGAGGCGTACGCCAAGGCCGGCCCGACCATCCTCGAGCCGATCATGAAGGTCGAAGTCGACGCGCCGCCGGAGTTCCAGGGCTCCGTCGTCGGTCAGATCAACCAGCGCCGCGGCGTCATCCTCGAGACCATCGCGGGTGACAGCGTGACCATCCGCGCCGAAGTCCCGCTCAACACGATGTTCGGTTACTCGACCGACCTTCGCTCGGCGACGCAGGGCAAGGGCCAGTACACGATGGAGTTCTCGCGCTACGCCATCGTGCCGAAGCAAGAGCAGGAAGAGATGGCCAAGAAGTACCGCGAGAAGCTCGCGGCCGAGGCCGCCGGCAAGAAGTAATCTCGCTCCGCTCGGGGGGTGTCCCTGATTTGATTTTGGGACACCCCACAGCCTCCCGAAGGTCGGACTAGGCCCGAAGGGGTCGCGCGACACGACGAAGCCGGCAGCGGCTTCACGAGTCGAGCGGCCCCTTTCTCTTTGGCGGCGTGCCCAGCCGCGCGGGAGCTCGATGAACTACGGCTGCTGCGGCTCGGCTCCGGCTCCCGATCCTCCCGATCCGGCGAGGCCGCGCAGGACGATGGCGCAGCAGCCGATGATCGAGAGGGCGAGCGTCACGAGGAGGAGCGCGACGAGGCCTTCTTGCCAAGCCGCGCCGACGTGACCAGCGCCGGCGATCGGCGTCATCTTGCTCGTGCCGAACACCGCCGAGAGCAAGGTGGCGATCCAGTTCGCGTAGGTCGCGTAGAGGGCGAGTCCGCGCGCCGCACGCGCCGCGCGCTCGGAGAGGCGAAGCTCGCCCCAGATGAGCCCGAGCATGATCAGGAAGAAGCCGTTGAGCACGCCTTCGAGGTGCGCCGAGAGGCCCATGCGCGGATTCGGGAGCACGTTCACGGCGAGCCCCGTCAGGAGGCCCGCGAGAATGAGCACGACGCCGTGAAAGAAGAACCGACGACGAACGATCGGGAGCATGGCTCGGATGTGACCCTACGCGCGGCCTGACGAACAGCACAATCCGCGCTCCTGAGCCATCGCGCCGGGGCCTCGGATCGCGGAGCTCGAGGGCGCGCGCGGCCGCGCCCGCCCGCGATCCACGTTGACGATTTCTTGCGACCGCGGTCGAAGCCGCGGCTCCTCCCTCCGAGAGCCGCGATGCGCCCCGCTTCCCCTACGCCACTTTGCTCGTTGATTGCCCTCGCCGCGAGCGCCTTCCTCACCGGATGCGCGGTGGCGACCATGCCCGTATCCGCAGGAGACGGCGGGACGGGCGACGGTGCCGTCTCCTCCCCAGTCGAACGCGCCGAGCAGACCATCGCGAGCGTGCGCGACCCGGAATCGCCGACGCACGCGGCCTATGGCGACGTCGTGACGGTGAGCGGAGTCGTCACCGATCTGAAGACTGCTGGAAAGACGCACGGCTTCTTTCTGCAAGATCCGAAGGCGACGTCGTGGGCCGCGGTCTACGTGTTCGTCGACGCCGCCGACGTCTCGGTGAGCGCAGGCGACACGGTCACCGTCACCGGCACGTACTCCACTTTCTTCGGGCTCGACGAGATCAAGATCGCCGACGGCGGCATCACCCCCAAGGGACGCGCCGCGCGGCCGCGACCGCTCGACGTCACCGTCCGCGACATCGCCGCCGGCGGCCCGCGCGCGCTGGAGCTCCAGTCGATGCTCGTGCGCGTCCGCAACGCGACCGCGACCTCGATCACGAACGGCACCGATTTCGGCATCACCGACGCGTCGGGTGGAGCGATCGTCGTGTCGAGCTACGTAGCCAACGACATCGGACCGTCGCCCTTTCCCGCGTCGACCGGACAGAGGTTCTCTTCGATCGTCGGACATCCGTACGCCCACAACGCCGCGCAGCTCGCGCCCGCGCGCGCCGCCGACGTCGTCGCCAATAGGAGCGACGCGCGGCCGCGGCTCACGCGACGGGGTAGCGCACTGTCCACGTGCGTGAACCACGAGCTCGTGATGAGAGCGACGCGCCGCGAGCCGGCCTTCGATCCTACGGCGCGCGGTCGACGGGGCGATCATGCGCGCCGAACACATGGTGGATAGGCCGCCAGGTCGAGCGGGCTCGGACCGCGGCGCCCGATCGCGCCCACGCGGGAATTTCCCCAGCTTCGTGCCGGCACGCGGCGTGCACCGGCGGGCCGCATGACCAAGCCCCTTCTCCTCACGCTCGTCGCGTTCGGTGCGATCGCATGCGCTGGCAGCGCCGGCCCCGAGGCCGACAGCCACGACGCGCTCGCGGTCGCCGACTCGAGCGACGCCGTCGTGGAAACCTTCGTCTCCGAGCTCGTCCCGATTTTCCGCGCCTCCAAGGAGGAGCAAGGGATCGCCGATTACCTCGAGCGAAAGTGGCGGGACGCGAAGACGCAGGTCTGGCACGACGCGCCGGGCGTAGAGCTCGAGCGCGACGCGATGCACAACGTGCTCATTCGCCTCCCCGCCACCGGCCGATTCCGCGGCGGCGAGTACGCGCCCGTCGCGATCCAAGCGCACCTCGACATGGTGCTCGCGGTGAAGAGCGGCGTCCTGCCCGCCGGCGCGACCACCGACGAGATCAAGGCCTACTTCCGTCAGAACCCGATCCAAGTCGTGCGCGACGCCGACGGAACGCTCCACTCCAAGGACCAGACGACCACGCTCGGCGCCGACAACGGCATCGGCGTCGCGATGGCCCTGCGCTACCTCACCGACGACACGCTCGAGCATCCGCCGCTCGAGCTCGTGTTCACGGTCCAGGAAGAGACCTCGATGGACGGGGCCATCAAGTTCGGGCCGGAGATCCGCGCCAAGGTGTTCATCAACCTCGACTCGCCCGATCCGGACAAGGTGACGATCACCAGCCAAGGCGGCTCGGCGGAGAACGTCTCGGGCGACTTCGCCGCCGTGCCCGCGGCCGCGATGGTGGGCATCAAGCTGGCGCTCGACGGGCTGCGGGGCGGCCACTCGGGTCACGACATCGCGAAGCCACGGCTCGGCGCGATCAACGCGTTCGCGCTTCTTTTGCGGCGCGTCTCCGAGCTCGCACCCGGCACGCTGCTCGTCAGCGCGAGCAGCGGCGGCCGCGGCAAATACGGCTCGATTCAGACGTCGTTCACGGCCGGGCTCGCCCTCCCCGCTTCGACGAACGTCGCCTCCGTCGCCGCCGCGCTCGAAGCGACGCTGCGCACCGAAGTGCTGCCGGCCTACGCCGACGAGGCTTCGCCGACGCTCACGTTCGCGTCGGACGCGAGCGTCGATCCGAGCGCGTCGGGCGCGCTCGCGGGTCCCGTGGCCGAGGCCATGACGACGCTTCTCCATCGTCGCGACGGGAAGCCGCTCGACGGCGTGCTCGAGCGCGACGACGCGTATCCGAACGGCGTGAAGCTCTCCTCGAACTGGGGCGCGCTCAGCTTGGCGAACGGGCCGGCCGGTCAGAAGCAGCTGCTGCTCGGTTTCTTCACGCGCGGCTACGAGCCGGCGCTCGTTCGCACGACGCGCGACGGCATCGCGAGCGAGCTCGGCGCGGTGTGGTCGCAAAGCGGAGCCACCCCGTCGAGCCAAGTGATCAGCGAGTTCTCGGGATGGAGGACCACGCCCGATCATTGGCTCGTCAAGCTCGCGCTCGAGGCGAGCGCGGGACGCTTCGCCGGGGTGCGCGTGTCTTCGGGAGGGATCGAGCCCGGCCCCTTCTCCGGCAAGCTGCCGGGCACCGTGTTCGTGTCGTTCGGGGCCGACGTCCGCGATCAACACACGACGACCGAACGCGTGACGGTCGACAGCATCAAGAAGACGAGCGCGACGCTCCAGCGACTCCTCACCGAGCTCGCGGATTCGCCCGACTATCGTGCCTTCACCGCACGCCGATGACGTCGCGCCCGTGCGCGTGAAGTGCAACGCGCACATGAAACGGGGGCGATCATTAATTGGCTCGACCCGTCGATGGCGGCGCGGCGACGCTCGGCGCCCTGAGTGCTAGGCCTCGCGAATGGATCCCGAAGCGGGGTGGTGGCGGCGCGGGGCCGCGGCGGTCGCGGCGACGGCCCTCTTGTCGGCCTGCGCGACCTCGGACGAGGCGGCGGGAGAGGTCGACGAGGCCGCGCTCTGGGCGCAAAGCACGGCACAGTGGCCCGCGGACGACGACGGCATCGTCCGCATCTCGGTGTGCTGGGAGACGCCCGGGTTCGATGCCGAGAAGGAGCTCGTGCGAACGAGCGTCGCATCGTCGTGGAGCCGCGTCGCGCCGGTTCAGTTTCTCGGATGGCGCGACTGCGGTGACGGTCAGCTGCGGATTCGAATCGCCGACGAGCGCCCACACACCAAGAACCTCGGGACGCGCATCCGGAACGTCGCGGGTGGAGTCACCGTCAACTTCATCTATCAGACGTGGGGCGCATCGCTTTGCGGGCAAGCCGCGCACCGCGACAGCTGCATTCGTGGGGCCACCATCCATGAATTCGGCCACGCGCTGGGCTTCGCGCACGAGCAAGACCGGCCGGACGCGCCGCCCACTTGCCCCGACGGCGCGAACATGAAGACAACGGGCCACTCGGGTGATCTCACGCTCGGTGCGTACGATCTCGATTCGATCATGAACTACTGCGATCCGACGTACTGGAGCAGCCCCGCGCTGAGCAGCGGTGACGTCGCCGGCGTTCAGCGCTGGTACGGTTCGGGCCCGGCGCCGACTCCGGGAACGCGCGGCTTCCAAGGCCTGCTCCACGGCCTGGGCGGCAAGTGCCTCGACGTGAACGGCGGCGCGACCCACGACGGAGCGAAGGTGCAACTCTGGGATTGCAACGGCTCGGACGCGCAAGTGTGGACGTACGTCGACGGGGAGATCCGCGGACCGGGTGGACGATGTCTCGACGTGACGTGGGCCAACGACGCTTCCGGCACGCCGGTGCAGCTCTGGGGATGCAATGGCGGCGTCGCGCAACGTTGGACGTGGAACGAGGACGGCACGATCCAGGGCCTGTCCGGCAAGTGCCTCGACGTGGCCAACGCCGATACGGGCAACGGAACACAGATCCAAATCTGGGACTGCGACGGCACGCCGGCCCAAAACTGGGGACCGGGGTACTGACGATCGCGCTCGCGCGCCTGGGCTCGTGTCGCCTCACCGCGACGGCCACGGCGTCGTGCGGTCGCGTTGCGCCCCTCCACTTCATCAACGATTCTCGGGTCGTTAGCGGTTGTGGGCCCTTGGCGCGCGAGTTGCTCGTGTAGGGCACATGCGCAGCCTTACGCCCTGGCTTTCCGCTCTTCTCTTGGTCGGCGCCCTCGGCTGCTCGGCGGCAAGCTCCGACGAGGACGTGACCGACGACGCGCTCACGGCCGAGCAGGCTTCGACCGAGCTCGCGGAGCTGGTCGCGCACCCCGAGACGAGCCTTCGCGGCGTCGGCGATCCGGTGCTCCGCGTGCAGGGCAAAGAGGAGCTCTGGTCGTTCTATCCGTACCATCCGGACACGACCGTGAAGACGGCGGCCACGGTCGCCGACGACGAAGAGAGCGCGTTCTTGGTCGTGGGCTCCTCGGGCGCGATCCTCCTCATCGACGTCACGACCGGCGCCGGCGCCGCGTCGGTCCCCGAAGGCACGACCGCGCAAGAGGTCGCAGCGCGCCTCCAAGCCGACATGCACGCGATGAACGCGACGTCGGCGACGGCCAACGAATCGTCGACCTCGTCGGTCCACACGAACGCGCTCCCGGGCGCGGGCCTCGTGACGGCGCTTCGCGACAAGCTCACGACCACCACCGAGAAGATCGCCGACAAGCTGAAGGAAGGTGGATTCGTCGCGCGCGCGGTCGCCGCGACGAAGGAGAAGGCGAGCCAAGTCGCCGGCTACTTCATGGGGCACGAGTCGACGAGCACCGCGCCGCCCGCCACGAGCACGACCCCGACGACGACAACCACCACTACGCCCGCCGCGCCTTCGACGACCGCGCCCACCGAGCCCGCGTCGAAGGTGTCGAAGCTCTTGAAGGGCCCCGCGGAGGTCGCGCTCGCGATCGCCAAGCTCGCGAAGCGCACGGTGACGGCGATCGAGAACAAGGTGACGGGCGCGACGCCGTCGCCCGAAGATCGCGCGATCCCCGTCGAGTCGGTGACGACCGAGCCGACGAGCAAGCTCAGCCTCCGTCGCCCATCCGACGCGGACTTCTTGAAGACCAAGACGTCGGCCGAGGTCGCCGTCAACGCGAAGGACGCGACCTCGCTCGTCGAGAAGCGCCCCGACACGGTGTGGACGCCCGGCGCCGATCCCGCCGACATCGTGCAGTCGTGGACCGGCAGCCCGCCGCACGCCGAAGTCCTCGTCGGCGACGACATCGAGAAGAGCTCGCTTCAGAAGCTGAAGGACGCGGGTCACAAGGCCGTGTGGGTCGTCAAAGCCGAGACGGTGAAGGCGATCGAAGAGGTGAAGGCCGACCTCCCCTTCCACAAGGACGAGCCCATCGCCGAGACCCGCTCCGACGGCGCGACGCGCGCGGTCCTCAGCGCGGCCAAGACCTACCTCGTCAAAGCGTGGGACGAGTCGCTGCTCGAGATGTCCGACGAGGCGTTCATGAAGACGCCCATTTTCCAGGCGATCGACGCGCTCGCGTCGCGCCACGCGAACGGCGACGAGCTGCCGAAGATCGATCTGGTGGGCGACGGCGTCGCGGGTGACCTGCTCGCCGCGACGATCAAGCGCGCGACGGAGCTCCTCAAGAAGCTCGGCGTCGAGATCGCAGACGATCTCGTTCTCCCCGCGATCCATGGCGCGAAGCCGAGCGCGACGCCGCCCAAGCCGACGACGCCTCCGACGACGCCCACCACACCGACCACGCCGACCACGCCCACCACTCCGACGACGCCGACCACGCCCTCGACTTCCGGCGATGAATACGACGCGGGCGCGACCGCGCCGCTTCCGGCCGATGAGCCCGTGCTGCTTCCGCCCACGTCGAGCCAGAAGCCCGACGCCGGCACCAAGCGCGCGGCGAAGCCGCAGGTCGACAGCGGCTGCTCGGTCAGCGGCACGCCACGCTGCCCGGATCTCGGCGGCGCCTTCGTCGTCGGCCTCGCCGCGCTGTGCGTCCGTCGCCGCCGTCGATAACGAGCGGCCGGTAAGCGGAGGCCCTGCGCTGCCGATCGGCGTGGCGCGGTCGTCGTGAACGTGAGACGGTGGCCTGTTGCGACTCCTTCGTCGTACGGCCAACCTCCACGGAAAGACGACCTTGAAGACCTTGAAGACCTTCCTCTGCCTCTCCGCGTGCGCCGCGTTCTTGGTGACCTTGGCCACCGACTCGTTCGCCGGTGACGACCTCATCTGCAAGAAGGCCGACAAAGATGCCTTCTACGACGCCAACAAGGACGCCTGCTTCACGTGCCCCAAGGGCTTCAGCCACGATCGCAACCGCGGCGAGGGCGCCGACTCCGGCGGCTGCAGCCGCGTCGAGTCGCGGAAGGCCGTCGCGACGAGCGGCAAAGGGCCGGTCTGCATCGCGCCGTCGTTCGTGAGCCTCCACGACAACAAGCCGTGGGGCGTCTGCATGAAGTGCCCGCACGCGCGCGGACGCGTCTACGACAAGCAGGGCAACACGATCCGTTGGTCGCCCGCGTCGGACAACGAGTACCACCACGACCACTCGAAGCTCGGCACCGAGGTCGGTGTCTGCCACCGCCTGCGCTACGCCGCGGCGAAGAAGGTCGCTTCCGGCGTGGTGTCGACGCCGGCCAAGGCCGCCGCGTGCGAGGCAGCCATGGCGTCGTTCAAGGCCGGGAGCGCGCTCCCCAAGTTTCTCAAGGTGCCGGACGTGAAGGCGGCGGTGAAGGCGGCCGGGCTGACGGCGGAGAAGGTCAAAGCGCAGCTCGACGCTTACAAGAAAGACGAGCTCGACGACGTCTCCGACGTGCTCACCAAGGTGAAGACCGTCAGCGACAAGTTCGCCATCGTCCAGAAGGAGCTCTTCAAGGATCCGCACATCGTTTGCGATCCGGCGCTCGCCGCGAAGAAGCTGAATGAGCTCGGGCTCGTGCCGCCGGGCTGGGACGAAGATTCGTATCTCGCCTTCTCGGTGGTGTTCGATCTTGCCTCGGGCGTGGGCGCCCAAGGTGGATACACGCTCGTCACCAACTTCAAGGATCCGCCGTTCGTCTTCGGCGTCGTCGGTGCGACGGCGAGCACCAACGCGGGCTACGCGCTGACGGCGGGCGTCCAGTACTACCCCGAGATCGACGACGTGAAGGACTTCCTCGGGACGGGACTCGGGGCGTCCGCGGGGATCGGCGTGGGCGTCCTCGGCGCCGGCGTGGACCTCTCGTTCGACACGACGAAGGCCGGCGCGGCGTTCATCCAAGGCATCGGGCCCAACGTCGGCGTCGGCGCGAGCGTTTCGGCGCTCGGCATCGGCTCGGTCGCCTTCTCGCTCAGCAACGCCTGGGACCTCTCGACCCCGCACTGACGCGCGAGGAGCGCGAGCGGGTCATACATCCGACGCGCACGAGATGCTGAAGCGCTCGCGCTCAGCGAGGGCTCGGCGTTTGCGCGAGCGGCTGCGCCTCCACGGCCTTCTTCAGGTGGAGCATGTTGGCCGCTTCGAACTTGCGCATCATCGTCACGAAGATCGGAAAGAAGAGCCGCGCGGCGCCGTGCGGGCGCGCGCGGAAGCTGGACACGAAGTGCGTCCCGTTGCCGCGCGGCGTGAGCGTGACGTCGACGCGCGCCTCGATCGAGCCGCCGTTGTCCAACGTCAATCGATTGGGCCTCTCGAAGCGGACGCACTCCACCACCAAGGGCTCGCTCTGCTTCCACTTCGCCTGGAACTTCGTGCCGACGCCGATCGGCCCGTCGGTGATCTTGGACATGGACTCGACATCGGGATTCCACTCGAGCTCGTGTCGCATGTCCGACGCGTAGTCGAACACCACCTCCGGCGGCCGGTCGATGTCGACGCTGTTCTCGACCGTGGCCTCGTCGCCGAACCCCACGACCATGACGAGCCAGGCCGCGACCAGCGCGCCGAGCCCGATGGCCGCAATCCGAATGAACCGACTCATCGAACCAGAGACTCGCACCGACCGCCCGCCTCGCGCGATGGTCTCCCGACTGTCCGCGTGGCCGACGGCTCAGCTACCGCTTCGCCGTTTCAGTACGCAACGAACGGTGAGGCGTGCGAGGTCAGAGCCCGCAGTCGGGCGCGAAGCCGGCATCGGGTGACGTGACGTTGACCCCGTTCGCGCACTCGTTCTCCGGCGCCTTGGCGTAGTGGGCGTCGATGAACGCGCCGAGCGTCGCCAGATCGAGGCATTCGGCGGTGAGCGTGTGCCCCCACGCCGCCGCCGCGAAGGGCGTGGGCGAGAGCGGGTCCGGTGTCACGACGATGCGCGACTTGACCGGCGGCAAGCAGAGCGGATCGGCAGGGCGCGCATCCAAGAACTGTTGGAGCGCCGCCACGTCCGACGCGCAGCCGCTCGGGCAGTTGTAGAGAATCACCACCGCGCCGTGCTCCAGATCGTGGACGTAGAAGCCGCGCGGAACCGGCGTGGCGTACGACTGATACGCCGCCCAGATCGGATAGTGCGGACCGGACGTCGGCGGATTGGTGCCATAGGTCACGGGGGAGCAGACCGGCACGTGCGGGCTGGCGATCGTCGGGTACGCGGTGATCGTGGTGTGGCACGCGCCCGCATCGACGAGCAATCCGCCGTCCAAGAGCGCCACGTCAGCGGCAAGAGCGGCGTCGCCGGCCTCGGCACCGGCATCGACGTCGACGACGCCCGCGTCGACGTCGAGGGTCGCATCCGCGGACGCGTCCGTCACGCTGGCGTCGGCGCTCGCGTCTCGTCCCGAAACGCCGTCGGGAGTGGGCGCGATGTTTTCGTCCAGGCCACAGGCCGCGAGCACGATGAGAAGGGAGCCGACGAGAAGACAAGACCGGTGAGACTGCATCGACGTGGCGCCATGCTACAGCGGTGTGGGACGGAAGGTGAGCGCGCGATTCGCAGCGGGTAGCCCCGTGCGAGTCACGATCAGCGGCCGCTTCGTTCCCGGTGCTTGCAGCCCGGCCAGCAGCACGGACGACGCATGCCGTCGAGGAGCTCCTCTTGGGTGCGGCGAATGCGCCGCGCGCGGGTGGGCGCTTGCTTGGCGTCCTCGACCCAGCAAATGAACTCGTTGCGCGCCAAGGGCGTGATGTCCTCCCACGCCGCGAGCACGTCGGCGTTGGCGAGGAGCGCCTCGCGAAGGTCGACGGGGAGCGGGTGCACGACTCCTCCCGGTACGCGCTTCGTGGTCACGCAGGAGAGTAAGCGCGAAGGTGCGCCACGCGGTCAAGCGGTTCGATGGGCGCACTCGAGGGAGGGTCCCGGTATCCTCGAACGATGAAGGACTCGCGACTCCTCTCGCGCCTCCGCAAGGAGCTGCGCGCCGCCGGCGATCCGGCGCGCGCCGCGGGGGCGCAGGCGTACATGAAGTCGACGATGCCGTTTCACGGCGTCGCGGCCACGCCGATGCGTGCAATCTGCAAAGTCGTCTTCCGCGAGCTCGAGCTCCCCGACGCGAACACGTGGCGGCGGGAGGTCCTCGGCGTGTTCCGCGGCGCCCGCTTCCGCGAGGAGTGGTACGCGGCCGTGGAGCTCTGCGCGGATCGACGCGCTCGCCCGTTCCAGACGATGGACGCGCTCCCGATGTACGAGGAGATGATCACCACCTCGTCTTGGTGGGACGTGGTCGACGCGCTCGCGACGCACCGGCTCGCGGATCTCCTCGAATCCGATCCCAAGGCGATGAAGAAGGCCATGCGCGCGTGGAGCCGTGATGCGCACATGTGGAAAGCGCGGAGCTCGATTCTGTGCCAGGTGCGCATGAAAGAAGCGACCGATCTCCCCTTCCTCTACGCGTGCATCGCGCCGTCGATTCACTCCAAGGAGTTCTTTCTGCGCAAAGCCATCGGCTGGGCGCTCCGCTCGTACGCGTGGACGAACGCCGCCGAGGTGAAGCGCTACGTGAAAGCGCACCCCGAGCTCTCCAACCTTTCGAAAAGAGAAGCCCTCAAGAACGTGGGCGCGTGACCGGGGCCCTGCGCGCTATCGTTGAGTCCATGAGGTCGAAGCGAGCACTCGCCGCGGGCGCGGCGGCGGCGATGGCGCTTCCGGTTTACGCAGCGTGCGGCGACGGCAACGGCGACGTGGGGCCCGGCGCGAGCGCGTCGGACGCGACCTCTCCCCTCCCCGACACGAGCGTCACCGACGCAGCCGACCCGCGCTGCAACGTCGAGGCGGTGCTCCTCGGAACCCATCCGCACGCGTCCGCTCAACCCACCGACCTCGGCCGGACGATCTCCGACGTGCGCGGCTTCGGCGGCGCGCTCTATTTCGCGTACGGCGATCTCGAAGCGAACACGGGGCCCATCTACATCACGTCGTTCGATCCCAAGAAGGCGGCGTGGACCGACCACCCCGTCGCGTACACCGAGACTGGGACCGGCATCACCAAGACCACCGCGGCCTTCTGGACCCACGACATCGAGCGCTTCTTGGTCGTAGGGGGCAAGCTCTGGGCGCCGGCCGCGCAGCCGTTCTACAGCGCGCCCTTCGATTCGAGCTCGGCGCCCGAGTTCGCGGTGGGCACGACGAGCCACGACTGGACCCAAGTCGACATCTCGCCCACCGGCATTCACGTGATCGACGCCATCGAGCGCGCACCCGGCGACGTCTACGTCACGGGGAGCGCCCTCATGCGCACCGACGCGTCGGCGGCGGCGAACGGACGCTCCGGCGGCCACATCTGGCGCTCGCAAGACGGCGGGCCGTTCGAGGTGCTCTACCCCGATTTCGCGCGCTCGGTCGGCGGCGCCGAGTACTTCGATCTCTTGGGCGGCTTCGTCTTCGGCGCCGCGCTCAACGGCACCGCGTACTTCGACGTGTCCGGCTACATCTACAAATGGGACGGCGGCGCGTGGGACGGCTGGGAGGCCTTCGGCGAGTTCCTCACGCCCTCGGTGTTCGCTGGGCGCATCGTCTTCGGAAGCACGGGCCAGCTCTTCGCCTTCGACGGCCAGAAGCGAACGAACCTCGGATTCCGTTCGTTCGAGTCGCCCGGTCGCTACCAAGGCTCGAAGGAACCCATCATGCCGTTTCAGGTCACCGAAGGACACCTCATCGCCGCGGCCTTTGACGGCCACTTGATGGAGACGACCGACCTCACTTCGTGGCACTGCATCGGCAAAGTACCCGCGGACACCAGCGCGGTGGGCTCGCTCGATGGCGTCGTGTATTTCGGGACCACGAAGAGCCAGGTGTACGGCCTTCCGTCAGCGTCGTGGTGAGCCGCGCGCCGCGGCATCGCCGGAGTCATCGAACCGATGACGGTCGCCCGAGGCCGCGCTCGTCGTCGATCACGATCGTGAGCGGGTTCTCTCGCGGCCCCTCACTCGGCTCGCAGTCGAAGACGATGCGCGTCCTTCCGATCGCCTGCCCTGGCGCGCGCTTCGGGCCGAACGACCACGTGCGCGCGAAGTGGACGGCGCGCCCAGCCGCACACGCGGCCGCGGGATCGTCGAAGGCGTGCCCTTCCATGGTGGTGGGCGCGCCATAGCGGCGCCGCAGCTCGCCGAGCAGTGCGTGAATCTGCGCGTCCCGCTGCGTCAGCTTGCCGTACACCACGTACGCGAGCTCGCAGACGCTGGCATCGGGACCGCAGGACGCGCCGACGATGACGCCATCGAAGGGCGCGGCCTTGTCGCCGAGCTGGAGCGGCACGGGCGGGATGGTGCACAAGACGCTCCCATCCGCCGAAGCCGGAAGCGCTTTGGCCCCCGTCGATTCGCACGTGCGCGCCAGCTCATCGAGGCTCATGCCGAGCCGCATCCCGCCGAGGTCGCGCGACATCGGCGCGTTGGCCGCCGAGCCTACCGAGGCTGGGGCAGCGGACGCCGAAGGAGCCGCCGGGGCGGCCTCGAGAGACGACGCTGCCGGCCGCGACGGCTGGCACGCGGATGCGAGGACGGTCAACGTGAGCGCGAAAACGAGCCGCACGCGCGGAGCGTACACTGGTGCGTGAACGCCTGCGCGGGCACCATGGTCCGATGGCGCCTCGCCGCAAGAAGAAGCCCTCGCCCGACGAGCTCATCGCGGCCCTCGCGTCGAGCTCCGCCGAGCAGCGCTGGGAAGCCGCGCGCGATCTCGCCGTCGACGGCGACCGATCGGCGGTCGCGCCGCTCGAGCACCTCGCGCTGACCGACGATGAATGCTTTCAGCGAGAGGGCGCATTCGTCGACTCGACCGAGTGGCCGCACCTCGCCGCGTGCGACGCGCTCCGCGCGATCCACGCGCGCCACGCGCCTTCGGCGGAGGACATCGACCGCGTCGGCGCGCACCTCGCCAATCCCGCGATCGAGGAGCTTCGCGCCGAGCGCGTGGCAGCCACGT
The DNA here is from genome assembly GCA_044224815.1 of Polyangiaceae bacterium. Lineage (GTDB taxonomy): Bacteria > Myxococcota_A > Polyangia > Polyangiales > Polyangiaceae > JADJCA01. The sequence continues at coordinate 81,729 of JBGAJR010000028.1, forward strand.
TGGGTACCGCCGCGCGGGACGCGGCGACCCCGCTTCTCACGCACCCGGAACCGGCAATTCGCTTGCGCGCGGTGAACGTGATCGGAACCGCCGAGCGCGCGGGCACGAATCGGGCGCTTTGGGCCACCGACGAAGAGGTGCGGCTCGCCGCCACCCGACAAGACGCCTATCGATCCGAGCTCGTCCGCGACGCGCTCGAACGCTTCCCCGAGGAGCCGAGCGTGATCGTCCGGCGCGGCATCTGCGATCTCTGGTTACGCTACCGAGCTCGCATGGGCGGCGCCCTCGACGCGTCCGACCTCGCCCGCTTGCTCGTCGACCCAGACCAGGAAATTCAAGCGCGCGTCGCAGCGCACGTGCTCGAAGCCGCGCGCCGGCGCGGACCGGGATGGGTAGCGAACCCGGGGAGACTTCGTCCCCTCCGCGAGCGCTTGCGCGTGATGCTGAGCGCCGGCTATGCGCCGTCACCGGCCGTCGAGCTGCGCGACGTGCTCGAGCTCGTCGAGACGTCACTCGCGCCCTTCGACGGTTGAAGCGCTGGCAAGTCTGCCGCGACCGCAGGGACTCGCGTACGCTCGCGACCATGCGGACCGTCGGCGCGTTGCTCTCCGCAGTACTGCTCGTCGCTTGCGTTCGACCCTCGCCACCCGCGAGCCTGGCGACGCCGGCCGCAGCCACGCCAGCGCCCCCCGCCTCCACACGCCAGGACGCAGCCTCGCCCGCGGAAGCGCGCGCCGGTGCGGAGGCACCCGACGGCGCGACCGCGGTCGCGAGCCCGTCCAGCGTGCCGACCGAAAGCCCGTTCGACCGAGAGCTCGAGGCTCTCTACGACGGGATCGGAGGCACGCCGGTGAAGCTGTGGGAGGCGGGTGGCTCCACGTTTCTGCTCAGCCACTCGGCGCGTCCGGCCGTGGAGTATGCGGCGACGCTCCCCTACCCGCCCGCGGCGCGGCGGGCGGCTGAAGGCGGACGCGTCGTGATGCACGCTGACGTCTGGCGGGTCCTCGACGGGCGTCTCGAGCGCGTGCTCACGAAGCCGGTGCTGGTGCGGCCCATGGTGTGCGACGCCGACCAATGCGACTTGATTGCGCTCGACACGCGAGTGACGGCCGATGGCGTCGTGACCTTGGGGAGCGCGAGCAACTGCGCAAAGGTGCTGCCAACGTTGCGCGGTCCGATCGGCAAAGACGCACCGGAATACGACGCGTACGACCGCGCGGTCTTCCCTGCCGTGTGCGCGAGCCGTGGTCGCTACACGTGGAACGGACGCGCGTTCACGCGCGCTCCGCTGCTCTCCAGCGATGCGCGCGAATCCCCGGAGCCGCCGTATGCGAGCGTCGCACCGGCAGCCAACGCGCGAATTTTCTCGGGGACCGTCTTGGGCGCCACGACTTGGCGAGCCGCCGACAACGCCGCGGTCTTCGGCCTGGTGCTCTCCCGTCATGACGGCGCCACCGCCCCGCTCGTGCCCGGCGATCCGGGCTCGCCCGAACGACTGGCTTGGGCGTCGCGCCATGTCGTCGACGTCGTCGAGGTGTGGGTCGCTCGCCCCGGCTCGCTCAAACGCAGCCTCCGACTCCCGTGGGCGGTGCACGAGAAGGCGAGCGCGCCGAGTGCGCCTTCGCTTTCCGCCCAGGTCGACGACGACGGCAGTGTGTGGATCGGCCCACCGCGCGAGCCGCCGTGCCCAGCGGCGCCGGCGAAGGCCGCGTCACCCGATGCCCAGCTCGACCTCGACGCGATGCGGGCGGTCTGTGCAGCGCGCGGACGCTATCGATTCGACGGTCGCGGCTTCGTGCGTGTCACTGCGGCGCGGGCGCGCCCCGCGACGTCGGGCGTCAGCGACTTGTGACGCTTCGCCGACGGATCAGGAAAGCGGCTGCCAGAGCTCGATGGTGATCCCTTCTGGCCCCGCGATGTGCGCGAAGCGACCGTACGGATCGGGCTCGAAGCGCTTGATGACGCGCACGCCGCGCGCCTCGACGAGCGCGAGCATCCCGTCGAGGTCGTCGACGCGGAGGTTGATCATGAACGGGAGCTGGCTCGGCCCGAAGTAGTCCGAGTCGGCGGCGTGGAGGCCGAGGACGGTGCCACCGTCGCCCGGAGGAGCGTCGAACATTCGGCCCCACTCCTCCGTCGGCAAATCGAGGACCTCGCTGAACCACTTCGCCATCCCCTTGCGATCGGGCGTCTTGATGAAGAGACCGCCGAAGCCAGTGATCTTTGCCATGGCCCTTGCGTAGCGCATTCGCTCGGCATGCGCTCGCATCGATCGACGCTAGACGCCCGCGGCCACGTGCGGCGCAAGCTCGCGGACGCAGGCCGAGACTGCGGTCAGCGCTAGACCTTGCCCTGGGTCGTCAGGAGCTCGATCAGCCGCTGGCCCGGCGGGTCGAGCACCACATCCTCGCCGTGGGACGGGACGATGCGCGCCGGCGGCGCTTTGGCCGCGAGCTCCTTGAGCCAGCGGTAGACCCCGCGGGCGTCTCGCATCTGGAACAGCCGCGGCGGTCCGGCGAGCTTGAAGCCGGGCGCGCTGTCGGTGAGGACGTTGAAGATGAGCTTGACGATGAAGCCCGGCGGCAGGCTCGGCCAATTGAAGATCACGTCGGTCACGTGCCAGACGGGGCCGGACCCCGACGGCGCGCGCACGAGCACCTCCCCGCTCTTGTAGTGAGGCATGTCGATGAGCTCGAGCGCGTCACCACACACGTCTTTGGCAGCGGAGAGCGGCTTCACGCCCGTGACACCGCCCTTCTTCTGCACGCGGGCGACGGATTGTTCGGGCGCGAAGAGCTCGGCCTTGGGGAACCGCTCGTGCCACGAGCGGATGCCCATGGTGTGAAACGCGTTGGGCGCTACCACCGCGGCAACGGGGCCGCGCGACTCGAGCGGCGCGTAGAGCGACTCGTCTCCGTTGCAGGCCGCGCCGACGACCACCCAACCTTTGGGGCCGAGCACCGCGAACGTGCGCGCGAGACCTGGGCCGAACGAGTATTCGTAGGTCTGGATGTTGTCGGCTCCCGCGACGCTCTTCCACTCACCCATGGGTGCTCCCTTCGAAAGCGCGCATGATGCCACTGGGCTGCCTGTTCGTGCACGCGAGGAATTCGCGTAGGCTCCGGGCATGCAGCAACGGTTGCTCTTCGTCGGATTCTTGACCGCCCTCGAGCTCGTCGCGTGCAGCGGCTCCGAGTCGAACGACGAGAGCGGCGATGCGGGGAGCGGGGACGCCACCGTCACGCCGAACGACGACGCGGCGGTTGGTGTCGACGCAAACGCGGCCGACGGGGCGGGCTCGGACGGCGCCACCGGGAACGACAGCGCGACGAGCACCGACGGAACGACGCTCGACGACGGCGCCTCAGCGGACAGCGCCGCATCGGATGGCGCGTCGTCGGACGGCGCGCCTGACGGCGGACCTTCGGACGCCGGCTCCGACGCGCCTCCCGTCGACACGACGTTCGCGACGAGCATCGGGACGCCGGGCGACGTGGCCGTGAGCTCGGATGGATCGTGGATCGTGTGGGCCAGCAAGCTCGCCGACGCGGGCACACAAGTGGAGCGATGGAGCGCGGCGGGCGGCGGCGTGAAGCTCGCCGACGGTGACGGCACCGACGAGGTCGAGATCGCGGCGGGGACGACCTTTTGGAACACCAAGGGCGGCCTGCGTCGCGCTCCCGTCGACCCCGCACCCGCAGCGACGATCGTTCCGTGGGACGAAGGCGCGACGACGCAGCTCGGCATCGCGAGCGGGTACATCCTCTTCGTGCGCGCCGGCATCAACGTGCGCTGGCTCCCCTACGCGTTCCAATCCGACGCCGGCATCCTCCCCACGTTCTACGACAAGGACATCTCCGCGCTCGCCGTGGAGGGGACGAAGGTCGACTGGACCGCGCCGATCGATGGCGGCGTGAAGCAGAGCTACTGGACGCTCGATCCGTCGGGCTCGACGCCCGCCTCGGGGCTCTACGCCAGCGGCACGCCGCCCACCGTGATGGCGTGGGCCGGCGCGAAGCTCGCAGCCGGGCACGGGAGCGTCCTCGACGTCCGGAATGCGTCGAACGGTAGCGTGAGCACGTCGGTCGCGCTCCCCGGGACGGTTACACGCCTCGCCACCGCAGCCGACGGGCACAACGTCTACGCGGCGACGACCGCCGGCGTCGTTCGGGTCGATCTCGCGCCGATGACGCCGACGGTGACCACGATCACCGCCGAATCATCGCGCGGCGTGGCCGCGATCACGGTCGGCACCTCGAGCTGCGTCGTGTTCACCACCGAGGCCGCGAAGAAGGTGCGCCGCCACTGCGACTGACGCGGTCGAACCGACTCACGGCGGCGGAATCAGCCGAACCGCGAAGAAGTCCTCGAGCCCGGCCTGCGTCCAGGTGCGGCCGACGACGAGGACCTTGCCGTCACTCTGTACGGCGATCGCGTGCGCGACGTCCGACGTCGCCGACAGGCGCAGGACCGTCCGCCCATCGACGAACCCCGCGGTCGTGAACCGAAGGAGAAAGACGTCTTGCTTGATGGCATCGGTCGACGTCGTCGCGGCGACGAAGATGCGACCATCGGCCGCGAGCGCGAGCCCGGTGGGCATAGGCGCCGAGTACGAGGTGCCCTCGGTGGTGCCGAGCGGCACGGTGGCGACGCCGCCCGCACCGAACGTGCAATCGAGGGCGCCGAACGTGTCGTAGCGCGCGAGGACGAGGGTGTTCGTCTGATCACCCGACGCGTAGCTCACGCGAACGCCGGCGACCACGATCGCGCCGTTCGGCTGCACGACCGCGCGGAACGCGCCTTGAACCCAGCCACTCGCACCCACGTCGGTGGTGGTGACGCCGCCCACGCCGAAGAGCGGATCGAGTGCGCCGGTCGTCGTGTATCGCGCAAGCGCGAGGTTGTCGTCGGCGAATCCCACCGCCACGATCTTCCCGTCGCTCTGGACGACTGCAGCGGACGCGCCGGCCTTGGTCGCACCACCGAACGCGCTCGCGGGCGTGGACACGATCACCGCGTTGCCCGCGCCTGCATCGCCGAAGCCCGCGGTCGGGTGCCCATCGGCGGTGAACGAGCTCACGATGAAGCCGGTGCTGTTCGATGCGAATCGCGCGAACACGTCCCCCACGGCAGCGATGCGATCCGACGGACCGAGGGCGATGGCGTGACCGACCATGCCCGGCACGTTCACTACGCCGCCGTCGCCTCCGAACGAAGGATCGCTCCCGCCGTCGGCGAGAAGGGCCTTCAGCATGAAGCCGTTGTCGTTCGACGAGCTGCCGAAGTCGCTCCGTGAGCCCACCACCACGCGGCCGGTGGACTCGACGACGACGCTCGTGGCCACGGCCGCTCCCACGATCGTCGTTTTGCCCGTTCCGGCGAACGTGGGATCGAGCGTGCCCGTGGTCCCGAGGCGCGCGACTCCGCCTGCGACGTACGCGCGATCGGGCGCGACGCTGCCGACCACGACGGCCTTGCCCGCCGAGTCGAGCGCGAGCCCGAGCGCCTCGTCGTGCGAGGCGCCCGCGGCCAGCGTCGCCGCGCCCGCGTCACCGAACGACGCGCTCAGCGCGCCGGTGGACTGGAGCACCGCCGCGCGTGCGACCCAGATGTTCGAGGAGTAATCCAGCTGGTCGCCACCGAGGACGACGCCCGTGCCGTACGGCGCCATCGACGAGAGTGACCCGAAGACGTTGAACGGCACGGGCGCCGAGCCGGCGGTGCCGTACGTGGTGTCGATGCCGCCATCGGAGTTGAATCGCGTGACGCTGTGATCGAACGCGCTCACCTCGCCAGCCGCGAGGATCTTTCCGTCGGCTTGCACCACGGCGGAGGTGGCGACTCCGAGCTGGGGTCCAGCGTCGGACGGAACCGTCGCCCAACCATTCGCGCCGAACGTCGGATCGCCCGAGCCGTTCGACGTGAGTCGTTGCACGCCGAAGCCGTCGAGCACGCGACCCGCGGCGAGGACCTTGCCGCCGGGCTCTTGAGCGAAGCCGTAGACGGCGTTCGCTGCGCCGGCGTCGTTTCGCACTTCGACGATCGCGCCCGCATTGCCGAACGTCGCGTCGAGCGCACCCGTCGCGGTCAGGCGCGACATCGCGCGGGGCGAGTGGAGGCCGACCATGATCTTTCCGTCGGCCTGTTGGTAGATGATCTCGCCGGTCGACTTGAGGCCCGTGTTGGTCGCCCAGCCGCCGGTGGCAAACGTCAAATCGAACGCGCCGTTCGCAGTGAAGCGACCGACCGCCGGCGCCGCAGCGCCGCGGCGATACGCGGTCACGAGGATCGCGTCGTCGGCTTGGAGCGCGGCCGCGCCGACCGTCGCATCGAGGATCAGGGTGCCGGCCGCGCCGAAGCTCGGGTCCACCGCGCCGGTGGCATCCAAGCGCGCGAGCCATCCTCGTGTCGTGTACCCGTTGCCTGGGAAGTCGGACTGCCCCGCGATGACGATCTTCCCGCTCGATTGGAGCATCACGCCCGCGAGCGCGGCGTCCGTGCCGATCGGAATGAACGCGACGCCGTTCGTGCCGAAGCTCGTGTCGATCGCACCGGTCGCCAAGAAGCGCGCGACGCCGACCGTGTACCGATTCCAGCCGACCTTGATGCCGAGGAGCACCTTGCCGTCAGGCTGCCGAACGACGCCCTCGCCGTACGTGCTGCCGGGCCCGCTGAAGTTGATTCGCGTGGCTCCGCCGACTCCGTAGGCGTTGTCGAGGGAGAACGCGGCGCCGGTGATCGCCGCGTCTGGGTACACGCCGGCGTCGTTGCAGACGGGCGAGATCGAGCCGTCGATCACGACCACGGAGCCGTCGTTCGCGTCTGCCGCGACGCGTGCATCGGAGGAGCCGTCACGTGGGTTCGGAAGCGTCGCGTCGCGGCCCGCGTCGTCGAGCCCCGCTCCTCCGGAGTCGGGAGCTCCGTCGGCGTCCAAGCCGCCGCCGTCGAGGAGCCCTGGTCCTCCGCCGCTGCACGCCGCAACGACGACGGTGCAGCCAAGGTAGACGACCAGCGGGCCCCGATAAGAAAGCTTCCTCACGAGGCTGAACGTATCACTCGGACTTTCGGAGCCGGCATTGGACACTCGAGTTTCCACCTCGCGGCTGCAGGGACCGGCCGAACCGCGAGCTTTTCGGCGGCGATTGCGCCGCGCCGCCGCGCCGCATGAGCCACCCACGCCGAGCGGCAACTCGCCACAACAAGCGGCAAAGGAGCGAGTGGTGACCGCATCGCGCGGGGGCTTGGACCCCGTGGTGTCATCGGAGCGAGACGCGTCTTCGCTCACGGCTCGTCGCGATGTCACCGCACGAAGACGGTTCCGCGCGGTCGATCGACGAGGACGACAGTGGCGCGACGGTTGCTCGAAGGCTCGTCATGCGAATCGCTCGATGGCTCACTCTCGTCACGCTTGGACTCATTGCTGGCTGCGGCTCGGAGAACGACGGCGAGCTGCACGTTCGTGAGCGCCGACAAGGCATCATCGGTGGCGCTTACGACACCGCGCACCCGGCAGTGATCCACTACGTGATCATGAACGGAGCCACGCAGGTCGGCGCCTGCTCGGGCACGATGGTGAGCAACGTGAACGGTCACGCGATCGTTCTCACCGCCGCGCATTGCTTCAAGGCCGGCACGCAATACATCGTGCAAATCGGAGGCGATGCCAACGCGCCTTCGGCCACCTACCGGGCCACCTCGTGGGAGCTCTTCCCCACGAATCAACTCGGCCAGACGGACGTCTGGCGCGACCTCGCCGTCATCTTCGTCGACAACGTCCCGGCCAATTTGCCGGTGATCCCGATCGGGTCCACCAGCATCTACCCGAGCTACACGCCCGCGACGAAGCTGGTCCTCGTCGGGTTCGGAGTCCAATCTCCGACGTCGCTCGACTCCACCAAACGCAAGTGGCTCGAGACGTCGTTCGATCAATTCGTGTTCGAGACCATGAACACCAAGACGCCTGCCGGCACCGTGTGCCATGGCGACAGCGGCGGCGCGATCATCGATCCCGCGGGAGGCGATCACCTGGTGGGCGTCATTCGTGGTCATCGGGTCGACCCGTGCGTCGCGGGCGGCGGCGAAGGTGGCACCGCGTTCTTCGCGCCCGAGATCACCGCGTGGCTGCGCGCCAAGGGCGTTCCGGCCCCCGACGCGACGGAGCCGAACGGGGCGCGCTGCGCCAGCGATGCGATGTGCGCGTCGGGCGCCTGCATGGAAGTGCAGACGCCGAACCTCGTTCCACCGACCACGTTCATGTGCCAGCCGCCGCTCGCGAACGGCTACGTCTGCAAGTCGTCGTCGCACTGCGCGTCGCATCTTTGCGCCGCGGGCGCGTGCGCCGCGTGCACCAGCAATGCCAGCTGCGCGGCCGGTGAGACGTGCTCGGCGGGCACGTGCGTCATGGCGCCGCCTGCCTCCGTCGACGGGGGCACGTCGCTCGCCGACGGCTCGACGACGTCCGTCACCGACGGCGGCGCCGCCGTCGGTAGCCCCGACGGTGGCGGCAGTGGTAGTGGCGGCGAACGGGGAGCCGGGAGCGCCGACCCCGGGCCCGCCCAAGGCGCGGCCACGAGCGCCCCGGAGAACGCCGACGACGCGGGTGGCTGCACGACGAGCGGCCGTCGTGGCGACGCGAGCGCGCTCTTCACGCTCCTCGTGGCGTGCAGCGCGTGGTCGCGACGGCGACGAGCCTCGCGGGCAGACACGCGCTTCTGACCGCGCACGTCGTCGGTCGACGACTCAGCGCTCGAACGCGCTGCCGCCGATGAACTCGCGGAGGAGCGACGTCGGCGGCACGTGGTCCGGATAGATGACGACGAAGCGCTCCACGAGCTCGAGCAACCGCAGCGCAGTCGTGTGTGACGGATGCGTATGCGGCACCTCGAGCAAGTAGCGCTCGGCGTACACCTTGAGCACGGCCAGCTCGTAGACGAGCGACGAGTCGAAGACCGCGTCGGCGTTTCCCTGATACGGGAAGATGTGCGCGCGCTCACCGGCGCGAACCGAAGTCCAGCGCGCGATGTTGTCGGCCGCCGACGTGCCGCGGTCGTGCCGATCGCGAACGACGCGACGAAGGAGGCGCACGTCGGACACGTGCACCCGGCTCAATGGGTCGAACGGTAGCTGGGTGAGCGGACAGACGAAGATGCGGTACGCCGCGCCTGCGCCGAGCGTCTCGATGAGCCGCGGATTGAGGCCATGGATGCCTTCGACCATGAGGACGTCGCGCGGCCCGAGACGAATGGTGGGCCCGCCGGCCGGGTCGCTCTTTCCCGTTCGGAAGTCGTAGTGCGCGGTGCGCACGGGCTCACCCGACGCGAGGCGCGCCAGGTGATCGCTCAAGAGCGGATGACGGAGCGCGTCGAAGGATTCGTAGTCGAGCTGACCACGGTCGTCGCGTGGGGTGTCGTCGCGGTCGCAATAGTAGTCGTCGAGCGAGAGACCGACCGGCGAGATCCCGTTGACCTGAAGCTGCACCTTGAGCCGCTTGATGAAGGTCGTCTTGCCCGAAGAAGACGGTCCGGCCACGGCGACGACCTTGAGCGCGGGGCCGCGCGCCGCAATCGCGTCGGCGAGCGCGCCGATGCGCTTTTCTTGGAACCCTTCGCTGACTCGAATGATGTCGGTGACGTCTCCGCGTACGCACGCTGCGTTGAACTCGCCCACGCTCCGGATGCCGACCGCGGACAGCCAACGATCCTGATCGAGCGTCATCGACTCGGTCTGCGTCGCCGCCGCAACGGCCAGGTGCCGCCCCGTCGGCCGCGTGGTCGGTCCCGCGGAAGCCGCGCTGCTCGCGGTGCGGCGCGGCGGGGGCACCTCGCCTCCGGGCCCAAACACCAAGATGAGGCCGCGCCCGTAGCGCACGAGGCGCGCGCCGCGCAGCATGCCCGTGCTCGGCACCAACGGCCCGGGGCTGGGCACGAGCACCTCACCGTACGTCGCGAGATCGATGAGCGGCGCACGCCAGAAGGTGACGAGCTCGCGCGCATCGGCCCAGCCGCGTGCGGCGAAGAGCTCGCGCGCCTCACTGGTCATGCACCACTCGAAGCGGAGCGGCAGATCGGCGTCGACGAGCGCGTTCATCGACGCGTCGACGCTCGCGAGCCACGCATCGATCGGGACTTGGTCTGCGCCGTCCGACACATCCACGCGCTGCGCGAAGCCGAGCGAGTGTGAGAGGCGAACCGCGCGCGCCTTGTCCACGCGATGCGCCGCCTCGAGGAGGAGGAGCCCTTGGCTCTTCTGGAAGAAGCGGCGACCGTCGTCGGTCCCCGTCGTCACCGGCTCGATGGTGGCGCTCGCCATGAGCGGAAACCCGAGCGGCACGGCGCGACGATCGACGAGCGCAGCCACGACCGGAACCCCATCGACCCAGCTAGGCAGGAGCGCCTGCGGGGTGGTCCCGACGGGGACCATCCGGGCTGCGCCCGCGACGTGAACGCGGATCTCGCGATCACGTCGAAGGGTGGACGATGGTGGCCAGGAGACTGGCTGCGTCATGGCATCGGATCATCGAAGCACGGCACGCGCCAACGAAGAACGCGCGCGCACGCGCCGACGCGTCCTCGCCGCTGCGCAGGCGATGCGCGTCGCTCGCAAAGCGTGCAGCCCGAGCGAGGCTCACGTGCTCGGGAGCGAAGCTCCCACGAACGTGAAGAGGACGCGGATCCTCCCGTCGGCGTCGCACTCGCCGGCGTCGAAAGCATCGCCGCCGCGCGCGCCCGTCGGCGCCTCCACGACCCCTGCGTAGCGGAAGAGGCCGCCTTGCACGTCGACCACGCTCGCGAGCACGGCGCGGTTTCCGGGGCGTCGGCGCTGAAAGTCGACGATGAGGGCGTCGAGCTCGCCGCGCCCGATCATTCGCTTCCCGCCCGTCCTCACGACGAGGTCGTCGGCACACGCGCGCTCGAGGAGCTGTGCGCGCGACGCGCTGTCCGGCTCGTTCCACGCGGCGATGTACGCCTCGATGCTGGCCCGAATTCGGTCCGCGCTCATGACGTGCAGTATCCATTCCGCTCGGGCAACCCGTCAACGCGCACGCCGTCGCGAGCGCAACCGCGAGCCCGCGGGCTGGCGTGATCGATGCACGACCGTGACGCGGAGGCACCGATGTCTACCGCCCATGGAATGGTCACGCCCGCGCGCGGTGCGCCGCCGCTGCGTGATTGGGTCGCCGGGCACCCCATCATGACCTTCGTCGGGCTCACGCTCGCTTGGTCGTTCTTCTTCTGGTCGTGGCTCTTTTCGTTCATCGCGCCGGGCGGCCTGACCCGGTCGCCGCCGCCGGTCGCGTTCGTCTTCGTCGTGCTCGGCGGATTCGGTCCGTCGCTCGCCGGCGTCGTGACCACATGGCTCGTCGACGGACGCGACGGCGTGCGGGCGCTCTTCGCGCGCGTGAAGATCACGCGCGTGGGTGGGTGGTGGCTCTCGCTCCTCTTGATTCCATCCGTGACCGCCCTCACGCCGATCCTTCGCATGGCGTTCGGGCACCCCGTCGATACGGCCGCGATGCTCGGGCTCGTCGGTCCGGGCCTCGCGCTGGGCCTCGTCGCGGGCCTCATGGAGGAGCTCGGCTGGCGGGGCTTCCTCTTGCCGCGCTTGCTCGAGCGCCACTCACCTGCCGTCGCGACGCTGCTCCTCGGACTCGTGTGGGGCGGACTTTGGCACGGTTACGCCGACTACTTCGGCCTCGGCGGGCGCGGCTGGATCTCGGTCGCGCTCATCTTCCTGCTCGGCCCCGTGCTCCTCACGGCGTGGGCGTTCGTCATGACCTGGGTCTACGAGCGCACGCGTGGGAGCTTGGCGCTCTCCTACGGCCTCCACGCGAGCATTTCGTCGAGCGCGCTCATCTTCGGACAGTCGTACGCGACCTCGCTCGAAGAGCTCGCTTGGACTGCCGTAAGCGTGGGACTCGCGGTGCTCGTCGCGATCGCGATCTGGCTCTTCGCGCGCAAGCGCGTCGCCGGGTCATGACGCGCAAATCCGCTCACGGCCGGGCGAGGCGCGAGTATGCGATCTAGGATCGCCGGGCCAAGCTCTCAACGAGCCGAAGTTCACGATGCCCGAAGGTCACACCATCCACCGACTCGCGCTCGACCTCCAGCGCGACCTCGGCGGCAAGAAGCTCGCGGTGAGCTCGCCGCAAGGTCGGTTCACCGCGGCATCTCGCCTCGACGGCGGCGTACTGCGGCGCGCTCACGCCGTCGGCAAGCACCTCTTCCTCGAGCTCGACGACGCACGCGTGCACGTGCATCTCGGCCTCTTCGGGAAGTTTCGTCGTCGACGTCCAGGCGAGCCGCCGGGGCCGAACGTCCGCCTTCGCCTCGTGGGCGGCGAAAGAATCTGGGACCTCACGGGCCCCACCGCGTGCGAGCTGATGGACGACGACGCCTACGGCGCGCTTCGATCGCGCCTCGGCGGCGACCCGCTCGCGGAAGGACCGCGTCCGGCGGCCACGTGGACACGGGTCCGCGCGTCGCGGCGCGCGATCGGCGCGCTCCTCCTCGATCAGTCGATCTTCGCCGGCATCGGCAACGTGTACCGCGCCGAGCTGCTCTTCCTCGTCGGCGTGCACCCGGACACGCCGGGGCGCGACGTCTCGAAGGCTCAGTTCGAAGACCTCTGGCGTCACGCAAAGGAGCTCCTTCGCGCGGGCGTCCGCGCGAACCGCATCGTCACCGTTCCACTCGCCGAGCGCCGGGACGCGCCGCGGTCACGGAGAGAGCAGCTCTACGTCTATCGACGCACGGCGTGCCGACGATGCGGGTCGCGAATCGCTCGCGCCCGAAGCGCCGCGCGTACGATCTACTTCTGCCCCACCTGCCAGCGTCCGACCCGATCCGCCAGCGCGAGACCCGAGAGGAACGCGCCTTCGACCCGACCGCCCGCGGCCCAGTCACCACCGACGCCCACGCGCACTTCGTCGTCGAAGAGCGCCTCTACGGCGAGAGGATCTCGCGGGCGAGCGAAGGCCCAGCGCTGAAGCGTCGTGACGATCGGCGACGCAACGCGGTGCCCCACGATCGCGGCCAGCGCATCGAGCAACGCTCCCTCGATCGAAGCGTCCGTGTCTCTTAGATGCGCGCGCGACCACTCGGGCGCAGCGTGGATCACCCAAGCCTCCTGACGCGGACGGCCCGGCTTGCTGGAATCCCGAGAAATCCAGGCGATCGTGCGCGCGGCGTCTCCGTCTCGGCCGACGAAGATGCCATCGAACGGCAACGCCGTGAGCGGCGAGCCCTCCGCAATGCCGACACCGAGCGCCACGCACGGATCGAGCACCACCGAGGCGAGCTGGACGTCGATCGTGGAGCTGACGCTGCCGACGAGCGCCCGCGCCTGCGCGGGTGGGAGCGCCACCACGAGCGCATCGAACTCTCCCAGCGCTTCGCCCGGCGCGGCGTCGGTCGCAACACGGGGACCAAGCGTCTCGCCCGGTGCTCCGACCACGCCGCGAAGAACGAGCTTTGCACCATGACGCTCCACGACGTCCACGCGACGACTCGAGCGCACGTCGAGCTCACTCGCGAGACGGCGCGCGAGCTCGGGCATGTCAGGCACCGCGACGAAGCGCTCGACGGGTGCGGTCTCGACGATCGCCGCCCCGATCTCGGTGACGGATCCGATGCGCCCCGACCATCGACGGACGACGCCTTCCGTCAGCCACTCGGTGACCCAGCGACGAAAGCGCGGGTCGCGTGCCGTGAAGTACTGAGCGCCGAGATCGAACGCGAAGCCGTCCACGCGCCGCGTGGCGAGCCGACCGCCGGGCGACCGTCCCTTGTCGAAGACCGCCACCTCGACGCCGCGCTCATGCAGCACCCGCGCGCAAACGAGACCGGCGACGCCGGCGCCTACGACCGCGACCCGCCGCGCGTGTGTGCCGACGGCTCGAGGCTGGGGATCGGGTTCATCCGTCGGCATCTTGCGTCGCTTAGGGGCGCACCGGACCGTCAGCCAGGGCTGAACGGAGCGCCCCCATGCCGAGGGCACTTTATCGCTGAGCTGCGACGATCTAAAAGGGAGGTTCGATGCATCTCTCTGACCTGCGCGCCCGCGCGGCGCTCTTCTCGCTCTTCCTCTCCATCGTCGCCTGCAGCTCGAGTGACGGCGCCAGCGGAACGGCCGCCGCGAGCGGCGACCGCGTCTGGACGACTGCGCCCGCGGGCTGGTCGATCGTCTCGCGCGCGGCGTTCACGCCCGAGGCGCGCGGCGACACGAAGTACTTCCCGGTCGCGTCGCTGCGCGGGCTCGAACGAAGCGGCGGCACCGTCCGCCTGGCGCTCCGCGCGACGACCACGATCGGCACGACGACGACGAACGACTACTACCTCGCCAAAGGCGCCGAGGGCACGAGCGCCGCGCTCACCAAGGTCGCGGCGTTCCCCGACGGCCAGGTGTTCCCATCGGCGACGGACACGATCGACTCGAACCCGTTCACGTCGTCCGATCCGTCCGTCGGCTCACCGATCGTGAGCTGGACCGGGCCGGACAGCTTCCTCTTGCAGTCGCGCAAGGTGATCGACGGCGCGCTCTACCACACGTGCGTCGCCAAGGGTCAGCCAGCGCCGGTTCAGGACGTTTGCGACGGCACCCAGCGAATCGTGAACCTCAACGTCGTCGCGTACGGGCCGCGCAGCTTCGAGACGTGGGTGCGCCCGAACGGTGAGCTCCTCTTCATGGCGTCGCTCGAGCCCGGCAAGGGCTTCTTCCTCACGCGCCTCGTGCTCGACGGCTCGCGTCAGTGGACGCTCCGGCCGCCGGAGCTCCAGCCGGTCGCCTTCGCCAACGGCGGCCTCGGCGCCATCACGCTCACGCACTCCGGGGACAAGCACTTCCTGATCGCGAGCGTCGGTGAGACGGGCGCGCAGTCGCTCGTCGCGCTCGAGCTCGATCCCGACGCGGGCACCCTCACCGAGCGCGCGCGCCAATCGATTGGGGCCGCCGCGCACGCCGATCGGGGGACGGTGGATTCGGTCAGCGGGCAAGTCGCGTGGATCGATCGCGGCATCCGCGGCCCGACCGGTGAGACCGAGCTCCCGCTCCGCGAAGGCATGACTCGCCACACGCTGCTCGACACGACCCACGTGATCGTCTTCGATCCGAAGACGGCCGCGTTTCGTTCACTGCCCGATCTCCCGCGCGAGCGCGCGTGCTTCACCGCCGAGTGCAGGGTGGCTTACTTCGCCGGGAGTGCAGAGACGCCTTCGATCAACCCCGGCGCGATCGTGTGGAGCGGCGGCACGCTCTTCTTCTGGACGACCGAGAGCGCGCTGGACTCCGACGCGCTCCTGTCGAGCCGCGAGATCGTGGTGCTTCGTGTTGCGCCGTAGTCGATGAGCGGACGCGGCTGCGCAGCCGCGGGCTATCGCTTGGCGAGGAGGAGCACGGCCGCACCGACCGTGACGACGATGGCCACGAGGATCACCATCGTGCGCCATCCCTTGTCGTTGGTCGACCGGGCCAACTCGCGACTGGAGATCGGCGCTTCCTCTTCGCGCTCCGCGTCGCGGGCTCGCGTCGCGGCGGCCGTGGTCTTCGCTGAGGCGCTCCGCTCCGCACGCTTGCTCGGCGCAGGCTCCGCGGGCTTCGCCTTCCGCTTCTTCTGCTTTTGCTTCTCTTGTGCGGCAGACGCGCGCGCGCGCTGCTTTTCGGCGCGTCGCTCGGCCTTGCGCTTGCGCGCTGCGGCGCGCTCCGCTGCGCTCTTTCGTCGCTCGCGCGGAGCAGACGCGCGCGCACCGGGCTCCGACGACGCTTGGCCGCTCTCCTCTTCGGATTCGTCGTCCTCGTCATCGTCGTCGTCATCATCGCCCCAGCCCGCGTCGAGCTTGGCCATGTCGGGTTGGCTCGAGACCGGCGGACGCACCGCAGCTTGCGGAGGCGGCGACGCAGACGACGCTGCCTTCGCATCCGGTGCGGCTGCGGGTACTGCGGGTGCGGGCACCGACGCGGCCTTCACGGGGGCGGGGGCAGGTGCAGGTGCAGGCGCAGGCACCGACGCCACCTTCGCGGGTGCGGGTGCGGGTGCAGGTGGCGCCTTCGCGGGCGCAGGTGCGGGTGCAGGTGCAGGCACCGACGCCGCCTTCGCCGGCGCGGGTGCAGGTGCAGGCACCGACGCCACCTTCGCGGGTGCGGGTGCGGGTGCAGGTGCAGGCACCGACGCCACCTTCGCGGGTGCGGGTGCGGGTGCAGGTGCAGGTGCAGGCACCGACGCCACCTTCGCCACAGGTGCAGGTGCCGCGACTTCGGCCTTCGCGGGTGCGGGTGCGGGTGCAGGTACCGACGCCACTTTCGCGACAGGTGCAGGTACCGCGACTTCGGCCTTCGCGGGTGCGGGTGCAACCGGTGCGGGTGCAGCAGGTGCGGGTGCCGAAGGCTTCGCAGCGGCGGGCGCGGGCGCAGGCACCGAGGCCTTCGCGACCGGACGGGCCGTCGGCGCACCGAAGAGCGCGGCCAACCTGGCAGCTCCCTCCGCGCTCGCACGCGGCGCGGCCGGACGAGGCGCACCGGGACGCCCGAGCGCGGGCGCTGCTGCAGACGTGCTCGCGGACGGCGTGACGGGCGCGCGCGGTGGCGGCTCCGGGGTCACGGGCGCAGCAGCCGCTGGAGTCGCGGCGGCCTTGGCCTGCGCAACGGTGCGCGCTGACTTGGGCGGCTCTCCGAACAGAGACTCGATGTGTTTGGCGAGATCCCCAATGGGCTCGTCTTCCGGCGGTTCAGGCGGGTCGCCCATTCCAATGGAGGTAGAGGCTTTTTCGCGCGCAGTGAAGAAAAGCGCGACGCAGCGTGCACCGCGCACGCTGCGCGTGCCTCGCGCTCTCGGTGCATATCGAAGTCCGTAATGAAGGCGGCCGCGAACGAGGGCCGCGCCACCTCGCGCCCAAACATCTCGACGACGCCCGACGTCGCTGGTGTGCGTCTGCGCGTCAGCGGCGCGGCTCGAACACGAAGCGCGGACCGTGACTCCAAGAGATCGCCCGCGGCGGACGACGAAACTCGCGGACGATGAAGATCTTCTTCACGTACTTCGGCACTTCCCAGACCGCCTGAAGCCCGCGCGGAAAGTACGCGACGCTCCCCGGGACGAGGACGCGCGTCCCGGTGTCGTCCGTGACGCGGGCTTCGCCCTCGAGGATGTGGACGATCTCGTCGACCGAGTACTTCCAGTGAAACTTGCCGGCCGTGCAGTCCCAGATGCCGGACGTGAGCGCGCCGTCGGGCGAGATCGTCAGCGTCGACATGTGGGTGACGGGCGAGCCTTCGATGATCCAGCTCGGCTCGATCTGCGACGGTCGAAGATCCGACTGCGAGCTCTCGAACGTCTTGATCTCGGGCTTTCGACGCTGCTGCACGACCCGTCCCTCTCCGCTTGAGACTAGAGCCCACCGCCGCGATGTCGAAGCGAGAAATGCCAAGACACGAAAGGGCTGCCTCAGATGCGCGTTGCTACCTCACACGTCAGCAGCGCGCCGCACGTCCCCATGCCCGCGAGGCATAGACGCGCAGCATTGACCGACCATGGCGCTCGCCATGGGGGCGCGAGCGCGAGGGTCCACACGAGTCCGAACAATCCGCCGAGCACACCGAGGATGCCGAAGAAGGCCAAGTCCTGCTCCAGGCCACCCGACGTGGTGCAAAGGAGCCAGAGTCGCGAGAACTCGAGCGCGAGCGGAGTCAGCAGGAGGTTGCTCGGCACGAGCGTCAACACCCCCGCCGCCCGCTCGCTCGGCACGTGATAGACAGCGTGGCGGACCAACCAGAACGAAGCGGCGGCGAAGAGCCACCACGCCGCGAGGATCTGCTCCACATCCATCGCGGAGCCAAAACGCTCGGAGGCGTCGCGGTATGCCGACATCGTGAGCGTCGGCTAAGATTCCGTCGACCCGCAATGGCGCAACGTCCGCATGACCCCGCACTGGCCGCGCGAAGCCTGCTCGACGCAGCTCACCTGGAAAGCGGCTTCCAGCCAAGCTCGGTCTGCGCCTTCGCGTACAGCCGCCGATTCCTGAACGGAGCTGGCGCCGACGTTGAGCTCCGACGCTCGTTCCGGTTCGAGCTGACCGGATGCTGGACCCATCTCACCGCCGAGGGCCCCCGACGCGCGGCCTCGATGCGCGCCCTCGTGAGCCAATTGAATCGCGCGGGCTACGAGACTTGGCTCTCCGACAACGCGAGCGTCGACCTGCGTCGCTGGCTTCACGGCGCACGGGAACGACGCGCCGAGATCGACCTCATTGCGAGCCTTGGAGAGGGCGGTGAGCCCGAGCGATGGCCGGCACGGCGAGTCGGCACCGCCCCCACGCCGATCCGGCTCCGCGATTGGCCGCGCGACCGCTGGATGCGACTGATCGACGAGATCTCGGACGCGAACGTCGACTGGCACGACATCTCGATTGCTCTGACACGACTCGACCCAGTTGAGACCCAGTCGCTCGGCGCGGTTCGGATCCGGACGAACCTGCTCGGGATCTACGACCTCGATAAGCCTCGATTCTTCGTACACATCACGCCCGAAGCAGACCGCGACTCGTGGTGGCCTCCGCCCCGGTTGACCATTCGCTTGCGCGAAGCCATGCGCGAACGGGGCTACGGTGAGCCTCGTTGGCGTGGTGCTCCGCCGAAACGACGCTTCCTCACGTTTAGTCAGGAGAAGGCGACCGCGCGCGCAGTCGTCTCAAGCGCTCGACGAGCGGCGAAGACCGTCCTCGATGTGTTGACCAGCCACGGCTGAAGCCAGCGCTCGCAGCGGGAGCGGGACGGTGGTCGACCGTGCGCGGAGGGGCTCGTACACTCCGGAAATGCGATCTCGCGTCTTCGCGTGCTTCGGTGTTGCCTCGGCCTTCGTCGCGCTATCCGCGCTCTCACCTACCGCACCGCGCGCACACGCTGCGCCGAGCATCTCGAGCCCCTCGCCCCTCGTGAGCCCGCTCGTGGCGATGACGGCGGTGCCTCCCCTCCTCCAGCGGCGCGCCGAGACCTTCCTCGCCGAGCAGAGCGGCCCCGGCCGCGCGTGGAGCGATGCGCGTGGCCTCGCCGACGCCGCGATTCCCGTGCATGATGCATTCTCTTCTGAGCCTGCCTACTACGCCTTCGGCGTCGTCGGTCGGGACGGTCGCGCGATGGGCTACATGCTCCTCGCCGTGGACGAGCGCGACTTCCCCGTTGTGGAGGCGCCCGAGGGCGGCGACGACCTCGCGACGCAGCTCGAGGCCGCGCGCTCTCGGCCCGGCGTCATCACGCGCGTCGTGCGCGTCGGCGTGCGCTCTTACGTCGCCGAGGGCGCAGCCCACGAGGAGGTCGCGCGCATCGGTCACTTGCCCTTCAAGGTCGATGGCGTCACGCCCGAGCTCCTCCGCCTCACCGAAAAGGACACGGAAGGCCACGCGTACGCCGGCGGCGGCAAGGTCGAGACGAGCCTCCCGCGCATGGGAACACCGCTCCACTGGGGCGGCTTCGCGACCTACGCCGAGTACCGCAACGAGGCCGCCGCTCAAGAAGCGATCGCGAGTGAGATCACGCGTCGCAATGCGCGCGCCGCGTGGCGCGACGAGCGAGCGCTCGGAGAGAGCGCCCTCGTCGTCGAGCCCTACCAAACCTACGGCTTCCGCTTGCTCGGCGGCCGCGGCGACTTCGAGCACGAGGTGCACGGGACCAGCGTCTTCACGTTCGTCGAGCGTGATGCCGACGGTCACACGACCCTCCGCGTCGTCGGCAAGCCGAACGGCCGCGCGGGCGACGAGACCCGCGTTCGCGTTCAATACGCCGACGGCGCCGTCGAGCACTTCCGTTTCGTACCGCCGCCCGACACCAAGAACCTCCTCGGGCTCGCCCCGCCGGCCTCTGCGCCGTTGCGCCTTCCACCCAAGCCGGTGCCCCTCCCGCCGAACGTGCGCTTCACCCCGGTGACCGTGCCGACCGGGCCCAAGGTTGCCGCTTCGGTGACGCTGGTCCCCACGACGCCTCCCACCAGCATCGTGACGCGCGTGCGGCCGACCGGCACGCCCGTGCCCCAGCTCAATCGGTTGCCGCTCGACGGCGTGACGCCTTGCGCACCGGGCACCGGACGCCTCCGGACGGCCATGAACACGTACGTCGGTGCGCTTCATCCGACGCATTTCCCCTCCGGCACCGACGAGATCGTCGCCAAGGTGCCGTACGAGCTCGCGAGCTCAATCACGATTCGTCCACTGGCCCAGGCGTCGATCCGCGGGACGCGCGAGATGGTCTTCACGCTCAGCGCGCAGGGCGCGAGCGGCATGACGTCGCTCTCGGCCCAGCGCGACCCGGCCGGCAACACCGTCTTGCGCATGGTCACGGGCACGGATCTCAACCCGACGATTCAGTGGATCATCGGTAACGCTCGCGACGGGCGCCTCTACTTCTATTCGCTCTTCACGCGGAGCTTCCTCGTCCCTTACGACGACGGAACGCTCGGCCTCACCGAAACGATGCCGTTCGAGGACGCCACCGAGGAGAACGCCGCGCTCGGCTTCCTCCCCATGTGCACCACGACGCCCGGTGAAGTGTGGATCCATCGCGGCGGCCCCAACGGCGCGTACAACGACGTCCGCAAGTACGACCAGATCCGCCAGGGACGCGCGCCCAACGATTCACCGTGCATGAGCGGCTGCGGCGCGACCGCGTGGGCCATGCTCTTCGGCTGGGCGGACCTCCGCGCGTCCGTGGGCGATACGGAGTGGGGCACCTCGGGCGGACTCTTCCGTTCGGGCGCCACGCGCACGGGGAATCCCGCCGCGGTCGCGCCCGAGCTCTTCTGGCCGTCGCGCACGAACGGTCACGATCGCAACGCGGAGCCCTTCGACTCCGACGCCGCGAACATGATCTGGGAGATCCGCAGCTACATGAACGACGTCGGCGCGGCCGGCTGCGCCTCGAACGGCGAGCGCTGGACGGCGCCGCACATCATGGCGCAAGCGCACCAATACTTCGCGGGACGGGCGGGCGTGTCCCTCACCGCGGACTACGACGGCGCCGGCATCATGACGACGGGCGGCCGCGAGCTCGCGAAGTCGATCATCTCCCGCCACCGTCCGGCGATCCTCGGCATGGGGGCGCTCATCGGCTCCGGCCACTACCCGCTCGGCGTGGCGTGGGGATCTTCGACGTACCGGCTCTGGAACCCGGTGAGCGGCCCGTCGACCGCGTCGCACGACTACTTCGTCACCTACATGGGCTTCGGCGAGATCCACTTCGGCGTCATCCCCGCCGGCACGTGGTTCCAAGGTGCGCTCCACCCCACGACGGACAAAGGATCATGACGGCGCTATCGGACGGGCTTCGAGCTCGCTGGGAGTCCGTCGACGCCGCGACGCGCGCGAAGATTCTGGAGGCCATCACGCAGGCCGTGCTCGACGAGCTCAAGAGCGACCCGTGGTACTCGGCTTTCTCGGGTCCCCCGCGGGTCGAAATCCTCGGCGCGCGCGACGCAGGACACGCGCTCGTCGTCCACTACATCGCCGATCACTTGAACTACTGCAATGCGCAGTCAGGTTCCGACTGGGCCAACCACGATCTCTTCCTCGGCGACGTCGCCGTGCGCGAGGAAAGCCTCGCCCCGGTGCGTGTCGACTCGTTGCCGCGCGTGAACGTGACCGAGAGCACGTGGGACGCGGGCTACGATCGCGAACCCTGGTTCGCGCAGCTCCGCGAGACCGCCATCTCCCGAATTGGAGGCCCCCCTTGATCACCCACGAAGACCTCACGCTCGATGATTCGGACCGGACGTTCGTCCGCGTGACCTACGTCCAGATCGACAAAGGCATCGACATGGGCGGAACGCTGCTCGTGGATCGAGCGCTCGCGGCCGCCCTCGCCGAGCGAATCGAAGCCGTGATGAGCCGCACCGAGAGAGAGGTCGACGTGGAGCTCGGCAAAGGCGAGCGACTGCGCATCTACGAGTCCGGCTCCGATCAGTGCCCGATCCTCAACGTCACTTGGCGGCGCCCCCCGAGCCACCCATCGCCGGGCCTCTCCGGTCTCATGCTCACCATGCCGTACGCGGAGCGCCTGGTCCGCGCTCTCGAGGGCGTGCGCCGCTGATCGGACGCGCGACCGTGACCCAGGACCCCGAGCTCTTGCGGCGCCTCCTTCGCGCCAAAGACCGCATCGACGCCGCCTCGCACGAGGAATGGCCGGTGCGCCGGCTCGCGCGCGAGAGCGGGGTCTCGGAGGCGCACTTCGCGCGTTCGTTCAAACAAGCCTTCGGTCTCCCGCCCCATCGCTACCTGCTCACGCGACGCATCGAGCGCGCCGTCGCGCTGCTCCGCGAGACCGACCTCAGCGTGACCGAGATCGCCTTCCAAACCGGATGGAGCAGCTTGGGCACCTTCGGCCGCACGTTCCGGGACGTGACGGGCGGGAGCCCCGGCGAAGTGCGAGAGCGAGAGAAGGCAGCGGTTCGCGGGCTCGAGCGCGTGCCGCCGTGCTTTTTGAGCGCCGGACGTCGCCCCACGCTCACGATCGCAGTTTCGGAGAAGCGACGAAACGCCGCGGGCGATACGAACACGTCCGAACCCAAGGAGGTCCCATGAGCCAAGGTGTGGATGTGGTCGGTCTTTACGTGCGCGATCAAGACGAGGCGGTGAATTTCTACGTGGAGAAGCTCGGCTTCCGGGTGCACACCGACGTGAAGAACGGCGCCTATCGCTGGCTCACGGTGCAGCACCCGGACCAGCCGTCGTTCCAGCTCGGCCTGTTCAAGCCCGGGCCGCCGACGCACGACGACGCCACGGCGGAGGCGCTCCAGGCACTCGTCGCCAAGGGCGCGATGCCGCCGCTCGTCCTCGTGGTGAGCGACTGCCGCGCGGCGTTCACGCACATGAAGGCGCGCGGCGTGGAGTTCACCCAAGAGCCCGTCGAGCGTTACGGCGCCGTCGACGCGGGATTTCGTGACCCCTCCGGCAACGGATGGAAGATGATCGAGGCACGCAAGAAGGCGTGATGCGAGCGAGCGCGGGAGTGCGAGGCGTGCGATGACCGAAGACGGCGCGGTGGCGGATTCGACGGCGGTGCGGGTGGCCCTGTGGCGCGCGCTGCACCTCGAGTGTGATCCGCCGCCGCACGTCTTCCGAGACGCGGTGGGTCTCCGCCTCGCCGATCCACCATCGGACTGGCGCGCGCGCCCGGACATGCATCCCGATTGGACGCGATCGTTTCGCGCGTCGATCGTGGCCCGCGCGCGCTTCGTCGAAGATCTCGTGGAACGCGAAGCTGCGCGCGGCGTCGCCCAATACGTCATCCTCGGCGCCGGGCTCGACACATTCACGGTTCGCCGCCCGGAGCTCGCCGCGCGCGTCCGCACGTTCGAGATCGACCGGCCCGGTCCGCAGGCCTGGAAGCTCGCGCGCCTCGCGGAGCTCGGCGAGGGCGGACCGCACGGCGCCGTCTTCGTGCCGGTGGACTTCGAAGCCGGCGAGTCGTGGCGCGCTCGCCTCGCCGCCTCGGGCTTCGACGAGAAGGCGCCGGCGGTCGTCTCCTCGCTCGGCGTCAGCATGTACCTGACGCGCGAGGCCAACGCGTCGACCCTGCGCGAAATCGCCGGCTTCGCGCCCGGCTCGACGCTCATCATGAGCTTCCTCTGCCCGCTCGATCTCGCGCCGCCCGACGTGCGGCCCGGGCTCGAGCGCGCCGCCGCCGGCGCGAGCGCCAGCGGCACTCCGTTCGTGAGCTACTTCATGCCCGCCGAGGTCGTCGCGCTCGCGCGGAACGCCGGCTTTCGCGACGTGAGCCACGTGTCCTCGGCCGAGCTCGCGGCCCGCTACTTTGCGGGTCGCGAGGATGGGCTGCGGCCACCGGAGAACGCCGAGGAGCTCGTCGTCGCGTCTACGTGAGGATCAGGTGCGTGGCTGATTGATGCGCCGCAGCGGTCGTCCGTCGTCGGGCGGGCACGGCGTGAACGACTCGGTGTCGCCGTCGGGGAGCCTGACCTTGCCTGCGCGCCACTCGGCTTTGGCGGCCTCGATTCGCTCGAGCGACGAGTGGAGATAGTTCCACCACATGAAGCGCGGCCCGACCGGCTCGCCACCGAACGCGAGAAGGTGCGCTTTTCCGATGGCGCGTAGCGGCGGATCGTCCGCGTCGAGGATGACGACCTGCCCCGCGCTCGCGCGCGACGTTCCAACCTCGATCTCTCCGTCGATGACATAGAGCGCGCGCTCGGGCGACGCGGGTGGCGACCAGCGCCCGTCGGCGTCGAGACGCACCTCGGCGAGCAAGATGGGCGTCTTCACGGGAATCCCGGTCGGCGCCGAGGGCGGCGCGGGCAGGAGGAAGCGCACCGTCGCGCCCCCTTCGCTCGTGGTCGGAAGCTCGGACGCCGCGCGATGGATGAACGACGGCTCGACTTCTTCGTGTCCATCGGGGAGCGCGAGGAGGAGCTGGAACATGTCGAGCCCGCCACCCAAGAGACGCCGTCGCTCGAAGCGCTCCGAGTGCACGACGCCGCGCCCTGACACGGTGATGCCGACGTCGCCCGCGCGAAGCTCGACGCGGTGACCGAGCGAGTCGCGGTGCGTCACCGCGCCCTCGAGCACGAACGAGATCGCCGTGAGGCCGATGTGCGGATGCGGGCGCACGTCCGCGTCGACCGGAAGCACACCGGGCGCGGTCTCGGCCGTCTTGTGATGCCCCGCGATCGCGAACGGTCCGCAGGCGCGCGGCGCCGTATCCAAGTCGAACGGTGCCGCGAGGGCGTTCAGCGAGCCGGGCGGCCCGGGCATGCGTTTGGCTTCGACGACCTTGCTCATGGTC
>JBGAJR010000091.1:0-13925 GCA_044224815.1 Polyangiaceae bacterium
GAGTCGCTCGACGCAATGGCGCGCGAGTTCGAGACGGAGCGCACCATCGCCTTCGAGGCCGTGCATCGCCGCAAAGACGGCCACGTCTTTCCGGTCGAGATTCGCATCGGCAACATCGTGACCGAGGGGCTGCCCGTGCGCCGCGTGGCGATCGTGCGCGACATCACCGCGCGCAAAGCGAACGAGCTCGCCCTCCGCCGCAGCGAGGACGCGCTCCGTCGCGCGCAGGAGCTCGCCCACGTCGGCCACTGGTCTTACGACGTCACTCGTGACGCGCTCTCGGGCTCCGATGAAGCGTGGCGCATCTTCGGGCTCACGCCGGGGGAGCATCCGTTCGAGGCGTGGGCGGCGACGCTCCACTCCGACGACCGCGATGCGGTCCTGACGGCGTGGACCGGCGCGCGTGCGGGCACGCCGTTCGCCCTCGAGCATCGCATCCTCCGGGGCGGGCAAACCCGATGGGTCGACGTTCGTGCGGAAATCGTGCGCGATTCATCGGGCCGGGTCACCGAAGTGAACGGCGTCGTGAAGGATCAGACCGACCGCCGTCGCCTCGAGACCGAGCTTCGCCAGACGCAGAAGATGGAGGCCATCGGTCGCCTCGCCGGCGGCGTGGCGCACGACTTCAACAACCTCCTGACGATCATCAACGGCGTCGGCGACGATCTCCTCGAGGCGCTGCCTCCCGACTCGCCGCTGCGCGAGGACGTGGCCACCATCGTCGACGCGGGGCAGCGGGCCGCGAGCCTGACCGCCCAGCTCCTCGCGTTCGGTCGTCGCGCCATCGTCAAGCCCACGGTCATCGATCTGAACGAGACGGTTCGTCGGCTGTCGCGCCTCTTCGGGCGCGTGCTCGGAGAGGACATCGCGCTCGAGGTGGTGCTCGCGGCCGACGTCCTCCGGGTCGAGGCCGACCAAGCGCAGATCGATCAGGTCGTCATGAACCTGGTCCTCAACGCGCGTGACGCGATGCCGGACGGCGGGACCATCCGTATCGAAACGGAGCGCGTACGCGGTTCCGGCGGCGAGCCGCTGGCGCGCCTCCGCGTCGCCGACACCGGCGAGGGCATGCCCGAGTCGGTTCGCGAGCGGGTGTTCGAGCCGTTCTTCACGACCAAGGCCGGGCGTGGCGCCGGGCTCGGCCTCGCGACGGTCTATGCGATCGTCGAAGAGGCGCGCGGCAGCGTGCGGGTGGAGAGCACGCCCGGGCTCGGCACCACGTTCTCGGTCGAGCTCCCCGCGTCCGTGCGTGCGGCCGAGCCCACGACCGGCCGCGCACCCAAGCCGGGTGGAGGTGCGGAGACGATTCTGGTCGCCGAGGACGAGACGCAGGTGCGAAAGCTCGTCGTGCGCGGGCTCCGGGGGTACGGCTACACCGTCATCGAGGCCGCCAGCGGCGAGGACGCCGTCGTGGCCTTCGAGGCGGAGGGCGGGCGGGTCGATCTCCTCCTGACGGATGTGGTGATGCCGGGGATGGGCGGTCGCGCTCTCGCGTCGCTCGTTCGTGCTCGCCAGCCCGAGGTCAGCGTCGTTTTCATGAGCGGCCACACCGACGACGCCGTGGTTCGGCAGGGGATCTCCCAAGCCACCGATCCCTTCGTCCAGAAGCCGTTCAATGTGTCCACCTTGGCCCGGCGGATTCGTGAGGTCCTCGACCGCGCACGGCGGGCACCGGGACCGGCGTAGGGGCGCTCCCACCCTCGCCCACCGGGAGGAGCGGAGAAAGCCGGGCGATCCGAGGACGGCGGGCAGGGGTGCCGGACCTGAACGCACTTCCCGGGCGCAGGATCGCGATTCTCTTCCATCATTCGGGCGGGAGCCCCGTCTCACCCTGGAGACCGCAGCGTCTCCTTTATTCCTTCTCGGGCCGCCCGGCCGCGCTGATCCGCGCGGGCGCCGGCCCGACTTTGCCTGGTTGCTTGTGCCCGCTCTTGGCAGTGAACTACGGTAAAGCGGCCATGAATGGTCGCTCTCCCGGTCCGGATTCCGGCACCTCGCCGGCCCCCGGTCACGACGCCCGCCTCGCGGGCGGCGGGGAGGATCCGCCCTCCGTCGGGCGGCCGAAGTCGACACCGCCGCCTTCGAACCAAGTGAATACCGCTCAATTTTTGGCGTCGAAACAGAAAGAACAACGTCAGAAAGAAGCGGAAGAAGATCGGGGCCTGATTGCCAAGGCCCAGGCAGGCGATATGGCGGCGTTCCGCCAGCTCGTCGAGCGTCACCAGCGGAGGGCCTACGGAATTGCCCTCTCACTGGTGAAGGACGAGAACGATGCACGAGAGCTCGTCCAAGACGCTTTCTTACGCGTCTACAAGAGCTTGGGGAGCTTTCAAGGCACCTCCAGTTTCTTCACTTGGCTGTATCGCATCATCACGAACTTGAGCATCGATCTCCTCCGGAGGCCGGGCCATCGCCCCGCCGAGCTGGACGAGACGCGGCTCGAGCTCGAAGAAGACCAAGAAGCCTTCTTTCCTTTTCTTAGTCGCGTCGATGGCTCGGATCCGGTGGACGTCGTCCGTCGGAAGGAGATCGGCGGGCGCCTTCAAGCGGCGCTCGACGCCCTGCCCAGCTATCACCGCGGCGTCATCGTGATGAGGGAGATCGAAGGCCTGAGCTACGAAGAAATGGCTCAAGCCATGGGAGTTTCGAAGGGCACGATCATGAGCCGCTTGTTTCACGCACGTCAAAAGCTCCAGCGCGCGCTGGCCGACTGCTACGAAGAGCACGTCGGCGCGCTGCCGGTCGACGGCGCGGCGAGCAGCCCGGCCGACGAGGAGGGCGAGTCATGAGCCCCGTCGGCTCCAAGCCCCAAGGCGCCACGCTCGACGAGCAGACGCTCGGCAAGCTGATGGCTTATGCCGACGGCGAGCTCTCCGGTGAGGACCTCGCCGCGATCGAGGCGCTGATTTCCGAGAACGCCGAGGCGGCGCAGATCGTCACCGAGCTCGCTGTCCTCGGCGAGTGCGTTCGCGTCGCCGAGCCGCAATCCGCGGCGGACTTCGACGTGGCCGACCTCGTGATGGCAAAGATTGGAGCGGAGGCTGGGCGCGCGCCGAGCGCCGCCACGAAATCGAACCCGCCTCGTGTCGACAACGTCGTCGACCTCGCGTCTCGCCGTCGCCGGACGGTCGGGATCGTAGCGGGCCTCGTGGCGGCGGCCGCCGCGGTGGTCTTCGTGGCCCGCCCGTCTGTGGAGCCGACCTCGCCCGTTGCGGTGCAGCCGACGGCGACGGCACCGGCGCCCTCCGTTACGGCGGCTCCGCCTGCGCCCACGGCCCTCGCGAGCAGCGACGTCGTGAAAGAGGGCGCGAACGACGTCGGCAACGTGAGCGTCATCGTCGTCCCGAGCGACGAGGAGAAGACCGCGCCCAGCGTCGTGATTTGGCTGGGCGGAGAAGAGGGATCGGGAGGCGGCATCAAATGAAGATCGAGAACGAGATGAGCGGGGCTCGAGTGGGCCGTCGCTTGTTCGCCGCCGGAGCGCTGGCTGCGTTGCTCATGCCGCTCGTGAGCCACGAGCGGGAAGCGCGCGCCGACGGAACGCCGCGCGCGGACGTCCTCGTCATCCACGCGGCCACGGTGCCCGGTGCCGGCAGCATGGATCCCAAGCTCGCCAACCTGCGACAGCTCAAGAACGTACCGTTCAACAACTACAACTCGTTCAAGGTCCTCGACAGCAAGCAGGGCCTCGCGCTCGCCAAGGTCGGGCCGACGGTCGGGCTGCCGAACGGGTACATCTTCTCGCTCTCACTCTCGTCCGTCGAGGGAAGCACGCTGCACATCGTGCCTTCGCTCTCCAAGACCGCCACGCCCCGCCCGCTGCCGGAGGTGTCGGCGAAGGCTGGCGAGCCGTTCTTCGTCGCCGGGCAGAGCTATCAAGGTGGCATCCTGATCATCGCGGTGACCGCGACGCCCTGACGGCGCCCGCGTCAGCTCGGCGGAGCGCCGCTTTTGCGACGCATTCGCTCGAGGCGGCGCCACAACGTGGTTCGGTCGAGGCCGAGGATCGAAGCGGCCTCGTTGCGGTTGCCGCCCGTCTCGCGGAGTACGTGGAGAATGTAGCGGCTCTGAAGCTCCTCGAGCGAGACGAGGGCCGCCGGCGCCTCGAACGATGGCGCATGCGCGCGCGTCGTTGCGGACGTCACGCTCGCCGGCAGGTCACCGACACTGATGTGGTCGTGTGAAGCGACGGCCACGGCGTGTGCGACCGCGTTCTCGAGCTCGCCAACGTTGCCCGGCCATGCATGCGCGGCGAGCCGCGTCAGCGCGTCGTCGCGGAAGCCCACCACGGCGGCGCCTCGCGCGGCCGCGTCGCGTCGCAAGAAATGCATCGCGATGAGATGAACGTCGTCGTCGCGATCGCGCAGCGGCGGGAGGAGCACGTTCATGACGTCGACCTCCTGACGCAAATCTTCGCGGAAACGCACGGCCATCGATTCGTTGGCCAGGTTCCTCGTGGTCGAGGCCATGATGCGCACGTCGACGCTCCCATTGGCCGTGCGCGCCTCGCGGAGCGCGCGCGCGAGCGGTGCCTGCGCTGCGACCGGCGTGGCGTCGACGCCGCGCAGGAAGAGCGTGCCTCCGCGCGCCGCCGCGATGAGCCCGCCGTGCCCGTCTTCGCCGAGGAGCGCTCGACGGGGGGCGTCTTCATCGTGGAGTGAGTCGGCGCGCAGCGTCACGAACGGGCCGGCGCGCCGCGCGCTGCGGGCGTGGAGCGCGCGCGCCACGAGCTCCTTCCCCGTGCCCGGCTCACCGCCGATCAAGACGGGCTTGTCGACGTCGCAGAGACGCGCGAGCAGCACCTGGACGCGTCGCATCGCGGCGCTCTCGCCGACGAGCTCACCGAAGGCGATGTCCCCCGCCTCACGAAGACGCCGGATCCGATCTCGGCCGTGCTGGGTCTCGACCGCGGCTCGCAGCGCCGCCTCGGCGTCGGTCGCACTCACGGGTGAGGCGAGCACCGCGGTCGCGCCGTGGCGCAGCGCGGCCGCGGCCGCGGCGAACGTCGCGCGGCGACAAACCACGATCAGCGTCGCCTCTTTGGCTTCCTCGAGAACGGCGCGAACGCTCGGGTCGTCGCTCTCGAACGCTTCGTCTTCGACGATGAGGACGTCGCAGCCGCGGGCCGCGACTCGCGCCAGCGCTTCCGTCGCCGTCTTGGTGGGGTCGAACGACGCCGCGACGGCTCGCGCAGCCGCCGCGAGGGTCGCCCCATCCGCGGCGCTCCCGCCGACCATCACCACTCGCTTCGACGTACCCAAGCCTCGGTCACTACTCACGAACGCTTGCCTCTCATGGTGGCACCGTTCGATCGGCGAGGAGCGTCCGCGCGCATTAAGAAGCCGTTACCTTCCGCTTGCGCCCGCGCGCGCGCGCGGAAGCGGACTGCCCTCCCGCTGCGGAACGCAGCACGAGTCGCCGATGTGCGTGAGCGAGCGTGCGGTGGAGGTCAGTCCGGGGAGTAGCCGGTCTTCCGCTCGAAATACTCGTCGAGGCCGAGGAAGAAGGTGTGAAAGCCACGCTCGCGCATTTCGTTGAACGCGGCGGCAGGCGTCCATCCCTCGACGTAGACCCGCTCGAGGCCGATCACGAGGCCGGTGCGGTCTTGCCCATGCTTGCAATGTACATAGATGGGATCGGTCGGCGTCGCCGTCTTCAAGAGCGCGACGACGCGGTCCATGCGGTGGTCGAACTCGTCGCGAATGGCGGGCTCGAAGGCGCTCATCGGCTCGCGCACGAGCTTGATGCCCTTCCAGAGACTCTCCGTCTCTTCGAGGAGGATGTCGCCCGGCTGGGCCTCTACGAGGTCATCGACCTCGAGATCGAGAATGCGATGGACGCCGATGCTCCTCAGGTAGTCGAGGTTCTTCGCGTTGGGGTGCGCTCCGCGATAGAGGCCGTCTCGCACTTTGACGAAGTTGTCGGGCGCGACGGGAGAAGCCGCGCCGAGCGCGCCGCTCGTCGAGTCGTCGAGGGGCCCGTCGGGGCTCGCTTGGCCGCCGCAGGCGAGCCCGAGCAGGGCGAGGGCGATGTACAGCGGACGCATTCGCCTGCTTGATTGCAGAGGGCGTGCCGGCCGTCGCGACGCAACGTCGTGCACGATTCGCGGGAAAAGCGTAGGGGCCCGGTGGATCGCCCGTCGTCCGGTCGCTCGGGCGACCGCGTCAGCGCCCGATGGCGCCGCGATAGAGCCAGCCTTCGGTGGTGCCGGCGCGGACCTTGTACCAGTTGTTCTCGGTGGAGAGGATTTGCACCGTGGTTCCGCGCGGGAGGCGCCCGACCGGCGAGCCCGTGCGCGGTGCGTCGCGCACCACGGCCACCGACCACGCGATCTTGGCGCCGCCGCTCGCGCCCTCGTCGCCGCCGTTCGTCGGCGTTGCGGCGGCCGGCGTTCCCTCGACCTTGCCGCCGCTCGCTTTCACGGCGGTGGCGTCGGCTCCCGCCGTGCCGGGGGCGAACGTGAGGTTGTAGAGGATCGAGTACTTCACGTGCTCGTGCGTGACGGCGTTGATCGAGACCTTCTCGAGGATGCCGCCGAGGCAACCGGAGAACGTGTCGACATTGCCGACCGTGTTCTTCGTGCCCATCTGCACGGTGAGCTTGTTCGTGTTGAAGTCGAGGTGGAAAGTCGGCGAGAGCTTGCCTTCGTTGCCGGCCGCGGCCGGGCAGCTCGCGAGCTTCCTGAGGCGCGGGAGCGCGAGCGAGTCGAAATTGATCGAGCCGCAGGCCTTGCCCTTGAGCGTCTCTCCCGCCTCGGTGCGACACGAGAGGAGGATGCCCGGCTTCACCGTCAGCATGGTCGGCGCGTTCGCGCTGGCAACCGGAGGCGGCGCCTCCGCTCCGGGAGCGGCGCTGCCGGCCGTCGGCGCGGACGCGGCCGGTGCGACGAGGCTCGCGGTGGGGGCCTCGGGTGCGCGCGCCTTGGGCGGCGCCGTTGCGGCCAGTGCCGATGCGCTCGCGCCGGGCTCCGCGGTGGCAGTCGACGCGCCCGGCGCGTTCGGACCGAGCTTCACGCCGGCGACCTTGGGCCAGGCGATGCCGACCGCGAAGCCGATGACGGCGATGACGCCGACGCGCATCCACGACGGATGGTCGTCCTCGGAAGCGGGGATGTGGACGCTCAGCGGGGGGTCGGCTTTCTTCACGGCGCTGCTACCGTCTCGCGTTCTACCACGCGCGCTTCGGCAGGTGAAAAAGCCGGCTCCTTCACTCGCCTTGCAGCGCGAAAGGCGCGACTCGCGGGCGCCCGGCATCGTCCACGCCGAGGAGCTCTTCCACGCGCTTTTGCGCGGCGTCGAGGCGGGACTGCGCCGAGGCGGCGAGGCGTACGCCCTCCTCGAAGAGCCCGATGGTCTCCTCGAGCGGGAGCTCACCCTTCTCGAGCGTCTGCACGATCTCGGTGAGTCGCTTCATGGAGCCCTCGAACTGCGCGGCGTTCTCCGTGGGCGGGCTCGAGGCGGGCGGTCGCGTCATGACGGGCTCAAGGCTGCAGCTTCGGCACGCGGGGCGCAAGCGTGACCTTCGCGACGCCGTGCGGAAGCGAGGGCACGAGCGCGAAGCCGTCGGCGTCGAAGAGCACGGGGATCGCCAGGCCGCCCTGTCCGGTGACGGAGGCGGCCACGCCCGCTGGATTGGGGGTGCCGCCCGCCGCTTCCAGCGACAGCCACGCGACCTCGGCGGCGAGCGGCGCTGTAGGCAGCGGCTCGCCGCGGAGCGCGGCTCCCGCCAGCGCGCGGAGATCGTCTTCGGGATCCCATTCGGCGATGGCCGAGAGCGCCTCGCGCCCGCTCGGCGTAGCCTGCGCGTCGCGCCGCGCGAGCGCCCGCACCAGCGCGCGCCGCACGTCGCCGTCCGCTTCATAGAGGAGCGCGCGCGCGAGCCGCCCCGTGGCGTCGGCGCGCGGCGCTTCGGCGAGACCCGCGGCGACGTGGATGCGGGTCGTGGGATCCTTGGCGCCCAGCATCGCCAGCACTTCGCCGTCGTCGCCGTCACGCGCGCGGGAAGCGAGCACGTAGAGCGCGAGCGGCGCGTCCGAGCCTCCGTCGCGCACGCGCGACCAAAGATCGCGTGACGACGCATCGTCGGCGCCGCCTGGGCATACGAACGCCGAGGCCAGGAGAGCGCGCACGGAAGGATCGGTCTCGGCCGGGCGCCGCGCGGTCATCGCGCGGCAAGTGCGCTCACCGCCCCGCGCGAGCGCGCCCATCACCGCGGCGGCGCGCGCGGACGCGTCGCGCTCGACGAGCCCATGCTCCACCGCGACGGCGCCGAGGGCCACGTGGGTTTGAATGTAGACTGCACGATCCCGGGGGTCGGGGCTCGACGCGAGCGCCGAAGACAGGCTGAGCGCTTCGTCGCGGCCCGCGCCGTGGAGGAGCGCGCGATAGAGGAGCCCACGCACCGCGAGCCGCCGGACCGCCGGCGTGGCCGAGCGCGTGAGCGCCGCGAGGGTGGGGCCGGCGCTCTTGGCGCGTGAACGGCCCAGCGCGGCCACCGCGTCGCCCTGGAGGCGCGCGTCGGTGACGAGCTTCGCGAGGAGTGATGGAACGGCGTCGTCGTCGAAGTGGGCGAGGGCGCCTACGGCGCGGCGTCGTTGCGCGACGTCTCCGGCGCCGCCGCTGGCGATGGCGGCGAGGGTGCGCGCCACGTCGATCGAGGGGATGCTCGGCGCGAAGCCGATCGCGCGCTCGCGCGTGGTCTCGTCGGCGAGGAGAACGGTCGCGACTTGCCCGGCGTCGGGCGCGACCGCGCGCGCGAGCGCCTCACCGGCGGCGGCGCGCACGCCCGGGTCGGCGTCTTTGAGGAGCTCACGCGCGGCCGCTGCCGTTCCCGGCGCTCCGAGGCGCGTCAGCGCGGAGATGGCGGCCTCGCGGAGGCGCGGATCGGCGGCGCGCGTCGCGGACAGGGCGGAGTCCGTGATGCGGAGATCGCCGGTCTCGGCGGCGAGCGTGAGCGCGGGCGCGGAGAGGAGCGGCGGCGCGAGCCAGTCGAAGACCGAGACTTCGCGCGCGCGCGCGCGGAGCGCGTTTCGGGCCGCCTCTGCGACGTCGTAGCTATTGTTGTAGATTGCACGTAGGTCCCGGCCGGCTTCGCCCCGGCGCACGAGGCCGAGGAGCGCCTCGATCGCGCGCGCGTCACCGGAGCGCGAGAGCGCACGGAGCGCGATCGCGCGTGCGAGGGCCTCGAGCTCCGGCTCGCTCGAGCCGATGGGCGGAATGAGCTCGGCGAGCGCCGTCACGAGCGAGAGTGGCTTGGCCATGTCGGGGCGACCGCCGTCGGCGCCCGCGTCGGGCACTGCGGCCGTCGACGCTCGCCCGGATGCGACGTCCTCCGCCAGCTCGCGCGCCAGGCCACGAGCCGCGGCGACGAGCGCGCGACTGTCACGTCGCGCGATGCCGAGGAGCGGCTCGCGGGCGCTCGGTCTCCCGTCGGCCGAGCCGCTGATCGCTTGAACGAGCAGAACGCGCGCCTCGGGTCCGCCGAGCGCGCTCGCGCGTTCGATGCCTCGGAGTCGCTCCTCGGGGTCGTCGGACCTGACGAGGGCCGTCGCGACGTCGATCCCGAAGTGAGCCCGGAACCCGGTGCCGGCGTCGAAGGCCGGCGCCGTGACGACCGGGCGGATCGGCGGCCGCACCGGCGGTCGAACGGGCCTGGGCTGCGCCGAGGCCACGATCGCAGCCGCGAGGGCCGCGGCGCTCGCGGCCACCGCGATCGATCGACCGAGGGCCCGCGAGCGGCGCGTCATGGCTTCTTCGGCGTGGCGGGTTGCGGGGCCGGTGCGGGGGCGGGCGCGGGCGCGGCCGTGGGCGTCGCAGCGGGCGTAGCGGCGGGCGGCTCCTCGCTCGCGACGACGCCGAGACCGATGCCCGACGCGCCCGCCAAAGTTGCGTCCTTCACGGCGTCCCAAGCCACGATCTCCGCCGAGCTCTCGCGACGCGTGAGCTCACGCACTCGGAGCGCCACCGCGCGCGCACGCTTCTCGGCGTCGGCGACGTCGGCGTCGCCGGCGGTCTTCGGCTTGGCGCCCACGGTGAGGGTCAGCTCGCGGTGGCGCGAGAGCTCGAGCGCCACGGCGCGGAGGACGACCACCGACGCCTCGTCGACGCTCCACTCAGCGCCGCTCGGCACGACCTTCACCGGACGCGCGAGGCGCAGCACCGAGCGAGGGGCCTTGGCCGGAAGGGCGCGACCGGCGACGGGGACGGGCGCGATGGTGACGAGCGGCGCGCCGCCCGTGTCGGGGCAGCCGTCGTCGTCCTTCACGCCGTTGAAATTCTCCGGCGCGTCGGGGCACTGATCGACCGCGTCTTCGAACGTGTCGCCGTCGCGATCGTGGATCGGGCAGCCGTTCTTGGTGGGATCGCTCGACGGCTCGCCGCGCTCCTTGGGGCACGCGTCGACGCGATCGAGCACGCCGTCGCCGTCGTCGTCCGGATCGGGGCAGCCGTCTTCGTCGGCGTAGCCGTCCTTGTCCTCGGGCTCCTTCGGGCACCGATCGATCGGGTCGGGGATGCCGTCCTGATCGGTGTCGACGCGCGGGCAGCCGGCCAGGCGCGGATCCTCGGAGGCGGGGCCGGGCTCGTTCGGGCACGCGTCGGCGGAGGTGGGCACTCCGTCCTTGTCGTCGTCGGGCGCGGGGCAGCCATTGCGCGGCGCGGGCTGCTCCACGCCGGCCTGGCTCGGGCACGCGTCTTCCTTGTCGAGGACGCCGTCGTCGTCGTTGTCGATGTCGGGGCAGCCGTCGTCGTCTTCGAAGCCGTCGCGGTCCTCGGCGATCTCCGGGCACTGATCGCGGTCGTCGCGCACGCCGTCGTGATCCTGATCGTGCTCGGCCGGGGTCCAGGCGAGACCGCCGATCACGCGGAATGCGGGGACGCCGATGGCGTCCGTCACGCCGACGTCGACCCCGCCCATCACCGCGACGTCGCGCGTGTCACCGAGGCCAATGCGATCGGAGACGCCGAAGAGCACGGGCGAGAGCGGACCGGCGCCGCTCGTGAAGGGGCCGGTGGGGCCCGCCGGCAGCGAGCCGCGAAAGGCGAGCTCGACCATGTGCCGGTCGTCGGTGTCGAGGCCGGTGAGCTTGGGCTTCACGCGGAAGCCCACTGCCCACGGCAGCTCGTCGCCGACGAGGGTCCCGCTCCCGAGCGGCCACTCCGTGCGATCGAAGCGCGTCAGGTAGCCGAGGCTCGCGTGCGCGGTGACGACGAGAAGATTGTATTCTGCAAGAATGCGGAGATCGACCGATGTGGTGCCGGAGCCGGCGAAGCTCGTCCGCTCGCCGGTGGGCAAAGTCACGCGCCCGCGAAGCCCGACGCCGAGGCCGGCCGTCGTGTAGGTGAGGATCGGCGACTTGGCCTCGAGGGCGAGGTCACCGATCGCCGCGAGCGGTGCGCGCGCGGTCGACGAGACGGCGCCCGGGAGGCCCTTGTCGCCCGTTTGCGCGAACACGTAGGGCAAGCTCGCGCCGAGCTGAACGTTGGGGATCGCGAACGCGAAGCCGAAGTCGCCGCCCACGACGTGCTCGATCGGCCGCGCGAACACGTCGCCCGTGTCGGCGCGACGCACCGTGACCGGTCGATACGAGTAGTGGACGAGGCTCGTCGCGCCGAACGACCAGGCCGGCATCACGTCTGCGGGCTCGAGCGACAGGCCGCCGCGTGGATCGGTTGCGGGCCGGAAGGTGCGGGCGTCGAGGGACGGCGCTTCGGCGCGCGCGGTTTGGGAGGCGAGCGCTACGGCGAGGGCGACGGGGGCGAGGGCGAGCTTCGGTGCCACGGTGGCACTCTAGTTCGTCGCGGCCGGAGGCGGGAGGGGGGTTGGCGGGTCGACGCCCGTGGGCGGCGCCGCGAGCATGTTCTCCGAGCGCGGTCCGTCTCCGGCCGCGGCATCGGCCGGCATGCCGATGGGCTCGACGCTGGTCGTGGTGAGCGTGCGCTCGCGCCAGCGCTTGATGGCGCCGCTCATGATTTCGCCGATGAGGGTCCGGTAGTCGATGCCAGTCGCGTTGGCGATGAGGCACAAGTCCGAGTAGTCGGGCGTGAGGCCGGGGAGGGGATTGACCTCCAGCACGTAGATGCGGCCCTCGGGTGTCATGCGGAGATCGATGCGCGCGACGTCGCGGCAGCCGAGCTGCATGAAGGTGGTCCGGCACACGCGCTCCATCGCGCGGAGCTCCTCTTTGGTGAGCGTGGCCGGGCAGTCGTAGCGGACGTGCTTCTCCCAGTCCTGCTTGCACTCGTAGTCGTAGACCGGGCGCTGGTGGCCGCCGAGGAAGACGACCTCCATCGGCGGGAGGACGCGCGGGCGCCGCTCGCCGAGCATCCCGACCGTGAACTCGCGGCCTTGGATGTACTCCTCGACGATGGCCGGCTGGCCGTAGCGCTCGATGATCTCGCGCGCGAGCTCGCGCACCTTGGACTCGTCGTCGCAGACGCTGCGGAGCGTGATGCCTTTGCTGGTGCCCTCGGCGTTGGGCTTCACGATGACCGGGTAGCGGAACGGGCGGAGCTTCTCGCGGCCGGTGACGAGGATCTGGAACGCCGGCGTCTCGACGTCGCGGAGCATGCGCTTGCAGAGCGCCTTGTCGAGGCAGATGGAGAGCGTGGCCGAGTCGCTGCCCGAGAACGGAACGCCGAGGAGCTCGCACAGGTTCGGGACCTGCGCCTCGCGGTTACGGCCGCTGATGCCTTCGGCCATGTTGAAGACGATGTCGACGTTGGCCGAGAGGAGCGAGCGCGGGAAGTCGACCGTCGCCTCGAGCGGCACCACGGTGTGGCCGTGGCTCTCGATGGCCTTGGTGATCGCCTCGATGGTCTCCGGCGGATCGTACTCCGCCTCGCGATCGTCGCCGTTGGCGCGTCGAGGAGCTGCACGAGGCCGGTGCGCGTGGCCGCGGCGCGGAGGACGGCGTTCACGGTCTGCGTGTAGTCGAGGCCGATCGCGCGCGTCGCGACGAAGAGGGCCTGATCCGGATCGAAGCTCGGGATCGCGGTCGCGGAGAGGAAGTAGACCTCGCCGTCGAGGCCGACGCGGAAGTCGAGCGAGCCCACGTCCCGGATCCCGAGCGCGTCGAACGCGCGATCGGCGAGGATGCGAATGCGCTCGAGCGCGGCGGGCGCGACGCTCGCCGACGGGCTCGCGCTCTTCCCGTCGAGGACCTTCCACTGGATGGCCTCGGGGTGTTTGTGCTTGAGCTCGAAGTCGAGGACGTTGAAGCGCCGCTTGTACTCGGGCGCGATGTCGATCTCGACCGGCGGCAAGGGCGGGAGCCCGTCGACGCGGCTCACGCGCACGTCGACGCCGGCGATGTAGCGCTCGACCGCGACGCCTTCGGGGTACTTGGCGAGGAGCTGATCGACCACGCGCCCGAGGTGAATCGCGTCCTCGGCGACGTTGGTTTGGAAGATGCCTTTGGACGAGCCCTCGAAGTTGGGCTTCACGATCACCGGGTAGGGGAGATCGTCGAGCCCGCCGTCCTTGAGCGCGGCGCGGGTGAGGAGGCGTCCGCGCGGGCTCGGGATGCCGAAGCCCGCGAGCGTCTTCTTGGTGAGCGTCTTGTCGAGGGTGATGCAGAGCGTGTACGCGTCGCTGCCGGTCGCAGCCATGCCGAGCTCTTCGAAGAGCGCGGGGTAAAACCCGCGGCGCATACGGCCGCGTCGCCCCTCGGCGGTGTTGAAGATGAGGTCGGGCGCGAACGCCTCGAGCCGGGCGACGAGGTGGGAGGCCGGCCCCGAGACCTCGACCCGCTCGATCTGGTGCCCCGCCCGGGAGAGGGCCGCCGTGAGGGCCTCGATCGTCTCCGGATCGTCGAACTCCGCCTCTTCTTCGCCGTTGGTCAGCTTCAAATTGTACGTGAGCGCGATCCGCATGGTGGCCGCAAGTGGAGCCGTATTTCCGCCTCGCCGCTACGCTTTTCGTGGGCT
>JBGAJR010000092.1:0-13884 GCA_044224815.1 Polyangiaceae bacterium
AAGGGGCGCAGCGCCGTTCGTGGTCGTAAGGGCGGAGTGGCCAGCGGCCTTTTCGTGCTCGGACTTCATGCGGACGGAGGCCCGGGAAACGCCGGGCGCTAGCTCGTACACCAGCACTTTGGTCCGCGCAATCGCGTGGGCCCGCATCCCAAACGCCGCACTGCGTCAGCATTTACGCAGCAGTCTCGACGGGTTGGGGTCGCCCTGGGGTGACAGTCGACCGGCCGAGGAGTCGTGAGCGAGAACGACGCGGTCTTTTCGCAGAGATCGGAGGTGAGCCCCTTCTCGCGGGCGACCTTTCTCTCGCCTACCGCCGAAGCTACCTTCAGCGCACCAGGAGGCGACGCATGCTGGCTCGATCCGCGCTCACGTTCGTCATCCTCTCTGGCGCGATCGCCGCCTGCGACCCTCGCCGCACGTCTACACCGTTGCCCGAGACACCCGCGACGAGCACACCGAGCGCTTCGGCCCCAACGGCCACGACGAGCACGACGAAGAGCCGGTTCCCGGAGGGGAGCCGCGTCGCCGAGGTGCTCCGCGCCTGCGCGATGCCGGCGCCGCCCGACACATGCACCACGGATGCAGACTGTTCGACGCTCGATCTTCCCTCGGGCCGGTGCGGTGGCTGCGCCGAGACCACGGTGCTCGGCGTGAGCGCCGCCGCCAAGGCCGCGTTCGTCGGGAGTCATCCGTGCCGGCGCGCGCCTTGCGACAAGCCGTCGCCGTCGTGCGTCGTGCATTGGCACCGCGACGAGGACGGTCAGACCGGCGCGCCGAGCGACATCCGCGCGGTGTGCATCAAGGGCGTGTGCGTGAGCCGCGCGACCAAGCCGCACTGAACATCGCCACGGCGGCCTACTTCTTCTTCTTCGGCTCCGGAGACGGCTCCCCATCCGCGCGCGCCTTCGGCTGATTCATGATCGTGGGCGCCTCGTCGGGGAACTCCAACCAGTCGATCTCGACGTCGATCGTGTCGCGGCGAGGTGTCCCACGAAGCGCCTTCGCGGCGGCGAGCATGCGGCTGGGCGTCGGCGGTGTCCGCGCGGTGCGGACGACCGGCGCGCCCTCCGAGGTCGGCGGCGGCTTCGACTTCGTGCGCGCCGGGGCCTTGGGCGGGCGTGCGGTCGCGCGCGCCGCCGGATCGTCGGCAGCGCCTTTGGCAACGGCGGGGCGCGTGGAGGGCGGCTTCGACTGCCGCGGCGCGGGCCGCACGCTCTTCGCGTACGGACGGGTGGGCACTTCGGACGGCGGCGGCTCGTCCTCGGGCTCTTCGCGCGGGATCGGCACCACGCGCTTCCGTTTCGGATCGCTCTTGCGGCTGGCCATGGGGCAGCTTGGATCGTCGCCCGCACGGCCGGCGTTGGCAAGCCGTGCCGGGCCCCGAATCTACGCAGAAGCCGGCTGCATCGACGCCGGCAGCGCCCGGAGAAAGGGCGCGCGGAGCTCTTCGATCGCTTCGTCGACGCGATCCTCGGTCCAATGATCGGTGGAGATGGGCGGGAGGAACGTGATCTTCACCTTGGCCGGGTGAAGGCGAAGCGTTCCCTTGGGCCACACGCCGGCAAGGCCGGTCGCGATCATCGGCACGATGGGGAGCTTGGTCGCGAGCGCGACGTGGACGATGCCCTTCTTGAACGGAAGGAGGCGCCCACTCTCGGAGCGCGTGCCCTCGGGGAGGATGCAGAGGTGGAGCTTCTCGCGCCGAATGAACTCGGCCGTCTTGGCGAGCGCCGCCTTGGCGCGATCGGTGCGTGCGCGATCGACGAACACGTGACCGGCGAGCCACCACGCCTGTCCGTAGAACGGGTAGTAGACGACCTCGCGCTTGGCGACGCCCACCGTGCCGTACGGCGTCAGCCAGATGGTGGTGAACGCGTCGAGGATCGAGGTGTGGTTGGCTGCGTAGATCGCCGGCCGATCGGCGCTGACGTGCTCGAGGCCTTCGACCTCCACGGTGCAACCGGCGCACGCCATCACGGAGCGACCGATGAGCGTGCCGAAGAAGTTCGTCACCAAGATGCGGCGCCGACGCCACGGGAGGAGCACGACGAGGATCGGCACCATCGTGACGACCAAGACACCGATGCACACGAGGCCCGCGAGAAGACGAACGATGCTCACCACGGCATTCATGCGCGGCGGGCACCGTACCAGATCGAGCCATCGACTTTTCTTATGGATGCGCCAAGAACATTCGATTGGCCGGCATGGCCGTCCGGCCTCAGATTCTCGATCGAGACAGGGACATGAACCTCACGGTGTTCGGAGAGCTGCTCGGATTCGGCGTCGTCGCCGGCGCGCTCACGACCGTCGCCGGGATGGGCGGCGGGCTCTTCTTGGTGCTCACCCTGAGCCTCACGCACGGACCGCTCGCCGCGCTCGGGATCACCTCGCCCGCGCTCTTTCTTTCGAACGCGCAGCGCGCGTTCATGTTCCGGCGCGTAATCGAAGGACGCGCCGTCGCACGCTTCGCGCTCGGCGCGGTGCCGGCCGCGATCGGTGGCGCGCTCGTCGCCGCCAAGCTCCCTCCCCTCGCCGTTCAAGTCGCCATGCTCGCCCTCGCGGTCTTCGCGGTGCTCCGGTCGCTCGGCGTCGTTCGCTACGCGCCCGGCCCGCGCGTCTTCGTCCCGCTCTCGGCCATGGTCGGCGTCCTCTCGGCAGGCGCAGGGGCGGCGGGCTTCCTCGCGGGCCCACTCTTCATGGCGCTCGGCCTCAGCGGCGCGACCTACGTCGGCACGGTGGCCCTCGGCGCAGTGGTGCTGCACGCCGCGCGCCTCGTCGGCTACGGCGCAGGCGGCGTGCTCAAACCCGAGTATGCGCCGCTGTCGATCGCGCTCTTCGTCGGCCTCGTCTTGGGCAACCTCGCCGGGAAGCACCTCCGCGCGCACCTCACGCCGCGGAGCGAGGCGCGCATCGAGCTCGGCGCGCTCGCCCTCGCCGCAGTCCTCGGCCTTCTCGGGATCCGCTGAGCGCCGCGCTCGCGGCCGTCGAATATCCCCCCGCGTCGTAGGGGCACACGGACCACGAACCCGCCGACCGGCTCGAGTTGGTTGATCCGGCGACGTCGACCAAAGGGCGGGGAAAGTACCGGGGCGACCCACCAGGAGCCGGGCACGTGTCGTGCAGTCCTCTCTCGTGGCCATGGAGGACCGACCTTGCACTCGCGCGTGACGACCGGCCTCGCGCTGGCGCTCGCGGCCGCTTCGGCGACCGCGGCGTGCCATCCCGCAAGCCAGGACGCGACGACATCGGAAGAGGCCCTCGAGACGGGCTCGCTGGCCGGCACGTTCTGGCGCTCCGACGACGCGTCGAGCGCGCTGGTGTGGCTCCGCCTCGACAGCGGCGCGTCGCCCGACACGCTTCGTTATCGCGCCGAGCGCCGGGCGCCCGCGATCGTGGAGAGTGGCGACGCGAAGGTCACGGCGACCGGCCTCACGCTGGTCCGACGGAACGTGCGTGAGTCCTTCTCGATGACGCGAACGCCGAGCGCGCTGACGCTGAAGGCCGGCGCGATCTCGATGACGCTGAAGAAGGCGGCCGTCGACGATCGCCTCGCCACGCCCGCGCCCGCACCCAAGGCACCGGTGCGCGGCGCCGTGCGCGCGCGCGACGGGAAGATTTACGCGGTGCTCAAGCCGAGCCCGCTGAACGCGCCGTCGCCGTTCGCGGCCTACGATCCGGCCACCAAGAAGTGGCAGGACCTCGGCGTGATCCCGATCTACGTCGACGACGTCGCCATCACGGCCGGCAGCGACGGCCGCGTCTACTTGGTCGGCGGCAGCGACGATCCCAACAGCGTGACGGGCGCGTCCGCGGAGGTCGTCGCCTACGAGCCCGAATGGAGCACATGGCTGCGCTTGCCTCCGTTGCCCGAAGCGCGCGCGGCGCACGCGGTGGGGACGTGCCCGGACGGACGCATCGTCGTCGCCGGCGGCTGGCACTTCAACGGACTGTCCGCCGGCCCCACGTACCTCCGTCGCACGGACGTCTACGATCCGCGGACTGGAGAGACCTCGAAGGGCCCCGAGCTCGCCGAGCCCGCGCTCATGCGCCCCACGATGACGTCAACTGCCACCGGCGTCGTCCTCCTCGGCGGCATCACTGAGCCGGCGAGCCCCTATCCGGCGGTCTACCGGAGCGCGCGCTCGTTCGATTGCCGGACGAACGAGTGGCGCAAGCTGCCCGACATGCCCGGTCCACGCTGCGAGGCGACGGCGATCACCGACGAGCGAGGGCGAATCTTCGTGTTCGGAGGCCGCGCCCAGCAGCTCAACAACCCGAGCGCCACCGACGTCTTCGTCTTCGATCCGAGCACGAGCGCGTGGACCACGGCGCCGAGCGCGATCGAGACGCGCGCGCCCAACGTCGTCGTCGGTCCGGGCGGAGCGTTCTGGGCCCTCCGGTCGACGGAGACGCTCGCGTTCGACCCATGGAAGGTAGGCGCGCCGTGATCCGACGCCCGCTGCGCGCGCTCTCGATGGCGCTGACGTTGATGG
This sequence comes from Polyangiaceae bacterium, assembly GCA_044224815.1. Taxonomy (GTDB): domain Bacteria; phylum Myxococcota_A; class Polyangia; order Polyangiales; family Polyangiaceae; genus JADJCA01. The sequence continues at coordinate 4,497 of JBGAJR010000092.1, forward strand.
TGGCGGCCTGCGCTGCGAGCCACGACGGAGAAGACGACTCCGGTGACGAAGCGGCGCTCGAGGGCGCGAACGGCCTCGCCGGATTCCAGTGGACGGCCTCCTCGCGAAGCGCGCCCTTTCGCTCGCTCACGTTCGAGAAGTCTTCGAGCGGCGTGACGTACGCCGCGATCCGCAGCGCGAGCGGGGCGACCGAGTCGGGGCGAGCGACCATCGTCGATGGCCACCTCGCGCTCGAGCGCGGGAACGTCGTCGAGTCGTTCGCGATGACGAAGAACGGGACGAGCCTCACGCTCACGGACGAGAGCGACCTCGGCGCCGGCGAGACTTACGCGCGCGGGACGCCGCCGCCGCCCGAGCCCAAGCGTGCGCCGCCCCTTCCCGCGGCGCGGCGCACGCTCGTCCGCATCGGCGCGCACGTCTATGCGATCGGCGTCGTCATCGCGCCGCCCGGGACCAAGCGACCGGTCACGATCACCGATTACGACGACGCCACCGATACCTGGACCGAGCTCCCGGAGAGCCCGCTCGCGTACGTGCCGGAGGGCCTCATGGCGGCGGCGCTTCCCGATGGGAGCATCAGCGTCGTCGCCGACGCCGAGACCTTGCCGCCCGGGCCGGGCTCCTCGTTGCGATTCGACCCGGCGACGAAGTCGTGGAAGAAGAACGAGTCGCCCCGCGTCCGCGCGCAGTTCTCGCTCGGAGTGTGTCCCGACGGTCGCGTCTACGGCTTCGGCGGGTGGGCTCCCACGACGCACGGCACGAACGAGGCGTTGGCCGCGCCGCTCGAGATCGACACCGGCGTCGTCGCTCCGCAGCCCGTCACCGTCTCGGAGTCCGCGGCGCCGCACGTCGTCTCTCCGGCGACGGTGTCGATGCCGACCGGGAAGATCTACGTGATCGGAGGGAGCGTCCTCAATCCGCCGAGCTACAACTCGACGCCCACGTCGCGTGAAGTCTTCGAGTTCGACTGCGCGACGAACGCGTTCGCCGCGCGCGCGTCGATGAAGGTGCCGCGCATGGGCCATCAAGCGCTCCACGATGGCCACGGTCGCATCGTCGTGTTCGGCGGCGCGACGGACCCGCATGGTGCGCCGCTGCGATCGGTGGAGCGCTTCGATCCGGGCGCCAACGCGTGGACGTCACTCGACGATCTTCCCCGTCCGCTCCTCGGCGGCGTCGCCGTCTTGGGTCCCAAGCCCAACCTCGTGTGGCTCGGGCGAGGCGGCCTCACCTACGCGGACGTCCTCGATCTCGACTCGCAACGCTGCCAAAACGGGCTCGACCCCTGGCTCTGACGCGTCGGCCCAGCAAGACGGGCGCATGCTGAGCTTCGTCGCCCCCACCGCTCCTCTCGCACCATGACGAGGCACGCGTCGTCGCTTCCGTGGCGCGAGATGTGTGAGCGACGACGGACGTGACGACAGAGAGGCGACCGAACGCGCCCGCAGCGCCGCTCGATGGCGCTTGCGAGGGCCCCGCCTGACCGCTCCGCGCGCGTCGACTATGATTGAGCGTGCTCACGCTCCTCCCCTACATCGCCGTCGTCGCGCTGTTCGCCCTCGAACGGATCGTCTTGCAGCGCCGGCCCCTTTGGCTCGCACCGCTGGCGATTCGAGTCGGCAAGGAGCGGCGAGTTCCCATCGACGACGTCACGCAGCGCGCGATCGTGCGGCTCGACACCGCAGACGGGAGCTATCGCGCGCCGGCCGTCGCGCACACCGACTGGGCCGCGCTCGACAAGAAGAACGACCTCGGTGGCTGGCTGTCCGATTCGGAGGCGAAGGTCGACCTCGTGGCGACGCGCGCGCTCCTGGTCGTTCGACCGCGAGGCACCCTCGGTCGCAACCGCGGCGTCTGGGCGTCCTTCGTCTCGCTCGATCTTCGCGAGGGTCAAGTCGCGCTGACCCAGCGCTTCTACCTCGGGGACATCATCTGGCTCGTCGTCTTGGCGGCAGCGGTCCTCGGCAATCCAGCCGCGCTGGTGGCTCCGGCGTACTTGGTGGTGCGGATCGCGATCACCTACTTCAAGCTGAAGGCGCTCCCGTCCGACCTCGCACAGCGTCTCGAGCGGTACCTCGCCCACGACAAAGTCGCGCGCGTGGCGGCCGCCGAGCGTCGCGACGATCGGACCGACGAAGCGAATGACGAGCGCGTGGCCGAGCGCCGCGCGCAGAGCGGATGATGCCGATCAGAAGTTGCCGGAGCCGGTGGCCTGGCAGCCCGCGCACTTGGGATCGCTCGAGCCCGGCTGGCAGCCGAGCAAGCAGTACGGCACGCGGTTGAACACGTACGGCTGGCCGTTGTCGCTGATGTCGTCGCAGCGGACGCTCTTGCCGATGACGGTCATCTCGCCGTAGGTCGGCGCCGGGCTCGCCGAGTCCATGATCTTCTGGACGCAGGTGCTGGCGCCGGGCGGGCTCACCCAACCACCGAGGTCGGGGAACTTCTGCGGCTTGTTCGCCTCGAGGTAGTCACCCTCGGTGCACACCGTGGTGATGGTGCAGTCGCTCGGCTGCGGGTTCTTCGCGTCACCGACCTTGATCGAGTAGCAGAGCTTGAAGTGCCCGGCGCAGTCGACGGTGACGGTGTCCGCGCTCCACGGCGTGGCGGGCACGGTCTTGGGCGGCACGCTCCCGTTGCACGTGGCGCTCGTCGCGAAGAAGGTGCCGTTGTCGTTGGCGTAGCAAGGAATGAGGTTGTCGATCTTCCACTGCCCGGCCGAGAAGCACTTGCACGCTTCCTTGCCCTTGGTGGCGCCCTTCACCGGAAGGACCTCGCCTTGGCAGGCGCCCCACACCTTGTTGAGCTCGCCCTTCGACTCGCACGTGGCCTTGCCGTCCTTGCACTGACCGAGGCCGCGGTTCGCGCGGAGGCCCGTCCAGCACGCGGCCGTCTCGCCGACGTTCTTGCATGGACAGCCGGGCTTGTTCTTGTCGTCCGGACAGTCGGGCGTGCCGCCGATGGGCGGCGGCGCGGGCACGTTGCTTGGTCCGCACCACGGCGGCGCCGGATCGTTCGCGTACGGATCGCCAGCATCGGTGTCGATGCCGCCGTCACCGAACTCGGGGTTGCCGAGACCGCCATCGGTGTTCGTGCCTCCGTTCGAGTCGCTCCCGTTCGAGCCGCACGCAGCGACGGACGGACCGATCGACAAGAGGAGGATCCCAAGAAGCGTGAACGCCGTGGACGGTGCCTTGCGCATGTTTACTTGAATGACGTTAAAGGATCTCGGTGTCGAGACCCCAAAGATGGATGAACCGAGTCGCTGGTTCATCGTCGATCCATGTGGGACTCAGGCGCCAGAAATCCGCTGTCGTTCACGAGGCCCCGGGATCTTCCGCGGTGGAACGTCGCTTGCTGAACGTTCAATTCGGCCCGCCATGCGATTTTCTTGTCTCGCCGTCGCTACGCTTTCCTTGCTCTCGATTGCGTCTTTTCTCGGCTGCAGCTCGTCGTCGGAGGACGACGGCGCGGACGATGCACTGACCAGTCGCACCGCGCTCGAGCGCAAGCTTGCGTTCGAGGGCGTGGTGTACGTCGCGCCGGGCACCGCCAACGAAGCGATCGTCGCGCGCGCAGAGAACCAAGCGAAGACCGCGTTCGGCGCGCTCCGCACCTCCGGCATGATGGCGAGCACGCGCGAGATGCACGCGGTCGATCCCGCGACGTTCAAGACGCGCGAAGTGCGCGTCGTCGACGCCAAGACGCCCGACGCCCCCGGCGATCCGATGCTCGAGGTCCGCTACACGTACACCGATCAGGTGCTCGTCGAAGAGAAGGCGAAGAACCGCACGTCGTACTCGCTGGCGGTGCTCAGCCCCGACTGGGAGAGCGATCTCGAGAAGCCGACCGCGGCGTGCGTCGACAAGGAGCGCGAGGACCGTCAGGACAGCCGCGACGGCTTCCTCTGGTACTACTTCAACCCGACCCTCGACTCGTGCCGCGCGGCGATGAAGACCGAGCAGGCCGCCATCGATCGCGACAAAGCCAAGCTCGAGAAGGCCAAGCCCGCGGTGGCCGAGGCGGCGACGCCCGCGCCGTCGAGCGCGCCGGCGCGCATCCCCAAGTCGCAGATCATGCGGCGCTACTACCCGACCAACGTCGCCCTCGAGACCGTGGCGACGCACGAAGGCGCGACCTACCCCGAGTACGACAAGCTGTTTCGGGGCGGCGTGGAGGCGAACAAGCTCAAGATCGGCGTCCTTGTTGGGCGCCTCGAGCACGAGTTCGTTCCGGCCGACGAAGATGGCGGCTACTGGGAGTGGCTGAGCACGCTCGACACGCTGTTCACCGATCAGAAGGGCTTCACGCTGAAGAGCATCGAGCCCCAGGAAGATCTGGCGAACCTCGTTGCAGGACAGAAGACCTTCCAGAACCTCACCTTCAACGACTACATCGGCTGGACGCTCTACGACCGCTACCCGACCAACTTGAACAGCGCGCAAAAGAAGGCGGTGCGCGTGGCGGGCGGAGCCAAGCTCGACAAGCACTTCCTCACCTTCGAAAAGAAGGTGAAGGTCGCGATCGGAAACGAAGCGCCGCGCGACTTCGTCATTCAGCTCAACACCTACTTCGGTGTCGAGACCGACGTGTCCGTGTACAAGCGCATGATGAAGACGAACGACGTCTTCGTTTACAACGGCCACTCGTATCTGGGTGACGGCCCGCTCGATCCGTCGAACTTCACGGCGAGCGATTTCCCCTCGAGCTACCAGCTGTGGTTCCTCGACGGCTGCATCTCGTACAACTACTACAACCACGACTACTTCCCGCTGAAGGGCGGCGCCGCGAACCTCGACCTCATCTTGAACGGCTTCGAGGCGCCGGCTGACTACGGCGGGCAGGCCGAAGCCAAGCTCCTCGCGCGCCTCATCAGCGGCAAGCAGCCGAGCTACAAGCAGCTCCTCCTCGCTGCGCAGAAGACCGATCCGCTCCGCGTGGTCGACGGCGAGTCGGACAACAAGTTCTCGCCCACCAAGACCAAGATCGTCGTCACGTCGCCGTGATTCGCTGAACGAGCGGCGCCAGCACCTCGGACGGAACCCCGAGCCGCGACGCCGCGCCCGCCATGTGGCCGCGAGCGGCGCGCGCACGACGAGCCTCCCGCCCTGCCATGGGAAGTCGATCTCGTGCGCGTGCAGGGCGAGCCGCGGGAGGCCGATCTCGCTTCGCATCCAGCGATTGAACCAGCCCGTTCCGTAGTTGGTGTCTCCGGCGATCGGATGCCGCAAGTGCGAGAGGTGGCGTCGCACTTGGTGGAAGCGCCCCGTTTCGGGGCGGGCGAGGACGAGGCTCGTCTTGTCGCCTTCCGCGCCGAAGAGGCGCTCCAACGCGGTCACGGCCGGAACGCGCTCTTTCCCCTCGCCCCGCGGGATCGGATGGTCGACGAGCGCGCTCGGAGGCACGACGCCGCGCGCGATGGCGACGTAGCGCTTCTCCACCTCCCCCGCACGAAAGAGCTCTCCCAGTGCGCTTGCCGCGCCCGCGTCGAGGGCAAAGACGAGGACGCCGCTCGTTCCGCGGTCGAGGCGATGCACGGGAAAGACGTGTCGACCGGCGACCGCCCGCGCGGCCTCCATCGCAGACGGCGCCCCTTTGGCCATGTCGGTTGGATGCGTGACGAGCCCGGAGGGCTTGTCTACGACGACGAGCGCGTCGTCACGATAGAGGACGTCGATCACGGACGCTGGACGATAGCGCACTCACAGCGGAACGAGCCGCGCGCGTGTGCGCAAGAACGACGAAGCGGGCGCTCGCGCTCGGCGAGACGCCCGCTCGCGATGATGGGCTCGGATTCAGGGGCCGCAGAAGGTCTTCACGAGGTTGAAGGCCACCTCGAGATCGGTCGTGCCCTGCACGCACTGGCTCATGTACGGCGCAGCGCACTGCGCGGCCGTGTTCTGCGTCGCGCAGGTGGTGGTGTCGGCTTGCGCCGCGCACTGCTGCGCCGCCGTCGGATCGGTGCAGGTCGCACAAGCGGCGGCCTCGCATGCGTACTTGGCGACGAGCTTGGGGCCGCAGCCGGTCGCGGACGGGTCGCCCGAGTTCGCAGCGACGCAGCCCTCGACGTTGAGCTCCGGGCCGCGCGACGGGTTCTGATCGTGGATGATGAGGGCCGAGGAGTAGCCGGTCGTGTCACCCGACACCGCGCACTGGTGGCACGCCGAGCTCACGAGGACGTCGCAGTTCTGGTTCTGGACGAAGCAGCTCACGATGGCCGCGGCCTCTTGCGGAGTGCACACGTTGCGGTGGAGCGCGTGGGGCGGGATCCAGGTCGCCGCCGCAGGCGTCGCCGTCTGCGGCGTGCAGGCGCCGGCCGCGCCAGCGTCACCGAACGGGATGGTCGGCGACCCGCCGTCCGTGCCGTCCGTGAACGTGATGGCCGGCGAGGCCGGGGTCGCCGACGAGGCCGGCGGGGTGATCGACGACCCGGCCGGGCCGGCGCTCGAGTCCGTCGGAGTGGCCGGGGCCGAGCAAGCGGCGGCGGCGGAGACGAGGAGAGCGGCGAGGACCAGCGAGCCCGATCGGATCATGCTCCCCCTCGGTGCAATGGGTAGACCAACGTCGCCGGTGTGGGCGGAGCGTCAGCCCCGCGGAACCAGCCGCGCCGAAAGCTCGGAAATCCGTGAGGGCCCGTGGTTGGGTCCATCGGTCGGGCCCACCAAGGCCCACATGATCGCGCGGAGCGTACGATGGATCCGGCGGGCGGCGCCTCGTCGCCGCCGCGAGACAACCCGTCAGCGAGAGAGCCGGCGACGGGCGAGCCCGAGCACCAAGGCAAGGGCGGTCCAGATCGCGACCGTGTCGGTGAAGGCGGGTCCGGATACGGAACACGCGCTCGTGCCAGGGAGAGAGACGTCCGCGCCGGGGTAGTGAGCCGAAGCGTCGACGTCACCGGGCTCGGCCGCGCCCATGAGGACCGATCCGCGCTGGCCGTCCGCGCCGACGGCCGACGACCCACCAGTCGATGCGCCCCCATCTCCAGACGAGGTCGCTGCGTCCGGCAACGTGACGGCCGCCGACGCATCCTCGATGCCGCCCACCGTGGTCGACGCCACGACGCCGTCGGCCGAGCCGTAAGCGCCGAGACGGGTCCGCTCGGTGGTGATGAGAGACGCGACCCACGGCGCGAACACGTGGGCGCGAAGCGAGACCGCGCGCCCCATGCAGTCTTGAGTCATGAACCAAGACGTCGCGACGAGCGCGTCGCGACCGCCGAACGTCACGAGCGCCGGACCGCCCTCGTCGCCGTGACACGGCCCACCCGACACGTACGTGCTCTCGAACCGATCGCCCCCGACCTGCGCGATCGTCTTGGCGAGCGACACGCGCTCGGTGTTCGGTCCGTTGCCGCTCGCGGTGACCTTCAGCGACTCGACCTCAGGAGCCAGGATCGGAATGGGGGTGACGCCGGGAGCGAGCGCCGTCACACGCAAGACGCCGACGTCGATCGACGAGCCGGGAGAGGACGGGGCGAACGACGGATGGGTGAAGCGATCACCAATCGGGAGGCTGATCGCCCCCGCGGCCGCGAAGTCCGGCCCCGATCGGACGGAGCGCGCGGAAGCGACGCAGTGCGCCGCGGTGAGCACCCAACCAGTCGACGCGGCCGGCGCCGACGCGATCAGCGTTCCCGTGCAAAGCGCGCGCGACGGATCGTCTCCGAGGATCGCGACGACCGCGCCACGCGAGGTATCGCGCGTCCCGGCGATGATCTCGCTCGCGGAAGTTCCGAAGCGCGCCGGGTCGGAACGAGCGTCGTCCGAGCAGCCGCTGAGGAGAAGGCCGAACAGCGAGAGCACTGCGAATGTGAGACGCATTCGACATGCGAGAACGGCCGCGGCAAACCGAACTTAAGGAAGCGCGGGACGGTCGCAATACTTGGCCCTCGGCGGCTGCTTCGTGCTCATTCGAAGGAGCCCCATGTCGCCTCGTCACACGGCTCCTCGCACCTCGCGCGCCGGTCACGCGGTCACGCGCCGATCGCTCCTCGCCATGCTCGCCGCCGCCGGAATCTCCCTCGCGGCTCGCCCCGCGCTGGCGGGCACCTCGAAGGTGAAGAACGTGGAGCGGAGCCCCCTCGGCACGACGTTCACGCTCGAGCTCGATCACGCGCCGTTCCCCCACGGGGGTGAGCCGTACCAAGACCGCACCGTGCTCGCGTTCGTCCCCGCGGCCTTCAAGGTCGAGCGCGGCGGACGCGTGCCGCTCCTCGTCCACTTCCACGGCCACCGCACGACCGCCGACAAGGCGATCGCCGCGCACGAGCTCCGCGAGCAGCTCGTCGACAGCAAGCAGAACGCCGTCCTCTTGGTTCCGCAGGGCCCGGTCAACGCCGTCGACTCGTCGGCGGGCTCGCTCGAGGCGCCCGGCGGCTTCGCGCGGATGATCGACGAGGCGCTCCGCGTGCTCGTGTCCGCCGATGCACGCCACGCGCTCGGGCGGCGCGCCGTCCGACCGGGCACGGTCTGCCTGTCGGCGCACTCGGGCGGTTATCACGCGGCGGCGTGTTGCTTGAAGGCCGGCGGCGTCGACGTGCGCGAGGTCTATTTGTTCGACGCGCTCTACGGCGACCTCGGCACCTTCCGCGACTGGGTGAAGGACGGCCGCGCGGCGGGCACGCGGCACAAGCTCGTCAGCTACTACGGAGCGGGCGCGACCGAGGCCAACAGCGACTGGCTGGAAGAAGAGCTCACGCGCGCCAAGGTGAACACGGCCTACGAGCGCCACGAAGGCACGCTCTCACGCGAGGACATCGTTCGCGCCGACGCGCTCTTCATCCGCACGCAAGTCGCCCACGACGGCGTGACCCACGAGCTCAACGCGCTCCGCGACTGCTTGTGCGCCTCGACGCTCCCCCGACACCTCGCGACCGCGTGGTTCGAAGCCAAGACCGGCGCCCGCAAGCTCGAACGCCGGCGCTGAACGGGGCGCAAGCTCTTCGCTCACGACTTCTCGGTCGAGTGGCTGCGGTGCCGAGCGCGAGACCTCGACGCGACGCTCAGACCGTGACGTCGGCGATGACGATCGGCGGGATGCGCATGCACGTGATCTCCGGCGACGGGCCGTGCTTCTCACGCGCCATGCTGAGCGCCTCGGCCATGGTGCGCGCCGTGCGGTAGCCGAGGATCTTGGGGATGTACTCGTTGTCGGCGCCGACGACGATGACCTGACCCAAGTGCTGGCGACCGGCCTCGCCCCAGTACCACATGAAGAACGGGTGGACCGGGTGGTACGCGTGCCCGGTTCGGTACATCTGGATGTACGCCGGGTTGGTCGCGAACTTCTGCTCGTAGCGCTTGTGGAGCTCGTAGGCGTCGCGCGTCTCGGGCAGGAGGTTGTGCACGAACTCGATGTACGGAGCGTGGTGCTCCTTGTCGAACTTGTC
>JBGAJR010000093.1:0-13860 GCA_044224815.1 Polyangiaceae bacterium
CGCGCGTTCGAGCTCCTCGCGCAGTACCGCTGGCCCGGCAACGTGCGCGAGCTCAAGAACGTCATCGATCGCGCGGTCGTCATCGCGCGAGGGCCGATGCTCACCACGGCCGACCTCGCCGATCGCTTGAAGCGCGGCATCACACAGACGTTCGCGGGCGCGCACAGCCCGAGCATCCCCGCGCCGGCCATGGCCGCGCCCCTCCCCCTCACCGGTGAGGTCTCGATTCCGCGCGAGCTCCCCATCGGAGCGGGCGCGCCGAACGCCGGGCTCGGCGGAGGCATGGGCAACGGCGGAGGCAGCGTCGACGACGGCCTCGATCTCGACGAAGGTGCAGACTACAAGGAACGCCTCCGCGCCCACATGGCCAAGGTGGAGAGCGACATCATCCTCGAGGCGCTGCAGAAGGCCGGCGGCAACCAGACCGCTGCGGCCAAGGCGCTCCAAATTCCGCTCCGAACGCTGCGCCACAAGCTCCAGGCGCTCGGCATCAAGAAGAAATACGAGTAGCGACGACGCGACCGGCGCTCGCGCTACGGCGTGGGCGTGCGGAGGCGCACCGGCTCGTCGTAGAGCGCGCCGCCCTCGCCCAGATCGGTGAGCGCGGCGCGAATGAGCGCGTTGGCGGACGCGCCTTGGCTGAAGCTCCCGCCCTTGGGGAAGAGCGCCACGTCGCGGCGCTGCCGCGCGTCGTGACGAACGCGCACCGCCACGGCGCCGATGCGCGACTCGAGTCGTCCGACCGCGCCGTCGGCGAGACCAGCGGCGCTGTCGGGGTGGACCGTGAGCTCGAGCGGGAGCTCGGGTGGACGCGCCCACTGCGAGCTTTGCGACTTGGGCGTGGAGACGCTGGTGAGGAGGAGCGGAAAGTCCGCGTCCGGCTCGGCCGGCGCCTCGGGGAGCTCAGTCATGAGCTCGGCGCGGCCGGTCGCGGTCGGGAACACGCGCCCCGCAAACAGGACCGGAGCGGCGAGCGGGTTCTTCTGCGGACCGCTTTCGAGATCCGCCAAGCTGACGCCGGCCGGCGCGAGCTTCCCTTGGACGATAAGCTCCTTCCACTCGCGCGCCGTGCGCTGGAACGCATCGCCGAGGCCGACGCGCTCGGCGAGGAGGCCGATGATCTCGAGGTCGCTCTTCACGCCTGCGGGCGGCGGCACGACGGGCCGCGTCGCGCCGAGGTAGTGATGGCCGTAAGCGCCGACGAGATCGTCGGCCTCGAGCAGCGTCGTCGTCGGCAAGACGACGTGCGCGAGGCGCGCCGTGTCGGTGAGGAACGCGTCGGCGACGACCACGAGCTCCCGCGTGCGGAGCGCCTCGGCCGTGGTCGCGCTCTCGGGCAGCATCGCGACTGGGTTCCCCGCCGTCACCCACACCGCGCGGATCGGCGGGTCCTTCGCTTCGAGGATTTCGCGCCCCAGCATCGGCTCGACGAGCGAGCGTGCCTCACGGCCGTCGGAGAAGCTCGTATCGAACGCGCCGCGGCGTCGGAAGTAGAACGAGACGCCCGCGCCCGGAATGCCCACGTTGCCGCTGATGGCGCCAAGCGCGTCGAGCGCGCGCACGATCGCGCCGCCGTTTCGCCTCCGCCCCATCCCCCAGCCGACGAGAATCGTGGTTGGCCCCTCGCGGAGACGCCGCGCGAGATCGCGCGCCGCCGCGGTTGGGACGTCGGCCTCGGCGCACCACTCGTCCACCGACTTCCGTCGCGCGAGCGCGGCGAAGGCGTCGAGGCCATGCGTGTACTTTGCAGCGTCTTGGTGCACACCGCCTTCGTCGAAGAGAACGCGCGCCACGGCCATCGCCAGGGCGAAATCACCGCCCGGCCGTGGCTGCACGAACTCATCGGCGATGGTCGCGGTGCGGTGCCACACTGGATCGACGAGCACGACGCCGGCGCCGCGCGCGCGTGCGTCGCGCACCACCGTGAGCGTGTGCGGGCTCGAGGTGAAGAGGTTCTTTCCCCAAACGAGGATTTGCTTGGCGTTCAAAAGATCGTGGAGATCGTTCGAGTCGGAAACGCCGAAGTCGAGGACCTGGGCGGCCTCGCCGGCGCCCGAGCAAATGTCGCCGCGCTTCTGAGTGACCGGGCCGAAGCGCTCGAAGAAGTGGTCGACGACCTTGAGCAAGATCCCGAGCGAACCGCCGCTCCGATAGTGGAGGATCGCGGCCGGCCCCGACTCGGCACGGATGCGGACGAGCTCGCGCGCCACGAGATCGAGCGCCTCGTCCCACGACGCGGGAACGAGCGCATCGCCGCGGCGCACGAGGGGCGTCGTGAGGCGCTCGGCCGAGTATTGCGTCTCGAGGAAGTGGTTGGTCCGGTAGCACAAGAAGCCGCGCGTCACGGGATGCGCCGGATCGCCGGCGATCTTGGTGATGCGGCCGTCCTCGACGGTGGCGACGATCCCGCAGGCGTCAGGACAGTCGCGGTTGCAGAAGGTGCGGACGAGGCTCACGCGGGTGAGCTTACTCGACGCGGCGGGGAGCGGCAGCCGCGGCGACGGCGATCGTCACGGTCACGGTCGCGCCGTCGCTCGCGACTTCGGGGCGCACCACCCAGTCACGACGGGTGGTCAGGATCTCCACGGCTCGCGCCGCGACCGCCTCCGCCTTCGCGGCGGCGGCGCGATCCGGATACACGAGCGCGAGCGTGACCCGCGCCTCGCCCCGCTCCGTCGGGCCTGCGGAGAGCTTCGCATGAACGAGAGGCTCGGCGACCGGTCGAAGCGCCGGGCCCGTCCGCGCCCGAAGCGCGCCGAGGAGCGCGCCGGCAAATCGTACCTCGGCGAGCGGATGCAAGCGCGGCGCGTGGGCCAAAGACCGCGGACGAACGAAGGCCTGCTCCGCGCGCGCGACGCCCGCCCCGAGGGCGAAGACCCAGGTTCCTCCCGGGAGCTCGTAGATGCGCGCGCGGCGCTCCGGTGAGACGGCGACGTAGGTCTTGACCGGTCCGGTGGGCGGCGCCACGGCGAAGAGGGCGCGCCCGGTCTCGTCGGTGAGCGAGGGTGGCGAGAGATCGGACGGAACGCCCGCGAGCACGGCCACCACATCGCGACCCTCGCGATCGCGCACGGCGAGGACGAAGTCTTCGGCGCGAAGCAGGACCTCGAGCATGCTCGCGCTCGCGCCGCGCTCCCGCGCGTGGACGAGCGCGGCGTCCATGGCGACGCCGACGAAGGCGCCCCACACGGGATCGCTCGCGAGCGCGCGCGGGCTCAGCGATACGACGACGTCTCGCTCGGCGTCGACGACCTCATCCAGCCACGGCGCGTCGGTCGCTCCCGTCGGCGCACGCGGCGGCTGGCGATGCTTTCCGCCGCCGCACGCAGCCACGCCGACGGCCAGCGCCGCGAGGGCCGCGCGGAGCGCGCGGCTCACGACCGGCGAGAGAACGCGCGCACGCGCTCGACCATCGACGCCACGGCCTCGTCTACGGACATGTTCGACGAGTCGATCTGCACCGCGTCGTCGGCGCATTTGAGCGGAGCCGTGGCTCGCGTGGTGTCCTGGGCGTCGCGACGTTGAACGTCGGCGAGCGTGGACTCGAGCGTCACGTTCTCGCCGCGCGCGCGAAGCTCTTCGAAGCGACGCTGCGCCCGAATTTCAGGGCGCGCGGTGAGGAAGAATTTCAGCTCGGCATCCGGGAACACGACGGTGCCGATGTCTCGACCCTCGAGCACGACGCCGCCGCTCGCCCCCGCCTGCCGCTGGAGGTCGAGGAGCGCCGCGCGCACCGGCGGGTGCGCCGAAACCGTGCTCGCGCCCATGCCGACCTCGGGCGTGCGAATGGCGTCGGAGACGTCTTCACCGGCGAGGAGGACGCGCACGCCACGCGCCGGATCCCGCTCGAAGACGATGGCGTGCTCGCGAACGAGGCGATCGGCGATGGCCGCCACGTTGGTGGCATCGCTCATGGCGACACCAGCCCGCGCGGCCGAGAGCGCAACCGCTCGGTACAAGGCTCCGGTGTCGACGAGGACGTAGCCGAGCGCGTCGGCCACGCGACGGGCAACGGTGCTCTTTCCGGCGCCGGCGGGGCCGTCGATGGCGACGATGGGGCGAGAACGCACGGTCCTTGGACTAGTGCATGCTCGAATCGGCGGCAACCACCTCGATCCGCGCGCCGAGCGCCCGGAGCGTGCCCACGAAGCGCGGGAAGCTCGTACGAATGCAGTCGACGTCGCGCACCGTGGTGGGGCCGTCGGCGACGAGGCCGAGCACGCACGCAGTCATGGCCACGCGATGGTCGCCTCCGCTGGCGACGTCGGCGGCGCGGAGCGGCGCGTCGGTTCCGACGATGCGGAGACCGTCCGGCAGCTCTTCGCACGAAACGCCGAAGGCCCGGAGCGTATCGGCCATCGCGCGTACGCGGTCCGACTCCTTGACCCGCAGCTCCTCCGCGTCGCGGATCGAGCTCGTGCCGCTCGCGCGGGCTGCGAGGGCGCACAGGATCGGGACCTCGTCGATCGCGCGAACCAAGAGCTCCCCGCCGACGCGCGCCGAGGAGAGCACCTCCGCCCACGCGTGCACGTCGCCCACGGGCTCACCGCCGGAGAACGCGCGCGGCTCGATCGAGAGGCCCGCGCCCATGTCGCGCAAGACTTCGAGGAAGCCGGTGCGCGTCGGGTTGATGCCGACGCCACGCACCGTGACGCGCGAAGACGGAACGAGCGCCGCGGCGGCTAGCACGAACGCGGCCGCCGAGAGATCGCCCGGCAGGCGCATCTCGAGCGGGCGGATGCGGCCGTCCCAGCCCGAAGGATCGAGCTCCACGATCGCGCCCATGCAGCGCACCGGGACGCCCACGGCCTCGAGCATGCGCTCGGTGTGGTCGCGCGAGACCTGCGGCTCGCGCACGTACGTGGGGCCGTGCGCGAGGAGCCCCGAGAGGAGCGCCGCGCTCTTCACCTGCGCGCTCGCGATCGGCGAGTCGAGCTCGAGAGGCCCGAGGTACGCGTCCTCGCCGAGGCCATCGATCACGAGCGGCGGGAGGCGCTCGCCCTCCTTCGTGGGATGGGGCACGCCGTCGATGCGGGCGCCCCGGGCGCGGAGCGGTTCGACGATGCGGCGCATCGGCCGACGTGAGAGCGACGCGTCACCGACGAGCTCGGAGCGGAACGATTGACCGGCGAGGAGGCCCGCCAGGAGGCGCATCGTCGTCCCCGAGTTGCCGCAGTCGAGCGGCGCATTGGGCGCGACGAGGCCGAAGAGGCCGCGCCCGTGAACGAGGAGCCCGTCGCCGCGCTCGGCCGGCTCGAAACGAACGCCGAGCCCCTCGAGCGCCGCTTGCGTCGAGCGGTTGTCCTCGCCGAACGTGGCGCCCTCGATGAGGCTCTTGCCGGAAGCGATCGCTCCGAGAATGAGCGCGCGATGGCCGATGCTCTTGTCGGAAGGAACCGGGACGCTGCCGACGAGCGGGCCGGTCTGCGGATGAATGCGGAGGTCAGTCACCGGAAGATGTGAACACGAGCAGCAAGCTGGCGAGCGTGGTCGACGCCCCCACGAGCCATACGCCGATCCCACGCGCTTTGCTGCGCCCACCGTGCTTGAGCAGCGCACCGCCCACGAACGACAGGGCAAGGCCCGCGGCTGCGAGGATCGCGCACACGGCCGAAATCACCCGGAACCCGCGCCCCACCACGAAGCGGTAGACGTAGAGCGACACGAACGCGAGGTGCGCCGCCGTGCTCGCGCCGCCGAGCGCGCGCGCCGCGAGGATCAATGCACCGCTCGGATGAGGGAGGCCCATGACGTAATGGTGCCACGCCGGCGCTCATCCGCCCAACCAACGCTGCGCGTTCTGGAGAAGGCTCGAAAGCCCGCGTTCGTCCACGCGGAAGCTGCAGTCCACGTCGCTTCCGTCGGACTTGATGTCCGGGTCCTGGATGCGCGGAACGACTCCGGTGATGGCGAAGGTCGATGCGATGGTCTGCGCTTGCTTGAGGCCTCGCTCCGCGTCTCGCGCCGCGTCGGGGCTGGGGTACGTGAGGTGCGCCTTGACCCGCATGCCGCCGTCGGACATGCCGACGATCTTCGCGGTCTTCACGTTCTTGAGCCAACCGACCGGGATCTGCGACTTCAGCTCGGGCGGGATCGGTTGCGTGTCGAAGTCGGCCGCCACGGCGGCGATCGCGCCCGGCGTGTCGATGGTGTCGAGCATCCACGTGGGAACCGACCGTTGAAGTCGCGCGTCGCGCACGCGGTCGAGCGCGCGTCGCACGCCGGGCTCGGTGCCGACGAGGGCGGTCTTGGCCGTGAGGACGACGATGGCCACGTTCGAGACCGTGTAGACGGAGCGCTCGGCGTAGGTCGACTTCACGACGAGGCCACCGCGAGCGCGCGTCTGCTTCGCGGCGGCGCCTTCGAGCTTCGCCTCGTCGAACTTGCCTCGCACGACCGCGACGCTGTCGAGCCCCTGCCCCGCGTACGCCGCCGACCAAATCGCGTCGACGTCACGCGACGCCAAAAAGCCGGACTCGTCGCCCACCGGCATGAGCTTGTCGGCCAACCGGCCGAGGGCCTCGCCGTACGGTGTGGCCAGCAGCGCGCGGGCGTCGACGTGGGAGACGAGGGACGGCGCGCCAGGCAGAAGCGCCACCGGGTCGGCGTCGATCTGCTCGGCCGTCAGCGTGGCGGGCGCCTTCGCGGTGACGGAGTCCTTGGCCCCTCCGCAGCCGAACGCACACGTAGCGAAGAGCGGCGTCGCCGCGAGCAAGCACGCGCGCGCCCAGCGCGCGGTTCGATGGAATCGGATCATGAAGCTCTCTTTCGTAGCTTTCGTAAGGGTAAGCGTTCGCGCGTTCACTCGGCCGGATACGAGCCCAGCACTCTGAAGAAGCGCGTGGCCTTCTTCACCCCGTCGAACGCGGTAACGAGCGCGCGATCGGAAGCGTGGCCGTCGACCTCGACGAAGAAGAGGTAGTTCCACCCATCGCCTGGCTCGGGATGCGACTGGAGCGTGAGCATGTTGATGCCCCGCTCGGAGAATTGTTGGAGGACGCCAAGGAGGGCGCCAGGCGTGTCTTGCACGCTGAACGCGAGCGCGGTGATGTCCCGACCCGTGCGGCTCGATGGACGGCCGCCGACGACCGCGTAGCGGATCTCTTCCCGCTCTTGGTTCCGACGCGCGACCTTCAACCCTTGCGCCGTCCCGACCTCTTCGGTGACGAGGGCAGCCGTTCCCGCGCTTTGCTGCGCGAGCTGACAGGCATGGAGGGGGCTCCGCGCGTCGAGGAGCGACATGGGCTCCGGCAGCGTGGCGAGGAAGCGCTCGGCACGCGTCTGATCGGCCACCGTTCCGGCGACCTGATTCACGTCCGCGAGAAGGCCGCTCTTGTTCATGACGTGCAGCGTCGCCGGCGCGCTCTCCACGGCCGCGATGCGAAGCTCCGAGGACATGAGCGCCTCGATCGTGGGCTGCACCGGGCCCTCGGTCTTCGCCTCGAGCGGGAGGACGGCGTACTCGGCGCGGCGGGCGCTGACCTCGGCGAGCGCGGAGGCCGCGCTCTCGTGGACCAGGACCGTCGCACCCGCTCCGAAGCGCTGGCGCGCGGCCACGCTCGCTGCGCTTCCCTCGGGGCCGATGACCGCAATCTTCACCGGCAGCTCGATCGCCAAGCAGGCGCCGATGAGCTCGCGGAAGATCACGCGAAGCGATTCGACCGGCAGATCGCCCGAGGCCTTGCCGAGCACGGACTCGAGCATCGTCTCGAGGGGCGGGAGCTGCGCCGGCTCGGAGCCGCGGAGCTCGTTCGCGCGCTTGGAGAGGCGGGCGCGCCGCTCCATCTCCTCACGGAGGTGCGCGTCGATCTTGGCGAGAGATTGCCGAATTTCTTCGAGCTCACGCTGCTGTTCGCTCATGACGGGGACATCTTACCCCGAATCGCTCCCCGCGGGCGCTGGCCGCACGCCCCGACCTCTGCCATGGTTGGGCCGTGATCGGCGACGAGGACCTCCGCGACCTGTATGCAAAGTACATGGAAATCGCCGCCCTCCGTGGCACGTCCTTGACCAAGGCCGCGGCGCGTCCACGAATGGCCGCGCTCGCCGCCCGCTTCCCGGGCGCGCTCCGCGAGCTCGATGCGCTCTCGGTAGAGGAGATCGCGGCCCGGCAGCGTGCGCTGGCCGGCGCCCTCGCGGGGCGTCGCGACGACGTGGCTCCGTGGATGGTGGCGCAGTCTCGCTACCACGCGCTCGCGCGCGGCGCGCTCTCGGCCAAGCGGTGGTTGGGGCGAACGCGCGTCGTCGAGGCCGGGCACCGCGCCCGCTTCGAGAGCGCCGCCGCCGCCCGCCCCGCCCGTGAGCCCGAAGAGTGGCTCGCGTGGACCGACCACCTTGCCGCCCTCGCCGCGCCGCGGGGCGGCCGAATCGTGCCCCTCGTGGTTCACCGGGTGGCGCACCACCTGGGAGTTTCGGTGGCCGAGGCGCGGGCCCTCATTTTTCCGCCGATCGGCGGGACGAGACACGCGCTTCCGTAGCTTCGCGCTTTGAGGGTACGCTACCGGGTCGAGGACCGGTGACCCAGGCGAACGAGCTACCCGAAGGAGAGATCGTCTCCGGGAAGTTCCGCATCGAGCGTGTGCTCGGCGAGGGCGGGATGGCGGTCGTGTACCGCGCGCAGCACGTCGACCTGGACGAGC
This sequence comes from Polyangiaceae bacterium, assembly GCA_044224815.1. Classification (GTDB taxonomy): domain Bacteria; phylum Myxococcota_A; class Polyangia; order Polyangiales; family Polyangiaceae; genus JADJCA01. The sequence continues at coordinate 8,640 of JBGAJR010000093.1, forward strand.
CAGTGGCGCTGAAGTTCCTGCGTCCCGACGCGCTCTTGCGCCCCGACATCGTCAAGCGCTTCCAGCAAGAGGCGCGGGCCGCGGTGAAGCTCAAGAGTGAGCACGTCGCGCGCGTGAGCGACGTCGGTGAGCACCGCGGCGCGCCGTACATGGTCATGGAGTACCTCGAGGGCGCGAACCTCGAAGAGCTCGTCCAAAAGGTCGGTCCCCTCCCCATCGACGAGGCGGTCGAGTACGTGGTGCAAGCGTGCGACGGCATTTCCGAGGCCCACGCGGCCCACATCGTCCACCGCGATCTCAAACCGGCGAACCTCTTCGTCGTGGAACGCGGTGGCGGTCGCCGCACCGTGAAGGTCCTCGACTTCGGCATCTCCAAGCAAGCGCTGACCGGCAAGGTCTCCGACACCGATCTCGCGAAGACGAGCGCGACCATGGGGTCGCCGCTCTACATGTCGCCGGAGCAGATTCGGTCGTCGCGCGACGTGGACCGCCGCACCGACGTTTGGGCGCTCGGCGTCGTGCTCTTCGAGCTCCTCACGAGCAAGACGCCGTTCACGGGAGAGGACTTCCCGGAGCTCATGGCCCAGGTGCTCGAGCAGCCGCACCGCCGCTTGAGCGAGCTTCGCCCCGATGCCCCGCCCGAGCTCGAGGCGGTCGTCGATCGTTGCCTCGCCAAGGACGTCGGCGCGCGTTACCAGACCGCGGCGGCGTTGGCGGTGGCGCTCCTCCCCTTCACCACGAGCCGACGCGTGCGCGTCATCGTGCAAAACGCAGTCGCGGTCACTCGCGCCGCGGGCCTCGACACCGGCCTCCGCGTGGACTCGACCATGCCTCCGCCGGCGGACCGGAGCTCGCTTCCCACCGAGCGCACCGAGCGGAGCGCAACGCCGCTCGACGCGGTGAAGTCGACCACGGCGCCGGACCTCCAGCACACGCGCAAGCGACGTGCGATCGCGCTCGTAGGCGCCGGCGTCGTCGCGCTCGTGATCGCGAGCGCCCTCTTCTTCCGTCGCACGCCGTCGCCCGTCACGACGGCGGCAACGGCAACGGCGTCGACCGCAGCGGCTCCGACCGCATCGCCGCCGCAGCCACCGCCCACGCCGCCGGCCAGCGTCACCGCGAGCGCCGAGGCCGTTCCTTCCGCGACGGCGAGCGCACCGGCCGCGAGCGCCGAGCCGACGGTGACTGCCGCCGCGAGCACCACCCTGGCGGCGAGCGCGAGCAAGCCGCCCGTCCGCGCGGCGGCATCGACGCGGCCCGCCGCGCCGCGCGTCCCGCCACCGCCGCCGACGCCTTCGGCTCGCCCCACCGACCTGGACATCCGACGCGAACGTTGATGCTCCCGCACTCCGCGCGGAAGTCACGCTGCGGCCCCGACCGAGGTTCATGATCCGCACATCGCTGCTCCGACCGCTCTCCCTCCTCACGCTCACCTTCGTGCTCGCTGGTTCGTCGGTCGCCCGCGCCGACGATCTCGCCGACGAGGCCGACCTCCAGTTCAACCTGGGAGCCGATCGCTACGAGGTGGGCGACTTCAAGGGCGCGCTCGAGCACTTCCTCGCGTCGAACCGGCTCGTCCCCAACCGAAACGTCGTCTTCAACATCGCGCGCACCTACGAGCAGCTCAAACGCGCTCCGGACGCATATCGCTACTACGTCGCGGCGCGCGAAGCGGAGACCGATCCGCAGACGCAGAAGCGCATCGACGACGCCATCGCGCGCGTGAGCCCGGACGTCGCCTTGCTCAACGTCGTCACCTCGCCTCCCGGTGCGACGATCTACCTCGACCGCAAGGATCTCGGCTCGCGCGGCGTCACGCCCCGGAAGCTCGGACTCTCGCCGGGCAAGCACAAGGTCATCGTCGAGCTCGCCGGCCACGAGGGCGCGGAGAGCGCGGTCGTCGACGTGAAGGTCGGCGGAGAGGCGCGGGTCGAGCTCACGCTTCGCCCGATCTTGGGAACGCTCGAGGTCACCGGAGCGAACCGCGCCGAGGTGCGGCTCGACAAACCCGACGGGCCCGTCCTCTGCGTGGTCCCGTGCCAAACGCAGGTCGCACCTGGACGCCACAACGTCTACGTGTCGCGCCGCGGCTTCATCGCCAACGAGTACGGTGTCGACGTGCCGCCGCGCGGACGCGGCGAGGTGCGCGCGAGCCTGACGGCGCAGACGGGCGCGCTCGTCGTGAACGCCGACGTGCGCGACGCGCTCATCACGGTCGACGATCAGCCGGTGGGCTTCACGCCCGCCGTGCTCAACGTGCCCGTCGGCAAGCACGTCGTGCGCATCTCGCAGACCGGCTTCCGCACCATCGAGCAGCGGGTCGAGGTGAAGGAGAAGGAGCAAGCCCGGATCGACGCGCAGCTCGCGCTCCTCGAAGAGGTCACCGCGGCGTCGCGCGTGACCGAGTCGGTCGAGGACGCGCCGGCGTCGGTCACGATCATTTCGTACCAAGAGCTCAAAGCGATGGCGTACCCGACGGTCGCCGAGGCCGTGCGCGGCGTGCGCGGGCTCTATTTGTCCGACGACCGCAGCTACGTGACCGTGGGCGTGCGCGGATTCTCGCGACCCGGCGACTACGGAAGCCGCGTCCTCATCCTGCTCGACGGGCAGCCGATGAACGACAATTACATTTGGTCGTCGTACGTCGGGTTCGATGGTCGCGTCGACATCGACGACATCGAGCGCATCGAGGTCGTGCGAGGCCCAGGCTCGGTGCTCTACGGCACGAGCGCCTTCTTCGGCGTCATCAACTTGGTGACCCGCTCCCGCAATCAGCCGACGCACGGCGAGGCCTCGCTCTCCACGATGGAGTACGGCGTGGGTCGCGCACGCGCGACGGCGTCGGTGCGCTTCGCCGAAGACGCGGGGGCGTGGGCCACCGTGTCGGGCGCCCAGAGCGCCGGCGGCTCGTTCTACTACCCGGAGCTCGCCGCGGATCCGCGCGATCCGAACGCCGAGCTCGGCGCCGACGGGCGCCCGGTGGACGGGCAGTCGCGCAACGCCGACGGGTTCTACGCTGGGATGGTGACCGGACGCGTCTGGTACAAGGCGCTCACGCTGCAGTGGTTCCTGAACTCGCGTCAGAAGCGGCTACCGACCGGCGAGTACGGCACCATCTTCAACGACACTCGGAACCACTTCGCCGACACGCGCGGCATGCTCGAGATGCGCTTCGAGCCGAAGGTATCCGACGAGCTCCAGTTCCTCTCGCGCGTGCACGCGAACCTCTACGACTTCGATGGTGGGTCGGCGTACACGGCGCCGCAGGGCTTGAACCGCGACACGTATCGCGGTCGCTGGGGTGGGCTCGAGCAGCGCGTCGTGTACACGCCCACGAGCGCGGTCCGCGCGACGGTCGGCGGCGAGGTCATTCGCCACTTCCAGACGCTCCAGCGCGGCGAAGCCGACAACGGCCCGTACGTCTTCGACAACGCCGGCAACCCCGGACGAAACGATCCGTTCACCGTCGCCGCCGGCTACGCGCTCGCGGACGTCACGGTGCACCCCCGCGTCAAGATCTCCGCGGGAGCCCGCCTCGACTACTACTCGAGCCTTGAGACCTTCGACGTCGCCTCAGCGCTCAACCCGCGCCTCGCGTTCATCTTCAAGCCGTACGACTCGGGCAACCTCAAGGTGATGGCCGGCAAGGCCTTCCGCGCGCCGAGCGTCTACGAGCTCTATTACTCCAGCCCCACGCAACCGCGCTCGCAGAACCTCCAACCGGAGCAAGTGTCGTCGGGCGAGGTCGAGCTCACGCACCGATTCTCGCCGCTCGTGTCGGCCACCCTCGCCGGGTACGGAAACTACGTGACGAAGCTCATCGAGCTCCGCGACGTGACGGGCGGCAAGACGCAGTACGCGAACTCGACGGCGCCGGTCATGGTGCTCGGCGGCGAGGCCGAGCTGCGTCGCGAATGGCGAAGCGGTTGGATGGTGGCCGGGACGTACTCGCTCCAGCGCGCCTCCTACGTCGATGCGCCCGACCTTCGCGAAGTGCCAAACTCACCGACGCACCTCGGCTCGCTCAAGGGTGCCGCGCCGATCATCGGACGCTCGCTCATGGGCATGACGAGGCTCACCGTCGAAGGTCCGCGTCACGACGGGAGCGTTCGCTCGACCGATGCGCCGCAGGGCGACACCGACACCGGCGTCGTGTGGGACCTCGTGCTCTCCGGCGAGGCGGAGCGGCTCGGCGTGCGATACGCGATCGGAGCGTACAACCTGCTCGATTGGCGTTACGACATCGTGCCGAGCGGCGAGTTCAGACAGCGCACGCTGGTGCAAAGCGGGCGCACGTTCCTCGCGAGCGTGACGGCCTCGTTCTGAGGCCGCCGTTCGGTGGCCTGACGTCGGCCGGCCGGGCGATTCAGCCTGCCGCGTCGGCCGCGTCGGCGTGGGCGTCTGCCGACCCGGCGTCGCTTGCGTCGCCGCTTTCGGGCTCGGCGTCGCCCGCCGCATCCTCGGTGCCTGCGTCGTCGGCGGCGTCCTCGTCGGGGGCGGCGTCCTCGTCGAGGGGGGCGTCCTCGCCCTCTCCGGCGTCCTCGGGGGTGGGCGGCACACAGTCCTCGAGGGCGTTTCGACACGCCGGGGCCTGGCCCAAGCACACGCGCCATTCAGCCGTCACGTCGGCCTTGCAGTTGGCGCGGCAGTCGATGGGCTCGTAGCCACAGAGCGCGGCGACGCGACCGCACGCCTGATCGCAGGTCGGCGGAGCCGCGTCCGAGCCGATCTTGGCGACGGTGCTTCCGTCGATCGTCGTCAGCTTGCTGCAGGCGAACGTGGCGGCGCCCAGCGACGCGACCACGGCCAGCGCGATCCCCTTGATCCCCCTCGCGCGCATGTCAGACGCTCAAGTCGAGCTCGAGCCGCTGCCGCCGCTCGAGCCGCCCGACGACGTAGTCGGGGCCGGTGCGGCCGCAGGGGCGGCGGACTCGGTCTTGGTCGTGGTGGACGTCGCGCTCGACTCCGTACCGCCGCCTTTGGGCTTGGACCCAGACGACGAGTAGAGGTCGGCGTACCAACCACCACCCTTGAGGATGAAGTTGCCGCCGCTCACCTGGCGCTTGGCGGTTTCGGCCTTGCAGCTGGGGCAGCTGGTCAGCGCGTCCTCGGTGATGCGCTGCTGCGCCTCCCACTGATGCCCGCAGGTCGTGCAGACATATTCGTACGTCGGCATGGTTCAAGCGGACGGGTATGGCGCCTCGCCCCCACTGTCAAGGGC
>JBGAJR010000094.1:0-13762 GCA_044224815.1 Polyangiaceae bacterium
GCCGAGCTTGAGCGCGCAGGTGAAGCAGCTCGAGGACGTGCTCGGGGTCGCCATCTTCGAGCGCGACCGCCGACGCGTCCTCGTCACGCCCGCGGGCGAAGCCGTCGTCGCCCGCGCGCGGCGTGCGCTCCGTGAGGTCGAGGACCTCGTCGCCACCGTCGCCCACCTCCGCGATCCGCTGGCGGGCCCGGTTCGCCTCGGCGTCATCCCGACCATCGCGCCTTATGCGCTCCCCGAGGTCGTCCCCTCGGTGCACGCGGCCTATCCGGCGCTCAAGCTGATCTTCCGCGAAGAGAAGACGGAGTCCGTGGTCGCCGGCCTCCGCGCCGGCACCCTCGACCTCGGGCTCGTCGCGCTCGAAGCGGACCTCGGCGAGCTGGAGCACGCCGTCGTCGCGGTCGATCCGTTCGTGGCCGCACTGCCGAGCGAACACCGACTGGCCAAGAAGAAGACCGTGACCGAGGACGATCTCGACGGCGAGACCGTGCTCCTCCTCGACGATGGGCACTGCTTGCGATCTCAGGCCTTGGCCGTGTGCACGCGCGCCGGCGCCGAGGAATCCGAGCTCCGCGCCACGAGCCTCTCCACGCTCGCGCAGATGGTCTCTGGCGGTGCGGGCGTCACTTTGCTCCCCGCGATCGCGGTGCCCGTGGAGAACCGGCGCGGGACACTCGAGATTCGCAAGCTCCGCCCCGTTCCGTCGCGCACGCTCGTCGTCGTATGGCGACCGGGCTCACCGTTCGCAGCGGCCGGCCAGGCCCTCGCTGGCGTCCTCAAGAAGGCGCTGAAGGCGAGCACGACCCACCTGGATTGAGGGACGGTCAGGGGCGCGGCGGGACGGAGAAGCGGGCACGCACCTCCGCGAGCGGCGTCGCCAGATCCGCGCGGAAGTCCCAGTCGGCGGAGAGATCGCAGGTGACCTTCGCGCCGCGTGCGTAGTGCGCGAGGTAGCGACGTGGCTCGATCTGCTGCGCCACTCCCGGCGAAAACGGCGAGAGGCGCACGCCGACTTGAAACTGCAAGACCGAGGTGAAGACCCAGAAGAACGGATCGTCGCGCCGAAAGCCGGCCATGAACGCCACCACCTCGGCCTCCCCACGCGGCGTGACGGGGTAGTCGCCCACGACGTGGATCATGTCGTGCCACACGCCGCGCTCGCCGATCGGTCCTTCGCCGGGGAACGCGAGACCATTCGATTGCACGAAGTCGAAGTACGCGCGGCCGAGCGTCCCGACCGGCAGCTCTCCGAGCGCGATGTAGCGGCGCGTGACGTCGGGATCGTGTCCGAGCCCGACGAGCGGCGCGAAGGTCATGTAGAGCCCGCGAGCTCCTTCTTCGCGGGCGGTGCGAACGAGCTCGTCGCGAAAGTAGCCCTTGCGCGCGAGGTCGAACCGCATGAACGCGAAGCGGCCCTCGGCGAGCTGGCGCAAGTTGTGGACCCTCGGCTCGTCCACCCCGAGGACGCGCGCGAACGTCTCGATGAGGTCGGCCTCGGTCCGCGCGCCCGCGCCATCCATCACCGCCATGAGGAGGAGCGCCTGAACCAGCTGCTCGCGCTCTCGAGCGTCGAGCCGCGAGAGCTCCGGCTCGTCGGGCGCGAGCGGCGGCAACTCGAGGATGCTCGAATCGACGCCGAGAGACTCTCGCGCCACGTCGAGGACCTCGCGCTCCGGCGCACTCAGAGCGCCGTCCGCCATGGCGACCGCGCGCATCCCGCGGAGAAGGAGGGCGGCGTGGCTCGGAGCGACGTCGAAGAGCATGTGCGTAGAGTACGACACGCCCGACGGCTACGCGGTTCACCCAATCGACACCCAGTCTGGCCGCCGATAGGCTGAGCTCGGGCATGGGCTCATCGCGCGACGAAGACGGCGCTGAACGTGCGGCGGACGGACCCGAGCTCGGGCGTCGGCTCGCCGCACTGACCGACAACATGCCCGACGCCATGGTGTACCAGGTGGTCGCCAGCGCAGACGGCAGCCGGCATTTCACCTACGTGAGCGGCGGGGTCGCGGCGCTCCACGGGCTCACCCCGGCCGAGGTGTATGCCGACGCGAGCAGGCTGTACGGGCAGATCCATCCTGACGACGCGCCGCGCGTCGCGGCCGCGGAGGAGGTTTCGCGAGAGACCAGCTCGCGCTTCGAGGTCGAGGTAAGGATCGTCACCCCTGGCGGCGCCCTCCGGTGGTCGCTCCTCCGGTCGTCACCCCACCCCAATGCCGACGGGAGCACCATTTGGGACGGCGTCGAGATCGACATCACCGAGCGGAAGCACGCGGAGGAGGCGTTGCGCGCGAGCCAAGACCGATACCGTGCGCTCACCTCGATCGGATCGGAGGGCATCATGATCCACGAGGCCGGGATCCTCGTGGAGATGAACCGACGCTTCGCCGAGCTGATCGAGGTCGAGGACCCGCGAGCACTCATCGGCAAGGACGGTCGCGCGCTCATCCCGTTCACCGACGGTTCCCGCGAGCTCATCAAGGCGCGCGTTGCGGAAAGAACCGACCACGAACCCTTCGAAGTCGAGCTTCTGCAGCGGGACGGCTCGATTCGAACCGCGGAGACCTGGGGAACGGACATCATCTTCGACGGTCGCCCCATGCGCCTCGTCACGATGCGTGACGTCACCGCACGCAAGCGTGCCGAGCTCGACCGCGCAGCGCTCGAGGAACGCGTGTGGCAGGCGCAGAAGATGGAGTCGATCGGACGGCTCGCTGGCGGTGTCGCGCACGACTTCAACAACCTGCTCACCGTCATTGGTGGGAACGTGAGCGTGATCGAAGCGACGCTGGAAGACGACGCGGCACGCGAAGCGCTCGCCGACGTCGCGAAAGCGGTGACGATGGCCGCGAACCTCACGCGCCAGCTGCTCGCCTTCTCACGAAAGCAGGTGGTTCATCCGCGGGTGCTCGGGTTGAACGAAGTCGTCTCCCGACTGCGCGCCGTGCTCGGCCGCGTGCTCGGCGAGGACGTCATCCTCGAGACGAGGCTCGCTTCCGACTTGCCGACGGTGAAGATCGATCCCGGCCACCTCGAACAGATCGTCTTGAACTTGGCGGTGAACGCTCGTGACGCGATGCCGCGCGGAGGAATTCTGCTCCTCTCCACGTGGGTGGAGCTCGAGCCGACGCCGATGGTGATCCTCTCGGTCAAGGACACGGGCGTCGGGATGACCGAGGAGACCCGTGCGAAGGCGTTCGAGCCCTTCTTCACCACGAAAGCGCCCGATCAGGGGACGGGCCTAGGCCTCGCGATCGTCTACGGCGCAGTCACCGCCGCCGGCGGCGACGTCGACGTCCGATCCGAGCTCGGGCGCGGCACCGAGGTTCGCGTTCGCCTCCCCGCGACCGATGAGGTCGTCGTTAACCCGACGAGCAGGCGCGCGGCTGCACCGTCGGGCAGCGAGCGGATTGTTCTCGTGGAGGACGAGCCGCTCGTGCGGGACCTCGCCTTGCGCGTGCTTCGCGGTCTCGGCTACGGGGTGACGGCTTTCGGCAGTGGGGAAGAGGCGCTCCGCACCCTCGACAGTGGAGCGCTCGGCACCGTGGACCTCCTCTTCACCGACGTCGTCATGCCGGAGGTAGGCGGTCGTGAGCTCGCGGAGCGCTTCACCGCTCGGTCGCCATCGACCAAAGTGCTCTACACGTCGGGGCACACCGAGGACACGGTCGTCCATCACGGCGTTCGCGAGAACACGATGGCCTTCCTCCCCAAGCCGTATTCGGCGACGGCGCTCGCCGAGCACGTGCGGCGCGTGCTCGACGGCGACCGCTGAAGGCTCCGTCACGCGCTGTGACGAGGCGAATCAGAACGACGTGAGGCCTCCGTCGACCATGAGCTCGTCGCCCGTCACGTAGGAGGCGTCGTCGCTCGCTAGGAAGAGCGCAGCCCGTGCGACTTCTTCGGCCCGCCCGAAGCGCTTCATGGGGACGCTCGCTTCCATCTGGGCGAGGAAACCAGCCTTCCCCTCGCCGAGGCCCAGCTTGTCGTAGATGGGGGTGTCGATCGGGCCGGGGCTGACCACGTTCACCCGCACGCCGGCGGGCGCGAGCTCGGCGCCGAGGCTGCGCGCGAGCTGGCGCAGCCCCGCCTTCGCCGCACCGTAGATCGACGTTCCGGGGAAGCCCTTCTGGTTCACTACCGAGCTATTGAGCACGATCGACGCGCCGCGAGACATGAGTGGCGCGGCCTTCTGGATCGTGAAGTACGCGCTCTTCAGGTTGAGGGCGATGATCTCGTCGAAGAACGCTTCATCGGCCGCCTCCAGAGGGCGAAACGTTCCCCCGCCCGCGTTGACGAAGAGCACGTCGAGCCGACCGTGCCGCTGACGCACGTCCGCGAAGAGTCGGTCGAGGTCGGCGACCTTCGTCGCGTCGGAGGCGACGACGCGGACGCCGCTCCCCGCGAGCTCGCGCTCCGCCACCGCGAGGGTGCTCGGGTTTCTTCCGGTCACGGTCACCTTTGCGCCCTCGGCGGCGAAGAGCCGCGCCGTGGCGAGCCCGATGCCCGTCGTTCCGCCCGTGATGACCGCAACCTTGTCGTTCAGCTTGTTCATGTTCGAGTCTCCTTTTTTTGATCGATCGTTCCAAAACCAGCCACAGCGTTTTTGACCGTTCATTCCATAATTGGACGCACGGAGAAGGCGGGCGCGCCCTCGCCCGCTCAGCTCGCCAGCGATGTGACCGTGTGGTCGACCACGCTCTTCAGCCAGCTGCGCTCGGGCTCGGTGCGCGCCATGGCACGCATGCCCCACAAGAGCGTAACGAGCGTGCGCGCGGCACCGCTCGCGCTCACGGACTTGGACACCTCGCCCGCGCCTTGCGCCAACCGCACGAGCGCGGTGAAGGCCCGCTCCATTCGCGCGCGACCTTCATGAACGCACTCGGCGACCGTCGGGTCGGTGTCACCGCGTTCCACGGCGGCGTTCATCAACATGCAGCCCTTGGTGTCCGTACATACGCCGTCCACGACGGACATGAACGTCGCCTTGAGATGCGCGAGCGGGCTCGCAGCCGGCGTCGTGAGATCCTTGAGCCAAGCGTCGGCCTCCGACGCGTAGCGATGGAGCGATTCGGCGTAGAGCGCGTGCTTGTCACCGAAGGTGTCGTAGAGGCTCTGGCGCTGGACTCCCGTCCGGTCGACCAGGTCTTGGATGCTCGTCGCCTCGTAGCCCTTTTCCCAGAAGACCTCGAGCGCGCGCTTCAGCGCCTCGTCGCGGTCGAACTCTTTGGGCCGAGCCATGGGAGAGACTATGGTGATTCAAGAACGTGCGGTCAAGAACGGCCCGTCGATTCTCTCGGGAGGTTCCGCGGCGTGACTCTGTCGGGGTGACTCTCGCGGGGTCACTCTCGCGGGGTCACTCTCGCGGGCGGGCTCCTTCGGTGACCCGTCGGGGTGCCGACTGCTCGCCGCTGCACCGCTGCGGGTGTGTGGTCACGCCACCGGGCCACGGGGATCTGAGAACACCGGGACCCGGACCCATGGATCGCGATCGCCGGGTAGCCATGAACGGAAGTCGGTGCGGCGCACCGTGGCGTGCATGAGACGAAGGAACGCCTCGCGATCGTTGTCGTCGTCGAACGGCGCAAGCGCAAATCCGTCGCGCTGGGCTCGGGGATTCCAGTGAAGGGCCATCTCGCGCTCGGCGCTCGATTGGATCTCGAGCTCGGGCAGATCGGGGAATTCGGATTCCCAAAGATCGGCGAGCGCGAGGAGCGCGCGGTCCGTGAGCCAGACGATGCGCTGGCGCCTATCGCGCTCGTCTTTGAAGCGGCGAATGAGGCCTAGGGCTTCGAGCGCTTTGAGCATGCGCGACGTGACCGATGGATGAACGCACATGTCGAGCACCAGCTCGCTCTGCCAGGCGGGGCGCGCGCGCAGCCGAAGGAGGAGGTCGAGCCGCGCCGGCGTCAGCCCCGCGACCTCCGCGAGCTTCCGGGCAAGACGGCCCGCCATCAGAACGAATCGCTTGAACGAAAAAATGAGCGGTCGCATGGCGGGGTCGGATGCACGCCCCGCGCCAAAATCGCCCGCCCACCCCAACCGCGCCCACCCCGCGAAAAATGGGTCTTCGGCATGGCAAAGATCGATTTCCGGCGGGGTGCGGGGTGGCCGTGGACGAAATTTTGGTGTCCGGGGACAGCGCCCGCCCGCCGGGACGCGGTCACTCGCGCGACAGCAGCCACTCCGAGCGAAGCACGTGACCGTTCGCGTCGAGCTCGAAGAACAAATAGTCCTTCATGCCGCGCCACGAGTAGATGAGCCGCTCGGCCGCCCGCCCATCCTGGCGCCCAGTCGGTCCCCATCGGCTCGACCCGGGTCGCTCGTCGCCATCAGGGCGGCCCATGATGCGCAGCACCGTGTCGCGCGAAGAGTTCACGAGGAGCCGACCGAGCTCGATCATCACCGCGTGCTTCCGTCCCTTGGAGTGACCCGCCTCGTAGTCGGAGAGCGGCAGCGGCCGAAGCTTTCTCCACTCACTCGCGAGCTGTTCGAGGTAGCCGTGCGAGCCGGCCCCCCACGCGGCACCGCCATCGCGCTTCGGCTCGTGCTTCGGCGGCGGCGGCGGCGCAGCGTCCGCGGGCGCAGCATCCGGCGCTTCGGCGTCGGGCCGCTCGGCGAACACCATCTCGGGCGGCGCCACCTCGTGAAACGCGCGGCGTTCGACGGGAATGGGCTCGCCGCCGCGCTGCTCGTGGCACGCAGCGAGCACGAACAGCGGAAACGATAGAGCGAGCGCGAGGGCGCGGCGGCGCATCGAAAGAAAGCGTAGCCGGGTCGCGACGCGTCTGTCGTGCGATACTCGCGGGGAGGCTCTCCAACGATGCACTCGCCGCCCGAGCCCCCGAACACCCCCGCGCTCGTGACCGTCGACGACTGGGAAGCGCACGCCCGCGCCACGCTCACCCCGATGGCGTACGACTACTTCCGATCCGGCGCCGACGAAGAGCACACCCTTCGCCGAAACCGCGACGCGTTCACCGCCTTCGCGATCTGGCACCGAACGTTGGTCGACGTGACGGAGCCGCGCGTCGGCGTCGAGGTTCTCGGCACGCGCCTCGCCACGCCCATCTTGGTCGCGCCCACCGCCTACCACCGCATGGCGCACGAAGGCGGCGAGCGCGCGTCGATCGCCGGCACCGCCGACGCGGGCTCACTCTTCGTGGCCTCCACGCTCGCGACGACCCGCCTCGAGGACGTCGCATCCGCAGCGCCCGCGGCGCCCAAGTGGTTCCAGCTCTACGTGCATCGCGATCGCGCATTCACCGAGCGCCTGATCGATCGCGCCAAGGCCGCTGGCTACGCGGCGCTCGCCGTCACGCTCGACACACCGGTCCTGGGGCGACGCATCGCCGACGTGAAGAACGGCTTCGGCCTCCCGCCGGGCCTCACGATGGAGAACTTGGTCGAGTCGATGCCCGACGAGATCAAGAACGGCACCGGCTCCGAGCTCGCGCGCTACGTGGCCGCGCGCCACGATCCGTCGTTCACGGAGCGCGATCTCGAGTGGCTCGTGCGGCGCGCCGCACCCTTGCCCGTCGTGGTGAAGGGTGTCGTCCGCGGCGACGACGCCCGCCGCGCGCTCTCCGCGGGAGCCCGCGCGATCTGGGTCTCCAACCATGGCGGGCGCCAGCTCGATCTCGGTCCGGCCACGATCGAGGCGCTGCCCGAGGTGCGCGCGGCCGTCGGGCCGAGCGCCGAAGTGTACGTCGACGGCGGCATCCGCAGCGGAACGCACGCGCTCATCGCGCTCGCGCTCGGCGCGAACGCCGTCTTCGTGGGTCGGCCGATCGTGTGGGCGCTCACTGTCGGCGGTCGCGACGGCGTGCGCACCATGCTGGACAATCTGACCGCCGAGCTCGTTCGCGCGATGCGCCTCGCGGGCGCGCCCGATCTCGAGGCCTTGCGCACGGGCGATCTCGTGCGCAAACGTTCTTGAAGGACCCATGGCCGTCGTCCTCCCCCTCATGGAGCGCTATGCGCGGCGCGTCCTCACCGGCCGCGGGTTCACGAGCCGCATGCTCGACGTGGGAGACGCGCGCCTCCACGTCTACGACGGGCCGGGACGCGGCCCGTTGCCGACGGTCGTCGTGCTCCACGGCATCGGCTCAGCGGGCGCGCCCTTCGCACGTGTACTGGCGGGACTTCAGGCGCACGCCACGCGCGTCGTCGCGCCCGAGCTCCCCGGTCACGGCTTCAGCGATCCGCCGTCAGGAGTGATGACGCCCGACCGACTCACCGAGACCATGATCCGTGCGCTCGACGCCCTCCTCCCGGAGCCGGCCATCGTGTGCGGGAACTCGCTCGGCGGCGCGCTCGCCCTCGCCTACGCGCTCGAGCGCCCCGAGAAGGTGCGCGGCCTCGTCCTCCTCTCACCCGCGGGCCTCAAGCTCCCCGAGAGCGAGCTCGCGGAGCTACGTCGCACGTTCTCGTTCGACTCCACCCGTGACACCCGACGCTTCCTCGATCGGCTCTATCACCGGACTCCGGTCCTCCTCTCGCTGCTGGCGTCGGAGGTAAAGGAGCAAATGGAGCGGCCCGCCGTGCGTCACCTCCTTGAAACGGTCACGCCCGATCACGGACTCGAGCCTAAAGAGCTCGCGCGCCTCACGGTGCCCACACTGTTCTTGTGGGGCGCGTCAGAGCGCATCCTCCCCAATCTCTTGCTCGAAGGGTTTCGCGCCCATCTGCCGGCAACGGCAACCATCGAGCACCCCGAGGGGTACGGACACTGCCCGCACCTCGACGCACCGGCCGACGTCGTCCGTCGCATCGCCGCCTTCGGCGCGAGCCTCAACGAGCCAGCACCGCGCTAAGCCCGGACCGACCGGCTCGCGAAGCCCAAGGCCGAGACGACTCGAGGCCAGGCGCGTCTGGTCGCGCGACGCGGCCTCTCCGATCAGTCCGCGTTGTCCCAGTGCGACCGGCGCCCGCGGACCGCGAGGGAGCGCGAAACGAATCGGTCGAACACGGTGAGCATCGCCTCCGCAATCGCCGCGCCCTCCAGAATGGCGAGCGCTCGCGCAACGGCCTCGAAGGTCGAGAGCCCGTCCTCATGCACCGCCTCCCGCAATCGATAGCGCGACGAGGGACCGCTCGGGAGACGCACGTGCTCCGCGCCGAGCGCCCACGGCTCCCGCTTCACCGCGCGCCGCGCCTGCGCCCAGCTCCCCTCCGGCACGACGAGCACGAGGTCCGCACCGCGATCGGCGGCCGTAAGCTCGCGTGCGCCCTCCGATGGAAAGAGCACGAGCCGTCGTCCCGCAATCGGCGGCGCCGCTGCACGATCCGCGGCGGGATCGCCGCGCAAATGCACGAGGGTCCCGGGCAAGAGCCGAAGGAGAAGTCGGCCGGTATTCGAGCTCTTCGGCCACTCGGTGTGATGGGCAAGAAGCGCGATCCGCGTCTCCACCGCCAACGGCGTCACCGTCGCGCAGAGGCACGAGGCTTCTGGGAGGCCACACGCGGCGCACCGAACGACACGACGACTGCGGATAGCTCCGGTCACGACGCCGCGATGCTAGCCTCCCCCTCCCCATGGCGTCCCGTCCTTCCGCCGCCCCCGGCTCCGTCGACACGCTCGTCATTCGTGGCGCGCGCGAGCACAACCTCGCCATCGACGAGGTGCGCATCCCCAAGCACCAGCTCGTCGTCTTCACCGGCGTCTCCGGCTCCGGAAAATCGTCGCTCGCCTTCGACACCATCTACGCCGAGGGGCAGCGCCGCTACGTCGAGTCGCTCTCCACGTACGCGCGCCAGTTCTTGGGACAGCTCGAGAAGCCCAAGTACGACCACATCCGCGGCCTCTGCCCGACCGTCGCCATCGAGCAGAAGACCGCGTCGTCGAACCCGCGCTCCACCGTGGGCACGGTCACCGAGATCTACGACTACCTCCGCGTCCTCTTCGCTCGCGTCGGCGAGCAACGCTGCCATCAGTGCGGCGGCCCGGTGAAAGGCCGAAGCGCAGAGGAGATCGTCAACGAGCTCCTGGGCCTGCCGCGCGGGGCGAGCCTCACGATCATGGCCACCGTCGTCGAGCACCGCAAAGGCGAGTTCAAGGACGTGCTGGAGGACCTCACGCAGCGCGGCTTCTCGCGCGTCCGCATCGACGGCGCGATCGTTCGCATCGAGGACGCGCCCGCGCTCGACAAGAAGAAGAAGCACACCATCGAAGTCGTCGTCGATCGCATCACGGTGTCGGACGAAGCCCGAGCGCGCCTCACCGACGACGTCGAGACCGCGCTCCGCGCCGGTCAGGGCCGCATGCTCGTCGAGGCCGACGCCAAGGGCGGCCCCACACGTCACCTCTACTCGGAAGAGCGCTCGTGCCCGAAGTGCAAGATCGCCCTCCCCGAGCCGACGCCGCAGATGCTGAGCTACAACTCCCCGCTCGGCATGTGCCCCGAGTGCAGCGGCCTCGGCACCCGGCTCGAGGTCGACGAGTCGCTGCTCGTGCCCGATCCGTCGCTCACCATCGACCAAGGCGCCATCGACCCCTGGCGCAACGTGGCCGAGAACACGGGCTGGACGTCGCGCATCGTGCACGCGCTCACCGCCAAGCTCGGCATCCCGCGCGACGTCCCGTGGAAGCGCATCCCCAAGAAGAAGCGCGATCTCCTGATGTGGGGCACCGGCGATCAGCGCATCGAGGTGAAGTGGACGGGCAAGCACAGCGAGGGCTCGTGGGCCATGCGCTGGGAGGGCTTGTGCGCGCAGGTCGCGCGCCGCTACGAGGCCACGCAGTCCGACGGCATGCGCGACAAGTACCGCCGCTACATGCACGAGGCCGCGTGCCGCGCCTGCGGCGGCGTGCGCCTCCGGCCCGAGGCGCGCGCGATCTACCTCGCCGGGACGGCGCTCCCCGAGGTCCTCTCCATGACCATCTCCGCGGCCAAGAAGTTCTTCGACGGCCTGGCGCTGACGGGCGCAAGCGCCGAGATCGCGGTCGAGCCCAAGAAAGAGATCGCCCATCGGCTCGGCTTCTTGCTCGACGTCGGCCTCGAATACCTCACGCTCGACCGCGCGACGGCTTCTCTCTCCGGCGGCGAAGCGCAGCGCATTCGCTTGGCGGCGCAGCTCGGGAGCGAGCTCTCCGGCGTCATATACGTGCTCGACGAGCCGTCGATCGGCCTTCACCCGCGCGACAACCTCCGCCTCGTCGCGACCCTCGAGCGCCTCCGCGATCTCGGCAACAGCGTGATCGTCGTCGAGCACGACGCCGAGACCATCATGGCGGCCGACCACGTCCTCGACTTCGGCCCCGGCGCGGGTCGTCTCGGCGGGAAGCTCGTCGCACAAGGCTCGCCGGAAGAAGTGCGGCGCGCCAAGCACTCGCTCACGGGCCAGTTCCTCTCCGGAAAGCTGCACGTCGTCGAGCCCCGGCCGCGTCGCGCGCCCAAGGGATTCCTGACGCTGGTCGGCGCCCACGAGAACAACCTCAAGGACGTGACCGCACGCTTCCCGCTCGGCGTGCTCGCCGCGGTGACGGGCGTGAGCGGCGCCGGAAAGTCCACGCTGGTCAGTCAGATCCTCGAGCCGGCGTTGCGGAACCGCCTCATGGGCGCGGACGAGCGCGTCGGGCGCCATGAGGCGCTCGAGGGCGTCGACGCGCTCGACAAGGTCATCGTCATCGATCAGCAGCCCATCGGCCGCACGCCCCGCTCCAACCCGGCGACGTACACCAAGCTCTTCGATCTCATTCGCGACGTCTTCGCGCAGACCAAAGAGGCGCGCGCGTTCGGCTACGGTCCGGGTCGCTTCTCGTTCAACGTGAAGGGCGGCCGCTGCGAGGCCTGCGAGGGCGACGGCGTTCGCGCCATCGAGATGCACTTCCTCCCCGACGTGCACGTCACGTGCGAGACGTGCAAGGGCCGGCGCTACAACGAGGCCACGCTGCGCGTGGCCTTCAAAGGAAAGAACATCGCAGACGTGCTCGAGATGTCGGTCGACGACGCGCGCGTTCTCTTCGCGAACATCCCCCCCATCGCGCGCATCCTCCACACCCTGTCCGAGGTCGGCCTTGGGTACATCGCGCTCGGTCAGCCCGCGACGACGCTCTCCGGCGGTGAGGCCCAGCGCATCAAGCTCGCCAAGGAGCTCTCGCGCCGCGACACCGGCAAGACGCTCTACGTCCTCGACGAGCCCACCACCGGCCTCCACTTCGACGACGTGCGGAGGCTCCTCCAAGTCTTGCAGCGCCTCGTCGACGCCGGAAATACCGTGCTCGTCGTCGAGCACAACCTCGACGTCATTCGCGCCGCCGACTGGCTCCTCGATCTCGGGCCGGAAGGCGGCGCCGGCGGCGGCCGCGTCGTCGCCGAAGGGCCGCCCGAGGCCGTGGCCAAAGTGCGTGCATCCTTCACGGGTCGATTCTTGGCCGCGGCCGCCGCGCCCGCCCCGCCCGCGAAGGCGAGCGCGGGCGGCCGCCGCGGACGAGCGAACGACGCTTCCGCCACGATGGCGTGAGCGTCTCCGACGCGCGCGACCCTTTCAGCCGGCGAACCGGCCTTCGTAGTAATCGAGGAACGCGCGCTTGATCTCGGCCGGGTTGTTCATGACGAACGGTCCCGAGCGAGCGATGGGCTCCTTGATGGGCCTCGCCGCGAGGAGCAGGAAGCGCGCCCCGTCGTCGCTCCGCACGGTGAGCCGCTCTCCCTTGCCGATGACCGCCAGGTGCCGCGCTCGCACCTCCGTCGCGCTGGCCCCGACGCGCGCGACGCCCTCGTAGACGTAAACGAACGCCGCATGCTCGGGCGGCACTTCGAACGTCGCCGCCCGCCCGCTCGCGAGGCGCACGTCGAACATCGACGGGTCCACGCTGACGCCGCTCACCGGACCGGTGACGCCACCGAGCGAGCCGGCGACCACGCGCACCCGCGCTCCCTGGTGCTCGATCTCGGGGATCCGCTCCGGCTCGATGTCCTGATAGCGCGGCGCGGTCATCTTGAGCTTGGCGGGGAGGTTCACCCAGAGCTGGAAGCCCCAGAGGAGCCCGGCTTCTTGCTTGGGCATCTCCGAGTGGATGACGCCGCGACCGGCCGTCATCCACTGCGCGCCGCCGCCCAGCAAGCGACCGGTGTTGCCCAGGCTGTCCTTGTGCTCGACCGAGCCGGCGAGCATGTACGTGACGGTCTCGAAGCCGCGGTGTGGATGCTCGGGGAAGCCGGCGACGTAGTCGTTCGGATTGTCCGAGCGGAACTCGTCGAGCATGAGGAACGGATCGAGCGCCGGAAGCGCCGCCGTACCGAGCGAGCGGTGCAGCCGCACGCCTGCCCCATCCGAAGTGGGAACGGCCTCGATGACGTCGACGACGCTGCGCTCTTCCATGACGAATCTCCTATGGTTCGTCTCAAGCTAAGTCGCGACGCGCGCCGCCGCCGGGAAGCGCCGCGCAACGGACCCTTGCGCCTGCGCAACGGACCGGCGCTCAGAGCATCGGAAGCAGGCGCCGCTTGGCCGGCGGAATCGTCGCGCTCGCGAACACGTGCTCGCCCGCGTACCAGCGAGGCACGGCCGTGTCGTCTTTGAGCGCGACGAGGAGCGCCGCGTGGAAGTCGAGGAATCCACCGTGGAGCGCGCGCGAAGAGAGACCCCGGTCGAGGGCGTGCAGCGTGGCCATGTGAGCCGTGTAGCGACGACGATCGGCGACCTTGCCGAGCGGCTGCCCTTCCTCGAGCCACTCGCGGCACGGCTCGGAGCTCTCGGAGGTGACCGAGCGACACGCGAGGGGACGCACGTCGTAGATGCGGCACAAGCCTTCTTC
>JBGAJR010000029.1:0-100825 GCA_044224815.1 Polyangiaceae bacterium
TTTACGGATCATCTACATGTATCGATCACACCGCGCGCGATCCGTCGATCGAAAAAGCGTCCAATCCGACGCGTTGGGGCTGCCCTCAGTCGCGAAAATGCCTGCTCAACGCGTCACTTTTGCACCGCGATGTAGCTAGTGCGCTGCGGCGGCGCGCACGAATCGCCCGCCGCGCCACTCGAACGCGCCGCGGGAGGCGCACGCGCGCGCGATCATCTTGCGGTGCTTCGCAAGGTCCGGCGCGCCGTGCGCCGCGAGCACCGACGCGCACTTGGCTTGGGGCTGCGACTGCTCCTCGACGGTGAGCGTGACGCCGTCGGTCGACCGCCGCGCGACGAGGACGATGTAGTTGCCATCGTTCGGGTCGTTCGGGTCGTTCGCCTGGTCCGGATCCGTCATGCGATCGAGCGGGCCTGCCATGATCGGGAGCTCGAGCGCGACGCGCAGCCGCCCGCCGTCGACGACGAGCACCGTGAGAGGGAACACGCTCTCGCCCGTCGGGAGAGAGCCCGCCATCGGGCCGCGATTTCCGATGCACCACAACGCCTCGCGGTTGGTCGGGCGAATGACGAACGGCTCGCAACCCGAGACGAGATTCACGGCGTCTGGCGTGCGCACTCGATTCTTGGCGAGCCACGCTTCCGCTGCTTCGAGACCAAGCACCGACGCGGGCGAGAGGCCGGGCCCCGCGTCGCCCTGCGCCGTGGTGGGCCCCGCAGGCTCCGACGCGACGGGCGCGGCGTCTGCGATCTCGCCGGTGCGCACGGCGACGCGAGAAGCGGGAGCCGCGTCGGCGAGATCACCGGGCGTCGGGCGAGGCGCTTCACGAGGTGTAGCGCCCGACGGTGGCTCCGAGGAATTCGCGCCGGTCGCGGCCGCGCACGCCGTGAGCGCGGCGCCGACCGCGAGCCGCGAGTGGCGCGCGAAGAAGCTCATGATCGGGGTGCAACCTGCCATGGTGCCCGCACCGTACCGCGAGGGGCCCGAGCGCGCACCGCGCGCGTGAGCCGCGCGAGCGGTGCTCACTCATGGCGGAGGGCGACGATCGGATCGAGCCGTGAGGCGCGCCGGGCGGGGAAGAACCCGAACGCGACGCCGATCGAGCCGCTGACCGCCAACGCCGCGCCGAGCGCGATTGGGCTCGGCGCCATCGACCAATCGAGGAGCGCGCTCGCCGCAGCGACGACGCCGCTCCCGAGCACCGCACCGGAGATCCCACCGAGCACCGAGAGCACGACGGCCTCGATCAAGAACTGACGACGGATGTCGGCCTCTCGCGCGCCGACCGCCATGCGGATCCCAATCTCGCGCGTCCGTTCGGTCACGCTGACGAGCATGATGTTCATGACGCCGATGCCACCGACGACGAGGCTGATGCCGGCGACCATGACGAGCAGCACCGTGAGCACGACGAAGATGCCGCGCTGAACCTCTTGGAACTGCTTCTGCGTGCGAATGAGGAAGTCGGGCTCGCGGCCTTCTTCCAAACGATGACGCTGCCGAAGGAGCGAGGTCACCTGCTCGACCGCGCGATCGGTCGTATCGACCGAGCTCGCCGACGCCACGATCCAATTGACCTGCCCCGGTGGCACGCGCGTGTGCCGCGCCCGCAGCGACGAAATCGGAATCACCACGAGATCGTCTTGATCGCCACCGAACGCCGAGCCCTTGGACGCGAGGAGCCCCACGACGCGGTACGGGTACTTGCCGATGCGGATGATGCGACCGATGGGATCGTCCGAGCCGAAGAGGCGCTCGCGCACCGTCTGCCCGATGACCGCCACCTTGGATTTGACCGTCTCGTCGGTGTCGGTCCATGGCTCGCCCTTGGCGAAGGTCCACGCGTGAGCCTCGAAGTACGGGAGGCGCGCGCCCATGATCGCGGTCGACACGGTCTGCGACCCAGCGAGGACCTGCGAGCGCACTTGCAGCATGGGCGAGAGCGTCTTGATGCTCACGGTCTCCCGCTGGATGGCCCGCGCGTCCTCCTCGGTGAGCCGCACCGTCATGCGCCCGCGCGCCCCCGACGCGGACACGTCCTGCGGAATGATGAAGAGGAGGTTCGAGCCGATCGAGTCGATCTGCTTGCCGACCGCGTCGCGCGCGCCGGTGCCGAGCGCGGTCACGATGACGACGCTCGCCACGCCGATCAAAATGCCGAGCACCGTGAGCGCGGCGCGGAGCGCGTTCTTGCCGAGCGCGCGGAACGCGATCCGAATGGCCATCGCGAGCGCGCCCATCACTCCACCCGCAAAGCCTCGATGGGATCGAGGCGGGCGGCGCGGCGCGCCGGCAAGAACCCGAAGCCGATGCCGATCGCGATGCTCGTCCCGAGCGCCACCGCGAGCGAGCCGAGCGTCGGCACGACGGGCCAATCGAGGGCGTACCCCAAGGCGAGCGACGCGGCCGCGCCGATCGCGCCGCCGAGGAGCCCGCCGCCGAGGCTCAGCGCCACGGCCTCGACCAAGAACTGCGAGAGGATGTCGTTCTCGCGCGCGCCGATCGACATACGAATGCCGATCTCGCGCGTCCGCTCCGAGACGCTGACGAGCATGATGTTCATCACGCCCACGCCGCCCACGACGAGGCTCACCGCCGCGACGCCCAAGAGGAGCGCGGAGAGCGCTCCGGAGATCGCGCGCTGGGCTTTCAAGATGTCGGCCTGCGAGCCCACGCGGAAGTCGTCCTCGGAACCGTCGGGCAAGCGGTGCCGCTGGCGGAGGATGGCCGTGACCTGCGCGATGGCGCGCTCGGTCGCGTCCTCGCTCCGCGCGCTCGCCATGATCATGTCGGCGCGCCCTTGCGGCGAGTAGCTCACGCGCGCGCGATAGCTGCCGATCGGCATCGCGAGGCGATCGTCTTGGTCCTCGCCGAAGGGCGAGGTCCCGCGCTCCTTCAATAGACCGATGATGCGGTACGGCGCGCGGCCGACGCGGATCGTCTGGCCGATGGGGTCCTCGTCGCGACCGAAGATCTTCTTCACGAGCTCCGGGCCGACGACGCAGACCTTCGTCTTCAAGAGCTCGTCGGACTCCGTCCAGAACGCGCCGCGCTCGAGCTCGAACTTCCGGACCTCGAAGTACGGCAGCGTGGCGCCGACGATCGTGGTGGCGGTGTTCTTCTCGCCACGAACGACCTGGCCCATCGTCTGGAGGAACGGCGTGGCCGCGACCACGCTGACCGCGTCGCGCGCGACGGCGCGCGCGTCGCCATCGGTGAGGCGACCGGAACGCCGAACGCCGCGCTGCTGCGTGGGCCGCGGCGAGATGAAGAGCGCGTTCGCGGCGAAGCTCTCGATCTGCCCGCCGACCTTTTGCGACGCCGCCGCCGAGAGGGCGGTCACCATCACCACGGCGGCGACACCGATGAGGATCCCGAGCACCGTGAGGAGCGAGCGCGTCTTGTGGCGCGCGATCGCCACGAACGCCAGCCGAAACGCCGACGCGAGCGAGGTCATGCGCCCCGCGCGTGGCGACGGCGCGCCGCGGCGCGCGCGCCGACACCGAGGAACGAGAAGGTGCTGACGAGGGCCGCGGCGGCGAAAAAGAAGAGGACGGGCAACGCGACGATGGACAAGAGGAGCTCGGCGAGGCGCGAGCCCGTGAGCGTCGCGAGCTCGAAGCGCGCCCCGAAGAGCGAGAGCCGGCTGGGGCCCACGGCGATGGCGACGAGGCCGAGCGCAAGCGCGAGCGCCACGGCGTCACCGAACGCGATCTTCATTCGCTGCTCGGCCGCGAGCGGTCGATTTTGAGCGCGTCGCACCGCGCGCGCCTGGAAGTACGCCGCGCCCGCGAGCGCGAAGCCGAGCGGAACGAGCGGGCCGAGGCCGCCCAGCGCCACGACGTCGTACGCGGCGCCGAACGCCGCGCCCGCGATCACACCGAGGACGCCGGCGCCGTACACCGCGCGGGGCAGAGGCTGGCGCCCTTCACCGACGACGACCGGCCCCTGACTGGCGAGCCCCGCGGTGTCGGGGAGCGGGAGTCGCGCGAGCTCGGCTGCGGCGTCGTGTGGCGTCGCGCGGCGCTCATCCTTCTCGATGCGTCCGTCGCGCACCCAGATGACGCGCGACGCGCACGCCGCGATGTCCGGCTCGTGGGTCACGAGGATGATGGTGATGCCGCGCTCGCGATTGAGGCGCTGGAGGAGGGCGAGGACCTCGTAGCTCGTACGGGTGTCGAGGTTGCCGGTGGGCTCGTCGGCCAAGAGGAGCTCGGGATCGCTCACGAGCGCGCGGGCGATGGCCACGCGCTGCTGCTGACCGCCGGAGAGCTGGTTGGATGTATGATGCACACGATCGGCGAGGCCCACCGCGTCGAGCGCCGCGAGGGCGCGCTGCCGGCGCTCGGTCGCGCCCACGCCGCGATACGTGAGCGGGAGCTCGCAGTTCTCGAGCGCGGTCGTCCGCGCGAGCAGGTTGAACCCCTGGAAGATGAACCCGATGAGGCGGTTTCGGACGAGGGCGCGCCCGTCGTTGGAGCGGCCGCCGACGTCGAGCCCAGCGAGGGAGTAGGTGCCGGTCGTGGGCCGATCGAGGCAGCCCAGGATGTTCATCAGGGTCGACTTGCCCGAGCCGCTCGTGCCGACGATGGCGACCATCTCGCCGCGCTCGATGGTGAGGTCGACCTCCCGGAGCGCACGCACGAGCCCCGCTTCGGAGACGTAGTCCTTGGTGACACCGCGGATCTCGACGAGCGCCATCGCGACCTCAGAAGAAGCCCTTCTTCTTGGCGGGCGCGTTCTCGTCGGTGACGAGCTTGGTGTCGGCGTCGACGCCGGACACGACCTCGGTGGTGAGACCGTCGGTGATGCCGATCTTGATGATGCGCGGCTCGGCCTTCTCGTCGGGCGCCGCGCCGCTCACCAAGTAAACGCGCCCCTCGCCCTTCGCGAGCGGCGGATCGGCGGGGGGCACGATGGGCTTGCCATCGGGGCCGTTCGGCGGCGTGGGCTTGAAGCGGAGCGCGGCGTTGGGAATGCGAAGGACGTTCTTCGCCTCGCGTGTGCGAATGGTGATCGTCGCGGTCATGCCCGGACGGAGCTTCTCCTCCGGGTTCTCGACGTCGACCACCGCGGGGTACGTGATGACGCCCTGCACGTTGTTGGGGCTGAAACGAACCTGCTGCACGGTGCCGCGGAAGATCTCGCCCGGGAAGGCGTCGACCACCGCGTCGGCGGCCATGCGCTCTTTCAAGCGACCGACGTCGGCCTCGTCGACGTCGGCGAGGACGCGCATCTTGCGGAGGTCCTGCGCGATGGCGAACAGCACCGGCGCCTGGAAGCTCGCAACGACGGTGGCCCCGGGATCGATCGAGCGCGAGACGACGACGCCGTCGACCGGCGAGTAGATTTTCGTGTAGCCGACGTTGGTGCGCGACGCGCGGAGCTGCGCGTCGATCGCGCCGATCGACGCCTTCTGCGCGTCGACGGCGGCGACCGCGACGGCGAGCTGCCCGCGCATCGCGTCGAGCTCGGCTTGGCTCGCGAGGTTCTGCTGAAAGAGCTTCTGCGTGCGCTCGAACGCGATGCGCGCGTTCTCCGCCGACGCCTGCGCGCTCGCGAGCTGCGCACGCTGCGCGGAAAGGTTGGCCTCGCCTTGGGCGACTTGCGTTCCGTAGATCGTGGAGTCGATCTCGGCGAGCACGTCGCCCGCCTTCACCGGTGAGTTGAAGTCGACGAGGACCTTGGTGACGCGCCCATTCGCCTGCGCTCCCACGTTGACCTGGAGGACGGGCTGCACCGTGCCCGTCGCCGTGACCTTCTCCACGACGTCACCGGTGGTTGCCGCGGCGGTGATGAAGCGCGACTGCGGGGCCGCCTTGTTCTTCGCACGCGTGACGACGCCCGCGCCGATGAGTACGCCGACGACCACGATCGCGACCCCGCGACGGAGCCACGCTCGACTTCCCTCTTCCCGCTCGAGCGCGCGTTTGAGCTCCGCCTCTGGCCCGCTGTCCCGCGCTTCGCCTTTGCTCGCGACGCCGCGCGCCTCTTGGGTGGTTTCCATCAGGGCTTGTTCTCTATAGGGGCGCTTCAGCCAAGGGACCGCTTCGGTGAGGCGTCGATGGTCACTTCGCGGGAGCGACGCAGGAAAATTCAGAAATCGCCCGCCGGCATGGAAAGCGCCGCGGGCCTGGATTCTTCCGTGACCGGAGCGAAAACGCACCCGAAAGATGCCCACGTCCCAAGGGACACCCGCTTTATCTGTCGAAACCTATGTGCTTGCGGTATCGTCCGAAACGCTCTTCGGCACCCGAGGCCGTCGTTTTTCTGCCGCGACGACGCGGCGAGAGGCCTCGGTCGTGAGGCACGGTACGTCGCCGGATGCCCCCGTCGTCGGGCAGGTAGAGGTCTCCCCGCTCCGCATGGCCACGCCTTCCGACCGCGAGCTCGTCGACCGCGCCCGAACGGGTGATCTCAGCGCCTTCGACGCCCTAGTCCGGCGTCACCACGGCCGGATCCACCGCCTCGCGCTCCACATGCTGCGCGACCGCGCGGAGGCGGAGGACGTCGCGCAAGAGACGTTCATCCGCGCCTACCAAGCGCTCGCACGCTTCGACGGTCGCAGCGAGCCCTACACATGGCTTTACCGCATCGCGGTGAACCTCTCGCTCAACCTCCTCCGCTCCCGGCGCACCCAGAAGGCCCGGGTCGACGTCCAAGATCCCCGCCTCGACGGCTTGCTCGCCGAAACGCGGCCGAGCGCGCAGGCCGACCCGACGGGCGACGCGGAGCGGAAGCAGATCTACGGCGCGCTCTGCGAGGGCATCGACGGGCTCAGCGAGACCCTGCGCACGACGCTCATCCTCGTGTGCATCGACGGCCGCTCGCACGACGAGGCCTCGGAAATCTTGGGCGCCCCGCCCGGCACGATCGCGTGGCGCGTCCACGAAGCGCGGCGCAAACTGAGGCTCGTGCTCGAGGAGCGCGGCTTCGAAGTCGACGATGCAGAAAGCCATGGTCAGGAACGGCGAAGGGGCTCTGGAACATGAAGCCGCGCGTTAAAATCGACGCGGTCCTCGCCGAGTGGCCGCAGAACGAACCCAATGCGGACGCGGCTGTCGCGTCCATTCGGGCACGACTGAACAGCCCCGGATCCGCTGGCACTGAAGCTCTTTTAAGCGAGCCTCTTCCGGCAGTTGCGGGCGAAGACGCAGAAAGTTCGTCCGGGTCCGTGCACGGGGTGGGATCGCAAGGTATACAGTCGCCCACCTCGTCACTGGATCTTCGCGGACCAGGGCGACGGCCGGAGGGCAGCAGCATGACGCAGCAGGCAGAGCGGCGACGGGATCGTACGAGCTTCCAGGAACTCGCGAAGCTGGCGCAGACGCCGCCTCCTCCCTCCGTCACGGACTCGGCGACCGGTGGCCCGCTCAGCAGCCCGGCCAGCGGTCCGGCGGCGAGCTCGCCGCTCGTTTGGCCGAGCGCGCCCAACGTCAACGCCGGCCCGTGGTCGGGTGCGGACAGCGACTCGGGCATGGTCGACCTCAAGGCGATCTCCCAGCCGGCGCCCGTCCAGCAAGAGCGCGCGCGCACGACGCCCCTCGCTGCAGAAGGACTCTTCGAGGACGCGCCCGCCGCGCCGGCCGCCGCTGCTCCGGCAGCTGCGAGCGTGGTTCCGCAACCGTCGTCGGCCGCGCCCATGCCCACGTCGGCCGTGGCTGCAGTTCCGTCGACCGCGCCCGTGCAGGCCGTTCCGGCGGTTTCGGGTCTCATCGAGATCCCGGCGCCCAGGCCGATGCCCGAGGAGAAGAGCCGCGCTGGCGTGATCGTCGGCGTGATCGCAGGCTTCGCGGCGATCGCCGCGGGCGCGTTCTTCTTCATCTCGAGCAGCCACAAGAAGGCTGACGCGGTCGCGATGGCGCCCGTCGCCGCCGAGACCAAGCAAGTCGCCACGCCGGCCGCCACGCAGGCGCCGCCGGTTGCGCCCGCCGCCACCGTCGCGGACCAGCCCGTCGCGGCTGCGTCGGCCGCGCCCGCGGAGGAGCCGGTCGCCGTCGCCGCGAAGAGCAACGGTCGCCCGCATGCGAAGAGCAAGGCCGCGGGTGACAAGGAGCCCGCCGCTCCGCCCGCCGCAGCCGCCCCCGAGGCCGCCAAGGAGCCGCCGCCCGCGAAGGTCGCGAGCAAGGGCGGCGCGATGGACCTCAAGGGCGCGATGGAGAACGCCGTCGGCCCGGATGGCAAGCCCAAGGCGGAGATGGCTCCGGCCGTCGACACCTCCGTGCGCGGCACCCAGCCGAAGCCCTCGCAGGGTCAGGTTCAGGGCGCGATCGGCGCGGTCCTCATGAAGGCGCGCGAGTGCCTCGGTCCCGACGACGCGGTGTCGAAGGCCAACGTGGTGTTCGGCTCCGACGGCGCCGTCCAGAGCGTCTCGGTCTCTGGTGGCGCGGCGGGCAAGCCCGCCGAGGCGTGCATCAAGGGCGCGCTCGGCAAGGCCAAGGTCCCGGCCTTCGCGGATCCGACCTACTCGTTCCCGGTCACCGTTCGTCCTCTGTAAAGTGGGGAGCTTCCGCTCCCCCTCTCGGCGTTGACACGCCGAGAGCCTCCCCCTCGGCTCAGGTTCTGCGAACCTTCGACTCTCGCGCCCGCGAGGGGCGCGAGAGCAAGATGCCTCGCGTGCGCTAGCGTGGTCTCGGCCGATGAGAGCCTCACCCTCGGCTCAGGTTCGGTGAACCTTCGACTCTCGCGCCCGCAAGGGGGCGCGAGAGTGGGGGTCGTCGCACGCACACGGGGGAACGAAATCGCGCCGGCTTGAAACGCGGAACCAAGAGGCATTCCCTTTGTCGAGAAAGATGTCGACGAGGACGCGACGGCCAAGGCCAGTCTCGATGCGACGCTCGAGAGGGCTGGGCTCGGCGGAACGAAGGGCCTTCCGGTCCTCGATGTCCGCGGAACGGTCACCGTCGGGGTTCTTGCCCTGCGTCCTGGATTACGCGTGGGCCACTCCGTAGACGCTGGAATTCGGCCCGCCTGGCGGCGCTTGACTTGGCCGCGGTCTACGAGCATATAGGCGGACCGTTTTGGCTTCGGCCGCTCGAAGGAAGAATCATCATGGTTTCGTCGACGCAGCAGTTCGAACGCATTCGCAAGCGCAAGGCCACCACCGCCGGCAAGCGCAACAAGCGTGAGCGCCGCGCGCTCGGCACCCCGGCTTTCGCCGTTCACCCCGAGGGGTACGACGCGAAGGCGGCCGACGCGAAGAAGTCGAAGTAGTCAGCCACGCTGACGAAGTGACGCCCTGGTGCTCTCCCGAGCGCCGGGGCGGCGTCGTTTTGTGCGTCGACGCGCGGTCAGCCCTCAGCCGTGGCGACGGAGCCGGTACCCGTCGGGCTGGGGCGGAGGGCCGGGGAGAATCTCGCGCAAGACGCTCTCCGGCGGGCGCGTCGCGATCCATTGCTTCGGGTAGCCGAGCGACACCTCTTCGTAGCGCACGCCTTCCCGGTGGTGAGTGATCGGGATGTGGAGGTGTCCGAAGACCACCACGTCCGCCCGCGCGCGGGTCACCCACGACTCGGTGCGCCGCGTCCCGCACCAGATCGAGAACCGCGGGATGCGCGGCAACACGGCGTGCTCGCGTCGCACGGGGAAGTGATTGACCAAGACCGAGCGGAGCTCGCGCGGGATCGCGTCGAGGCGCGCCTCGGTGAGCTCACAGCGCGCGCGGCACCAGGCCTCGCGCGACGGATACGGATCGAAGAAGAGGAGCTCTTCGTCGCTGCAGCGAAGCCCGGTCTCGAGCGCCCACGCCCGCGCGCGCTCGGCGTCTCCCGCGATGTCGTCGGGCGCAAACGTGTAGTCGTAGAGGGCGAACGTGAGGGCGATGGCGCGCGGCGCGCCCGAGCCCTCCCACACGACGAACGGATCCTCCGGCGTCTGGACGTCGAAGGAGCGACAGACGTCGACCATGCGCAGGTACTTCGCGTCTCCGCGCGCGTCGTCGGCCGGCGAAGGCGGCCGGCCATCCAGGCTCGACGGAAGCGTCCAGAGCTCGTGGTTGCCTGGCACCCAGTAGAGCGAGTGGAACTTCGGCCGCAGGACCTCGAGCGCGAACGCGAGATCGTCCTCGCGTTCGCCGACGTCACCAGCGAGGACGAGGCCGTCGTCGGGGAACGACGGGAGCGATCGAAGGAGCTCTTTGTTGGTGGCGAACCGGACGTGAACGTCGCTGATGGCGAGCAGCCGGCGGCTCATCGCGCGAAGACGTAGAGCACCACCCAAATGAGAACGACGAAGGAGATCGCCACGCCGAGGACCAGGAACATGCCGGGCGGGTCGGCCTGGTCGGCGCGTCCCAGCGCCGGCGGCGGCGACGAGGTCACACGAACCGGATCACGTCCGCCCTTCGGGAGGAGGTAGCGCGCGGTGTCCTCTTCGGGGTCACGCTTGACGTCTTCGACCTCACCCGGAGGCGGCGTCGAACGGCGCGCGATCGCCTCGAGCACCACGCCCGGAACGTCGGGATGCTTCATCGCGTCGAGGAGCTCTCGCGGAAGCGGACGAGACTGCGTCGCCGTCGCCCAATCCACCGGCTCTTCGGTGGGGGCGTCATCGGCCTTGGCGCGCGGCGCGTCGTCGCTCATTCCCGCCCGCGAATCTAAATGAACGGGCAGCCCTCGCAAGGGTGACGATCCGTCTTGGCGCGCGGGGTCGAACACGCAGCCGTTCTAGCAGCGACATCTGGGCGTTCCCGCCCAGCGGGGTGAACATCGGCGTTAATTCCCCGGCCGACGCGCCGGCGTCGGATCAGGCAAAAATCAGGGCCAGCGCATACACGACGACCGCGCCGAGCCACGCCAGCGCGTGCCGAGCATCTCCCGCATCGGCAGCATAGAGCGGCGCGAGCGGCGGAATGACGAGCGCGGCCACGGCGCGCTGCGCACCATGCCGCCGAAAAAGCCGCGCCACGATGAGGAGATGCACTATCGCCCACGCGAGGAGCGAGGCGAAGAGCGTCAGCGCGAGGAGAGAACGCATCCGATGGCGACCCGCCGCGTGCGGTCGAGCCGCGGGCGATCGTACCGCAGGTCGCATCCATCGCCTCGCCGAAGCGGCGAACATCGACGCGCGAGCGCGTGGCGCGACGGGATCGGGTACCCTCCGCCCATGCGCCGCTCGGGGACGAAGCGATTCGTCGGCGTCGTCGCCGTCGCGTGCGCGCTCGGTGCCACGCCGTCTTGCGGAAAAAAGGACGCATCGGACGGCCCCACGCCCGCGCCGTTCGGCTTCGATGCGCGCCCGGCGAACGCGGGCTGCGGCCCGTTCGCGCGCCCCGTCTCGACGTCGCCTGCGATCTTCGCGCCCGCGTTCGGCGGTCTCGCGGTGTCGGCACCGATCGATCTTCGGCCGGTGCCCGGCGCGCGGGGTGACTTTTTCGTCGCCGAACGTGCGGGGCGCGTGCTGCGCGTGAACGCCAACGCGCCCGCGAGCGCGAGCGTCGTCCTCGACATTCGAGCCGAGGTGAACGCTTCCGGAGAGGGCGGCCTGCTCGGCATCGCGCCGCACCCTCGCTTCGCCGAAAACGGCTTCCTCTATCTCTCGTACACGACGGCCGGCGGCCCGTCCGGCCTCCGCTCCGTCGTGTCGCGCGTGACGAGCCGCGACGGCGGTCGCTCCTTCGCCGAAGAGTCGCCGGTCATCGGCCCGTTCGATCAGCCTTACTCGAATCACAACGGCGGTCACTTGGAGTTCGGCCCGACGGACGGCCTCCTCTACGTCGGCTTCGGTGACGGCGGCTCCGGCGGCGACCCGCTCGGCAACGGCCAGAAGACCACCGGCTTCTTCTCCAAGATCCTCCGCGTCGACGTCGATCGCGGGACGCCGTACGCGATCCCGGACGGGAACCCCTTCAAAGGTCGCCCACAAGAGGGTGCCCCCGAGCTCTTCGCGTACGGCTTCCGCAACCCGTGGCGTTTCTCGTTCGATCGCGAGACCGGCGAGCTGTGGGTCGGCGACGTCGGGCAAAACGCTTGGGAGGAGATCGACGTCGTCCATGCCGGCGGCAACTACGGTTGGAACGCGCGCGAAGGAACGCACTGCTACACCGACGCGACGTGCAACGGCGGCCCCTACGAAGATCCGATCTACGAGTACGACCACAAGACGGGAAACTCGATCACCGGTGGCTTCGTCTATCGCGGCAAGGCGGTGCCCGCCCTCGCCGGGGCCTACGTGTTCGGCGACTTCGCGAACGGTGCGATCTGGACGCTGCGCCGCGACGCGAGCGGCGCGCAC
Organism: Polyangiaceae bacterium; assembly: GCA_044224815.1. GTDB lineage: Bacteria > Myxococcota_A > Polyangia > Polyangiales > Polyangiaceae > JADJCA01. Next base: position 12,232 of record JBGAJR010000029.1, read on the forward strand.
GTCGCGCGATTGAACGACCAGGGCCCCTCCGGCAATTGGGCCTCGTTCGCCGAGGACGAAGACGGTGAGCTCTACGCCATCGATCTGAATGGTGCACTCTACAAGCTTGCCCCGACCCCCGAGGCCGGAACGGGCCGCGCGATCCCGGCGCGCTTGTCGGAGACCGGATGCGTCGACGTCGCCGATCCATCGCACCCGGCGCCGTTCCTCGTGCCGTACGAGGTCGCGAGCCCGCTTTGGTCGGACGGCGCCGAGAAAGAGCGCGCGTTCGTCGTCCCCGACGGCAAGGTCATCGGCGTCCGAGAAGACGGCGACTTGGATCTCCCGGTGGGCAGCGTCGTCGTGAAGGTATTTCGCCTCGGTGGGCGACCGGTCGAAACGCGGCTCCTCGTTCGCCACGACGACGGCGACTGGGGCGGCTACTCGTATCAGTGGAACGACGAGGGCACAGACGCCACGCTCCTCCCCGACGAGCGGAAGGTCGTGGTCGCGCTCGGCCTCCAAGCCTGGACGTTCCCCAGCCGCCGTGACTGCCTCACGTGCCACACCGAGGCGGCGGGCCGAACGCTCGGCCTCGAGCTCGCCCAACTCGGCGGCGAGACGACCTATCGCGCGACGCATCGGCGCTCGCGCCAGATCGACACGCTCGAGCACGTCGGGCTCATCGATCCCGGCGGACCTCGCCCGCCGTCGCTGCCGTCGCCCGGAGCCCCGTCCGTGCCCGCCGAGAGTCGGGTGCGATCGTATTTCCATGCAAATTGCAGCCATTGTCACCGACCGGCCGGACCGGCGCGTGGGACGCTGGACCTGCGCTTTTCGAGCTCGCTCGCGGCGTCGGGCCTCTGCGCGCCGCCGCAAGTGAGCGATCTCGGCATTCCCGATGCGCGGATCGTCGCGCCCGGAAATCCGTCGCGGTCCCTCGCCTACGTCCGGCTCCGGGCATACGACGGCTCGCGCATGCCGCCGCTCGCGACGAGCTCGCTCGACGTCGACGCTGCGCTCCTCCTCGAGCGCTGGATCAACGGGCTCTCGACCTGCCCCTGAGCGCCGGGGGCGCTAGCACCCGCCCGGGACGCATACGGATTTGCCAGATGGGGACCAAACCCGTCATGCTTCGGGTGCCGTGCGCACTCCGCTCATTGCCGCCGCCTCTTTGGTCGGCCTCCTCGTGGGCTTGGGCGCGAGCCTTCCGCTCGCCCGAGGCGACACCCCTCGCTCGGGCACCATCTCGGTCGACGAGATCAAAGAAGGGATGAAGGGCTACGGCCTGACGGTCTTCAAAGGATCGTCGCCGGAGAAGTTCGACGTCGAGGTCATCGGCGTCCTCCACAACTTCCGGCCCTCGCAAGATCTCATCCTCGTCAAGACGCCGCACCCGCGCCTCAACGTGACCAAGAACGTGCGCGGCATGAGCGGGAGCCCGATCTACTTGGACGGTCGCCTGGCTGGCGCGTACGCGTACAGCCTCTCGAGCTTCCAGGCCGAGCCCGTCGCCGGCGTGACGCCGATCGCGCCCATGCTGACCGAGATGCGGCGGCAGTCGCCGCCCGGCTTCTTCCCGCTCGAGCCTCTGCCCGTCAAAAAGGAGCGGCCGCTCGTCTCGAGCGCCCACCGCTTCTCGGGCCCACCGAACGGCTACGATCTCACGGCCCACGCCAAGGAGCTCGCGGCGCGGATCGGCGGCGCCTCGAGCGGCGTCGTTCCGGTAGCCACGCCGCTCCTCACCGGCGGCCTCACCGAGCGCGCGATGGCCTTCGCCAAGACGCTCTTCGAGCCGCTCGGCCTCGAGCCGTTGCAGGGAGGTGGCGGCGCCAAGGCCGGCGCACCGATCGATCCCGCGGCGCCGAAGCACTACGAGGACGGCGGCACGCTCGGCGTCCAGCTCGTGCGCGGCGACGTGTCGATGATGGGCCTCGGCACCACGACCCACGTCGAAGGCACGCGCGCTTGCGGCTTCGGTCACCCGATGATGAACGCCGGCGACAGCGCGCTTCCGACCGCGCTCGCCAAGGTGCTCTGGATCTACGCGAGCGATCAGCACAGCTTCAAAGTGGGCGAGGCGATCCGACCGCTCGGCGCGCTCGTCCAGGATCGTCAGAGCGCCGTCGTCGTCGACGAAACAAAGACCGCGCCGACCTTCCCGGTGCACGTCGCGGTCGATGGCGTCGCGTCCGCGCCGCGCAAAGACTGGAACGTCGAGGTCGCCGAAGATCCGTTCATGAGCGCGTCGCTCCTCGCGACCACGCTCGGATCCGTGGTCGAGGCGACGATCAGCGATCGGCGCGACCTCACCTGGCGCCTCCGCTCGACGCTCAGCATTCGCGGCTACGGCAAGCTCGATCTCGAAGACTTCGGCGTGGCCATCGGCGGCCTGCCGGAGGCCGGCGAGTGGGCGAGCGCACGCATCGTCCGTGCGCTCGGCGCCGTCATGAACAACCCGTGGCAGCCGGTGCACATCGACGGCGTCGAGGCCACGCTCGACGTGAAGTACGCGCGCGATCTCTGGCGCATTCGCGGCGTCGAGGTGCTCGATCCGATCGTCGACGCCGGCGAGCCGGTGCGCCTCCGCGTGCGGCTCCAAGGCTTCACTGGCCCGGAGGTGTCGCGCTCGGTCGAAGTGCGCCTGCCCAAGGACCTCGCGGGTCGCGACGTGGATCTCGAAGTGCTCCCCGGGTATCGCGCCTTCGTCGAGGTGGCCGCGCCCGAGAATCTGCGCGACCTCATCGTCAACGAGTCCAAGCAGAGCGAGATCCCGCGCAGCCTCGTCGTGCAGTACCGCGCGCCGACCCAAGGCGTCGCGTTCAAAGGACAGATCGCGCCCGAGCTCCCGGTCTTCGCCCTCGACGCGCTCCGCACGGCGAACGCGAGCGCGGCGCCCGAGGCGGTGTGGACCCAGATTCGCACGGTCGTGCCGACGGATCGGTACGTCGACGGTCGAGACAAAGTGCGCGTTCGTGTGAGGCCCGTTCTTCGATGATGCGACGTCGCTCAAAAGCTTCTCTCTCTCTCCGCGCGCGCTCTCTCGGCCCGGCGGTCGTGCTCGCGCTCGGTCTCGTCGCGCACCCGGCCGACGCCGTCGGAACCCGCACCTTCGAGCTCGACACGCTCGAGGAGCTCTCGGGCGGAGACCTCAAGGGCGTAGCCGTCAGCTCCGACGGAACCGTCCGCGCCGGATTCACCTTCTCGTCGGCCGCGCTCGGAGAAGGCGCGAGCGCCGTCTTCAGCGTGCTGCCGCTCGCCGACGGGAGCGTGCTCCTCGGCACGAGCCCGAACGGGAAGATCATCCGCGTGACGAACGATCGGCCGGCGCCTTTCGCCGACACCGGCGCGCTCGCCGTGACCTCGATGCTCGAAGGCGCGAACGGCGTCGTCTACGCCGCGACGATGCCCGACGGGAAGATCTTCAAGATCCAAAACGGCAAGGTCGACGTCCTCACCAAGCTGCCCGACGTGAGCCACGTGTGGGCGCTCGCGTGGGACAAGCAGAAGAGCGCGATGTTCGCGGCCACCGGGCCGGGCGGTCGCCTCTTCCGCGTCGATCTCGCGGGCGGTGCCCAAGTGCACTTCAAGAGCGACGAGCCGCACCTCGTGTCGGTGGCCACGCTCGAAAACGGCGACGTCCTCGCCGGCTCGAGCGGAAAGGCGATCCTCTATCGCGTGAGCGGTCCGGGTCGCGCGAGCGTCGTCTACGACTTCCCGGGCGAAGAGGTGAAGGCCATCGCGCCCGCAGGAAAGGGCGGCGGCTTCTTCGTCGTCTCCAACGACTACGGCGAGCCGCCCGATCCGCCACAAAGGAGCGGTCGCGCGCCGGCCGGGCCCGCGTCCACGACCGTACGGCCCAAGCCCGGCAAAGGCACGCTCACGCGCTTCGACGACGCCGGGAGGCCCGAGCGCCTCATGCACTCCGACGAGTTCCACTACCTCGCGCTCGCGCTCGACGGCGATCGGCCGCTCGTGGGCACCGGCGCCGAAGGCCGCGTGTATGCCGTCGACGCGGATCACGTGGTGTCGTTGGTCGCCGACACGGACGAGCGCCAGATCGGAGCGATCGCCGTCGCGAAGGCCGGCGTCGTCTTCGGCGGCAGCGATCCGGCAACGTTCCACCGTGTGCTCGGTCAGGGCGGGGCCGACGCCGTGTGGACGAGCAAGTCGTTCGACGCCGGGCTCGTCGCCAAGTTCGGTCGCCTTTCGTGGACTGCGAGTGGGCCGCTCGAGCTCGCGCTCCGCACCGGCAACACGCAAACGCCCGACGCGACGTGGAGCGAGTGGAGCGCGCCGCTCGCGCAGAGCGCCGTGCCGAACGCCCCCGCGGGGCGCTTCGTTCAAGTGCGCGCGCGCTTCGCACGCGATCCGCGGGCCGTGCTCTCGGGCGTGACCCTGCCCTTCGTCACCGAGAACACGCGGCCCGTCCTCCTCGACGTGTCGGCCGCGCAGAAAGGCGTGACGCGCGAGACCAAAGAAGGCCTCGCCGCGAGCGGCGGCGAAGCGCCGAAGCGCGAGAGCGTGGTGCACGTATCGTGGAAGGTGGAAAACCCCGACGGCGACGCGCTTCGCTATCGTCTCCATTACCGTCGCGAAGGGCAGACGCTTTGGCGCGACGTGCTCCGCGACGGCGAGGTGGTCACCAAGCTCGAGCACGACTGGGACACCCAAGCGCTCCCGGAAGGGAAATACCGCGTGCGCGTCGAAGCGAGCGACGAGCTCGCGAACCCACCCGAGCGCGTGCTCAAGCACTCACTCGAGTCGGGCCCGGTGCTCATCGACAACACGCCGCCGGTCGTGGCCCAACTCGCGCTCGATGGGCGCCGGCTGCGTGCCAAGATCGTCGACGGGCTCGGTCCGATCGCCCGCGTCGAAATCGCCGTGGATGGGCGCCTCGAGTGGCGCCCCCTCGGTCCAGCCGACGGCCTCTTCGACACCGCCGACGAGAGCATCGACGCAGACGTGTCGGGCATCGTGCCGACGGGTGCTCACATCGTGACCGTTCGCGCCTTTGACGCGGCGGGTAACGCGGTGATGCGCGAGGTCGAGACCCGCTGAGCGGTGCTCGCCGAAGCGGGTCTGGGCACATCCAGGCCTCATCCCATGACACCCACGCCATGGTGTCGGGCGGCCTGTGCCGAAGGGAGGACCCCATGGACCACCCGAACTACGCGAATCCCTTGGATCTAGCTTTTTCCTCGGACAGTGACAGACTGTGGGGGATTCCGGCACGCTCCGTGAATCCCTTTGCTTCGGGCCGCTCGTCGACCCCTCCGCTTCGATGAATCTTCGCTCCGCCGTCGTCCTCGCCTTTTTTGGCTCCGTCGCTGCGTGCTCGGTCTCGCTGGCCGACGCGACGAGTGGTGACGCCAGCCCGGCGCCCGAAACGCTCGATGCGAGCGGCGGCGGCGCGTCCGAGGCCGCGACGACGTCGAGCGTGAACAAGTGGGGCAGCGCGCTCTGCGGTGTCCAGTTCGGCTGCGACCCGGACGAGGCCGCCCAGTGCTCGCCGCTCGCCGCCGACTTCAAAGGCGACGCTGGCGCGGGAACGCCTTCGCTCGTGGATGCGGGCTCACCCGCCCCGAATGGCGACGCGAGCGTGCCCTACGACGCCGGCAACGCGAACCCGGCCGATGGTATCTACGCCTGCCGCGTGGCGCGGCGTGCATCGGCGAACGGGACGATCGGCGCGCAGTGCGTGGCGGCGGGCGCCGGCAAGGACGGCGACGCGTGCCGCGCCTCGGCCGACTGCGGACCTGGATTCGAGTGCGTGGGAAGCCCTGGCCAGTGCCGGCGCTACTGCTGCGCGACGCCTTGCGGCAACGAGCGCGTCTGCGACAAGCAGATCGTCACCGGCAACGAGGGACTCACCGTCCCCGTTTGCATGCCGATTCATCCGTGCAAGCTGCTCGGCAAGTCTTGCCCCAACGGTGAGACGTGCGGCATCGCGGATCAGATCGACGGGCGCACGAGCTGCCTCGCGGCGGGCGCCGCCCAGGCGGGCGAGTCGTGCGAGCAAGAGAACTGCGCAGGCGATCACACCTGCCTCGGCGAAGTTGGAGCGCGCCTTTGCTACAAGCTCTGCTCCAAGTCGCACTCGGACTGCCCGAGCGGGAGCAAGTGCAAAGGCACGACGCCGCTCTTCCAAGACCCCGACCTCGGCGTCTGCTTGACCGACATTCCGTCGCGCTGAGCGACTGTCCGCGGACACCCCGAAATCGTCCGGGGACAGCCTGCGTGAGGCGATCGGCGCTGAAATGCGCGACGGCGGCCCGGCACGCGTGATGCTGCAGGTCGCGCATGACCGCGATCGACACCGACATCGAAGCCCGCGAGCTCCCCACCCTCTCGCTCCTCTCCGTCATCTTGCGCGGCGAGCGGAGCGAAAGGGCAACCACGCGAGTGCCGGCAGCGCTCCGCGCGCTCGCCGACGACGAGGCGAGCTTGGCCCGCGCCCTCACCGACGGCGCGGGCCTCGAAGCGATGCCGCCGCGCGGACGCGCCCGACTCGTCGCGGCGGTCGAGCTCGGATTGCGGGTCGCGAGCGCGCTCTCCTCGACGCGCGCGCCGCCGCTGCCGGATCCCGCGGCGGTGGCGGCGTGGGGCGCGCGCCTCACTCCGCTCGATCACGAGGAGCTCTGGACGTTGGCCCTCGACGGCCAGAACGGCCTCCGCGCGGCGCGACGCGTGGCCATGGGAGGTCTTCACGGCCTCGAGGTCTCACTCGCCGATCCGCTGCGCGTCGCGCTCCGCGCCGGCGCCAGCAGCTTCATCCTGGTCCACAATCATCCGAGCGGAGACCCGACGCCGAGCCGGCACGACGTGACGTTCACGGCGCGAGTCGCCGCCGCCGCGGCGCTCGTCGGAGCTCCGCTCGTCGATCACGTGATCGTCGCGCGCGGCGGCCACGTCTCGCTCCTCGAACGCGGACTCTTGTCCGGCGACGCATCTTCGGCGACGCCCGCGGTCAGGTGAGTGGCCCGTCGTCGTCCTCGACCGCGGGCTCGTCGGGCTCACCGCGCGGCGCGGTACCAAAGAGCCCGAGCTGCGTGCCCAAGCTCTTCGGATGGCAGAGGTTCACGTAGCCGCACCGTATCCTCTGGCAGGTGGCGAGCTCCGCGCGCGGAAAGCTCCGCGACCAGCGCGCGCGCACGAGGTCCCCCACCGCAGCGCGAAGGCGCGCCTCGATCCCCGCGACCGAGACGCCGCGGCGGAAGACCGGCTCCGCGGGCCCACCGCCGCCGAGGAAGACGATTCCTGTGCGCACGTCCTTGGCCACGGGCGACGCCCGTCCGACGGCCCGGCTCATCGCCAGCGCGTAGACATCGAGCTGGAGAGCGTAAGGCTCGGGCGACGGGCCACGCGCTCGCTTGTAGTCGATGACGTCGAGCGCGCCGTCGGGCCACTCGACGCAAAGGTCTACCGCTCCGCGCAGCGCGACGACCCGCGGGATGCCACTCGCCCCCTCGTCGCCATCGCCCTCGCCGGTCAGCGCGAGGACGAACGGGACCTCACGATGAAGCGTCGCTCCAGCACGCGCGATTCGCGCCGCGTAGTCGCTTCGCAAGAAACGCGCGGCCCGCGTCGACACGCGACGCGAAACTTCGTGATCGACGACGTCGAGTCGCGCGATGACCGATTCGATCGCCGACTCGGGCGCCGCGCTGCCGAACGCCTCGGGCACGACGTGCTCGAGGACCGCGTGGAGAAGCGTTCCCTCCTCGCGCGGAGAGAGCGGTCCCGCCCCCTCCCCGTCCGTGGCCCCGGCGAGACCCGAGGCGCGCAGCGCCAGCGGCAGCTCCTCCGGGACCTCGAGGAGATGCACGAGCTGAAAGCGTCGCCGACAGTGCTGAAAGTCGACGAGCGGCGTGACGGCGACGGTCTGCATCGTCTCCGGCGCGAGCACCGGGAGCGCGCGCTTCTCGCGCCGGACCGACTCGGCGCGTGCGACCGGAGTCGCGCGCTCGGTCGGCGTCCAGTCCTCCACCACGAGGCCTGCGGCGGCGGCCGACTCCGACGTTGTGGCGAGCTCGGCCAACGTGAACGCAGGCGTCGCGCGGTATCCCGGCGCCGCGGTCGGCTTGCGGCGGCCGACCAGGAACATCTCCTCTTCGGCGCGGGTGATCGCGACGTAGTTCAGTCGTCTGCGCTCGGCGATCTCGCGCGCTTTCGCGGCCTCTTTGGCGCGCCGCAGCGACGGCGGATCGATCTTCGTCCCGTGCCGATCGACGTGCCGCACCGACAAGACCGGCGGCGCCGTTCCGGTCGCGGGCTCGAGGACGAGCGCTCCACCGCGTCGCTCGACGCGGTCCGCGCCGATCTGCGGAACGAACACGACAGGGAACGAGAGTCCCTTGCTCGCGTGCACCGTCAACAAGCGAACCGCGTCGTCCTCGTCGGAGAACGTAGCAGCGTCGGTCTCCTGCGCCTCCCGCTCGATCGCCCGTTCGAGGCGCCGGAGCAGCGCGCGTGACGTCGGGCTTCGCTCCGCCAACGCGAAGACCTTCTCCACGTTGGACACGCGCTGCGCCCCACGCGGGAGCTGGACGAGGGCCTCTTCGAGATCGAGCGCACGCGCCGCCTCGCGGAGCAACGTCGCCGGAGGCACCCGATCGACGTTGCGGCGCAAGCGCGCGAAGAGATCGAACGCGGCGCCCAGGCGCCGCCGCTCGACGTCGCTCAAGAGATCGGCTCGAGGCAAATCTGACAGGGCGCGCGGAGGCGGGGCGATGAGGCCTCGCCGTGGCGACGTGAGCGCGAGGAGCGCGCGATCGGACGCGCCGACCCACGGGCTTCGCAGCACCGTGGCCAGCGCGAGACGATCGTTCGGCCGGACCAACATCGCGAGGAGCGCAACCACGTCGCGCACTTCACGAGCCGAGAAGAATCCACGCCCCGCGACCACGTAGGGCACGTCAATCCGCGCCAACGCGAACGCCATGGTGTCGAGCATCTGGTTGGTGAGCGCGAGCACGGCAAAGTCCCGAAAAGCGCGATGTCGGCCGGCGGGGCCAACGGTGCCGACGGTGCGCGCGATGCGATCGGCGATGGCGTTCGCTTCGTCGATCCGTCGCGAGCTTCCCTCGACGTCCGGGCGCAGCCACACCGCGCGCGGTCCTTCGCTCGCCGCGCCACGTGCCCGCGCGTCCGGCACCACGAGGTCCTCGACGTCGGGTGCGTAGGTCACGTCGTAGAGACCGCGGTCGCCGCCGCCGAGGTGCAGGCGCGAGAAGGCGTTGGCGAACGTCAGGACCTCGGGGACGCTCCGCCAGTTCTCGCGGAGCGCCGTGAACTTGGCCACAGGAACCTCGGGCAGCTCGACCTCGGCAGTGATGCGCAGATTCTCCCGCGCACGCCATCCGGCGAGCGAGACGCAGAACTCGGCGAAGACCGCGACGTCGGCGCCGCGGAAGCCATAGATCGATTGCTTGCGATCCCCGACGACCATGAGGCCGCTCGCGCGCAGCGCACCCGCCCGAGGCAACGCGCCCTTGGAGCGCTTGGCGGGCTCGCGCTCCCAGAGCAGGCGAACGAGCTCGCATTGGACGCGTGACGTGTCCTGGAACTCGTCGACGAGCAGCGCGTCGAGCGATTCGCTGATCTCGGCGGCGACGTCGGGACGATCGCGCAGGAGGTCTCGCGCCACCCGCAGCACGTCACTGAACGCGAGTGCTCCCGAGCGACGCCGCAGGCGATCGAGCTCGCGCTGCGCGCGACCGACGAGGGTGCGCGCGGCCGTCGCGACGGGCGCGAGTGATTCGCGATCGCGGTAGAGACGGAACAGGCGACGGGCACGGTCCGGATTCGAGGCCCCTTCGAGCCGGGAGCGCGCGTCGATGAAGTCCGAGAGGAGCGGCTGCCGGTCGTCCTTCCGGATCGACATCGCGCGAAGGAGCGCGTCCTCGAGCCGCTCGAGATCACGACGACGCCACGCCTCGACGAGATCGGTCGCCGTGGCTCCGTGCTTCTTGTGGGCCTGGATGGGGCCGACGGAGTGGACGAGCCCATCGAGGAGCGCTTCTACTTCGGCCGCGTCACCGTCGGGAACCAAGAGCGCATCGGCCGGCGTACCGTCCTCGGCGAGACGCGTGAGGACGCGCGACACGTCCTCGACGAGTCGATCGACGCCGCCCGAAGCGCGCACCAGCACCCGCGCCGCATCCGGGTCCTCCTCGGCGAATCGACCGAGCGCTCCTTCGATGGCCTCCTCGGTCTGGGCTTCGGCGTCGTCTTCCGACATGAGCTCGAAGCCCGGCGCGATGCCGATTTCGAGCGCGTGCTCCTTCACCAAGGTCGTCGCGAAGCCGTGCAGCGTTCCGATGCGGGCCGCGCCGAGTCGCTCCAGCGCTGCGCGCGCGCGCCGCGCGACCTCCCCCGTCGATATCTTCGCCCCGTGGCGAGCGAAGGCGCGCTCGATCTCCGGGCGATACGGCGCATCGGCATCCTTCACCGCGAGCCGCTCGAGCGCGCGCGCCAGGCGCTCGCGAATCTCCGCGGCCGCCTTGCGCGAGAACGTGGTCGCCACGATTCGCTCGGGATCGATCGGCGCGCGCAGGCCGTCGCCCCCGAGCTCGCTCGCCCCGAGCATCAAATGCACGAGCACGCCGACCAGCGTGTACGTCTTGCCGGTGCCCGCGCTCGCCGCGACCACCAAGTCCTCGCGGAACGCGAAGAGTCGCTCGTGGAGGCTCTCGCTCACGCGTCCCCGCCTCCCCCTCCACTCGGCTCTTCCTCGGCCGCGACGAAGCGGGGCCGTCGACACACGCCGTCGTAGCTGCACGAGTCACAGAAGGACTCTTCTTCCGGCGTGGGCGCGAGCTCACCGCGCCTCACGCGGGCCATGACGTCGAGGACGCGGGCGCGGAGCGGCGCGGCGCCGTCGGCCATGGTCTCGGCCCAGCGCTTCGCCAGAGGGTCGTCGCCGCCGAAGCCGGGCTCGAGCTCCGCCACCGGAACGTAGAGCCCGCTCGCGTCCACCGCACCGAGCGCTCGCTCGGCGGCCAAGGCGTAGATCGGCACCTGCAGCATCGTCTCGCCGAGCGAGCGTCGTGCCTCGCGAACGGCGGCTGTCCCCGACTTGTAGTCGATGACGCGCACGTGGCGCGGCTCGCGTCCCGCCTCGCGAGAGGTGTCCACGCGGTCGATCGATCCGCGGAGGCGCACCGCGTCCGCGCCCTCGCCGATCACGAGCGCCGGCCAGCCGTCGGGCGCGCGCTCGTCGCCAAAGCTCTGCTCGGCGACGAGGAAAACCCACTCGGCCTCGGCGATCGTCCACTCGACGACACGGAGCACCCGCTCACGCGCGAGCTCGAGCGCGAGGCTACGCAGCAACGACTCCCCGCCGCGGCGCAAGACCGCGTCGGCCGCCTCCATCGCGAGCGAACGTACGGCATCCGCGTCGACGGGGCGCGCGGCCAGAAGGGGCGCTGCCGCGCGGAGCGCGTGGGCCAGCGCCTCGTGCACGATCGTGCCCGACTCGCGCGCGTCGGGGGTCTCTGCGGCCACGCGCACCTCGCGCGCTCCGAGGATTTGATGCACGTACCCCTGGAACGCGCAGCGCGCGAAGCGCTCGACCGACGTGACTGGCAGCGCACGCGCGGAGCCGACGTCGGCGTCGAGCGTGCCGCGAAGCAAGTCATCCGCCGTCAGCCACGCGAGGGCCTCATCGGGTCCCGTGAGCGGCGCTCCGCCATGGTGTCGCTCGCGCGCGCGCTCGAGGCGCGCGCGGCGCGTCGCGTCTTCGGCATCGACGACGGTCTCCCCTCGCGCGAGCGCTTGCAACCGCGCCTCGCGCGCGCTGAGCGGCGCGTCGATCAGCGCACCCCCACCCGCTCGTGAGAACGCGGCGCCCGCACGCATCAAAGACAGCACGATGGGCGCCGGCGCGAGCGCCTCCCCATCTCGGCCGGCCTCGCGATAGAAGAGCGTGATCCGCTCCACCGCCGCGGCCGCCAGCGCGACCGATGCGAGCTCGCGCGCGCGCGCGAGCGCGGGGGTCACCGGCGCCGAGAGCGCGTCGTGATTGCGCAAGCGCGTCACGAGCCCGTCGGTGAGGAGCGGCCCCGCCCCGCCGCCGCTCGGGACCACCCCGTCGTTGACGTCGAGGACGAAGAGACAAGTGAGCCGCTCGCCCGCGAGCTCACTGAGCCGCGCGATGCGCACCGCGCCGACGCGACCGGCACCGGGACGCGGCGCGCCGGCCTCGAGCGTGCGGAGAAGCTCGTGACGGAAGGTCTCGGCGGTGGCCGGCGAAGCGCCCGCGCCGAGCGCCACGACCGCGCCCACGTACGCGTCGAGCGCGTCGACGAGGACCCGCCATCCGTGAGCGTCCTCGGCGAGCGCCATGAGCTCGGCGCGCGCGATGCCCTCTGGCACCGCGTCTTCGGCCAGCGTGTAGCGCGCGTCGAGGCTCACTCGCGCCGGAAACCCGAGCGTCTCCCAGAGCGAGCGGGCGGCGCGCGCGTGCGCGCTCCTCGATTTGGCCTCTTCGACGCTGGCCAGGGTCGTGGCCAAGCGCTGCGCCACCGGCCGAAGCGACTCGCCATCGCGCGCGCCCTGGACGATGGTCTCTTCGAGCGCCTGCGCCATCGTCGAGGCCGTGACCGTCGGCGCAGCCTCCAGCGCTTCCGCGATGTCGCGAAGCGCGCGCGCTGCAGCAGGGCGGTCGCCGATGCCCGTCAGCTTCACGGGATCGACGTAGCGGGAACGAAGGAGCATCGCGACGTCGAGTCGCGGCAGGCCACGCCCCGCGAGCGCGTGCGCGTCGAGCGCCGTCGCGACGATCGCGGACGCGCTCGGCGGTGCGCCGCGTGGCTCGTGAAACGGCACGCCCGCTTCTTCGAGCGCGCGGCGCAGCGGCACGAGCGTCTCCTCGTCGAGCTGCGGAAGCGCAATGGCCACCCGATCCAACGGAACGCCGTCTGCGAGCGCGTCGACCACCGCGTGGGTCACCGCGCGCGCCTGCCGTGACGCATCGGCCGCCGCGACCACCGAGAGTCGGCGCACGTCGACCGGCGCGAGGCCGCCGACGAAGTCCCCGAGCACCGGCGCGAGCGCGACGGTCGCCGGCGGCTCGTCGAGGCGCGCCAGGAGATCGTCGAACACCACCTCGAGTGGATCGCGATCGCGATCCATGTCGAGCGCGTCCTTCTCGAACACCGGCAGCTCGATCACCGCGCTGCCGCCTGCGCGCTCGAGGCGCCCGGCGAGCGCCGTCCACCAAGCGAGGTCGGCCGCGTCCCAAACGACGATGTATCGCGCCGCGAGGCGTGTGGCCCGGAGGGCGCGAGCGATCTCGTCCGAGGTCGCGCGCGCGAGCGCGTCCGCGAGAACGCGCGGCTCCGCGCGGGCGTCGACCAAGCCGCGCGCTTCGAGCGTGCGATCGAGGGCGACGATCGCTCGACGCAACGTCGACGCGCGGAGGCCGGCGCCGCCACCGGACTTGTCGACGCGATCGAGCAACGCGACCGGCGTGGCCGCCCGCCGCAGCTCACCGATCGCCGAATCGACGAGCTCGACCGTGCGCAGGAACGAGGGGCCACCCGCGCGAACGAGCCCGCCCAGGAGCGGGTCGTCCCATAGCGTCGCACGGAGCGCGTCGGTCAACGCCAGGCGCGTGACCTCGGGAGAAGCCCAGCGCGCACCGGGTAGGAGCGAACGCGAGAGGCGCCGCGCGAGGTGCGTGCGCGTCTCGGCGTCGTGGCCCGAGATTCCAAGACGCTCCACGTGCCGCTCCGTCGGCACGACGTAGAGGACGCGATCCGTCACGGTGCCTTTGCGGGGAGACGGAGCGTCTCTTCGAGCTCGCTCCGATCGTAGAGCATGGCGTACACGGCCTGGCTCGAGAGGACCTTCTTCACGTAGTTGCGTGTTTCTTCGTACGGGATCTCCTCCACGAAGAGATCGAACGGCTCGCCCTTGCGAGCGTCACGCCACCGCCCCAGCGCGCCCGCCCCCGCGTTGTAGGCGGCGGGCGCGAGGACCCGAGCATCGCCGAGGCTTACGCGGAGCTGACCGAGCAGCTTCGTGCCGAGCGTCACGTTCACGTCGGCACGCTTCAGGCCTGCCTCGTCGAACGGCAGACCCGTTCCCTGCGCGACGAGCTTCGCGGTCGGGACGATGAGCTGCATGAGACCGTACGCGTTGGCCGAGCTCTTGACCTCCACCGCGAAGGCGGATTCCTCGCGCATGATCCCCCAGGCAAGACTCACTGGGATGCCGTTTTTCGCGGCCTCGGGCCTCACCAGATCTTCGTGCGCGCGCGGATAGGCCGCCTCCCACGCCGAGCGCCAGCGCTCGTTCGGGTAGCGCGAGAGGAGATCGGCCTTGCGAGCCAACGCGACGCCCGCGTCGAAGGCGCCGACCTTCTCGAAGAGCTGACCGACGAGCGCGGAGAGCTCACCGCCCTCTTTCAACCCGGCGCGCGCCACCTCTTTCTTGGCGACGTCGATCTCGCCGACCTCCATCAAGCGCGCGGCCCGCGCCATGCCCCCCTCGTCGAGATCGCGCGCCGTGCGTCGCGGCTCGTCGCGACCTTGCGTCATCGCCTCCTCGAGCACGCGCGCTGCGTCGTCGGCGTTCACCTCCGCGAGTCGCGCGTAGGCGAGCAGCATGAAGAACGAGAGCGGCTGCTCGCGCACCACGGTGACGTAGCGCTCGCGGGCACCCGCGACGTCGCCGAGCTCCGCGCGCGCGCGACCGAGAAAGTAGGTCGCACGCGCGACCGACGCGTGCCGCGGCGCGAGCCCGAGGGTGAGCGTTCGTTCGAGGGGCGCGACGGCGCCGCGCGCGTCGCCGGTCCGGAGACGTTCGAGCGCGACCTTGAAGAGCGCCTCCGCCCGCATGTCGCCGTCCGGGTAATCGTCCGGGAGCGCGAGCAACATCGAAGCGAAGCGTTCGACGTCGCCTGCGTCGCGGGCGAGGACGGCGCCGAAGAGGCGAGCGTCGTCGGCCAAGCGATTCTTGGGAAACCGCTCCTCGAGCTTCGCGAAGCGCGCGCGCGCCTCGTCGGGACGCTTGCCGGAGGCCGCCTTGCCTCCCCCGTAGAACGCCGTCGCCTGCTCGGGCTGACCGTCGCACGCCGTGATGGCCTCGCCCCATGCAGCGTCCGACGACTGTTTGGTTCGCGCGATGGCCTGCGCGCGCACGAGAGCGAGCTTGCACGGAACGGGTGCTGGCACCTTGGCCACGGCTTCGTTCGCCGCCTGCGCGGCGCGCGTCGCTTCTCCGGCGTCGAGCCACGACTGCACTTGCTTCGCGCTCTCTTCGACGGTGAGCGCCGCAGGAAAAGATGCATTCTGCAAGAGTGCCGCCGCGCGGGCACGAAGAGCGGTGGCACCTTGAGCGGCGTCGAACTTGGGCGCCGAGACGACGATGCGCGTCGCGAGCTCGTACGCTTCTTTGGCCTCGGCTTTGGGATCGCCGAGGACGCCGTCGAGGAGCGCGGTCGCGAGCTTGGCGCTCGTGTCGACCCAGCGCGGACCGAACGAGTCGGCGGCGAGCATGCGGCGCCAGAGGGCGGCCGCGCCGGCGCGATCGCCCTTCGCGGCGCGGGCCTCGGCTTCGCCGACGAGCCGCTCCGACGCGAGCGGAAAGTCTTCGGGCACCTTGGAGAGGCGGTCGAGGACGACGTCCCACTGACCGAGCTTGGCCGCGGACTGCGCGGCGCGGAGCCGCGCGTACGCCGCGAGGCCGCACGACGACCGGCCGCCATCGGTGGGGACGTCGCCCGCGATCACCGCGTCGAACGCCGCCAGCGCCGCGTCGTGGTGCTCCGCGAGCACCGCGAGCCGCCCCTCGAGATAGGCGAACGCGCACGCCGCGCGCGGATCGGCGGGGTTGGCTTTTCGTGCGGCCGAGACGATCGCGAGCGCACCGTCGTAGTCGCGTGCGCGCTCCTTGGCGCGGGCCCCCGCGAGCGCGGGATCGTCGTACGGGCTCGATACGACCGGCAACGAGACCCCGAGCGAGGTCACCGCGGCCGACATCGCCGGCGGTGGCCCGCTCGCGGCGCTACGCTGCGCCGCGCGGTGGCGGAGACCTCCGGCGCATGCGCACGCGCCGAGGCCCAGCACGACCAGGGCCGCCACGACGACGCGCGAGCGCTTCATCGCGGAGCCCCCGAGCGGCGCGCCTGAACCACCTCTTCGGCGGCCTCCTCTTCCTTCGCCTCACGCACGCGGCGCTCGTTCGCATCGAAGCTCGCGCGATGGCGTGCGACCGCCTCGGCGGCCGCCTTCTTCTCGGCGAGGTGCGCGCGGGCCTCCTCCTCCGCGGCGCACGCGCGCGCGACCTCGGCGGCCGCGGCGTCGATCGCGGCGCGATGACGGCGATGCTCTAGCGCGGCGAAGACCTTGAACGCCTCGCCCTGCGCAAGATCGCCGGCGCGCAGGACTCCGCTCGCGAGCGCCACCGCCTCTCGCTCCACGACCGCCTCCGTCTCGGTGAGGAAACGCGCCTCGGCCGCACGCGATTCCGCGAGCGCCGCCTCGCTGGCTTCGCGCGCCCGCACCACGGCGGCGAGCGCGACGGTCGCGTCCTCGACCTCCGTCGCCCGCACTTGGGCCAGCGGCTCGAGCGGGTACTTCGCCATGGGCGCAACTTTACCTCAGCGCCGCTTCTTCGCGGTGGCCTGCGCGGGGCGCGGCCGCGGCTGCGGTCGCGGAGCCGGCGCAGCCTTGGCGGCCGCGCTCGCAGACGCGGAAGCGCTCACCGCGGGAGCCGCCGGGTCGGCCGCAGCCACGAACTTTCCGTTGACCAAATCCTCGCAGTGAACGACTTCGAGGCGCTGGAGCAGCTTGGGATCGTTCACTTGCACGAGGTGCGACGGCGACGGCGAGAGGAAATCGTCGATGAGGCCCACCGGATAGACGCGCTGCCCCTTGAGAATCGCGTCGGTTCCGAGCACGAGGAGCGGGTCTTTGGGCGCGGGCGACGCGCTCGATGCCGCGCTCGCGAGCGGTGGCGGGTGCGCCCCCTTCCGACCCTTGGCCGGGGGCGGCGGCGTGGGCGGCGCCGCCGTGACCGGAGGCGCCGCGTGCGCGGCCACCACTTCGTCGCCCGAGCTCCCGTAGGTGTGGACGCGCCGCCGATAGCAGCGACCACCGCGGAGATCGACGAGGGCCGCGAGCACGCCGTCGCGCACGAGCGGCTGGACCGGGAGCTCGCCGACCTTGGTGCCCGCGACGAAGATCTGTCGCGACGTGGCGCACGTCCCGAGCACGACCGAAGTGAACCCACGATCGCCTGCCGCGACGTCGATGGTGAACGCACCGATCGTGAAGCTCGTGGCCGGTGCGGCGTCGTTGTCGTAGTAGACGCGCGCCACGCTCGCGGCCTCGGACTCGAAGGAGGCGGCGTGCGCCTCCTTGCGGAGCGCTTGCGCCTCTTGCTGGCGATCGGTGAACGGGATCCGGAGCGGGATGTCTTGCTCGCCACACGTCCCGTCGACGCGAATTTTGAGCCTCCCCCGGGCCTCGAGGAGCCACACGTCCTCGGAGAGCATGACGCGCACCGACGGAGACTTCGGCTTCAGTCGGCCGAGCACCACGTCGTCGTACACGACCTGCGCGCCTCGGTCGGGCAGCTCCACGCCGGTGACCGTGAGGTCGAACGCATACTGGGCCACGCGGGGGGGCGGCTCTTTGCGGCAGCCGGGCAAGCTCGCGACGATCGGTACCGCGAGACAAGCGGCGAGCCCCAGACGCCCACGCATCCACGCCAGCCCCGTGCCCGCGACCATTCGACCCAGACTAGAACACATCCGAACGCGGCGAGCACCGAATCTGGCGGGTGCGCACCTCCTCGGGATCAAGGGGCCGGCGACTGTCCCGTCCACTCTTGCAGCGAGCGAACGTTGGGCACGACACCACCGCGCGTGGCCTCCAGCGCATCGACCGCGGCGAGGGCAGCAGCGATGGTCGTGAAGTACGGGATGTTGGCGAGCAGCGTCTGGCGACGGAGCGAGTAGCTGTCCTTCACCTCGCGTGCGCCGACGGTCGTGTTCACGACGATGGCGATGTTGCCGCCGCGGATCGCGTCGACCACGTGTGGCGGGCCCTCGGTCACCTTGTTCACCACCTCGCACGGGATACGGGCGCGCGCGAACGCGGCCGCCGTACCGCGTGTCGCGAGAACGACGTAACCGAGGGCGCGGAGACGCCGGGCGATGAGGCACGCGACGGGCTTGTCCTCGTCCTTCACGCTGATGAAGGCTTTCATCTTCCCGTCCGGCTCGCGCACGACTTGCCCGCTCGCGAGGAGCGCCTTGTAGAACGCGCGAGCGAACGTGTCGCTGATGCCCATGACCTCACCGGTCGATCGCATCTCCGGGCCGAGGATGGTGTCCACGCCGGGGAACTTGGCGAACGGGAAGACGCTCGCCTTCACCGCGACGTGCGCCGGGAGCGGCGTCTCGGTCACGCCGAGATCGTCGAGCGTGCGGCCGACCATGAGCATCGCCGCGATTCTCGCCAACGGAAGGCCCGTGGCCTTGGAGATGAACGGCACCGTGCGGCTCGCGCGCGGGTTCACCTCGAGTACGTAGACGTCGCCACCTTTGATTGCAAACTGCACGTTCATGAGCCCGACCACGCCGAGCTCGAGGGCGAGCATGCGGGTCTGCTCCTCGATGGAGAGGACGAGCTCGGGGCTGAGCGAGTACGGCGGGAGCACACTCGACGAGTCGCCCGAGTGGACGCCGGCTTCTTCGATGTGCTGGAGCACGCCGCCGATGACGACGCGCTTCCCGTCCGAGACGCAGTCGACGTCGATCTCGATCGCGTCCTTGAGGAATTCGTCGACCAGGATCGTGTGCGTGCCCGCGTCGCGCGCGGCCTCGACGGCCTTGTGCACGTACGTGGCGAGCTCGGCCTCGGTGTACGCGATCATCATCGCGCGGCCCCCGAGCACGTAGCTGGGCCGGACGAGCACCGGGTAGCCGATGCTCTTGGCGAGCTCGAGCGCCTGCTCGGCATTCTCCGCGATGCCGCTCCGCGGGCGCTTGAGCGCGAGCTTGGTGAGGAGATCGTCGAAGCGGCCGCGGTCTTCGGCGCGATCGATGGCGTCGGCGGTGGTGCCGAGCACTTTGACGCCACGCTTCTCGAGCGGAACGGCGAGCTTCAAGGGCGTCTGGCCCCCGAACTGCACGACGACGCCGTCGGGTTTCTCTTCGTCGCACACCGCGAGGACGTCCTCGAGCGTGAGCGGCTCGAAGTAGAGGCGTCCGGACGTGTCGTAGTCGGTCGACACCGTCTCCGGGTTGCAGTTCACCATCACCGTCTCGTAGCCGAGCTTGCGCAGGGCCTGGACGGCGTGGACGCAGCAGTAGTCGAACTCGATGCCTTGGCCGATGCGGTTCGGGCCGCCGCCGAGGATGACGACCTTCTTGCCCGGCGCGGCGGCCGACTCACTCTCGGACTCGTAGGTCGAGTAGAGGTACGGCGTGTGCGCGACGAACTCGGCCGCGCACGTATCGACGCGCGCGTAAACGGCCGAGACGCCCGCTTGCTTGCGGAGCGAGCGAACCTCGTCTTCGGTCTTCTTGGCTTGGCGCGCGATCTCCGGATCGCTGAAGCCCATGCGTTTGGCTGCGCGGAGCGTGTCCTCGTCGAGCGCGCCCTCCGCGAGGCGCTTCTCCATCGCGACGACGCGACCGAACTGCGCCATGAACCAGGGGTCGATCCCGGTCAGCGCACAGACCTCGGCCTCGGTCATCCCCACGCGGAGCGCGTCGGCGACGTAGAAGAGCCGGTCCGGCGCCGGGATCTTCACCAGCTTCTCGAGCGCCGCGCGCGCGCCGTCGAGCGACGCCGCCGGCACGCTCTTGGGCGCCTCCGGCTCGGGCGCATCCATACCGAGGTCGCGACGCTTCTTGGGGCTGGCGAGCTCCGGGTAGCTCACCTTGCCGAGGAGCGACACGAGCCCGGCCCGCCCGGTCTCGAGCGAGCGCGCCGCCTTCTGCAGCGCCTCGAGGAAGGTTCGACCGATGCTCATGGCCTCGCCGACGCTCTTCATCTGCGTGCCGAGCGTGGTGTCCGCGCCGGGGAACTTGGCGAAGTCGAAGCGCGGCCACTTGACGACCACGTAGTCGATGGCCGGCTCGAAGGCAGCGCTCGTCTTCGTGATGTCGTTCTTGAGCTCGTCGAGCGTGTAGCCGACGGCGAGCTTGGCGGCGACCTTGGCGATCGGATAGCCGGTGGCCTTGGACGCGAGCGCGCTCGATCGCGACACGCGCGGGTTCATCTCGATGACGTGGACGCGCCCGTCCTTGGGTGAAACGGCGAACTGCACGTTCGAGCCGCCGGTCTCGACGCCGATCTCGGTCATCACCGCGCGAGCGGCGTCGCGGAGGCGCTGGAACTCGCGATCGGTGAGGGTCATGGCCGGCGCGACGGTGATCGAGTCGCCGGTGTGCACGCCCATCGGATCGATGTTCTCGATCGAGCAGACCACGATGAAGTTGTCGGCTCTGTCGCGAATGACCTCGAGCTCGAACTCTTTCCAGCCGAGCACGCTCTCTTCGATCAAGACCTCGCGTGTCGGTGACTGGGCGAGCGCCCACGCCACCTTCTCTTCGAAGTCCTTCTCGCTCTCCGCGATGCCACCGCCCGTGCCGCCCATCGTGAAGCTGGGGCGGAGGATGGCCGGGAAGCCGGTGTCTTTGACGATGGCCCACGCCTCTTCGACGGAGTGGGCGGCGCCAGATCGCGGGCAGGTGAGGCCGATCTTGGCCATCGCCGCCTTGAAGAGCGCGCGGTCTTCCGCCTTGGCGATCGACTCCGGCCGCGCGCCGAGCATCTCGATCCCGAGCCGCGCGAGCACGCCCTCTTCGTGGAGGCGAAGCGCGAGGTTCAGCGCGGTCTGACCGCCGAGGGTGGGCAGAATCGCCTGCGGGCGCTCGCGCTCGAGGATGGCCGCGACGGTGCGCCACTCGAGCGGCTCGATGTACGTCCGGCGCGCGAGCTCCGGATCGGTCATGATCGTCGCCGGGTTCGAGTTCACGAGGACGACCTCGTAGCCCTCTTCACGCAGCGCCTTGGCGCCTTGCGTGCCGGAATAGTCGAACTCGCAGGCCTGTCCGATGACGATCGGCCCCGCTCCAATGAGGACGATCTTCTCGAGGTCCGTCCGGCGCGGCATCGCGGAGCGAGGAGTTACCGGATCGCTCGACGGGCCACAAGCGGTGCGGCTATCGTCGCGGCCGTGCAGCACGTTTTTCGGGCCGCCGGCCTCGCATCTTTGGTGGCGTGCGGAGGCTTGACGCTCGATCAGGCGCCGCTCGGGACGTCACCCGAGGGAGGCGCGCCCCGCGACGCCGCGACGATCAAGTTCGACTATTGCGGTCTGTGCGGGCTGGTGGACAACGTGTCAGCGGTCGCGCTGCCGCCCACGTCGGAGCTGTCGGGCATCGCCGCGAGCGGCATCTTTCCGCGGACCTTCTACGTCCACAACGACTCCGGCGATACGGCGCGCTTCTTCGCCGTGGACACGGACGGCAGCGTCCTCGCGACGTTCAGCGTGACCGGGGCCACCGCCGACGATTGGGAGGACATCGCGGTCGGCCCCTGCGCTGGGCGGAGCTGCGTCTTCTTGGGGGACATCGGCGACAACTCGACGAAGCGTGCAACCTACACGGTTTATCGTGTCGTCGAGCCCGCCGACGTGCGGATGTCGGGCCCCGTTACGGCCGAAGCGATTCCGTTCCGGTACCCGGACGGCTCGCACAACGCCGAGACGCTCCTCGTCCATCCGACGACGGGGCGCATGTTCGTCGTGACCAAAGTCTCGAGCGGCCCGAGCGGCGTCTACGCGTTCCCGGAGACCGTGCGGGCGGGCGAGGTCGTGACGCTGACGCGCATCGGATCGGTCACGCCCCCGAGCGGCTCGCCCCAGATCACGGGCGGAGACATCTCACCGGACGGCACGGGCGTTCTTCTCCGCACCTACTCGAACGCTTGGTACTACGGCGGCGCGGAGAACGAGGCGCTCGCGACCACGCTGGGTCGCTCGCCGTGCCCGCTGCCGGTCGCCTCGGAGCCGCAGGGCGAAGCCATCTGCTTCCAGCCCGACGGCCACGGCTACGTGACCGTGAGCGAGAGCGCTCCGGTGCTGCACTTCGCGAAGTGCCCGTCGTTCTGATCGCGCGCGTCAGATGTCGATGGTGGTCGGACGAGCCGGCGGAGCGACCGGCACGGGCACCACGACGTCGTCGACCGGGCGGCCACGGCCGCGCCAGCCACCGCCGCCACCGCCATTGCGAACCTGAGCGCGGAGACGCGCCGCCTGCGCGCGAAGCTGGGACGCGCGGAGTCGCTCGGTGCGCGCCTCGCCGGTCTCGACCGCCGCGCGCTCGAGGAGCGCGTCGATGCGCTCGAGGATCGCCTCACGGGCGTCACCGAACGCGACCGGGACGTTCTCTTGAAGTGCGTCTGCCGCGGCGCGGAGCGAGGCCGCGCGTTGGGTATGCGCGAGCGCGCGCTGATCGCTCGTGCGCGCATCAGCCTCGAGCGCCGCCGCTTGCGTGAGCGCGTCGACGCGCACGTCGCGACGTTCGACCACGCGATCGCTGATGACGTTCTCACCCCGCGGGCAAGCCATCGCGGCAGCGGAGGTGACGAGGAGCGAGAGTCCGACCGAAACGGCGAGGATGACGCGGCGCATGGTTCCTTCAACGAACGAGCGGGGAAGAAGATCTCGACGACGAGCGTTTTTTTCAGCCCTCCGGCAACCCGTTGAAAACGTGCGAGTTCATGGGGTCACGACGAGTCCGACCGTGGCGAGCGCCCCGAGCACGTGGAACGAAGTGGCGGTCGGACGGTCGGTGTAGGTGGCGCTCGTCCAGCGCGACCCCAAGTTGGCTTCGAGCTCGAGGCCAAAAGCGAAGGAGATGGCGCGCGACGCGACAGCCACCAGGGTCGGCGACACGGAGGCTCCGACGCCGACGTAGTGGATCGTGGCGTGGAAGCCCTCGCTTCCGCTCGTTCCCTTGTTGAACCAGGCCGCGTCGTACGCGCTCGTGGTGTAGCTGAACGGCACGCCGAGCTTGAGCCAGAACCAGGTGCTTCCGCCAAGCGGTTGGATCACACCGACCCGCGGCGCGAGCCCGGTCGTCCATGAGCGGTCGTGCCGAGCGATGTAGCTCACGTCGTCGTCGCGCGAGCTCGTCCAGACGAAGGCGGAGCCACCGAGCGTCCAGCGGCGATCGATGAGGACATCTGCCGCGAGGCGAGGCGCGCGGAGGGCAAGGGTTGCGGGAGCGGCGTCGAACGCGGTCACCCCGCGGATCCCGGTGCTCCACTCGTCCTCGCCCGTCCCGTCCGACGGGATCGGCACGCGCGCTTCCCTCCGGTCGTCACCTCCCCACGCGAGCGCGCGCTCGAGCGAAAGGAGCACACGCCCCCGCGGCGCATCCTCCGCGGGAGCGGACTCTGATCCGCCTGTCGCGGAGGCCGCCGACTCGACGTCCGGATCCGCGGCGGCACGCGAAGAAACCGCGATAACCGCGAGGAAGACACCGAGCTTGCATCGCGAGGAGAGAGCCACGGCGGCGCGTCAGCAACACGCATGCCACGTGATGCGCGAGCGCGAGGAGAGCCTCAGCCGACGACGGCGTCGACGAACGCGGCGACGCCGCCAGCACCAGCGAGCAGCGTGGCGACTGGCTCGGCGAGCCCAATGGCGGTCATCACGTGAACGAGCTCGTCTTCGCGCACGGCCAGGACGACCGTCGCGTTCGACGCGAGCGTGTCGGCGATCGCTCGCGCGTGTCCGCGTCCCCGAGACTCGGCTTTGCTCACCTCGTCGATCACGACGACGTCGAGCGCGGCGAGGTCGGCGGCGATCCAATCGCGAACGCGCGCGAAGGCACCGTCGTCGAACGAGAACGAGCAGATCATCGGGTCCCCACCGGGCACCGGCCCGCGCCGCGCAACGACGACGCGATCGGCCTCGTTCGTGAGGCGAACCGCTTCGTACGCGACGCGCTCTCCGCTGGCGTCCGTGACTGGCTCTTGAATGACGCCGCCGACGCGAACGCCGCGCGCGCGCGCCGCTTCGACGAAGGCGCGCACGGTCGTGGTCTTTCCCGAGCCCTTGGCGCCGACGATGAGCGCCCACTTCATCGCGACGCGCTCACTTGCGCGCGACGCGCGGACGGGTCGTCGGAGTCTCGGGTGTCGCCATGGGCGCGCCCATCTTCGTCACCATGCGGCGCGCATCACCGAGATCCGGGTGGAGCTCGAGGACCTCTTGCAGCACCGCGCGCGCTTCACCGCGACGGCCCATCGTGTCGAGCACGCGCGCGAGGAAGAGCCGCGGCTCGGGAGAACGATCCTTGAGGGTCCACGCTTCGGTGGCGCGACGCGCCTCGCGGTAGTCGCCGAACGTGTACGCGGCCTGCGCCCACTTCTTGAGCGCGGTCGGATCGTTCTTCACCTTGGCTTGCCCGCGCGCTTCGACGAGGCGCTTCAGATCCGCCGCCTTGTCGTTCGCCTTGTCGGCCTTGTCGGCTTTGTCGGCGTGCGGAGCCGGTGCCGCCATCGCCTCGGCGGTGCCATTCGCGATGGCCGCCTCGACGTCGGCGGGAACGGTCGGCAGCGCTTCCTCGGCCGGCGCCACCGCGGGCGCGGGCGAGGGCAGCGCGCCCGGATCGCTCACCGCGAGCTCGGCTGCGGTCACCTTCGCCTCGGCCGGCTTGGCTTCGGGAGCCTGGACCGCCGTGGCCGGAATGATCATCTCGGTCGGGAAGAAGCGCGCCGCGAGCGTCGGTGACGCCTTCGCCGAGATCACCGCGGCGAACCCGGTCGCGAGCGCGACGGCCGCGAACACTGCCGCGCGCTTCCCGCTCGACGTCTTCTTGGGCGGCGGCGCGGCGACGGAGGCCTCGAGCGCCTCACGCATGAGCGTCGCGGAGGCGAAGCGCTCCTCGGGGCTCTTCGCGAGCGCGGTCATGATCACTTGCTCGAGCGCGGCCGGGATGGCGCGCTTGGGCGCGCGCACGCTCGGCGGCTCCACCTCTTCGCGGAGGTGCTTGCCCATCACCACGACGCTCGACGGGCCGTCGAACGGAGGCGCTCCGGTCACGAGCTCGTAGAGCACGCAGCCGAGCGCGTAGAGATCACAGCGCCCGTCGACGGCCTCACCGGCAACTTGCTCGGGCGCCATGTACTCGGGCGTGCCGAAGATGGCGAAGCCCTTTTGGCGTTGCTCGTCGCCCTGCGAAGCCACGTCCGAGAGTGCCATCGCGACGCCGAAGTCCACGAGCTTGAGCGGCCCCTGCTTCTGCAAGAACAAGTTGGCGGGCTTGAGATCGCGATGCACGACGCCGGCGCCGTGCGCAGCCTCGAGCGCCTTGGTCACCTCGATGGCGATGCCGACGGCCTCGCGGTAGTCCATACCGCGCGCGGCGCGAAGGTACTGCTCGAGCGTCTGCCCGCGGAGGAGCTCCATCGCGAGGAACACTCGACCGTCGAGAGCGCGGCCGAAATCGTAGAGCAAGCAGAGGTTGGGGTGCGTGAGCCCGGCGATGGCGCGGGCCTCGCGCCGGAAGCGCTCGACGGCGTCCTTGGCCGAGCCGTGCTCGGGCGTGAGGATCTTGATGGCGACGTGGCGACCGAGCTCGACGTGCTCTGCCTCGAAGACCTCACCGCTCGCACCCTCGCCGATCTTGCGGACGAGGCGGTAGGGCGTACCGGCGAGGAGAGCGTCCTCGTTCATGGCCTCCGCGACCTTGGCCGCGATCTCGTTCTTCACCGGCGTCAGGCGCTCCTTCATGAGCGGCCGCCCGTCGCGGAGGAGCTTGGCGAAGTCGGCGCGCGAGCGCGCGGGCTCGTGGGACCACAGAGTCTTCATGAGCGCGGTCACGCGACCGCGGACGCCGCGCTCGCCGGCCTTGCTCGTCGGAGCCTCCTGCAGGATGCGCGCGAGATCGGTCACCGCGAGCGTAGCGCTCGTGTACCGCGCGTCCGGATCGTTGGAGGTCAAACGAGCGATCACCTGATCGAGGAGCTTGGGTGCCCCGATTTCGTCGGCGATGGCGGGCACCACCACGCGACCGGCCGCCGCGTCTTCGAGGTGCTTCTGCGCGTCCCCGGTGAGGAAGCGACGGCCGGCGCAGAGCTCCCAGAGCATGATGCCGAGCGCGTAGACGTCGATGCGTCCGTCGCCGACCTGCTGCCGCGCCACCTCCGGCGCCACGTAGCCAGGCTTGGCGAACACGACACCGGCGACCGTATGGCAGCGGCGGTTGTGGCCGCGCGCGGTGCCGAAATCGATCAGCTTCACCTCACCCGAGTAGCCGACCATCACGTTCTGCGGGCTGAGATCGCGGTGCACGATGCCGAGCGGCGTACCGTCGGAGCCCGCGCGCTCGTGAACGTGGGCGAGCGCCTGAGCAATCTCGATCGAGATCGCGACGGCCTCCGGCCAGTGAATCCGCGCACCGAGCTGCACCGCACGCTGCCGAACGTCGGCCAACGAGCGGCCTTCGACGTATTCGACGACGACGAATGGCTCGCCGCTGTCGTCCGTCGAGGCCTCGAGCACCTGCGCCACGCCAGGGTGATGGAGCTGCGACTGGACGCGGGCCTCATCGAGGAAGCGCGCGAGGAACGAGCCGTCGTGAATGTGATCGCGACGCACGGTCTTGACGATGACCGGGCGCTCGGCGCCTTCGATGCCGGTCGTCGCCGCGAGGTAAACGTCTCCCATTCCTCCGCGCGCGATCAGCTTGAGGAGAAGGAGCCGGCCGAACGCGCACGGCACGTGGAACGCTTCGTCGGAGGACGAGAAGCCCTTGTGACTGGGCGGTGCGCTCGGCGGCGCTTCGCTCTTCGGGGCGGCCTCACTCTTCGGAGGGGCCGTCAGAAGCTCCCCGCTGTCGACCGTCACGTCCACCTGCTCGCTCGAATCCACGCCCATGCGGTGACCCTACGAACCCGACCGCGAAGGGCCAACATCTCGGCAGTCGGGCCGCGCGCGCCCGCCCGCTTTGCACTTCGTGGATGCGCGAGACGTGCACGCCCCGCCCTTGACCGGCGTTTAACGCGCGGCCGCGAGGTTGGCGCAGCCCCTGCTTCTGGGGTCTCCATGGCTCGTCCTCTCCTCTTCGGCGCGGCGCTCTTCGTCGCCCTCGTCGGCTGCAGCACCCCGGAGGGCGGCCTCGAGGCGGACGACGACCGGTCCGCCATGGCCGCGCGGCCGCAGGCTTCGGCCGACGCCGCGAGCGCCTTCACCGAGTCGCGCGCGGACGCCGGCGCCGCGGGCCCGCGCGTCCTCCCGCCCCCGAAGAACATCGTCCCCACCGAGCACGGCGGCTACGCCCTCGGCGAGGCGCTCACCGGTGACGGCATGGCGCAGACGGGGACGAGTCAGAACGGCGCGCCGTGCAGCACCATCGTGGGCGTCGTCCGCGACTTCCGCGGCAAGACCGAGCCGGGCGGGCACCCCGACTTCGAAGCGTTCGGCGGCTCGACGCCGACCCTGAGCCTCGTCGCCCCCGCCCTCGGCACCGACAAGAAGCCCGTCTATGCGTCGCTTTGCGAGTCGTCGCTGCTGGGCGGCACCGTGGGCTGTCCGTACGGTCAGATGACGACCAACAAAGCCTTCTTCGACGAGTGGTACCGCTTCGCGCCCGGCATGAACCAACCGTACGTCCTCTACTTGCAGTTTGCACCCAATGGGGACGTCTTCACCTTCCAGAGCAACTTCTACTTCCCTCTCGACGGCGCCGGCTACGGGCTCTCGGGTGACGGCAACGATGGCAAGAAGCACAACTTCGGCTTCACCACCGAGATCCACACCGAGTTCAAGTACGCGGGCGGCGAGCGCTTCACCTTCAACGGCGACGACGACGTCTGGGTCTTCATGAACGGCAAGCTCGCCATCGACCTCGGTGGTCTCCACCCGTCGGCGAACGGCACCATCGAGCTGGATCAGGCGGCGGCGAGCCTGGGTCTCACCAAGGGCCAGACCTATCCGCTCGACCTCTTCCAGGCGGAGCGACGCGTCACGGCATCGACGTTCCGTGTGGATACCAACCTCGCCTTCACGAGCTGCGGCTCGATCCCTCCCGACGTCCCGCGTTGATCGCGCGTCACATGCCGTAAACCGGGAAGTGTCCCCACGCGCACGTGGGAGCGTCCGTCGCTCGCTCGTCGGACGCCTCGACGATGGCCGGAACCTGATCGATCGGGATGATGCCGAGCGAGGTCTTCGCAGTCTTGTCCCAGACGGCGCGCGCCATGTTGGTGCGGTCGTCGCATGGGCTCTGGATGCCCGTCGCGCCGTTTCCGCAGGCGGCGCACGCGTCCGCCGTCCCATCTTGGCCGTTCACGCACGCGCGGAACGCGCGAAGCTCGGCCTCCGCGTCGGTATTCGAGTTGTGTCCGTAGAGTCCGGTCATTGGAGCGTCTGCGGCGTCGCTCGTGATGCTCTTCAGGCTGGGTGCCTCGTCCGCCGCAGCGCAGCCGAGGCGCGCGCAGTGCGTGAAGTGATTGGGAAGCGTCGCGCCTGTGAACGTAGGCGTGCTCTCGAAGTTGGGCCCGCCGTAGTACGACGGAGCGTCGCAGCTCGCCGCGCCGCCGCCGGACACAAGCCCGTCCGGCGTCGACCAATCGCCGGCTCGGCTGGTGAAGATGCTCTCCGACGGGAGCACATAGCTGCAGTTTCCACATACCGCGTCGCAGTAGCCGTTCTGGATTCGCTCGAGGCAGGTCGTCGTCTTCTTCATCCACGCGCCGCCGAGGACGGCGGTGGAGCTCGCGTCGCGCACCACGCTCGGTGCGCCGTCGGCCTCGTAGAACACCATCGCGGCGCGGTTGGCGCGGTGCTCCGGACGCCGCGAGAGCGCGCGGCCGTGGTTGCCGAGCGGACGGTCACGTCGTCCGGCAGCCCCGCGAGCGCGAGCTTGCCGGTGGACGCGTCTGCGTCGCCGCGCGCATCGAACGCGACGGACACGGCGATGATCGCCGAACCTTGGTGTCGACCGAGCCCGAAGCTCCCCGAGACTTCGTACGGCGATGTCCAGAATCCCGACGACACGTGCTTGGAGCGGCACTCCGCGGAGCAGATCGGCAAGCAATAGCGCCCGTCGTCGCCGCGATCGTCACACGTCGGCTTCGCGGGGCAGCCGCCGACCGTCAGCGCATCCTCTCCGGTGGTGGCCTCCTCGGCCATCGATGAGCAGCCCGTGAGAACGACCGTGCTCGCGCCGATCGCGAGCACGCCGAAGAGTCGACGCCATGACGCAGACTTGCGGAGCACGATGAGGTCGGTGGCAGCAACCGGGATGCCATCGACGATGGGTCGCCTTTTTCCAACGGGGAGCGGATTGGTTGGGGAGGCGACTCCCCGACGTGGGCATCCACTCGGGATCAGCCGATCCGCGGAGCCTAGAGTCAGCCGTTCGCGCCGGCGACGAGGCCAGCCTCACTCTCCGTACGGATTGGGGGGCGCGCGATCGGGGGTCCGCCCACGAGAACGCCCTCGCGGTGGGGAAGTGCGGCTCGGCGGGGCGCTCGATGACGAGGACGGCGACGGGGTCACACGAACCTCGGAGACCGACGCTTGCGGGGGCGGCGAGGTCTCGATGGGCGCGGACGCAGACGACTGCGGGGCCGGCGACGTCGAGGACTCGGGCGCGGTCGCAACCGCCGGAGGAACTACCGAAGGGGCGCGACGCGACGCAAGCCCTGCCACCGCGAGCGCGCCCACTCCGAGGAGGACCGCGACCACGGCCACTACGGCTCGACCCGAAGACCGCGAGCGCCCTGTCGCCTCGTCCGCCGAAACGCTGCGCGACGACACGCCCGTCGCGGACGACGGCGAGATCCCCGACTCCGGCGACTCCGGCGGCGGCGGGGGCGGCGGCTCGCTCTCCGGCGGCTCGACCTGATCGACCTCGGTCGACTCCGTCACGACGATTTGGTCGAGGGTGCCCGTTGCCTCGGCGCGCGCAATGACGCGTACCGAGCTCTCGCCTTCGGGCCGCTTCTGGATCAGCGCGCGACGACGCGAGAGCGACGGGCCCGCGACCGCGCGCACGACGTCGCCCACTTCGCTCGCGCTCGCGAGGAGCTTCGCCGAGCGGGCGACGTCCTCGAGGGCGTCGGCGAAGGCGAGCGCGCTCTCCCAACGATCCTGCGGACGGCGTGCGAGCGCGCGGAGCACGACCCCATCGAACGTGGTGCCAATCTCCGGGGCCGCGCGGGACGGAGCGGTGACGGATCCCACGAGCACGTGCTTCAGGGTCTCGACCTCGTTGGCTCCGCGGAAGAGGCGCTGCCCGGTGAGGGTCTCCCAGGCGACGACCCCGAGCGCGAAGACGTCGCTGCGAAGATCGAAGCGACCGCCGTCGACGTACTCCGGGGCCATGTACGCGACCTTGCCCTTGAGCGTGCCGGTCGCGGTCTTGCCGTGAATGGAGCTCTCGCCCTCGGTCGATTTGGCGATTCCGAAATCGCTGACGCGCGCGACGCCGTCGACGCCGATCAGGATGTTCTGCGGCGATACGTCGCGGTGCACGAGACCCAGCGGCTCGCCACGCTCGTCGGTCGCGATGTGCGCGGCGTGAAGGCCATGCGCCGCGTCGATGACGATCCGGATCGCGACGCGCGTGGGAAGCCGACGGGCTTTGCCCACGAGTGGAGCGAGCTCGGAGAGCGCCGCTCCCTCGACGTAGTCCATCACCAAGAGGAGCTCCCCTTCGAGGAGCTCGACGGCCTGCACTGCGACGACGTTGGGATGATGGATGCGCGCGGCGATCTTGGCCTCGGCCACCAACATCTTGGCGAACGCGGGATCTTCGAGCAGGTGCGCGTGCGCGCGCTTGATCGCCACCTCGCGCGAGAACCCAGCGGCGCCGGTGCGGCGCCCTACGTAGACGGTGGCCATGCCGCCGGACGCGATGCGCAAGAGGAGCTCGTACTGCGAAGTGCTCGGCAGCTGATCGCGATGGGTGGTGAGCGCGCCGACGCGCGGTCCGGCTTCCATGATCAGCGCATGGCCTCTCGCTCGGGTGAAGACGCGCCCCAACGCACGGCGAAGGCGCCGACCAGCGTCGTGGCCACCGCGAGCGCGCCCGTTCCGATGAGGAGCACGTTCGTCCGGAGCTGCGCGTCGCGCCCGGTCGCGGCCGCGGCGTCGCTCGGCGCGCGCCCGAAGGCCGCGTGCTTGTCGAGGGTGTCGATCCCCGAGACCAGCGCGCCAGCGCCCGTCACCACGGTCACGCCGCCGAGTGCCCAGAACCAGACCGGGGAGATTCCCCCCGCTGCGGTAGGCCGCGCAGGCGGCGCCGGCGCGATCGGCGCGAGCACGGGCGGCGATGCGACCGTGGCAGCCGGAGGCGGCGCGGACGACGAGGGCGGAGGCATCGACTCGCGCGCAGAGGGAACGGTGAGCGCGAGGCTCGCGCCAGGCTCGAGCGACACCGTGCGACGCTCGGCGGCGACACCGATGCCGAGCTCGAGGACGTGCGTCCCCGGAACGGTCCATGTCGGACCGGGCGCGAGCTCCACACCGTCGAGGCGCGCCGCGCACGAGCCCGCGTCGGCGCAAGAGACGACCAGGCGCGAAGCGCGGCTCGCGAAGCGCGCGGCCGCGGCTTCGCGCGGCGCCTCGAGCACCTCGCGGACGCGCGCGCGCTCGACGAGGTTCATGCAAAGCACCGCGTCCTCGACGCGACCGCAGGAGACGAGCGCCAAGCGGAGCGCGGTGTCGTTCGGAGCGAGCGTATCCGCACGAGCAAACGCCGGTCCGGCCACACCGAAGTTGCCAGCGTCGTAGGCCTGCGCGCCCGCGCGATAGCTGGCGCGTGCCTCGGAGAGACGCGGATCTTCGGCCCGCGCCTCGCGCGACGACGACGCCGCGAGCACGGCGAGAAGCGCCAAGATGGCGATCCCGCGGCGAGGTCGAGCGCTGCGCATCGCGACCAGGATACCAAGCCCCCTCGGCGCGGGCTCGCCGTTCGCAGCCCGTCAGGCGCGCGACAGACCGTATTTTACGAGCAGTTTACCGAGGTACGTCCGATCCAACCCGGCGACGCGAGCCGCGGCGCTTTGGTTTCCGCCCACCCGCGCGAGGAGCGCCTGGAGGTAGGCGCGGGTGAATCGATCCGCGAGATCTTCCTTTTGGTCGGCGTACGGACGCGATGGATCGACGAAGTCGGCGATTGCCGAGTCGATGGATGTGGGGTGAACGGCGCGCTCGTCGGGCAAAGTGCCGAGCGCGGCGTACGCTTGGATGGCGTTCCGAAGCTCGCGCACGTTGCCGGGCCACGAGCGTGCCCGAAGCGCTTCGACGATGGGGGGCGGCAAGGTGCCGGCGCCGACCGCGTCGGCGACGACCTGGGCGATCGCTGCGATGTCCTCGCGCCTTTCGCGGAGCGGCGGGAGCGAGAGCGTGACGACGGCGAGACGATAGAAGAGGTCCTCACGAAAGCTCCCGGCACGACTCCCCTCCGCGAGATCGCGGTTGGTGGCGGCGACGACCCGCGCGCGCACGACGTGCGCGGCGTCCGCGCCGACTGGTCGCACCTCGCCGGTCTCGAGCGCGCGCAGCAAGACTGGTTGGACGTCGATGGGGAGCTCGCCGACTTCGTCCAAGAAGAGCGTGCCGCCGTCGGCCGCGTCGAAGGCGCCGCGGCGATTCTCGGTCGCGCCAGTGAAGGCGCCGCGACGATGACCGAAGAGCTCGCTCGCCACGAGCTCGCGCGGGATCGCTCCGCAGTTCACCGGCACGAACGGACCACCGCTCACGCTGGAACCCTCGTGGAGCGCGCGCGCCACGAGCTCCTTCCCGACGCCCGATTCGCCGGTGACCAGCACCGGCACGAGCGAGCCCTCGAGCCGGGCCAGCGACGCGAAGATGCGACGCATGCTGGGCGATGCGCCGACGATGCCGCGATAAGCGTCTGCGTCGTAGGCGAGGGCGTCGAGCCCTTCGGCGTCGACGTCGAGGGCCACCGTGACGGCGCCGATCGTGACGCGCGCGCCGAGCGACAAAGTGACGCGCTCGACGCGCTGCCCGAGATAGAAGGTGCCGTTCCGACTCCCGAGGTCGGTGACGCGCACGCCCTCGGGAACGATCTCGAGCTCCACGTGCCTCCGCGACACGGTCTTCTCGTCGATCACGATCGCCGAGCCCTCCCCTGCGCCGAGGACGCACTTGCCGCTCGAAAGCCGGAGCTTCGAAGGCTTGGCCGGCGCACCGACGACGCGGATCATCGCGCCGAGCGGACGCGGCGGGGCACCGCGCACGATGGTCGCGGTGCCGTCGCCTTTGGCCTTCGCGGGGCTCACGCCTCGAGTCTATCAACACCCTCGGCGCGAGCGCTCGCGATGCTCACTTCTTCTGGCCGGACTGGTCGTCCGGCGGCGGCTGGGTGCCGTCGACCGGCCTCGCGCAGCAGGTCACCTCGGCGACGCGCGCCACCCCCTCGGACCCGATGCTGTTCGTCTGGGCGTCGCACGGCACCGAGATTTGGAGCACGTTCAAGGCGAGCCCCTGCTGCGCGCAAGCGAGGGACGCGCGGTCCGAAAGGTCTTGCTTCGAGAGGCACGACTGGCCATCGCCGACCTTGAGGGTCGTGCACGCATTCGGGGGCGGGGGGGGCGGCGGCTGGTTGGGCGGGCAGCAGACCACGACGACGCCACCGGTCGCGTCGCCCTCCACGCCTTGGAGGATGAGATTCTTTTCGTTGCACACGCGCGTGGCGTCGGAGCGGAGATCCGTGCTCCCCGAAGTGGGCGCCACTTGGATCTTGATGCAGACGGGTCGGACCCATTCTGCCCGCCGGGCTGACCGTTGGTCGTGGCGCCGCACGCCGCGCCGAAGGTCGTTTGGGTGACCTTGGCTCCTTGGGCTCCGCACGCGGCGGCCGCGATGGAGGACCAAGTGTTCGCGTCGAGGCACGCGGATGACGAGAGATCCGCGTCGAAGCACTTGCCGCCGCTCGCTGGCGGCTGGCTCGGTGGCGTGCAGTGGTTCGGGTCGAGCTTGCACTGGTCGTCGCCGAAGAGATGCGACCCCGACGTCCCGCTCGCGGGATCGGACGAGCCACAGGCGACGGTGGCAGAGGCGAGCACGACGAAGATGAGAGCGGGGATGCGCGACATGAAGGACCTCCTCGGGAATGAGGCCCCTCATCGCAACGGGCGTGCCGGCCGATTTGCCGCGATTTTTCACGCGGTCGGGGCACGAACGTCGGAGTGCGCTCCGCAGGGTGCGGAGTCGACTCCGCAGTCACCCATTCAATTGCAGTAGACGACGCCGTTCTCGCACTTGCCGTTGCTCGCGGATTGGGCGCACACGACCTTCTGGATGCACACGCAGTCCGTCGCGCACGTCATGTCGGTCAACACCTCGCACCGGTCGATCTCGGTGCGCGGGCGCGTCTTGTCCTCGACGGCCACGCCGCCGTCCGCGGCGCAGATCACGAAGCCGACGCGCGCGCCGTTGTCGGGCACCTGAGGCTTGCAGCTCGTCCCGAGGTCCACGCCCCTCTCGAAGGCCGAGCACGGTGTGTCGTAGAGCTGGCCGTCGCAGCCGCAGTACCGCGCGGTCCCGGTGTTGGGCGCGCACCCGCCCACGTTTGCCGAGCGCGGCGCGCACGTCCCCTGGCCAGACGCCCCGCAATCGAATGCGGGGAATATGCACATATCGGTCTGGGCGCAGTCCGCGTTGGAGGAGCAGCCCCCGGAGGTCCCCCCCGTGTCCGCACCGGTCGGATCTCCGGAATCACCGGAGACCACTGGCGGCACGGTGGTGATGGGCTCGCCATCGCGGTCCGCCCCCGCGTCGACAGGCGCCGAGGTGGTGCGCGGCACGGTCCAATCGAGCGCGCAGCCGTAGGCCGCGACGACGATCGCCGCCAAGGTCGCGACTCGAAAAACGCGCGAGCTCACGGAGCGATGATAGCCGACGATGGGGTCAGCGCGCGTCGCACGTTCCGGGGGCCGGCTTCTCGACCTCGTCGAGCTTCTTCTTGGCCGCCTGGCCTTCCGGCAGCTTCGGGAAGCGGCTCGCGGCGGCCTGGTACGCCAGCTTGGCGTTCGCGCAGTCTTTGAGCTGAAGGTACGCGTCCCCCATGCCGAGGAGCGTCTTGCCGAGCACGTTGGACGGCGGCTGGATCTTGAGCACGCGGTTGAACTCACCGAGCGCCGACGCCGCGTGGCCCTCGCGCACGTCGGCGTCGCCCATCAGGTAGAGGACGTCGTCGGCCTTCTCGTCGTTCGGGTAGCGGCTCACGAACTCGCGACCGAGCGCGCGCATCGTCGCGTTGTCCTTCTTGTCGTACGCCGCTTGCACCGCCGCGAAGTGGGCCGGCGCGTTGTCGGGGATCGTGACCGGCGGCGGCTGCTTGGGCTGAACCTCTTGGCTTCGTTTGAGCTCGTCGAGGCGGGCGTTCTGCTCGGCGCGATCGCTCGAGACTTCCTTCTTCAGATCTTCGATCGCGTGGTTCGCTTCGTCGAGACGGCCCGCGAGCTCGTTCAGCCGCGCGCGCTCGGTCATGAAGTCCGCGCCGCGATCGGCGTTCACCTTGAGCGCTTGGTCGACGCGAGCTACGGCGCCCTCGACCTCGCCCTTGAGACCGGCGACCTCTTTCTTGAGCTCGGCGACCTCGGCTTGGTGCGCCGAGAGCTTGGTGGCGAGCTCGTCGTGGTCACGCTGCATCACGAAGACGCCGCAGCCGGAGATCCACGGCGCGGTGGCCGCGAGGACGAGCGAGAGAACGGGGACCTTCGTCATCAGCGCACCTCGATGTCGACGCGTCGATCGATGGCCATCGACGTGTCGTCCGTGCCCGTCGCGTCGAGCTTGCCGCGCGACGAGGTCTTCACCTTCTCGGCCGGAACGCCGAGCCGAACCAAGACGCCGCGCACGGCCTCCGCACGCTGGGCGCCGAGCGTCATGTTGAACTCCTCTTCGCCACGCGCGTCGCAGTGGCCCGTGAGGAGGACCTCGGAGCCCTTCAGCGATCCGTCGGTCACGCAGCGCGCGAGGCGCTGCAGCGTCGACTGCGCTTCGCCCACCACGTCGGCAGCCTCGAAGTCGAACCGCGGCGGCGCGAAGTCCGTGCACCCGGGCCCGCCCTGCGGCGGGGCGACGCAGTGACCGTTCTCGCAGCGCTGACCGTTCGGGCACGGCGAGTCGTCGCCGCACTCGCGGGGCGCGCGGCGCGCGAGCTTGGGCTGGCACCTCTGGTGCTGGCACGGCGCGCCGTCCGGGCACTGGGTCTTCTCGTCACAGTAAGCTTCGATGGCGACGCACGCGCCAGCGCGACACTCTCTCCCGCGCCCGCATCCGAAATCGTCACGGCAGGCGACGCAGGTTCCGTTCATGCACACGCCGTTGTGACCGTCGGTGTTGCACGCGTCGTCGTTGTCGCAGCTCGGGTATTTGGGGCCCCCACACGCGAGGACGAGCGCGAGCGCGGAGGCGACGACGAGCGTCAGCGCATGCCGGTTCGTGGCGAGGACGGTGAAGCGCGCGCGGTCGGGGTGGTTCATGGTCGCCGGCACCGCGCGCTTATCTCCGGGCTACCCGTCCTTGTCAACCCGGGGTCGCCCGCGTAAAAGAAGCGGGCCCGTATGGCGACACCTCCGGCCACGACCGGCTCGGCGACGATCGATTTCTCCGCGAATCCGTATCGCACGATCCTCAAGCTCGCGCTCCCCACGGTCGTGGCCATGCTGTCGCAGAGCGTCGTCAACGAGATCGACCTCATCTTCTTCCGGATGCTGCCCGCGCCGGAGGACTCCAACGCGCAGGCCGCGCTCATGCCGTGCCTCATGCTGGTGTGGCTCTTCGGCGGCTCGATCAGCGCGATCAGCGTCGGCACGCAGGCGCTCACGGCGCGCCGCATCGCCGAGGGCGATCGCGACGGCGCGTCGGCCGTCCTCTCCAACGCGCTCGCCTTCTCGCTCGTCGCCGGACCGATCTCGACCCTCGCGGCGTATTTGATCCTGCCCACCGTGCTCGCCAAGCAACTCGGCGGCGGCGCGCTCCAGATCGGCCTCGATTACGCCAAGTGGAGGCTCCTCGGCATCCTCTCGATGGCGCTCACGTTCGGGCTCAAGGGCTTCTACGACGGCATCGGCCGGACGTACGTCCACTTCTGGGCCGCGATCGTGATGAACGTCCTCAACGTCCTCTTCTGCTGGATGTTCATTTTCGGTCACCTGGGCGCGCCGCGAATGGGCGCGGCCGGCGCCGGCTTGAGCGGCCTCGCGTCGACGTGGATCGGCTGCTTCATCATGATCGGCTTCACCGTCGCGGCGCGGAAAGAGTTCTCTTTCTTCCGCTGGAGCGCGCTCTCGCGGTCGCTCCTGTGGGCGATCCTCAAGCTCTCCATCCCGGCGGCGCTCGCCACCGCCGTCATGATGGGGGGCTTCCAGCGCCTGCTGGCGGTCGTCGGTGAGCTCGACCGGCTCTCGCCGCACGCGTCGGGCGAGGCCGTGAACGGCGCCGCTTCGAACCTCGTCATCGGCGTCCTCAAGCTCACCTTCACCGCGTGCATCGCGTTCGGCACCTCGACCGCCACGCTCGTGGCCCAAGCGCTCGGCGCGAAGCGGCCCGACGACGCCGATCGCTACGGCTGGGCGAGCGTGCGGCTCGGCCTCGTGGTCTTCGGTCTCGTGGGCCTCTGCGAAGGCGTCTTCTTCACGCGCCAGATCGTCGAGTTCGTGAGCGACTCGGAGTACGTGCGCGCAGCGATGATGGGGCCGATGCGGCTCATGGGCATCGTGACGCCCGTCCTCTCGGTGGGGATGATCCTCAGCGAGGCCCTCTTCGGCGCGGGCGCGCCGCGCTTCGTGGCCGTCACGCAGTTCGTGCTGATCTTCTTCGTGCTCCTGCCGCTGGCGCACCTCTTCGCGCTCACGCTCAGCATCGGCCTCCTCGGCGTGTGGCTCGGCGCGACGGTGTACGTCGTGTTCGCGGCCAGCGCGATGGCCTTCAAGTTCAAGCGCGGCGCCTGGAAGCACATTCAGAGACCGCCACCCTGCGGATCCGGGTTCCCCACCTTGTTGATCCAGGCATTTCCAGGCGAACCATGGAAAACCCCCAGACTTTCTGGGAATTGACCGAGTGTGATCCGTGGCATGACTGATGCTCGAGGGAGACACATGTCTCTCCTCCGCACCATCCGGCCCCTCGCCCTGCTCGGCCTCGCTGCCGTGCCGATGATCGCCTGCAGCCAGTCGGCCGAGGATGTGCCCGAGGACGACTCCTCGGCCATCATCGGCGGCACCACGTCGGGCCCGGAGGACGACGCCGTCGTCGCCATCTTCCGGCGCGGAACGCCCCACTGCGGTGGCGTCGTCGTCGCAGAGAACGTCGTCGTGACGGCGCTCCACTGCGTGACGGAGATCGATCAGAAAGGCAAAGCGCCGATGCTCGGCGAACGCCTCAAGTCGACCGAGCTCACGATCCGCATCGGCGCCAAGCCGAGCGCCAAGGCCGCCGCGACGGTATCGCGCATCGTGGTCGAGGATCCGGTCAAGCTCGACGCGGGTCCGGTCCCGATGTCGTCGAACGACGTCGCGATCCTCTACGTGCAGCCGCAAGATCCGGCCTTCTCGAAGATCAAGCCGCGCAAGATCGGCACCCGCTCGCTCGCCAAGGGCGACGAGGTCAGCGTCCTCGGCTACGGCGGCCAGTTCCAGATGGACAAGGTCGTGAATCCGCTCCGCCAGCGCCTCGACGGCGTCGAAATCCTCGCGGCGACCGGCTCGCGCGAAGTGCTCCAGAGCGAGCTCGACGACGGCACGCAGGTCAACTGGACCAACAAGGCGCGCGAGTTCACGACCGAGACCGTGGCCTGCGGCGCCGACAGCGGCGGCCCGGCGTTCGACTCGGCCGGCAACCTGGTCGGCATCATCTCGGCCGTCGTCGGCAAGTGCATCGTCGGATCGCTCTCCGTCTTCACCGACGTCGTCTCGCACGGCGACTTCATCAAGAAGGCGATCGCCGACGTGAAGAACATCGGCTGCCTGAGCGACTCGCAGTGCGGCAGCGCGACGTCGGGCAAGATCTGCGATCCCAAGACCAACAAGTGCATGATCGGCTGCCGCGCAGGCGGAACTCAGTGCGGCGCGGGCAAGACGTGCTCGGC
The DNA here is from genome assembly GCA_044224815.1 of Polyangiaceae bacterium. Taxonomy (GTDB): domain Bacteria; phylum Myxococcota_A; class Polyangia; order Polyangiales; family Polyangiaceae; genus JADJCA01. Next base: position 51,323 of record JBGAJR010000029.1, read on the forward strand.
GCAGGGCCAGTCGACCGGCGTGGTCGGCATCTGCCGCACCGCCGGAAGCACCGACGACACGACCGACCCGGGCTACGATCTCGGACCGTTCACGTTCTCGGACATCCCCGGCCTCGGCTGCCCGGGCATCAACCCCTTGTGCCCGCCGGCGCCCGGCACCTCGACGCAGCAGCGCGAGTGCAAGGCCGACGCGGACTGCAACGGCCAGAACGGCTCGAAGCCCCGCGTCTGCGACATCCCGATGGGTCGCTGCCTCGACGGCTGCCGCGTGGCCACTGCCGGCATGTGCGCGTCCGGCCAGGCGTGCACGGCCTACGCGGAAGACCCGCTCATCGGCCTCTGCCAGGTCGCGCAGGTCCCCGCGCAGCCGACGCCCCCGGCGTCGCCGCCGTCCTACCAGCCCGAGCCGACGCCCCAAGCGGCGCCGGACGTCACGGTGGGCGCGGGCTCGGCGGACTCCGACGCGGGCAAGAAGGCGAAGAACAAGGCGAAGGATGCAGGCGGCGGCTGCGCCGTCAGCTCGAACGGCGGTAGCGGAACGCTCGCCGCACCGTTCGGCCTCGGCCTCGCCCTCGCGGCCCTCGCCTCGCGTCGCCGCCGCAAGGCCTGAGCGACTCGATCATCACGCCGCGGGCGTGCCCTCTCGAGGGTGCGCCCGCGTCGCTTTTGTCGATTCGTGTCCGCGACTTCCACGAAGCGGGTTGGGGGCTCTCGCCCGGTGCTCGGGGCCGAGATGGGTCGCCTCTGGACCAGACGCGTATGCCGCGCGCACCACTCGGCACACTCAGTCGGCCGCCATTACCCACGCCATTTCGAGGCTTTATGAACGCAAGTGGCGCGGTCTGGGTCTTGCGAGAGGAGCCGCATGCGCCTCGGTCTTCTTGCTTCTGTCCTTGCACTGGGTGGTCTCGGAGCGTTCGCCATCGCCTGCAGCGCGAACGAGGTGGAGGACGACTCCTCCGACGACGCGATCGTCGGCGGTCAGGCGTCGGGCGCCGAGGACGACAACGTCGTCCTCCTCGTGAAGGACGGAAAGGCGCTCTGCACCGCGACCCTGGTCGCGCAGAACGTCCTCGTCACGGCTCAGCACTGCGTCGGCAAGGAGCAGAACGGGAAGATCGTCGACACCTTCGATCCCCACACGATCACCGTGCGCATCGGCGGGAAGCCGGGAGCCGCGGCCGCCGCGGTCGCGACCAAGATCTGGACGCCGCGCGCGGCGACCACCGCGACTCCGGCAGCGGGTCAGACGACGCCCGGCCAGACCGGTCAAGGCGGCACGCCGTCGCCGACCCCGACCGCCACCGACACCGTGCGGTCCCTCGCGTCGATGGACATCGCCGCGATCTTGGTCCAGTCGCTCGACCCGGCCTTCGACAAGCTCAAGCCGCGCCGCGTCCGTGATCGCGCGGTCGTCGAGACCGAGACCGTCAACGTCGTCGGTTGGAACGCCAACGGCGCGAGCATGCCCCTCGCGCAGCTCCAGCGCATGAAGCGCGCGAACGTCGACGTGCTCGCCGATCCGACGCAGCAGCGCGCCGTGTCGGCGCCCTCGACCGACGGCATCGCCGTGACGAACAAGGCGCGTGAGTTCGTGACCGAAGCAGTCGCTTGCCAGGGCGACGACGGCGCGCCGGCCTTCGACGCGCAGGGCGCGCTCACCGGCGTCGTGGCCGCCGTGGTCGGCCCGTGCGCGGCCGGCTCGCTCTCGGTGTTCACCGACATCGGCTCGCAGAAGACCTTCCTCCAGGGCGTGATGGCCGAGATCGCGAAGCTCGAGTGCTCGAGCGACGCGAAGTGTGGCGGCACCGGGAAGATCTGCGACACGACCACGTTCACCTGCCAGGAAGGCTGCCGCAACCGGAGCGTGATCTGCTCGGGCGGCCTCACCTGCCTCACGCCCAACGCAGCGGCAGGCGTGCCGGGCTCGTGCGGCTCGAGCGCCGGCAGCGCCACGGTCACCGACGACGGCGGCGCGCCGATCGATCTCCCGACCGACGCGGGAGCGCCGGTCTCGAGGAGTGACGCCGGCGCCGGCACTGCGGGCTGCACCGATCAGGGCTGCGGCGGCACGACGGCGTCGCCCAAGGTCTGCGACGCGAAGACGCAAGCGTGCATCGCGGGTTGCCGCGTGGGCGCGAGCCCCTCGATGTGCGGCACCGGCTACAGCTGCAAAGCGGGCTCGGACAGCGCGACGGTCGGCACCTGCGTCGCGAACGTGGTGACGGCGCCGGCGCCGCCGGATCTCACGCCGCCCGCGCGCCCCAACGAGGCTGCGCAAGGGCTCGCCGGCTCCGGCCTCAGCCCCGCCGACGACAACGGCGACGGCGGCGCGAAGGGCAAAGCCAAAGCGAAGGACACGAAGAGCGGCGGCTGCTCGGTCACGCCGGGCACGACGCGCGCGGCCGGCGGCGGCGCGCTCGCGTGGCTCGGTCTTGGCCTCGCGATCTCGGCGCTCCGTCGTCGTCGGTCTTGAGAGACGCGATCAATCCCGAGCCTTGCCTCTCGGCATTGACCCCCGGAGCATCCCCCTCTCAGGTGCGCTCACCTTCGCCGACTTCGACGCCAAGGGTCGAAGTCGGCGTTGTTGCGAAAGCCTTAGCGACTAGGGGGTGTCCCTAGTTTGATTTTGGGACACCCCACAGCCTCCCGAAGGTCGGACTAGAGCCCGCGCGTCACTGGAGCATCATCTTCTTGATGTCGTCGTCGGTGGGGCTGCCCGTCGACGGGGGCGCGGGGGCCTGACCGGCGTCGGGCGCCGCGGCGGGTTTGTCGTCGCCGCGCATCATCTTCATGATGTCGTCGTCCGTCGGCGAGCCGGTCGGCGCCGCGCCGGTGCCGGCATCGGCGGCGCTCGTATCGTCGCCCCGCATCATCTTCATGATGTCGTCGTCGGTCGTGCCCGTGGCCGGCGGGCCGGCGTCGACGACCACCGGCGTCTTCTCGGCCTCGGCGGCCTGCGCCTTCTCGCCCCACTTCTTCTCGTCCTCGGGCGTGCACGGCTTCACGTTGGAGCGATCGGCCTGCACGCACTCGAGCACCCACGCCTCGCGTGGCGGGAGCCCCACCTTGGCGGACTCGGCGCGCGCGGCGCGGATGTCGCTGTCGATCGGGAAGATGCTGAGGCGCGGCACGTAGCTCACGATGACGAGCGCCACCGAGAGGAGCCCCAAGAACGGGAGCACCGTTCGATAGAGGGTCACCACCGGCCGGTTGAAGCGGAAGCTCGCGATGAAGAGGTTCAGGCCGAGCGGCGGGCAGACGTAGGCGATCTCCAGGTTGAGGATGAAGATCATCGCCAAGTGGAACGGGTTCAGCTTGAACTCGGCCGCGAACGGCAAGATGAGCGGCACCGCCACGAGGATGGCGCTGAAGCCCTCCATGAGCATGCCGAGGACGAGCAAGAAGGCGTTCATCACGAGGAGGAACTGCCACGTCTTGGTGAGCCCGAGCTGGAGCATGAACTCGAGGACCTTCCCCGGGATCTGCTCCTGAATGACGTAGTTGATGAGCGCGTTCGCCATCGCGAGGATGAGGATGAGCGCGCCCGCCAAGCCCACCGCGCTCTTCGTGAGGCGCGGGAGATCCTTCCAGCGAAGATCCTTGTAGAGGTAGATCTCGACGAGAAGCGTGTAGATCGCAGCCAATCCGGCGCTCTCGTCGAGGCCAGTGACGCCGGTCAGGAGCCCGCCCATGATGATGACCGGGATGAAGAGCTCCCACTTCACTTCCCAGAGCGCGGCGGCGATCTCTTCGCGATCCTTGCGCGTCTCCTCGCGACCGACGTTCGCGCCGAGCGCCATCGCGGGGAGCATGGCGAGGTTGACCATGAGCGGCCCGACGCCGGCGAGCTTTCGGAGCTCGCCCCAACCCTTCTGACGGGCCGAGACGAAGACCGAGTACGCGATGAGGAAGACCATCGCCATGAGGCCGGGGATGACGCCGACCTTGTAGGCTTTGGTGAAGTCGATGCCGGCGACGAGCGAGTAGACGAGCACCGGGAGCGACGGCGGGAAGAAGAGGCCGAGCGAGCCGCCGGTGGTGATGAGGCCGAGCGAGAACGCCTCCGAGTAGCCTTGCTTGCGGAGCGCCGGGTAGAGGAGGCCGCCGACGGCGATGATGGTCGCGCCCGACCCGCCGGTGATGGCGGTGAAGAACGCGCTCGCGAAGATGCACACCACCGCTACGTGTCCGGGGAGCCAGCCGAGGACGGCGCTCGAGAAGCGGATGATGCGATCGGCGGTACGCGACTCGGCGAGCAGGTACCCGACGAACGTGAAGAGCGGAATCGTCACCAGCACCGGCGAGCCGGCGAAGCGATCGTCGAGGACGTTGGGCGCGATGAAGCGGAGGAAGCGGTAGCTCGGATCCTTGTGGAGGAGCCACGCGAGCTCGCTCGCCCCGCCCATGATCGCGAACAAGGGAGTGCCGAGCAGGCCCAGCGCGACGATGAGCGCGCCGAAGCCACCGAACGAGATGCCCGCCAGCGCGGAGAGGATCGCGACCGGCGAGAGGCTGACCGCAGACTGCTTGAGCGACGGAGCGCCCGTCTTGGAGGGCTCGCTCACGACGCCTGCCCTTTCCGCGAGTGAAGCGCCGACTGCGCGGCCTCGATGTCTTCGTCGCCGTGCGCCGCATCGGGGTCGACCCGCACGTGCCCGGTGAGGGCGAGGACCGCGCGCAAGAGGAGGCGAATCGCCAAGACGAGGAGACCGAACGGAACGATGAGATCGAAGTCACGGACGAGGAGCCCCGGCACGTTCTCCGAGGAGCCGGGCACCGTGATGATGGGCAGACGCGCCGCCGCTTGATCATCGGGGAGCTCGAGGAGCTTCACGTCGTCGGGCTTGAATCGCGACGACCAGTCGCCGGCGCGCAGCCATTCGTTCCACTCCTTGGCCTTCAGAAATCCGCTGTACGGCTCGCCGGTGACGACGTGCGGGAGACTCTTCAAATCGAGCGAGATCTGCCGACCGAGGAGGAAGAGATCGGTGCGGCTCTCGTGCGCGACGTGGCTGAGCTTCTCCTTGGGCGGCGCGTCGGCCGGCGCGAGGAAGTGGCCGATGGCGATGTCGTCGACGAAACCCCAGACCGCCGTCGTGCACACGATCGAGGCCGCGATCCAGCCGACCGACGCGACGATGACGCGGAGGCGCGGGCTCAAGAAGCGCATCACCACGTCGACGTTGATGTGCTTTCCCTGCGAGGTGGCGATCGCGCCGCCCAAGAGCGCGAGCCAAAGGGTGAGTCGCGTCGCGACGCCGCTCAGGCCGCCGATCAGGGTCAACGTCGAAGCGGACTGGAACCAGTTGAGGAGGTTCGCGAAGTACGGCGCGCCGGCGTTGGCCCAGAGCCGCGCGGCGAGCGCTCCACCGATGACGGCCAGCGTGGTCGCGATGCTGCGCTGCCGTTCGGCGACGCGGCCCGCGAGCACCCGGCGCACGACGAGCCCCAGCGCGACGCCGCCCAAGACCGCGCGGACGACGAGTCCGGTGCGATTCGCCGACGAGGCTTGGTACTCGGCCGCGAGCCCCTTCAGCGTGACCCACGCGACCAGCGCGACGACCTCGGCGACGAGGACTGCGGTGGCGAGCTTCACCTCGAAGGCGGCCCACGCCTGATCGATGCGGAGGAGCGGCGCGGCCCACGCCTGCTTGGGCATGGCCGGCGGCGGCTCGGGGTGAACGACGGCGGCGGGGACGAGCGGCGCCTCGTCCTTGGTCTCGGGCTCGGCTTTTTCGGACATGGCGAAGGGCACGCAGGAGCGCGCGCGCGGAAGCCTATCCGAAGCGCGCAAAAACCGCGCTTCTTCTGCGTGCGCGGGCCCGGCGGGACCGTGCCGTCAGGCGGTGTCGGACTTCACGCGGAGCTGAACGAGCTTCTCGCGCTGCATGTCGATGGCCGCGTCGTCCGCGGCGACGTCCGAATGGCACGAGGCCTTCTGCCCCTTGTCGGCGCCGACGGCGACCCGCGTCTTGGAGGCGAGCTTGTGCAGCTCTTCCGGCGAGAGGACGCCGCGCTGCTCCAAGATGCGGCGCTGCTCGTCGGTGAGTGCCGGCGACTTCATCACACGATCGCGCGCGAAGCCATCGGCTTTGCCGCTGGCGAACTCGGCGATCTCTTTGGAGATGCGCACGCTGCACCAGTCGTGGCCGCACATTCCGCAGAAGTCGGTGTCGACGTCGAGGTCCTCGTCGTGGAGCGCGCGCGCGAGGTCGCCGTCGAAGGCGATCTCGAACTGCTTCTCCCAGTTGAGCGCGGCCCGCGCCTTGGTGATCGAGTCGTCCCAGTCGCGGCTGCCGGGGATGCCGAGCGCCACGTCCGCCGCGTGCGCGGCGATTTTGTAGGCGACGCAGCCTTGCTTCACGTCGTCGGCCTTGGGCAGGCCCACGTGCTCCTTGGGCGTCACGTAGCAGAGCATGCTCGCGCCGTGGTACGCGGCGGCCGTCGCGCCGATCGAGCTCGTGATGTGGTCGTAGCCAGGGAACGCATCGGTCACGAGCGGCCCGAGCACGTAGAACGGCGCGCCGTGGCACAGCGTGCGCTGGAGCTTCATGTTGTACTCGATCTGATCGAACGGCACGTGACCCGGGCCTTCGACCATGACCTGCACGCCCTTCTTCCAGGCGCGCTCGGTGAGCTCGCCCAAGGTCTCGAGCTCGGCGAGCTGCGCGCGATCGGACGCGTCGGCGAGGCCGCCCGGACGGAGGCCGTCCCCTAGGGAGAAGCTCACGTCGTACTCGCGCATGATGTCGCAGATCTCGTCGAAGTGCGTGTACATCGGGTTCTCCTTGCCGTGGACGAGCATCCACTTGGCGAGGAGCGAGCCGCCGCGCGACACGATGCCGATGAGCCGCTTCTGCACGAACGAGAGGTGCGCGCGACGCACGCCGGCGTGCACGGTGAAGTAGTCGACGCCCTGCTTGGCTTGATGGAGGATCGACTCGAGGATGATCTTCTCGGTGAGGTCCTCGATCTTGCGGCCGATGATCATCGAGTAGATGGGCACGGTGCCGACCGGCACCGTGGACGCGCGCACGATCGCGTCGCGGCATGCGTCGAGATCGCCGCCCGTCGAGAGATCCATCACCGTGTCCGCCCCCCAGCGGACGGCGAAGCGCATCTTGGAGACCTCTTCGTCGGTGCCCGACGACACCGGCGACGCGCCGAGGTTGGCGTTGACCTTGGTGCGCGACGCGCGGCCGATGGCCATCGCGTCGAGCCCGTACCCGAGGTGCACGCGGTTGGCGGGGATGATCATGCGACCGGCCGCGACCTCGTCGCGCACTTGCTCGGCGGTGAGATAACCCTCGCGTTCGGCCACGCGCTTCATCTCCGCCGTCACGACGCCGAGGCGCGCGCTCTCGAGCTGCGTCACCGCGCGGGGCGCGCTCGCCGGCGCCACGGCGAAGCCGGTCCGCGGATCCCGCGCGAAGCCCGCCGGCATGAAGTCCCACGCCGTCTTGTCCGAAGGCGCGGGCATGCCGGGCGCATCGGGCGAGCTGAACGAGAGCGCGCCGCCGACGGCCGCGCGATTGGCGAACGAGCCGGGGTTCGTGCCTTCGGCCGCGGTCGAGGGATTGAAGGCGCCGCGGAGCGGGAGAGCGTAGGGGAGAGCGGGCATGTCCCGCCTTCGTAGAACTTCGGGCGCCCAGAAACAAGACTGGCCTCCAAGGGCTCACGCCCGAGGAGGCCAGACGAGCGGCTCATGAGCCGCGGGCGGAGCTCACTTCGCCGCGGCGGCGGCTTCTTCGACCTGCTTCACGAACGCGGCCGGGAACGTGGAGCCGGCGAGGCGCGCGCGGGAGTCGGCGAAGACCTTCTTCCACTGCGCGAGCTCGCTCTCGCTCGGCATGAAGTGCTTCTTGGAACCGAGGAGGCGCTCGAACGCCTTCTTGTCCTCGTTGCGGATGACCTTGGTCAGCGTGTCGGCCGCCTTGGCCCCCGTCTCCTTGAGGATCGTGCGGTCGTCCTCGCCGAGCGCGGCGAGCTTCTTGGACGACATCACCATGGCACCGATGCCGAAGCCGGTGACGGCTTCGTTGATCGTGTCGACGTGCTGCGCCCACATCAGCTGCTCGAGCGCGAGCGACGGGGTGTTCAGGATGTCGATCGCGCCGCCCGCGAGCTGGGTCGCGATCTGCGGGATGGTGGTCTCGATCGGCGTGACCTTGTCGACGACCGAGTAGAACACCGGCGCGATCATGTCGCCCTTGATGTAGATGGGGTGGCGGCCGCGCAGATCGGTGGGCACGCGCACCTCGAAGCCCTTGCTCACGGTGTGGGCCTTGCCGACGTCGCCCCAACCCAAGCACGCGAAGCCAGCGTCGTTGAACGCCTTCTCGAGCTGCGGACGGAGCTTCTCGCGCACAGCGTCGAGCTGCGGCCAGTCCTGGAAGAGGCCCGGCATCTGGAACACGAGCGCCGACTTCTCGATCGCCGCGAGACCGACGGCCGTGATGGCCGCGCCGTCGAGCTGACCCTTGCGGATCTTGCCGACCATCTCGCTCTCGTCACCCTGCTGGGCGCTGTAGAAGAACATGATGCGGGTCTTGAGACCCTTGCTCTTGGCCTTCTCGTTGTAGATCTCCGTCCAGGTCTTGAAGACCGACCCCCAGAGCGAATTCTTGGGGGCGACGGTGCCGAACTTCAGCAGGACCTCTCCCTCGCCACCGCCCTCCTTCTTCTCGTCGTCGGCGTACGCGAGCCCACTCTGGGTGGCGATGGCGGCGGCGGGGACGATCTGGAGGAAGGTTCTACGCTTGAGGATCATGGGAAGGCGTCTCCTTGAAGGGGGCGGCACCGAAGCGCGGGAGGCGGGTCGTACGACACGCCCCTCGGTCAGGCAAGCGAACACGGCATAATTTCGCAGGTTTGACGGCCGAAACGGCCCGGAATTCAACCAGACGCGCCACCGTGCCCGGTGGACCGCTCGGTCACTCGAATCCGCACTCGTTGAGCATCCAGCTCTTCTTGAGGTAGCGGGAGGCCCGGCGTTTCGCGAGCATGTTCTGCAGGCGGTTTTCGGGATCGACGTCGCCGGCGTCCACGACCTCCTTCAGGAGCTTCTCGTAGAGCGCCCGATCGTTCTTCACGCAGCCGTAGCGGGCTCCGTAGTTCATGATCGGGAGAAGCGCCTTGCGATTGGTCTTGGCGATGGCGGTCTCGAACTGCGTCTTGGCGAGGTCGAGCTCTGCCATACCGCTCCGGGCATGGTACGAGGCGAGCGTGGCCGTGCCGCCCCAGCCCATGTAGGTCGGGTCGAGGGCCACCGAGCGCTCCATCATCGCGACGCCGACCCAAAGGCGCGCGACCTGCTCCGGGTCCTCTTTCGCGATGTTGACGCGCGCGAGCCACGCGTTCGCGACCCAGAAGAGCGTCTCGGCGTCTTCGGGCGCCGTGAAGCTCGCGTCGAGCCACGCTTTGAGCGACGGGAGATCACGCTTCGCGGCGTCGAAGCCCTCGGCGTGGCGCGCGAGGAGCTCCATCCCGTAGAAGAGCGCGCGGTCGTAGGCGTGCTGCGCGCGGCCCTTGTGGTACTCGGCGAGGGCGTTGTTGTCGGCCGCGGTCGCGGCCTCGTACTCGTCCTCGGGGAAGGCGTAGCCGTAGCCGACCCAGCTCTTCACGAGGAGGAAGAGCCCGTCTTCGTTGTCGGGGGCGAGCTTGTGGAGGCCCTCGAACTGAACGAGGCCCGCCGACGCGGCGCTCCTCGCGAGGTCCCAATCGGCGATGGAGTCGAAGGCTCCCGCCGCTTTGCGCGTCGAGGAGATCTGCCCGTTCACGAGCATCGACTTGATGCAACCGAGTTGCGTAAGTGAGAAGGCAGAGACGAGCGCGAAGGCGAAGAGAGAGCGCATGGAGCCCGGTTCTACGGGGCCACGCGCCAGGGTGTCAACGCGCTTCGGCGTGAGACGCCCGTGTCAGCGCGAGCGGTCAGGGCCTGCGCGCCGCCGAGACCAGCGCGCAGGCGGCGCGCGTGTGGACCGACGGATCGGGGTCGGCGAGGAGACCGGCTCCGCGCGGCGCCCGCGAGAGCGCGACGAGACCGACCAAGGCGGAGAGCCGCGCTTCGGGATCCCGCGATTTCAGCTCGAGCTCGAGCCACGCTTGGATCCTTTGGTCGCCGGCGGTGGCCAGGGCAAAGAGCGCGCGCCGCGTGATGCGGGTCGAGGGCCCGCTCACGCCGCGCCCGGCGACGCCCTCGAGGTCGGCGACGGCGCGCGCCCGATCCGACGGGCTCTCGAGGAGGCGCGCCAGGGCCGAAACGCGCACCTCGAGATCGTCGTCCTTGGCCGCCGCGCGCACCGCGTCGAGGAGCGGCGCGAGGTCGGCTCGGTCCGCCTCGAGCGGGACGACGGCGAGGGCGTGAAGTCGTCCGCGGCGCGCATCGCTCGCGGTCGCGCGGGCGAGGAGCGCAATGGCGAGGTTCCGAAGCTCGGCGCTCGGACCGCCTTCGCCGCGCGGGTGCACGCGAAGGACGGCAGCGGCGGCCTCGAGCGCGCCCGCGCCGTGCTCGGTTCCGACGATGGTGCGAAGCGCCTCCTCTCCGCCGTGTGCGAAGAGGGTCGGGCCGGACCACGCGACGCCAATCTCGCCGCGGACGCCGTCGTCTCCGCTCGTCCAGAGGTCACGAAGCCGCGCCGCGACCGCCGCGCCGCCGATCGCACCCAGCGCGCGAATGGCCTCGCTCCGCAAGAGCGGATCCGGGTCGAGCCGCGCGACGCGCGCGAGCTCGTCGACGTCGCCGACGTCTTTCGCCTTGGCGGCGGCGCGAAGCGCGGCCCGACGCGCCTCGGCGAGCGGATCGTTCATCGCGCCGCGGCGAACGCCAGCGTCCTCGTCGCGAACGTAGCCGAGGGGCGCGATCGCTCGGAGGCGCGCGTCGGCCGCGGTCGCGTAGGCGCGCGCGTCGCCATCGCTCATGGCGCCATAGAGAGCGCGCGCCCACGCGGCCTCCACGGCCACTGCGTCGCCGAGCTCCTCGCGGCGAGCCAACGCGCCATCCATCGCGCGCGCACAGGCGCGCATTTCGCGAATGCGCGATACGCCGGCCGCGCCGCCAGCGGACTCGATCTCGTGCGCGAGCGTGGCTTCGGCGATCCGCGCCGCCTCGCTGCGGGTCAGCGATCCCGCGTCGAGCTGGGCCTGAATCTCGGCGCCGAGATCGGGCAGCGCCCCGTTTCGTGCGAGTCGCTGGGCACCGCCGGCGCAGCCCGCGCCCGCGAGCGCAAGCCCCATCGCCAGGCTGATCGCGCCGCCGAGTCTCCTCATGAGCAAAGAGACTAGAGGGCCACACTGCCCGAGGCAGCAGAATTCTCAGCGCGGCTTGCGACGCTCGGCGACCTTGACGCAGTCGCGACCGCCCCGCTTCGCGCGATAGAGCGCCGCGTCGGCATCGGCGATGAGGCGGTCCGGCAAGCGCGCGTCGTCGGTCCCGGCGAGGACGGCGACCCCAGCGCTGAGCGTCGCGGAGAAGGTCCGGTCGCCCGCGTGCTGCACGATCGCGCCGAAGGCGCGGCGGATCTCGTCGACGATGCGGAGCGCGTCGTCGACCCCGGCGTTCGGCAAGACGAGCCCGAACTCTTCGCCGCCGTAGCGACCGACGCCGTCACTCTTGCGGAGGCGCTGGCGGAGGAGACGCGCCAACGTTCGGAGCACGCGGTCGCCGATGGGGTGACCGTAGAGGTCGTTCACCGACTTGAAGTGATCGAGGTCGATGAGCGCGATGGCCAGCGGCTGCCCCTCGCGGCGGCAGCGCGCGATCTCGCTCGCCACGCGTTCTTTGAACGCGATGTGATTGAGGAGACCGGTGAGGCTGTCGTGGTGCATCAGCGCGCGCATGGCCCGCGCGCGCGTGACACGGGCGCGCACCTGCGTGACGAGGCGATGGCTCGACACCGGTTTGGTGAGGAAGTCGTCGGCGCCGCGGCCCATGGCCGCAAGGTGTTTGTCGACGTCATGCTCGCTGGACAGGAACATGATCGGCAGGCCGACCCACGCCTCCTCCTGACGCAGCACCGAGGCCAGCTCGAGGCCGTTGCAGTGCGGCATGTAGAGATCGACGAGGACGATGTCGGGCGAATGGTCCTCGAGCGCGACGAAGACCTCGGCTGGCTCCGTGACGATGCGCACCTTCATGCCCTGCGCCTCGAGCATCGCGGCGTGGGCCTTTGCGGCCGAGAGATCGTCGTCCACGAGAAGGACACGCGCTGGCGCCTCACCGACGACGTCACCAATGCGCTCCACTTGCTCGACGACGCGCGAGACGTCGATGGGATGACAGAAGTACGAGCGAACGCCGGCGCGCACGGCCGCCAACCGGGACTCGAAGTCGTTGCGACGCGTCACGCCGATGACGGGGACGTCTTGCTCACGCGCGCGCGCGAGCAGCGCGTCGGCGCCGTCGGCTTCGAGGTCGAGGACGAGCGCGACGGGCCGGGCCCGCTCGAGACGCGTGACCGCCTCTCCGGGCGCGCCGATCACCCGCCACTCCCCCACGAACGCGCTGAGCTGCTCCGAGAGCTCGGGCATCGAGCCGAGAACGAGCCAGACCTCTTCGACGCGCGCGACCATCGCGGGGACGCGCTCCATCATGAGCGTCGGGATGCGATCGCTCGCGTCGAGATCGCTCGCGGCGGCGTAGAGCGCCGCGCGAGCGTCCTTGACCATGCCGTCGACGCCGCGCCCGGCGCCGCGCGCCTCGCGGATGGCGACCTCGAGCTCGAAGGCGGCTTCGGAGAGCTTCTTGAACGAGAACGTCGCCGCCGTGCCACGAATGGAGTGGGCGAGCCGCTCCGCGCTGGCGATGGGCTCTTCGCCGACCACCACGATCTTGCCGGCCAAAGCGTCCTCGATCTGCACGAGTCGTTCGGGCATTTGATGCACGAACGTCTTGCGGAGCGCGGCCATGCGCTGCGCGAGACGCGCCTCGGCCGACTCGGTCATCATGACGCACACCAGAGCGCGCGGACCTGCTCCGCCAGGGTCATCGGGTCGAAGGGCTTGGCGATCACGCCCACCGCGCCGAGCGCACGGTATTGCGCAGCCTCGTGCGGCTGCACCTTGGCCGTCATGAAGACCACGGGGGTGGACTTCGTCGCGGCGAGCCCACGGAGCTTGCTCATCGTCGTCGGCCCGTCCATCCCGGGCATCATGACGTCGAGCAAGATCACGTCGGGCGCGAAGGCGTCGGCGCGCTCCACCGCCTCGCTCCCCGAAGAGCACGGGCACACCTCGAAGCCCCCCACGTCCTCGAGCGCGAGGAGGGCGACGGCGCGAATATCGGGCTCGTCCTCGACGTAAAGGACCTTCGGATTCTTGTCGCTCATGATGCAGGCACTCCTTGTTCACGACGGCGCACGAGCGAGCTGATCATTCGGAGCAGCTCGTCGTTCGACGTACTCGACTTCACCAACGTTGCCGTCACGCCCGGCGCGTCTTCACGCCGGACCGGGCGCCCGGAGAACACGATCACCGGACACCCGGGACGGTCGACCTCGAGGAGCTCCCAGCCGACACCGTCGGGCAGCTCCAGATCCAGGATCACGAGGTCGTAGTGCGATCGCCCCAGTCGCTCGCGCGCTTCGCCCAGGGTCGCGGCGCGGTCGCACTGGCCGACGCCTTCGGCGAGCGTGGCCACGACCGAGCAGAGATCGTCGTCGTCCTCAACGTGGAGGATGCGCGCTCGGTCGTCGACGGCCGGGACCACGTCGTCGCTCGACGTCGGCCGCGCGAGCTCGATCAGCGGCAAGCTGAAGTAGAACGTCGTCCCCTTGCCGGTCTCGGTGTCGAACGCGATGCGTCCCCCCATCTTCTCGACGATGGCGCGCGCGATCGAGAGACCGAGGCCCGTCCCGCCCGCGCGACGCACGTCCGACGAGTCGGCCTGCGTGAAGCGCTCGAAGACGTGGGGACGGAACGCCTCCGGAATCCCCGGCCCCCTGTCGGCCACCGAGACCTTGACCACGTCGTACTCGGTCTCGACGCGCACCCCGACGAGCCCCCCCTTCGGCGAGAACTTCGCGGCGTTGGAGAGCAAGTTCGCCATCACTTGCAAGAAGCGGTCGTGGTCGACGCGCGCGAGCGCGCCCGGCGACCGGCACTCGATGGTGAACCCGACGTCGAGCGTCTGACCGTAGCCGCGCACGGTCTCGACGGCGTGCTCCACGAGCGCGTCGACGTCGTGCTTCGCGAAGTCGAAGCGCATGCGCCCCGACTCGATCTTCTCGATGTCGAGGATGTCGTTGATGAGGGTGGAGAGCCGCTCCGAGTTCTTGAGCGCGATCGTGAGGAGGTTCTTGGCCTTGTCCGGCACCTCGCCGAGGCGGCCCGAGGTGACGAGACCGAGCGACCCGCGAATCGACGTGAGCGGCGTCCGGAGCTCGTGGCTCACCGTCGAGACGAACTCGCTCTTGAGCCGTTCGACGCGCTTTCGCTCGGTGATGTTGCGGATGATCATCAAGAAGCCGCCGGTGGCCATGCGCACGAGCCGCGCCTCGAAGTCCTGCCCGCCGAGCCCGTACTCGAAGACCGACGCGCCACCGTGCTCGCCGACGTCGGCCATCGCCTTGCGGACGCGCAAGGCGGTCTCTGCGTCGAGGACGTCGTCGACCAACGCCCCGATGAAGACGTCGGGCGGCATGAGGAGCTCCGCGTGTTGCGTTTGGTAGTCGATGAATCGTCCCGAATCGTCGAGCTCCAGCATCAGGTCGGGGATGGCGTCGAGGAGGCTCTGGCTCTTCGCGCTCGCGAGCTGGAGGGCGTCCTCGATGCGCTTCTGTTCGGTGATGTCGCGGATGACGACCGTGAACATGCGGCGACCGCTCACGTCCATGGGGCTCACGCCGAGCTCGATGGGAAGCGTCGTTCCGTCCTTGCGGAGGCCGGTGCGAATCGCGCCGCGCGCGTCGACGAGCGCGGCGACGTTCGAGCGCCCGCCGTCATCGGGAACCAAGTCGGCGAAGGAGCGACCGGTGAGCTCGCTCGCCGTCCACCCGAACATGGCCTCCGCGGCGGGGTTCACACGCTCGATGCGACTCTCCTCGTCGAGCGAGATGATGCTGTCGGCCACCGTGTCGACGATGCCGCGAATGCGGGCTGCAGCCTCGCGTTGCTCCTCGGCCGCGCGCGTGAGCGCCGCGATCTGCCGCTCCTCGCTGGCGATGAGCGCGTCGAGCGAACGCTTGCGCTCGATGACCGAGCCCGCCCAGCGCGCGAGCATGCGAACGAACTCGAGCTCGGCCTCGTCGAGATCTTCACGCACGGCCGGCGACGCGAACCAGATGACCCCGAACGTCGCGCCCTCGACGCGAACGGGCGCTCCGACGTACGACTCGAAGCCGAGGTCTCGATGACACACGCGGTCGGCGAGCTCGGTGCGCGCGAGCCCGAGAAGCGTCGTCACCCCGCGCGAAGAGAGCGTCACGCCGGCGAGCGTCTCCGAGGTGTTGAAGACGCGCCCCTCTTCCAAGCCGGGCGTGGAGGAGTCCTCGGCGACGACGCGACTCACCTCGCCGTCGACCTGCGAGAGGACACCGGTCGACATGCCGAGGAATCGGCATCCGAGCGAGAGCGCGCGAGAGAACTTGAGCGCGGGGTCGAGCTCGGGGAAGGCGAGGATGTCGTTGATGACCCGCAACGCCTCGCGCTCCTTGCGAAGCCGCTCCTCGGTGCTGCGCCGCGTGCGCGCGAGCGAGAGAGCCTGAGCGATCGCTTCGAGGATCGGCGCCAGCGCCTCGGCGAGAACGTCGGCCGCCGCGGGCGCGGGTGCGAATGCCAAGACGCCGAGCGCCTCGCCCGCAAGGGTGACGACGAGCTCGACGCCGGGAGGCGCCGGCGTGAGGCCGTCGATCGCGTGCGTACCGGATCGCGAGACGCGAACGTACTCGAGGCTGACGCCACGCACCCGGATCCACGCCGAGGGAACGTCGAGGAGCTCGCAGGTGGCGCGGAGCAAGGTCGTCAGAACCTCGCGCTCCGGGAGGCCACGCAGGAGTGACGTCGTCGCCGCGTACGCGAGCTCCATACACCTGACGTGCGGCGGCAGTGACCGAACGGCGCGCTCCATCAATTTCCTGGAACGGATAGGTCGGCCCACGGTTAAGCTCCGTCCCCGCCGTGCCGCACCGCGCCGTCGTCCTCGTCAACCGCAACGCCCGCGGGCTGCGCACCGCCAACGCGCTCCATCGCGAGCTCGCCGGGCTCGCCGAGGTGCGGTGGGTCGAGACGCACACCCTCGGCGATCTCGCGGCAGCGACTCGCGATTTGCCGCGCGAGCCCATCGAGTGGGTCGTGTTTGCCGGTGGCGATGGCACCGTGATGGCTGGGCTCTCCGCCGTCGTCAGCGCGTACGAGGCGGCGGGGCGACCCCTCCCCGAATTCGCGATCGTGCCAGCGGGCACCGTCTCGACCATCGCCAAGAACCTCGACCTCCCACGTCGGGGCGTGTCCCACGCTCGGCGCCTCCTCACGAGCGCGCTCGCCGGTCGCGCGCACATCGTCCGCCACCCGACCTTGCGCGTCCGCGACGCAGCGGGGGGTCATCGCATCGGGTTCATCTTCGGAACCGGGCTCGTCGCCCAGTTCTTCGATCTCTACGACGCGCTACCGGATCCCAACGCGGCGTCGGCGGCCAAGCTCGTCGCGCGCCTCTTCGCGGGCGCGTTCACGGGCAGCGCGCTCGCGCGGCGCGTCCTCACGCCCCTCCCCATCAAGCTCGAGATCGACGGCAACGCGCTTCACCACACGCGTTACAGCTTGATCGTCTCGAGCACCCTCAAGGACGTGGGGCTCCACCTCCGCCCGACGTTCCGCGCCGGCGAGCGCGACGACCGGCTGCACGTCGTCGCGAGCACGCGCGAGGCGGTCAACTTGGCGCTCCAGCTCCCCGGCGTCCTCGGCGGCACCCCGCTCCGCGGCGCCGGCCACGTCGACGCGCTGGCGCCGCGCTTTCGCGTGCAGTTCGCGAGCGCTCAGATCCGGAGCTACGTGCTCGACGGCGATCGCATCGACGCGGGCCCCCACGGCGGCGACGCCTGGGTCGAAGTCGAACTGGGTCCTCTCGTGGGCCTCGCCGGGCGGGCCTAGGGGCTGTCCCAAGTTAAAGGGCAAGTTCGAGAAGAGAATCGGGCACGGGCACGGGCACGGGCACGTTTCGAGACGAGACGAGAGCGAATGCGAGGCGCCGCCTTCGCGTCTCAATCTTCTCTCGTGTTCCACGTGCCCGTGCCCGTGCCCGCTCCCGATGCAATCCATCCGCGTAACGGATCGATTTGATCGAGCTTTTTGGCAGCGCGAACTACGGACTGCCCCTAGTCCGACCTTCGAGAGGCTGTGGGGTGTCCCACAATCAAGCTAAGGACAGCCCCTAGCCCAAAACGATGCCGGCGCCTTCGAGGAGCTCGCGGACGACGGGGGTCACGAGGATGCCGAGGGTGGCGCGATCCGGCTCGGGGAGCGTGACCTTGGTGTTGGACGGCTCGCTCGCGGCTTTACCGCCGAAGAGTCGCTTGCCGACGTCGGCCTGCTCGGCGGTGAGGCCGTAGCGCTGGGCGAACGCGTCCGCAGCGTCCTCCGGCTTCATGAGCTCGGTGGCAACCAGGTGCGCGCCATCTTCGACGAGCTTCTCCCACGGCTTCGGACCTTTGAGGGACCCGTCGCGCTCGCTCCAGAACGCCGCCGTCACCACCGGAGCGAACTTCCCGTCGATGTCGACCTCCATCGCGTCGAACACGGACTCGCGCTTCAAGTGCTGCGCGAACTGCGGCGGCATGCCCTTGAGTTGGTTGTCGAGCTTGTAGCCCTTCTTCATCTCGAGGGGCCCCTCTTTGCTCTTGGGATCGTAGAAGAGCGCCACGACGCCGAGCTTGGAGAACGAGATCGCGCCGCGCGAGCCATCGCGCTCGCTTCGCCGAAAACGGAGCCCCTCCCAGGCGACGTCGTACGGACGGTCACTGCCCTTCGCCAGATGTGCTGCGAAGAAGAGACTGTGGAGGCGTGCGCCTCGCCTCAGTTGGTCGACGGTAGCCACGTTGGGAGACTACGTGGACATCCGTCGCGTGGAAATCGTCTCGCTCGCGTCTTCCCCGACTGTGGAAAGTGACCCGCTCCGCGGGCCGGTGGTACGTCCCGGCCCGCATGCGAAGCGCAGTATTCTCCGGGCTCGCCACCTTGGCTCTCCTCGCGGCCTGCTCCGGCTCGGGCCGCGACACGCTCGCCACGAACGCCAAACCCGGCGCCGGGACCAACGGAGCCGGCACCAACGACGACGGCAGCGGCTCCACGGACTCGCCCATCATCACCGGCCCGGTCGGAGAAGCCGGTGTCACCGAGTCTTGTGTGCCGGACCCGTCGCACTTCGAGGTGCCGGGCAACGGCTGCGACGACGACGGCGACGGCAAGATCGACAACCCGCCGGCCGCCTGCGACGCGTCGCTGGCGGTGAACGGCGACGCCGAGAAGTTCGCCCACGCCATGGGCCTCTGCCAGCGCGCGAGCGCGACCACGTGGGGCCTCGTCTCCGCGAGCTATCGACGCGGCTACAACGACACCACGCTCCCGCCCGACGGCCAGCACGGGATCTTGGGTGCGTTCGGAACGTCGCTCAAGGCGCGTGAGGGCGACGCGTTCGGTGTGCTCTCGAGCGGCTACGCGCGCGTCTTCGACGACCTCGGAAGCAAGAAGACCGCGTTCAAGAGCGGCTCCAAGCTCCAAGACGGGCTCATCTTCGGCGGCGCGGTCCCGCCCGGCTTCCCCAAGTCGGCGAGCGGCTGCCCCGGCATCCCGATGGTGCAGGACGTGTCGGTGTTGCACCTCGAGATCAAGGTGCCCACCAACGCCAAGGGCCTCCAGTTCGACTTCAACTTCCTCTCCGGCGAGTGGCCGGAGTGGGTGTGCTCGACCTACAACGACAGCTTCATCGCGTACCTCAAGTCGGCGGCGTTCAACGGGGGCAAGGCCGACAACGTGTCGTTCGACTCCAAGGGCGCGCCGGTCAGCATCAACAACGCGTTCTTCGATCGTTGCACCCCCAACCAACCGACGGGCTGCCTCGCGTCGAACAACCTCCAGCCCACCGGCAACGCGGCGTGCCCCGGCGGCGAGTCCGAGCTCGCTGGAACCGGGTTCGAAGATCGCGGCACCTACTGCGGCAACAAGCCGTCGGTCGGCGGCGGCGGCACCGGCTGGCTCACCTCACAAGCACCGGTGAAGCCGGGCGAGACCATCACCCTCGAGTTCTACGTCTGGGACGGCACCGACGGTGACTACGACTCCAGCGTCTTGCTCGACAACTTGCGCTGGGTGCCCGAGGTCGTCACCGCGCCGGTGACCACCCGCCCGCCCAAGTGATCGCGGCCCGCGCGCTCTCCGCCGACATCGACCACTACGTCCGCGATGGCGCAGGGCGCTTCGCGATGCGTCACGATCACGATCGTGCGCTCGCCGCGACGCCGCGCCAGCGCCGCGAGGACGCGCGCCTCGGTCGCGGCATCGAGCGCGCTGGTCGGCTCGTCGAGGAGCAGCACGGGTGCATCGCTCGCGAGCGCGCGCGCGATCGAGAGGAGCCCGCGCTCGCCACCCGAGAGCGGCCGATACGACGCACCGAGCCGCGTCTCACCTAGCCCACGCAACGTCTCGGCGCCGAGCTCCGCGAGGAGCGCGTCGACCTCGGCGTTCGCATCACACGCCTCCGCGTCGCGCCCCAAGAAGACGTTCTCGGTGACGGTGGAGGCGAGAACGGGCGCGTCCTGCGGCGACCACGCGAAGGGGCGCGTGGGGCCGGCGGGGAGATCGCCGAGCGCGACGCCGCCGTACGTCACGGTGCCGGAGGTCGACGGCTCCAGCCCGACGAGGAGCCGGAGGAGCGTCGACTTGCCGGCGCCGGTCGGCCCGACGACGGCGACGATCTCGCCCGGTGCCACGCGGAGATCGATCGGCCAGATCGTCCCGTGCGCGGCCGTGAGCCCGCGTACGTCGAGCGGCGCGAGTGGCCACGTCTCTTTGCGGCCGGAGGTCGGCGCGCTCAGTCGAGCGGACGCGAGCACCTCGTCGAGCGCGGTTGCCGCGTCTTCGGCGCGGCCGAGCGCGACGCGCGCCTCGGCGAGCTCGCGCAGCGGCCGATACGCGAGGAAGAAGGGCACGGCGAACGGAGCGAAGCGCGCGGCTTCCGAAGGCGCGTAGGCCGCGAGGGCGAACAACCCAGCCGCCACGGCGATCACGCCGAGCAGCTCGTTGGCTCCGGAGTGCGCCGTCGCCCACGTGTCGACGCGCGCGCTCCGATCGCGCGCCTCTCGCCCGAGGTCGTCGATGACGGCGCGGATGGTTCGTTCGGCGCCGTACGAACGCCAGAGATCGGCGTGGCGCACGGCCTCGTCTGCGGCTTCGAGGAGCGCCTCGGTCTTGGCGCGCTCGGCGCCCTGCGCTCGCTTGATGCGCGCGCGAACGCGGCTGAGGAGCCAACCGAACGGCGCCAGCACGACGACGGCGACCCAAAAGAAACGCGGCGCGGCGAGGACGAGCACCAGGCCCAAGAACACGATCTGCACGGCGGCCCGGGCGGCGTTCACCCCCGCCTGCAAGCCGAGCGCCACCTCGCGCACCCGACCGGTCAACGAGGCGACCGCGCTCGCGTATGCACCGGCTTCCTCACACGGGCTCCCATGATCGGCGTGTCGTGGATGGCGCAAACGATGAACAGCGAGAAGGGCGTCGAGCACGTGGCCGCGGAGGGTCGTGCTCACATCGCCTACCATTCGCGCCGCGACCCAGGAGCCCAGTGTGCTGCCGATGAATCGCGTGAGAGAAGCGCCGATCGCGAAGGTCGCGAGGGCTACGGGATCGAGGCTCACCCCGCGCGTGGATCCGAAGTGCACCGGTGAGATGCCCCCAAGCGAGACCACCACGGCACCCCCGAGCAGTGCGAGCCCGG
Source organism: Polyangiaceae bacterium (assembly GCA_044224815.1). Classification (GTDB taxonomy): domain Bacteria; phylum Myxococcota_A; class Polyangia; order Polyangiales; family Polyangiaceae; genus JADJCA01. Next base: position 72,249 of record JBGAJR010000029.1, read on the forward strand.
CATGGCCGAGTGCATGCATGAGCGATGCAAAGGCGAGCGCGAGGAGCGACCGAATGCCCTTCGCTCCGCCCCATGCGCGAAGAACGATCGCTCGCGTGGATTCCGGCGTACTCTGAGGAGCAGACGATTGAGAAGTGACGGAGAGCATCGAGCGGTCGCCCTGAGCACCGCACGTTAGTCAGCAGGCTGGGTGCGCGTCCACGTCCGCGAACGAACGGCGTAGGCGGAGCATCGGAGCATCGGAAGAAGAGTGGCCTCGCGTCGCCTGATGCGAGGTCGTCACGGGTACGAACGAAAGAGGCGATCACACGTGAGCGTGCGCGTCTCGATCGAACGAGCGTTGGTGGAGAGAAGAGGACGATGACGAAGAAGGGTGCGTCCAAGGACCTCAAGCGGTCCAACGTGGATCGCTCGTCCATCGGCGCGCGGAAGGCCGCCGGGGCGACACGTAGGGACACGACCCCACCGCCCCGGGGAACGAAAATTGCAGCGACTTCTGCTGCATCCTCGGGGTCTCGCGCCAAAACGCGTCCGCCTCGAGGGCCCGCTGCTGGGTCTGTTGTGAACAACGAGCCGGCGGTTGTCAAAGGCGCGAGTCGTTTTTCAGAAGAAGAAGCAGCGCCCGCGAAAGCACGGTCTCCGAAGTCTCCGAAGTCGAAGGACCCCATGCCCAAGAGCCGCTCGAACGCCGCCGTCGCCGAAAAGCCCGCGCCGGAGGAGTCCCTCCCGCCGCCCGCGCTCGTCGAAAATGACGAGGAGAGCGAGGGCACCCCCGCCGAAGGCGAGCCCGCCGTCGATCTCGTGGAGGACTTCGAGGACGAAGAGGTCGCCGTCGTCGAGGCCGACCCCGACGAGGTCGAAGGTCCCCGCGCCAAGCCCGCCAAGGACATGGACGAGGGCGGCGGCGACTCGATGCTCGCTCGCTACTTCCGCGAGATGGCGACCCACCACGTGATGGGTCACGAAGAGGAGCTCGCGACCGCCATCGAGGTCGAGCAGGCCGAGGTCTCGCACTGGGTCGCGCTCTTCAGCTATCCGCTCGCGGGCGAAGCGCTGCTCGAGGCGCTCATCAAAGAGCTCCCCACCGGCGAGGAGGCGCTCACGCTTCCGCAGATCGCCGACATGCAGAAGATCCTCAAGAACGCGAAGAAGACGCGCGGTCGTCTCTCACGCGATCAAGAGAAGAAGTGGACGACGCTCACCACGTCGCTCGGTCGCGCGATTCGCCTCGCCGACAGCGATCGCCTGTGGGTCGCGCGCCTCGAGGAGCTCGCGCGCGACATGGGTCGCGTCGAAGTCGCCGAGAGCGAGGACGACGGCCCGGTGTCCGAGACCGAGCCGATGCCCATGTCGCGCCCGCCGGTCAGCACGGCGCCGGCTTACGACAAGTGGCTCGAGCGCATCTCGCAAGCGGCGGCCCGTTCGCGCGTCGTGAAGAACAAGTTCGTCAAGGCGAACCTCCGCCTCGTCGTGTCGATCGCGCGCCGCTACAACCGCGGTCGCCTGCCGCTCATCGACCTCATTCAAGAGGGCAACATCGGCCTCATGAAGGCCGTCGAGCGCTTCGATCACACGCGCGGCTACCGCTTCTCGACGTACGCGTCTTGGTGGATTCGTCACGCCATCAGCCGCGCGCTCGCCGACAAGGGCCGCGCGGTCCGCATCCCGGTGCACATGCTCGACACGCACAACCGCGTGCAGCGAGCGACGCAAGCCGTCCTCGCGCGCACCGGTCGTGATCCCACGCTCGACGAGCTCGAGCGCGAGACGGGCATCCCCACCGAGAAGCTCGACAAGGTGAAGGGCTCGTGGGCCGAGACGCCGTTCTCGCTCGATCGCCCGGTCGGCGACGAGGACGGCCGCAAGTTCATCGACTTCCTCCAAGACGAGAACGCGCCCTCACCGTACGACCGCCTGGTGAACGATCGCTGGGGCGACGAGGTCCGTCGCCTCCTCGGGACGCTCACGCCGATCGAGTCGCGCATCATCCGTTGGCGCTTCGGCCTCGACGACGAGGACGAGCTCACGCTGAAAGAGATCGGCGACAAGTACAACCTGTCGCGCGAGCGCATTCGTCAGCTCCAAGAGCAGGCCCTGGGCAAGATCCGCAAGCACATGCGCGATTAAGTGGGGGCTTCGCAGCCCCCCTCCCCCTGCGCTCAGGTTCGCGGCGAACCTTCGCCGACTCCGACCTCACGGGTCGGAGTCGGTGGCCATGTGGTGCGCGTAGATTGAATTACGGGTCGGGCGCGGTCGGGCGAGCCCCAATCGCGAGTCAGTACTGTCGCTTGAGGAGCATCTCGACCAGCTTGTCGATGCCGGAGCGGGCTTGGGCGGCTTTGCCCGCCGTGCCGTTCATGAGGATCGAGAACGCGATGGGGCCTTTGCCTTGAGGGCCCAAGACGAAGCCCGAGAGCGCGATGGCGTCTTCGAGGGTGCCGGTCTTGGCGCGGATGGCGCGGCGCGCGCGGTCGTCGCGGAAGCGCTTCTTGAGCGTGCCGTCGGCGCCGCCCACCGCCAGCTGCGCGACGAACTCGGTTTGGAGCGCCGGGTCCTTGTAGACTGCACGTAGCACGGTGGTCATGCTCGAGGCCGTCGCGCGGTTGGCGTCGAAGAGGCCGGAGCCGTTCTTGATCACCATGCCCTGCTCGAACGCGCCGACCTTGGTGACCCACTCTTTGACGACCTCCGCCGCGTCGGCGTGGCGCGCGGGGCGCTTCTTCACCTCGCCGCCCATCGTCTTGAAGATCATCTCGGCGTAGAAATTGTCGCTGTTCTTGCCGACCGAATAGAGGAGCGACGAGAGCGGCTCCGAGACGTGGCGCGCGAGGACGGCGCCTTTCGCCGAGCCGGCCTTCACTTCACCCGAAACTTTGATGCCCGCGCGATCGAGCTCCGACTTGAGCGCGTAGCCGGCGAGCAGCGTGGGGTCGTCGACGCGGCGCGTGAAGCGCACGACGCGCGCGTCGACGCCGACCTTGCCCGAGACCTTGGCCGAGAGACGCTGACCGCTCCCGGCGAGCACGAGGCCCACGCCGTCGGCCCCTTCGCCCGACGTCGTGACGGTGCCCTCCATGTCGACGAAGCCCGGCGGATCGAAGGAGACGGTGGCCGGCGCGCCCTCGGCGCCAGGACGAACGGTCATCGTGACCGTGTTTTCGTTGAGGGCGACGGCGCTCACCGGCGCGCGGAAGCTCGCCCACTCGCTCGGCTGCTGCTCGAACGCGGGCGGCACGACCTGCTCGTCGAACGCGCGCTGATCGACCAGCACGTCGCCCGCGACGCGGCGCACGCCCATGGCGTGGAGATCGGCCACCATATGCGTGAGATCGGCCGTCGCGAGCGACGGATCGCCGGTGCCGCGGAGGACGATCGGCCCGGTGATCTCGCCCCCCTTCAGCGTGCCGGACAGCGTCGTCTCGTAGCGGTGATCGCCATGAAGAGTCGCAAGCGCCGCGCCGGCCGTGTACACCTTGGCGTTGGAGGCAGGATTCAGCGGGACATGCTCGTCGTGCGCGGCCAACACCCGACCCGTCTCGACGTCGACGATCGAGATTCCGATCTTGGCGTCCTTGAAGGAGCGATCGGACACGAGCGCGTGAACCGCGGCCTCGATCTCGGGAGCCCGGGCCTCGGCGGCCGGGACGGCCGGCGGCGCGTCGGCCCCGGCGGGCCGTGCGGCGAGGCCGAGCGAGAGGGCGAGCGCGATGGACAGGGCGAGCGTGCCGAGGGACTTCACGGGCGAATGCATACCCAAGCTCCGGGGCGAGCGAAAGCGCGAGCGCGAAGCCTCGTGATCGGCCTGGCCATGACGGCCGCGCTGTCTACAACCGGCTGTCGCCGCGAGGATGCGCGCCCCGAACGGGAGCGTCCGCTCGAGATCCTCGTCTCGAGCGAGCCCGAGACCCTCGATCCCAGGTACGCGGTGGACTCGGTCTCGCACCGCATCACCCGGCTCCTCCACGCCGGGCTCACGCGCCTCGACGAAGACACGCTCGCCCCCAAGCCGTACGTCGCCGAACGGCTCGAGCTCCGCGATCCCACCACGCTCGAAGTAACGCTCAAGCCCGGGCTCCGCTTCCACTCCGGCGCACCGCTCGGCGCGCGCGACGTCGTGGCCACGCTCCGGGCGTGGGGCGATCCGCGGCTCGGCGTGCGGAGCGCGCGCGTCGTCGACCCCATCGCGTCGGTCGAGGAGACGGGTCCCCTGTCGCTCGTCGTTCGCCTCAAGCACCCGCACGCCACGATCCTGAGTGATCTCGAGGTTCCGATTCTGCGCGCGGACGAGGCGACGTCCCCTCCCCGGCCCGACGGCCGACTCGACGGGCTCGGTCCCTACCGCGCGCTCGCGAGCGAAGGCGGCGCGGTGCACCTCGCCCCGGCGAGCGGCGGCCCGCTCGCGGCATCGCGCCCCGTCGACGTGCGCACGGTGCGTGACGAGAACGCGCGCGCGCTTCGCTTGGTGGCCGGCCGCGCCGACGCGGCGGTCAACGTGATCTCGCCGACGCTCCTCCCCGCGCTCGAGCGTGAGCCGGCCTTGCACGTGGTGCGTCGCCCGGGCGCCAACGTCACCTACGTCCTCCTCCGCACCGATCGGCCGCCGTTCGATCGCGTGGAGGCGCGCCGCGCGGTCGATCTCGCGATCGATCGCGAAGCCCTGACGCGCGGCCTTCTCGCCGGCGCGGCCGCACCCGCGCGGGGCACGCTGCCGCCCGCGCTCGTCGCCGGGGATCCGAGCCCGCCGCGGGTGCGCGATCTCGCGGGCGCGCGCGCGGCCCTCGCCGCTACCGGCGGCGCGCTCCACTTCACGCTCCTCACCACGCCGGACCGCTTGCGCCTCTCGGTCGCGCGGACGGTGGCGCAGGAGCTCGGCGACGTCGGGGCCGACGCCACCGTGAGCGCGCTCGAGCTCGGGACGCTCCTCGCGCGTCTCACCGCCGGCGAGTTCGACGCCGCCATCCTCAACATGCCGGAGCTCACGGAGCCCAACGTGCTCCGGCTATTCTTGCACTCTACATCGATTCCGCCGGCCGGGGTGAACCGCGGGCGAGTGCGCGACCCGATCGTGGACGCCCTCCTCGATCGGGGCGCGTCGACCGTCGACCCCGCGGTGCGCACGCGCGCCTACGCCGACCTCGAGGCGCGCCTCCGCGAGACGTGTGTGCTGATTCCCCTCTGGTACGAAGACCAGGTCGCCGTCTTGGGGCCGCGCGCCCAAGGCTTCGTCCCGAGCGCCGAGGGCCGCTGGCTCGGCCTCGCGCGACTCTGAGCGCGAGGCCGGCCACGTGTGCACGCCGGCCGGGACCTCGTCCGTCCACCTCGCACCCGAGCAGGCCCGGGCATGGCGCAGCGCCGGATTCTTGGCGCTCGCGGCCCCTTCTGCCCACGGGATTTCGGGCATTTCCGGCTGGTATGCGCGCTGCATCGACACGGGTCATGTCGGCTGCACCGCTCCGCAACGCCCCGTCCACCATCCTCACCTTCCCCGGGAGCGACGGCGTCGAGTCGATGCTGCGCGCGGCTCGCCGGGGGATGCTCGAGTTCGCGAACGGCGCGCTCTTCTGGGACAAGGCCGCGCTCGCGAAGTGGCTGGTGTCGAGCTACGCCCCGGTCACCAAGATCGCCGACGACGTGAACCCCGCGGCGGCTCCCGCGTCGACGCCGCCTCGCGCCAACGTCACCGTGCTTGAGCCGCGCGTGTTCCAAGTCTTGAACGACGCGCGCCAATCGCTCATCGGTGCGCTGCGCCTCTCGATGGACGGTCGCTCCGCCGCCACGTCGGCGTGGAAAATGATCCGCGAGGGCGCGCTGACGCCCTGCGAAGACTCCGAGGGCGACGCCCGGGGCTTCATGCCCGTCGCGTACGCGCGCATGCGCCTCCGCGATCGCGTCCTCAGCTTGTGGGCGGCCGACTTCATGGCCCACCCCGAGGCGTACGGCACCGAGCTGGTGATCTGCAGCCGCTGCGGCCTCGTGGAGTTCGACGCCATCGCGCGCGCGCGCGGCACGTGCCGCGCGCACAAGAGCACGATGAGCGGCGTGCCGATGCCGTTCGCCGCCGAGAGCGAGACGCGCATCCGCATCAAAGAGAGCGGCTGAGCGTGACGCGCCCCGCGCTCAAGCGCGGCCGTGCATCCAGCGTTTGAGGAGCGGGCCGAGGGCAAAGAGGAGCACGGCGGGGACGAGCGACGCGCCGATGAGGAAGCCGTAGATCGGAACGTGCGCCGACTCGAGCATCGACTCGAGCGTGCCGGCCAGGTAGTTCGCCACCGCCGAAGAGAAGAACCAGAGGCCCATCGCGAGCGACTGCACGCGCGCGGGCGCGAGCTTGGTCACCATCGAGAGGCCGATCGGCGAGAGGCAAAGCTCGCCGATGGTGTGGATCGAGAAGACGCCGGACAGCCACGCCGGGCTCACCGGGCCCTTCTTGGCAAGCTCGTTGCCGACGGCCATCACCATGAAGCCGACGCCGAGGATGATCATGCCGAGCGCCATCTTGGTGGGCGTCGACGTTCGGAAGCGGCCTGAGTCGAGGCGCTCCCAGAGGCGCGAGAAGGTGGGCGCGAGGACCACGATGATGAGCGGGTTGATGGCCTGAAACTGCGACGAGGCGACGATCATCGTGCGCTGCATGACGATCAGGTACGCGCCGTAGCCAGTGAGGCCGACGGCCGTCACGCCGAAGAGGCCGGTGAGCGCGAGCCACAAAGGACGACCGCTCCGCTCCTCGCGGGTGTCGCGGTAGATGTTCACCGCGCCGAGCGCCACGAGGACGGCGACGAAGATGACGCCGATGCCGGAGAGCTTGCGATCCGTCTGCTCGTCGGCGAAGAGCGCGAGCGTGCCGCCGCCCTGCTCGAACCCCATCCAGAAGAAGATGTTGAAGAGGCACAAGACGACGATGACCGTGATGCGCTGCGCCTCCTCGCGATTCGCGCCGCGATAGAGCTGAACGAGCACGCCCGCCGTGGCGGCGAGGGCGAGCGCGATCTTGGCGGCGCCCGGGACGCGCGCGAACGCGGGCGCGATCGCGCGACCTGCGGCAAGAAGGACGAAGACGAGCACCGAGGCGCCGACCACCCAAACGAGGACATCGACGTAGTCGCGACGCGCGAGCGTCTGCGCGCCGGCCGGCGCCTTGGGCGGGAGGCCCACGCCGGCAAGGTGCCGCTGTCCGAGCACGAACTGCGCGAGCCCTGCCATCATGCCCACCGCCGCCGCCGAGAAGCCCCAGTGCCACGAGACGAGCTCGCCGAGGTTGCCGCACACGATCGGCGAGAAGAACGCGCCGAGGTTGATGCCCATGTAGAAGATGGTGAAGCCGCCGTCGCGACGCGGATCGCCCTCCTCGTAGAGACCTCCCACGATCGTCGAGATGTTCGGCTTGAAGAAGCCGTTGCCGACGATGAGGAGGCCGAGTGCCGGATAGAGGAGCGACTCGAACGCCATGGCGAGGTGGCCGAGCGCCATCACGAGCCCGCCGATGAGGACGGCCTTGCGCCGCCCCAGCAAGCGATCGGCGATGATGCCGCCGGCGATCGGCGTGAGGTAGACGAGGCCCGTGTAGAATGCATACACCTGGAGCGCGTCGGCGCGCGGGAGCTTCAGGTGGTTGACCATGTAGAGGACGAGGAGCGCGCGCATCCCGTAGTACGAGAAGCGCTCCCAGGCCTCGGCCCCAAAGAGCGTGTAGAGGCCGCGCGGGTGCCCTTCGTGGGGGTGCGGGTGCGTGCTCGCCGTCGTCATCGGCGCGCACGCTACTCGGACGGGCATCACCGTCGAGAGAAATGGACGGGCGGCGCGCGGCCTGCGAACCTCGGAGAGCGCGTCGGCGAACGGCGCGGAGGAGGCGTCGATGGGGCAAAAGTTCTTCGTGCTCGCGGCCACGGTGGCCATGACGGCCGCTTGCTCGAGCAGCTCGAGCTCGACGCCGGCGGCGTCGGGCGCGGACGCCGCGAGCGACGCCGGCTCCAGCGCCGACGCCACGGCGTCGACGACGTGCACCGGTGACGCTCCGGACGGCGGCAAGAAGAGCCCCGGCTTCGCGTTCGGAAACTCGATCTACACCGCGCCCGGCGGCTTCTCCACGCAGCACGTGGCGGGCTCGGGCTCGGGTCCGGCGCGCGGCACGATCAGCATGTTCCAGCAGAACGGCGCCTGCACGCCCGCCGCGGGAACGTTCGGTCAGAAGCAGCCTGGAGACGCGGCGTCGCTCACGTCGGAGTGCGCTCCCCATTGCTGCGCGTGCCCGGAAGGTCCGCGCCACGCCGTCGTGTCGATGATCGTCGATGGCAAGTGCGCGACCGAGGCCGACGCGTGCGCGACGGCCATCAAGGCCGCGCCCGAGAACGTCGACACGATCCCGCCGCTCGCGAACTTCTGCGGCCAGAACTGCGACGAGCCGTGAGCCCCACGGGCGCGGTCAGCGCTTGCGGGTCTCGAGGGCGCGCGCCACGGCGGCGCCCGGCTGCACGGCGCCCCAGCCCTGGCGATCGTGATCGACGCCCGAGACGCGCTGCGCGGTGTCGATGAGGATTCGTTTGACCTCGTGCGGCTTCAAATCCGGGTTGGCCTCGAGCATCTGCGCGACCACGCTGGCCACGATCGGCGCCGCGAAGCTCGTCCCGTCGACCATCTTGTAGTGCTCGTTGATGACGTTGTGATCGCGGAGCGCGGCGGCCACGATCTGACGAATCAAGTACGGCGGCTGGTGACGCGCCTCGTCGAGCGGCGCGAAGACGCCGCGGTGCTTGTCGACGATGCCGCCGAGCTCGTCGTCCTTGGCCTTGTCGAGCCTGGCGAGGAGCGCGACCTGCTTGTGCGTCGGCGTGTCGGGGAGGATCGGCGCCGGGAGCCAATCGGCGAGCGTGACGACCTCGGGCTTGGCGATGCCGTCGATCGTCGCGCCGTACGACGAGCGATACGCGGTGACGCGCCCCAAGTGCGGGTTGCCCGCGTCGTCGATGCCGCCGACGGTGATGACCGCGGGCACGCTCGCCGGAGGGACGATGTTGCCCGGGCCGGAGTGACCGGCGTTGCCGGCCGCGGCCACGACGACGATGCCGGCGCGGATGGCAGCCTCGGCGAAGCGCGAGATCACGTCGTCGAGGTAGCTCGCCTCGTAGTCACCGCCGCACGAGATGTTGAGGATGCGGATGTCGTAGCGCGCGCGGTTGGTGAGCACCCACTCGATGCCGCGCGCGATGTCGTGGTGGAGGACGCGCGACATGTTGCCGACCTTCACGAGCACGAGCCCGAGGTCGGGCGCGAGCGAGCGGAAGCGCCCGCCGGAGAGCGCGCCGTTTCCGGCCGCGACGACGGTCGACATCATCCCGTGCCACGACGAGGCGTCGCTGTGCTTCAGGTGGTCGACGCCGTCTTTGAACCACAAGAGGTCCTGGTAGGCGTGGATGCGCGAGTAGGGCGTCGTGAGATCCGGGTGCGCGTAGAACCCGGAGTCGAGGAACGCCGACACGACGCCGCGCCCGGTGAACCGCGCGTCGGCCTTGAGGCGATCGACGATCGGAAGCGGGCCGGCCTTGATGCGGTTGGGCGAGCGGCGCTCGGGGCGCTCCGGCGAGTCGGCGGCTGGCACGGCCGGGACCCGGACCGATTGGGGCGCGCGAGCGGAAGCGGGACCGCGGCTCGAGGTGGGGCTGCGTGACGAAGCGGGTGCAGCGGCGGGGATCTTGGTCTTCGTCGAGCGGCGATCGCGTTCCATGGATGTCGAGGTAGCCACATTTCAGCACGAAGGCGCCACGCGGCGATACGTCGAAAGATCCTCCCGGGAGAGGGGCGCGCCGACTAAGATCGAGAGACTCATGTCCGCCCTCCGCATTTGTCTCGTCGACATGAACAACGGCGTCGCCAACCAGGCGATGCGTTGCTTCCGCCGCCTCCTCGACCGCTTCGAATCCCGCGTTCACAAGAAGAACCCCGGCCTCGAGCTCCACCGTCACGAAGTCCAGCCGCGCAACCTCGGCGAGCTTCCGACCGGCGATTACGATCTCGTGCTCTCGTCGGGCGGCCCCGGCTCGCCCTTCGACGGGCTGGAGGATCCGTGGGGCGTCGGCTACCGCAAGTTCCTCGATCGCATGCACGGCGAGAACGTGAAGCGCCCCGACACGGCGCCCAAGATGCTGGTCGTGTGCCACTCGTTCGAGATCGCCGTCATCCACTTCGGCGTGGCCGCGATGACCAAGCGCGACACGCTCCGCTTCGGTCTCATGCCCGCGTACACGACGACGGTCGGACAGAAGGTCGACTACCTCCGCCCGTTCGAAGATCGTCTCTTCACGTGGGAGCACCGCTGGTGGCAGGCCGTGGAGCCGAACGCCGAGCGCCTCCGCGAGCTCGGCGGCGAGATGACCGCGCACGAGTCGCGCGAGAACGGCCCCGACAAAGGACGCGCTGCGCTCGCGTTCAAGTTCGCGCCCGGCATCGAGGGGACGCAGTTCCACCCCGAAGCCGACAAGCCCGGCGTCATGGCTTGGGTGCAGATCCCGGAGCATGCCGACAAGTTCAAGGCGCAGTACGGCGACGAGCTCTACGAGCGCATGATCAAGAGCCTGAACGATCCGGGGCGCCTCGCGCGGACGTTCGCGCTCTTCATCCCCGGCTGGCTCACGCACCGCTTCAACGCCATCGCGGCGCAGCGCGAGCTCGTGCCGCTCGAGACGCCCGAGATGGACGTCGACGAGTTCCTCTCCGGTCCGCCGTCCTGGTCCGGCCGCGCCGCTTGACGACATGTTGCGGACAGTCGTCGCCGGCGCGGGGATCTTCGGCGTCACGGCTGCGCTCGAGCTTCGGGCGCGCGGCTGTGAGGTCACGCTCGTCGATCCGGGGCCAATACCGCACCCGCTCGCCGAGTCGACCGACATCAGCAAGGTCATTCGGGCCGACTACGGGAAAGATGCGCTCTACACGGGATTGATGGAGCGCGCGTTCGCGGGCTGGCACGACTGGAACGCCGGGCCGTGCGCGGGGCTCTATCACCCGACGGGCGTCATGTTCGTATGCCGCCGCCCCATGGCCGAGGGCGGCTTCGAGCACGACAGCTTCCAGATGCTCTCCGGACGCGGTCACCGCTTGGAGCGCCTCGAAGGCGCAGAGCTTCGGGCGCGCTTTCCGATGTTCGGCCCGGCCTACGTCGACGGTTACGCGAACCCGCTCGGCGGGTACGCGGAGAGCGGCGCCGTCGTCACGGCGCTCGTGAAACTCGCCGCCGACCGCGGCGTCGTCGTCCGCGAGCGCGTGGAGATCACCGGCGACGTCGCATCGAACGGGCGCGTGACGCACGTCACGACGCGCGGCGGCGATCGCATCGCTGCCGATCTCGTGGTGTACGCGCTCGGCGCGTGGGTGCCGCACGTGCTCCCGACGCTCGCGGGCGCGTTTCGCTCGACGGGGCACCCGGTGCTGCACCTTACGCCGCCGGACGACACGTTCCGCGAGCCTACGTTCCGCGTCTTCGGCGCCGACATCTCCGAGACCGGCCTCTACGGCTTTCCCACGCACCCGAAGAGCGGCGTCCTCAAAGCGGCCAGCCACTCGCGCGGGCGCGTCGTGCATCCGGGCGACGAGATCGCGCGGGCCATGCGGCCCGAAGAAGAGGACGAAGTGCGGCGACCGCTGCGCGAAGCTTTCCCCGCGCTCGGCGACGCGCCGATCGTATCGACCCGCATCTGCGTCTACGGCGACACCCACGACGGCGATCTTTGGGTCGCGCCCGACCCCGAGGTGCCGACGCGCGTCGTCGCGACGGGCGGATCGGGTCACGCGTTCAAATTTGCGCCGCTCTTGGGCGCGCTCATCGCGGATGCGTGCGAGGGCTCGGTGGAGCCGCGCTTTCGCTGGCGGCCCGAGGTCACGAGCGCGCGACCGGCGGACGCCGCGCGCCACGTCTGAGGCGAGCGGCGCGCCACCGCGCGGCTCAGAATCGCATTTAGATGCATTGACAACTATATGCCCCGAGCTACCTTCTCCCTCGTGAAGGATCAGTTCTCCGAGCGCGGGGTCGTGGTGGACAACGCCATCGGCTTTTGGATTCACCGCGTGTACCAGGCGAGCCGCAACGAGCTCTATCGGGCGTTCCACGAGGCCGGCGAGGAGGTGACCCCCGAGCAGTGGGCCGTCTTGATTCGCCTCTGGGAGCGCGACGGGCGATCGCAGGGCGAGATCTCCGACGCCACCTTCCGCGATCGGCCGACCATGAGCCGCATCGTCGACGTGATGGAGGCCCGCGGCTACGTCGAGCGGCGCGCCGACAAACAAGATGGACGCGTGAAGAACGTGCACCTCACGCGGCGCGGGCGCGAGCTCGAGAAGAAGCTCGTCCCCATCGCCAAGCGCATCGTCGAGGCCATGGTGGCCGGCATCGACGAGCGCGACCTCGTCGTGACGCGCGCCGCGCTCCGCACGATGTTCCAGAACCTCGCCGGGTGAGGCGCCTCCCGAGCTTCATCCGGAGTTTTTGAAACCACATAGTTGCATTGACAATCATCCAAGGAGACCGCCCATGAAAGAAGCCCGCTTCGCCCCTCTCACCGCCGAGACCGCCCCCGAGGCCGCCCGTCCGCTCCTCCGCGGCTCGGCCGCCCAGTTCGGGTTCCTCCCCTCGCCCGTCGCCCGCGCCGCGCGCTCACCGGAGCTCTTGAAGAGCCTCTTCGCCGGGTTCGCGTCGTTCGATCGCTCGTCGCTCTCGCGCGTCGAGCGCGAGGTCGTCGCCCTCACCGTCGCGTTCGAGAACGAGTGCCACTACTGCATGGCGATGCACTCGGCGCTCCTCCTCCGGACGCCCGAGCTCGCGCCGGTCGTGGCGGCTCTGCGGGCCGGTGCGCCGCAGCCCGACCCGCGCCTCGAGGCGCTCCGGCGCTTCACCCTCGCCGTCTACAACGGCAAAGGGCGCGTCGACGCCGCGACGTGGGAGATGTTCACCGCGGCCGGCTTCGGCGAGGCCGAGGCGCTCGACGTGGTCCTCGGCGTCGGGGTCTACGTCATGAGCACCTTGGCCAACGTCCTCACCGACGCGCCCGTGGACCCACCGTTCGCCGGGCAAACGTGGACCAAGCCCGCCGTCCGCGGGGGCGCCGGCGGGAAGACTGATCCGATGTACATGGCCGTCGGGTGACCGATCGGTGACGGGCCGGCGGGCGCGCCGAGAGCCCGAAAAACCTCGGTCCACGAGGGCGCGGGAGGCGTGATATGGCTCTCCTTCCCGCGCCCTCGCCCGCTCATCAGCCGGTGCGAGGCGCGCCGCAGTTGGGAGAGGGTATCGCCGTGACGACGCGCATCGGAATCATCGTGGGCATGGAGGAGTCGTTCCCGCAGGCGTTCATCGCCAAGGTGAACGAGACGCCGGGGTTCCGGGCCGATTTCATCAAGCTCGGAGGCACACGCGCGCACGAGCTCGCTCCCGACTACAGCGTCATCGTCGATCGATTGAGCCACGAGGTTCCGTACTACCGGATGCACCTCAAGGCGGCGGCGCTCGCTGGGACCTTCGTCATCAACGATCCGTTCTGGTGGAGCTCGGACGACAAGTTCTTCGGCTACTCGCTCGCCGCCAAGCTCGGCGTCGCCGTCCCGCGCACGGTGATGCTGCCCTCGCGGTCGTACATCCCGTCGATCGATCCCAAGCGGTCGCTCCGGAACCTCACCTACCCGATCGACTGGCAAGGCATCGCCGACTACGTGCGCTTCCCCGCGTTCTTGAAGCCCGCCGACGGCGGCGGCTGGAAGCACGTGACCCGCGTCGAGAACATGGACCAGCTCTTCGCCGCGTACAACGCGAGCGACACGCTGGTCATGACGCTCCAAGAAGGCATCGAGTTCGAGGAGTACGTGCGCTGCATCTGCGTGGGGAAGAACTTCATCCTCCCCATCAAGTACGATCCCAAGCGCCGCCGCTACATCGAGGCCGAGGGCTTCATGCCCAAGGCGCTCGAGAACCGCGTCCTCGACGACGCGTGGGCCATCAACCAGTCGCTCGGCTACGACATGAACTCGGTGGAGTTCGCGGTGCGGGACGGCGTCCCCTACGCCATCGACTTCACGAACCCGGCGCCGGACATGGACGTCAATTCGATCCTGCCCAAGCACTTCCACATGTGCGTCGACGCGATGGCCGCGTTCGTGATCAAGGCCGCGCGCGACGGGCGACAGAACGACGGCGGCGGCACGTTCCGCCGCTGGCTCGCGACCGACAAGAAGGCGCGACCGGCCGACGTGGTGGCCGCGACCGGGGCAACAGGGGCAGGGGGCAAGTCATGATCGACGGACAGTTCACGCTCGGGGTCGAAGAGGAGTACCAAATCGTCGATCCCGAATCGCGGGATCTGCGCTCGTACATCAGTCGCTTGCTCGAAGACGGCAAGTCCGTCTTGCGCGAGCGCGTGCGCGCCGAGCTCCACCAGTCGGTGGTCGAGGTCGGCACGACCGTGTGCAAGGACGTCGCGGCCGCCGAGCAGGAGCTCGTGGAGATGCGCGGCGAGCTCAATCGCTTGGCGCAGCGCGGAAACCTCTGCGTCGTCGCCGCGTCGACGCACCCCTTCAGCGACTGGAAGCTCCAGGACATCACCGATCAGGCGCGGTACCACGGCATCGTCAACGACATGCAGGACGTGGCGCGCGCCAACCTGATCTTCGGTCTCCACGTGCACGTTGGGATCAAGGACAAGGAGACCGCCGTCGCGCTGGCCAACCAAGTCCGCTACTTCCTGCCCCACCTCTTGGCGCTCACCACGAGCTCTCCGTTTTGGATGGGCCGGCGGACGGGCCTCATGAGCACGCGCACCCAGATCTTCAAGCGCTTCCCGCGCACGGGCATCCCCGACGAGTTCGAGAGCGTCCAGCAGTTCAAGAACCACGTCGACATCCTCGTGAAGACGGGCTGCATCGACGACGCCAAGCGCATCTGGTGGGACGTTCGTCCGCACCACATCTACGACACCGTCGAGGTCCGCATCTGCGACATGCCGACGTCCATGAAGGACACGGTGGCCATCGTCGCGCTCATCCAGTCGCTGATGGGCAAGCTCTACTTGATGTACCGCCGCAACACGGCGTGGCGCAGCTACTCGCGCAGCCTCATCGAGGAGAACAAGTGGCGCGCGCTCCGGTTTGGTGCCAACGCCAAGATGATCGACTTCGGACGCAAGGAAGAGCGGCCCTTCGCCGAGCTCATCGACGAGATGATCGACTTCGTGAGCGAGGCCACGAGCATCTTCGGCACCGAGAAGTACCTCGAGCACGTGCGCACCATCGCGCGCGAGGGCACGAGCGCGCATCGCCAGATCGAGGTCTTCGAGAAGACCGCCGACCTGAAGAAGGTCGTCGACTGGATGATGGCCGAGACGATGCGGGGGATTTGACGGCGGCCGGCCCGGCCGTTGCGGGGGCGCAAAGGTCTTGGGCGATTCTTGGCCTTACAGCAACACCGCGGCATGCTCATAGTGGAGCGTCGAAGGTGTTCAACATGGCAAACGAGCACGATCAGGGCATGACGCGGCGCGGGGTTTTGGCGGCAGGGCTCGCGGCGGGCGCGGGCGCGGTGGCCATCCACGCGGCGGGCGAAGGCGCGGCGAGCGCGGGCGGTGCGCCGGCGGCGTCGCAAGAAGCCAAGAAGACGGGGGGCTCGGACGAGCGCATGCCGGTCGTCTTCATGCCGCACGGCGGCGGGCCGTGGCCGTGGGTCGATCTCGGCATGGCGGCCAAGGAGACCAAGGAGCTCACGAGCTACTTGGAGAGCGTGGCCAAGCTCCCCAAAACGCCGCCCAAGGCGCTCCTCGTGATCTCGGCGCACTGGGAGGAGAAGGTCCCGACGGTGATGACGTCGGAGCGGCCGCCGATGCTCTACGACTATTACGGCTTCCCGCCCGAGTCGTACTCCATCACGTGGCCGGCGCCCGGCGCGCCGACGGTCGCGGCGCGCGTGCGTGAGCTCCTCGGCAAGGCCGGGATCGCGAGCGCTGAAGATCCGAAGCGCGGCTTCGATCACGGGACCTTCGTGCCCTTGAAGCTCACCTACCCCAACGCGGACGTGCCGACGGTGCAGCTCTCGCTCAAGGCCGGGCTCGATCCCAAAGAGCACCTCGCCATTGGTGCGGCGCTGGCACCGCTCCGCGACGAGGGCGTCTTCATCGTGGCCAGCGGCATGACGTTCCACAACCTCCGGGCGTTCCGTGATCCGCGCGCGCTGCCCGTCGCAGAGACGTTCGACGCGTGGCTCCGGGAGACGGCCACGGCCCCAGCCAAAGAGCGCGACGCCCGCCTCGCCGCGTGGACGGCGGCGCCCTCGGCGCGCCTCGCGCACCCGCGCGAAGAGCACTTGATCCCGCTCATGGTCGCCGCCGGCGCGGCCGGCGCGGACATCGGCTCGGTGCCATACAACGGCGCGGTTTGGGGCGTGCGCCTCTCGGCCGTTCACTTCGGCTGAGCGGGGCGCTCGGAGTCAGCGCGGCGCGCTCGGGCTCACCAATCTGGGCGGTTCACGAGACCATCGAGCGTGGTGCGCGGCGGATCGTGCCGCATCAGCCGCTCGTTGGTTGCGCGGCCGTCGACGAAGCGGCCCTTCGGCGCAGCGGCGGTGCCGTGGGAATGGGAAACGTTCACGTGTTCGGCGCGCGCCCCCGGCGCGCGGAGCAAGCGTTCATCCATGGCGCATGCATACGGCATCGTGCGAGCGCGTGGGTGACGGCCACGCGTCAGGCTGATGCGGATCTCGAGTGTGCCTTGACCGGTGGCCTCGCTATGGCATTATGATCGTCATGCGATATCCGGAGAGCCACAAGGCCGAAGTGCGGGAGCGCATCGTTCGCGCCGCCGCGACGGCGCTCCGGCGGGACGGGCTCTCGGGGGTGAGCATCCCCGCGCTCATGAAGCGCGCGGGTCTCACGCACGGCGGGTTTTACGGTTACTTCCGCGACCGCGACGCGCTCGTGGCCGAGGCTGTGATGTCCGCCGCGTCCGACACGTCGAACGGCGCGTTCGCCGACGCCCTCCCGCTCGCCGAGACGCTCCGCCGCTACCTCTCCGAAGGGCACGTCGCGCATCCGGAGGAAGGCTGCGTGGTCGCCGCGCTCGGCTCGGAGGGCGCGCACCAGCCCGCGCCCGTCCGGCGGGCCTTCGCAGAGGTCGCGCGCGGCTTGCTCGGCTTGGTCGAGAAGAAGCTCCATCCGGAGCGGCCCGCGCGCGCCCTGAGCGAGGATGCGCTCCGCCTCGCGGCGACGATGGTCGGCGCCGTCGTGCTCGCGCGCCTCGTCGACGACGAGGCCCTCGCGAACCGGATCCTCAAAGCCGCGCGTCACGCACCCGCGGCCTGAGCGCCACGTTCTCCTTTTTTTTGCCCAATTGACTGATGACCATCATGCCAACAGAAGCGGTCGAATCTACGAAGTTTTCGTCTCGCGCGCCCACGTCGCGCCTCCAAGCGCGATACGGCCCGTGGGCCGTCGTCACGGGTGCCTCGGACGGCATCGGGCGCGCGATCGCCGTCGAGCTCGCCGCGGCGGGGGTGAGCGTCGTACTCGCGGCGCGACGACGCGACGTGCTCGATTCGTTCGCGGCGGAGCTCTCGTCGCGCCACGCGATCGACACGCGCGTCGTCGCCGTGGACCTCGCGGAGCGCGCCGGGGTCGACGCGCTCATCGAGGCGACGCGCGATCTCGACGTCGGGCTCCTCGTCGCCGCGGCTGGGTTCGGGACGTCGGGCCCGTTCCTCGAGTCGGAGCTCGCGCCCGAGCTCGGCATGATCGACGTCAACTGCCGCGCGGTGGCGGCCCTCTCGCACGCGTTCGGTCGACGCTTCGTCGCGCGCGGACGCGGCGGGCTCGTGCTCATGAGCTCGCTCGTCGCCTTTCAAGGCGTGCCGCGCGCGGCGAACTACGCCGCGACCAAGGCGTTCGTGCAATCGCTCGCTGAGGGGCTCCGGCTCGAGCTCGCCCCGCGCGGTGTCGACGTGCTCGCGTCGGCGCCGGGCCCCGTGCACAGCGGCTTCGCGGCGCGCGCGTCGATGCAGATGTCGATGGCGCAGTCGCCCACCGAGGTGGCGCGCGGCACGCTCGCTGCGCTCGGGCGGTGGGGCACGGTGCGTCCGGGCTTTCTCGCGCGCTTCCTCGAGCTCTCGCTCTCGTTTCTGCCGCGCTGGGGGCGCGTCCGCATGATGGGCGTCGTGATGAACGGAATGACCAAGCACCAAACGGCGCACGCTGCGCTGCCGGCGCGCGCAGGCGCGTCGATCGAAGGGAGAGAGACGTCATGAATCGCAACGCACGACATGCCTCGATCAAGGGCGCGCTCGCCCTCGTCTTCACCGTGGGCTTCGGCGCCTTCGCGCTCGCTGACGAGGCGCCGACGTCGAAGGTCCTCGTGAACGTCGGCACGTTCCGCAACCAGAAGGGCGCGCTCGGCTGCAGGCTTTACCGAGGTGCCGCGGGCTTCCCGGAGGCCTCGACCGGCACGGTCGAAAAGCGCGTGCCGATCACGGCGGGCGTCACCGGGTGCGCGTTCGAGAACGTCGCGCCAGGCGTCTACGCGATCTCCGTGATGCACGACGAGAACGGCAACCAGAAGCTCGACAAGAACCTCTTCGGAGTCCCGACCGAAGGCTACGGAGTCTCGAACAATCACACCCACGCGCTCAGCAGCCCCACATGGGACGAGTCGAAGTTCGTGGTCGAACCCGGCAAGAACGTGGGGCTCGGCATCAGCCTTCGATACTGAGGGGCGCGACGGAGAGACGTGGATCCTTCGACTGCCGTTTCTCGACGAGAGCGGCACGCAGCCCCTCGCACTTTGCGGACTCGGCCGCGACCGGCCCGTTCTGCGCGACGCTTCCGTGCGGTTTGCTTCGCCGAGGTCAGCGCAATTTGCGGCGAGAGGGCGCGACCGCGCGCGCGAGCGGGGCGAGGTCGGTCGTCTTTGCGCCGCGTACGTCGTCCGGGAAGTCGGGGACGCGACGCGGGATTGGGTCGCGGTCCCCGGGCGCCCAGAACTCGTAGTCGGTGCGAGCCACCGTCGACAGCATGCGACGAAGGAAGCCTTCGCGATCGCCCCAAGGGTCGAACGTTTTGATGGCGAACGCGGGGTCGTCGCGTTCGGCGCGTTCGTTCCAGTGGGTCGCGAGCGACTGCTCGGCGGTTCCTTGGATGTCGAGCTCTGGTGAATCGGGGAACTCGGCCTCCCATAGATCGCTGAAGGACGCGACGGCGCGGTCGGTGAGCCACACCACACGCTGGCGGCGATCGACCTGGTCCTTGAAGCGACGAACGAGATCGAGCCGCTCGAGCGCCGTGAGCATCTTCGAGATCACCGACGGATGAACGCACATGTCGAGGACGAGCTCGCTCTGCCACCGTGGACCAGCGCGAAGTCGCAAGAGGACATCGAGCCGCGCGGGCGTGAGCCCGGCAAACGCGGCGAGCTTCCTTGCGCAACGCCCCGCCATCAGAACGAAGCGCTTGAACGTAAAAATGAGTGGACGCATCCGCGCCCTCGAAGCACCACGCGTGCCAAAATTCATCCCCCGCCCCGCCGCGCGAGACCCCCAGAGAAAACATGGGTCTGTGGCAAGCCACAGACCCATTTTGTTTTGCCCTCGGGTGTTCGGGGGGTGTCCTGGGACGAATTTTGGTGTCGGGAGGACAGGCCCGACGGCGCGGATCAGTCGCCGGCTTCGCGGCGAAGCAGCCCGATGAGCTCGGCGCGGCGCGCCTTGTCCATCGGACCGGCGTGCGAGAAGAGGACCTCGTCGCTCTTGCCGTAGAGGACGACGTTGCTCACGCCCTTCTGCAGGTCGAGCGAGCGGCGCACGGCGCCCTTCCAGTCGCAGTAGATGATCGTCCCCTGCTTGTGGGACTCGGCTTGGATGGCGTCCTTCACGAAGCCGCGGACCGGCCAGTAGTCGTACGACGACACGTCGGCCACCGCGACGAGGGCGATCTTCTTCTTGTAGCGATCGCCCTTCGCGAGCTCGCTGAGCTCGGCCTTGAGCACCTTGTTCTCCTCGGCCGAGTCCTTGTCCTCGTAGACGACGAGCGTCGGCATGCCGCGGTAGCGACCCAACGTGAGCGAACGATCCCACGCGTCGTCGAGGCGCACGTCCGGACGCTTGGCCCCCGGCCCGGGGAGCGCGCGCGCGATCGGCCCGGCCATCAACACCGCTCCCACGATTCCAGCCGCGACGACCCCGCGACGAACCACACTCATCGCTCGCTTGCTCATCGAGACCTCCGACTTGGCTTTCGATTGGGGCTTCGTTTCGAACCTTCACCGCCGCCCTCATGGCGCACGAGGCGACGCACGAGCGCGCGAAGCCGCGACGGCTCGTCGGGCGCGACGTGGAGCCCGAGCTTGGTCACCAGATCGGCGATGGGCTCTACGCCCGGACCGCCCACGATGATGGGAACCTCACCCGCCGCAGCGCGGTACTCATCGACGAGCTCGCGCGCGCGAACGCGCGTGGGCGGCACCGTCACGGAGAGCGCCACGAGCGCCGGCGCGAGCGCTTCCACCGCGCCACGAATCGCTGCCGGCGGCGTCCGCGCGCCGAGGAGCACCGGACGAAGCCCCCACTCCGCGAGGTGCAACGCCGCCCCGAGGAGACCGAGCTCGTGCTCATCGTCGGCGAACGACGCCAAGATCACGCGCGACGAAGACGACGCCCCGGGCGCGAGCTGCAAGAGATCCCGGAGGAGCGTGTCGATGCGCTGCGACGCGAAGTGCTCTTGCGCGACGCTCAGCTCACCGGCGTGCCACTTGTCGCCGATGATGGTGAGCACCGGCCGAACGACTCGCTCGAACGCCTCGGACCCTGGACCGAGCATGAGGAGTCGCCGCAGCTCGAGGTCGAGCCCCGCGTCGTCGAATCGCTCCACGGCGGCCACGATCGCGCGCACGCTCGCTGCATAGGGATCGAAGCCCGGATCCTCCGCCGAGGCCTCCGCGCCGGTGGTCTCGCGTCGCGCCGAAAGGACGCGCGCGGCGTCCGACGCGGCCATTCCGCTCTCGCACAAGCGGCGCATCTCCAAGACGAGCGCGATGTCCGCCTCGCCGTACCGGCGATAGCCCGACGATGAACGCGGCGGCGACGGAATTCCGTAGCGACGCTCCCACGCGCGGAGCGTGGGCTCGGGTACGCCCGTCCGCTCGGCGACGGTGGCGATCCGATAGGCGGCGGCGCCGTCGGTCACGAGGTCCGACTCGTCGTCCTCGGCGGGCGCCTTGCCTCGCCCTTGGGATGTTTCGCGATCGGCCATGGGTTGACCCTAGATTATGCGAACCATATACAGATCGGCCAGACCCTATGCAAGCCTCCTCCAAGCGCCACGCAGTGATCATCGGCAGCGGTTTTGGCGGCCTCGCGGCGGCCGTGCGCCTCGGCGCGCGCGGCTGGCGCGTCACCGTCCTCGAGCGGCACGATCAGCCGGGCGGTCGCGCCCGCGTCTTCAAGGAGAACGGCTACACGTTCGACGCCGGCCCCACGGTGATCACCGCCCCATTCCTCTTCGAAGAGCTCTGGCAGCTCGCGGGGCGAAAGATGTCGGATGACATCGACATGCGCCCGGTAGACCCGTTCTACCGAATCCGGTTCCACGACGGCTCGTCGTTCGACTACTCGGGCGACCCCGCGCGCATGCGCGCCCAAATCGCGGAGCTCTCCCCGGAGGACGTGGCCGGTTATGAGCGGTTCGTGGCCATGAGCGAGTCGATCTTCGAGGTGGGCTTCGAGCGTCTGGCCCACGTCCCGTTCAGCTCGTGGACCAGCATGGCCAAGATCGTCCCCGAGATGATGCGCCTCGAGAGCTACCGAACCGTCTACGGCCTCGTCTCCAAGTTCATCAAGAACGAGAAGCTCCGCCAGGTCCTCTCGTTCCATCCGCTGCTCGTGGGCGGCAACCCGTTCAAGACGACGTCGATCTACAGCCTCATTCCGTTCTTGGAGCGAAAGTGGGGCGTCCACTTCCCCATCGGCGGAACCGGCGCGCTCGTGCGCGGCCTCGTCAACCTGATCGAAGGCCAGGGCGGCATGGTTCGCTACGGCGCCACGGTCGAGGAGATCCTCGTCGACGCCGGCAAGGTGCAGGGCGTGCGGTTGGCTGGCGGCGAGACGATCGCGGCCGACGTCGTCGTGTCCAACGCCGACTCGGCGTACACGTACCGGCGCCTTTTGCCCGCGCAGTACCGAAAGCGCTGGACCGATCGAAAGCTCGAGCGCGCGCGCTACTCGATGAGCCTCTTCGTCTGGTACTTCGGCACCGATCGCCGCTACGAGGACGTCGCGCACCACACGATCCTCCTCGGCCCACGCTACAAGGAGCTCCTCGACGACATCTTCGAGCGGCACGTCCTCGCCGAAGACTTCAGCCTGTACCTCCACCGGCCCACCGCGACGGATCCGGCGCTCGCCCCCGCCGGCGGCGAGACGTTCTACGTGCTCTCGCCCGTGCCGCACCTCGCCGCGAGCGTCGACTGGCGCGCCCAAGCCGAACCCTACCGCAAGACGATCGAGGCCGCGCTCGAGCGCTCGATCTTGCCGGGTCTCTCGAAGCACGTGGTCGCCTCCAAGCTCATGACCCCGATCCACTTCCAAGAGGAGCTCCTCTCCGAGCGCGGCGCGGCCTTCGGGCTCGAGCCGGTGCTCACGCAGAGCGCGTACTTCCGACCGCACAACCAGAGCGAAGAGGTCGCCGGCCTCTACCTCGTCGGCGCGGGAACGCACCCCGGCGCGGGCGTCCCCGGCGTGCTCTCGTCGGCGCGCGTCCTCGACTCACTCCTCCCGGGCGTCGATGCAGCCTGAAGCCTCGTCGTCGATGAAGCCCGAGACGGCGGAGACGCACGACGAGGCGCGCGATCTCGAGACCTGCCGCGCGCTCCTCGCGGCTGGCTCGAAGAGCTTCGCGCTCGCGGCGCGGCTCC
This sequence comes from Polyangiaceae bacterium, assembly GCA_044224815.1. Classification (GTDB taxonomy): domain Bacteria; phylum Myxococcota_A; class Polyangia; order Polyangiales; family Polyangiaceae; genus JADJCA01. Next base: position 95,163 of record JBGAJR010000029.1, read on the forward strand.
TCCCGACGCGCGTTCGCGACGCCGCCACGGTGATCTACGCGTTTTGCCGCATCGCCGACGACGCCGTCGACTCCGATCCGGACGCGTCGCTCGACACCGTGCGCGCGCTCCGCGAGCGCCTCGTCCGCGTCTACGAAGGCCGACCCGACGCGCACGCCGTGGACCGCGCCCTCTCACGCGTGGTCCGCAAGGAGCGGGTCCCGATGCCGCTCCTCGAAGCCCTCCTCGAGGGCTTCGTTTGGGATCTCGAGGCGCGGCGCTACGAGACCCTCGACGAGGTCCATGCGTACGCCGCCCGCGTGGCCGGCACCGTGGGCGCGATCATGACTGTGCTCATGGGGCCGCGCGAGGCAAACGTCGTCGCGCGCGCGTGCGACCTGGGCGTCGCCATGCAGCTCACCAACATCGCGCGTGACGTCGGGGAGGACGCGGCGCGCGGACGCTTGTATCTCCCCGCCGCGTGGCTCCGCGACGAGGGCGTCGATCCCGACGCGTTCCTCGCCCGCCCCGAAGCTTCGCCCGCCGTCCGCCGCGTGATCGAGCGCCTCCTCGCGCACGCCGACGAGCTCTATCGCCGCGCCGACGAGGGGATCAGCTGCCTCCCACGTGACGTGCGCACCTCGATCCGCGCCGCGCGCCTCATCTACGCCGACATCGGACGCGTGATCGCCGCCCGCGGCTTCGACTCCGTGACCAGGCGCGCGGTCGTCTCCAAGCCGCGCAAGCTGTGGCTCCTCGTCCGCGCGCTCGGCGCGCGCTTTTGGACGCGGCGCCTCGCCGAAGCGCCGCCGCTCGAGCCCACGCGATTCCTCGTGGCCGCGTGCGCGGAGGCGCCGTGAGCCAGGAGCGCGAACGCGAGCGCGCGCTTTCCCTCGTACGGGAGCGGGGGGGAGACGAGCTCGTCGAGCGGCTCCTCCACCTCGACGGGCTCGCGCGCCCCACGCTCCGCGCGGCGGACGCCGTCCCTCTCGCGACGCCCCGCGACGACGACGCGGTCGACGTCGACGTCGTCTTCGCGGGCGGAGGGCTCTACTCGATCCTCGCGCCCGTCCTCGCGGCGCGCGGGCTCTCCGTCGCGGTTCTCGAGCGCGCGCGCGCAGCGACGGCGCACCGCGAATGGAACGCGAGCGAGGCCGAGCTCCGCGCCCTCGTCGACTGCGGATTCATCGACGACGCCGGGCTCCAGGCGCTCATCGTGGCGCGCTACGCGTACGGCACCTGCCGCTTCGCCGGCGGCGGCGATCACCGCGTGCGCGGCGTCCTCGATCGCGCCGTCGACGCCGGCGCGCTCCTCGAGCACGGCCGGGCGCGCGGCGAGGCGCTCGGCGTCCGCTACCTCGATCACGCGCGCGTCACCGGTCACACGGCGAGCGATCGGCGCGTCCGCGTAGGGTTCGTCCAAGGTGAGCAGACCCGAGCCCTGACGGCGCGCGTGCTCATCGACGCCCGCGGCGCGGCGAGCCCGTTCGCGACGGCCGATCTCGTGTGCCCCACCGTCGGCGGCGTGATGACCGGCTTTCGCGAAGGCGACGGGCCGCGCGAGGTGCGCGCCGACGTGGGGGACATCCTCGCCACGGTCGACGGCGTGGACGCCGGCCGCCAGCACGTGTGGGAGGGCTTCCCGGGCCGCCCCGGCGAGACCACCGTGTACCTCTTCTACTACGCGCACGCGAACGAGCGGCCGAGCCTCGTCGACCTCTACGCGCGCTTCTTCACGACCCTTGCAGACTACAAGGAAGGCGACGCGCGCCTCCTCCGCCCCACGTTCGGCCTCATTCCCGGCTGGTCGCGCCTCTCGCCGGCGCCGGCGGCGCCGCCCGGTCCCATCGTGCTCGTGGGCGACGCGGCGGCGCGGCACTCACCGCTCACGTACTGCGGCTTCGGCGCGGCGCTCCGGTCCATCGCGCCGGTGACGACGCGCGTCCTCCGCGTGGCCGAAGACGGCGCGCGCGCGGCCCGCGGAGTCGCCGTCGACGACCGCCCCGTCCACGCGCTCACCGGCGCGCTCGCGCAGATGATGGCGTCGCGCGCGTTCTCGGGTGACGCGCTCAACGCGCTCTTGGACGCCGCGTTCCAGACCCTCGCCGAGATGGGCGAGGACCGCTACGCCGCGCTCCTCCGCGACGAGATGGGCCCGCGCGACTTCCTCGAGTTTCTCCGCACCACGGCGGCGCGTCACCCCGCGGTGTGGGGCAAAGTTTGGCGCGGCATCGGGCCGATCACGGCGACGCGCTGGGGCGCGGGGCTCGTTCGCTCGGCGTGGAGCGCGAGCGCGTGATGCGGGCGAGCTCCCAAGGCGCGAGGAAGAATCCGTAAGGCGCGCGGCCTTCGCGCCCGGTGTGGTGGATGAGATGAGCGCGATAGATCTCTCGCACGTACCCGAACCGGAGGAGCCAGCGCACCGGCAGCCGGCGATGCACGAGCCCGTCGTGCATGATGAGGTACGCCACGCCGAAGAGCGACATGCCGATCCCCACGCCGAACGCCACCTCGCGCAGGACGCTCGGCGCGGCGCGGCAGCCGAAGAGGATGAGCGCGATGGCCACCGGGGCGTGCGTGCTGCTCAGCGCATCGTTGGCCTCGAAGCGCTGACCCGGCGCGCGCGCGCGGTGATGCGAGACGTGCACGAACCAAAGCCAGCGGTGCCAGAGCTTGCCGTGAAGCAAGGCCGCCCAGAGCTCCATCGCGAGCGCCGTGACCAAGGCCACCGGAACGTAAATCGTCGCGTGCGTGAGCTCTTCGCTCATGGTCTGGCCCTCCCGAAGCGCCGCGCAATCGAGGCGCGCGCATGATCCCCGCGCGCAAAGGTCGGCTCGTGGGCAGGCTCCTCTCGTGGGACGCGGAGCGCCGACTGCGATCGAGCTTCGAAGCCGTCCGCGTGCTCGGCCTCGCGCACCTCGAAGGCGCGCTCGCCCGTGGCCCCGTGATCGTGGTCGCCAATCACACCGCGTGGTGGGATCCGCTGGTCGCGATCTTCCTCACGACGGGCGTCGTTCGCGCCGACGCGTACGCGATGATGGACGCCGCGAACCTGCGCAAATTCCCCTTCTTCGCGGGCGTGGGCGCGTTCGGCGTGGATCTCGACGATCCGGCCGACGGTGCGCGCGCTCTCCGCTACGCGAAGAAGCTTCTCGCCGAGCCGCGCCGCCTCGTGTGGATCTTCCCGCAGGGTCGCGAGGTGCCGCTCACGTCGCGTCCCCTCGCCTTCAAGGGCGGGAGCGCAGAGCTCGCGCGCCTCGCCAAAGGCGCCGCCGTGCTGCCCATCGCGCTCCGCTACGAGATGGGCCGCACGCCCAAGCCGACGCTCTACGTGTCGATCGGCACGCCGCTCGAGGCGCCGTCCCGCGATCTCGCCGAAGATCGCGCGCGGCAAGAGCGCGCCGTGGAAGCGGAGCTCGCTCGCATCGAACGCGCTCTCCTCGGGGAGCCGGCCGGCGAGCCCGTGGCCCAGGTCCTCGGACGCACCGCGCCCGACGCTCCAGGGCTCATGACGCGCCTCCTCGCGCGCCTCACCGCGCCGCGCGAGGGGAACGAGCGACGCCTCCCCAGTCACGACTCCACCTCCAAGTGACCGGCGCGCGCCACGAGCGTGATGCCACGCCAGCGGACGCGCGGTGACGCGATCGCGCCGATCCACGCCACCAGAAGCACGGCGTCCGCGAAGAAACCGAGGGCGAGGCTCGACAAGCTGAAGGCGCGGCCCGCGCTGCGTCGCGCGAGCGCGGCGACGCTCATGCGGGCGACGACCGCCACCGCGAGCGCTCGTGGCTCGCGCGCCGCGACGGCGGCGGCCATCGCGAGCGGCGACGAGGCAAGGAGGACCGGATACGAGGCCAGGAGCGCCGGGCGCTGTGCGCGGATCACGACGAGCCATCGTCGATAGCGCTCGGTCACTGCGCCAAGCGCGCGCGCCGCGACGAGCGAGCGCGCCGCCGCCGTTACCATGCGGGCCTCCGAGCCGCGCGCCGCGAGGCGCTGCCCGATCTCCATGTCCTCGCCGAGGTGATGTCGAAGCGACGCCGCGTCGACGGCGTCGAGCGTCGCGCGCGCCGCGACGAAGCACTTGCCCACCACGCCGCGCGGATCGAGCCGGCCCAAGAGGGAGAACGCGTGCAGCGAGGCATCGAGCACGGCGCCGCTCACCCGATCGCCGAAGGTCCTCGCCGACACCTCGATCGGGGGCGCCCACGCGAGCGCGGATCGCTCGGACGCCACGAGGAGCGCCGATGTGACCGCATCATCGAGCTCCACGTCGGCGTCGGCGACGATCACTCGCTCGTCCGAGGCGCCAGACACGAGCGCCAGCGCGCGCGCGATCTGGTCCGCTTTCCGGTTCGGTCCGCGCGCCTCGGTGACGAGCACGGCGGCATCCGCGCCGCGCGACGCGAGCACGCGCGCTACGCGTTCGGCGGCTGGACGCGCTTCGTCGTCTCCCGTCGCTATCAAGAACCGAACGCGGGCGCTCCGCGCATGGCGCAGCACCACTTCGGAAGACATGAGCGCCCGCTCGAGCCACGCGTCGCTCCCCGCGCAGGGACGAAGGAGCAGCACGTCGCGCGTCGACGTGGCGCCCGTCGCGCCTCCCGCGGCGCGCACGCGCATCCACGCATAGAGCGCCGTCGCGAGCGCTGAGAGCGAAAGCGCGAGGGAGATGGCGAGGACGATCACGCGGCCCGCCCCGTCTTGAAGCTCGCGAGGCCTCGCACCCAAGCCTTCATCCACCGGAGGCACGAGAGCGACTCGTGGACCATGAGGGCGCGCTCACCGAAGAGGTGCGCCTCGACCACGCTGCGCGCGTAAAACGGGCCATCTTCGAGCGTGCGGACGATGCGCGGCGCGGCGTCTTTGGGCGCATCCACGCGGAGATCGAGCCCCCATCGCGATCCGCCGAGCGCGTGCGGCACCATCCCGTCGATCTCGGTGATCCCCGAGGGCGCGAACGCGAGCGCCAATTGCCGGCTCGCGCCGCTGACTTCGGTCGACGAGTACGTCACGACCGCGCGGCCGTCCGCCGTGGCGCCGCGCGCCCACGACCACCCGGCGAACGCGTCCTCGAGCGGCTCGGCTCCGAAGTTCACGTCGTGATACGCCGTGCCGCGGAACGAGAGCGCGGGCTCGGAGAGCGATACCGCGACGCGGCCGCGCGGCGCGACCGGCCACCACGTGTGGGCCCCCGCGTGGTCGAGCGCAAAAGGAGCGGCGCCGAGGAGCTCGGGCGAAAAGCGCACGGTGCCGCGAAGCGCGCGACCGGAGCGCACGACGCGACCGAGCGTTCCGAAGGGGGTCTCGCGCTCGTCGAGGCGCAGCGTGAGCTCACCTCCGCGCGACGAGAGCACGCTTCGCCCGTAGTGGACTTCGTCCGCGGCGCGCGCCGACGGCTCGAGCGCGCGCTCGTTGAACGACCACAGTCGATCACGCGTGTAGAGCGCGACGTTGAGCGATGCGTAGCCGAGTGGGCATGGTAGCTCCGCCCCCTCCGCGCGCGCGCGGGCTCGGTCGCGCGCGTAACGCGACGAGAACGGAGAGCCGACGAGCGCGATGACGACGAGCCCGGTCTCGCCGTCGTCGCTCAGGGCGTCGAGGTAGTGCCACTGATAGCCACCGGGCGTGACCGGTGCGTCGAACGGTAGTCCGAGAGCACCGCCTCGGCCGCGAAGCGACCG